>CAWHJF010000021.1:0-231720 GCA_963829575.1 uncultured Sporolactobacillaceae bacterium | reverse complement strand
ACTTTAAGTCAGTAAGATCCCTTAGAGATGATGAGGTAGATAGGTCCGAGGTGGAAGTATGGTAACATATGCAGCTGACGGATACTAATCGATCGAGGGCTTAACCTAATTTTTTCACTTCATTCTAGTTTTGAAGGGATATCCTTCAATTGAATACTTGTCTGGTGGTTATGGCGAAGAGGTCACACCCGTACCCATCCCGAACACGGTCGTTAAGCTCTTCAGCGTCGATGGTAATTGGGGGCTTCCCCCTGTGAGAGTAGAACGCCGCCAGGCAAATTTAAGATTGGCCCCTTGGTCAAGCGGTTAAGACACCGCCCTTTCACGGCGGTAACACGGGTTCGAATCCCGTAGGGGTCACCATTGTTCTAAAGTAATTCATTTGATCTTTTGGAGGATTAGCTCAGCTGGGAGAGCACCTGCCTTACAAGCAGGGGGTCGGCGGTTCGATCCCGTCATCCTCCACCATTTACTCAATAGAAAAACTTATTGCATTTCTAATTATCGCGGGGTGGAGCAGTCTGGTAGCTCGTCGGGCTCATAACCCGAAGGTCGTAGGTTCAAATCCTGCCCCCGCAACCAATATTTATAAAACGTACTACGTTGATATCTTTTTTGTTCCTTTTATATAAAATGTAATCTAGTATAGCATTATAAGTTCATAAAACAGATGGACCCGTGGTGTAGCGGTTAACATGCCTGCCTGTCACGCAGGAGATCGCCGGTTCGATCCCGGTCGGGTCCGCCATTTTAATTTCAATCCCATAACTTATAGAGCCGGCCTAGCTCAATTGGTAGAGCAACTGACTTGTAATCAGTAGGTTGGGGGTTCAAGTCCTCTGGCCGGCACCATAGAATAGCACAGTGTAGCATGAGCCATTAGCTCAGTCGGTAGAGCATCTGACTTTTAATCAGAGGGTCGGAGGTTCGAATCCTCCATGGCTCATCAATTTAAACGAAGCAAGTTTTATTTTGCGGGTGTGGCGGAATGGCAGACGCGCTAGATTTAGGATCTAGTGTCTTTGACGTGGGGGTTCAAGTCCCTTCACCCGCATTATACAAATTTTATATGCGCCCTTAGCTCAATTGGATAGAGCGTCTGACTACGGATCAGGAGGTTGGGGATTCGACTTCTCCAGGGCGCGCCATACATAACGGGAAGTAGCTCAGCTTGGTAGAGCACTTGGTTTGGGACCAAGGGGCCGCAGGTTCAAATCCTGTCTTCCCGATTGCTTAACTTAATATATTATGGCGGAGTAGCTCAGCTGGCTAGAGCGTACGGTTCATACCCGTGAGGTCGGGGGTTCGATCCCCTCCTCCGCTACCACATTATTAAGTTGTGACATAATAAGACTACCTTTCAACTACATTATAAATATTAACTATGCGGGTGTAGTTTAGTGGTAAAACAAGAGCCTTCCAAGCTCTGGTCGTGGGTTCGATTCCCATCACCCGCTCCATCTATTTTAATAATAGTGGGCCTGTAGCTCAGCTGGTTAGAGCGCACGCCTGATAAGCGTGAGGTCGGTGGTTCGAGTCCACTCAGGCCCATCAAAAAGAACTGCTTATTGCGGTTCTTTTTTTCGTATATATTAATCGTTTATTTGAGAAGTAGTTCCCCTTAATTTGAATTTGAAAAAGGGGCCAGCGCAGGCTGTCCCCTAAATCTTTATATATAGCCTTTCAATAGGAATTAGCCCATTCGTTTGACTATAAAACTAATCGCATTTGACCATTCTTTCACACTCGCTTGATCATTTTGCGGTTGCCCCATGTATTCTTCTTTTCCTTTATTGTCTACAAATATTAAAACTTCAGTGTGCTGTACATCCCCATCTTTACTTGGGATCACTTCAATTCCATAGGCCTTCCATACTTTTTTTAGCGATTCAGGAGAACCGGTTAGAAAATACCAATTGTTTAAAGTTGATAACCCATGTTGGTTCGAAAACATTTTGACATCTTTCACTTTATTATGGTATTCATTAACGTTAATCCCTATGTAAATCACATTTTTCGCTGTAGAGCCTAATTGCTTATTGGCATCGATGAGTTCCTTAGAAACAAGCGGACATATGTCTGTACACTTAGGGTCCATAGGTTGAATGACGATTTTTTTATTTTTTAAATCAGATAAGGAAACCGTTCGTCCATTTTGATCTGTTAGTGTAAAAGTAGGTGGAGTAATAGGAGAAATTCTTGAAATAAATAAGTCCTTTTTATATTTATTGTAAGAGGCTTCTGCTTGTAGTTTCGGTGTGACATAAAACATAATAGCCACAGCGACAATGATAGATAAAACTCTTCTGATCCATTTTAACACGTTTCTCACTCCCTAAGGTGGCTTTTTAGAGTTTGTTCAAAAACTTAATGATGAAGTTTTTGTAGACGTCAGCAACTTACACGGTTAAAAATAGGTCAAGTTAAAAATCCGAGGATGATGTTATAACTTAACAATTTTTCTCATACTATAACTTTAGTTTAAATAAAAATTAAAGGGGTTTCAATAGCTTGTAAGATTATTTTGCAAATATACTAACGTTTTGGAACGCGCAACTTTGTTAAGATTCATTGATTAAAGGAGAGGGAATTTAATGGGGAACGGCATGATGAGTCACCAAATGGTTTCGGAATGGTATGCGATCATTGTTTTGGTGGCATGTGTTGTTTTGGTCACAAATATCGTGTTTGTATTGTGGAAAAAAAGAGAGTGTCTCGGTCTACTAAGGGAACAACACAGTACATTGGTTCATTCCCTACCCATGTCATTAGGGATGGTTTCAACGATGGCGATTTGCACCGTCTTGGGGGCCATGTTCACCCATCATCCAAGTCTCGCTTATGTATTGGGTTTTATGATTGGAATTCTTGTGTCAGGCAGCATAAGTTTACCATTATATGACATCGCAGTTATTGATGGCTTAGTAGCAGGGGCGATGGGCGGATTAATGGGAATCATGTTGGGCACGATGATTCCTGTCGGAGGCGTGTATCCCATTACCCTTTTATTGACTTTACTATTTATCGGATCTTGGACGACCATGCGTCGCCGTCTACTTAAAATGGAATTCTTAAACCTCGAACAGCTTGACCAACAAAAAAAGGCCAATTAAGAAATAGGAAAAGTTCCATGACAGTTAGGCTATAATTTAAATGTTATTCGACTATAACAGTAAACCTAGACCGGCAGTGTGTCGGTCTTTTTGGTGTAGAGAAAGTTATTTGTGTGGATGGCTTTATTGCTCCAATGATGACCGACGACAATGTGGAGGTCTTCAGGCTGAAAATTTAACAAAGACCTATGTGATCGATTAACAATGTAACTCAAAGTTTCACACTTTGTAACAAATACAAATTGAATTTTAGAATAAATGAACTACAATTAAAGGGGTTGAGTGTCAGCCAAGAAATGAAAAAAATTTGAAATTGTGAGTGGAGCTTATGTATAAAATTTTAAGGGTCATACATCGCAGCGCTGGATTAATTGGATCATTAATCCTATTAGTTATGTCTATAACAGGGATCTTATTAAATCATCATGCTCTTATTGGTTACTCATCGAAAACCGATCAAAAACTTCAAGAATTCATTTTTGCGCTACATTCGGGAAATATTGGGTCTTTCTCAATCGTATGGTTAACCGACTTAGGGGCAATCTGTATGATCGCGTTGAGTTTCTCAGGAATCTGGATGTGGTTTGAATTATTTAGAAAGAAAAGAAGGAGAAAAAGAAATCATGTTTAAAAGACTAACAATGCTTATATGCGGACTTGTTCTAACTTTGAGCTTAGCGGGTTGTGGGTCTACAGCAAATCCTACAACTTCTAACCAAAGCTCATCAATGAAAGGGATGAAAATGAACCCTTCAAGCTCATTATCCCAAGCTTTTGAAGAGGAATTAAATGGGTTTACAACCATCGAAAACGATATGAAGAAAGGCGATTATCAATCGGCCAAAACGCTCGCAGACAAGCTTCATAATGTATTTCATGCAGAGATTCTCCAACCTTTGAAAGATAAAAAAGGAGAGACCTATGCAGAAAATATCCACTCTAAATATGATGAGTTACAAGATGCCGTCTCCAGTAAAGACAATGCCAAGATCAATCAAATGATTAAAGTGAACCGTGATAATCTTAAAACGGTTGCCAAGATTTTGAATGTGTCTCTTACAAACTAAATTCTGAAATAAAAAAAATGACCTAAACGAAAGGGTCTGACTCCTGTAATCAAGGAAGTCAGACCCTTTTGAGTCAGCCGATTTTTCACTTCTAAAAAGGCTTGCTTATTGGTGATGATGTGGTGTATTACAGCAGGCTGCTTTATTCATTTTATTAGGCAAAGCTTCCAATGTTTCTTCAAATGAGAAGACAGATCCTCCAAAGCCCTTCGCAAACTTTTCAGCATGTTCTTTATACTCAAAGGGGAGCACTTGAGGTTGGCAGCAACCGACATTTAAAGACGTATCCATGACATACCAACCTAGTGGCGCACTGATCGTCGTTCGTCTTAAAAAGTCATAGCATATAGCTTGTAAAACGTGTTCTTTTATTTGTTGATAACGAAGCAGCCCGCAATGCGCACAACAAGCGACTTCTACCTTATTAGTGTCCAGAATTAAGCGATAAGATAAAGCTTCGTTAAGGGAACGTTTACAATAAACACAATCATTCCCATTTTCTGATGGAATGTGGGCTTTTTGCGCGAGCGTTATGCCACCAAATGTTTTTATAATTAAACCTTCATCGATTAATGGTTTAAGATCACGATGAATCGTCATTTCCGACACGCCAAGTTTTTGACTGAGTTCTGAGATTTTTATATTTTTATTAGACTGGATAAGCGATCTGATTTTTTCTTGGCGCTCAAAAGGCAACATATATAGGTTCTCCCTCTATGAGATTGATAATAGTTAACAGTATATAAAATAGTATAACAACTAATATTTGATAATTGTATAGCTATTTTTAAAGAAACAACGGAGAGAAGCATAAAAAAGGAGCCCAACTAATGAAAGCTATAATTGGACTCCATCGCTTATTAGGTCAAGATACGTTAATCGGTTTCGCGTTCATCTTCATTTTTATAAGCCTCATAGGTTGCAAAATCAGCCACTTGTCTGCCAGTCTCAGTTGGATCTTTTCCTTCAGTGATCGTATGCTTCGGAAATTCTCCAGGGTGGCCTTTTCTTTTGTGGTTAAAACGTTTACCACGACCCATTTTCATCTCTCCTTTCCATTCTTAACAGGTAGTTTTGGCTAAGTAAGAAAAAATATGTCGCCTAATTGTTTATAAATAGAATTTGAAAAAAAGTGTATATTAAAAAATAATAAAAAGGTTAGGTTGTTTTTCGAGAGTTGTAAGATCCATATCGTTTAGAGTTTGGGGATGAAGGACACCCTTTTTTGCAAAGGAGTCTAATAGATGGCAAAGAATCTAGGTATTAGAACTCTTTCAAGCTATAGAGAAATGGTTTGAAGAAGGTTGCACAAGTCAAATGGGAATGCAGTTGTTGAAAAAAAATGAAGCGATCCTTGAAACCGTTCATCAAACGAAAGAAGAAGTTGAGACCACAGAAAGAAATAGTGTGCTCACACCATTTTTATGGGGCAAACGAGCTGATATTGCGGTACTTCATAAAAAAATTAATAGTTTTCATCTAATGTGTGAAGAATATTCAGTTTTACTACGTCTATTTATGGTCAAAGAGGAAAGTGGGGCGAACCAGAATCAAAATAAGCAATTATGGGAAAAAATGGTGCAGTTATTTAAAATGGAATTAGAATTTTAACCGTTTACTTTTTAAGGAAATTTTAACGGTTAAAAAATGCCTCCGTATCTAATCACATCGTATACTCCTGTTATCTCTTCAGTCAGTCATAACCTCCCTTTTTGACTAATAAAATAGAGTGATCTTTCCTGTGAGTTTGTATTTAAATGGAGAGGACAAAAGGAAGGGATCTCTATGAGTGAAATTGGTAAAAGTGTGCCAAAGAAAGAATCCTACGATAAAGTGTCAGGTCGTGCGGAATACACGAATGATCAAATCGATCGAAAAACCCTCGTTGTACGATTAGTCGTAAGCACCTATGCTCATGCTCTTATCAAAAGCATTGACACATCTCGAGCTGTAAAAGTGTCTGGGATTCGGGCAATTCTAACCGGAAAAGAGGTTCCGATTTTAACGGGTGAAGGGATTAAAGACCGGGCCCCAATCGCTATAGATAAAGTGAGATACCATGGTGAGGTGGTTGCACTTGTCGTTGCAGATGAGGATTACCTTGCAGCTAAGGCGGCGAGCCTGATCCGAGTTTCCTATGAACCGCTACCTGTTGTCAATTCACCGACACAAGCCTATCAAAGAAACGCACCATTAGTACATGAACACCTAGGTGATTACGAAAAAGATGCCACAACTTATCCCTTTCCTGGTACAAATATTGCCAATCATGTCAAAATCCGAAAAGGAGATCTGGACAGAGGTTGGCAGGATAGTGACGTTGTGCTCGAGTCCACCATAAGTTTTTCTCCATCTGACCACGCCGCAATGGAAACAAGAGTCTCAACCACAGAAATAAAGCCTGATGGTCAAGTGATCATCCATTCTTCTACTCAGTCCCCTTTTAGGGTTAAAAAATTAATCAGTAATTATTTTAAGATCCCCGTACAAAATATTGTCGTTCATACGCCTCTAGTAGGCGGAGCATTTGGTGGAAAAGCACCGATTCAACTGGAGATTTTGACTTATCTGGCTTCAAAAGCGGTAGACGGCCGATTAGTCAAACTAGTCAATACACGCGAACACGACCTTATTACATCCCCTTGTCATATTGGTTTAGATGCCAAAGTTACGCTCGGCGCAACACAAGATGGGATGCTTAAAGCAGCCAAAATTGTCTTTTTATGGGATGGAGGGGCGTACGCGGATAAAGCGGTAGACATGGCCAATGCAGCCGCTATTGATTGCACGGGCCCTTATTTTGTGCCTAATGTCTGGTGTGATTCCTTTTGCATGTACACTAACCATACGTATGCCACGGCTTTTCGAGGCTTTAGTCACACCGAATTGACCTTTGCCGTTGAACGAGCGATGGACCAACTCGCCAAGAAATTGAATCTTGATCCTTTGGAGTTAAGAGTTAAGAATGCCATTCATCCCGGTCAAACCACACCTACTGAAGCACTACTTACCAGAAGCAACATTGGGAATTTCCAGAAATGTATGCAACGGTTAAGAGAGATGATTCGCTGGGATCAAGATGGGCAAATCAAACAGGTCAATGCCTACACCGTAAGGGCTAAAGGATTAGGTTGTTTTTGGAAAACCTCCAATATCGAGACGAATGCGCCATCAGGTGCGGTCATCCTTTTTAATCAAGATGGAACTGTGAATTTGAATTGTGGGGTCGTTGAGATTGGAACGGGGACCAAAACGGTACTTGCCCAAATGTTAGCTGAACGGTTAAAAATGGATACAAGTCAGGTTCATGTCCATATGGAAGTTGTGACTGATTTAAGCCCTGAGCATTGGAAAACGGTAGCCAGTGAAGCCACACATATGGCTGGAAGGGCGGTACTTAAAGCAGCCGATGACGCCATTGATCAGTTGTTTGAGATCGCTCAATTTGTGTTAAGAGTCGAAAAAAGTGATCTTGAACTTGAATCAGGGCATATTTTTGTAAAAGGTCATCCAACCTTATCTGTCCCCATCAAGGACATTGCGTATGGCTACACGTTTCCAAATGGAAATGCCATCGGTGGGCAGGTCATTGGTCGCGGGAACTACATATTAAAACATTTAACGACGTTAGAAAAAGAAACTGGAAAAGGAACCCCAGGTCCACAGTGGACAGTCGGTGCACAAGCTGTGGAAGTCGAATTAGACCTTCGTGATGGAAGTTATAAGCTACTTAAGGCCGCGACAGTGATCGATGCAGGTAAAGTATTAAATTATAAAGGGGCACTCGCACAAGTCATGGGCGGAATGTCGATGGGGTTAAGTTTCGCGAGTTCAGAAGGGTTTATCTACAATAGTCAAGGACTCGTCCTTAATCCACAACTTCGAACTTACCGACTCTTTCGATATGGAGAACAACCGGACTATTCAGTTGAGTTTGAAGAGACCCCAGATGAAGAGTCGGCTTTTGGGGCAAGAGGAATTGGCGAACATGGCGTAATTGGAATGCCAGCTGCTTTAGCAAATGCTCTCTCATTAGCCGCTCAAGTTGAACTGACTCATCTTCCACTTGTTCCTGAATCCATATGGCGAATACGAATGAGGGATTCCAAATGATTCCATTTGATTTTGATTATTATAAACCCAATTCGTTGCAGGAAGCGGTTCAACTACATGATTCTTTGCGCAACAAGGGAAAACAACCAATGTATTATTCAGGTGGAACCGAAATCATCACTTTGGGTCGGATTAAACAAGTATACACAGATGCCGTGATTGATCTTAAGCACATCCCTGAAACACAGATTTTAGATAGAAAGCATCACCACCTCGTCATTGGTGCATCCCAGACGTTGACTCGTTGCATCGAATCAGACCTGTTCCCATTACTAAGTGTCACAGCGAATGAAGTGGCCGACCGCACTGCACGAAATAAAATCACCATTGGGGGAAATGTTTGCGGGGCAATTTTTTACCGTGAGGCGGTGCTACCTTTTTTATTATCTGATTGCGAGCTCGTATTAGCTGGTCCAACCGGATTAAGAAGGGCGTCGATTCATCATGTTTTTAAAAAGGAGATGAAACTTGAGACTAGTGAATGTCTCGTTCAATTTATTCTAGATAAATCGATTACCTCGCTGCCTTTCTATAGTAAAAAAGTGAGGAAACAAGGGAATGTTGGCTATCCACTTGTGACGCTTGCGGCCCTTAAAATAGAAGGGGCGATTCGACTTGCAATCAGTGGTCTAACCCCTTACCCGTTTCGTGCGTTTCAACTTGAACCCCTATTAAATGATCCATCTAAAAGTTTGGAAGAACGTTGGTTGGAGGCTCGACGCGCTTTACCTCAAGATATTTTAACGGATATTGAAGGATCGTCGGAGTATCGACTATTTAAATTAAAACAGCTCGTGTTTGAGTGTTTTTCAGCTTGGGAGGGACTATAATTGGCCGTTTATAAATATGCTATGACCTTAAATGTGAACCAAGAGAAACATGTCGTGTTGGCCAGACCTGTTCAAACACTGTTGGATGTTTTGCGAACGGAGCTTGATCTCACCGGGGCTAAACCTGGTTGTTTGAATGGTGACTGCGGCGCTTGTACGGTCTTAGTCGACGGCGAGCCCATGAAGTCTTGTCTCATGCTTGCGATTGAAGCAACCGATTATGACATCACTTCCATTGAAGGGTTGAATGGTGTCCCAATCCAGAAGGCGTTTGTTGAAAACTGGGGTTTTCAGTGCGGGTATTGCACTTCAGGATTTATCATAAATGCCCATGCTTTAGTTACGTCACGTCCAGATGCCACTGAAGCAGATATTCAAAATTGGCTCGAGTCGAACATTTGCCGCTGTACTAGTTATCAGGAAATTAAAGAGGCGGTTCATGCCGTTCTCAATCAGGATAAGAAGCAGGGGTGAGGCATTATCAAGAATAAAGGAATCATAGGGCTTTATCTTGCTGCAGGCAATAGTCGACGAATGGGAGAGGATCGGAATAAACTCTTTCTCCCATTAGAAGAAGAGGCATTGGGAAAGAAAGCCTTGGCGGCCGCGTGTCAATCCCGGTTAGAGTCGATCTATGTTCTGTGTCCAATGGAAGGTAGATCTAAATGGGTCACTTCCCAAATTGA
The DNA here is from genome assembly GCA_963829575.1 of uncultured Sporolactobacillaceae bacterium. Lineage (GTDB taxonomy): Bacteria > Bacillota > Bacilli > Bacillales > Sporolactobacillaceae > KACC-23026. The sequence goes on along the minus strand of CAWHJF010000021.1, from coordinate 221,911 downwards.
CTGTGATCATATACTGAGTGTTGCCCATTCAGCAAAAGGTCAGTCCGAATCGATCAAAATAGGGGTGGAGCAAGCCGTCTGTGATGGTGCCCGGGCCGTCATGATTGTACTTGCCGATCAGCCTTTTGTCACGTTAGAGTGGATGAATCGTTTAATCGATGAGTTTGAAAAAGGCGACGCAGAGTTTGTGGCTTCTTTGTTTAATGACCATCCATGTCCGCCAGCTATTTTTTCACAGCATTTCTTTTCTCACTTGCTCCAATTAAATGGCGATCAGGGAGCGAGAAGCGTCTTTATTAATAATAGACATAGAGGCCATTTTATTAGAGGTGAGGATCCAAAGCTCTTTTTTGATGTCGACACAGACGCGGATTATCGAAAAGCATTGGCCTATATAAAGCCCAGTTAATCCGGATTAATATGTGATTAACTGGGCTTCTTTTTATTTAATGAAAAATCGAAACGTTCTTTATTAAGTTTTGACATTTTCATTAAAAAACTCCCTTTATTCTGCAAAATATGGTAAATTTCTTATAAGTCTTAGTCTGTCCTTTCTACAATTCTAGCACTCTACTACTGAACATTCTGTTGCTTGTAAAAAAGGGAGGTTTCATCCTAATGAAGAAATTTGCTATTGCGCCGATTGTTCTGGCAGGGGGAATCGTTTTAACAGCCCATTCTAGCGCGTTGGCTGCAAGTTCGACCGATATTGTTCAAACGGGAGAACAATACATAGGTAAGCCGTATGTCTATGGTGCCTTGGTCGGGAACCTTAACGAATTTGACTGCTCTTCTTTTACTGCGACTGTTTTTAAGCAAAATGGCATAATTCTTCCAAGAGTAGCAGCTGATCAAGCAAAAGTCGGGACTGCAGTTCAAAAAGCCGACTTACAAGTTGGGGATCTTGTCTTCTTTGATACGAGTTTTAATGGCGTTATTGATCATGTGGGGATTTATATAGGGAACAACCAAATGCTAAATGCCATTCTCTCAGGTGTTAAAATCACCAATATGAACAGCTCTTATTGGACGTCGCGTTATGTGACAGCAAGACGAGTCCTAAATACACCGATCTCTCTTGAGCAAATCGTCCAATCTGCAAATCCAACAACTCAGGTCACACCGATTCCAAATGCCACACCCACAACGACTTCCAATCCATCCTCCAATGTGTCGAGTTCGGCCGTTCATACGGTTCAATCGGGTGATTCGCTTTGGTTAATTAGTCAAAAATATGGCATTTCAGTGGCTGAGCTCAAAACGATAAATAAATTGACCGCGGACATCATTTTTCCGGGTGAACAAATAAAGGTTCGTCTTCAAACGGTAACGACAACTCAAACCACTAAGAGTTCGACTTCTAAAGCAGCCGTCCAGCCCGTCCCAACACAAAACGTATCACCATCTACATACACGGTTGTTTCTGGTGATACGTTGTCAAAAATAGGTCAGAAATTTAACCTGACTGTTGCTCAATTAAAATCGCTTAATCAACTGGGAAGTGATTTAATTTTCCCGGGTCACTCGTTATCACTTAGAAATTCAACGTCATCGGCCAAACCAACACCAGTCGCCCAAAAGAGTTCAGCCCCATCTGCACCGGCAACCATATTGTCAACCCAAACAACCGCTACGACGACAACTTATACGGTGAAAAAAGGGGACACGCTATCCGCGATTGCGCATACAGAAGGCGTTTCTTTATCCAATTTGATGTCTCTTAATCATCTGACATCTTATATCATTTACCCGGGTCAAAAGCTAAAAACAAGTCAAACACGTGTACCATCAACAGACAGCCAAGTGAAAATGGCGTCGGTCAAAGCTCCGAAAACACTTTCGTATACGGTGAAAAAAGGGGATACCTTATGGGATATTGCCCTCTTGAATGACACCAATACTAAAAAATTGATGAAAGCCAACAACCTATCTTCTCCCTATATTTTCCCAGGGCAAAAAATTAACATTATCTAAAACACTTATCCATCATTTTTTACAGTTAATACCTTAAAAGTAGCTGTTACGGCTCAGCATCAATGACGAACTGAATTTCCTGTAGAATGTATAGGGGCTGTTTCAAACGGTAGAGCAAGGAATGAGGTTAGCGTCCCTGAATCGAACAAATAGAGGATTGTCGAGTCCACAAATTAAAAAAGGGGCCACGAGGATCCTTTATCGTCCTGATCAGACTGGTTTGCGAAAGAAAAGGGACATCTGGATCCGCTAATTGGCATTTTTCCTAATAATCGAGATCGATTTGAAGGGAATAGCGGATCGTGGTGGACGCAACACCCGAGCGAAAGCGTGGCACAAGCAAATAGAGGATTGTCGAGTCCACAAATTAAAAAAGGGGCCACGAGGATCCTTTATCGTCCTGATCAGACTGGTTTGCGAAAGAAAAGGGACATCTGGATCCGCTAATTGGCATTTTTCCTAATAATTGAGATCGATTTGAAGGGAATAGCGGATCGTGGTGGACGTAACACCCGAGTGAGAGCGTGGCACAAGCAAATAGAGGATTGTCGAGTCCACAAATTAGAAAAGGGGCCACGAGGATCCTTTATCGTCCTGATCAGACTAGTTTGCGAAAGAGAAGGGACATCTGGATCCGCTAATTGGCATTTTTCCTAATAATTGAGATCGATTTGAAGGGAATAGCGGATCGTGGTGGACGCAACACCCGAGCGAGAGCATTAAACAAGCTAATTGCGGATTGTCGAGTCCACAATTATAAAATATGAACACACGTAGCATTTACGAGTTATTGAAACCATTTCGACTTTGAATAGCTCTATTATAATAGCATCAAACTATCCACTGTGGTCACATGATCACGGTGGTTCCTTTTTAACCCGTTTAGTAATTTTAAAGATCATCATAGAAGAAGGTGTCACCATTGAGTAATAATGAGGGGTATAAACGCTCGCCCATCCCTAATCCACCAAGTCCCTTAGGTTTTAAAGGGGCGTTTCACTGGAATAGAGGACCAAGAGCCCCTTGGGGTAAAGCCATCAGTGCGTCCATTACTATAGGGATACCATTTATGATTGGGGCCTTATTTAACCATATGGAATGGGCGTTGCTTGCGAGCATGGGAGGGTTTACCGCCCTCTATGTACATAATGAGACCTACGCCGAACGAGCAAGGAAATTGTTTTTTGTCCTCATTGGGATGGTGCTCTCATTTGGAGTGGGACTTGCCACGTCGGCTTCGCCCCTCATGATGACACTCGCCTTTGTGAGTGTCAGTACATTGTCTACCTATTTTAGCAATGCTTTTAAAATGCCACCACCAGGCAGTTACTTTTTTATACTAGTGTGCGCGGTCGGCACCATTATTCCATTTGATCCATCGCTCATCCCGTTTAGAATGGGGATGGCACTGGTTGGTGGTGTCATGGCTTGGCTCATTGCCATGTGTGGGTGGTTATGGAACGCTTATAATCAAGAAACTTCACTCGTCATCGAGGTCTATCAAGATCTAGCTCGTTTCATGGCATCGATTGGAACGGCAGAGAGCGACCAAGAAAAGCACAACTTACTTTTATCATTAAAATTGGCGGAAAAGCCTTTACTTAAAGGGGCCTCTAAAAAAGATCCCAAAACCAACAAGTCTGCTTATTTACTGAACCTCGTTGAAAAAGCCAATGATCTTTTTCTGGCCGTCATTGAAGCAGAAGTCCAATCAAAGGATCCGATCAATCAGGTACTGGTTGATGCAGTCCAAGAGGTGGCACGAGCACTCAAGCAGTCAGAGGCGGCTATTCCCAAAAAGCTCGATACGTTTGCGGATCTGGATCCAATTCTTATTCATTTAAAAGATGAAGTGCTCATAGCCTCTCACATTCTCAATAATAAAATTCCAATTTCACCTTTACTGATCCGGTCCTCAGACCAAAGTGTGTGGCGGGTGTTCAGAAGTTCTTTTTCTAATCCATCTGCTGTGCTTCCTGGAGCGCTTAGGATCGGAATCGCGGTTCTAGTTGCATCACTTTTATCGATTTTTTTTGGAAATGAGCGTCCTTATTGGGTGACTCTTGCCTGCGCTTCAGCATTACAAGGGGCAACGGTTTGGGCGATCGTGAATCGAACGTTGCAACGGTCTGTTGGGACAGCGGTAGGAATTTTAATTGGCGGATTGATCCTATCGCTTCATGTGAATGCTTGGGAATTAGTGCTAGTGGTTATGACCTTGCAATTTATCATTGAATTGTTTATCGTCAGAAATTACACAGTGGCAGTTACCTTTATCACACCAATGGCCCTGATTATTACGCACTTTAGCGGTCTCCGTTTACCAATCCCAACCTTAATAGGGGCCAGACTTGTGGATACGATACTAGGGACAGCCGTTGCACTATTAGCTGGATTATTTCTTTGGCACAAGTCCGCTTCAACTAGACTGCCAATGGTCATGAAGCTTGTTATAAAATTTTCTGGTGAATTACTTCAGGACCTCATGCGCGAAGAGAGTATAAGTGAAACGTCAATAGTCAAAAAAAGAACACAACTCCTTAATATGCTCGTTGTGCTAAGGAATACGTACGACGGTGCACTCAATGAGATTCGAAAATCCCGATGGGTGGATTCCTATTGGTCATCGGTCATTGCCATGCAAAGATTAGGTTCCTTAATTGGAGCAACCTCAAGCACTAGATGGGCTGCTCCAAAAAACGACCAACAAATTAAAGACGTTCAATCGGTTTTTGAAACCCTGTATGAAGGGATCGATCAACCTAAATCCAACTTAACGATTCCTACGATTGTGGGGTATCCCGGGGTTAATGAAGAAATCCAAGAATTGTACGAAAGTCTCCAGATGATCCAACATGAAAAGCGATCAAGATGAAAGAGAAGTCAAGCGATCTAAGGGGTCCACTTCAATAAGGCCTCTTTTTTTAAAAAAGGAATGCCAACTCGTTGTGTAAAAAGTCCTTTTCAAAAGGTGCGTTTTACTATATAGCACTCCTGAATAATTGACTTTTCTATAGTCACTAGATACTTGGATGGGTTGGACCTTTTGCTTCATGATGAAAACCTATGTCTTTTTTTGGATCTCGAGGTAATGGTGCATCCAAAGAATCCAAATAGTCGAGAGCCTGTTTGAGATTTTTCATAAAATAGTGAGCCAGATCCATGGAAAATCCATGACGAACAACAACGCGCATGATCATAATGTCTTCCATTTTTTCCGGAAGAGGATATGCGGGCACTTGCCAGCCAAAGGTCCATAGCTGTCGAGCTAAGTCTTTAAGTGTCCAATTGGAGGTATACGCGTCTTTTAATTTCCATGTCACAACAGGAAGATGCGAGCCGTGTGTGAAGATTTCAAAAGGCTCTTTTGTCTATTAAGTTCTTGTTGTAGGATTCGGCATATAAACGATCCGCATAAGGATCCATCCAAGTTGTGACGAATGTGGCAAGATTAAGTAGGGGATTGCCGTCTAATGCCAAGTCACGATGTACGGTTTCGTAAGCCTTTTCAGAGGACTGCCCTTGGTCAGGCAAAATCATAGGTGGTAAAGCCGTGTCTCTATGGACAGTTGATGGAGGCGAGATCTGCAAATTTTCATCTAATGGTTCCTCCGATGCGTGGTGAAATGACCGAGCCATGGCGCCGCTTTTTTCACGATCACGAGGAGTAAAATACGGGTCATATAGGGGTTTCCATAAAGTTCCTGATTTTAGGGCTTCTTTAGGACTGAATTGTGGGAGGTTGGGTGGCTGAAATGACAAGGCTGGATGTGTTGGAGGCGTCCAATTATGGGTGTTGTTAGATGGCAAAGGGACTTTAGGAATAGAGTGGGGCTGTTTCCATTTACCATGATGATTCATAAAAAAACCTCCTCATTCAATGATCACGTCACTTTATTTCATACTATGTGAGACCATTCACGATCTAGAAGTTAATCTTTGAATGAGCTTAGAACGGAAAAGGGATGAGGATCATTTTTCCCCAAAGTTATGGAGATCAAATGATCCTCATCTATTTAAACCAACCCTTTTCCCTAAAACGTGTAACGGCTTCAATTCGGTTCGTCACATTTAATTTATCGAGGATCACTGAAATATAATTACGTACCGTACCGTTGGTGATAAAAAGTTCGCCCGCGATCTCTTTGGTGCTTTTTCCATTCGCAATAAGTTTAATCACTTCCTCTTCGCGTTTCGTTAATGGACTTTCAGACTGTTCGTAGGCCATATCAATAAGTTCTGGGGCATAGACGCGTCGACCTTCCATAATAGTTCGGATCGAACGGGCAAGGTCTTCACTTGGACTATCCTTTAAGAGGTAACCACTTACGCCCGCTTCGCGGGCCCGTTCAAAGTAACCCGGTCTTGCAAACGTAGTTAAAATAATAAACTTACACGTTGAACCTTTTAATGTTTCTGCGACATCTAATCCGCTCATTAAGGGCATTTCAATATCCATAATACATACATCGGGTTGACAACTGTTAATTAGATTTAAGGCTTCTTCACCGTTATGGGCCTTACCGACCACCTCCATGTCCTCTTCTAAGTTGAGAAGGGAGCTTAACGCTCCGAGTAACAGACGTTGATCCTCGGCGATGACAATACGAATCATAGCGAATTTCCTTTCTTTGTATACTGAATGACATTCGGGATTTGTATGATCAATAGGGTTCCATCTAAAGACTTCATTTCTAAGGTACCATTAACAAATTCTAAGCGTTCTTTCATTCCGATAATGCCATGGCCATTATGGGTTTTATTTTCCTTTGTTAAACCTACCCCATTATCTTGAATCTGAATTTTAATTTCATTATCCGATTCCAAGATTTTGATATGGCATAAGGTGGCTTGACTATGTTTCACAATGTTGGTAACCGCTTCTTTTAGACACATGGTCAAAACATTTTCAACAAAAGGAGGCGTGTTTTTTAAATCCGTCGGACCTTCGATTACGACGTCAATATTGGCAACACCCAAAATCTGTTTAATTTTACCTATTTCGTCGTTTAATTTTATGGCTCTCATATCGGCTACCATTTCACGCACTTCTTTTAAAGCCATCCTTGCCGTATGATTGATATCACTTAATTCAATTTTTGCCGATTCAGGTTTGACATCGATTAACTTCTTCGCTAAATCACTTTTTAATCCGATTAATGAAAGTTTTTGTCCAAGCGTATCGTGCAAATCTCGTGCAATTCGTTGACGTTCTTCCATTATAATGAGTTGGGAGAGTTTTTTATTGGCATGTTCAAGTTGACCCTCAAGCTTGACCTGTTTGTCGCGGTTATACATATTGAAAGGTAAAAGAATAATGCCGATGACACTAATTATGACAAAAGGTAACTGGCCGGTAAAGAGATTGGTTTCGGTGAAAAACCCCACAGTAACGGCTGCGATGGTCGTTACGAGATGAACGATATAAAGAGAAAGAAAGCCACCTCTACGTTCAATTTTACCTATAAGGAAAGCTAAAAATAAGCCGAAATAGACGTAACTAAAATAAAGGGTCATGAATAGATTGATGACGATTTGAATACTCACCCATAAATAGACAAATCCAGTTTTTGAATTAAAAGATAGTCGGTTGGCGATATAAAACAAAAGGATGAGAAGGACCCCAAAACTAATATCAAGGATCGACAAGGATCTCATAATAAAATAAAAGGGGAGTAGACAAAAAATGATCCAAACGTAAATGTTTAGCCAGGTGTTCTTTGGTATGATATGAAACCAATTTCTCATAGAAGTCTCCTTTTTTTATTCTAGCCTTATTATACGCTTATGGTCATAATTCCCACTAGTCTCATAAAGAAACCCTTCAAGTGACTCGTTTGAAGGGCGTTTTGTATTACTCTTTGACAGGATCCACTTTGAATGAACGGACAGTGAGCTCCTTTTTTGGTTGAGCCAAGAGAGGCTTGATGGACTTGAAATTCACAAAGGTTTTATTGGTTTCATCATATAACCTGAAGTGGAGTGATTGTAAACTTGTTTTAAGAGTAATAGTAGTCACATGTTGTAAGTCTGGAGTCGCATCATGAGCCAACTTGAGATTGTAATTCGGAACCCTTGGAATTAAATGGTGGACATGATGGTAGCCAATACTTCCTGTAACCCATTGTAAAATAGCAGGTAGCTTATAATAAGAACTTCCATCTACAGCGGCTTTCACAAAATCCCATTCTTCTTCATTTTCATAGTAGGAATCTTCAAATTGATGTTGGACGTAAAACAACCAAATACCAAGTGAACCTGCAATCATTAGAATTGGAACTTGTATGATTAAAAAGGCTTCCCAACCAACTGCCCATATTAATAAAGTGTACAGGGCTAAAATGGCCACATTCGTCAAGTAAGTATTGATCCGCTCTTTTCGACGTGCGCCTCTTCGATTAAAACGATTCTTAACAATGTAGAGAAAAATAGGTCCTAAACCAAAGAGAATAAACGGGTTGCGGTATAAACGGTAGGTGAGGCGTTTCCAAAAATTGGCCTCAATATATTCTTGGACCGTCATAACCCAGACATCACCAGTTCCTCTTTTATCTAAGTTACTGCTTGTCGCGTGGTGGATCGAATGTTCGTATTTCCATAGTTCGTAAGGAAATAAGGTGATGATGCCAGTTAGTGTTCCCACTATTCGATTTAATTTATTATTCTTGAAGAAAGCTAAATGGGCACAGTCATGAAAGATAATGAATATGCGAATGACAAAACCTGACGCACAAACCGCAAGCGCGATCGTTAACCAAACGGACACGTTTAAGCTTTCATAAGCGAGAAACCATAGGCCCAAAAACGGTATCAGTGTATTTAAGAGTTGTTGAATACTTAATTTTGTAGTTGGGGTCGCGTAAGGTGAGACACTTTTTCTTAGTACCTTAATTTGTTGTTTACTCATGTCTGCCTCCTAATAATTTGGCTCTTTTTCTTCTTACCTCAATACTAAAGAAATCCAATGCTTAAGAATAGACATAATTGTCAGGGAGTGAATATGACATTTGTCATATAGAAGCGTGGGGACGGTTCTATTGCTTCTTTCGGAAGTGTGGATCGCATTCATTCGGGTGGGGATTTTGAATGACGAAAACTTACCATTGACATTAATATTCTTTGTTATAATATAAGCATATAATTATATTGTTCTTAAGGAGGTCATTTATGGATAAAACGGTTCTTGATCTAGACAAAACAACTCACATATTAAAATTACTAGGTGATAAAACAAGGCTGTCTATGGTTGCTTTAATGAATCCAAATAATGAGTGTTGTGTGTGTGAATTTGTTGAGATCTTTAATATGAGTCAACCCGCTATTAGCCAGCATTTAAGAAAATTGCGCGATGTTGGCCTAGTTAAGGAAAAAAGAAGTGGTCAATGGATCTTTTATTCTTTAAATACGGAACATGAGGCTTACTTAATGATTCAAACCCTTTTGCAGCATCTTCCAGACCAACGAGAAAAATTAATTGAGTTAGAAGCCAAGGGTCTTCGAATTAAATGTTGTGATTAGGGGGATATGAAGTGATCACTATGAGTTTAGCCATCGTCATTTTTGTTTTAACGTTAGTTTTGGTGATTTGGCAACCAAAGAACCTATCAATTGGCTGGTCAGCGTGTGGCGGAGCGGTGCTCGCTCTTTTGGTTGGAGTTGTTCATTTCCATGATGTCATTGAAGTGACTAAAATTGTTTGGGATGCCACCTTTACGTTTATTGCCATTATCATGATTTCACTCATACTAGATGAGATAGGATTTTTTGAATGGGCAGCACTGCACATGGCAAAAGCAGCAAAAGGGAACGGGGTTAGAATGTACATCTATGTGACGATACTAGGTGCGATTGTCGCCGCGTTCTTTGCGAATGATGGAGCAGCTCTAATTCTAACACCAATCGTTCTAGCCATGGTGAGGAACCTCAAATTTGAAGAGAAAATGATTTTTCCGTTTATCATTGCGAGCGGTTTTATTGCGGATACGACCTCTCTACCACTCGTCGTCAGTAACCTAGTTAATATTGTTTCGGCAGATTACTTTGGGATTGGGTTTGTTCAATATGTGTCAAAAATGATACTACCTGACTTGTTTTCAATTGTTGGCAGTATTTTGGTTTTATACCTTTACTTTAAACGAAACATTCCGAAGCACTATGATTTAAATAATTTAAAAGAACCTGCTCAAGCTATTAAGGACATCAAAATGTTTCGTCTTTCCTGGATTGTCTTAGCGGTCTTACTATTGGGCTATTTTATTAGTCAATTTGTTCATATCCCTGTTTCAATTATTGCGCTTATTGTAGCTGTTTTCTTCCTGCTAATGGCTAGAAGAAGCCCAGCTGTTCATACGAAAACCGTGCTAAAAGGCGCACCTTGGGCCATTGTCTTTTTCTCAATTGGCATGTACGTCGTCGTTTATGGATTAAGAAATGTTGGTTTAACGTCGGTACTTGGGCATTTAATCCAAGCGAGTGCGAACCAAGGGTTGTTTGCCGGAACAATGGTTATGGGGTTTGTGGCAGCCATTTTGTCATCGATTATGAACAACATGCCAACGGTGATGATTGATGCTTTAGCGATTCATGGTACGACGGCGAGTCACGCTGTGAAAGAAGGCTTAATTTTTGCAAACGTTATTGGTTCAGACTTAGGACCAAAGATCACGCCAATCGGATCACTTGCGACGCTATTATGGCTCCATGTCCTCAAGCAAAAAGGGGTCACGATTTCATGGGGAACTTATTTTAAAACAGGGATTGTTTTAACCATTCCTATTTTATTCTTTACCTTATTAGGTCTCTATATCAGGCTATTATTTGCCTAAACCACCATATTAAAGGAGAAAGAGTTCATGACTAAAAAAACGATTTATTTTCTATGTACAGGTAATTCATGCCGAAGCCAAATGGCTGAGGGGTGGGGGAAAAAGTTACTCGGTGAGGAATGGGACGTTAAAAGTGCAGGTATTGAGGCGCATGGCCTAAATCCTAAGGCCGTAAAAGCCATGCAGGAAGTTAGTATTGATATTTCCAATCAAAAATCGGAAATTATTGATCCAGAGATCTTGAATAACGCCACTTTTGTGGTAACTTTATGTGGAGATGCTGCGGATAAATGTCCGATGACACCGCCACATGTGAAACGGGATCATTGGGGATTTACTGACCCAGCCAAAGCAGAAGGGTCTGAAGAAGAAAAATGGGCTGTTTTTCAAAGTGTACGTGATGAAATCGGTGAACGAATCAAGCGTTTCGCGGAAACAGGAAAATAAAACAAAAATAACCAAGAGGAATAGGCCCTCTTGGTTATTTTCATAAACGTTAAGATCAATTAGAATGTTGTTTGATCTGGGTCGGCTGAATAGCCGACGACGCCTTTTAGATCGGCGATCAGCTGCACGTCCTCCGTTGACAACTCAAAATCGAACACTTCTGCATTCTCCTTAATGCGGGCAGGTGTGACCGACTTCGGCAGGGGTAGGTAACCACGTTGTAAACTCCACCGTATGCAAATCTGCGCGATGGATTTCCCGTATTTCTCAGCTAACGCCCTCATTTCCGGCACTTCAAATATTTTACCAACACCAAGCGGACTGTACGCTTCTAGCAGCATATTACGGGAACGGCTGTAATCGACGACTTCGTCCTGCGTGTCCCCAGGGCACAACCTGATTTGGTTCACCATTGGAGCAATTGTCGCGGTTTTCATTAATTCTTCGATATGATGCGCGTGGAAATTACTAATGCCGATGCTGCGGATGCGCCCCGCGTTGTACAATTCCTCAAAAGCCCTCCATGTCTCTGCGTTCGCTTCTTGCCAATGATCGCGGAACGCAATCGGATTTGGCCAGTGGATGAGGAATAGATCTATGTAATCCATATCTAGCTTTTTCATCGTTACTTCAAAGGCATCAAGAGTCTTTTGATAACCGTGTTCACTATTGGTTAGCTTCGAAGTAATGAAAATCTCTTTGCGATCCATTCCGCTTTTCTTTACAGCATCTCCCACACTTTCCTCATTGCCGTACCCTTGAGCTGTGTCGATATGGCGATAGCCCGCTTGAAGGGCACTGAGTACCGAAGAAACTGCGACATCACCATTGGGCGTCTGCCATGTACCAAAGCCAATGCATGGGATTTCCACACCATTGGACAACTTATAAGTATCGGTTAATGATTTCATATTCAGATCTCCTTTTTAACAATTATTTTAAAACTTTTAAAACCTACTTAAATATAATCATAATCCTAAATGTATGCCCTTAGTCAAGAACGAAGCTCCTATCAATGAAGATTTTCTAAGTGGAAAAGCGAACGCATCCTATTATTTTAAGTGCGGGAATCGTTCATGTCTCTTTTTTATGTATCCTATCTTTTAATTACGATAAGCTAAGACCAAACTAAAACGAACATTTTCCATTGGTGACCCGCTAAATAGTCTAGAGGTTCTTAACACCCTAAGCTTATATTTTAAAAGCGCGATCAATTAATGTATACTCAAGGTATCGTAATATTCATAATAATAGCAAGAAGGTTTAATTCATTTAAAAAGGGAGCGATCGTATGTTAAAACGTCGTTTGGGCCGTTTGGGTTATATGAGTTCGGCTGTTATGTTTGGTGCTGCATCATTGGGAGCGGTCACACAAGAAGAAGCGGATGAATCCATTTCACTTGCCTTGAAAAACGGAGTGAACCATTTTGATACGGCCGCAAGTTACGGAGAAGCAGAACTTAGAATGGGACCATGGATGCCAAAAGTTAGAGATCAAATTTTTTTGGCGACTAAAACGGGGGAACGCTCAAAAGAGAAAGCGAAAGCCGAAATTCTTAATTCTTTAAAACGTTTACAGGTTGAGAAACTTGATTTGATTCAGCTCCATGCTGTTTGTAATCTTGAAGATTTAGATAAGTGTACAAAAAAAGGTGGGGCTTTGGAAGCTGCCATAGAAGCCAAAGAAGAAGGGTTAGTCGATGCGATTGGGATCACTGGACACGGTCATCTTGCTCCAGCCACTCATTTGGAAGCATTAAAGCGTTATGCATTTGATGCTGTTTTAACACCTTTTAATTATTACTTATATTCCATTCCTGAATTCAAAGAGGATTTTGATGCATTGGCTGCAGAGACCAAAAAACAGGATGTGGCACTTCGCGTGATCAAGGCGATTGCAAAAGGTCCTTGGAAAGAAAATCAACACAAAAAATATGCGACTTGGTATGAGCCGTTCGATCAACAGAAAATTATCGATGCTTGTGTGCATTTTGTTTTATCACATGACAGTATTTCTGCTTTTGCAAGTGCTGGAGACGTTCATTTATTCCCGAAAATTGTGGATGCCGTGTTGCGTTTTGGAGAGATGACAGATGTTGAAGCCGAAGAACTCTTAAGTCAGATTCCTGATTACTCAACCCCATTCGAAAACATGCCATTCTAAACTGACGGAATAGTAGTCTGAATGAATGATGAAAGGAGGGACCTTATGCTTCAAGAAAAATATCGGCAATTAGAAAAGATTCTTCAAGACATGGGTAACGTTGTGGTTGCCTTTTCAGGTGGGGTAGATAGTACTTTTTTATTAAAAGTAGCACTCGATGTGCTAGGCTCTGAAAATGTGCTAGCGGTAACGGCTGACTCTGAAAGCTATCCGTCCAGTGAGTTAAAAGAGGCCAAGGACCTGGCTGCTCTTATTGGAGCGTCGCATAGAGTCATTGAAACATCAGAGCTTGCCATTCCAGGGTATACGCAAAATAATACGAGTCGTTGCTATTTCTGCAAGAAAGGGTTATTCGAAGAAGTTCTTCCTATTATGAAAGAGGTAGGATTTAAGAATGTGGTTTACGGATTAATCGCAGATGATTCGAGTGATTTTCGCCCAGGTATTAAAGCTGCAAAGGAAGCTGGAGTAAGAGGCCCCTTGCAAGAGGCGAAATTATTTAAAGAAGAGATTCGTGAACTTTCAAAATCCTTGGATTTGCCAACATGGAATAAACCATCCTTCGCTTGTTTATCCTCTCGAATTGCTTATGGAGAAGAAATTACTCGGGAAAAATTAACTAAAGTTGAACAATCAGAAGCTTACTTAAAGGCATTGGGAATCAGACAATATCGTGTCCGGACTCACGGAGAGATTGCACGAATTGAAGTTGAGCCAAAAGATCTGTCTGTGGTTTTAGAAAATCACGAAGACATTACAAAGACCCTTCAAAAATTAGGGTATAAGTATGTCACTTTAGATTTAAACGGTTTTAAATCAGGAAGTATGAATCACTTGCCAGAGAACTCGTTCTAGTTGTTACACTTTTATTTTAACTTACATGAGCTGATCTCCCCACTAATTGAAAGAGGGGGGATTTTTTTTGATCTGAAATGGGTACAGCAGCCATTGTGGGTGATCAAAAGCGTTTTGATGCTTTTAGGGACAAGTCTAAAGCAAAGGTATCGTCCATTTTTTAGTTTAGGTGGCGTGCAATGAAAGAATCTGTGTACACCTTTATTCTCCCGTACAAAAGTATTGATTATGGATAACTTCTACAATTGGGCACGATTGTTAGATATACAATAAAGGCAAACACCATTATATCAATGTGTCTGCGAAGAACTCACAACTCATGTCAAGTGCGTCTCGCTACTTGAAATAATAAAACACCCGCATAAGAGTTCATTCATTTGAGCTCTTTTTTTGATCGAGCTATAGTAGATGAACGATTTCTAATGAATTCATTTGAATTTATTTAGTTTCATTAAGTTTTAATTGTAATAGGTCTTGTAAGCTTCACAGCTTCAAAAATAATAACATTTTTCTATACATAGGCTTGAGGGTGGGGGCAACCGCCTTTTCTATACAATTCTATACTAAACAAAAACGGGAGAATATGTGTCGGCTTTTGTTTTCTTAGTGGTTGTTAAATTTAATAAGGATCTTATCATGTGAATTTAGTGAAAATAAAAAGCCGTTCAACGGTTTGAAAGTCTTAATTAGTTATATAAATTTTTACTATTACAAAAAAACATTAAGAGGTCATTGAAATTGTGATAATATAGTTTTGGAAAGATGGTGATTCCTTTGATCATTGATATAAATTTTAATAAGTCATTTGTCAATCTGTTTTCAATGTTTTTGAAAAAGGTAGAAGAAAAAATATTAGATAAATGGTTAGAAACGGCAAAGATATCTAAACAAGATCCATTTTATGATGAAATAATAGAAAATGGGAAACGCACGATCCATTTAATAGATATGTACATGGAAACCAAAGAGGTTGCACCGATTATTGAATTAACAAAGAAAATTGCTAGAGAAAGAATAGAAGCCAATATAAATATTAGTGAATTTGTGCAAAATATTAATATTGGTTGTTCGATTGTTATTGGGATTATTGTGGAATCAGATGATTTGGTTGAAGAGGACAAGCTGTTAGCAATTATGGTTGTCAATCAAATGTTTGATTCTTACGTTTACTATGCAGTAAAAGAGTATACAAATTTAAAGGATTCTATCATATCAGAAAAGAGCAAATTTATTAAGGAAATGCATCATGATCGATTAACAATTTTAGGGCAAATTGCCGCAAGCTTTGCTCATGAATTTAGAAATCCCTTAACATCTATTAAAGGGTTTATTTCTTTACTTGAGGAAAAGTATAAAGATGATCAGGAAAGTAATTTTTATTTTAGTGTACTTGATCAAGAAATGATAAGTTTACAAGATAAGGTATCTAGATTTTTATTTTTATCGAAAACAAAAGGTTTAGATGATGAAATGAAGAGATTTGATCTTTCGAAGGTCGCAACAATGATGGTGGAGTTTATGTATCCGCGTTTTGTGGATGAAAAAATTGAAGTGCGGTCATCGATTCAAGAAGAATGTTATATTTATGCCGTAGAAGAACAAATTAAACAAATTTTATTAAACATTCTAAATAACGCAGTAGAGGAACTTACAGAACAAAATGAAAACCGAAAGATTGAAATTGAATTAAAAGCAGTAAAGGATAAGGTTGAAGTTGAAATTTCAAATAATGGTAAAATGATACCTGCACATTTAGTGGAAAATATATTTGAACCATTTGTAACAACAAAGAATTTAGGTACAGGCCTAGGTTTGGCCGTTGTAAAACAGATTGTAGAAAAACATGATGCTGTAATTTCAGTACAGTCGAATGAGGATAAAACAATCTTTAAGATTATATGGAACAAAGTAAAAAAAGAAGCAGGGGAAGAGCATTAAATCTCATTCCCGCTTCTTCTTTTTCTATACTATTCAATTATAAATATATAAAAGGGCATGCGTTCAGCAGGATTTCAATTTTGACCAGTTAAATAAAGATCATAAAAAAGGGGCTCTATCGCAAGGATAGAACCCCATGAAAGGGTTAAGCTTCTGTGGACGTTCGGTTAGTATCTTTCAGAGACCCTTCTTTCTAGAAGTTTATGGTTTTATTGGTGACCAGTGACTTTTTCAAGTGACTTGTTCAACGCAACCATCTCCCTTTAAGATCCGACTGTCTAATGCACTTGCGCCTTTCGATACTTAATATGACCAAAAAGGCAGAAGGTTATGTACGAAAAATCCAGATCCTATTGACATTTATGGAAGATAATTGAAAAATAGGGTGTTGATTTAAATTGAAGAGACTTGGCAACGACTTTAAAAAGATCGAGAATAAAAGGAATACCGTTGGATTCCTCCCAATCCAACGATGAAAAAACATGTACCATCCATTAGTATTTTTGTTTAAATCGTGGAGCTGATTTATTAGTGTTTTTCTTTTTTAAGGTAAACATAACAATGGAATTGATTAAAAATAAAGAAGGTGATCCAATGCCAACTAATTTTAAACGCTGAGAAGTCATCTTACATACGCCAACACACATATAACCCTGTGGAAGGGTTTCCTTACGGAGAGGAAGCTTTTGAAAAAGCGAAAACTTGAAAACGAGCCCGGTTTCGTATCTGTTGGATATACTAACGCACAGGTCATGGGTGCCATGTTTATAAATAACCTTCTAATAATTTTCATCATCGCTTCAAAACATGATAAATAGTTACATTTTAGTAAAGGTGAACACTTGATTCGAAATGAGAAAGCAGAAAAAGTTCGTTGGAAAATAAATTTCTTTTATCAAAGAGACGGATATTTGCTTCATAATTTACAACTCATAAGCAGATGATTTGGATTACAAGCTATTAGAAGCTAAAATATAATTTGTCTCAAATTGATAGATAAATGAAGAATTATAAGTATGACTTTTCTCATGCACTGAAGAGAAGGAATGACTTATTAGTAAGATACTAATAATAGAACGTGCAAATATATTTCGCAAAAGTAAAAGGGAGTGCTAGTCATGCGTGCAGTTGTCATCAATGAATATGGTAATAAAGATGTGTTAGTAGAACAGGAACAACCGAAACCCAAAATTAAAGCAAACCAAGTCCTTGTTGAGGTTTATGCAACCTCCATTAATCCGATTGATTGGAAGCTTCGTGCGGGTTACTTGAAGCAGATGCTGGATTGGTCATTCCCAATTATCCTTGGCTGGGATGTTGCGGGCAAGATCGTGGAGGTCGGAAGTGAAGTAAAGAATTTTCAAGTCGGGGATGAAATTTTTGCACGACCGGCAACTACCGCTGAAGGGACTTATGCGGAATTTGTGGCTGTGGAAGAGGAATTGCTTGCGAAAAAACCAAGTAACCTGACTTTGAAGAAGCAGCCTCTATTCCATTAGCAGGTTTAACCGCTTGGCAATGTCTAGTGGATCACACAAAAGTCAAGCAAGGAGATAAAGTCCTTATTCATGCTGGAGCGGGTGGTGTAGGAAGTTTAGCTATTCAAATGGCGAAACATTTGGGTGCCTATGTCGCGACAACAGCAAGTGATAAAAATGAAGCTTATGTTAAAGAGCTAGGTGCAGATCAATTTATTAATTACCGCACACAACAATTTGAAGAAGAATTAAGTGATTATGATGTGGTCATTGATACAATGGGCGGTGACATCTTAAATAAAAGCTTCCAAGTACTAAAACCTGGTGGCAGACTGGTCACGATTGCCGGACAACCCGATCCAGAATTGGCAGAAAAGCATCAAGTAACGGCAAGCTCCTATTGGTTAACGCCAAATGGTAAACAGTTAAGTGAAATAGGCGACTTACTTGAGAAAGAAATTATCAAGCCACAAGTGGGACATGTATTTGACTTTTCAGCAGAAGAGTTACAAGAAGCACATGCATTAAGTGAAACACATCATGCCAAAGGGAAAATAGTGATCAAAGTTAAATGATCGGTGCATCGTCATCGGCTCCATAAAGTTAAAATGCATATTTTTTCCTGTTTAATTTCTTTAATACCCAATAATGACAGTTCAGTCATTATTGGGTATTTTTTTGAGGGAAATCAACAAAATTCTGCTATTAATCGCAAGTAATTAAGTTTTAATGCCTGGCCTAGGACAACTCTATATTCATAGGATTGTTACTGCTTTTTTTTGTTATTATTTGGTCTGTCATATTTTTTTACTATTCACACACACTAGAAGTGGTGAGTTTGCTATTTTTAGGAGAAATCCAACAAGCAACGTCCGTTTTAAAGCCCGAGTGGTTATTATTTTTTCCATCATTATACGGGTTTTCAATTTTTGATTCTTTTGTAAATACTGTCGAAAATAATAAACTCTATGAAAAGGTACAGAGAAGTTTTTTGATAGAAAACTATCAAGAACCAAGCTTTCAGATCTTAAAGGGGCAGAAAGTAGAGTGACTTATATGCAACTATTTTCCACATTTGAAAATCATATCTTTTTGGAAATGGCGATAGAGAAAAAGGGATTTTCTCAAGACAACATATTTGCTATTCCATTAGATAATCGAAAGGAAGACCGGAAACTATTCGATACGCATCATCGTTCGGATGGGACCTCTTTAATCGATATAGGTATGGTGCTTGGAACTGCCCTTTCTGTCATTGGAGCAAGTATTGGATTTGAATTATCATGGGGACCTATTTATTGGGGAATAATTGGTGCTATTGTTGGCTTTGCCTTAGGTTTCGTAATTAGACTTTTCATTGAGAAAATCTATAAGAAAAGAAAAAAGCTAATGAAAGGGAAACATTCTGAGGTCATTTTAATAATTGACTGTGAAGAGGCGCAAACTGAATTTGTAGAAAATGTCCTTTTCAATCACTTTGCCTTAGGCGTTGCGAAGATTAAGAGGTCATAACAGAGATTGATTCTTATGAAGTGGATCTAACCTGTGATTGAGCAAATCCTTTTGAAATCTAACGAAAACCATAAGGAATGGATGAGAGATGCTAATCAACACGAACCATGTCACAAAAACCTTTCTAAAAGCGCAACAAGTGAGGGCGGAATTACATAGACTTGATGTAAGTCAGTGGCTCCATGCAACTTTTTTAACCTGGGAATGGTGGCTCCTTGTTGGCTTAACCATTATTCCATTATTCATATGGTGGAAGGTTCTCGATAAAAGTAGAGCCTATGAGATTGCCTTTTATGGGTGTATGATTAATATTATGGCTGTTATTCTTGATGATATTGGGACAAATTTATCTTGGTGGAGTTATCCAATAAAGATGATTCCAATTGTTCCTCCATTACTAACTGCAGACTCCATTTTAGTACCGATTGTCTTCATGATTGGTTACCAATTCTTTTCTTTATCTTCGCTGAGAATCTTCTTAATTTCAAATTTGATTACGGCATGTTTTCTTGCTTTTGCAGCAGAACCCATGTTTGTTTGGATTGGCTATTATAAATTATATGATTGGAAATTTATTTATTCTTTTTTGTTTTATATGGTATCCACATCGGTCGCTCGTTTAATTATCGTAAAAATAGTGAAATAAAAGGTGACTTTTACATAAGAGTGGACTCCACCTTAACATAAGAAAAGGTAGACTTTTTTCTAATAGGATTAGCTGTAACTGAGGACAAGAATCAAAAGAGCGATCTAACAAAATCAAGGGCATGGAACCAAGAACAACAATGTTCCTATTTAATGTAAATTTTACAATGTATTTAATTTATAATGCGCAGAAACCATTTTCAACGAGTATGACTTAACTAAGCTGTATATAGATACATGTCGTTTCCCTCTTTCCATGTCAAATTCATTATTTTTTGTTATGATTTATATCTAAAGATCTGTGAGGTCATGAAATTTTTCATTTAACTGGGAAGTTATTTTGACGAAACTAAGAGCACACATATAATACTAAACACTTAACGATCCAAAAAAAGAGAGGCGATCAACTTATGAAAGCTGTCCAAGTGACGGGATACGGTGATGTAGATAAATTAGAAATCGTTACAAAAGCTATACCAGAACCTAAAGAAAATGAAGTGCTAATCAAAGTAAAGGCTTGTGCAATAAATAATACAGAAATCTGGATGAGGGAAGGAGCTTATGGCACTGGTTCCAAGTCTGGATGGCGACCAGAAGGAGTTCAATTTCCTCGTACACCCGGCTCTGATATAACAGGAAGCGTCGTAAAGGTTGGGGAATCTGTGGCTAAATCCATGATTGGAAAAAATGTTGTCCTTTTCCCATTTACATCAAGTGGAGATGTTGGTTTTGAACATATTTCAGAAGATATGTCCTTCATTGGTTCAGAATATGATGGTGGATATGCGGAATATGTAGTGTGGCCAGCTCACCTTTGTTTTGATATGCCTCTGTCCGACTATATAGAAAGTGCTGTTTTTTCTGTTAGTGGTTTAACAGCATGGCATATGGTAGAACAAATTCAAGTTCAACCTGGGGAGACTGTTATGGTAACTGGGGCAAATGGTGGTGTTGGATCATTAAATGTACAAATTGCCTCAAAAGTATTTGGTGCTAAGGTCATCGCTATTGTAGGTGACTTAGGTTTGGAAGAAAAAATGAAGGAATTGGGAGCAACCCATGTATTGTCTTATAAATCAAATAAACTTGCTGAAGAAATAATAGAAGTGAATGAAGGTCCGATTGACTCGGTATTAGATGTTGTAGGAGATGCTTTGTTCTCAACTTCCCTTCAGGTACTGAAGAGAGGTGGGAAATTTTGCACATCTGGATCTGCTGGCGGACAGAAGACAGAGCTTGATTTTAGAACATTGTACTTAAAGCATATTACTCTTTATGGCTCTGTATTGGGCACAAGGGAAGAGTTTAAACGTATGCTTCACGCTATTTCTGAAGGGAAAATCAAACCAGTAATCGATCGTACTTTTCCCTTAGAAAAAGCGAGGGAAGCTCAAATTTATTTTAAAAAAGCAGGAAAACTAGGCAAGGTTGTCTTGCTTCCTGAAGTATAGGTGATGAGTACCTTGAACAACTGCTGAACATAGCCTTTTTTGGGTGGACTTTAAACTGAAAAGAACTCAAACGAAACAACGTTCTTTGCCAACTAATAAAAATGTACCCAATAGACTAATCGAAGAAAAATCTCCTTATTTATTACAGCACGCTCATAATTCAGTGGACTGGTATCCGTGGGAGACGAAGCATTCGAAAAAGCGAAACGTGGAAACAAGCTTGTTTTCGTATCTATTGGGTATAGCTAACGTTGGTTATTTGGAGTATTTGTCATTGGTGTCACTTTAAGTAATACTCCAATTAATATTTATTTACAGGTGTTTTATATTTTACTTTTATTTAAAATTGAATTTCCCCCTGTGAATATAGTGAATAAAAGGATATTAAAAAGCCCAGACTCAACTTAGGAGTTGGGCATATTTACTTTGGGAAGCATAACTTTAAAGGTCGTTCCTTCTCCAAACGCACTTTGAACCTCAATGTGACCTTTGTGTTGATCAATCATTTCTTTTGCAATGGAAAGTCCGAGTCCTGTTCCACCTGTTTGTCTTGAACGCGCTTTATCTATTCGATAGAAGCGCTCAAAGATATGAGGAAGATCTTCTTCTTGTATACCTATACCAGAATCATGGATCTCAAAAACGCCCCAGTTTTCTTCTCCGTAAATGGATAGTTCAATTTCCCCTGTCTTATCTGTGAATTTAATCGCATTTTCGATGAAAATAATGGCGATTTGTCTAATTTGGTCTGAGTTTCCAACGATTTCAATATTTTCATCACGCTTTACCTGAATGACTTGTAAAGGTTTTAGGTTTTCTAATAATTCTTGGTTGGCTTGTTTGATGACTTGATTTAAAAGGATTGGACGCGTCTCAATATAAGGGGAATCACTTTGCGCGAGTCTGAGTAATTGATCGATTAACCGTTGCATTCGGTTTCCTTCACTCTCAAGAGCATGGATGGATTGATCCAGTACCTTTGGATCTTTTTTTCCCCAACGCTTTAAAAGGTTAAGATGGCCTTTAAAGGCGGTAATTGGCGTCCGTAATTCATGCGATGCATTTGATGCGAACATACGCTCCTTTTCTATTTGCCCTTCAATTTTTTGAAGTAATCGATTAAAGGCATTGGCTAAGGTGGTTAATTCATTCGGTCCATCAGGTATGGGAACCCGTTTTTTGAAATCTGACACTTGTTGAATATCCTTAACTGTGTCCGTAATGTTCTTTAAGGGCTCCAAATTTCTTCTTGTACGGAAAAAAATAAACATGGAGCCTAACAGGACGCCAATTAAGGTTGCGGTAAGTAAAATTTCAATTAAGAATCGTAAAAAATCCCAAATAGGGTTAAGTTGTGCGTAGATGGTAATGTGTCCGATGCTCCCATTTTTTTCTACCCAAGGGGCGGAACGGGTGAAGTATACGCCTTTTCCGTGGTTAAACAACAATGAAAGGAGCCATGCTTTGTTAATTTGGTCGTAATCGGTATTAGATATTTGATCCCACCCATGTGAACTTGTAATCATCTTACCTTTAGAATCTGTAACTTTCACATAATAATTACTGTAGTTAGGATAGAGAAGATTATCGATTGCCTCCGTCCAATCCACCTGTTGTTCTTGTGAGGCATCGAGGAGTTGCTGTTCTAGGACGCGTGTATCTTTTTTAATATTATTGATTAAAAAATAGCTAGCTGCCACAAGGATGATCATCCCAATTATGAACATGGTTATAAATAGATGGATGACATACCAGAAGGTGAAATGAGCCATAAGAGTATTTCTAACTTTCTTAAAACTAACGACTTCTATGAAACGCCTCCAAATAGTCATTACACCTCTGTCTCCGGTCTCAAGACATAGCCAACACCCCGTATGGTATGAATCAACTTAACCTGATAATCTCGATCAAGCTTGTTTCTCAAATAACGAATATACACATCAACAATATTCGTTCCCCCATCAAAGTCATACCCCCACACCTTGGAGAGAAGACTGTCTCGGCTTAAAACGATCCCCTGGTTTTTTAATAGGAAATAGAGGAGGTCAAATTCTCTAGGGGTTAAGTCAATGACATCTTGACCCCGATTTACCACTCGGCTTAGTAAATTCATTTCTAAGTCTACAATTTGTAATTGTTCTTCTTGTTGTGGGAGGGGGCTTTTTTGTCGACGTGTGACCGCTCGTATCCTTGCAAGTAATTCTTCAATTTCAAAAGGCTTGGTGATATAATCATCTGCTCCAGTATCAAGTCCGGCAATTTTATCTCCTAAATAATCCCGAGCTGTTAGGATGATGATAGGAACGTCACTTCTTTTTCTAATCCGTCGACAGACTTCTAAGCCATCTAAATGAGGAAGCATCCAGTCGAGTAAAATAAGATCGAACACCTTCTCATCAAAGGATATATAGGCCTGTTTTCCATCATGAACGACTGTTACATCATAACCTTCATGAACTAATTCTAATTCAATAAAGGTGGCAACATGTTCTTCATCTTCCGCTAGAAGTAGTTTTAATTGTTCCACACTAACACCTCATTTAATTTTCTTTCTCTTATTTTACACCTTTCTTATAAAAACAAATGAAAAGTCTATTGGAATTTTCTCATCAAGCTCTCATTATTATTTGATTACATTCTCAGACTTAATAGGTAAGATGAACCTGTCCAACGGTTAAAACCGTTACTTTTAAGTTTAATTCGTAACAAAAGTTACTATTCTAGGAGGATGTACCATGATAAATAAGATTGCTTTAACGACTTGTTCAATTGTATTAACGGCATCACTTGTCGCTTGCGGCAGTGCGTCTACGCCAACTACTACCCAATCAAATCCTTCTACCCCGTCGTCATCAACGAATCAAAGTTCGTCAACCAAAGAAAAACCAGTGGTTCCGGAAACACATCCGGTAGGAGATATTCCAGATTCACAAGCTTTTATTTCCTATAAATCCAGTCAGAATGGCTATCATTTAGTCGTTCCAGAAGGTTGGGCGCGTTCAACAAAAGGCAACATGGTCCAATTTGTTAGTAAATTAGATGGTGTTAGTGTCACGTCCTTAACCCCGTTTTCATCCAATCTTTCAGCGGATTTGGTGAAGACAAATTGGATTCCTCAATTACAGAAACAGGAACGAGCGGTCAAGGTGAAAAGTGTCACCGAAGTCCAACTTCCTTCTGGAAAAGCGATTCGAGTGGTTTATAGCTCAAACTCGGATCCGAATTCGGTAACAGGAAAACAAGTTCGATTAGAGGATAGCGCCTATCTCTATCAAAACAATAATAAACTTGAAGTCCTGAAATTATGGGCGCCATATGGTGCAGACAACGTGGATCAATGGAAGAAGATGTCAGATAGCTTTGGGTGGAATTAGTAATGGATTTCTTAAAAGCCAATGAGCTTTATCGATTCTATCATACTCCTGAAGAAGAAATCATGGCGCTTAGAGGGGTCAGTTTTTTCCTCAAGGAAGGGGAATTCCTTTCTATCATGGGACCTTCAGGGAGTGGAAAATCCACGTTACTGTCTTGCTTAGTTGGAATTGATGAACCGGATGGCGGGTATGTGGAGTTAGATGGCAAGCGTTTAACAAGGCGCTCAGAAGCACAGAGAGCACGCATGAGATCAGCGGAAATCGGCGTTTTGTTGCAGAATGGAAACTTGTTTCAACATTTAACGGTTGAGGCGAACATCCAACTTCAAATGAGTCTCGCTAAGTCAAAAGGAAACCAAAGTCTGGATGAGTTATTGAAAAGGGTAGGACTTCTCCATCGTAAAAAAGCTTACCCAAAGCACTTATCAGGTGGGGAAGCTGCACGTGCGGGCCTTGCAATTGCTTTATCGACGTCTCCCAAATTACTCATTGCTGATGAACCAACAGGTGAAGTCGACCAAGAAACGGAAAAAATCATCATCAATCTTTTAGAGGAACGACGAAAAGCAGGAAACGCGACAATTGTGGCGACACATAGTGAAACCTTAGCAGCACAATGTGATCGGATTATCCGTTTGTACGATGGGAGCGTTCTTGAATGAGCCAAAAGGTAATGAAGACAGAAGGAACCATGCAAGGTATCAACCAAATAACTTTAATTAAAACTGAACAAGTGAGCCGGACTTATGAGGCAGGAGGAATAGAAGTTGTTGCCCTGGAATCAGCTTCGTGTGAGATTAAAACCGGGGATCGGATTGCCCTTGTTGGGCAATCCGGTAGTGGGAAATCGACGCTTTTACAGGTTTTAGGGAAGCTCGAAAAGCCATCAAAAGGTCACGTTGATTTTAGTTATTTTGAGAATCACAACATTCATCCAATTCGCCCAATGGGGATCAGCTATATTTTTCAGATGCCCAGCCTTATTCCATCGTTATCGGTTATAGAGAACGTGGCCTTACCTCTCTTAATAATGAATCAGCCAAAAGCGATAACGGAAAACCTTGCCTTGAATGAATTAAGGAAACTGGAAATCGACCATTTAAAAGATAAACTACCTGAAGAATTGTCAGGCGGCCAGGCACAACGTGTGGCGGCAGCTAGGGCGTTAGTCTGTAAGCCTAAGGTTATTCTTGCGGATGAACCATCTGGACAATTAGATCATCACACTGCCCGACATCTTATGAAAGTCTTACTTGAAACCTCGGAAGAAGAGGGGATGGCCTTAGTAATTGCCACCCATGACAATGAAGTTGTCAAACAGTTGGATCAGGTATGGACCATTAAACAAGGGAGATTGGAGGTGACGTCTCAATGAAGACTTGGCTAATTTGGTTGAAAGGGTTACTCATCAGTTTAAATGGCCGCTTACTTGGTGCAATTTTAGGCGTTTCTTTAACCGTAGCACTGATTGCTTCACTAGGCAGTTTTATTGTAAGTAGTGACGCCGGTATGACCCAAAAAGCCGTCAAAGATGTTCCAGTTGACTGGCAAATCTTACTCACGGATCCGTCAAAAGCGGATCAAGTGGTACGAGCTGTAAAGAAAGAGACGGGTTACAAAGCCCTTTCAACGGTAGGCTTCGCTGATGTCAGTGGATTTCAGGCGACGACTGGCTCGACTACTCAGGTCACCGCATCAGGTAAAGTTCTCGGCGTCGATGACAATTATCACAGGCTTTTCCATGGGCAGATTCAATCTCTCGTTGGGAAACAACAAGGGGTACTGATTGCCCAACAAACTGCAGCCAACCTCCACGTTTCTGTTGGCGATACCGTGTCCATTAAGCGAGTAGGATTAACTCCAGTTGATGTAAAAGTAGAAGGTGTAGTGGCTTTACCGAATGCTGATTCACTTTTCCAAAAGGTGGGTTCACCATCAAACGCAACGTTACAAGCCCCTCCAGATAATGTCATGATTTTACCGACATCACTTTGGCATCAGGTTTTTGATCCACAAAAATCTGCTAAGCCTGATACGGTTCATACGCAATTGCATGTCAAAATCAATCACCCTCTGACCTCTAGCCCTAACAAAGCCTATACCCAAGTTAATCAGTTGGCTAATAATGTGGAGGCACGCATTGCAGGTTCTGGAATTATTGGAAACAATCTCGCTGCTCGTTTAGAAGGCGTTCGTGCGGATGCTTTATATGCGAATGTGCTCTTTCTTTTCTTAGGTTTACCTGGAGCGTTTTTGGCTATTTTGCTTACTTTAGCAGTAGTAAATTCCGGTCGTGAACGTCACCGAATGAATCAAGGGCTGCTTCGAGTAAGGGGGGCTTCATTAAAACAAATTCTTACTCTCCAAGTTGGAGAAGCTCTAATTATAGGAATCGGAGGAATTGGTTTAGGGTTTATATTAAGTTGGGTGCTATCAAGCCTTATCTCAACGACCCATCTTATCTATGGGGCAACGCTATTCTTTTGGATGATTATTTCTGCTGTAATCGGATTAATACTTTCTCTTTCAGCGGTGATTGTACCAGCTTGGCGGGAAATGAGGAATGCGACCGTTTCCAGTCAGAAGCCCTTAGGCCGAGTAACAAAACCACTATGGCAAAAGCTTTATTTAGATGTGATTTTTCTTGTCATTGCCGGACTCTTTTTTTGGAAGTCTGCGAGTACAGGTTACCAAATTGTGATGGCGCCGGAGGGAGTTCCCCAAACTTCTGTTGATTATACCGCATTTATCGCCCCATTCTTCTTATGGGTAGGTGGATCGTTACTTTTCATGCGTCTATTATTTAGATTATTTGGCTCAACGTCACTTTTATCAGGTCTGGTTAAACCGTTTTCTAAGAACTTATCTTCCATTGTGGCAGCTACATTTAGTCGTCAACGTGTGTTGATCATAAGAGGCATTATTTTAACTGCGCTTGCCATTTCATTTGCCGTTTCAACTTCCATATTTAACCTAACCTATAATGTCCAATCGCATGTTGATGCGGCACTGACGAATGGTGCCGATGTGACGGTTACAAGTTCCACACATGCACCAGTGGCTACTAAGTTAAGTAATATTCAGCAAGTACCAGGGGTAGTGAAGGCAGAAGCGATGCAACACCGCTATGCCTTTGTAGGAAATGATCTACAGGATATGTATGGCATTAATCCTAAGTCCATTTCAAAAGTAACAAGTATGTCCAACGCGTTTTTCCAGAATGGGAACGCACCAAAAACCCTGAATCTTTTAGCAAATACTCCAGATGGTGTTTTGGTTTCCGAGGAGACTGTAAAGGATTACCGACTTCAAAAAGGGGATCGGATTCGGTTACGTTTACAAAGTGGAAAAGACCATAAATACCATGTTATTCCTTTTCGTTTTATAGGGGTTGTGCGTGAATTTCCTACAGCACCTCGTGATTCCTTTCTTTTAGCTAATGATTCTTATATTAGTAAAATGACGGGGACGAGTGCACACGAAACGGTACTAATTAAAACCAATAAAGATCCTGGAATAGTCGCTAAACAAGTTTCAAAAGTTCTTGCATCCATTCCAGGGGCAAAAGTCACGGATCTTAATACCGCCCAAAGTATAATTAGTTCGGGACTTACAGCGTTTAACCTTCATGGACTCACACGACTTGAATTGATCTTTTCGGTTTTGTTCGTCGCTGGAACAGCTGGTTTGATTCTGGCTCTTGGATTTAATGAGAGAAGGCGTACGTTTGCATTATTAACTGCGCTTGGGGCAAAACGCAATCAGTTAGGATCGTTTTTGTGGAGTGAGGGCTTCATGGTCCTTCTACCAGGAGGGGTCATAGGTTTGATACTTGGGTTTGGGGTCACAGAATTACTAGTTAAGATGCTTAAAGGCGTATTTGACCCACCACCTGAAACGCTATTTATTCCTTGGGGGTATCTCGCTCTCTTACTCATTTTTGCGGTTCTCTCCACAGTAATCGGAGTAACAAGGTCGATCTCTTATTCTCAGAAACAAGTCACAGAGGATTTAAGAGGAATTTAATTGGATCAATTAGATCATAGAGCCGTCCTATATTGGGGCGGTTTAAATATATGTATGTGTTATTATTTCCCTTTAATAATTGTACGTTTACTGAAAATAATACCAAATAGAACCAATTGATTCTAAGTTTCTTGATTAGTTCTATTTGAGGAATATATAAATGAGCGTTTTTTAATTTATTTCTCATCAATTTTTAATTTGTTATTTATACTTTAATAATTTTTTATCGATAAACTATTAG
Source organism: uncultured Sporolactobacillaceae bacterium (assembly GCA_963829575.1). GTDB lineage: Bacteria > Bacillota > Bacilli > Bacillales > Sporolactobacillaceae > KACC-23026. Next base: position 192,981 of record CAWHJF010000021.1, on the reverse strand, counting down.
TGTATGAAAAATTAGAATACCTTAGTTTTTTGGTACTTGATTAAAAATTATGAAAAACAAGCAGTCAATTTTAATACTAGAATTTCGTCAACTAATACTAGTCCAAGAAAATCTTATCTTTACGATTCCTCTAGTGCGAAAAGTGACGAACATCAAAGAACTAAGGAATTGAGGCGAAGAAATATGCGTTTAGTATTGACCATTTTAATCTCAAAAGCAGTCTACCTACTTAGTCGTTTAGGAGGTCGAAGAGGAACTACAATTTCAGGTTCTGTTGCTTTAAAACTAACCCCAAGGATATTGAAAATGATGAAAATAGACGTAAAGAACATCCTCTTTGTGACGGGTACAAATGGGAAGACAACCACGACTAATTTACTTGTGAATATGATGAAACAAGCTAATCAATCAGTTGTTCATAATAGTGAAGGTGCAAATATGTTAACAGGTATTACAGCTTCTCTTATTAAAGCAGCAAATTATCTAGGAAGGGTGAATTCAGATTATGCTGTGCTGGAAGTTGACGAAGGAAGTCTACCACAAGTCATCAATAATATTCATCCAGATCGAATTGTGATTCTTAATTTTTTTCGTGATCAATTAGACCGTTACGGGGAAATAGATGTTCTAATAAAAAACATGATGAACGCCATTAAACCAATCAAAACGGAACTTATTTTAAATACCGATGACCCGCTTGTGATGCAGTTTGATTCTTTACAGAAAGAAAACACGTATTTCGGTGTGAAAAGCGGTGCGCTTAATTTTAGTAATTTTGCTCAAGGAGAATCGGTTCATTGTCCAAATTGCGGAGATGAGATGACCTACCTTTATATGCACTATGGCCAATTAGGCAATTATAAATGTCATTGTGGTTTTACAAGAAAACAACCTGATTATGAGGTGACTGAAGCCAGAACTAGTCCAAACCTAAGTTTTCAAATAGGAGGGCTTCCTTATGCAACTCCATTAAAAGGGAGCTTTAACATATATAATGTTTTAGCGGCTATTTCAACCGCTTATGAGTCAGGTATGAATTACAATCGCATACAGAAAGCTTTAGACCAATTTTCCATTAAAAATGGTCGGATGGAAACCTTTTATCACCAAGGTGTTCCTTACACTTTAAATCTAAACAAAAACCCTTCAGGGACAAATGTCATAATTAATGACCTAGTGGGGGATTCCGATCCTAAACAGCTTTTGCTTATTTTAAATGATAATATAGCCGATGGCGAGGATATTTCCTGGATATGGGATGTTGATTTTGAAGCGTTAAACCGACTCGAAATCGAAACGATTATCTGTGCAGGAACTCGTTCGAGTGAACTTGTCCTTCGACTTAAATATGCGGAACTGGAGACGTTCAAAGTTAAGGAAATTCCAAGCATACATGACGCGATCACTTATGCTCTCGCGCACCCGATTCAAACCTATATTTTACCGACTTATACAGGACTAGATGTTGCCAAACAAGACCTAAATAGAAAGGTACAACCCGTATGAAAGAACTCATTGTATATAACTTTTTTCCAAAACATCTAAATTTATATGGAGATCGTGGAAATATTCAAGTATTAGAAAAAAGAAGTAAGTGGCGTGGAATTGAGATGAAAGTAAAAGAGGTTACACAATTGGAGCAAGCTTCTTTAGGTGATGCCGATTTGTTGTATATCGGAGGTGGGGGAGACCGCGAACAACAATTAATAAGTCAATATTTTGAGCATTCTCTTTCAAAAAATATAAAAGCGGCCATTCAAGATCGTGTGGTTTGTTTAGCGATTTGTGGCGGCTATCAACTCTTGGGACATTATTATGAGACAAAAGATGGAATTAAAATGAAGGGGATCGGACTTTTTGATTATTATACAAAAGCCAAGAATAAACGATTAGTTGGAGATATTTTAGTTAACTCAGAAGACTTCGGAAATATTTTAGGCTTTGAAAACCATGCTGGTCAAACTTTCCATAATGGGAAACCGTTAGGGAAGGTCAATCATGGATGGGGTAATAATGAAGTTGATCAGACGGAAGGCTATCAAGAGGGGCATTTTATAGGGACTTATATGCATGGTCCCTTATTACCAAAAAATACAGTCATTGCGGATCAACTAATTAGTTGGGCCTTACAACGAAAATATGGAGACGACCATTTAGTCTCTTTAAATGATAATGTTGAGTTGAAAACGAAGGAACAGGGAATAAAACGATTACGTCAACGTGTTTCTACAGCGAGATAATGACATATTAAATTCATAAACAGACTTTGAACAACCAATTAGTGTTTCATTTTGTGAAGAGAATAATTAAATGAGCGGCATTAATAAAATTTGGGTATGCTTTTTGTTCAGTGATTAGCATCCCTTTTTTTGTTAAACTATCAAATTAGCATAATTAATATGTAATGACTAAAAGTAGAATTAAACTTATAAAGGATTAAATTTTTTGATAGAGTTTAACTACTATTCTGTAGTTCCTCTCATATATATTAATTAATAATAAATTACTACAGGAAGTGAAGGAATGGACAATCTTTCATCATATATTCAACGTTTTTTTCGGCGAATGGTTATTTTTATCATTCTTATCGCTATAGCGGTCATTGGAATTCCAACTTTAATTATTTTTATACAGCACCCTAATAGTATGAATGGGAGTTGGGCTTTAAAAACAGCTGATCCATCTCATTTAGCAAATCGATCTAAACCTACGACTAAGAACCCATCAGAAATTGCTCCTTCAAAACTGGTGACATTAGGATGGATGGTCGGAAACAACCATCAGCTTGCAAGTTACGATAAGCTTAAAATCGTTTCCCCTTTATTTGCAACTATAAACAGTTCCTACAATCTACATCTTAATTGTTCTCCTACTTTTATTTCAAGTCTGCAAAAAGAAGGTAAAAAGGTTTGGGGAAGGGTTACGTTGGGGAACCAATCAGATACTTCAACTCATCAATTCTTAAAGAACTCAAAAGTTTGGAAACAAGTCATTCGAGAAATTAAAACTAGGGCTCAACAGAACCATTTAGACGGATTAAATTTAGACATAGAACAAATTCCATTAAACGATCGTAAGGCGTTCAGTCAATTTGTCATGAGTCTATCTAAGTCAATCATTCCAAATCATATCACTTTATCAATTGATATACAGCCTGAACCACTGGATCGTTCTTCAACACTTATTCCTTTCAATCGACAACTTAGCAAATATAGCGACTACATTGTTTTTATGGGCTATGACCAACATTGGTCCACTGACTCTTCACCCGGGCCTGTTACTTCTCTTAATTGGTTAGAGGGAAATGTCAAACACCTCATTGAAACAGGTGTCTCCCCTCAAAAACTTATCATTGGATTACCCTCATATACAAGAATCTGGGAAGTCGATCAAAGTGGCAATACGATTACGAGCATGGCTTTAGCAAATCAATATGTGAGCAAGCTATTGAAACAAACGAATCGTCCTGAAACATGGGACCCTAAACAAGCCACTTACGATGTAACTTATAATAAAAATGGAAAACGATATAAAGTATGGCTGACAAATGATCGTTCTCTCCAAATCTATTTTGATCTAGTCGAAAAATATCGCATGGCTGGCGTGGGAATCTGGAATTTAGATATGATGTCTTCCAAGGAATGGAATCAATTAATTAATCAGATCTAGTTGAGGATAGTAAAGAAAAAAAGGAATGAGGTACCCTTTAGACTTATCTTGATGGGTAGCAAATTCAAGAGAATCAATAACCTTCCGAAAGATTTGCTAATAAATAAAAAAAGATTCCTTTAAACTTTTTTTGGGCTAGCATCGTCTATTTAGATAATGATAACTTAATACTATTGCGTATGAACATTTACTTATCAGTCAGGGAAATTAAAGAAAAAGAATTGTTAGAGGTCATTTATAACCTTTTAAGGAAGGAAAAGATCATTTTGAATAATCGCGTTTCAGTTGAAAACACCAAACAATTACTTACAAAAGTCCCCGAAATCACCATTTATTTCTGGATCATTAAACTTTTGTCAACGGCAATGGGGGAAGCGACATCCGATTATCTCGTGTTTCATGTTAATCAATATCTTGCTGTAATACTAGGTACATTAGGTTTTATTGTTGCTTTAATCCTACAATTTAAAGTAAATCGTTATATACCCTGGGTTTATTGGTTAATGGTTTGTATGGTCAGTATTTTTGGAACAATGGCTGCGGATGTCGCCCATGTGGTGCTTCTTATTCCATATTGGTTATCTGCTTCTGCCTTTTTTGTCGCTTTACTTGTTATTTTTCGGTTGTGGTATAAAACCGAGAAAACATTATCTATTCATAGCATCAATACCAAACGTCGGGAACTCTTTTATTGGGCAACCGTTCTAGCAACATTTGCTATGGGAACAGCATTAGGAGATTTAACTGCTGAAACCTTCCATATGGGATTTTTAGCCTCTGGGATCATGTTTACTTGTTTATTTGCGATACCAGGATTGTGCTTTGGGCTAATCAAAGCAAACGGAATTGCAACATTTTGGATTGCCTATATTTTAACGCGTCCATTAGGAGCATCATTTGCAGATTGGTTTGGGAAGGATCGCAGTGCTGGCGGATTAGGATATGGAACTGAGAAAGTAAGTGTTATTTTAACACTCATAATTGTTATCTTCGTTGCGTACTTAACAATTACTGGTAAGGATGTGCAAGAGAAAACCAATAAGCTTTTTCGAGAATTTAGCGAAGATAAAAAAACGCATAGAAACGCCTATCAAATCGAAAAGTTTGATAGGCTGTTTTCTTTGTTGGAAGATGACATGGTGGAATGTCGCTAAGCTAAATTTTGCCAATCAGGATATGAGAGTGGAGATGCTTGATGCATTGTCGATGGCTATAGAGCCAATCATGCGCAAGGGGTGTCAACTGACTTTTGAAATGACGCACGAGAAGAGCTTGATCAAATAAAACCGGTTTATATGCTTGCAGAGGTTGAAGATCATTATGATCTTGTTTAATAGATTCAACTTAATAACACGCCTCACGTTAAGATTTTTATTAATGGACTCCTTTTCGAAAATATCTTATAATTTTGAGAAAGAAAGGGTGATCTAGATGAAATGGCAAGAGGTTAGAGAAAAATTTCCAAATCAATTTGTTCTCGTTTCCATTCTAGATTTTCATCAAGATGGAGATTTGAAAATTGTGGATGATGTAGCGATTAATAAGCCGTTGACGAATGAAGAAGCCAATCAAGAATTTTTTAAATCGGGTCCAGATGGAATTATCTATCATACAATTAATGAAGAATTAATTATCCACATTAGAAAAGATCCTTTAATGAGAGTGGGGTATATTCGCGGAAATTGAATATAATGGACAACTTATAACCACCACATTAAATGTTACTTTTCGAGGGAAATCTATGGAGATCAAATAACGTTGTCATTGATACAGGATCTTCTCACACCGTGATTAATCCAGATTTTTTGTCGGAGATTGGTGTCTCCTACGAGAATGGAGACACAGTTTATGAGGCTTATGGGATTGGTGGAAACGTCCATTTTTATTCGAAGAAAATGGATTCCATAGAAATTGGGGATTTTAAAATAAGCAACGTTGAGATTGATGTATCCATTTTGCCTAATGAACATAGCGGATTACTAGGTTTAGACATACTTTTAAAGAGCGGTTTTATTTTGGATTTAAACAACCTCGAATTATCCCTCAGTAAGAGCTAATTGAGTCTGATTCTTATCCTTATCCTTAATTCATTTCAAACTATAATTTAAACTCATATGATTTACAAAAAATGACCCATAGTTGTCCACATTGTGAAGTGACGTGGGAGGTGTTTAATATATTTTAAAGAAATATTAATAAGCAGTCACGAAGTTTAAAATAATTCTATTTGCACACAAAGTTTTATAATGGTTTGTGTCCCATCCTTTATTAGATAACCTAATTGACTTATAGCCTTTCAATCTTTTTCAAACATCCATTGAAGCATTGGCTCTTTAGTATCGACATATTCATAACCTTAACCTTAGTTTTGTCTTCATGAACGCAATGTAATCACCACAAAATATTGCTGATGTTGAAGGAGGAATAAATTTGAACGAAGATGAACGAATAAGAGTTGTACTTGGAGAAGTTTTAAGAGAAAAGAGAAGGGGGGAAATTGACATGACAGAAGAAGAATTTGCGGCTCTGATAGATATCGATGTCGAAGAACTACGCAAGATAGAAAATGGACTGGAACTTCCGTCTATACCAACACTATTTAAAATTCGTACAAAAACTGGGCTTAGTATAGATGACTTGTTTGATACAATGAAAAATAATTTAGAAAAAATGAATTAATTAGAAAGGGCCGAAATGACTAATTATTTTGAAGGGTATCATCAAAGAAATCGAAAAATCAAACTACATAATAACGGTTATATTAGAAGTGACGACGAGTTAAAGACAAGTGTCACGTTTTTATTGTTATAATAAATAAAAAGTAAAGCTTCCCCAAAATTTCACTGGCTTGATGGAGCCGTCCAAAAAAGGGGATCAAAACTTAAGAAAAAGCCAACAAAGGACGTGTTAAAATGTTTAAAGACAAAAAGAATCCGAGGTATAGAAGTCACCTTATTTACTCCAACATGCACATAACCCAGTGGATTGGTATGCGTGGGGCCCAGAAGCCTTTCAAAAGGCGAAGCGGGAGGGCAAGCCAGTGTTTGTTTCCAACGGCTATTCCTAGAGGTGACATTGGTCCACATGTCATTCGTGTCATGTAATAGAGTAGAATAGTAGTCTTATCTTTAAGTTAAAGTTTGTCATTTCATTTCAGGTTAAAAGATGAATTTTTACTTTGTTTCCTAGAATTAATAATTAGTAAGAGTTCTTTCCATTCAAAGGGTAGTCCAATATATGTAAAATCAACATGGTTTTCATATTCGAGAATGAGTGCCTCTAAATCAGTAATAAATCTATTACCTTCAACCTTAGTCAACAGTCTTATTGCAATATAGATTGCGGCAAACAATTTATTATTATTTATGTTTTTTCTTTCTTCTTTAAATAGACGAGGTTTAAAAGTTAAATTTTTATTATATAATCTACCATAATGAGCACAAACATTTCTTACGTTTGATAGAGTTTGCAACCAACTCTCAATATAAGAGTAGGGGATATTATAATAGTTTTTTCCGATGACCTGCTTAATTTCAGGTATTAGGTTTTTATATAATTTAGATATGGTACCAAATGAAGCAACCTCAATAGCAACCCAAATTGGAAATTCCCCGTTATAATTCTCATAGTAGTGCTTTACAAATGATTCACTATTTTTCCCTTTTAATAAGGCTTTTTCTAGCTCAAGGAGAAAGCCCTCGTGTAAATCTTCATTAATAAAGACCTCTTTATTTGTATACCCCAAAGAACCATATGAGTGAGATAGATGGTATGTAATATGTGTACGGAATGCAATTTCTATCCTTTCCAAGAACGCCATAAATAACTGTCTAAGTCTTCGATCAAATTCATATAACGAAATTAATTGATTAAATGTGCTACCGTCTACAAAGATCTCATTATTCTGAGGATCCATCAGAGTTAAAGTGTAACCTCGCAATCGATAATAATTAATTCTCTTCAAGGTGTTTTCTGCAAAGTCTATATCATCAATTTTTAAATTTCGGCTTTTATAGAGTTCAGTTCAATTTGTTCACTAAAGGTAGTGGGATTTTTTATTTCTTTAAAATTTTTACTAATGTCCATTAGAAATAAACCCCTTAAATAAAAAAATGACCCACCGTGGTCCGCATTGTAAAGAGGCGTGGTGGGTTCTGTTAGCTATATTTTAAAGGTGTATTAATAATCAGTCAAGTATAATCGAAAGGAAGTATGGTGGCAATCGTCCACGATGTTTGTCTATACGAGATCAATAGTAGGTTTTTACATTCCGTCTCCTATTTAACAAATTTGCCGTTCAAACAGAGACGAGACCAGAAAGCCAAAAATGAATTTGTTCGTTGGGTAAGATTTCCACTTTTATTTTAATTCTTCTAAGAAAATATATAGACGTATGGTAATTAATTTAATTCGTGGGGGTTCTATGGAAAAAGTTGATTTGACGTTTATTTTATATGATGAAATGGCTGGTGGGAATTATATTTCCAAAAATACAGGTTATAGAATAGATGATAATAATGTTCTCTTAACTTATGATGGAATAATTGTAATAGCATCAATATCAATTGAATCAGAGTATAATGGAATAATTATTCTCGAGGATTCAAGGTCAATATGGATTCATGTAGACAGAGTTATAAATTTAGATGACATTTCAAATCCAACTATAATTGAATTTGGGAAATATTTAATTGAGTTGGAGAAAAAAGACAATATAAGATTCAGAAGCATTGAAATTGATATCTTAAACTAAAAATCTGTTTTAATGGTTAAATTAGAAGTGACGACCAAGTGTCGTCACTTTTTTAATGTTATGATAAATAAAAATGTAAAGCTTCTCCAAAAATTAAACTGGCTTGATGGAGCCGCTCATAAAAAGGGAGATCTTTACTAAGGAAAATCAGAAAAAGGACGTGTTAAAATGGTAAAAGACAAAAAAGATCCGAGGTATACAAATAGGCTTAATCAATGAGAAATCGCCTTATTTACTCCAACATGCACATAACCCAGTTGATTGGTATGCATGGGGCCCTGAAGCCTTTCAGAAGGCCAAACGGGAGGGCAAGCCAGTGTTTGTATCCATCGGATATTCCTAGAGGTGACATTGGTCCACATGCCATTGGTGCCATGTAATGGCCCACGAATCATTTGAAGATGAAGAGGTTGCAAAATTATTAAATGCGCATTTTGTTTCAGTTAAGGTGGATCGCGAGGAACGGCCGGATTTAGATTCGGTCTATATGACAGTCTGTCAGGGGTTAACGGGACATGGTGGTTGGCCGCTTAGTGTGTTTCTAACACCCGATAAAAAACCGTTTTATGCGGGGATGTATTTCCCGAAAGAAAGTCGCTACGGACAGCCTGGTTTTATGGATGTGTTAAGATCATTATCCGCCCAATACAAAGAAGACCAGACGCAGATCGTTCAGGCAAGTGAACAGATTGTGGAGGCTTTGCAGAAAGCAGGAGAAGAGGCGGAGGCTATTGCACCTAATATCCTCACTAAGACCTATGAACATTTTAAAAATACGTTTGACCCTGTCTATGGCGGGTTTGGCCAAGAGCCTAAATTTCCCTCGCCTCACCAACTCATGTATTTACTTAGGATCCATCGTTTACATAAGGAACCGCGTGCCCTCAAACTGGTTGAAAAAACCTTGGATGGGATGGCGAGTGGCGGAATATGGGATCACCTGGGTGGTGGTTTTGCTCGATACTCGGTGGATCGGGAGTGGTTGGTTCCCCATTTCGAGAAGATGTTGTACGACCAAGCGATGTTGATGATCGCTTACTCTGAAGCCTATCAGGTCACACAAAAACCACTTTATCGAGACATTGTGGATGGAATCTATCAGTATGTGACGCACAAATTGACCGATCCAGAAGGTGGTTTTTATTCAGCGGAGGATGCCGATTCCGAAGGCGTTGAAGGCAAGTTTTATGTCTGGAATCCGGACGAGATCGTGGATGTGCTGGGGGATGAGGAAGGTGCGTTCTTCTGCAATCTATATAATATCACAAGACAGGGGAACTTTGAGGGGGCGTCCATTCCGCACTTGATTAGCTCATCTCTAGAAGAGGCGGCATCGGAGTTTGATATGGAAATAAACGAACTAAAGTCACGATTGTCCTCAAGTCGTGAGGCACTTTTTAACCATCGTGAAACGCGCATCCACCCACATAAAGATGATAAGATCCTCACCTCTTGGAATGGATTAATGATCACAGCCCTTGCAAAGGCGTATCAAGCTTTTGGAGACTTCAAATACCTGAATGCCGCCACAAAAGCATTCGAGTTTTTGGAAAAAATGCTCCTCCAAGATGGACGCTGGATGGCCCGTTATCGCGAGGGTGACGTGCGTTATGAGGGTTACTTAGATGATTATGCGTTTATGTTGTGGGCCTGTGACGCCCTTTATGAAGCTACTTTCGAGGGCACTTATCTCAATAAGATGAAAACGTGGGCGGACGATATGATCCGAACGTTTTGGGATCATGAAAATTTTGGGTTCTTTCTGAGCCGAGAAACAGACGAGTTGTTTACCCGTCCGAAAGACATTTATGATGGGGCGATTCCATCGGGAAACAGCGTGGCGTCTTTCACACTATTGAAGCTCGCACGACGTACCGGCGACCTTGATCTTGAGATGTACGTGGACAAGATGTTCAACCGATTCGGTGCCGATGCCAATCGTTATCCGATCGGTCATACCTTTTTACTCATGTCTTATCTATTGGCGAAGGGCGGAACAAAAGAATTGGTGGTTTTAGAGCCTGAAGATCAAATCGATTTCAAAGAGGGATTCCCAGAGTCTTCTTTTAAAAAATGGAACGCCGCGTTTCACCCTGAAGTGTTAAGCCTTGTTGGGAAAAAAGCGACACTTGAAGAGTTGGCGTCGTTTACTCGCGACTTTGCTCTGATGGATGGAAACACCACTTACTTTCTATGTGAACATCACGTCTGTCAACGACCAACGACCAACTGGACAGTTATTAAAAGTAGTCTGAAAGGAAAATGAGCGTCTCCTAATTCACTCTGGAAAATGTGAATGTGCGGCGCGTATTGTCCATGAATTACGCACTTCGCGAACAGCCATGAAAGGGTTTTTCCATTTACTTATAAAACCAAGGGAATAGAGATGGATTACAATGTGAGTGAAGATGAACGATCAAGGGTCGAGCCAATTTCAAGCGATCTTCTAACTTTAGCGAAACCACATTCCAACCAACTTTAACGGTATAATTGGATTCAAATGATTCAAGAAGTCATTGTCCTTCTTATGGTTGAGGCAAATTCTAAAGATATAGAATTACACCTCGATACCTTTTATCAGACGATGGCGTTTCATTATGAAAGCAACAAGATTGAGAGTGAAGTGAATAAAGGGACGACCTTTACGATTTCCCTTCCACTTGTTTCTTGATCATAGAATGTAAAGCTATCCATTTGTTTACAGGGATGGATCTTAGATCGCTTTTGATCTAAGATCTGTCTTTTAATTTTTCCTATTTTTTCATCTTAAAAATAGAGGGTTTTCGCTTCCTATTCGAACAGATATTCGCTATGATGAAGATAATCGATTTTCGGACACGAACGAAGTAAGAAGGATGATTACTATGAAAGCAAGAGAGTCAATGGCAGATCTACTACAAACCCTGAAATTGGACCCAAATGTCGCGTATTGGAAAACAATTCCGGAGCAAAAGGCAAAGAATGTCCCGTTCCCTATTCAAATGGACCAACGGCTTGTGGACGCCCTTACCAAAAGAGGCGTGCCGTCCCTTTATTCGCATCAGTGCCAAGCCTTTGATCTGGCCACCAAAGGCAGCGATGTAGTGGCCGTAACGCCAACCGCCTCTGGGAAAACCCTTTGCTATAATCTACCTGTGTTGCAAACCATTCTCCAAGACCCAACACGCCGAGCTCTTTACCTTTTTCCGACAAAAGCACTTGCCCAAGATCAAAAAAGTGAAATGAACGAGATGATTGAGGAAATGGGCGTACAACTTAACAGCTATACGTATGATGGGGATACCGCGAGCGCGATTCGGCAAAAAATTCGTGTCGCGGGTCATATCGTTATGACGAATCCAGATATGTTGCATTCAGGAATTTTGCCTCATCATACAAAGTGGGTATCGCTATTTGAGAATTTGCATTACATCGTCATTGATGAATTGCACACGTATCGTGGCGTGTTTGGTTCGCACGTCGCCAATGTTTTAAGACGTTTGAAACGGATTTGTAACTATTACGGATCGAATCCTATTTTTATTTGTACATCGGCAACGATTGCGAATCCAAAGGACCACGCCGAAGCACTTACCGGTCGATCCATGACTCTCATTGATCAAAATGGTGCACCAGCGGTTAAGAAGCATTTTATCTTTTATAATCCACCAGTGGTCAATCCAGTCATGAACATACGCAGGAGCGCAACGCTCGAAGTAAGAAAACTTGCCCAACGCTTTTTGAAGAATGACGTTCAAACTATTGTGTTTGCAAGAAGTCGGACGCGTGTGGAACTTCTTTTAAACTACCTACAGACGATGAATGTCGGTCGGGTCAATCGGGCCAACATTCGGGCTTATCGAGGAGGGTACCTGCCGTCTGAGCGACGAGAAATTGAAAAAGGCCTGCGTAATGGGGAAATTCAAGGTGTGGTCAGTACCAATGCTCTAGAACTGGGTGTGGACATCGGCCAACTTCAAGCTTGTATTATGACAGGCTACCCTGGTTCCGTGGCGAGCACATGGCAACAAGCCGGACGAGCAGGACGGAGGAAAGACGAGGCTGTGATTGTGCTCGTTGCAACCTCCAATCCACTTGATCAATACATTATCCAAAATCCGGACTATTTTTTTGAACGTAGCCCAGAATCAGCCCGGATTAATCCAAACAACCTGATCATTCTGGTTGACCACATTAAATGTGCGGCGTATGAGTTGCCATTTTCTGAAGAAGACACCTTTGATGGAGTGGAAGTGGTGGACATTTGCACGTATTTGAGCGATCAAGATGTTCTCCACCTTCAAGGTGGCAAATGGTATTGGATGAACGATGCGTTTCCAGCAACGAATATAAGCCTGCGTTCCGCTACTCAAGAGAATGTCGTCATCATCGATCAAACCGAACAAGCGCATGTGAAAGTGCTCGGGGAGATGGATCGGTTCAGTGCGATGACACTCCTGCATGAAGAAGCGATCTACATGCATCAGGGGGAACAATATCAAGTTGAAACGCTTGATTGGGAAGAAAAGAAAGCTTTTGTTCGTCAGGTCGACATCAATTACTACACAGATGCCAATTTAGCGGTTCAGCTGGATGTATTAGAAGAAGACAAGCTTGAACAGTTAGGAGCCGGGATTGAACGGGCCTATGGTGAAGTCACTGTACGAGCCAAAGCGACTCTGTTTAAAAAAATTCGTTTTGAAACCCATGACAACATCGGTTGGGGACCGATTCATCTACCAGAAGAAGAAATGCACACCACTTCTGCCTGGATTAGTTTTGATCCGTCCTGGTTAGAAGAATATGGACGAGAGCCCTTCGAACGGGCTTTGGTGGGGATGGCGGAGGTCTTACGTCACACGGCTCCGCTTTTTGTCATGTGCGATCCTATTGACCTTGAAGTGGTTCCCAAAATTAAGGCCAACCATAATGAAAAGCCGTCGCTTTTTTTGTATGACCGCTATCCAGGTGGCATAGGGCTTAGTGAAAAGCTCTATGACCAACTGTTTCATTTATTGGAATCGGTTGAAGGGGTATTAGAACGTTGCCCATGTGAAGCCGGTTGTCCATCTTGTGTCGGGATGAATGAAGGACCCACTACCCTTAACAACAAACGGGTTGTGGTAGAGCTTCTTCAACGATTAAAGGATGTTCTGTCTTATGTCTCTTAAAAAGCAGCTTGAGCGCTATAAAAAGCATCTCACGCACGAAAAGGACATGAGTGGTCGAAAGGCTTCATTAGAATTAAAGGAACAGAAGGCGTCCGACGAGAGTGGGGCGGTTTCTGGAACATGTAAAAAGATGGCAACAAATGAGTCGGAATCAGTCCTTAACCAGGCACTTCAAGTTGCGGCAACCGATTTAGGGGCCGAAATCCGCTCGTTGGATGATCAGGCGCTGCTCCAAAAGAAGATCGTCTACCCTCTGGAGGAGCGACACGGCCACTATCGCTTTGCGGATCTTTACGAGGCAGCGGCCCTTTGGGAGACGAACTTCCAAGACCATCCCCTTTCCGCCCGTTCGCTTGAACCTGAAGACTTGTTGTTCTTTGATACCGAAACAACCGGACTAGGCGCTGGGGCAGGGCATATGATTTTCTTGTTGGGAACAGGGAAAGTGGTTGGGAAGCAATTTGAAGTCACCCAATATTTTCTACCTGGTCCGGGGCATGAGGCGGCATTTTATTATTATTTTTTGTCAGATAATCGGGATTTATCGAATCTGGTGACGTTTAATGGCAAAGCGTTTGACTGGCCACGCGTTAAAACGAGGGTTCAATTTGTACGCGATCGCGTTCCTAAGTTGCCGGAATATGGACATTTTGATTTGCTTCACGCTTCGCGGCGTTTATGGAAACATAGACTTGAATCGGTACGGTTGTCCTTGGTTGAAGAACACCTTTTAGGCTTGACGCGAGAGATGGATGTGCCTGGCCATATGGCACCATTTTTATATTTTCAATTTTTAAAAGCGCCGAAAGCCTCGCTTGTTAATGGCGTCTTTGAACATAATGCAGAAGATATTAAAAGTCTGGTGACATTGTATATTCATTTAACCCGTCTGTTACACGGTGAATTGGCCCAAGCCACATTAGAAGAACGTTATGAGTGTGGTCGGTGGTTAGTGAGTCTTGGATTTCATAAGGAAGCCATTCTAAGCCTTGAACCACTTTTAGAGAAGAAAGGGGCTACGAAGGGTTCGATCTCGAACAAGATAATGGAGCAAGTAGCCATTTCTTATAAAAAGCTTCATGATTACACCAAAGCAACGTCCTATTTTCTCAAATTATCAGAGGATCATTTGTCAGCTTGTATTGAAGTAGCCAAGCATTACGAACATCGCGAATCCGATTATGAAAAAGCACTCTTTTATACACAAAAAGCCTATTCCCTTTTTGAAAAAACGAGTCTAGATGGGCATGAATTGCATGATGAAATCATTCATCGACGCACGCGTTTGGAAACCAAAATTTCCGCGCCATAACGGGGGAATTTGACTATTTTATTTCCTGGGCAAGCGCAAAAAAAGACTAATTATTCGATAATTCGATCTTTTTCGTCGATTTGGCAGTGCTCAAAATGGTGAAAAAGTCCACTTTTGTCGAACGGTGTTCTCTTGTACAATGGAAATAAGCTTGATTTTGATTTAGGAGTGTTTAAACGACATCATGAGCAAGTGGTTATTAGTGTTATTTTTTATTATTATTATGATCAGTGCTGTCTTTGTTGTCATGCAAACCATTTAATAGAACTTTTTAGAGGAACCGTTGATTAAACGAATCATAGCGCGTCTTCATTGTTGATCAACTAAAGTAAAAAAGATGGCGCGCTATTTTTTTGCTCGAGATTTACATAAAAACAGACCTATAAGTTCTTTTACTACGCTTTGAGTGAACTTTTTAGAGAGGTTGAGAGGGATGAATGCATTAGCCATTACGGGATATAAGCCACATGAACTTGGCCTCTTCTCAGACAAACATCCGGGTGTTGAGGTCATCAAATATGCTCTGCGTAAGAAATTGATGACCTTTATAGAAGAAGGAACAACCTGGTTTATTATCAGCGGGCAACCCGGTGTGGAACTTTGGGCGGCCCAGGTGATTTTGGAGCTTCGTGAAGAGTATTCGGACATTCAACTCGGGATTTTAACGCCCTTTCTCGATCAAGAGACACGTTGGCCTGAAGGGGTTCAAGCGATCTATCAGGATATTCTTGCGCAAGCCGATTTTGTCGACAGCATCACGAAACGCCCCTATGAAAACCCAAGCCAGCTTCGGTTAAAAAATGAGTTTATAGTGACAAAGACAGATGGCCTATTTGTTTTGTACGATGAAGAAAAACAAGGGACACCTGATTTTTATTTAAAACCTGCAAGAACCCGCCATGCCCAAGATGGGTACCCGATTTTTTACATGAATCGGTATGATCTTGAAGCGGCAGAGGAAGAAATTCGAAATTCTAACCCGGAATATTGGAATTAATGGATTGACTTTTGGAGCGTTGTTTGGAAGAATAAAGCATAGGTTCAGTACCAATTGCTTGAGGTGATGAGAATGAATAAAGAATTGGCACAACTGACAACGAAGGATATTTTAGAAAAAGAGTTCAAATCAGGATTACGCGGCTATTCTCCTGAAGAAGTGGATAAGTTTTTGGACGTCATTATTAAAGATTATGAAACCATGCAAGCTGAAATTAGCCGTTTACAACAGGAAAATCAGCGTTTGAAACAAGAATTAAATCAACAACCAACTGAGCCAAGACGTGCTTCCGTAACACAAGGGCAAACCAATTACGACATCTTAAAACGTCTTTCGAATTTAGAAAAACATGTATTTGGCAGTCGCTTAAATGATTGAGTTTAATAGTTGATTTACCAAAAACTAGTACTTGTTTTGTACTAGTTTTTATTTTATAATTAATAAATGTCGCGTGTTATTTGTGTTTGGGTGATCGCTGTGTCTCTTTGAAGGCATAGAGGAAAGTCCATGCTCGCACGATCTGAGATGATCGTAGTGTTCGTGCCTAGCGAAAAAATAAGCTAGGGTAGCCTGACGATTCAGGTAACGGCAGGGGAATCACCTAAGTCCTTATGGGATATGGTCTAATACCCTT
Organism: uncultured Sporolactobacillaceae bacterium; assembly: GCA_963829575.1. Lineage (GTDB taxonomy): Bacteria > Bacillota > Bacilli > Bacillales > Sporolactobacillaceae > KACC-23026. The sequence goes on along the minus strand of CAWHJF010000021.1, from coordinate 176,466 downwards.
GAAAGTGCCACAGTGACGGAGTTCTTCTGGAAACAGGAGAAGTGGAACGAGGTAAACCCCACGAGCGAGAAACTCAAATTTGGTAGAGGAACTTCCTGGAGGGAATTCAACGAAGGGGAGACAGATGTGTCTGTAGATAGATGATCGCCACCAACGTACGAGGGGCAGCCCGTTTGCAGTACTAGGTACAGAACATGGCTTACAGAACACAAATAACACTGCTCTTATTTTAAGAGGATGTTTAAGCCCCCGACCGTTGTTGGGGGTTTTTGCTGTTTTTGAGACGGGGTAGGATGGGCGGACCATAGGCCATAACGCATCACAGTGTACCTAATTTTAAAACGTGTCCTCGAAGATTCGTTAAAAGGGCAAAAACACCGATCGGACCAAGTTTGTGTTCATGAGGATCCGCTATTGCGCCTCAACCTACCCGTTCTAAGGTGGAATCATGGGGTTAGCGTATCGTCGTGGCCATAAAGTTTGTGGCACCACCTTACAGAAGCAAATAACGCACCACTGTGACCCTATTTTTTGCGACGTGACATATATTTTGTGTTTCTCTTTATTTTTCACAGCTTGCATGTCTATAATACTAAGGGACTGCTTTGAATCGATCTTATTTACATATATGAAGTTGGATCAAACGTTGACAACTGTTAAAGCAAATCGTTTTATGAAGAGGAGAATTTTGTATGGAATTAATCGCGACGACAGCGATGGGACTTGAAGCCATTTGTGCAGATGAACTGAAGGCATTAGGGTATACCAATTTGAAAGTTGAAAATGGCCGAGTCACCTTTGAAGCCACGCCACTAGATCTTTGTCGGGCCAACCTTTGGCTCCGAACTGCAGATCGAATTAAATTGAAAATTGGGGAATTTAAAGCAACCAGTTTTGATGAGCTTTTTGAAAAAACAAAGGCATTGCCATGGACAGATTGGCTGCCAAAGGATGCGGAGTTTCCAGTAAACGGAAAGTCAATCAAATCAGGCTTGTATAGTGTGCCGGATTGTCAGGCCATTGTTAAAAAAGCCATTGTTGAAAAAATGAAGGAAACCTATCACCAGGATTGGTTCGATGAGGATGGCGCGCTCTACAAAATTGAAGTTGCGCTTTTAAAAGATGTAGCGACCCTGACCATTGATACATCTGGAGCTGGATTACATAAAAGAGGGTATCGTTATCTACATGGGGAAGCACCGCTTAAAGAAACGCTCGCGGCGGCCATGATCTATTTAACCAAATGGACACCGGACCGACCGTTTGCTGACCCGTTTTGTGGATCTGGAACGATTCCAATTGAGGCGGCGATGATCGGTCAGAACATTGCCCCAGGGTTTAATCGTGACTTTATTTCTGAACAATGGGGATGGATTGGAAAAGAATTCTGGGAAGAGGCTCGAATGGAAGTCGAAGACCGAGCCAACTACGACCAACCGCTTGATATTCAAGGTTCCGATATTGACCATCGCATGGTCGACCTCTCCATGAATAATGCTCAGGAAGCTGGGTTTGGTGAGTTGATCACATTTAAACAAATGCAAGTGACCGATTTTACAACGAAAAAGGAAAACGGCGTCTTAATCTCGAATCCTCCGTATGGCCAAAGGATTGGTGAGGAAGAGGACGTGTACCGACTTTATAAGGAAATGGGAAAGGCGCTTAAGCCTTATGAGACATGGTCCATTTATGTACTCACAGCGGATGAACAATTTGAGAATCATTATGGCAAAAAAGCAACCAAGAAACGCAAGCTGTACAATGGTCGGATCCGAACCGATTTATACCAATTTTGGGGTAAGAAACCGTCACGATAAGTTAAATGAAAGTGCCGCTTATGGATTTTAAAATGATCGGAGACACAACTATACAAATCTAATCACCCTCAAACGCTTACATGAAACAGGAAGAACTTGCTCATTCTAGGAAATGGGAGTAAGACGAATGGGAATTGAGGGTTGAACATGAAAAAATTCAATAACATATTACTTAGTATTGTTTTGGTTAGTACGGCAATTACGCTTTATATAACATATCGAAATATTGATCCACCATTCGCCTATCCTTTTGTTGGCGGTTATGTGATCTTTCTTCTTGCTTATGGCCTTTACTTAATCATAATAGTGATGCTACGTCTATTTAAGATGGATAAAAAAGAGTTCCGCTCTCGATTGGTGAGATTCATTCGAACTTTTCTAGTGTTAAGTGTTTTAGGGCTCATTTTGAACCTCACTGTTAAAAGCCATGAACCATGGTATAGTTTTTTTGGTACTGCATTAGGAATTGCAATTGGCGTTGCCTTTATAGACCTTGCTTTTTATAAAGAGAAATCCTGACTGTATGAATAAATGGCCCGCGTTAAAGCCAACTTAGGGATGTACCATCTTATAAAAACTCTAGGGGGTCACGCCAATGGATCGTCAAGTCCAAACGTACAGTGAAGACGATATCGAAGCACTCGCATACGCAGATCGATATTCGAGTGATAATGTCGAGACGCCAAACGGCATGAACCGAGAAGAAGGTACAAAAAAGAAAGATAAAATCAACAGCCAAAGATAATTATTTTTAGAACGTGACGGCCTAGACCGTCACGTTTGTTGATTAAATAAGCACAGGGACGGATCCACTGCTTCCTTTTTGAGGAAGCAGTGGATCCGTCCCCTTGCTTCAAGGGATAATCAATTTATGCCCAATTTGCAAAAGGGCACCAGGGCTTAGATGGTTCGCTTCGGCTAAGGCTTCGACACTGACATCAAAGGTATGGGCAATGCCCCACAGGGAATCTCCTGCTTGCACAACATAGAGCGTGCCTTTAGTATGAACTATTGGAATTAAGAGTCTTTGCCCAATATATAGATAACTGTTTGAATTGAGTTGGTTCCAATTGGCTAACTCATCCATGGTCGTACCGTACTTTTGGGCAATCTCCCATAGCGTCTCTCCATTTTGAACGGTATGGACCGATTGACCGATGGCTTTCAATTGAGACCAATCAAAGAGCTTACCCGGATCCGTTCTTCTGGTTGGGGCATATTCCATCGTATCCGACAACATGACGCCGATCCCTTACAATCGTTGGATGTCGTTGAAAGAGGGTATTCAATAGTTGGTTTAAAGACCGGTATTGAGCATTTGTGTAACCGACCTTGTCAGGGGGAATGGCATCATAGGTTTGCCCAGACATAAACTTGAGCATTTCATCACGAGTTCCAATCGCCATTAACTCGATCCCGATTGAAACGTCGTTTATTCGGTTCGTGTACTCAGGGAAACCAGGCAGGGAGCCTTTACTTGTTTGATTGGCCACGCGCGTTTCATCAACTAATTGAAAGACGTCACCATTTCGTCCAATCCTGTAATGGGTAGAGACTCCATTAGTGATCGAGCGGTTTTGAATGTCCTGTAGATGGTAGGGATCACGAGGGTTGTGAGCGGCATTCGAATTAAAATGAATCATGACATGTGTAATGGGATCCGTTCGTGGTCTTGAGAGATTTAATGGAAGGTCTTCATTATGTACGTTGAGGAACTGCTCCGGAATCGTCAGAAGTGTCCCCGGTAAGAGGGAATTAGAGGGGCGGATATGATTGGTGTGAACTAAAGTCTGTACGGTCGTATTATAGGTTTGGGCAATTGTCCCTAAGCTTTCACCTGGCTGCACAATGTGTGTTCCCATCCCAACACCTTCCTTTGCGATGTGTTCTAATACAGTATATTCTCTGCTCCCGTTATTTAGCATTGTGAATTGCAGTCGATTGAATATTCTTCAGATGACCCTTAAATCAAGGACGCAACTCCCATGGTTCAAGGACACCCACAGTGAAACGCTTCACCTTATTCTTAATCGCATGAATAACCCCATTAGAGATTTCCTCGTGGGTTAGCCATCTAGATTGTTGATTATCAATTAAAACAAACCCCAATTTTATCTGATGATAGTGACTGCGTTCTCCAAGATTGAGAGCCGTCTTTGTTTGACTTAAGTTAGTTTGGCTACCTAAAACGTGGAAAAAATCCCATTCGCGTGCTTTTGAGTTGATTTCTTGGATAAGCAAGGTAAGAGTATGAGCCCCATCTTTATGGATCCATGTAACCAATAAATCAACGGGTCCGTGGATTTTGATTTGATTTTGAACGTTGTGAATTAACGCTTGGGTGTCTCGATAATCGACATAAAGCGGCGTGATGTGCGAAGGGTGATTTGACTTTGAAAGTAGCGTTCTCATTTTGATCGGGTCTCTGCCGATGACCGAAACATGGACGTCATGGTTCGATAACCAAAGTGAAACATCTGATAACATTCCGGTACCGCCCACAACAAGAGCGTGTTTCATTAATAATACCTCCTCATTTTTTGGAAACTTAAAAAGGATCATAGTGTAAGTCTACCAAAAAGACGGGTACGCCGTCTTGAGTTCGCTATTCAGACAAAATGAGGAGCAAAACATAGCTCCTGAATGGTTTAAAATGAGAGGGTAGCTGAAATCTCTTGCATTTTACTTTTAACAAGTGGATAGAAATGAGTCTTAGCAATGGTCGTGGTATTTCCACCAAAGAAATTGGTGCCGGGGCATGTTTTCACCGCATGACCTTCACTATTATCGAACACAAGCTCACCTGTATGGATATCCCACCAATGATGGTACGTAATACTGTTCACAGAAGGTTCAAGACCAAATTTGAGACAGAGGAGGGCCGCAACGGTGACGATAGTATCTTTCTGTGTTTCTGTCATTTGGTCATGTCCAGAATCAAAATCCCCAACATTTTCAATGGCTAACGCCGTGGCTTCGATAGCGGGTGTGACCGATTTGTTCAATAATCCAAAAGAACCTTGCGGCGGATTGTTAAAAGTCCGGCAAACAGCCAACATACCATCTGGGAATGTAGTAATGTTCTGACTAATGTCGTTCCAGCCCATTGTCTGGACATGATAACGCTTCATACCCTCTAGTAAACTAAAATAATTAGACCCATTGAAGTTGTCGTAAGAGGGGTCATAGGTATGATGTTCTTGAAAAAACGTCACATTTCTCATGAATTTGTGGTTCAATATCCACTCTTTAAAATCATCTCTCGTCATGAGAACAAATTCACCTTGCATGCTTAATTTCTTAGGCGGAATTCTAAGTTTTTGCCCAATGTAAAGCACATTGGACTTGAGACCATTTGCATCTTTTATGGATTGAACGGTTGTGTGATAAGTATTGGACAGTTTCCACAAGCTATCACCAGCTACAACAGTATAACTAAAAGGGACCTTTAATTTTTGACCAACTAAGATGAGATCGGATTGTAAACCGTTGTATAATTTTAGATCTTCTACCGTGGTCTCATACTCATGGGCAATTTTCCATAATGCATCTCCAGGTTTCACTTCATAAATCAATGTTTGAGAGCCTCCAGTCCTTATTAGTACTAGAAAGGGAATCGCCTGGAGCATCGTATAAAGCGTTCCCTTTTGGACGCACAGTTACATTTTATAAGATACGCTATGTGGGTGATTTCCAATTCGTGGACGAGCCCCATCATTTTTTATAAAGCAAGGAATTAATAAAAGATAAAAGCCAAGTCATAGGAGGTTGACTTAGCTTATAACGTATTTATCAATTAGAACTTTCTGTAGATCGGGTAAGGTGCGATCCCAAATTTTCACGTGGGCATGAAGTGAACTTATTAGAATTAGAATTTCTGAATTCGAAAGTGATCGTTCAAGACATACCAATTCTGGGGGAATGGATTGCCAAGCACCCAATAACTCACACCTCTAAGATTATATTGTTTGACTAGATCATATTTGGCGTTCACGCTGCGGGCATCTTCAAACCAAACGACATGCTCAGTCCCATTTGCATCGGTATAGTTATAATAAGGCGATTCAGAAGGTTCGTCGTATTGAATGTTGACTTTGTATTGAGCGGCTCGCTCAACTGCACGTAGTGGACTCAAAGTTTGTGCGAGTTGACCACCTTTTATATATGGAAGTTTCCAATCGTACCCGTATAATGGAACGCCCATAAGGATTTTATGGGCAGGAATTTCTGTGAGGGCATAGTCGATCACTTGTTTGACGTTCTTTAAAGGGGAAACCGCCATTGGCGCACCGCCAGAATATCCCCATTCATACGTCATGATGACAACAAAATCGACAATTTGACCGTGGGCCGCGTAATCATGCGCCTCATATAACAAACCCACTTGATCTTTTTTGGCTTTTGGAGCAATCGCCGTTGAAACGGAATAGCCAAGAGGATGGAGTTCACTAACGACTTTTCGTAAAAACGCATTATATGGTTCTCGATCTTCTGGATAGACGTATTCAAAGTCAATATTGAGGCCAAACTGCTTTTTTGCTTGTAATGTTTGCTTGACCGACTTAAGAAGTTGTTCTTGTAACGTTTGGTCATTCAGAATTGTGTGCGCTAAATCAGAATCAAAATGGCCGTTTTTAAAATTTGTGATGACGAGAAGTGGGGCGACATGCTCGGTGCGCGCGACTGTCAGTAAATCGCTGTCTGAGAGAGGCAATAATGTCCCGTCGTCTTGTACGTGATAGCTGAAAGGGCTCAAGTAGGTTAACGAATTACCAATACTCTGAATCTCTTGAATCTCAGATTGGCCTACCCGCGCCGTATAACCGTTGACTTCGACGAGTGGTTTCGTCTTACCAGGTAAGATTAGGCGCTGCCCAATATGAATTTGCGACGGATTTGAGATTTGATTCAGGCTAATGAGGTCTTTAATTGGAATGCTTAATTTCCTTGAAATTGCGTAGAGTGAATCGCCTGCTTTAACCGTGTAGAAATCGGTCGGAATCTGTAAGTCTTGACCAACGTTAATTTGGTTGGAATTTGTGATTTGGTTAAGCGATACGATCGTTGAAACGGATACTCCAAACTTCTTCGCAATTCCCCACAATGTATCACCGGACTTCACTGTATAGGTGAGGAAACGATCTTTTGGAATTACAAGCGCCTGCCCCACAACAAGTTGATTAGGATCAGACACCCCGTTGACCGTGACAAGCTCCTGCACCGACATCCCATATGAATTCGCTATTTTCCACAATGAATCTCCAGATTGAACCACATAAATGTCCAAAAATAAAACCTCCTAGCTATAAACTGGCGTTCGTATCCCTGAGTTTCACACCGAGTCATGGGTAGGTGCTATGAACGAATACCGAAGTTGTCTAATCGAATAAAGGGTGGATTTAATCGAATTCCCGCTCATAATGAACGAATCCACGCGCATTTTAATTGAATCCCACCATTAAAGTCGCGAATCTCCGCCCATAAATATCAGAATCCACGCAAGTCAATCCACCATTCATTACGAACCCTCATCTTTACAATGTATTCACCTCAATGATGGTTTAGCATTGAAAGAAGGCACTCAAACCGCTCATGAAAAAGAAGTATGGCTTTACAAAAGAAGCGCTCAATCTAGTACTCTGCCAAATTACCAATTTTTATAAGGTAGTTATTCATTTTTCGTAACTTTATAATTAAATCATGTTACAAAACTATTACATCAAAGAAAGAAGTGCGATATGAAAACTCAAAAACCATTAAACTTTTTTGCGGGTTCCATTTTATCAGTTTCGATCGTGGTGTCTTCCCTGATTGGTGGTGCCCATCTTGCAGATGCTGCAACACCAACAGCACCCACAAAAAAATTTAATATGTCTTATCTATTTTTTGGTGATTATGCTTCAGAAGTCGCAACCACTAAAGGGTCGTTGAATGCTGTGTCACCCGATTATTTTGAAGTTGGAAATGATGGGCATTTAAAAGTGACCGATAAATACAGTAAAGCCTTTGTGGATGAGATGCACAAGGAAGGCTTAAGTGTCACGCCATACTTGAGCAACAACTGGGACCCAACGATTGGAAAAGCGGGCTTGAAAAATAGACAAGCTTTAGCACAAGAGATTGCCAATCAAGTGAAGACGTTGAATTTGGATGGAATCGATGTAGATATTGAGGGTCTGACAGAAAACAATCAAGCGGATCTTACGGATTTTATTAAGCAGCTTCGCAGTAGAATGCCAGATAAAGAGATTTCCGTCGCCGTCGCAGCGAACCCCGGAAACTGGAAAAACGGCTGGCAAGGGGAATATAACTATAAGGCGCTATCCAACTATGCCGATTACCTCATGATTATGGCCTATGATGAGAATTGGATTGGCGATCCAACGCCTGGACCGGTAGCAGGTTTACCATGGGTAGAGAAATCCATCCAATATGCGCTTAACCAAGGCGTTTCACCAGAAAAGCTCGTACTTGGATTGCCGTTCTATGGTCGCCTTTGGAAAACAGATGGTCCAACTTCGAATGGCACCAATGTCTATGGCATCTCGATCTCTCAACGAAACGTCGAGGACTATGTGAAGCAGTATAATGGGACGGTTGTCTATGATCCAACCCAACACACTGAAAAAGCGACGTTTACGATCAAACCCACAGATGCAACGAGTCAAGCAGGGGCCCTAACGCTCACGCCAGGTAACTATGTACTGTGGTACGATGATCAGAAAACGATGAGCGAAAAAATTGAGTTAGTGAACAAATATAACCTTAAAGGAACCGGAAGTTGGAGTTTAAATCATGAAGAGCCTTCAACCTGGAATTATTTCCGAAGGGTATTAGATGGAACGGCTACGAGTGTTTCGAGTGATACTCAGAATCCAACTCAATCTGTTTCACCACCCGTTGCACCAAAATCAACCCCAACCCCTACTCAACCAGTAAAAGCCGAGCCAGTTCAAGCACCAAAGAAGGGCACGAAGACGATTAAAGTCACGAAGACTATTTCTTATAAGGTAAAGCGCGGGGATTGTCTATCAAAACTTGCAAAGACCTATCACACCTCGACGATTCAAATCAAAAAAGAAAATGCGTTACATTCCAGTTTGATTCGGATTGGCCAAGTCTTAAAAATTAAGACCTTGAAAACACAAACGGTGACCGTGTCACACCCGTCACAAGCGAAATCCACGCTGTCCCCAATCAAAGTCTCTTCATCCATCAATGTGACACCTAAGACGACAGTGAACGATTTAGGATACAAAGTGAAACGCGGGGATTGTTTGTCGAAAATTGCAAAATCGCACCACATTTCAGTTTCTCAACTTCAAAGAGAGAATCACCTGCATTCGAGTCTCATTCGAATCGGGCAGACGTTAAAAATAAGAATAGACACTCCAACACCAATAACGATTAAGACAGCGTCGCAATCTACAGCAAATCGTTCTGCAAAAAGCGTTCATTACAAAGTAGTCCGTGGAGATTGTTTGTCAAGAGTTGCCAAAAGATTTCATACGTCCGTTTCGACCATTAAAAAAGAGAATGGATTACGATCGAACGTAATCCATATTGGTCAAATGTTAAATATTAAGTAGTAAATCGAATAAAAACCAAAGACCGGGCATTGAGCCGGTCTTTTCCTATTCCTATTACGAAAAATTTGCCGTCCAAGTAAGACGGCTTAAGCAACGAGTGAATCAATAAAAGCTTGAATTTCGTCTTTGGTTTTACGATCTTTGCTTACCAAACGTCCAAGTTCGGACCCTTTGTTAAACGCCAAGAAGCTCGGAATTCCAAACACATTCAAATCCGCACAAAGATCAATAAATTGATCGCGATCTACGTAATAAAGCGTCCATTGGTTATTCTCGGCTTCAAGCTCAGGCAAGGCAGGTTCAATAAAGCGGCAATCCGGGCACCAATCTGCTGAAAACATAAGAAGCACATTTTCTTGTTGAATAATTGTATGATACTGTTCCATTGATTTTAATTTTTCCATGTTTAACCCTCCCAATTAAGCGTTAAGATCATCTTACAAAAAAGGGAGGCGGATTACAAAAATGGTGCTTGATTGGATCAGTAATTCAAACAAATTTAGGCACCCTAGACGGCTAAGGTGCCTCATTCAAAAGGAGATAAAGAATGGTCTAAACTGAACAGAGGGGTGGCTGTCTAGTAAAAGAAAATCGTACCCGTAACGCTAATCAGGGGTCAACAATGTCGCCATACGTCCTTACTATAAACCCAAAGGTTATGCCGCCTTACCTTTGAGTTATTATATACTACGATGAATATGAAAAAATGTAATGGACATACATAACGGGATTATAAAAATGATCTGAACACCCTAAAAATTAATCAAGACGGCATTTGTTTCAGTGGTTAAATAGACAAAGATATTTCCGTTGCTTTAGTAGTAGGGGCTCTAATATAAAAATTTAAATGTAAGGTGAATCGGAGTATTTTTTTAAGGTGGTTAAAGAAATATGCTGCAAAAGAAATTTCTTGAACATCCTGGTGTATTCCAGTATTTCTTTGATAACCATCTCTCGGTTTCACCAGATGGGGTCTTCGCATATGTTTCGCCATCAGTAGAAACCCTACTTGGCTACACGCCTGAAGAAGTCATTGGAAAACCGTCCGTCTCCTTAAATCATCCAGATGATAATATAAGATTATTAGAAACACGGAATGCGGTATTCATCGATCAAGCTACAGTGAGATTCATTGGACGTGTTCGACATAAAAACGGATTATTTCGCTGGTATGAAACGACGGTTGAAATGATTCGTGATGAAGCAGGAACACTCTCCTTCAACAAATTGGGGGTGGTCGGGATATTACAGATCGTATTGAGGCGTAAGAAACAACCGCCCTTTGAATTTAGAAGGGTTTTTTTTCGGTTTAAAGATGGCGTTGTAACGCCCGAGTGAGCGCCTTACGAGCTGGTAGCGGAATGTCGAGTACACAAGTTCATAAAAGGGACACGAGGTTCCGTTATTGTTATAAATAGGGGCGTTTTTAGAAAAAAGGGACACGCCGATCCTCAATTTGCCAACTTATCTATGAATATTGCATCCATTTGAAGAAATAACGAATCGTGGTGGACGTAATCTCGCCCTGAGCGTACACAACGAGCTGGTAGCGGAATGTCGAGTACACAAGTTCATAAAAGGGACACGAGGTTCCGTTATTGTTATAAATAGGGGCGTTTTCAGAAAAAAAGGGACACGCCGATCCTCAATTTGCCAACTTATCTATAAATATTGCATCCATTTGAAGAAATAACGAATCGTGGTAGACGTAATCTCGCCCTGAGCGTACCCAACGAGCTGGTAGCGGAATGTCGAGTACACAAGTTCATAAAAGGGACACGAGGTTCCGTTATTGTTATAAATATGGGCGTTTTCAGAAAAAAAGGAACACGCCGATCCTCAATTTGCCAACTTATCTATAAATATTGCATCCATTTGAAGAAATAACGAATCGTGGTGGACGTAATCTCGCCGTGAGCGTACCCAACGAGCTGTTAGCGGAATGTCGAGTACACAAGTTCATAAAAGGGACACGAGGTTCCGTTATTGTTATAAATATGGGCGTTTTCAGAAAAAAAGGAACACGCCGATCCTCAATTTGCCAACTTATCTATAAATATTGCATCCATTTGAAGAAATAACGAATCGTGGTAGACGTAATCTCGCCCTGAGCGTACCCAACGAGCTGGTAGCGGAATGTCGAGTACACAAGTTCATAAAAGGGACACGAGGTTCCGTTATTGTTATAAATATGGGCGTTTTCAGAAAAAAAGGAACACGCCGATCCTCAATTTGCCAACTTATCTATAAATATTGCATCCATTTGAAGAAATAACGAATCGTGGTGGACGTAATCTCGCCCTGAGCGTACACAACGAGCTATTAGCGGAACGTCGTGTACACAAATTCATAAAAGGGACACGAGGTTCCGTTATTGTTATAAATAGGAGCGTTTTCAGAAAAAAAGGGACACGCCGATCCTCAATTTGCCAACTTATCTATAAATATTGCATCCATTTGAAGAAATAACGAATCGTGGTGGACGTAATCTCGCCGTGAGCGTACACACCGAGCTATTAGCGGAATGTCGAGTACACAAATTCATAAAAGGGAGACGAGGTTCCGTTATTGTTATAAATAGGGGCGTTTTCAGAAAAAAAGGGACACGCCGATCCTCAATTTGCCAACTTATCTATGAATATTGGATCCAATTGAAGAAATAACGAATCGTGGTGGACGTAACCTCGCCGTGAGCGTACCCAACGAGCTGTTAGCGGAACGTCGAGTACACAAATTCAAAAAAGGGACACGAGGTTCCGTTATTGTTATAAAAGGGAGACGAAGAGTTGTTCTTCCTCATCCTTCTGTGTCTTTTGACTTGTCATAACACCCACTCACCCATCTGCACCGACAAAAAAAGCCCAAGAACCACAAATCGCGATTCTTGAACTTTTCCCAATTTTATCGTTGAAGGATTTTGGCTTGAGCGTTTTCTCCAACCCGCTTTAATGATCGGTCAAACACTGTCAGGAGGATCAAAAGCATGCTGATGCTAATCGTGAAAATCGCAATTTGATGCATCCCAACGGTCATGGCATTTGTTTTTAACAAGAGGCCATTAGCTGAGGAAGAGATCAAGGCGCCCAAGTACATGAAGGTGCGTAATAAGCCTGCAGAAGCTCCGATTTGATCGGGAACCGCCTGATAATACACGGCGTTTTGATTGGCTAAATTGAGTAAACCTTGAGGAACGCCAAGCAATAAGACTATTCCAATGAGAAAAACGAGCGGACTCGTTTGAGTTGTAAAAAGCAAGAGTATAAGAGCAACACATTGAAATAAACTGCCGACCATCAACTTAAGCCAGATTGCCGGACTTTTTCCTGTGGAACGAGAGACGACAATCGCCGTGAGAAACATAGGTAAAAGGAGCAAACCTGCGTGGGACGGGGATAAGCCCCGGCCTTTTTCTAACCACTGCGAATAGCCGTAAAGCATGCTATAAGAAATCGTTGCGGTAATCACACTGCGCGCGTAAGTCATTAACAAAGGGGCATTACCGCCTAGCACTCGAACATCGATAAAAGGATCCTGTACCTTCAACTCGAAAACGGTAAAAGCCACTCCCATAAGTATTCCAATAAAGAGTAAGTAAAGGTGCGTCAGACTCGGATTCATTAAGAAAAGAAGGCCGGAGATCAGCGCCACTGCAAAAAATAAGATCCCAAACCAATCAATGGAGGCGAGGGTTCTTTTGTCATCCGAAGAATTGGGCTTGGGCTTTGGAAAGCGAACAAAACCCAGTGCAAAACAAGCAATAGATAAAGGGAGATTCACAACAAAGGTGCTTTGCCAACCGCCAAATTCAATCAGTAAGCCTCCCAATGTAGGCCCAATGACAGCAATGGTTTGGTTGGAGATCGCGAGCGTGGTCAGAATACTCGTCGGACTCTCCACGCCGGTTCGTTCTGCTTCACTTCGAATGAGATACATCGATGACGGATAACCGGCACAGGTTCCAAAGCCCAGAAGGACCCTTGCTATTACGAGCCACCATAAGTTGGGCGCAAAGATCGCGATCAGACTAGAGAGACCAACGAGTGTAGTTGCCATTAGAAACAAACGCCGCGGTCCGAAAACGTCGATTAATTTTCCAACGACCGGCTGGCCAATGGCTGTTGCAAGATAAAGGGCTGAGATCAACCAGGCCGTTTGCGAGGGGGGCGCACCAAAGACTTGCCCAATAGGAATTAAAGCAACGGAGATAATTGACGAGTTAATTGGATTCAGAATGGATCCTAAAATCATCGGGGCGATTAATTTTTGATTAAAAGAATTCTGGCTAAGAGCGTTTGCCATTAGAGCGCCTTCTTTCTGTGTTCACCTGGAGACGTAGACTTTAAATAAAAATGTTTAAGAGTCTGACTCAGGATCGTCTGACACCCTCGCCAACGCACCACACCCCATTTTTAAAAAATAGGGTGTGGCGAGGGGTCTGACTCTTATTTCTTGGTCAGCTTCTTTTGATTAATTTAAAGTCTCAGACCAAGCGTCGACTGTAAGGACCTCGGCCTGGCGAGGAAAGACTTTCTCAGTTAAAACGCGATGGACGTCAGGATCGGAGTCGAGACACGCGTCGCTTAAAACGGTGAGTTGGAAATCTTTGTCGGCCGCTTCACGCACGGTTGAAAGTACCACACCACTTGTTGAAATACCACTTATAATGAGCGTGTCAATTTGTTGGGCGCGAAGAATGACTTCAAGTGTACTTCCGGCAAACGCGCTGATGCGGTATTTAGTTACAATTGGTTCGCCCTGTTGTGGTTTAACTGATTCATGAATTTGTGTGGAGGCGTCGTTTAGGGTCATTCCGCCATGTTCTGCAATGGCAGAAAATCCTTTATTCTTTGGACTGACTTCAGGGTAGCCCTCACTAAACCCAACACGTACATAAATAACCGGAATGTTGTGTGCGCGGGCGCTTGCGATCGCTTTTTGAAAAGGAACAATTGCATCTTCATTTTCAGCAAAACGGGAGACAATGCCGTTTTGAAGATCCATGACAAGTAGAGCAGATTTTAGTGTTTGATTGGACATGTGTTGTAAACCTCTTTTCGTTTGGTTAGAATAAGTGGAGAACTCTATCGCTTATTCTAAACGGAGATATCTCCGCTTGTCAATAAATAGGTTATTTGAAACTCAGGGGTGAGCAGGATGAAAGAGGAAGACCTTCATTTTAATCGGACGGAACGACGTGATGCCGCTCTTAATCGACAACGGATTTTAGAGACAGCGGCTGACTTGTTCGAACAATTTGGTGTCGAAGAAGTGAGTATGAATCAAATTGCAACAGTAGCGGAAATTGGTCCAGGAACCTTATATAGGCGTTATCGAAATAAGGGGGAATTATGCCTAGATTTAATTAAAGACAATGTAGTCATGTGCTTTGAGGCAATAGAAATGTACTTAGAAGAAAATAAGACCCAGCAACCTCGTGAGCGGCTAAGAGGTATTTTAAATTTGTTTATTCGGTTTAGAGAAAGCAAGGCTCAGTTATTAAAAGGCGTCGAAGAGTTTGAGCAACGAAGTGGTTCAAAACCATACGCACGTAATCCTTTATACCATGAACTCCACCATCATTTTGTCACTCTATTTGACGAGATGGCACATGGGATTTCACAACCCAACAGCACCTTTAAAGCGGACTTGTTACTTGCCGCTTTAAAAAGTGACGCCTATTTATTTCAACGAGAAGTACGCGGCTACGCACCAGAAGAGATATTGGAACAGTTGTGCAATGTTATGGTGTAGGCGGGTGCCTGTCACCTCCTGAATTTTGTCGACCTAGCAAAACAAAGTGACGGTCACTCACCTAAAAGTCCGATCCTCACAAGGTCGGATTTTTTCTATTATTAACGCCAAATGGGGCGTTTAACTTGAAAAATGAATAGGAAGTGTGATAATTTCCTTTAAGGTTAGGAAAGAATGAGATTATCTATTTTAATACTCGGACCATAAACACGTAGTAAATTTCTTCTACTATTTTGCGGATTATACATAGATTGTAAACGATGTCCTTAATTTTAATAGAGGAAATAGGTTTGAAACAACCGAAAGAAGGGAATCAGGATACGACATTAATAGAAAGGAGATTACCTTGAATAGTCAGTTAGGGTTAGGGGCGCAGATTGTCCATTATTTCACTCATAATTTTGATACATACCTCGTTTCGGTCAGACAACATTTGTGGATTAGTTTGTTGTCATTAATTGTCGCGATCATAATTGGGGTGCCGTTCGGCTACTTTTCAGCAGTCAATAAGAGATTTGAGAGGTGGTTTTCGTCCTTTTTTCAAGTCCTGCGCGTTGTGCCGAGTCTCGCGATTCTCATTTTGTTAATTCCAATAATGGGAACAGGGACGACACCTGCGATCATCGCATTGGTTCTACTCGCGGTGCCGCCGATTCTGATGAATACCGTCGCTGGATTAAGGGACGTGCCGGCGTTTATGCTTGAAACTGCCAATGGTATGGGCATGACACCGAAACAAGTGCTATGGAAAGTTCGTTTTCCCTTGGCGCTCCCCTTAATTCTGACCGGGATTAAGACAGCGACCATCGAGATCATTGCGAGCGCCACCCTAGCCTCCAAAATCGGGGCAGGAGGACTTGGAGACATCATTTTTACTGGACTAGGCCTTGATGAACTCGACTTACTACTTATTGGTGGGATTTCGGTTGCGGTTCTCTCGATTGCAGCAGGCCTCCTCTTGGACATCCTTGATCGCGTGTTATTAAAATACAAATACATAAGAAAGTAGGTCATTACACCTATGAAAAAAATGAAATCGTGGTTTTTACTCGTCATGGCGGTGGCACTTGTCGTGTCACTCACATCCGCTTGTGGCAGTAAGAATAATGGAAAAAATGCCTCTTCGGCTACTATTCGTGTCGGCTCGAAAGATTTTACTGAAAACCTCATTGTCGGCGAAATTTATGCGTTAGCATTAGAGAATGCGGGTTATAAAGTGAAAAGAGTCCCAAGTATTGCAAGTTCGGTCATTCATAAATCGCTTGTGAACAACCAAATTGATTTGTATCCAGAATATACGGGAACCGGGCTGATCACCGTTCTTAAGGAAAAACCACTTACCGATCCCGATCAGGTCTATAAAGCGGTAAAAAAGGGTTATGAGAAAAAGTTCAACATTACTTGGCTTAACTATTCAAAAGCAAACGATGGGCAAGGGCTTGTGATTCGAACTGATGTGGCCAAAAAGTATGGAATCACTACGATTTCGGATTTACAAAAACATGCGAGCCAGCTGCGATTTGCTTCACAAGGTGAATTTGATCAACGCGCAGATGGCATCCCGGCTTTGACAAAAGTTTACGGTCCTTTTAATTGGAAGTCCTCAAAGGTCTATGACAATTCATTAAAATATCAGGTGCTTAAAAATAACAAAGCCGATGTGGCGCCTGCTTATACAACAGAGGGTCAATTGGTCAACACCAAAGAATTTACTTTGTTAAAAGATGATAAGCATGTTTGGCCACCCTACAATCTAGCTCCTGTAGTTCGCGATAGTGTCTTAAAGGCCCATCCGGACATTAAGACCATTCTAAATAAGGTAAGTGCCAAACTTGATACCAAAACGATTACTGCATTAAATGCGAAAGTCGATGTCGACAAACAAGACTATAAAAAAGTGGCGAAAGACTTCTATAACCAATCCATTAAATAGTCGGCCTCAAGGAGGAGCACATGGCCCAAACAGCAATCGAGTTTAAAAATGTCAGTAAAAAATTTAATCATGCGAGTTACAATGCGGTCGATCACGTTAGTCTGACGATTGAAGAAGGTGAGTTTATTACGATTCTCGGGTCTTCAGGGAGCGGAAAAACCACTTTACTCAAAATGATTAATCGCCTTTATGAGCCGAGTGATGGGACCATTCAATTGTTTGGTGAGAATATTAAGGGGACAGACGTAGTTGGACTAAGAAGACAAATTGGGTATGTCATCCAACAAGTGGGACTCTTTCCGCATATGACGATCGCCGAAAACATCGCCACTGTACCTAAACTCTTGAAATGGAACAAGGAAAAAATCGAGTCGCGAGTGGATCACCTATTGTCGCTCGTTGGCCTTGAACCAGAGGAGTTTAAAAACCGTTATCCATCCCAGTTGTCCGGTGGCCAACAACAGAGAATTGGTCTTGCGCGCGCATTAGCGGTGGATCCTAAGGTCATGCTTTTAGATGAACCTTTTGGTGCGTTAGACGCCATTACGCGAATAAAATTACAGGAAGAGCTCTTAAAAATTCATGGCGGCCTAAAAAAAACGTTTATTTTTGTCACTCATGACATTAACGAGGCCTTTAAACTCGGAACCCGAGTAATTATTATGAATCAAGGTCAGATCTGTCAGTTTGATACCCCACGAAATATCGCCAGAAACCCAGCGGATGATTTTGTATCCTCGCTCATCAGCTCTTCACGCGACCAGGAACGCTTCTGGGAGGGGTTAGAGTGATTGGCTATCTAATCGACTACTGGGGGAAATTAGGCGAGGCCTTATTAGAACATCTTGAAATTGTTGTGATCACGCTCATTTTATCGCTCCTTTTGGCGTTTATTCTCACGGTTCTCTCGATGTATTCAAGCGTCTTATCAAGCATTCTGCTTCATACGTTTTCGGTCGTTTACTCCGTACCTAGCCTCGCGCTATTTGCGATTCTAATCCCTGTCACAGGGCTCGGAAAAGTGACGGCCATCATCGTTTTGGTTTTCTATAATCAATATTTATTGCTGCGAAACTTCATTTCTGGATTAAATGAAGTCGATCCAGCTGTGATTGAAGCTGCAACAGGAATGGGGATGACAAAGCTTCAGGTTATTTTTAAAATAAGAATTCCTCTAGCCAAAAAAGCCCTATTTACAGGTATGCGACTCGGCGTAATCACAACGATCGGAATCGCCACCATTGCTGCCTTTATTAACGCAGGCGGCTTAGGTAGTATTCTATACGATGGACTCCGCACAATGAACGTCTACGAAATTCTATGGGGTAGCATCTTATCAGCCGGACTTGCAATCGGCGTGAACGCTCTGCTCAGTAAAATAGAGCAGGTGCTTTAGAGGGAAGCAAAGGGTGCCAATTGACGCCGCTCGGATTTTATCGAACCCGATACGGTGATAGGCATGCACCATTTGATAGCCTCATGGAGATCTGTCAATAAAACCTAGGCCACCTTTATTAGCTTGCAAGCTGTCGAAAAAATCTCGGCAGCTTTTTTCTTTTGTGAACCTTGATCGATGTTCGCTCTTCAATTGTTTGTTGTATTTGAAAACAGAATTTTCCGGTCAATAGTTCAATCAATAGGTGCTTCCAGTGGTCAAACAGCATCTAATAGAGCGCCTCATGAAAAGCCTTGATTGAGGTGAGTATGTGAAAATTGAAAGAGGATTACTTCCTTTGGTAATGGAACTGATTTTTTCACGATAAGAGACTTGCAGATTGTTAGGATCGAACAGCAGCGCAGTCATGTCATTAACCCACTCAGGTACTGTAATATTTTCGTACTTATCTCACACAAAATGATGAGGGATTGGCCAGCTCATTTTTGATTGTAAAGACTCAATTTGTCGTTTGGTGCATATTGTCACTGAACGTGTTAGTTTGTGCGTTTTAAACTTGTCAAGCTTATATGAAGAATTTAACAAAAAGTATAGTCGCAGGGCATAGGACATGATAAACTTAAATCAGTTTGCAAGGTGTCGTAATATGAGGAATTTTACCAAAATTTAAGTTCTTGATTTAATAGACATTTGAATTGAGGGGATCTCTTATGATTGGGCATTTAGATACATACTTAATTAATTTCTCATTTATAGTCATTCCTCTTTTTGTTTACCAAATGTTTTGGGTTGGAAAAAACAAATCGCGGCATAAATACAATCCATTCATTATTATGTTTTGTTTAGCGACCAGTGTCCTTTTATGTATGAATTCACCAGTGGATGCTTCTCATGGGATCATTTATGACTTTCGATTTATTCCATTTGTCATCTCTGTTGTTTACGGCGGGCTAGGCGCCAGTCTCCCAATCTTTTTCTTAATGAATCTATTCCGTTTTTTTATCGGCGGAAACGGCTTTTATGCGAGTCTTGTAATTTCGACGTTAACGCTTATACTATTAACTCTATTCAAAAAAACGTTCCATTCAAAACCTGTACCACTGAAAGCGTCCATTATGACATTAACCGCTTTGGTAGAAGGGATTTTTGTAATCGTCATTGGTCACTTGGCTTCCAATGAGGCTCTTTTCCCAATTGGATTGGACGGTTGGACGTATATCTTTTCTCAAGCACTTTCTATGTGGGTCCTCATCTTTTTCATACAAACTATGATCGAAAATATTGAGTATCAAAGAAATGAAATCGTAACTGAGAAAATTAAAGCGATTAGCGAGTTGGCTGCGAGCATTTCACATGAAGTACGGAATCCCATGACGGTTGTGAAGGGGTTTCTGCAAATGTTAAATGATCCTCATTTGTCTATAGATAAACGGCGTTTCTATGTGAAAGTCTCGCTCACGGAACTCGAACGTGCGGAAATGATTATAAATGATTATTTATCAATGACCAAGCCTCAAAAGGTGGCCGTTGTTGCAACGGATTTGGAAGAGGATATTCGATATATTTCAAATGTCGTAAAGCCTTATTCCATCATGCACAATGTAACGATTTCTGAGCTTTTCGACAATCAATCAAAAGTTAGGTATGACCGAAATCAATTCCGACAGTGCCTCTTGAATATTATGAAAAACTGTATTGAATCGATGTCAAAAGAGGGTGGGGTTTTAACTATTCACACCTATTCGGAAGCTAATCGTGTCATCTTGACGATCAGAGATACCGGTTTAGGCATGTCAGACGAAGACATTCATCAAATCGGAACTCCTTACTTCACAACAAAAGAAAAAGGCACTGGTCTCGGAATGATTGTTGTTTTAAGCGCCATTCAATCCATGGGTGGTAAGTTACATATTGAAGCAAAAAGGGACAAGGGACCACATTTACCCTCACATTACCTACATACTATGAGCATCAATTGGGTCAAAAGAAAGCATGAAAAAGAAAAGTAAGCAAAAACTAGCGACAATAGCGACAAATCTCTTTAAAATAGGAAGGATGCATGTCTAACAAACCATTTCAATCGAAGTGGTTTGTTTTCATGAAACGAATTGTATTTTAAACGGGTATTAACTTATGCGAGAGGTTATAAGCGCTTTGAGGGAAAAGAAGAGGCACAAATTCGTGATGAAATGAAAGAATTAGAGCGAACCCAAATGAAATCCTTGAAAAATATTCAAAACGTGATTCGGGATGTCGCGACCAATAACCATTTCATAACCGCTCCACTTTTAGTGATCCAAGGATTATTAGATGAGGAGCTTTATCACAAAAGCGCCCAGAGGATCTATGATAACGTCAGTTCAAAAGAAAAACAAATCAAATGGTTTGAAGCGTCTGGTCATAGGATTACACTCGACAAAGAACGAGAGAAGATCTACGAGACCATTGACCGCTTTTTAAATGAGTTGGATTGGTGAGACGTTTTGATAGGACGGGAACAACAGAATGAATGTTCGTGTAAGACTTCAAAAGCATCAATCAGGTTGGTAAATTCATGCCACAAAACAAACGGTTCAACCCACACGAGTTGTGGTTTTTTTGTGTTCCGATGAGTGTAAATTAGCAGTATGACAAATACTTAGGTAAAAGCACATGCTTTTATAGGAGGAATGTGGATGAATTCGTCGACTGCTCGATCGAACAAAGCCATCCTTGGTATGGGAACCGCGCTTCCCGTCCACGCTGTGGCACAGACTGAAATTGCCGACTTGATTGCGTCGTCCTTGGATGATCACTCAAATTTGGCTCGATTCGCGAGACGCATTTTTAAATCATGTGGCGTTGAAACGCGCTATACGGTTGAACCGAGTTATCTTGGGGCACTAGAGGACTGCCGCTATTTGCCTTCACACACTCAATCAGAGATTCCGAGCACTGAGGAACGCATGCAAACTTATCAACGCGAAGCCCTTCCTCTCGCGTTAGAGGCTGCTAAAAAAGCGATTAGGGATTCTGAACTGAGTCCTAAACAAATCACTCATGTTGTAACAGTAAGTTGTACCGGACAATATCTGCCTGGGCTTGATGTCGGTCTCATCCAACAATTGGGATTATCGCCGAGAGTTAATCGGATGCCGTTAATCTTCCAAGGGTGCCACGCAGGACTTAAAGCGATCCAAATGGCTCGCGACGTTTTAATAGGGGCACCCGAAGCACACGTTCTTGTGGTTTGCGTCGAACTTTGTACACTTCATTTTCAACCGATAAAAAAGCGCGAGGCCCTGTTTGCGGCATCTTTTTTTGGAGATGGGGCTTCAGCATGTGTCATCGGTGCACCGGAACCCCACCATCAGAATTATCTGGAACTCGGCAAGGGGGATTCGTTGCTTCTTCCTGATTGTTCGGACGATATGACGTGGGAGGTTGGCAATCATGGCTTTGATCTCTTTTTATCACCTCGCATTCCTAAGTTACTTGGGCTCCATTTAGAGGAGGAGCTTCAGTCGTTGCTCGAAGGGACTTCACCAGAACTGTGGGCAATTCATCCTGGTGGAAAAGGGATTGTGGATTCGGTCCAAGACGTGATGAATTTGAGTGATGAGCAAACCTACTATAGCCGGGAGATTTTAAGAACCGTTGGAAACCTCTCTTCCAATACGATTTTGTTTGTTTTAGACACGATGAGAACGGAGATGGCGCGCAAACGTCATTCCGTTACGGAAGGTGTGGCGATGGCGTTTGGGCCAGGTCTCACAGCTGAACTGATGCGTTTCAGTTATGTCCCATCGTATTCACTCAAGTTTAAGGGAGCTACCCATCATGCCATTCTTTAGAACTTTGTCCGTTCGAGCCCAAGAGGATGAACTCATGGACGATTTTTCTAGGGGTGGTGACGAACTGAGTGAAGCGTTGAAACACCTCAGGCGATTAAATCGAATTTTCGCCGCTCCAGGGCCAACTCTTGTCGGTGTAGATAAATTATGGAAAACGATGGGACGTCCTGATAAATTGTCCCTCATAGATGTCGGAGCTGGTTCAGGAGATGTGAATCGAAAGCTTTTGCAGTGGGCGGAACAAAAAGGTGTTCAACTCACTATCACATTAGTGGATTTAACGGAAGAAGCGTGTTCGGAAGCCAGGCGCCTTTTTCAAGATGAACCACGAATTCAGGTGCAACGGGGTGATGTGAAGGCGTTGCCTAGTGCCACGGCTGATATTGTCACAGGGTCTCAGTTTGTGCACCATTTTGATGGGGACGAGTTGGTCGAGATTGTATCGCATATGGTCAGGGCTTCTCGACACGGGGCGGTCATTAATGATATCCATCGCCATCCTGTTTCATATACAGCGGTATGGATCACGACACGCCTCATTTCTCGTAACCGGTATATTCTAAACGATGGTCCACTGTCCGTTGCTAAAGGCTTCACAGGTCGAGATTGGAGACAGCTAAAAGAAAAGCTGAACCATGAAACGATGTCGTATCAATGGCGGCCGATGTTTCGCTATTCCGTCGTGATTCCTAAGCTTGACAGGCAAGAAGCTTGATCAAAAGGAGGGGGTTAAACATGCACAATTCATTTGATAGCATTGTTGTGGGAGCGGGTATTGCTGGAAGCAGCTGCGCGATCCAACTCGCAGAGAAAGGTGCCCGGACGCTTCTTCTAGATCGGCAATGCTTTCCGCGCCATAAGACATGTGGGGAATTTCTATCACCGGAGTCTGAAGAAATTCTAGACCACCTCGGCATTCAACTCCATAACCATGTCCCAAAACCAACCAAAATGTCATCGGCCAAGCTCATCATGCCGCATGGGGGTGAACTCGATGCAACACTCCCCGGTTTTGCGACGGGAATCAGTCGTTATGAGCTCGACTGTATCCTTCACGAAAAAGCCGTGGAGGCTGGATGTGAACGCCTCACTCACGCGACGGTCACCGCCATTCGGCAACGTTCTGATCAAACCTATGAGGTCGAGACTAAGCAAAACGGGAAAACCATGACGTATCACTCTAAAACGGTAATCGGTGCGCATGGGACTAAAAAAGTGCGTGGATCCAGGGTCTCGCTTGATGCACGAGATCCACAGACCTATGTGGGCTTTAAATCCCATTTTAATGGATTAGAGGTCCCTTCAAGAGTCGAGCTCTATTTTTGTGACGGTGGGTATGTCGGTCTATCCCCAATTGAAAATGGCAAAACAAACGTCGCAGCGCTTATGGCGCTGGACGTTGTTCAGGGTAGCGGCAAGACTGTTCTGGAAATGTTGGAGGTGGCCTCTCGAGGCAATCGAAAATTAGCGGACCGATTGGCGGGTGCCGAGCCGGTTCCTGATACTCAAGTAGGGGTTTGTCCAATTCACCTTTCAAACATCCCAGACCCATGGGCGGACTATCCACAGATTGGTGACGCCTTACTTATGATTCCACCACTCTGTGGAGACGGCATGTCCATTGCGCTTCGCTCCTCACTCCTTGCTGCAAATTGGACAATGCTCTATTTACAAGGGGAAATCGACTACGAGAACTGGCGAATGGGGTACATCAATGCGGCGAATCAGGAATTCACTTCGTTACTTCGACGAGCCCGACGCATTCAAAAACTTGCTTTTGCCCGAACCAATCGCTTTTACCCGCTTCTAGCGCGAGTTGTTCCAGGGTTTTCGGAGTATATGGTCAAGGCAACGCGCCTACCTAGAATGAAAATTACACAGAAGTGGATGGAGGCGAGATGAAGCCCACAACACTCGCCAGAACCTCCATCGAAATAGCTTCATCGATACAAAAAGACATCCCCTGTAAAGAGGATGTCTCACTTTTTCCAAAAATAGGTGAATTGGCTGTTCATATCGATTAATAGACGTAGGAAGTACCTACAATGACTAATAGGATGAACAAAACAACGTATAGATAGAAGGCGTTGTTATTGCCGTAATGACAACAGCCACCGCCGCCACCAGCACCGTAAGCCATATCTAACACCACCTTAATTCAAGGATAAGACATCTTATGTGAAATGCGCTGTAATTGGTTGGACAGACGTCACATTTTACGGAAAACACGCGATTGTCCTATAATTAAGATATAAGAGAAAATCAAGATGGGAGAGAAGACCATGCCGAATATTCTTGTAACCGGATTTGAACCTTTTGGTGGTGAACGAATTAATCCTTCTTTAGAAGCCATCACGGTGTTGGATGGTGAACAAATTGAAGGGCATACCGTGATCGGAAAATCCCTTCCAGTCACATTCGCTGAATCAATTGATGTCTTGTATGCCTATATCAAAGAAGTAAAACCTGATTTTGTCATCAGCGTGGGTCAAGCAGGTGGACGGTCAGCGATTAGTGTGGAAAGGGTGGCAATAAATGTCATCGATGCCACGATTCCTGATAACAATGGTGATCAACTCATTGATGAACCGATTCGTTCGGAGGGACCGGTTGCCTACTGGTCGACACTCCCTATAAAATCCATCGTTGAAAATGTACGTCGAGCTGGCATTCCAGCCGAAGTTTCACAGACCGCGGGCACCTATGTCTGCAACCATCTTTTCTACGGATTAATGGATCTGCTAAGTAAAAACCCAACAATACGTGGGGGCTTCATACATATTCCATTTATTCCAGAACAAGCCGTCCGTTTTCCCGGTCAACCTTCGCTACATTTGGACAATGTGATTAAAGCCTTGCGGATTGCCATTTTGACCACAATTACGACTCAAACAGATCTCAAGGAAATTGGTGGAAAGACGCACTGAAAAATAATATTGGTTGTGCTGAAACTTAGGTGGATTTTATAAGGTTTGATTTTATATGCCATAAATAGGTGTTAGTATTTCTTTAGGTAGATTGACTTTTATTTGTTAGTTGAACGGAGAAAAACAATGCAAATTCCAGTTCAAGCGAAAATCGTTTTTAAAATGGCGTTGCCTGCTATTGGGGAGTCCTATCTTCAAAGTTTGCTTGGCGTTGTGGACTCTATTTTTATTGCTCAATTAGGCCTGCTTGCCATTAACTCAGTTGGTGTTACTAATATTTTTAATACTACATATATCGGTGTGTTTACAGCTCTTTCTGCGACACTTTCAGTATTTTTATCTAGAGCTTTTGGAGCGAAAGATGCCAATCGAAGTAAGTCCGTTATTTTTCATGGGATGATCTTATCATTTTTGGTAGGATTGATTTTCTCTATAATTTCTGTTTCTTTTCCTGACCCATTACTTAGTTTGGTTGGGGCGAATGAGGCGTTAAAAAGTCGAGCATTCGTCTATTTTAAAGTCGTTCTTGGTCTCACACCATTCATCGCCCTTTTTACGGCTCAGTCGGCAGCATTTCGAGCAATTGGTGATACAAGAACCCCTTTACGCATTGGTCTTGAAATGAACGCGATTCATGTGGCCCTTGATTACGTTTTAATTTTTGGAGTAGGGTCATTTGGTGGGTTAGGTCTTAAAGGGGCTGCCATTGCCATGATTTTGGCACGAATTTATGGATTTGGTCGATTGTTTATCAAGTCTCAGGGGATACCATCCCTTGCATTAAAAGTTAGTGATTTTAAGTTAGTAGGAACTTTGGTTGTAAGCATGACTACATTTGCCGTACCTGCAACACTAGAAAGATTGTCCATGCGTTTAGGCCAAGTCATCTATTTTGGGTTGATTGTGCGTATGGGAACCAATGCCTATGCCGCTCATAACATCGCAGGTAATCTTACATCCTTTGCAAGTACAATAGCTGGGGGATTTGCAGTAGCGGCTAGCGCTTTGATTGGGCAAGCAATTGGCGAGGGAAAGTCTGAAGATGTAAACGCGTATCGAAAATGGAGTTATAGGCAAGCTGCGATCTCGATGACACTAATAACGGCTTTATTAGCCTTTCTAAGTCCGTTGGTAGGAAAATTATTTACTCAAAATGAGACTGTCCTTCATTTATTGACGATCGTTTTAATGATTGATACCGTCTCTCAACCGTTTTTAGCTTCGGTTACGGTTGATACGTCGGTTGTGCAAGCAGGTGGAAATAGTAAGTTCCCTATGGTTGTGACTTTTATTGGAATTTGGGTGATCCGCACTCTGGGGGTGTACGTATTTGCTTGGAAGATGGGCTTTGGATTGCCTGCGGTTTGGATCGCGATTGCATCAGACAACGCTTTAAGAGCGTGGCTATTCTTATGGTATCGGAAAAAGAGACAAGTGATTAAACACTTAGGATAGGTTTGGGACTATTCTCTTCTTCATTATAGAGAGGAGCTCTCTGAAAAGCCCCCAACAAGAAGGGGTAATATAAATAGTTAAATAAAAGCTTGGGAACTTGAAGAGCTTCCTAAGCTTTGACGTTTAGAATTGCTTTGTTAGATAGTCTGTTGCGGTTTTGATATCTGTATTGTGTCCAGAATTATTCATCTCTTGAGTGCGTTTATTATCACAAGGGAAGGTTTGATTGGCGTTTTGTAGAAAAACGGCAGCAATTGGTTTTCCAACATTGCCTTGATCCGAGACGATGACAAGGATGTCTTTTAATCCATCGTGATTGACATCTTGAAACGAAACAGCTTTACGTCAAGTAAGTTCTATGACGAATTCTGATTTTGGATTTTCAATGGAGTTTAAGAGTCAAGATGATTCTTTGACCTACAATAGCCAGTCAAATCACCAAGCTTTTGTTGAAGAAAGATGGAAAAAGATTAGTAAACTTGTTTCGACAAGAGATCTTTGAAGAAGTGTCAAAGAGTGATTTGGCTGGAATCATTTTCACTTATGTATGGGCATTTAATATGCAAGAAGATTGGGACTATGTGAATCAAGTCTCTCAGATTTTTGAGTATAGGGGAGGGACTGTTTATTATGTGGAACGTGAAGCGGATTTAGAAGAGAGACTAGAGCGGAATAAAAGTTCTCACAGACTTGAACATAAACCCTCAAAACGAGATGTCGAATGGTCTGAAAATAATTTAAAGAATTCAATGGATAAATACAGATTAAATTCTTTAGAAGGTGAAATCAAATACTCCAACTATATCAAGATTAACAACACCAAATTGAGTCCAGTTGACGTAGCCAAAGTCATTAAAGAAACCTTTCATATGTAATTCACAGCATGCACAAACTGTTTTACTAGAAGTTGTTTTATTGACTTAGAACAAGTGTTTTAAAATGATTTAACGCCTACAAATAAATTATCAGCAGGGATCACCCTACCCAATGCAAGCAACCCACAAGCTAAGTATACGCATTTTATAATTGTAAACGGATTGATGTTCGTTTCAGGTAAAGGACCGACTGTCATCCAAAGGGAAAATTAAGAGAAGCATTCGTGCTGAAGAAGGTTATGAATTTTTCCCGTCAGACAGGGATCTAAATTCTTATACCCCCTAGTCTATTATCATCATATTGGTCAAATTTTCTTGAGAAGAGAGGATTAAAGTTAAATAAGATTGAGTGTCTTGAACAAGGGTTTCGCCGTTCCTTAGTTGTATCGGTCCAGTTATGAAACTTTGAATTTTGGAAGTGGCTTAAAAATGCATGACAAGTTTACTAGTATGACTCAAGAGCAGGCTGAACAAATTGCATACAACTGGCATTACGATGGAGAATATTCTTTTTATGATATGGACGCTGACAAATAAGGCTCAGAGATATGTGTTCAATTTTATTGATCAATAACTGTCCACTTTAGTTTATCAGTCACACTCCTACTTATTTTATAAATTTGGGTACTGAAAAAGGGTGATTTCAGTTGATTATAAAGCGTTTAGCAGAAGACAAACAGTTAAGAAGACACACTAACCACCTTCATGAATTAGGGTGGGACCCCTTTATGAGACAAGATAAGATTGGCAATCGACATCGGGATTTTATAATGAACGGGTTTTCAAACGACCAGATTGTCATTATGGATGAAAATTCAGGTGAGCCAAAGGCAACGGGTAATTCTCTGTTGCTTAATTGGAATGGTGAGATACAAGATCTTCCAGATGGATGGGATGACGCGATACTTAGAAGTTATGCAAATGTACAGAACAACAACCACTTAAATAAGTTATGTGCCTTGGCAGTTGTGATTAATCCGAAGTTCAGGGGGAAAAGCCTAAGTAAGGTCGTCCTTAGTGAAATAAAAGGAGTCGCGAATAACAACGGGATCGAACATTTTATCGTTCCAGTACGACCCTAAGAAATCGGATCATCCATATGTTGACATGAGTGAATACATAGACAGGAAAAACAACAAGGGTGAGTATTATGATCCTTGGTTAAACATTCATAGTAAAATCGGAGGAAAATTGTTAAAGATTTGTGATAAATCGATGTACATTGACGGGTCGATCGAACAATGGAAAAAGTGGACACATCTAAAGTTCGACAATAACTTAGAGTCGCCCATTCCTACGGGTTTTGTTCCACTCAGAATCTATCACCCTAATCACTTTGCTTATTACATTGAGTCAAATGTTTGGTTTGAACACCGACTACAGAAGAAGCTGTAGTGTTCATTCCTGAGAGTCTCTAATAAAATCAAATCTCGTATTCGGGGCACTAAACTTACTTGCCTCGTTTGGAAGAAAAAGAGCGAAATAAAATGTTAAATAGGAATTCTCTTTTCTGTGGGGTTCTTCTACAAAGCACATTAAATAAGTGCAAGCCATGATTTTTTTGAAATTTGTTATTCTAATCTTTAATGATTAATCCTAATAGGGTTGCAAATTGAACAGCCTGATAGGTCGATACTTTGCATCCTCTTAAATCATCGATTGAAACGATCACTGTCTCAAAATTAGAAGAACTAATATCAATTCCTTTTAGTGAGGTTTGTTCAAAGTTTGCGCCATTCAGGTTACAACATTCAAATTCAACTTTTTTAAGTTTACAGTCATAAAAGTCGGTCGATTGTAATGAAACATTTTCAAATATCACTTTTTCAAATTTTGAATTTCCGAATGTCGCTAAGTTTAAGATTGAGTTCTCGAACTTAACATTACCAATAGAGGATTTTGGAAATTGACTACCGAGTAACTTACTACTAATAAACTCAACTCTATGAATGGAAGCGTTGCTCAGATTGGCATTTGAGAAATCACAATTCACAAAACGAACATCTGTCAATTGAATATTACTAAAATCTGTATGGCTGAAATTACAATTCCGTATCACTGCATTATAAAGTCGCACTCGATCGATGGATTCATTTTCAAAAGTGGAGTCGGTGATTTCACACATTTCAAGTATTGGATCTTCTTCATAATATATATCACTGAAATCCATGGAGGTTAACTCCGACGCTATTTTTGGTCGATCAATTTTCATTTTGGGATCCCTCTTCCGCGTAATTCGTTTACTAGCTAGTAAAACTAGCGTACCATACAAGTCCTCTTTTTTTCTATTCTTTTTGGAATGCGAACTTTACTGACATATAAAGTTACGGTCAAACTTCATTTAAGAAGGAATGTCATGAGAGAGAGGTTCTGCTGTTCTTATTGAAAATAAAAAAGTTACATTAATCAAAAGGATAAAAAATGGTCTAACCTATTACGTCTTTCAAGTATTAGATATGAAAAAGAAAATAAGGGTTGTTAATATTTTTAGAT
This sequence comes from uncultured Sporolactobacillaceae bacterium, assembly GCA_963829575.1. Taxonomy (GTDB): domain Bacteria; phylum Bacillota; class Bacilli; order Bacillales; family Sporolactobacillaceae; genus KACC-23026. The sequence goes on along the minus strand of CAWHJF010000021.1, from coordinate 146,397 downwards.
ATTCTATGTACTTAGTTGATAAGGAGTATTGCCATGTCTTTTTTCGCAATTTTAGCCATTTTAATTCTATTGATTTTCTTTTTTATGTGTGTGATCCCGATAATTATAAGCATTGTGAAAAGAAGTTCGTATAAACAACCTAAACTATTATCGTATATTAGTTTAGCACTATTTATTATAAACTGGATCTTGTTTTGGTTGAACGTTTATTCGGGGTCCTTTGCTGAACATTTTTTTATCCCAATATGGATTGTATTATGTGTGATCGGAGCCATTAGCAGTGTACTCGAGTTAAGAAATAATAAAGTGTTTTCACTTCCAGTGTTTGGTTTAACAATTATCGCTATATTCTTCACAATGGTCGCAATGTTCCTTTCAAGAATGTAGCTAGTCAATCAAAAATGAAATGTTAAAAAAAAGCCTCCATATTATAATGGTGAGTAATAGCTTAATACAATAGTTTTTTAAATAGGTGTTGATAGTTATAAAATGAGTCATGTTTATTTTAGAGATATTGACCAGACCAATGAATGGTGCGTTAAAAATATTAAATTGAAACCTGGACAAGAAAAATTTATAGAAACAGTCGAGGATTGTTTAATAGAAGCGCATACATACGAAGAATGGCGTCCTGTAGCTATCTATTATGAGGAAGAAATCATTGGGTTTGCCATGTACGGTTCCTTTGGGCCTAATAAAGATACCTGGATCGACAGAATAATGATCGACGAAAACTATCAAGGCAAAGGTTTGGGAAGACTGGCCATGAGTAAACTGATAGATGTTGTTTCACAAGAATATGGCGTAAACGTCATCTATTTGAGTATTGTTGAGGAGAACAGAATCGCTTATCGTCTATATAAGCGTATGGGGTTTGAGTACATAAATGAAAAGGATCCGAATGGAGAATTGATCTTTAAGTATACGATTGTATAAATATGAGAATTAAGAAAGAGAGGAAAGCTGATGATTAATCCACGTGCCTTAAAAGAAGGGGATCGGGTTGCAATTATTGCACCGGCTGGACCACCAGACAAAGACCATCTGATTCAGGGAAAACGAGTGCTTGAAGGGATGGGGCTTGATGTCGTTATTGGCAGGCACGTATTCGATGTGGAAGAGGATTTGGCCATTTTGGATCAAAAACGGCTATCAGATCTGCAAGAGGCTTTTTGTGATCCTGCGATTCGCGGGATTTTTTGTGCGAATGGAGGATTTGGAACGGCAAGACTTGCACCGAGGATTGATTACGAAACAATAAAGAGAAATCCTAAAATTTTCTGGGGGTACAGCGATATTACGTATCTGCTGAATTCAATTCAAACCTTCAGTGATTTGGTGACGTTCCACGGGCCGATGATCGCATCTGATCTGAATGACGAACAAAGAACATTGGAGACAGAATCCTCATTTCTCTCTTTATTCACAGGTGAATCTCTGACCTTTGATTCTAGCAACTCGCCCCTCAACACGTTCGCTCATGGCACGGGTGAAGGCCGTTTGGTTGGAGGGAATCTCACATTGCTCACCCATGGGTTGGGAACACCTTATCAAGTAAATACGGAAGACGCGATCCTACTCATTAAGGATGTGGAAGAACCCGCGTTTCGGATTACTTTGATGCTGACTCACCTCGAACAAGCTGGGGCGTTCAAGTCTGTCAAAGGTGTGGTTATTGGTGATTTCCAAGTGGACCCAGACGAACAGGCGGAAGTGAAAAAAGTGCTTTAAGATTTTTTCGTAAATGCGTCTTTCCCTGTTGTTGAGGGTTTTCACATCGGCCATTGCCAGCCTAATTACGGTGTACCCCTGGGAGTCAACGCTAAGCTCACAACGTCACCATCTCGATTGGTGATGGATTCAGGAGTTTCGATCAATTAAGTTGAATTAATGGGATTTCGGTTGAAAATTCTAGGGATTAATTGAGAGAAGGAGAGGTATTAGTGTTGCACGTCCTGATGAGAAGGAAAATGTTTGAGAGGGCACACCTAAAGTAATACGAACACCCATAAAATTGCATGTCCTATTGTGCCAATCTAATCCTCCGAAAAGGATCTAATACGGCTGACTGGCTGTTTTATTTATTCTTAGTTCTCATTTGGACAAAGATCCACATGGTTGTTTAGATCATAAAAAAAGCTCAGACAGCATCTGAGCTTTTAAGGGGATAAATCACTGGCTTATTTCGTTGGCTTTATAGATTTTAATCATGACTATGTTTGGGAGAAGCCGTACAATATCCAAAAAATGGTTGATTAAAAATTAAACCCATTTCAAGGGGTTTTATAGCTAAACTTGATCTTTTGTTTGGAGTGAATCAAGAATTTCTTTCAATTGTTTACGGTTTTTCTCAATCATGGAATCGACGGTAAATTCCAAATTGGCAAGATCTTCTGATGAATCTCTGTTACTGTAATGAGCATCCAAACTTTGTTCTTGTGCTGAATATCGCTCTTTAATAGTTAATAATTGGTAAAGAATCATAAGGTCTAACGTTAATTCAGTATTTGAGCTCGTTTGACTTTCGACATACTGGTTAACTAAATGAGTAAAAACCTCTTGATTAATCATCCCTTTGACCCCACTTTTCATGAAGAAATTTTTCTGCTTAGATTAATGGGATTGATGACCGTTAACCCCTCCTGAAGTTCTTCGCAATAGATAAATCCTCTGACCCCACATGTATAGGACTCTTCTGACTTCCAATTAATCATGAAATCAGAGAACGTGATTGTTTCACTTGGTGCTAGGGTTTCTTTGTTCACTAATTTAAACCAGTATTCATGTTCTTTTTGTTCGACTAATTGCCAAAAATAAGGCATCGAAATCCCAGTTGGCTGTTCATCTAATATGTACTTTCCAGATAAATCATACGAACAGGAAATAGTCATATTTAAACAGACGATAAGGTTATGTATGGGAATTTGACCAATATTTTCAATTTTTAGATTTCCTAAAATGAAATTGGGTTCAGATAATGAATGTGTCACGTTTACTGAATGGGTGAAATATCCTATTACAGAAGGAGTTCGATCTAAGTCTTTCATAAGAAGCAATTGTTTAAGTTCTTTAAGGTAAATGGATGTTTCTTTGTCAAGTTGGGACAGCTTTTCTTTTAAGTTATGAAAATCATTATTCACCATGAAGATCGCCTCTTTTTAAAAGGATTGAAGAGAGGTCTGCACCTCTCCTCAATTCTATGCCACGACTGTTTGATTATTCCTTTGTACCCACAAAAGGTGGAGGACCAAAGACTGTTGGACATTGTGGTGGAATAGTTGGTGGCGGGCAAGTTGGTAAAATTTCTTCACGTGGAGAACATAATACTTCTGGTAATTCAACGACAACTGGATAAGTGACAATAATGCTTTGGCAAAGCGTACCACCAACAGTCACTTCAAGTGCTCCTGCTGCATTACATGCATAAGAAAGGACATTACATGTTGAATTTGGACTTAAGTTTAACATCAATTGTAGTTCCAGATGGTGCACATAAAATAACAGTTTCAATAATCGGATCGGATGTTGCTGTACCCGTTTCAGTTGTCGTAACCCCAGCAGGCGTCGTGTAATTTACTGTAAAGGAATACGTAACGGTCTTAGCAATTGTAACGGATTGAAGCGTAACCGTTGTTCCATCGATGACAAAATCGACGTCTGAAATGTTTGTAATATCATAGGTAAAGCTACTTATACTACATGATACAGAGTTAATGGTTGGTAGAGTCATCGGAGAACCTGTTGGTGTACATGGTCCCGTTAAACCAGTGATAACAGTGGTTGTTGGAATTGGAAAGTTGTTAATTACCCAATCATACACTTTGTTAACGTGGGCACAGAATGTAAGTTGGGATCCTTCTAAATTTTTGGCTTCCATAGTTAACCTCCTAAGAATGTTTGAATATTTTAGTTACTATATACCAATATGTAAAACACTGACCATTTGGTATGAGTAGAAAGCGGAGATCCAAAAAAATAGTCAATTAACCACCCTTATTTGAAAGAAGGACAGTCAGCTGATTTTGTTTAAAATTGAATAACTATAGACCTATAGAGAGCATCTATTTTAAGTGTAGGTCTTTATAACGTGTTAAAAAGATGTGGCTTGGCAAACTTATTTGTTCATCCACATTTTTTATTTGGGTTTAAAGGTATTGAAGCAAGTGCCCCTTCTTTACCAACAGATAAGAACGAACGGACTGATTTATTTATGAAAAGGCTCTTTTCTAAAAGATTGTTGCTATTTGATAAAAAAATAAGCGGAAATAGGCGAGGTTCGGAACACAACACAGTTTGAGTGTTCCTTAGCGTCGCTTACTCAAGAAGCGTAGCCTAGAGTCCTGCGGGAATAGCAAGCCAGGTGAGACCCCGCAGGCGTATTTTGCCGAGGAGGCTCACGGATTGTCCGCGGAAAGCGAGCCTATTGGAGCTTATTAAAAAACAACAAAGTTTACGAAAACAGCCTATGAAAAACAAAGTTATATAGGTTACCGCTGATTTTCATCCATTAAATATGAGATTAAGAACCATATAAATAATAGGGACATAATCTATAGGTAATATATTATTCTGCATAAGAGTTTTTGGATCTTAACTGTTAAGGAGGTTTCTTCATTGAGTAAAGAGGATCGGGAGTTCGAAGATATTGGTGAATTTGTGGAAAAATTCTATAAAATGGCAAAGAATATGACCGTTTTAAGAACAGAAATGGTTAGGATTTCAAATAAAATGAATGATCTTCCTATTTCCATAAGTAAAGAAGTGAACGAGAAAGAGGAAAGTTTCCAATTGTTATTTGACGAAGCTGTGAAAAGAATGGACAACAATGAAGATTTTATCTTGGTTTCCATTGAGGGGATCAAACAAGAACAAAACGATTTAAAACAACTGCTACATGACCTTCAAGGTCAACTAAGTCAGCAAGAAAATCACGTTAAAGTACTGATCGACGAAACCAAGAGTAACAAGCAGCAAACCGTTTCGTCTAATAAACAAGAGGTTAAAGAGCTAACCGAAGCGGTGATGCAATTGCAAAATCATTTGAAGAATTTAACGGATCATTTAAATGAAAGGGAGGAAAAGGATATAGATGAAAGGGAAAACGCTCATGTCTATTTGAAAGATCTTAAAGAATTGGTATTAAGTCAACAAAAGGATATTGATGAAACTAAATCTTATATAAAAGCGGATCAGATAAGTATTAAAGACCTCATTGACAATCAATTAAGAGGATTAGAACGGGAGATCCAAGATACGAATCGTTTAATTTTAAGTATCCATGCCCAAATGGTCAATACTTCTCAAGAATTAGAGACCAAGTTTGAAAAAAGTCCTGAATGGGAGCCTATTGAAGATTCAATTGACCGTCTAGAAAACATGTATTTGTCCCTATACGAGCAACAAATGGCGATCCATTTAATTAAAGATCATGATAAGACTGAAGATATTCTAAGGAAGATCAGTCAAAAGGTTAATAAGGGAATGGAAGAATTAAACACGTTTTTACAAGGTTTTCAATTTGTAAGGGGTACAACAACCATTAAAAGTGATGTTCAGAGAAGTCGATTAAATAAAGAAGGGGATCTTCAAGCGTTAGAATCAGAATCTGTGCAACAGGAAACACCGATTCAAACTTCTGAGCCGATCCGTTTGCAGTCAGAAGAAGTACAAACTTCCGAACTAGAAAACCGGCAGCAAGAGGAGAGGCAAACTTCTGAGCGAGACACCATGCAACAAGAGGAAACGCCTGAACCTGAAAAAAGCCGTGTTTTTGATCCATTTAAGGGGATTTTAACTGGTCAACATCCGATAAAAGATCGTTCGTTCTCTCAATCTAACGTTTCAAAAAAAGAAGTGCCGATCCAAAACCCTTTTGCGAATGGGATTCATTTTCGCTCTTTACAAGAAGTAGACTTAAAGAAAATCAGACCAGTTAATCCTTATATGTTTAATCAATTATCTAGACCCTTTACAACCCATATCCACCAGGGGGGAATCAATCACAAAAATGAAGTGAAAAAGGAGTTGTTCCTTGAGGGGAATTCGACAAATGAACTTAATGAGGATCCTGGAAAAGAACTCAACGAAACACCGGATAAACCGCTTCATGGGTCATCTGAAAAGGACTTCAATAATGCCTCTGAAAATGAGCATAATGAAAAATTATTAGGTGTAACGTCCTTTGTATCAAATGGAGTTACAGTATCCCCTCAGAAAGAATTGGATAATCTGAGTCAATCAGATTGGCTATTTGAGGAAAAAAACAAGGGTATAAAAGACTATTTCGCCTCCATGTTTTCTTTTTTAAATAAAGAGAAAAAATAAAGGGGAATGAAACCTTTCCCTCCAAGATTGGTTTGGATCGAATTCAGCCCCTTATTTGTTTTTGAAGTGAAAACATCCAAGCAATTTACACGTTTTCTTCTTATTATAAATTAAATAAGTTAAAGGAGGGATCCTATTGGAAATCAAAAAAATTAAAGCGACACCAGTAGCTGCTTTATATACCACATATAAGGATGGCGTTAAGCAATTCGCAGCTACTAAAGGAAAAGGCTGTGGTTGTGGAAAAAAGGTGAAAAAAGGATAAGAAATAGGAGCTAGGCCCTTTACGACAGTCATTTGTCGTTAAAGGGCTTATATTTTGACCAATTTTGCATCGTTATTTGGGGGAATTTAAAGGCAACTATGTATCTTACTATGTCTATTTATTTATAAAGGGTAAAAGCGTACAAGCAACAAACTGAACAAAGAATAGTTTTATAGAAAAGGAAAATTGCTTGTGAGGTGACTATAAAATGACACTTGCCATACCAAAGGATCTTTTTCTCGATATGATCGAACATTGTAAAAGCGAATTGCCGTATGAGACATGCGGCTTGTTTTCTGGTAATGGGGAAAATGTGCAAAGTAGATGGGAATTTAATAATTCCTTTAAACAGAGACATCGATATTTTATAGCTAAAGAAATTGTTCAAGAAGCTCTGACCAAGATATCAGATAAACAAGAAGAGGTGCTTGTGATCTACCATACCCACCCCACTACCGATCCGGTTCCAACTTATATAGATATGAAAAATCACCCGGATCCAAACGTTATAATGATGATTGTTTCATTTAGATTAAGCGAGCCACGAGTTAAAGCTTATCAAATCACGAATGGACGATGTGTGGATTATCCCTATTTGGTTGATTGAAAATGGATTGAACAAACCAGGATTCATATAATATAGACATGAAATAGTATGAAAATTTCACAGGACAAGGGAGGACAGAGTAGAGAAACCTTGTTTTGTTCTCACACTTGTCCAACTTTTTTGCGGGTCACTTTTATGAAGCCCTTTCGATTGTACATTTTCCAGTAAAGAGGGCTTCATATCATCTATGAAGCCCGATCGAACGTCAGATTTATTTTTCGGATAAATAAATAGAGTTCTTTAGTTGAGCTTTTCCTCGAGTAGTGCCCCAATAGCTGCAATCGCGAGTATATAAGCAATAGGATGGAAAACAGCAGGGAAGAACAAGGATCCTAAATATAAGACGATGGCACACCAAACACCTGTGCACCAATGACAGCTTAATAATTCACCCAAAAAAGCTCGAATTCCTGTCCCTTTTACATAGAGCACGTGTTCCATACTACCTTCAGAATTCACCTCTTCTCTAATTTCATGGAATGGAGCCCTTATAAAGGCGGTAATTTTATCATAAACCAAGAGCCTTGTGAGACGAAAGGTAGCCAAACCGAGTAAAACCAAGAAAAACCAATTCATTATTAGTTCACCTCCCTAATCCTCTTACATCCTATGCAAGGAGAAGAAACAGAAGATGGTTTCTTATCCAGTGAATAAATAGAAATGGACCTGACATCCATGATATGGGCAACGTACCCAAGTGAGTGATGTGTAGACCTTTTTTATTTTTTGAATATTAAACGAGTTTGTTGAGCGGTAAGGTATCTCTAATTTTCAATCATTTGGCATAGTGTTAATTGTAAAGATCTTAGAACGTTTATGCCGAATAGACGTTCTAAGATAAGTGCTTGAGTTGTTAGATAGACCGTCCAAGGGATCTAGAAAAATATAAATCAATGGAGAAATCAAGAGACAAATCGAAGGGGATGGTGAAGTTATGGTATCGGTTATTGCCTGCACGAAACGTATGGCGTTTCTAGATAATATTCTTTTAAACTTTCTTAGGCAAAATAAGGTAGACAAAGAGCTCATTCTTATCGTGAATACTTCGAAAATAGAAATAGATCAGGTTAAGCAACGTTTAGATCCTTACTCAATTAGTAAAAAAGTTTATCAATTTTCAGAGGACGTAAGTTTGGGGGAATGTTTAAACCATGGGGTAAGTGTCTCAACCTATGAAACAATCGCGAAGTTTGATGACGATGATTATTACAGTGAAGAGTATTTATCAGAAGCGTATCGAGCGATTCACCAAAAAGGTGCCGATCTTGTTGGAAAATGTTCGTTTTATATTTATTTTAAAGACGAACAAGACCTGTATTTATATCATCCAAACCAGGAATCAAAGTGGCTGACTAAAACAAACTCAGAAAATCAATTCTATAAGAGTACTTATTTTATGAGTGGTGCAAGCCTTGTCTTTAGACGAAGTCTGTTTAATACAGTTTCATTCTCCCCTGTTAACGTTGAGGAGGATAGTCTTTTTCAAAAAGCTTGCTTTGATCAATCGTTCAAGCTATATTCCTTAACAAAAGCAAATTATGTATACATACGCTATCATTTTCTTCATCAGCATGCTTCAAGTGCGATTGATCGTCAATTAAAAAACAGCAGTCAGCACATCGCCAAATTAAATGTAAATGAATTGTATCAATATATCGATCAAAATCATTGATCATTTAAGAAAAAACGTGTTCGCAGTTTGAAAAAACCCTCACGTTTAGTCTCCATTTTTGTTGATCACTATAACTAGTTAAAAAGCCTGCATAGATGTCTTTTAAACAAAACGATCCCTCTACTCACTCACCTCTACAACCAAAGCTTGTTGTAAAGTCTAGGATGTCCCACAAAATCTGTGGTTTTCAAAGCGAACCCATCACTTATTTTCTAGCCTTGAATAATATATATCATTCTATATTAATACCGAGGTGGTAAAACCCATGAATGAGTCCAACCGAAATCATTCTGTATTTGGACCATTTTTTAATAAAAAGTCATTCGACCTTCTAGTTAGTATAATCGTGTTGACAAAAAATCAGTTAACCTATACGAAGCAATGTGTTGAGAGTATCTTCCAACATACGAATGTGCCTTTTGAACTTATTATTGTAGATAACGCCTCAATAGATGGGACCAGACCTTATATAAATCAAACTGCTCAAAAATACAAAAATGTTAAAGTGCTCTTAAATGAAGAGAACAAAGGTTTTGGTGGTGCAAATAATCAAGGGATTGCCTGTAGTTCAGGGAAATATATTTTATTGCTGAACAATGATGTCATTGTGACAAAAGACTGGATTCAAGGACTAGTTAAAGGCATGAACGCTCATTCTCAGTGCGGTATTTTGGGCCCTGTTAGTAATTATGTACAACCCCCTCAGTTAATTAATGACCCTGTATACCAATTAGAAAATCTTGATTCCTATTCACGCAACCACCAACAGACGTACAAAGATCAATTGACCGAAGTAGAACGAGTCATAGGTTTTTGCATGCTAATTAAAAGGGAAGTCATTAATAAAATAGGGGGCTTTGATCTCCGTTTTCAAAAAGGCAACTTCGAGGATGATGATTTTTGCCTAAGAGCGTTACTTGCCGAGTATAAATGTGTCATTGCTCAAGAAGTTTTTATTCACCATTATGGAAGCATCACCTTTAAAAACAGCAAGGAACTGAATCATCAAGTGCTTTATAATCAAAATAGCCATGAATTTATAAATAAATGGCAACTCCCACTACAAAAAATAAATAGTTGGACTTTAAAAGATATTAAAGAGAAAAATTTCGAAGCGTCGAGACACTACCATCCTTTAATTGCTGATCAATCTCTTACTAGTTTCTTGGAACACGCCGTAACTTTGTATAAGGAGAAGAAAATGTCTGAATATGAAGCAACCTTACTTCTATGCAAACATTATCATGGCAACGACTCTATCTCAAAGCTTAATCTCCCGCATTAAAAGGATCATTCTCGCTTAATGCGAGACTAGAGGGATTTGGATGCAGGATAGACCGCCCGAAGTCCATATTTCCTAACATCTCTACAGTTGAAGTTGAATAGGAATTCTCCCGAATATAAATCAAATTTAAACTATGTTTAGAAGTGATGAAATGTACATAGTTCATTTGGGTGAAAAAGAGAGTGTACTGTTAGTCTAGTACACTCTCTCTTATTATTAGAAATGAAAAAATTATAGTCGCCTCAGGTTACGGGATAATCACAGTATTATTGACGAGGTTGTAAATGGCAGGCGTCGCACCAACCCCATTGGCACTTACTCCGACTGGAACGTTCGGGTCAACCAGATCTGTAGGCTGTCCCCATGGTTTCGGGAAGATCATAGTGTTTCCATTAACTTGAATTTGTCCTGGAGCTGGTACATAAGGTCCTCCGTATTGATAATCCACATAGGCGAATAAGCCACCCGTGTTCTGAGAGTTATCAGCTGTGTTTTCTGAAAAGTTAATCGTAGTAAACTGAGTGAAATCCTGGAAGGGTAGAAACACAAAGGTCTTGACGTTTGTTCCGGGAACACGGGTGCCATGATTAACCATATTACCCGTAGCAATCAAACTCACACCTACTGTTCGGGCATTATATCTTAAAAATTGGTCATAATTTGTGGCGGTATTGTTTGTAACTGAAATAGTGCCACTGTTGAGAACTTGACCGGTTGACCCCTCAAAAACAAGCACGGCTTGTTGATTAGGTCCTCCTTCGAAAATATTATCTGTTATGGCAGTGGTTCCCTGTACTGAAGCCAACTGAAGGTTGTTGGCGTTACTATTAATGATGAAGAGGTTATTTTGAATCGTCATATTCTCCGCATTAATGTAACCATTTCTCTTTCCACCCTCAATGATGGAGGATTGGAGTGTAAAGCCTGTATAGAGTAGAACGGGTTCGATATAACTAGGCGTTTTTGTATCAACCTGAAATAACCACGTATCTCCGCTTTGTGTGGCGATTCTTAAATGCAAGTTCTCGATGGTGACATTATCAGCTTTAATTTCGAGCCCAACTGGCAGCGAATCAAAGTCGACCAGTACGGAATCTCTGGAAGCACCTGTAATTGTTAATGATTTGTCAATGGTGAGTCGCGAGGTAACCGAGAAGGTTCCAGGATACAGATATAGGGTGTCCCCTGAACTTGCTGCGCCAACAGCAGTGGCGAGATCTGAATAATTTGTACCAGTCGTTTTGTTCAATATTATAGACGTAGGAGCATCTGTCGCGGCGTAAAGGTCAGCCAGAAATTGTAGCCCTGCTGGATTGGCACGGCCAGGTAATTGATCATAGTTAACCGCATTAAATGAGAGTACTAATTGGTAGGAGCCAGCGGCAAGCGGTGGTGTAGAAATGGAATAATGATAGACATTTTGCCAATTATAGGGGAAATTCACATCTGTTGTGATCCCGGAAGTAGGATCGAAACTCCCATCGGTCAAAAGAATGCTTAAGCCTGAAGTTGGGATGATCGTTCCGGTTGTGGCATCTACCAAATCAATCTGCATTTGAAGGGCATTATCTGACATTGCTGTCACATATAAAGAGAGGCTGGTGTCCGCAGAGACAGCTTGAGTTTGAGAAGCTACCGAAAAGCTAACAAATTGCGCATTTTCGGTTACGGAATCCCAGATATAATCGGGATCTTGGACTGCGGGACTATAGTTTGCAAAAGTCCCATTATCATTTGTAAATCGCGTGATGTTTTCCCAGACGGGCTGTCTGGGTACAAGGGTTGCTGAAGTGCCAGTTCCTGCAATGGCGGCACTTCTAGCCGATGCAAGATCTGGACCGACAAACACATTTGTACTGCTTGCGATCCGTTCTAAGCCATTAATATAGGCCATATATTTTCCTCCCTTTTTAAATTGGCTTCCACTTTAATAGAAAGCCTCTTCTACTCTATGGCTATTTTAGAGGTTTGGTTTGTACAAGAAGCCTATCAATTAGAGCCCTTTTATCAAATAGGATTCTCTTTCCGTTGAAATACGCAGTTGTCTATGTTCCAAACAAGATTTCCTCTCATATAGTAAAGAGAGATTGGCAACTTAGAGAAACGGCGATTTTTAGCCAAAGTGGGGTGTAGTCTATGAAAGGAGTCATTTTGGCCGGAGGAACGGGTTCACGCCTCAGGCCGTTAACAAAATATGTAAATAAGCATTTGCTACCAGTAGGGGATTTTCCAATGATCTACTGGCCGATTCTTAAATTAAAGGAAAGCGGGATTACCGATATTTTAATTGTTACTAACCAGAACGATTTGCACGCTTTTATTGAGCTGCTCGGTATGGGAGAAGAGCTGAATGTTTCGCTTTATTATCAGATACAAAAGAATGAAGGCGGCGGGATTGCCGATGCTTTGACCGGAGCACGGAACTTTATTGGCACAGATAAAGTTGTCGTCCTACTTGGTGACAATGTTTTCCAGGATTCATTGGTTCCTCATATAAAGTCATTTGAAGGCCAAGAAAGCGGGGCAAAGGTCTTGTTAAAAGAAGTAAAGGATCCGAAACGGTACGGTGTGCCAGTTCTTGACGAAACTGGACGAAGAATCCTTTCCATTATTGAAAAGCCTGAAGTACCACCATCTTCTTACTGTGTGACAGGCATATATATGTATGATAATCAGGTCTTTTCATTTATAGAGGGGATTCAACCATCCAACCGCAATGAGTTGGAGATTACGGATGTCAATAATCTCTACATTAAGAACAATCAGCTTCATTACGAACTATTAACAGGTTGGTGGATTGACGCAGGGACCCATCATTCCCTTTTTCAAGCGAGTAAATATATTTATGAATCATCTACCCAAAATTCTAATAAGAAGGTTAGTGTAGGTGTATCTAATTTTCATGTGTTCAGTTAGATGTCTTAAACTAGTTATTCGACATATTAGTAAGAAAATGAACAGCGGCGATCACGCTGTTCTTTCTTTTTTAGGAAAAAAAGGCAATTGACGCCGTTTCTTCTAAATCAATTCTTACATATCGTATAGAAAGTTATAGAAAAAAAGTAGTTTCTTAGCTCAATTAATGTTCTAAGCAGTATTACTTGTATAAAGGCAGGTGAAACAATGAAAGCCATTATTCTAGCGGGAGGGCAGGGCACCCGCTTCTGGCCGCTGAGTTCAAAAGAACTGCCAAAGCAGTTTCTTAATCTCTATGGGGATGAAACCATGCTACAGCAAACCTATAATAGATTCCGATCATGGCTTCCTGCTGAAAAAGTGTTTGTTGTGACGACAGGCGTCTACAAGGATTTAATTCTTGAGCAGCTCCCTGATTTGAAGGAAGATCAGCTCATTGTTGAGTATGACCAGCGGGATACAGCACCCTGCATTGCCATGACGGCTTTGCACTTCTTATCAAGGAACAGTAATGAAGTCATGGTGTTTGCACCTTCAGACCATTTTATCGGGGATCAGGTGGCCTTCCAAAAATCTCTGGCACATGCTGAAATGGCTGCTGAGCGTGATCAGGCCATTGTCACACTCGGTATTAAGCCGACGAGTCCACAAACTGGTTATGGCTATATTCGTACTGGAAAACCAAGTCTTTTTGATCCCTCCGTATTCCAAGTTGAGCGGTTCATTGAGAAGCCGGATCGGGACAAGGCCCAGATACTTTTCAAAGAAAACGACGTGTACTGGAATAGCGGGATTTTTATATGGAAACCGTCTACCATTGCCTATTATTTTGAAAAATATCAAAAAAGCCTGTGGAAGACACTGGTAGATAACAAAACCGATCTGAAGGTGGCTTATTCATCGCTTCCGAAACTATCAGTCGATTACGCCATTCTGGAAAAAGCGGATACGGTATTTTTACTGCCGGTAAACTTTGATTGGGATGACTTGGGGACGTGGTCATCCCTAGAGCGGTTTCGGCAAGAAAATCAATCTAACTATATCAAAGGTGAAGTTATCGGTGACTCTAATCGCAATTGTGTCATCCATACAGACAGGAAGACGGTCGTTCTGGGGGTTGAAGATCTGATAGTAGCCTCAACAGAGGATGGACTGCTGGTTGCACATAAATCAAAGGAACAAAAAATCAAACAGTGGATTCAGGATGACCAAACGAAAAAATCATAAAAATTATAATCAAACTTCAAATGGGAGGAATAAAAGTGAAAAAAGCACTAATTACGGGAATCACAGGACAGGATGGTTCTTATTTGGCGGAGCTCTTGCTTGAAAAGGGTTATAAGGTATACGGATTGAAGAGAAGGACAGCCACGCCGACCTCTGAAAATATTAAAGAGTTCCAAAATGAAATAGAATTTATTTCGGGAGATCTCCGTGACCTAACTTCCTTAACCGAAGCTGTCCAGCTTGCTAAACCTGATGAGGTGTATAACCTTGCGGCACAATCGTTTGTTGGTGATTCCTGGCGGCAGCCGATTTACACGGGCGAAGTAACAGGCCTTGGGGTAACCAATATTCTAGAAGCGATCCGGCATGCAAAGTCTGATGCGAAGTTTTACCAGGCGTCTAGTAGTGAAATGTTCGGGAAAGTCCAGGAAACACCGCAGAAGGAAAGCACGCCATTTTATCCGCGCAGTCCATATGGGGTGGCGAAGGCTTATGGCCACTGGATTACGGTCAATTATCGGGAGAGTTACGAGATGTTCACGTGTTCGGGAATTTTGTTTAATCATGAGTCCCCTAGGCGTGGACTTGAGTTTGTCACACGGAAGGTAACGGATGCAGTAGCTAAAATTAAACTAGGGATGCAAAAAGAGCTCCATTTAGGAAATTTGGATGCCAAAAGAGATTGGGGATTTGCTGGGGATTATGTCAAAGCAATGTGGTTGATGCTTCAACAGGATAATCCGGATGATTATGTGATTGCAACAGGTGAGACCCATACAGTTAAGGAATTGGTGGACATCTCGTTTAATCATGTCGGACTTAATTGGCAGGACCATGTCGTCATTGACCCGAAATTCATCCGACCTGCGGAAGTAGACCTTTTGCTAGGGGATCCCTCCAAAGCTAAGCGGGAGCTTGGTTGGGAACCAGAAGTCAGTTTCAAGCAACTCATCGAAATGATGGTGGATTCAGATCTTGAAAACTATACAAAATCGAGATGATACACGAATAGATTCCTCAATCTGAGTGAAGGAAAGAGGTGTAAGTATGGTAAATGCTTATCTTGTAGTAGGACCAGAGAGCAGTGGCACACGCTTGCTTTCTAAGGTATTAATGAGTGCAGGTTGTCTGGGAAGCGATCAACACAGCCAAGAGTGGGATGATCTTAAATTCCCTTTACCAGAAAAACCGATTGTTTTTCGCAGAAGTCTACCTCATGACAGGCAGTGGCCAGATATTGGTGAAATCATTACCAAAATGAGGAATGCTGGATATAATGTGCACGTTTTAGTAACAACAAGAGACTGGCACCCAGTCATTCAGTCTCAGTTGGCTTCCACGAACCATTTTGGATATCCACGCATCCTTGAACATATAAGAAAAGCTTATACAATGATTATGGTCGAGGTTAATAAGTTGCATGCACCATTTACAATGTCGTCCTATGAAAGTTTGACAAGTAATTCCAAGTCTGTAAATGAACTGCTCACGTTTATTGGGCTGCCTGCTCTGTCTATAGATCAGCAAGAAGAATTGAAGTTATATGATGGAAATAAGAAATGGTTCTCCAACTGAGTCTGGGAAAAGAGGTGATAGGTATGCTAGAAGGGGATCGTAAAGAAATAAATTTAAAAGACAGAAATCATAAATTGGCAACCGATGATAAGGGCTTGGTGGAACAAGTATTTGTCCACAATAAAGGGACGATGTTTGAGCCAACGGGATACGCCAAACAAAACCGCGCATTAGTACTGGAATTGGTCAGGCAGGGAGCGAAAGTTAAATATACGCCATGTGTCATAGAAGGGAGTTCGCCCATTAAGCTGGATCCGAAAGAGGAAGCTTTATTAAAGAGTCTACCCAATCAGTCTCTTCCGGATAAGCATATTCATTTATTTAATTTCATCCCCGCCTATTTAAAGCCGGAACCAGGTCAGTACAATATCGGCCTGACGATGTTTGAATGCAACCGACTTCCGATAGGATGGGAGGAAAAATGCAACCAGATGGATGAAATTTGGGTTCCATCAACTTTTAATTACGAAACGTTTAAAAACAGCGGTGTAAGCCCTGAGAAGCTTAGAATTATGCCACTGGGTATGGACGCTAAAATTTTTCGACCTCATAGTGAAAAGATGGAAGTACCCGAAAAACGGAAATTTGCTTTTACTACAGTATGTTCAGGTTGGGATCCGCGTAAAGGGATCGACACATTAATCTCAGCTTTTTTCGAAGAATTCAAGGAGGAAGAGGATGTTTGCCTAATTTTAAAAACTAGGGCGGCGAACCCACAGGAAATGCAGGAACAGAAGGATAAAATTAACGAGTGGGCACTTCGGATATCTGGAACCTTAAGATCATCTATCATTCTCCTAACAACATCCGAAAGCTGGACGGATGAAAAAATAGCTCAGCTTTATAATAGTTCGGACTGTTACGTCCTGCCTACACATGGAGAGGGATGGAATATGACGGCCATGGAAGCCATGGGTTGCGGGCTGCCGGTTATTACGACGAATTGGTCGGCGCATTTGGACTTTGTTAAGGAGGAAACGGGTTATCTTATCAATGTTTCTGGATATCAACCAATCAAAGCTTTTGAAACTCAGATGGAATGGGCCATTCCGGATAAGAATCACTTGAAAAAGCTCATGAGGCATGTTTATCAAAATCAATCGGAAGCGAAAGAAAAAGGAAAAAAAGCGCGTGAACTGGTAACCACCAACTACTCCTGGAAGAAATGTGTCGAACGAATGATGGAACGCTTACAGGAGATATTGGTAATCAATAAAAAATAAATTCAATAAACGAAAGGGGGATGACCCATGGTACAACTCGTTTGGAAAGGTTCGGTGTTTGATCATTCGGGCTATAGCAGGGCATGCAGAGAATACCTTCTTGGTCTGCAGAATCAAAATATTGACGTAAAGCTCGATTTAATTTCAAATAATTGGCCGCGGTTGGAGTTGCCGCCCCAACAGGTTCAATTTTTCAATCAGTTGATTGGAAAACCTTTAGATGCTGACCAATTCAATGTGCTGCATCAAACACCCGACCTGTGGGTTCGAAAGCCAGGTGTGACAGTAGGATTTACTTACTGGGAAACATCAAAAATCCCTGACACTTGGATCGGTAAAGCGAATCAAATGAACGGTTTATTTGTTTCAAGCGAACAGAACAAGGAAGTTTTTCGCCAATCAGGTGTCAATGTTCCTATATACAAAATCAGGCCTAGCCTGTCCCACGCCACATTAAATCCTCCCAACATCCAATTGCCTTCTTATATGCACCATCAACCCTCGTTTAAATTTCTGTCCATTTTTGAGTGGATTGAGAGAAAAGGTTATGATTTGCTACTGAAAGCCTATTTTGAGGAGTTTTCAGCTCATGAAGATGTTGTGCTTATCATTAAATCCCATAATGCATTTGTAGAAGAAAATGTGCGAAAGGAACGAGCTAAATACCCGACTCCTGGAAGAGTATTTGTGGATACGGCCATCCGTAATGACAATGAAATGGCTGGAATGTATAAAAGTTGCCAAGCTTTCGTCCACGCCAGCCGCGGAGAAGGGCTAGGTTATCCGCTTCTTGAAGCAGGAGCCCACGGTCTCCCTGTCATAGCGACAGGTTGGGGAGGTCATACAGACTTTTTAAAGGAGGACAACAGTTTTCTCATCCCTTATCGACTGGTTCCAGTTAATCAGCAGCCCTATTATTCGGGCTATAAGCCAGACCAATCTTGGGCTGAAGCCTCAGTTGTCGAGTTAAAAAGAATGATGCGTCATGTCTTTAACAATCATGAGGAAGCGAAACAGAAGGCAGTCCGGTTGCAAGCGTTTATCCGCGAACACTATACACCTGAGAAAGCAGCAACTGATCTCATGTTGGCAGTGAATGAATTGACCCGTGGAAAAGAAGCACCTTCACCCCAACGAACAGGTACGCGTTCCGAACAAAAAATAGTCACTAAGTTCCGTCATTTCTACCGAAAAGAGGAAGAGGAGTTCATTAGAAATTTATATCAACAGCTTTATCACCGGGAACCAATTGACCATGAATTGACTCAATCGAAGCGGTTGCTTGCTTCCGGGTATTCAAGGGCTGAACTAATAGTATTTAATATTCAATCGCAGGAGTTCAGTAGATCTCTTAAACGAAAGGTTCCGAATCATCCAGAGGCACCCACTACAATCAGAGATAATATTGCTTCCTTTTATCATGTAGCGGATCCTGATTACTTTGTCGATCAGTTGTATGAGGAGTTTCTTCTCAGAGCGCCTGATGAAGCTGGAAAGAAAGGATATGTCAATTTTGTGCAGAATGGAGGGTCGCGAATCAACGTACTGGCAAGCTTTCTTTCGTCACCGGAGTTTTCGACACTGGTTAGCCTCTCTATAACAGAAAAATCATAAATACAAAGGGAGTGTCATCTTGAGAATTGCTCAAAAGCTTTACGATCTTTTCCAAAAGCAAGGCAGAGATTTTATTCAAGCGGTCTTTTTGGAGCTTGCAGGGAGGCAGCCGAGCGAAAGTGAGGTGCAATTGTACCTTCCTCGTACCAATGAACCGGAACGTAAAATTACAATGATCATTAATGTTTTGAAAATGCCTGAATGCCAAAACCAATATGACCAACCCCTTCAAAAGGTGAACAAAAACCATTCCTCAATCCCAACTATTCTCCGGTCTTTTTATAGAGCGAGCGAGGCTTTGTTCGTACAAAGCCTCTACAGAGAGATTTTGTGTAGGGAATTTGATAAAGCGGGCTATGAAAATTTCATGAGTTTTCTCGGAGGAGGCGGTTCCCGGGAGATGCTGATGGCTACCGTTCTGGTGTCCGATGAGTGTCTAGCTTTACTGAACTCAGGGCATAGACCGTGTGAACAGGCACTTGATTCAACAAAAGTGAGCTTCGTCATTCCAACCTTTAATCAGGTGGACCTTATAAAGCAATGTATTCAGTCTCTCAAGCCCACCATAGCTGGAAAAAACTATGAAATACTTGTCATTGATGATGGAAGTGAAGCCGGGATCCAGCAGCAGTTGCTTGCTTGGGGGGCACAGGAGAATGTTAGAGTCATAGCTAAACCTGAAAACCAAGGCTTCAGCCGGTCTGTCAATGAAGGAATCCAGGCCGCAACCGGTCGGTATATCATGCTTGTAAATAATGATATTTTATTTAATCAGCCAGAGTGGCTTGACCATATGCTCAATACAATGAAAAGTTCACCTGATATTGGGATTGCCGGAGCGAGACTTCTCTATCCTGATTTAACGATCCAGCATGGCGGTATGGTTTTCGAAAACAACTGTTTCCAGCATAGATATCGCCACATGCCGGGTGACCTGCAACAGGCAAAATCTGTTGAGGATAATGTCGCTTTAACCGGTGCGCTATTTTTAATAGAACAAAAACTTGTTCAGGATATTGGCTTGTTTTCCGAAGAGTATTTTACCGCTTATGAGGATGTGGATTTCTGCTACCGCGCGAGGCTGAAGGGCTGGAGAGTCGTCTATTGCGGGGCAGCAGCTGCCATCCATCTTGAAGGAAAAACAAGAGGGAACAAATCTCAGAACAATTTTTATGAAATGAAGGAATTTGAAGCTCGAACTCGATTCGAAAGGAAATGGAGTGGTTATCATACTATCCTCTAAATGCCGTGAAATTGTCTATGTACTGGAAGCAACGGGTGTTTCCGGAGGCATTAAAAATGTATTTGAACATGTTAACCATCTGCATGATATCGGTTACCAGGTGCATTTATTTGCGTTGGATACACAACCTAGTTGGTTTCCATTAAAGATTCAAGTTAGGCATTTCAGAACGTATCAAGAAATGCTGAAAACATTAAAGAGTATGGATGCAATAAAGGTCGCGACGTGGTGGAACACAGTCAGTACGGTCTATGATAGCTGTGATCCTGCTCAAGGGGGGAGAGGGATTCCGTTTTACCTCGTCCAAGATATTGAGGAAAGCTATTACCCGCATTCTCATGAATTTCAAGAGTTGGTCCGTAATACGTACGGGTTGAATGTAAATTATCTTACTGTAGCTGAATGGACCACCCGCCAGCTGGCGCATCGTTTTCATAAACAAGCAAATAATGTGTCGATTGCGATAGATTTGGATTTATTCAAACCAAACCGGACTCAAGATTACGATCCATTCAGAGTTCTCGCGATCGGAAGAAAAAGCCAGCATCTCAAAGGATTTGGAGTGACAACCCAAGCAGTAGATAAAGTTTATCAAAGACTAAATAATGTATCATTTGTGACATTTGGAGTTGAAGGGGCCTACGTTCCTGGGGTTCCTACCCTTAACGTCGGCGTACCCGATGACCAATCGGTTGCTAACTTGTATGCCAATTGCGGCGTATTCGTCCAAACCTCTAATCATGAAGGGTTCGGTATGCCGATCCTTGAAGCGATGGCTTCAGGCGCCCCAGTTGTTACAACAAGAGCTAATGGTAACGAGGAGTTTTGCATCCATGGTCAAAACTGCCTGATGGTCGATGTCGGAGATTCACAAGGGACCGCGGACGCCATTTTTAGAATTATGACAGATGAAGCTTTCAAAAAATTCATTTCTGAAAATGCCGTAAAGACAGCCCAGCGATATAACTGGGACAGAGTTGTCACTAATTTAAAAAACGCCTACAGCCCATATTGCTAAAGATTATATAGGGGTTTGATCCGCATTAAGGCTAAGTCCCTAGATGAAAACTGTGATCAATAACTAAGGAGAGGATGAAATGAAACGAATTAAAACAAAATTTTCAGATGTAATGATCATTGAACCCCATGTTCATAGTGACCATCGTGGTTTTTTTATGGAGAGTTATAATCAACAACTGTTTGAAGAATATGGATTAAATGACAAGTTTGTGCAAGATAATCATTCGTTATCAGGACCAGCCGGGACATTGAGGGGGTTACATTATCAAATAGCGCCAAAAGCACAAACGAAATTGGTAAGAGTGACGAGTGGGGCAGTTTATGATGTTGTGGTAGATATTCGGCGTGGTTCTCCAACTTATGGTGAATGGGTTGGTGTTATTCTAAGTGAAGCTAATAAGCGACAGTTACTGGTTCCTAAGGGGTATGCCCATGGATTTTGTACGCTTGTCAAAAACACTGAAGTCCAATATAAAGTGGATGCTTATTATTCACCGGAACATGAACGGGGGATTTTGTGGAAAGATTCCAAAATCGGGATAGATTGGCCGACGGACAATCCCATACTATCAGATAAAGATCAACAGCATCCTTTATTAGCACATATCGAAACGAATTTTAATCTAGAGGTGGATTCGTTGCTATGAAATTACTTGTTACAGGTGGAGCTGGTTTTATTGGGAGCCATTTTATTCGTCATCTAATAAAACATTATCCTTCTTATGAAATTATTAATCTTGACCTATTAACTTATGCTGGAAACCTTGAAAATTTGAAGGATATTGAAGGAAAGAAAAATTATAGATTTATACAAGGAGATATCACTGATCGAGCTTTTATTGAGGCGCTTTTCAAAGAAGAACAATTCGATGTGGTGATAAATTTTGCAGCGGAGTCACATGTAGATCGAAGCATTAATCATCCAGAACGATTTCTGAAAACTAATATTTTGGGAACGCAGGTCCTATTGGATGCAGCAAAGACTTATAAGATATCTAAATATATTCAAATATCCACTGATGAAGTCTATGGAAGTTTAGAAACAAAAGGGCTATTTACTGAGGATACGCCTTTATCCCCAAATAGTCCTTATAGCGCAAGTAAGGCAAGTGCTGATCTGATCGTGCGTGCTTATCATCAAACATATAAACTTCCAATTAATATAACACGTTGTTCGAATAATTACGGACCCTATCAGTTATCTGAAAAATTAATTCCTCTAATGATTATTCATGCGTTATATGATAAAGGATTACCTGTTTATGGGGATGGCAAATATATTCGCGATTGGTTGCATGTTGAAGACCATTGTCGGGCTATAGATTTAGTACTTCACAAGGGGGTATCAGGTGAAATATATAATATCGGTGGGAATAATGAACGAACAAATATCGAAATCGTCAACACCATTTTATCTCTTTTGAATAAACCTAATCCCTGATTAATTTTGTCGAAGACCGTCCAGGCCATGATCGGCGATATGGAATTGATGCTAGTAAAATCCAAAGCACTCTAGGTTGGGTACCCAAGTATGACTTTGATACGGGACTGGAACAAACTGTTAAATGGTACGTTGAACATCAAGATTGGTGGGAAGATAGGCGTTTGAAAGACTAATAGCCTACAGAAAAAATTTAGAGAAAGGTTAATGTGAAAAATGAAAATTATCGTAACAGGCGCACAAGGTCAATTGGGTCAAGACATCGTGAAAGCCTTGAGGAAGACGGGAGCTTATGTCGTTTATGGATGGGGGCGGAACCATTTAGATATTACCAATAGAGATCAGGTTATAAATAAGGTTCAAGAAGTCAGACCTGGTATTATTATCCATTCTGCTGCCTATACGAATGTAGATAAGGCTGAAGAAAATGAGGAAGAAGCTTATTTAGTCAATGCCTTAGGAACGAAATATATTGCTGAAGCAGCAGAAAGAATTGGCGCGGTTGTTTGTTATATAAGTACGGACTATGTCTTTAATGGTAAAGCCACAACCCCGTATAAAGAAGAAGATATCACTCACCCTTTAGGGGTATATGGAAAGACCAAACAAGCAGGAGAAGCGTTTATTCAAAAATTCTGTTCTAAATTTTATATTGTCAGGACGGCTTGGTTATATGGGCATGGGGGCTCAAATTTTGTTAAGACTATGCTCAAGTTAGCTAGGGAAAAGAGTGAACTCGGTGTTGTGCATGATCAAATGGGTTCACCGACTTATACAGTTGATCTTGCTTCTTTTATTGTGGAACTCATCCAATCAGATAAGTATGGTATTTACCATGCTACTAATTCCGGTCAGTGTTCCTGGTATGAGTTTGCTAATGAAATCTTTAAACGAGCTAAGATTACGGTTCATATTAAACCATTAACATCAGAAGAATTTCAACGGCGAGCTTCACGACCTAAATATTCTGTTTTAGACAATGAGGCGTGTCGGAAAAATGGTTTCACACCACTTAGAGATTGGAAGCATGCCTTGCAGACCTATCTTGATGAAGTTAGGGAGGGCGGTTGAAGAAAGGGTTAAGAAAAGAATGTCTCCTTTACTGACAAACCTAACTTTATAGATTTAAGAAAAACCACGTGTAATATAATAGAAATAGAATGAAATTCGACAGGAATATGCGCTACTAATCTATCTCCGCTTTTTCTTTATATCCATATATTAGTTGATCGTACAAACCGTTTCTACTTCTTGTTCATAAACTATAAAGAATTAAAGAAATAAAAAAATTAGGAGATGATTGTTTGCCTACCTATTATGTTCCAGATGATTATCCTACGATTCAACAAGCGATCAATGCGGCTATAAATGGCGATATGATTCTTGTAAGACCGGGAACTTATACAGAACCGCAGACAACGACACCAATGATCACGATCAATAAGGAGCTAATCGTTCAATCGACAGATGGGCCAGAAGTCACAATTTTAGATGGAAATAGTGCAACAGAACGCTATTACATGGTGAGTATCCAAGCGGATAATGTGGTCTTTGATGGCTTTACCGTAACAAACCCTTCTTATACAGGAACTGCAGATGCTTCCGGAATATTGACAAGTTTAGATGGGGGCGGTTATACAAACCTTACGATATCAAATAATATTGTGCACGATATTGGGAGTTTAACTAGGCCCGTAGCAAGTTTTGGGACATTTGGCATCAACGTTGGACCGGTAGATACGCTTGAAATTGCTAATAATGAAGTTTATAACATTGGCAATAACGATGCGAGTGACCCGAACAATAATGGTTGGGCGATTGGGGTTTTTGTCTACGGTAATGATAGTTTGAATACAGCCAACAATGTTAATATTCACGATAATACTGTTTACAATATTGTAAGTCCTGTCGCTGTCAATGATGGAATTAATTGTGGAGGTGACTCGGAGAACATCACCGTTGCGAATAATAACATTCACGCGTCTAGTTTGAAACGGGGAATTGTGACAAGTTCAGGTATGGTTGGTCCAGTAACAATTACAGGGAACACCGTCACTGGGGCTACTTTGTATGGCATCCTTTTGCGCAGCCCCTATGCTCAGGTTGTCACGAACAACACGATTACTCAGAACGAAATTGGCATCCAAATTAATGCTACAGTTACCACTACTCCTGTGATCCACGACAATAATATTTATAACAATGTGGAATATGGTTTACTGAATTTAGCTCCTGTCACTGTGGATGCTCAAAATAATTGGTGGGAAGTGCAGAAGGGCCGAATTCTACTGGAGCTGATAGCGTTTCTGGTCTATCCCCTACAGAATATACGCCGTATTTGCAAGCCTCTGCTCCAGTTGCAGGAACACCTGCTCCTCTTGTGCGACTGTTATCGAGTGGAGGACCTTCAGGATTTACCTATGTATCAGACGTCAGTCGTGATGATGCGGTTGCAGGTGCGATTGGAGCCAGCAGTTCAGCGGCACTTGCCACAGTTATTGCGAACCTGTACTATTATTGGCCAAGAATTGCTCCTTACACGAATTCGACCGTCTTTGATGGACTAACATTACCAGTAGGGCAAACGGACCCTCAATATGTATGGGATTCGACGACAAGTTCAGGAGAGACCCGATATTTTGCCATGGCGGCGCAGTTCACGCCTACAGTTGACTTCTCGGGGCTATTCATATCAGCAACGAATTTTGCCGATAATGCTCATAATTATCAAGTAGGTATATACGATGCAACAACTGGGACATTAATGACTCAGTCACCGGTCCTGTTGGATGGCAATACAACCACCCCTGCAATTGGGTTGACGGAAGGAGCTCCTTACAATTGGCAAACCATACGTGCGGATTCACAACTTCTATCAGCAACGCTAACGGCAGGGACTTCTTATTACGTTGTCGTGTCTTATGATGTTTTAAACTATTTAATTCCAGGTGGTCGAGCCAACCCGGCTGCATTATCCTTTATGATCGATGTTTGGAGTCAATCCTAAAGCGATATTTAACTTGTAGTTATAAAAAAATGAAAGGTGTGCATTACCCCTTCATTTTTAAAAAGCTTGATAGATGATACACTTATAAAGATTCAATTAAGCTGGCCCACCAGTAAAAGGCAGAGACGTTCATTCTCTGCCTTTTACTGGTGGTATTTACTACCAAATAAGAACAAAATGATTAAGCTGATCATAACGCACTCATAAAATTGGAGGGGAGAAGGTAGTTCTGGTAGAGGATTTCCACAAACCAGGTTATGCGAAGTTCTGCATAAAAAGGGCTGTCACTCCAGTTCTTGCAAATTGATTACGTCATTATAAATTTGTTGATTTTATGGAGAAAGACTTTTCGAAGATTCCTTGGACACAAGACGCTGATGATGGAATAGCAGACGATGCTACTTTGAAACAGGAAACCTATCTTCAATGAAAACTGGAGGAAAGATTTCAATTAATTGGAATGGAGTTTGTTGATCTAGGAGAAGCGGAATTTGAATTGTCAATTTTAACTATGAAGTAGAATGTGGGGCTGTTATAAATCAGAACGGGGAACACATACATATCGCACGAAATTCTTGATCGTTAGTTTATTACGTAAAATATCATTTTGACGAAATTAAGTCGATCGTTTATAATAAAAATAGGAAATTCTTACATATTGATCGGTTTCATTGTATTGCAGCTATTAGATGCGTTATGGTCGCTCTAATTGATTGTTAAAGCTTTTATTACGTTCATCATCACCTTTAGTTTCTAACCCTAACACATCTTCGCCGTGTGCTTGATTGAATGCATTCAAAATCCTGAAATTCCAGTCTTGTACTAAATTAAACAAATCAAGGAGTTGAATTCAACGTTGTTTAGAGCGTTTTTATAAATGATTTCATCCGTAACTAGAATTTAGTTTCATTGATTAATACATTGATTTGATTGTATGTCAGATTGATCGAGTTCATCAACTTTATTTCTTTATGTTTACTAAATTAGAATAATTATAATCTTAAAAGGAGAATTTTCTATGAATCGAGATGCTGAATTGCGCTTTCATGAGCGTGTGGATGAAAAAGTCCAACTGTTGCCGTGGTATGTTCAAGAATACATTTCAAAAAAACGTCGTACCTTATCGGCAGCGACCCTTTTAAATTATTGTCATGATTACCTGATCTTCTTTGATTGGCTCACTTCTGAAGGGTATTTTTCCGGTAGCCGCACAGAGATCCCGTTAGAAACGTTAAATGGATTAACCGTTCAGGAAATTGAGGACTTCCTCTCCTTCCTTCAATTTCGCTTGGATAACTCTCCCCTAACGGTCAATCGAAAGTTGTCTGCGCTTAAAGCCCTTTTTCGTTATTTGCAGAATATTGCAGAAACAAAAGAGTTAAAACCCTACCTCGAGCGCAATGTGATGGCCAAAATTGAACTGAACCAGGTCAAAGAAGATCAAGAAGCCATTGCTCAGAAAATGTCGGGTAAAATCCTTTGGGATCGAGAATATGAGCAGTTTCGCTCCTTTATTGCTCAAGGTTATGGGGAGTTATATAAGGATAATAAAAAACGCTATAATTTTCATATACAAAATCGCGAACGTGATACGGCTATTATTTCTTTAATATTGGGTTCAGGGCTTCGTCTCTCAGAAATTGTCGGTTTGGATGTGGATGATCTCGATCTCAAAAAATTCAGTGCGCGTGTCACCCGTAAAGGGAACAAAGAACAATATGTCTTTTTTAGTGAGCAAGCCCTTCTAGATCTTAGAGATTATTTGGCCGTTCGAAAGGCTCGATACAAGCTGACAGACCAGGTTAAAGCGCTGTTCATCTCCTCTCCTATGGGACCTAAAGGTACAACGCGACGCATGACACCTCGGGCCGTTGAAAAAATGGTGGAAAAATATGCGACAGAGTTTGGAAAACCTGCTCTTTCGGTTCACAAATTACGCCATTCCTTTGCAACGCGTTATCATGCGGAGAATAACGATGTGCCCAAGCTTCGGCGTCAGCTTGGCCATTCGTCCATTCAAACCACAATGATTTACACGCACTTGACTAATGATGAACTTAAACGGGCAGTGGATAAGATGGATCAGCATGATGAAAATGAAGGGTAGTTTCCGTTAGGCATAAAGTGGTCAAATGACATATGACGATCTTTTTCGAAGGACTAGGTCGCAAGAATACGCATGACGTTTTTGGGTTGCCACTTTTTATGTGTATGTTCGGTCACATAAATGTAATTTGGTAGTGCTTCGACTTCATCATAGGTGCCATCTGGATACACACCGACGACCATTGTCGCATGATTGTGACCTTGAAAAACGATATCACCTACTTTAGGTGTTTTACAATCAAGGAGAGCCTGTTAGTTTTAAGATCATTAAAGTACATGTCCTTTAATAAAGAAAAATCCGAACTGTAAGTGCAACAAGAACTATCGACGCAACCACTCATAGGCTCTTCAACTTTCGCTGGCCATCACTTCAAGAACATGCGAGTTCTACTATCAGGATTCGTTCAATTGTAATCTAAAAAAGAAAATATCGCTCCGAGAAAGAGCGAACTATCTGAATCGTTAACGATTACCACGATCTTGGTTTATATGAAAGAGTCCATGTTTATTTAAGGAACTACTTGTCTCGATTTTGGGGTGATTAAAAGTTTTAATAAATTGCATCCCAATTTTTCTCATGACATTTTTTGAAGGATCATTAACATCAGCTGTAAAACTGTAAACGTTGTTAAAATTTAATAGGTTAAATCCATAGTTTAAACAGGCTTTTGCTCCCTCAGTTGCGTAACCTTTTCCCCAAGCCTCCTTCTTTAGTCGCCATCCAATTTCTATACATGGTGTAAAGTCTACTTCGATTGTTGCCCTGTGAAAGCCAATAAATCCTATAAACTCTTTACTTTCTTTCAATTCAACTGCATATAATCCAAATCCATATTCTTCAAATTCAGATACGATTGTTTTATAGAACACCTTTGTCTCTTCGGTGGATAAAGTTTTGGGGAAATAAGTCATTACCTTTTCGTCCGCATTCAATTCAATAAAGGGTTTTAAGTCTGCTTCTTCCCAGTCGCGTAATCGTAATCTCGATGTCTCAATATATATCATCCTACACCTCCAACCGTGATTAGGTATTCTAATCCTAACATTATTTTCCGGCTCCCCGTCAAATCTGCGGGTAGTATCTAACCCACACTCTACGAGATCAAAGATTCACTTAAAATAGTTGGTGCGTTTGTGTGATCTAAACTCCGTCCCGAAACTAATCCTTTAGCGGGTGTTCAAACCAAACATTCGGCTCAATGTAATACGCATAGTTATTAAGAGGATCGATTCTTAGTGGAACCAAACCTGTCGGGATGAACGACTCTAACTTATTATCGAACGTTAGATCTGTCCACGCTTCCCATTGTTCGATCGAACCGTCTATATACATCGATTTATCACAAACTTTTAACAGCTTTCCACCGATTTTACTATGAACGTTTAACCAAGGGTCATAATACTCACCCTTGTAGTTTTTCCAGGTGATGTATTGACTCATATCAACATTTGGATGATCCGATTTCTTAGAGGGACGTACTGGAACAATAAGATGTTCAATCCCATTGGTAGTCGCTACTCCTTTCATTTCACTTAGGACGATCTTACTTAGGTTTTCCCCCCTAAACTTCGGATTAATCACTACTGCTAAGGCACATAACGTATTTATCATCAATGATGTGATAAGTTCAAATGTGTGGTTTGGCATTTGGAGCAATCGTACATCTATTAATTTGATTCAGGTTTTTACTTTAGGCTCTTTTCTAATATGTCATTAGGAACTCAAATTTCATAAAACGCTCTATTTATTTGTCATAAAAGTGGGTCCGGTTTCCGGAAAATTAGTTTATTCCGTTAGAACTTCAAACAAAAGCCGTTGATTCCCTCAAAGGTCAACGGCTTTTCATGGTATGGAAAACGTGTGCATCTTCATTTTCTTTTTTTGATCTTATTCACGACGTTATACGCTTCCTCGTTTAAAATACCTAACTCTTTACAGATCTATGAATTAAGTAAGACTTTCTTCTGAATACGTTTTGGTAAAGCCATCCAAACCGACTCCTCTTCACTCTTTATTTCATTGTATTCACCGCACGCAAAAATGTTTTCTTAGTGCAAAAAATAAGAGGGCACGTCTGTCGTGTCCTCTTATCTCAAAATTGACCTTATTTTATTTAACGGCTTGTGTTAATGTGTCGAATTCAGCCTCGCTAAGTTCGATACCAGCAGCGGCTATGTTTTGTTCAACGTGCTTCACAGAAGACGTTCCTGGAATCGGCAGCATTACAGATGAGCGCTTAAGCAGCCAGGCTAGTGCGAGTTGAGCAGGCTGCACCCCTTTTTCCTTTGCTAACGTATCAAGTGGGCTGCCCGCTTTGGCTAAGCCACCTGTATTGAGTGGGAACCAAGGGATAAAGGCAATGTTAGATTCCTCACAGAAGTCCAATACCTCTTCGGATTCGCGATTGGCGAGATTGTAAAGGTTTTGAACGGATGCAATTGGCGCAATTTTTTGTGCAGCTTTGATTTCATCCACGCTGACTTGACTTAAACCAATGTGGCGAATTTTCCCTTCTTTTCTCATCGCTTCAAGTTCCCCAACCTGCTCTTCTAATGGAACTTTTGGATCGATTCGATGTAATTGAAGAAGATCTAAAGTCTCTTGTCCAAGGTCAATGAGGTTAAGCTCGACTTGTTGTCTCAAATATTCGGGACGACCAACAGGGCGCCAGTCATCCGGGCCACATCGTGTGAGTCCTACTTTTGTAGCAATCACAACGCCTTCTTTATATGGATGAAGAGCTTTCTTAATCAGGCGATTCGCGACAAATGGACCATAAGAATCAGCGGTATCAATGAAATTCACTCCAAGTTCAACGGCTTTTTGGAGAACACGAACGGCTTCATCAGGATCACGAGGTTCTCCCCAAACCCCTTTACCGGTAAGCTGCATGGCACCATAACCTAAACGATTAACGGTAAGATCACCGCCAAGTTGAAACGTACCAGATTGATGAGCTGAAATAGACAGATCTGACATATGTACGGCCTCCTTAAAAGATTTAGTGGTTCAATCAAGCGAGAATCTCTCGGCTGCGTTCCACCTAACTATTATATCAAGTCAGAGTGGATTCTAATAAAAATCAGCTCAAGCTAGAATCCTTTAATCAGCTTTCCTTGTATTCACGGCATGTATTGACTCACCAGTTTAAGCTTCGATAGTACAAACCTGTTGTGGGTCAAGAAAATGGTGATGGTGTGACGAACGGATTGTCTTGAGTCAGCCGTTTACTTCTTGATCGAGTCCTGATACCAGTTGTGTCCGTAGAATAATGGAATGACTGACCACTGCAATTAAAGCGCAAAAAAAGGGAAGGCGTTCTCCTTCCCTTTTTTGATGATCAAACATTTACTTTGTTTTTCTTTTATCAACGTATACCCATGTGTAATAAATAATCCAAGCGAGAATAACAGGAACAGAGGCAATAGCCCTTAAATGGTCGTTAGACGAAAGAATCAATCCAACCCCGATTATAAGGGCAGGAATCATTAAGATCAAAATTTTTTTCCAGTCGAAACCCATACTAACCCTCAATTCGTATAGTTAATAGAAATACCCGTTGATTCCCTTATTCATTTTAACACAATCAGCAAGTTATCACTTTTCTAAAGTTAAGCCATGTCGGAACGGCTTTAGGTGTTTCATACCAAGAAGGCGATATATGACAATATGGGCTGGGAACCTACTCGAGAATTACAAAAACGAATGGTGGTAAATTTTGTGGATTTGTTGTCATGTCCCTATTAAATAGAGGGAGATAAAAATTAAACAAGATCTTGATCTAGTGTCAAAACCTTTTTGATTTGGCTAAAATGATGCGGATCATGTTCTGCCAATCCTTTAAAGTACTCGTAAAACGAAAATTTATGGCTCCCAATAAAGCAAGTCTTCTCCCATTTTTGATCAGGAGCGTCATTTAGCAATCTATAAAGTGCGGTTCTTGTCGCAATAAATTTTTGTATGGTGGTGTGTAGATCTTCGTTCCTGCTTATAAGGGCTGATTCTATGTTTAAGTATTGGCTTTCGGGGCCTTTCAGGAGATCCTGATCTTGATCTAAGAGTAAATAGGGCAAACGCTTCTGCATTATAAATTCATCCCAAGGTACAAAATGGCCAATGATTTCTGCAAGGGTCCATTTGCCTTCTCCACTCGCGGTTCGCCATTCTGGTTCACTTAAGTTCTCCAAACCGCTTACAAGATTTATCGCATTTAATTGATGTGTCATTATTTCGTCTTTTTTATTCATAAAACGACTTCACTAATCTTCTTCCTTATATTTTAGATTTGTTTCCTGAAAATTGCTCCACTGAATCAAACCGAGAATTAACAAAAACAACATCCACTTCTTCAAAAAAAACCTCCCCATTTATATTTAAATTAGAGACTCTAACAGTGGTCAAGAATCTTCTTCACTAAATAATTCAGTGAGGAGCTTTTCTCGGTGCTGCATGAAGTATTTGGTGATTTGATAATGATCGGTCATTTCATAGCTAACCTCTGAAATAGTGCCCTCATCAAAACTTAAGATCGTCGCATCCGGATAGCCTAGCAGGATTGGAGAATGAGTCGCAATGATAAATTGAGCTTGACTCGTTGATGTCAATTCATGAATGATTTTTAAGAAGGCTAACTGACGGGCGGGTGATAAGGCGGCCTCTGGTTCATCTAGCAGGTAGATCGCCTTTCCTTTAAAGCGATTGAGAAATAAAGATAAAAATGATTCTCCATGCGATTGTTTGTGAAGCGATTTTCCTCCATAATCTATAAATCCTCGATCATCATCCACTTCATCAATATGAGTGGCAAAGTTATAAAACGATTCGGATCGTAAGAAAAAGCCACTCGAAATTTTAGGTAACCAGGAGAGTCGGATGTATTTGCTGAGAGCGGATTCGGATGCATACACGTCATATGTATTGTTACGTCCACCCCCCGCAGTGTTGAAGTCACATTTGTCTGCAATCGCTTCTAGCAATGTCGATTTGCCAGAGCCGTTTTCGCCAACAAAAAAGGTGACATTTTGTTCTAGAGAGATGTCATGGAAGTTTTTGATTGAAGGGATGGAAAACGGATAACGGTCAAAAGACGGAACCTCTTCCTTTAGCAGTGTAATTTTTTTCAAATACATTCTAATCTCCCATTTCGAACTCGTTTTTATCTAAAAGTTAACCTACCCAATATTGCCGGAACCAGGCAGATAGCGTTTGATTAAGAACGGTCTGTTTATTGGCTAGTCCGTGATTCCCTCCAGGTATCAGTTTAAAATTTACTTGAGGATTCGTTACTTTTAATTTGTTATAAAACGCTTGAACGGTTTGCCATGGTATCGATTTGTCCGCTGTTCCCTGAATAATGATTGTCGGGGCGGTGATCTTCTTATAGGCAATGGATTGTTTTTTGAGCGCTTCATTTTCAGAATTTAATTGTCCGTAATAATCGACGAAAGCATGGTATAAATTCGGATCATGCTTTTCATCGTAGGAACCTTAATGTCCAAACCGACATATGGGCTAATCGCTTCAACGGCTAATACATCTTTGTCTAAAGAAGCCAATTTCAGAGCGACGCCACCACCTAATGATTGACCATATAAGTAGAGATGGTGGGCTTCAATTTTCGCGACTTTTTTGTGATGCTCAGTATAATTCGCTACAGCTTTTATTGCATTCTTAGTATCAATTGTATCTTCATTTAACCCCTCAACAGCCCCCTCCCCCGCTCCATACCCTCTGTACATAGGCGTAACAGTTATGAACCCGGGCAACGCATTCTTTATATCGTTCATACCAATTGGGATGCCATCAATCTCCTTCGTATGGTGTTGCGAAGGTGTCGGGGGTAAATAATAACCGCCATGACAAATGACCATTAACGCATACTGACTTTCTTCTTTTGGAACCGCCACATAGGCTTCAACTTTTAACCCTTGACTCCAATACATTAAATGATAACCTTGTAAGTTTGGATTAAGCCCATTAATCTTCTTTTTTTTCATTGAGATGACGTGTCCATCCACTTGTGTTTGTTCTTCCGTTTGATTATGAGGAGAGTTAGTCGTTTGGTGTACGGATCTATGATCGACATTTGTTGAACTTTGAACGGTGCAACTTGATCCGATCAAAACGAGGCAAAAAGTCGCTAATACAGTTAAGATCATTCTTGTCGGCATAGGCAATCCCTCCTTTTAATGTCTCCTAGTTTATTCTATACGATAAAAAGTTACAAAAAGTTTCAATAAATAGAAAATAATGGTAATCGTGTTTTGTTTTTACCGTTCACCAACATCAAAATGGCTTGTGCTTGGTTTTGCCTAAGAATAGCGTCCTGCTCTGTTCCGTATAAGAACTAACTTTTTACACAATCTAACTTGGCTAGGAGGTGAACTGGAATGCCGCAAAACAACACTGAGAGAAACAAAAACAATAAAATGGGAAAAGAAGAAGCCTCTTCTCATTCCTCTTATAGTCCTAATCAATCGACAAAAAATGTCTCCAAAAAACCTGACCATGACTCGGCAAATCCTATGGGAGAAGTGACGGGTATGACGTTTCGAAAATAATCATTTCTAATTTAAGAGGAATTGCTCGTTTTCAGCACTTCCTCTTAAAACACTTAAATCCGATTATGTCGCTTGATCCCCTAACCAATAAAACCTACCTACCTTTTAACGTTTTTCCCTAGAGAAAACCCATCGAATAAACGCCCGCCATAAGGGGTTAAGACGTCGTCAACGAGATCGATGACTTTGGTCTTAGAATTTTGTTGGTAGTAACACTCATACGCGTCAGAAAAACGCGCTACAAATGCTTCGTCATAGTGTTTCAGTGACCGTATCATTCATTTTGAGACACCAATCCATCGATTGTTCGTTCTTAAAATAAATTCGCTAACAAGGTCAGAAAGTATGGTCGTGTTTACCAAGTCAGTTTAAACATCTTCTTCCACAGAATAAGATTTGCAATGATCAGAAGGACAATGTAACCATATATACCATAAAGCAGCGTACTCACTCCCCAATCGATTCCAGCGAAGACAACGGCGATTGCGAGAAGTAGGGTAACCAAAATCCCTCTCCCTTGCTGGATCTCTGAAATAGGCTCTGAAAAAGGCAAAGCGCCTTCACCTAACACTTTAAAACAAATGACCATATATAAAAACGCAGCTAATAACAGGGCGATTAAATCCGGTAAGATTCTGGCACCAAAGAGGATCGTAAAAAGGATACTTAGCACGAGATAAATCGGGATGAATAAGCGCGCTAAAAAGGCTTTTAATGTCCCTTTGAAAATGGGACTTTTATCTCGAATGGGCGTTACCACATAGATAAAGGCTCCCTTATATTTGCTGGAGTATTTTAACATGATCACAATCGATGGAATGACCGTTAAACTAAAATAACTCGTTAAATAACCATGACTTGTTCTTAATTCCGAAAGCGACCAATGCGTATTAGAGAAAAATGAAAAAAGCACCACAAAGGGTAAAATGATCGACATTCCTAAAGATGGATAGATCTTGAGTTTTAACTCCCGTTCATTTTTCATCATTTGACTTGCAAAACGGAAAAAGATTTTCTCGGTTTGATCTCTGCAGAAAAGCCTTGTTAACAGAAGCGTGAGTTTGCGATGGTCTTTCCGGTATTTTTCACTGTGATTGCTAAGTTTTTGTAAGCTCTTTTCAAACGCTGGGATCAGTTTGACATAAGCTAAGATTGATAGAACGGGACAGATGAGTGCTAGTAATGCAAAGAGAATAATAATCAGGGAATGTCGCTCATTTAATAGAAACTCGAACGCTCCACCATACCAAAAAGGCGGGAGGAAAATCTGCCACCATTTTGGATCGACCGAAAGATTTAAATCTATGAATTCAAAAGATCTTGGTACCACTTGATACCCAATTACAATCGCAATCGTCAGACCAATTTGAACGTAATTGATCATATCCTTTAGTCGTTCCCCATCAAACACCTTCAATATGAAGAAATAGATTAAAGCGGTGAAGAAAAGGACTAACAGATCAGCCAACATAATCCCAACAATAAAGAGTAGGAAAAAAGAAATCCCTTGAACGACAAGACTTACGATTAGGGGGATTGCTGTGGTTGTAAACGTGACGAAAAAGAGATAGATGGAGACATGCAAGGTCTTTGCCACGTTAATTGTGGTCGGGCTAACAGGTTTCGTATTTAAAATACTCTTGTCCTTCACATCCAATAAAACAGAAGAAAAATCTGAAATCATGGTCGTCATTATGATAAACATAAAAATACTGAACGCAATGCTCATCTGATATAAATAGTGATGACCCATAACCACAAAAGGAATAAGGATAAGACCCATTAAGCCGTACATCCATAACGATCTCAGAAAAAAATTGGTATCCTTTTTTACGTTTCCCTTTGACCTAGTATTCATAATGGTTGGCACTCTGCGTTGGTCCAATGTTAATTTTACCTTTAAAATAAGGCGCATGGTTGCATATTCAACACCAACACGATTGAATAGACCTGCAAACCGGTCGATAACTTTTAATGCGATCGGATCTTTCATACACGCCTCCCATCTTGGACAATGGAGACAAACGCTTCTGCTTTTTCTTTGTGATCGTTAAAACCGGTGAGTTGGTTAAAAATCTCTTCTAGCGTGCCTTCCTTCTTCTGACCTCGTAATTCTTCAAAACTCCCATCCGCGACTAATCTTCCGTCATTTAACAGAATGATTCTGTGGCTAATCTTCTCAACCACGTCCATAATATGAGAGGAGTAAAAAATCGTTTTTCCTTGAGAAGCCAGCCTGGCCATGATTTCTTTAAAGACCATGACACTATTTGCATCCAGACCACTGATCGGTTCATCGAAAAACAATAGATCTGGGTTATGTAAGAGACTCGAAATAATTAAAACCTTTTGTCGCATCCCTTTAGAGTAAGATGAAATACGAGAATGATAGGCTTCCTTAAGATCAAAAGCTTCCATCATGCGGATCGCCTTTAAATCGGCTTCATCATAGTCCATACCATAGAGCTCACCAATAAACGTTAAATATTCTTGAGCGGTTAAATTGTCGTAGATCTCAGAGGTTTCAGGGACATAGCCGATCCTCCTCTTATATTCAATATGGCCATTTGAAATGTCTTCACCAAAAAGCTTGACCTGACCTGTATAGCCCGTAACTAACCCAAGAATAATCTTGACCGTTGTACTTTTTCCAGCGCCGTTTGGCCCTATGTATCCAATGATTTCACCTTTACGGACATGCAAGCTAATACCGTTCAGCACATAGTCACTTGAATACCTCATTCTTAAATCCTCAATCGATAAAATCGTTTCCCCTACCGACACAGTCATCACCTTCTCTTTTCTATTTATTCCAAACACGATCCTCTTAAAATAGATCATTTGTACAATGAAATATTGGCCAGCATATGTATGAGTCGGTCACTTTTTAATCGTTAGTAAACGTATACTTTACACGCTCTGAAAAGATGATATAAAGCAAAAGAATTAAGTCAATAACGAGGGCAGAAATGGTATCTCCATTAGGGGTCATCACAATCGAAAAAATGTCAAAAAAGACTCCCCAACCCTGCATGATATAAAACCATTTTTTGAAGGCTCTTTCTTTTCGTGAAAACAGGACAAGAACGGGAATGCTGAGGGTGAAATAACCCAAAGAAGAAAATAGATCGACCCAATCTGCAAAAGATGTGTTTGCCTTAAGATTGAATACAGAAAAAATCAATATAGGAAGTAGAGTAATGGATCTCGCCCAAAGAATAATCGCAAATCCAAATAACCAACCCTGGATTCGTGTGGTCGTTTCTAATCCTTTTGAAATGTTAAGTCCCCCTTATGTTGTTTGATGGTTTTTAACCTTTAATCCTTTATTCAACTATTATGAAGTGAAGCAATTAACTTATTAATTAGATTTTAACACTTTTTACCGAACCATTGGTCAATAAAATAAACGGGGTGTTCCTCTGTCTTGAAGAAACGCCTTGTTTTGTTAAGTTCGTTCAATAATTTTTTATTAGTGGTGTACAAGTCTCTTGTATACAAGCTTCTCATGACCCTTTTAAAATCCAAGAAGTTCCCTTACACTCATATTCCATATTTCTTGTTTAATTAGAACTTAAAAGAATACGTATTTAGTCATTTAGTTGAACAAAGCATGAACGCAGTAATGCTTTTTTGTGGATTCTTGCACGAAAGTCCTTTATTACCTATAATTTCAAATGTAAAAAGGGGGTTCGTTCAATGTCTCATATCAAACTATACGCCGCGCTAATACTCGGAACTTTTATAGAGGCGCTGAGTTTTACCTTATTACAGAGTCCAAACCAATTGGCAACAGGTGGTACGACAGGCGCAGCCCTCGTTTTAAGTCCTGTCTTACATATATCTTCAGTTATGCTATTATGGGCCATCACATTTATTTTATTAGTCGGCAGCTTTTTCTTTTTAGGTGTTCAAGCCATTTTTAAATCGATTGTGGGCTCCATTCTCGTCCCTATTTTTGTGGCTCTAACAGAGGGATGGCCCCCTTTAACGCATGATCCGCTATTAGCGAGTATCTATAGTGGATTAGGAATCGGATTAGGCTTAACCCTAATCTTTCGTTCAGGAGGAAATACGGGCGGTTTTACAGTCATTTCTCAAATTTTGTATCAGAAGATGAACATCAAGCACAGTGTCTCTATTATTTTTATGGATGCAACCGTACTGATTTCTGGAGCATTCATTTTTTCATTAGAAAAAGCTATGTATGCCCTGATTGCCTCAATAATTACCAGGATCACAATGGAATTTCTTCAATCAAAAGCGAAACGCTCTAATAAAGTCGTATATATAATATCATCAATAGAATTTGAAGTTGAAATCAGTAAAAAAATCCTCAATGACTTAGATCGAGGATTAACTAAATTATCAGGTTATGGCGGATATACCCTTAATGAACGAATGATCATGATGACGGTGATTAACGGTTCAAAGGTTAATTTGTTGAAATCCATCATACAAGAAATCGATCCTCAATCTTTTATTATTGTATGTGAGACGTCTGAAATCATAGGCGAAGGCTTTTCGATTCCCGTTCGTGCACGTCGAAAGCAGTTAATTTCTTAAATGAAAACTAAGGAACCAACGAAACAAAAAAGACGCTCTAAGTTTTGAGTGTCTTTCTTTTGGATTCGACGAATAACTAACTAGCCTAGGCCCCATTTGTATAACGTCATACACATTTACCCTGTGTTCCAGTTACCGCACCAGCGAAATCAGTGAGTAAGTAGTTATGAAAAGGAAGCAAAAGAACCGTCCCCGCGCTTCTATTCTTCGCTCAAACGTCTAAAAAATTTTAAACTTAGTAAATTAACGATAAACAAAGTTGGGTACATGGGAACCGAATACCATATACTCCATCCGTGATAGTAAAAGTAACTTAAATGGATGGATAGCATTTCATAAAGTGTGCAGAAAATTGTCCAAATTCCAATGTAGAAGGATTTTTTAATAAGACTTTTTTTTAATGGAAAGAAATTCAAAAAAATGCAATTAAAAGCTGGAAAAAGGCCCAAAATAATGAAGATATAGCCCCAATCGACTCCTTTATTAAAATAGCCATAAAGATTTAATTTCAAATCCAAATACACGTCGATTAACTGTTGAAAGGAGATCGCAAAAAAGGAGCAATACAACATCTCTGCCTTAGTTAATCTTTTTGGCATAAAGATCCAAAATAAATTTGCACTTATAATCACAATGACTAAAACAACCATCATTTTTCTCCTCAATTTATTGCGATGTTCGCACCATAGTCCCTTTTTTCATAAACGATGGCACTCGGAATGAGATTTATATAAAGTAGAAAATTGGTGGAATTACAGATACTACCATTTCCTTTTATTAACATGAACTAATATTCAATGATTTATTCAAGTATAGCACCTGATTAGTCGGTAACTTTCTTTCTTATTCTTAAAACTTTAGCGGAAATAAGAGCCTTTTCTGCTCATCTATGGCTTGACTTCCAACTTTTGAGATCCTTTTACTCGCTCAATTTTTTTCGATTAGCGGCAAGCGGCGGTTGCTCAAACCATCTCTTTTCTATAGCAACTTTTATACAATCTTCAAGATATGTACCTGTCTCTAAAATGTACTTAGCGAACAGGGCGGCTAAATCTCTTCTTACAACAGAACTTAAGGAATTGCCATATCTCGCAATCGCAATCTGGCATAAAGAGACGGTTTCAAACATAATCAACTGATCCGAGAAGGGAGAAACGGTTGAATTTGTCACCTCTGTTTCATAGGTGGGTTGAAACGATAGATTTTCTGTTGCATTTAAGGATTGGAGCTTTTCCACTCGTTTTCCGGTCATTTGTGCGCCTCTTCGACATATCTTTTTAAGATCTGGGTCTTTTGCAATTTGTGAAAATGCTATTAGAAATGTTTTAGCTAACATCACACCACGCAAACTGAAAATGAGACTATCGATCTCTAGGGCATTGAGTGGTCTTTGTTCCCCCAACCACCCCGCTAAAAAAGATTTATTCTCTACGTATTCGGACTTCGCAGGGATTGGAATATATATAGGTTTCACATCATATCCTTTCGATTGATTGATTTCTGTGTTCAATTGATAAAGGTCTGCGGCGCTCTTTAGACATTTTTTAATATAGGAAAGGACTTCTGGTGTCGACACTTTGCCGAGTGCTAATCCGTACCCGTACACGCCGTATTCGGACAATATTTGTAACATCACTAATACTAATTTATCCGACATTAATCTAGGCGAATCGGGCACGACATCATTCTCTAGGCTAAACCCGATTGGTTCAGGAAACCCAGCGTTTAAATATAACTTCCTTCCCTTCCTGAATGATCACATTGGCGATAACTTTAGATCGTTCTAATAGCCTCTTTAGTTCTTTATCTTCTGCCTGTTTGGAAAAATGTTCAAGGATACAAAGCTGCCCTTCATTGCCAACAATGAACTTCCATATATTAGCGATCTCTCCTGCAGTCGGCTTAAAATCCATTTCAATCCTCCCAAGAATTAAAGATCCATTTTAATTGATACTACCAAAGTTCCCTTATTTATCCTCATTTATTCGGAACGCCTTTACCTTAGTGAGGTTTCCCCATTTTTGAGAGTTGAGATGTTCGTTTTATTTGTCATAAAGCTAGGTCCTATAAAGAATAATACTTCCGATTTATCTTAAAATTTCAAAAAGCGACAAGCGTTCCCCTCCATTTGAGAGGAATGCTTGTCGCTGGATGATCTATATGAGGGTATAAATGTTAATGAAAAGATAGTCAAAAGTGGGCAGAAGCGTCTCCCCTGCAACTACTGATTACGTAAAGATTCTCGATCGATGGATTGCGGTGGTTTTTCGAACCAACCATGATCAA
The DNA here is from genome assembly GCA_963829575.1 of uncultured Sporolactobacillaceae bacterium. Classification (GTDB taxonomy): domain Bacteria; phylum Bacillota; class Bacilli; order Bacillales; family Sporolactobacillaceae; genus KACC-23026. The sequence continues at coordinate 105,459 of CAWHJF010000021.1, read as the reverse complement.
TTAATAATTTAGCACCTTCCTGAGCGAAGGCTCCCAATTTTATAATGTATCCTTCATAGGTGAGGGCTAAATCTTTTCTTAGCGATGCCGCAATCGCCATTCCTAAATCACCTATGCCAATGGCACTTTGTGTATTCGTATGAAATAACATTAATTTATCGGAAAATGGAGCTTCCGTGCTACTTGAGATCGTGGAGTCCCATGTAGATGGGTAGGAATTATCATCCTCTTTCAGCTTAACCACAAAATCTTCCACCATTTTCTTGCCTATTTCATAGCCATCTTTAAAATAATCACTAATCTTTTTAGATTGGGCGACTTGACTAAATCCTAGCAACATTGTTTTCCCAACATTTGTGACTTCAATATTGACACCTATGTGGGCAATTTCCATTCCAAGAAGTGGTCTACGGTGACCGATCAGTCCACCAAGGAAATTTTTCTCCTTAACATATTCCAGTTTTTCAGGATAAGCCATATAAGGCGCTCTAATAAAGATTCCCTTCTCTTGCATTAATTCTCCATTGTAATCGTACAGATTTTCAGTCTGGTTATAAAAATGTCTAAATAACTGACGGATATCTTTTCGAGCTGAAACGGACTTGGCTAAACTGTAAGCATTCATTCCAGTTCTCCCCATATGATTCAAGTAGCGCATATAAGTGACATCCGAAAATAATTTTTTGGCCCGCAGATTCACGTCTTGCTTGCCAAATCCAATTGGTATAGGAATACCTTCTTTTGTAAAAATTTGACTTATTTGATCGAGATGTTCACGAGCTGATTTTCTAGCTAAATCTAGAATGGGATATATGTCTTGATCTTCATAGGTCTGCATGAAATGACTAAGCACACAAATACTCATTGTATCGCTTACATATGTGTTCCATAGCATTGAGAGTTCGGCTGATGTTAATTTGGGGGAATGAGCGACCAATTGTTTTCAACTCCAAGTTGTTTCGTTCTAATTGACAATTTTTTTCCATATTAAAAAAGTTCCCTTATATGGCATCAGTTATTCCGAACTTCTACAGCTTGTAATTTTTTCCGATTTTTCGCGAGCTTTTTCCTTGGTTGAAAAGCAAGATTCTATACCCTGTTACTGAATCTTTATGTGAGGTTTCTGATGCGAATTAGAAGTTATAAATAGGAAGCGCAAGAACCGTCCCCGTGCATACAAAGTCTTTGGTACAATTGAGAGGGATATGTCCGAAACATTTTGATAGATAGGTTTGAGTGGAAAGGAAATGAGGTATGACGGAAACACGAAAGCTATTAGAAAAGGATTTATATAAACCCCTTCAAACCCTGTTTACAAAGGACGGTTATGAGGTATACGGGGAGGTCAAAGATTGTGATCTTGTGGCCTCCAAGGGGGATGCGTTGATTATCATTGAATTAAAGCTCACATTAAGTGTTGATTTACTCATTCAAGCCGCGAAACGTCAACGGTTAACGGATCAGGTCTATATCGCCATACCCAAACCCAAACACCGTTTGAATTCTAGACAATGGACGGATAAAGTCCATCTAGTCAGAAGGCTAGAACTGGGATTGATTGTCGTCTCAAATCCAAGTCGTCGTGCCAAGGCGGAGATCATTCTTCACCCGACTCACTTTGATCGCAGTAAAAGCATGCGACTTAGCAAAGCAAAGCGACGTTCTCTTTTGAAGGAAATCGAGGATCGAAGTGCAGATTTTAATGTTGGCGGAAGCAATCGGACCAAAATCATGACGGCATATAAAGAGAATTGTATTCAAATTGCGTGTTACCTGAATGACTTTGGCCCATTATCGCCTAAAAAGTAAAAGCTTATTGAGATGGGAACAGGAGATAAAACCTCCTCCATTCTGACCAAGAACTACTATGGATGGTTTGAACGAATCAAAAGAGGAACCTATGTTCTAAGCGAAAAAGGTCAAAAAGAAATGAAAGATTTCCCTGAACTTTTGACTTTTTATCAAAAGAGGGATTAATTGAACTGGTTTAGGAGAGCCCTTTATTAAGAAAAAATGACTTATTTTGAACAACGGTTATCGTAACACCCTCAGATCGATATATCCCCTTCTTTTCGTAGATATGTGATCATTTGCTTATTGATTTGAGAATTCAGTAAAGAAAATGGGTAATCTAAGTTAAGACCAAGGAGATGATACCGGTTATGAAAAAGACTGATTTTGGATTCCGTTTTGAAAAAATAGAGCCTTCGGACGAAAGACCAGCGTATAATATTTATAAAGGGAACGCGTTAATTGCTGAAGTACGGGGATCCCATTCCACATCACAAACAATCATTCCCATGAGAGAACTGGACGATGAGGAAGAAGATCAATTAAACGAATTTGTAAGTAAGCTTTAGACATTTAGAAATCATGGGTGAAAGTATAGATAAAAGCCAATCAATACGCTTTATCTATACTTTTGTACTACAGAAGAGCGCATGTTAAATTTTTTTCTCCATTATTAGATCGATTTCTTTATATCCTAATTGGTCATATAAAGATCGGGCGATTGTGTTATGTGCAAAGACGTGAAGTCCTATGCGATCCAATCCTAAGTCCTTTGCAATAGATTCAATTTCTTTCATAGCCTGTTTCCCGAAGCCATGCCCTTGAAAGTCATCCCAAATGTTTATGTCATAAATAAACCCTTTTTCTTCTGAACGCTGAGAGAGCCAAATCATACCGACTTCTTCCTCTTCATTACGAATGATAAAAAGTTTATGGTTAGCCGTTTGTTCTCCGTCGGGTAAGAGCTGTTCAAACTCTTTAGTAGCTTGACTTATTGCTTCTTGTGGATCCCAATTTCCAGCTTTAACATGTTCCGTAGCATAATTACTAATTGCATAACTAAGATACTTTTTAAATTCAAGTGTATTCATCTCATCTAATCGAACCAAATTTCTTCCTCCTCTCAGTACATAACTGTACATTTTAAAGTCATTTTACCATTCATTTCTTTTCTATAGTGAAGTAAATTAAAGCGTTTCTCCTAACAGAAGAAACGCTCGTTTTTATTAATATGGATTTTTGCTAGTTGAGTTAGGAACAGAAAAATGACGTCATTTGTAGGGAGTCCCCTTTACCACCGATATGCCCCTGGGCATTCTTCCGGCAAATAATAGCAATGCTGTTTATATTGACCTGAAAAAGGTTGACCGTACCAAGTATCTGGACATGGAGCGTGGGGATTAAAGTACCATAAGGCCCACTTAGCTGGAGAGTGTACCCAGTAATCCAGCGTTTTTTTAGCTAATCGTTTCTCTGTGCTTCTTGCCGCTTGGTAAAACAAATTTCCCTTTTGAACCGCCTCAAAGGAATAATTCCCACCTTGAACCTGATAAATCACTTCTTCAATCGATCGTAACCCTTTAAAATCTAGACAATCTGCTTTTAATCGATTTACGATCACATTCCCGACAAGCATCATGCCCATTTGCCCTTCTCCTACGGCTTCTGCTCTCATCATACGCGCCATCAAATCAATATCTGATGATCTATATTGTACTCTCGGCATCTTTTCACCTCCGATTTTAAATTTATGAGAAAATGCTGACATTATGTTAATGGCGAGGTCTTCAATGAAAAATGTTTCAGTTTCAGGCGCCCCTACATCCCTTTTAGTTCGCGAGTGGTTAATAACACCCACTCTCGATACTCGATAACGAACATTCCTTACCCAAGAAAAATCATTTTTAAATGGAGAAAAAAGGGATGCGGTACGTTATGCTGAGTGTTATCCCAAATAATGTGTGAATCAAGTACCAGTGGTTGCCATATTATTCATTGCGTTCCAATAGGTGTTTCTCTTTTACCAGGGACTCAAATTGTACCTCAAGTTTGGCTTTTTCGTCAGACGATGGGTTCAGAGAAAGCCGGCTTAGCACCTCGGTTAAGTGTAATTGCACGGTTTTCAAGCGATCTTCTCTTTCCCTATTTTGATGCTTCTTTTGCTTGTGCTTGAGGTATTCGGCATAACGACCTCTAAATCCTTCTACGCGACCGTCTTGAAAGATCAAGACTGATTGTGCGATCTGTTCCAAGAAATAGCGATCATGGGTCGCGAAAACGAGCGTTCCAGGATAAGCGGCTAAAATCTCTTCTAATTGTTCTTTTGTGAACAAATCCAGATAATTGGTGGGTTCATCTAATAACAGGATGTTATAATCCCCTAGAAAAAGGGTAGCAAGGGCAACTTTTACACGTTCTCCGCCACTTAAATCCGCGACTTGTTTGTGAACATCCTCACCTCTGAAGAGCAGACGTGCGAGAATCGTTCGAATAAACGGTTCAGGAAAAGGGCTTTTTTCTTTAACCGTTTCGAAAATTGATTTGGATTCATCTAAGATCGATAAATCTTGCGCATAATACCCAATCTTGGCACTTTGTGAGACGCTCACCGATGGATCCTGGTTCTGAATCATTTTGAGTAACGTGGTTTTCCCAGATCCATTATTTCCAACGAATGCGCATTTGTCACCAGGACGTATGGTCCAGTTGACCTGATTAAAAAGGGTTCGGCCGCCAAATATTTGGGTTGCCTGTTGGATCCTAATGGCTGATTTTCCATGAATCGGCGTCATGTACGAAATATCAAAGGTAACCTGTTCCTCTTCTTTCGGCTTTTCTTTAACGTCAAGCATCTCCAACCGCTTCTGTATTTGAGTGATGCCCTGGTTCACTTTTGCCACTTTTCCCTTGGCCTTCCCTTTATAGAGTGAGGATTCTGAGCGGCCAAATCGAGTCGGAATACGGTGCATTTTGGATACTTTGTTTTCCTGTCTTTTGTGGATCGAATCTTCTAAACGCGCTTTTTCTTTAGTGTATTTATCGTAATCATGCTTTTCGGTTTCAAACTTTAGCTGTTTTTGTGTCCGATACTCTTCGTAGTTTCCTGTAAAAATTGTACAGGCTTCTCCATTGATCTCAATAATTTTCGTACACACCTTATTTAAAAGGGTCCGATCGTGAGAAATGAGCACCACCGCTCCAGGATAGTTTGTGAGTTGTGTTTCAACCCACCCAGTCGCCTCTAGATCCAAATGACTCGTTGGCTCATCTGCTAGAAGTAGATCGGCCTGTTGATCCAGTGCTCGACGAATTTTTTCTATGGTTCGTTCTCCGCCACTTAAAGTCGTTGTGACATTGATTTCCTCAGTAAGTTGCCCAATATAAGCCATCTTGGCGAAATGATTGATTTGACCGCTATAGTCCATGTCTTCCCCGATTAGCAGCTTCATGAAGGTCGTTTTACCAGACCCATTGAGTCCGACGATTCCAATTCGATCCTGATCATAAATAGAAAAATGGTCGATTTCAAAAAGGGTCCGATCCCCAATCATTTTTTTTACATCAAAAAGTTCTAACAAGCATAAAAAAACCTCCCTATATTCTAGAGAGGATTGTGAGTGTTTGGTCATGATTCAAATGCGCAACATACACCAACTTGAATAGACCATAAGCTCTTGAAGCAAAGAGAGGCAGTCTGTTTGTGAGTTTATAATAAATGAACGCTTATTCGATCAATGGGCACACGTATCCTATCTCTAGAAATGATAATTTGAAACGATTCATTTCTGGTGTGAGATAGGTGATTACTTCATTGGCCGAATTACCGTTCCTTTCCAGTTTATATTATGTCACTTTTATTATATGCATGAATCAGGTTCTTAGTCAATAGCTCAACCTCTTTTAAACCCTAAGACCTACAGATCGTTTGTCTTTAGGTCTTAGGGTCTTCCTTATTAATTAAAAACAATCGTTTTATTTCCGTTTACAATAATTCGATCTTCTAAGATGCCATTTGACGGCTTTGGCTAAGACGCTTCGCTCAACATTTCTGCCAATTTTTTTCAAATCCTCGATCTTGTCGCGATGATCCACGCGCATGATATCTTGTTCGATAATCGGTCCTTCATCCAGATCGTTTGTCACGTAATGGGACGTCGCTCCGATCAGTTTAACGCCACGTTGGTAGGCACGCTCATAAGGCTTTGCACCAACGAAAGCGGGTAGAAAGGAATGATGGATGTTAATGATTTGGTGCGGGAAGGCGGCAACAAAATCTGGTGTGAGAATTTGCATGTAACGCGCAAGCACAATTAGATCAATATTGATAATCTGCAAAAAGCTGTTTCTGGCGTGTCTCCACGTCTTGGCGGATCGATTTATTCGCTGGAATATGGTAAAACGGCAAACCGTAAGAGACCGCTAAGTCCCGAGCTTCTTCATGGTTGCTCACAATCAAGGCAATGTCAGCATTTAAGTTGCCACTCTGCCATTCCCAAAGCAATTCCTGTAAGGCGTGAAGTTCTTTTGAAACCATTAAGGCAACGCGTTTGAGCTGGGAGACCGCATGGAGCACCCAGTCCATTTCGAATTCTTCTGCCACAGGCTGGAATTGTGCTTTGACTTCATGAACGCTAACCTCAGAATCGAGGCATTCGAATACGATTCGGATAAAAAATAACCCATCTTTCGGATTCGTTGAATATTGGCTGGATTCCACGATATTGCAATTCTGTTCATTTAAAAACTTGGAAACAGCCGCCACGATCCCAGTTCGGTCCGGACAACTGATTAATAGCCGGCCTTGACTTTGGTGGTCATGCTGATACGTCTTTAACCGTTCTCTTATTAAATCTGTCATTGAGTTCTCCTTTTAACAAAACTTTTCAAAAAATTGGGGGTGGTATTGTTAAAGCGACTGAATAAAGCGTTCCATTCGTTTGGTGGCTTCATCTAAACGTTTAAGTGACGTCGCGTACGAACAACGAATGTATCCTTCCCCATTATCTCCAAACACATTACCAGGAACTACTGCAACCTGTTCCGCTTTTAATAGCTCCTCAGCAAATTGTTCAGAGCTTAAACCCGTGCTTTTGATCGATGGAAAGGCGTAAAAGGCTCCACCAGGCATTGGACAGTCAAGTCCCATATCTCGAAACGCTTTAACGATAAAATGCCGGCGTTGTTTGTAGCTTGTTTTCATTTCTTGGACACTATTCTCCCCGTTCTTTAGTGCCTCAATCGCTGCGTGCTGAGCCATGGTTGGGGCGCACATAATTGTGTATTGATGGACTTTTACCATCGCTTGAATCAACTCAACCGGACCTGCCACATAACCAAGACGCCAACCCGTCATAGCAAAGGCTTTGGAGAATCCAGAGATGAGTAGCGTTTGGTCCTTCATCCCATCCAATGACGCAAAGCTCGTATACGCTTCTTCATATGTGAGTTCGGCATAGATTTCATCCGCTAAGACAAGAAGATGATGCTGACGTACGACGTCCGCTAATTCCTCAAGTTCTTCTTTTAGGAATGTCCCAGTTGGATTATTAGGATTACATAGAATAATTGCTTTCGTTCGAGGAGAAATCGCAGCTTCCAGCTGATCTTTCTTCAATTTAAATTCATCCTCTGGCCTTGTTTGAATCGTGACCGCCTTCCCCCCTGCGAGTGTCACGGCTGGTGCGTAGGCGACAAATGCAGGTTCGACAACGATGACTTCATCACCAGGATTAATCACTGCTCTTAAAGCCACATCAATCGCCTGACTTGCTCCAACAGTCACTAAAATTTCATTGGAAGGGTCATAGGTTAATTGAAAATGTTGCTTTAAATAATGATGAATCTCCTCTCGAAGCTCAGGTAAACCAGCGTTTGCTGTATAGGCGGTATGCCCTTGTTCAAGTGAATGAAAACTTGCTTCAATCACATTCCAAGGAGTAACAAAATCAGGTTCTCCAACTCCAAGTGAAATCACATTTTCCATTTGTGAAGCCATATCAAAAAAACGGCGAATACCAGATGGCTTAAGGTCTTGAACCGTCTGAGATAAAAAGGAGGACACTTCGAGTTTCGCGGTCATGGAGACACCACAATCCTTTTGTCTTCTTCATCATCCTCACCAAAAATAATCCCATCGTGTTTGTATTTTTTCAACACAAAATGCGTGGTGGTCGAAAGCACCGAGTCTAAAGTAGATAATTTATCAGAGACAAAGCGGCTGATCTCAAGCATTGTCTTACCTTCAATCGAAACCGAAAGATCATAAGAACCAGACATCAGATAGACCGCTTTCACCTCGGGATACCGATAAATGCGCTCCGCAACTTTATCAAAACCAACGCCCCGGGTTGGTGTGACTTTTACGTCGATCATAGCTGTAACACCTTCATATTTAAGGACCTTTGACCAATCAATAAGCGCCGAATAACCCTGAATCGCTCCTTCAGCTTCTAAACGTTCAATCATGGCTTTCACATCTTCTATTGGTAAATCTAGTAATTTTGATAACGTTGCACTTTCCATGCGGCCATCTTTTTCAATTAAGTTTAAAAGTTCAATCTCTTTTTCCTTCACGTCAAACCCTCCTCATTCCGTCCAAGCCCAATTGACTTTGGCACTGTAAAGCATAACGATCCTTTTATCTATTTTACAACTTTTGAGAAGAAATGAAACTATAATTTCCAAATCAGATTTATATTTTTTGCAACTATTTTTGAGATAGGGTTTCTCTTTTATTAAAAAGCACCCAAAGCTGTTTAAATTCATACTGTATGATGACAGGAGGATGTTTTATGCGTTTATTGACCAAAAAGGAACTTGAAACCCAATTAAATGAACCGTGGATGCAAAAGGCATCCTCTGCCTTTGATGAACGGATGACAGACCGATCCCGCCCATTCCCGTGCATACCTGCAACTCAAGGGGCACGCTTGGCGCAGTTTCGCTATGGATTTGTTTCGGTAAAGCATCAAGCGGATCAACTTGCTTCTCTATTGTCCGAATACATGACTAAGGCTCAAGAATGTGGGCCCTACACCTCTCTTGTTGTCTTTTTTGAACCGTTTGATGCGGAACCGGCTTGGACTGTGGAGCAGTATGAACAGTATTTTTGGTTGCTTTTGAAGGAAACGAGCGACCGAGATCGTTCCGCCCCTTCCCGTGTCCTCCCGAGTGATCCTCATGACCCTTTATGGGAATATGGATTTGAGAATGAGCGGCTTTTTATGTATTGTGCGACACCTGCCCATGCTAAAAGACAGAGTCGTTTTTTTCCGTTTTTCATGCTTGCCATTACCCCTCGGTGGGTGCTCGAGTATTTTCATTCCTATCACCGTCATCCTGAAAAAATTAAAGGCAAGATCCGCGATCGATTGTTGACCTATGACGAAGCATCGATCCATCCGGATTTGAACAGTTACGGGGATGTTGAGAACTACGAATGGCGTCAATACTTTTTGCGGGATGACGAGACGCGTTTGGCTCGCTGTCCATTTCACCACATGCATTCAGAAAAAAAGTGACCTCAGCAGGATCGAGGGTCGCTTTTTGTTTGTATGAGAGAGACTTGATGCGGTTACGGGATGCTCGTGCGTTTTATGCACACTCATTATGGGGCAATCAAGCGAAATGTGCGCTGGTGGTTCTTGCGCACACAAACAGGGTGAAAACCAAGCGAGTGTGTGCGCGAGCCACTTCTTGCGCACACAAATCGGGCGAAAACCAAGCGAGAATGTGCGCGAGACACTTCTTGCGCACACAAACCGGACGAAAATCAAGCGAGAATAAGCGCGAGCCACTTCTTGCGCACACAAACCGGGTGAAAACCAAGCAAGAGTGTGCGCGAGGCATTCTAGCGCACACAAATCGGGCGAAAACCAAGCGAGAATGTGCGCGAGCCACTTCTTGCGCACACAAACCGGGCGAAAATCAAGCGAGAATGTGCGCGAGCCACTTCTAGCGCACACAAATCGGGTGAAAACCAAGCGAGTGTGTGCGCCAGCCACTTCTAGCGCACACAAATCAGGCGAAAGTCAAGTGAGTATGTGCGCAAGCCACTTCTAGCGCACACAAATCGGGCGAAAACCAAGCGAGTGTGTGCGCGAGCCACTTCTAGCGGACACAAATCGGGCGAAAACCAAGCGAGTGTGTGCGCGAGCCACTTCTTGCGCACACAAACCGGGTGAAAATCAAGCGAGAATGTGCGCGAGCCACTTCTTGCGCACACAAATCAGGCGGAAAGTCAAGTGAGTATGTGCGCGAGACACTTCTAGCGCACACAAATCGGGCGAAAATCAAGCGAGAATGTGCGCAAGCCACTTCTTGCGCACACAAATCGGACGAAAATCAAGCGAGAATGTGCGCGAGCCACTTCTTGCGCACACAAATCAGGCGAAAGTCAAGTGAGTATGTGCGCAAGCCACCTCTTCTGCTCTACCACACTCAAAACTCCCCATTGTTACTTCACTCGCCCTTCCAAACCCCACTAATCACATTTGCGTTCTGACTATAGCCCAATAGCGGCAAATGGTACATTTCTTCAATCGTTTTAAGGACGCTATAGTGTGTGATTTTCTGAGTGGATTGACCGGGTTGCACCATAGGTCCCACCATCAAAGTGGGAATCCGATTCACTTTTGTAAAATCATCTTCATCCCAGGTCACGATGAGCAGGCTGTTATGTGTGGTCGCCCACTTAACGTAAGGATCCATCGTCTGCTTAAGCCAAGCATCGGCCTGTTCAATCGTCCCATTATGCATGTCATGTTGCACGTTCGGAATGACAAAAGAAACGGTAGGGAGTTTTGAAAAATCATGAATAGGCCAATTGGTCAACGGCTGACTTAAATCACTGGAAACGGTACTAAAGTCTACCCAAGGCGCGTGTTTTCGGTAATAGTCCTTTTTGTGGCAGCCCGTATAGCCGATTGCAGGTAACCCCTCTGAGTAGCCAACAAAACTGAAGTCGTTTGCCAAAAGCTCAGTTGCTAAATTAGAGGTATGAAAGCTATAGGGACATCGATCGTTTGTCACGCCTTGAGTGGACCCTGAAAACAAAGCCAAATAATTAGGCTGACTCGGATGGGTCACGCCATAAGAGTTTGTGAAAAGGACCCCTTTTTTTGCAAGGGCATTCATATAGGGGGCCTTCACATTCCCAATAATCGTCTTATAAGCGTGATTCTCTTCTACTACAATGACCACATGTTCGGGTTTAGGTAATGGGTTGAAAGCAGTGAGTTTCTTAGGCGTTGGAATAGGTTGTCTTAAATGGGCCATGGGAACCGAATAGGCTTTGAGATAGACAACCAGTCCGATGATTAAGCAGCACCCCAAGATAAGACCACTAATGACAAGTCGCCTTGATCGCATTCGACCTGCCCCCTTTCCAAAATGGTTTCCAAATCTGACTCTAACTAGTATTGACCAAAATTCCATTATCTGTTCGAAAAAAAGAGGCCACCTCTTAATGAAGGAGACCTCAATACTGTTATTTTCGTAAAAGTTGATTATAAAGCTTAGACGTTGTCGTATGCATCGCCTCGTGAACCATGCCAAAGTGAAGCAGGTCTCCATTTGTTGTCATTTCAAAGGTTGGAAACTGAAGCGCTTTTGGGATCGTAACATCGAGTTTCCCACTAAAAGTGGTGGTCATGCGCTCCGCTTGTTCCTTCAACTTTTCAACAACCGTTTCAAAAGATGGAACTGCATCGCCCCAGTCTTTCGGGCTCGTTTTGGGAGCAAAATGCTCGGCAAAACCTTCTGGAATCAATGTGTCTTCACCAGAAGCCTTGAAAACCAAGTTCTCATGCACGACGTAAATGTGCCCAAGATTCCAAAGGATATTGTTATTAAAGCCTTCTGGAATTGTCTGAAGATGGTCGGAATTAAGATTCTCGGCCAATTTTAATGTATTCCCTCTTACAAATTCCACCTGTTCTAAACTCATGATATAGCCTCCTCATTCATAACCTAGCTCCATTCTAATGAAAGCCTTTCAAAAAACAAACTTTTTTGCTCAGTTCAGTTCCGCTTATCTAAAAAAGGAATGGATGTTGGCATATAATTCTTCTGGGACATTTTGTACAAAAGGAGAAAGCTCTCCTTGTGAAATTAAATGAAGCTCATGCATCGCCCGCGTGCAAGCCGTATAGAAAAGACGGCGTAACGAGTCGTCCTCATACTGATCCCGAGAGGCGTTATAAAGAATGACCGCATCAAATTCAATCCCTTTGGCAAGATAGGTTGGCAACACTAAGACACCTTTATGAAATTCAGCGGTTTCCTGTGTCATAAGTTGAACATTCATATGCGGTTGGAGCGCCTTATAGACCTGCTCGCTCTCTTCGGCTGTTTTACATATGACAGCAATCGTCTCATTCCCATTTCTCTCAATTTGTACGATACGAGCCATTACTTGATTCAGATGATCCAAATGATCTTTACTGAAGGTTACAGTCGGTTTTTTGCCATGGCGTTCAAATGGCAGAATTTCTGGTCGGTTGGTCAACAACGCCTTTGAGAATTCCGTAATCTCATAGGTTGAGCGATAACTTTGGATCAAATCAATGCGTTCTTCTTTACCTAGCGCAAAATGTTCCTCATCCATTAGACGATCCAATGTGAGGGTATGCGGGAAAATCGCTTGACTAAAATCCCCTAAGACCGTGAATTTACTCATTGGAAAGATCTCTTTCATTAAAGCCATCTGAAATGGGGTGTAATCTTGGGCTTCATCTATAAAAATATGGCGAATATCTAGCCGCTTTTTCCGACCTTCCAATCGTTCTTTCATGTAGACGAAAGGTGTGGCATCTTCAAAAAGCAAGTGATTTTTGCCCAATTGATCGACCGTCAATTTACAGATTGCTTTCCAATGATCCGGTAACTCAAAGCCATCGGGTTTAAAATCTAAAAACAATCGGGTATAGACTGCTTGCAGATCAATAAATTGTAGATGCTTAATCCCACGGCGTATTTTTTTAAACTGTCGATTAATCACCAATTTCTTTAAAAAGAAGGCTTCTTGGTCGATATCGTCAAAAGAGGCTTCATTCTTTTTGAGATCCTGCTGAATTTTGTGGTGAACTTTTGCGTAGGTTTCTTTATCAAGTAAGCCAATCGCTTCCTCAACCCATTCTTCATCGCGTTGTTCGCGGGCGATTCGGCGCGTTTCTTGATACAACCAACTTGCCACCTGTTCCATGCGATTCGGCAGGCTAAGCAACTCATCAAGCGAATAGAAATAATCGGCAATTTCAGCTGCGGTCACCATTACCGTCCCTCTAAATTTCAATGGACGAAATTGAATGCCTCTGTTTTTACTAATAAAATCGATGTAATGATCTAAGAGTTCTTTAAATTCTAAAGACGATTTATATTGAATCCCTGTTAAGCGCGGCCATTCTTCCTCTTGGTTCGTCTTCATAAGCGTCGCATCCATTTGGTCAAACGGATCTTCAATCGACAACCGTTTTCCGACCTGTTGCTCTAAGAATTGAAGAAATGTGGTTTGGGTAATATTTTCTTCTCCAAGTTCCGGAAGAACCGTCGACACATAACTGTTAAACAAGGGATTGGGCGAGAACAGGATCATGTTGGTTTGATTTAAGGATTCGCGAAATCGATAAAGCAAAAAGGCGATGCGTTGCAAAGCTGCCGATGTTTTGCCGCTTCCTGCTGCCCCTTGAACAACCAAAAGATCTGCTTTTGTATTGCGAATGATTCGGTTTTGTTCTTTTTGGATCGTTGCCACAATGCTTTTCATCTGTTGATTGGATGGATTACTCAATACCTCTTGGAGCATTTCGTCACCGATTGTTATCCCGGTATCAAACAGGCCTTTTATATCACCATTACGGATGATATATTGGCGCTTTAAGGTCATATCGCCTTCAATAATGCCACTTGGTGTTTTATAGACCGCGTGACCAGGCGCAAAATCGTAATAAAGACTCGAAATCGGGGCCCTCCAGTCATAGATCAGAAACTCATTCTCCTCTTCATCCATTAGTGAGGCTATCCCTAAATAGATCGAGTCTTCCTCTTCCCCGTCTTCTTTAAAATTAATCCGGCCAAAATAGGGATTGTCTTTAAGTCGGCGTAGGGTCTTAAGTTGCTGATAAGAGCCGCCGTGCGAGCGTTCACGTTCAGCCAATAATTCGGCTTGTTGACGCAGACTAGTATGGGTTTCAATCACATCATCTGGTTCATCTAAGTTGACCGTCACATCTTCCCAGAAATTCTCTCGTAAATCGATAATTTCTTTTTTTAACCCACCAGCGCTTGCTTCCAATTTTTCTTCTTTCTTCTCTATTTCATGGACAACATAGTCCACACGTTCTTGTTCGTCCTTCCAATCCGAATTCGTCTCTCCCACAAAAAGGCCTCCTTCAAAAGAAAATCATGTGGCTTGACATTCAAAAAAATAATAGTATAATTATTGTTGGATTATTATGTATTCTAAGACCTTTTTAAAAAAGGCCATTTATAATTTTAACAATTCCCCTTGCCTCGTGCAAGGGGTTTGCTTGTTTCGCGTCATTTAGACCTTAACCGTTAGTCACTGACGGTCGCATGAATGTTGGGTGAATTAGGACTAGTTTAGGTTTCTCTTACCCTCTTTTATCCCTAAAATACTCCTCTAGTTATAACGCTATGTGCTTTTCCTAAACCTTTCGGCCACTTTCACTCATCCAAGAAGCGCGCTCGCGTTTTCGCAGTTGGCATCTCGCAAACCATTTTCTTCCCAAACCACTTGTATCGATTTCGGGCAATCCAATCGTACAAATGATTTCTGACCCTTCGCGGTAAAAGGATCCCAATCCAGCCATTTGCCATCTCTTTTTCAAATAAGGAAGGATGTTGAACATGGCATCTGACTTTACATAATAGGAAGCACCCTCTATAAAAATAAGACTGTCGATCGAATCTGGAACACCATGTTCCTTCAAAAGTCTTTGACCAATCGGACTTTGAAGCGAAGCAAATTGGATGGACTCCGTACGATCGTGTTTGAGTATGAATTGAACGCTCCGGTCACAAAGATGGCACTCACCGTCGAACATAAGAATGGCCATTTTAAAGCCCTCCTAAATAATATTCACGTATAGATTCCCAATGAGTATTTATTTGCAAATAAGTGGTAATAGTTTTCGTGTTTTTCAGTCATACTTTAAATATAAATCATTTTGTCTTTCGCTGCAGGTCTAAACGTCTAAATAAATGTTTTGGAGTGAATAAAATGGCATGACAACGTCTACTAAAACGGTCACCCGACATGAAGCTCTGTTTTGGAGTATTGCCTTTCCAGGTTTTGGCCAAGTTTTAAACCGACAAGTTGCAAAAGGACTCATTTTTATCTTTTTTGAATTTTTAATTAATGTAAATAGTAATTTTAATACTGGAATTGTTTATAGCTTCCAAGGAAATTTTGATCAGGCTGCGGCTTGTTTGGATTTTCAATGGTTGCTTTTTTACCCTTGTATGTACATGTTTGCCATGTGGGATGCGTTCAAACATGCGGATGGTCCGGCATTAAAGCCGTATACGTTCCTTCCATTTGTGTTTGGCGCCATAACGGTAACAGTGGGCCTTTTTTATTATGACACTGTGATCAATTGGGGACTAAAGATGGGTCCTGTTTTTTTTCCAATGCTCTGTTTAACTCCAGGATTAGTTATTGGATTCTTTCTTAAAAGAGGGTTAGAAACACGTGATTAGAACGTAAATGGACGTAAGGAATAGACTTCTTGACCGAATCGCTCACTTAAATGAATTAGTGTCTGATTCGTTTTGATAAGACAACAAAAAGGCGTTTCCCTTGAGAACGCCGTCCGTATTCACTATATGTATAGGATTGTTGGTCCAGTCCAATATAAAGAACTAACAGGCCTATTGCCGGAGATTTTTAATGTCGATTGCCCACCAAGGGAGCCTATGTGAAGGCCTGACCCATCCATTCGACACCTTTTTTTGGAATCGTTGTCATGGATTGCAAGACCCTTATCAAGGTGAATCAAAGCTGAATCAAAGCTGAATCAATTCCCGTCGCCAACTTCTATCGTCCCATAGTGAAACAATGAGGTTTTTCGCTTATGTTGCGTAAAACCAAGTTTTTCGAAGCGTACACTTTTCCAATGATCTTTTAATACCACGCGTTGCCTGGCTACACGTGTCGCCTCATGAATTAATGCCTCGTTCAATTCGGTAAAAAAGGCGTGTTCTCGAATCGAATTCAAACCATTTGAAGATTCTATGCTGATCTGAAACATAGGATCAAAATACACCACATCATAAGAATTGCGTTTCCATTTCTTGTAAAAAATTAAAATGGTCTCGATTCACCACTTGAATGCCTCGCATCGCTTGATCAACGGACGCCAAACCACTTGTGAAATGTTGGAGCCCTTCTCTCGCTAATAAGTATAAAAGGGGATCACCTTCAATCCCTGTTACTGAGCCGCTCACCCCAACCGCTAGGCTAGCGATCATTGCATCAGACGCAAGGCCGAGTGTGCAGTCCAAAAAAGAGACCCCTTCTTTGAGTCCGGCGGTCGCAACGAGAGGATCTTCTTCCCCTTTAAGAAAACGTTTTGCCCGAATCATGGCAAGGTTTGGATGAAAAAAGAGGGTCTCCGACTGGTTGAATGGGGCTAGCTCGATTTGGTAGCGAGTCACAATCACCACATCATCTTGATATAGGTCCTTAAAATCTTCTATTGAAACATCCTGTCTTGCGAAATAGCGGCCATTATATTCTCTAGCTAGATTTTTTGCGCGGTCGACTGCGACGCTTGTCCCCCGCCTTGCTGTTGTGAAAATCATGATTGGTAAACCCACATCCTGTTGAATTTAAATTGTGAAGACTGTTGCTAATTTTGTTAACTCTATGCCTTTATCTATTAAATGGCTGTTCCACCAGTGTTGGTGTGCCTTGATGAAAGACCAGTTGCCATCGGCCGTCATGTATATGACCAAATCGAACTCCTCAATGTGTTTCTGTTGTCTGGCTGACATCTTTGATTAAATAGGTAGCCAGTACGACGGTATCTGATAAGGAACGGAGTTGAAAGTCCAAAAGGGTCAATTCGCGAGGCGTCATCCCTTCAGAACTCACACAATCCTTTTTATACCAGATATGACCTGAACTTCCAAACTCAACAAATCCCTCATCTATAAGTGGACTAATTTCCTCAGGGTTAACGCGATGAACAGGTTTAATGAGGTGTTCCTCTAATTGCTGAATGTGATTTTTTAAAGTCATGAAATCCTCATGATCTCTAGAAGGCTTCATATATGAAGGCACCGTCCTTTGGTGGCGATTTTTAAAACTGAATCGCTTCGCTTTGTTCTGTATGGGCAAACCAACGCAAGGCGTTATTGTGATGCGCGATAATCTGTTGGGCCGTTAGATTTGAAGAAGGCCATGTGCTATGCGCATCTGTCACAAGGGTGACTGCGTAGCCCTTGCTGAAAGCGCGCCGACAGGTTGTATCCACACAGATTTCGGTTTGAATGCCCGTGAGAATTAAATGGTCAATCCCTAATTCTTGCAACTCTATTTCAAGTGATGTATTGAAAAAAGAGTCAGGCGTTGTTTTGTGGATGCGTCCATCCATCTCATGTGGCTCGAGAGCTGGGTGAATCTTCCAGTCTTCTGTACCCAGTTTCAATGGCCCATCTTCTTCATTATGTTGAATGAAAAAAATGGGTACTAAGGCAGTCCGCGCTTTGTCGATCAATGCTTTAATTGTAGTGATGAGTGGTCCGTCGTTAAAAACCTCTTGGCCATCTTGAAACATTCCGCGTTGAACATCAATAACTAAAAGTGCTTTTTGCGACATCGCTTTTTCTCCCCTTTAACCAAAACGTATGTTCGTTATTCTGATTTTACACATAACCTCGAGGGAATTCAATGCTCATTTGCCAAACCAAATAAAAACGCATCCTTCTAGGAGAAAAATAGAAGAATGCGTCAAACTCTTGATCATTTTATTTGATGAACTCAACGCAATGGCATGATGTTGATGGGCACCCATGATCACAAAAGTTCCCATGAACAAAACACCAATAATGATCATGACAATGGCAATAATTAGAAGAATACCTTGGATTAAGAGATATTTAGAATAGAATTCTAACACGTCATCTATTCGATCTTTGTCTGAACTCTGTAGGTGCATGGCTGCTTCACTACCGCTTTTGTACAGAAAATAGCCGGTAATCACACTAATAACACCTGGAATCGCACCGATCACAAAAGCAAACAAACCACCAAGTGCCGAAAGAACACCTAAAATCATCGTCACAATGCCAATAAAACGTCCCCAAAACGCAATTCGTTTCATCACAATCTCGTTCATGTCTCTCCCCCCTTTTATAACACAAAACCCTACATTATATAAAAAAAGGGTTGTCACTATTCGGAGTAGCGGATAAATGTGAGAAATGGATCAGCTTCTGAGGAAGTCTCCGACCGTTTGAATAAACCGATCTTTCTCTTCAACATTTGGACTATGCCCGGATTCCTCAAATTCAATATAAGTGGCATTGGGAATGAGTTCCGCTACTTCTTTACCTTTTTCTGGCGGATTCAACCCATCGTATGTGCCGCTGATCACAAGTGTTTCGGCTTCAATTTTATTGAGATCTTCTCTAAAATCAAACCCTTCTAAGGCAGCGTTAGCCGCTTTCTGCTTTTCCGGGTCGATTCTACGCTCTCTTTTTCGCAATTCAGTCATACTTTTTCCGATTTCAACTAGATTATGAAAAATATAGCGGGACAATCGGTTCAAGCCTTCTTCGTAATTAAGCCCCTCTATCCGATCGTTTTAAAGAAGGGCTCGCTTAATAAAGTCGTTTCGAATAGCTGTCATCAAGCCGTTGTTGGATCTGTGCTTGATCCATGTTTGGAAGTTTCGCATGATCTAACAAAATTTCAGATGGCTTAGGAAGATTCTCTGGTCTTCCCACCGATCTGGGTTCCAAAGTCCAGAGCGGATTAGCGCTTTTGCACAATGAATGAAGCACTCCTCTACTTCAATACCAATTCCGACTAATGGTTGTTTTCCTTTGTAGGATAATTTTTTGAGAATCTTCTCATCTTTTATTAAACAAGCAGATCCATTAATACGTAAGGTCTCCCTGAGACCTGGAATGAAAAAAATAAGACCGATTTTTGGATTGGATAGGATATTACGCATCGAATCGATCCGCTTATTTCCGGGGCGTTCCGGAATCACTAAGTGTTTATCGTCTAACACGCCCACAAAGCCAGGCTGATCTCCGCGTGGTGAAACGTCACAATAACCAGAGTGGTCGGACGTTGCGAGCGTTAAAAAAGGTGACTTTGAAATAAAGTCGATGCAGTGGTGATCCAATCGAGTCACCACCTTATTTCGAACGAGCTCACTTGGTTCACCAATTAGTGTTCTTAAGTCTTCTTCCGATGTAATCGGATTCTTAAACACAGATTTCATAATCATGACTAACCACCTCCAAAATCGGTTCAAATTCTCAAATAAATAAACTAAAACGATCTAAAAATTAACCTGACGATCATCCGTTCAGACATGGGTTGTCAAAAAAGTTCTCTCTTATAAAATCACATCTACGGATTCCATCGACGAATTTCCCAATAGAGTTCGTTGTCCTCTTCACCAACGCGAACAAACCCAGATTTCTCTAAAACTCGCATAGAAGGTTGATTTTGGCGCGAGCAACGAGCCGTTATGAGAAGAACGCCTGGCTGATTGAGTCCCCATTGGATCATTCCGATCACCATTTCTGTGGCATAGCCTTTATTTTGATAGTCGGTTAAGATGCTGTAACCTAAGTCCATCGCACCGTTTTCGTCAGGTCCACCTTTAAACCCTATATCTCCGATCAAGGTGTTGGTTTCGCGTTCAATAATAAGCCCTTCCCACTCATTTTCCTCGGGGTGTTCAGTAAATCGTTTGACTTTATAAGGGAGGCTCTCTTTATAATCGTCCATAGGGTAATCGTCCGGTACCGAAAAATCAGTAAGAGTCGCTAAAAAGCTTGGTCCTTTTATGCAGGCTTTGATCATGTCCAAAGTAAAAGTAACACCGTTTAATCGCTTAGTCTCAATGGTTGGCATGAATGGGCTCCTTGTTAGAGGTTTTCAATTTTAGGATTTGTTATTACTCTAAATGGGATTTGGGGTGGTTTTTAAGTAAAAGTTGCTTTAATTCATTTACACTTTGAGCGATGGAGTTGGGTTGAGCTGCTTGAAGTTCTTCCAGAGTTCCATAGCCATAGCCCACACCAATGGAATCAATTCCTGTTTGATGGGCACCGATGACATCATGCTTACGGTCGCCTATCATAACAAAATCGCTTTTTTTATAAGAATAATAGGTTGAGAGTATGTATTGAATAATGTCGCCTTTCAAAGAGCGGGTCCCATCTAAATGACTGCCAACAATAGAGTCGAAAAAAGGATCCAATTTAAAAAATTTGAGAATATGTTCCGCAAAAACAGTTGGTTTTGAAGTTGCAACGATCAACGTGAATCCTTGCTCCTTTAAATGTTTCAAAAGCTCTGGGATTTGATCGTAGAGAATGTTTTCAAACATGCCTTTTTTTGTAAAACGCTCGCGATAATAGTTAATTGCTTGCTCACTTTGTGCTTCATTAAAATGGTAAAAGTCAGAAAAAGATTGTGTTAAAGGCGGTCCAATGAAACACTCCAATTGATCTAAATCGTGGTGGATGATGTTCATTTTTTTCAAAGCATACTGGACGGATTTCGTTATCCCGACTTTGGGATCCGAGAGCGTGCCATCCAAATCAAATAATAAAACTTTGTATTCCCTCATCCCAACCTCCCCTAATATTTCGATATAGGCTCAACCCTTATTTTACCATAATGTCCGTTTGAATCCTGCAATGGCGCGTTCAATGCACACTAAGAGAGCAATTAAACGAGCCAGTGTGCAATGGGACGTTCAATGCGTGCAATTGAACATTCTGATTATACCTTATAAAATTTTGCGAGTTCCTCAGTTCGTGTTTTTCCCGCTATGAAGCGTTTTTTCGGCAATCTGCCCAAAACGTTGCCACCAAGACATTCGCCCATACCAAAAAGCCCGCCTTTACATAAAGTATATTAAACGCGATAAAGACAACTGCGTTTTAAATCACGAAATCTCCAGGAGGTGTTGAAGCAATGGCATACGGTGCTGGTTGTGGTGCTGGTGGCGGTTTTGCTTTGATCGTCGTATTGTTCATTCTCTTAATTATCGTAGGGACTTCTTACGTTTGGTAATCTGTCCCTTAAACTAACCTATTACACACTTGGAGGTGTTAAATGATGGCATACGGTGCTGGTTGTGGTACTGGCGGCGGTTTCGCTTTAATCGTCGTGTTGTTCATCTTATTAATAATCGTGGGTACCTCTTACGTTTGGTAATCCCTTGACGAATAAATTTAGGTTAAAAAACGTTTAATAAACATTTTCGGAGGTGTTACTTCATGGCATACGGTGCTGGTTTCGGCGGTGGCGGTTTTGCTTTGATCGTCGTGTTGTTCATTCTTTTGATCATCGTTGGTACTTCTTACGTTTGGTAATTGGTCATTTAAGTAAAAAAGGCGGAGCAAAGGCTCCGTCTTTTTTTAATGCGGTCTTGCAATCCCTTTCTTCCATAGCGAATTTCAGGTTATCTATTTTTGTCCATGAAAGACTTTTAAAATATAGTCACGATCTGGGACTTTCTTTTTTTCATATTGAGCCAGCCATTTGCCTCGATCGTAAGGAACAGCATGCACGTTCACAATAATCCCTTCGTTTGTAATGTGAATCAGCGCATAGCGAGCCTCCGCTTTTACATGGCATCCAAGTGAACCAGGATTGAGCCACCAGTTATCCAACGTGTGAAAATAATGAACAGGATGATGGTGACCAAACGTAATAAAGGTTTCTTCGCAATCTTTGAACATGGTCTCGATCGCTTTTAATTCCGGATCCACAATGGGAGAAAACGGATCTTGGCTTATGGGTAAAGACAAATCGTGGTAATGATAATGAGTAATGAGTGCTTGATGAGAACCGAATGTGGTGGTCAATTGTCTGGATAGATTTTTCAGAAAAGGGACAAACTGCGCATCTAACCGCTCACCAATCCACTGATGGTGTTTCAATGCTTTTTCGTGACTTTTCGGATAGGGTTCTCCCACAATTAAAGCCAATACCGCTTCATCATGGTTGCCAGAAACCGATTGAAAATCAGTACGAGAAGACACAATGTCCAACACTTCATTCGTGTCCGGACCAATCCCAATTAAATCCCCTGAGCAATAAATCTGAGAAACATCTCCTCGTTCATCGATTTCCTTAAGTACCGCTCGCAACGCAGGAGAATTCCCATGAATATCGGCTAAAATGGCGATCGTTTCCATATGGTGTCATGTTTCTCCTTTCGAATTATAAAAAATTTAGAGGGCAACATTACGTTTTTGCTTGAAAAAATAAGGCGCTAATTCTTAACCATTCCCAATAATTAGTCGATCCATTCTTCACTAAAGGAAGAAAAGTTTATCATACAAATCGGGGGAAAGTTGAATGTGTTGCAAATCCTTACCCTAGTTCACTTTTTTTGCAATCCGTTTGAAACCCGTTTATCCTAATAAAGAATCTTAACCATTACGATCATCGAAAGGAAGACCTTCCCATATGACGACACAACTTTTGACAATCGACATGACCGAGCGATTGAACCAAACCCCTCTTCTAAGTGTGTTCACGGTTAACCCTGAAACGCTAGATACACAAATAAATGCGGTATCTTGGGTTCGAGCAAATCCGTCCACACAAACGATTCGAATTGCAGTCGGCCATCAATCCGAATGTTTAGCCAATATAGAAAAACAATCTCCGGTTACGCTTGGCTGGATGGATCAAACCAACTATTTAATGATCAAAGGACCCGTCACCTTGTCTGAGTTGAAAAAAGGGACGATGAAATTCCGCATCCTCGAACTTAAAGTGGAATCCATACAAAATGTAATGTTCTATGGTGGGGAAATCGTTCAGATTCCAACCTACCGCAAAACATACGATCCAGAACTGGCATGCAAAATAGATGCTGAAATTGAAGAAGCTTTAGAAGAAGAATGGAAACAACATCAGGATTAGAAGTTTGTGTGCGCGAGCCGTCTCTTGCGCACACAAACCGGTGAAAAACTGAGCAACAATGTGCGCGAGCCGATCTTGCGCACACAAACGAGGAAAAAACCAAGCGACAATGTGCGCAAGCTCTCTCTTGCGCACACAAACCGGTGAAAAACCGAGCAACAATGTGCGCGAGCCGATCTTGCGCACACAAACGAGGAAAAAACCAAGCGACAATGTGCGCAAGCCCTCTTTTGCGCACACAAACCGGTGAAAAACCGAGCAACAATGTGCGCGAGCCGATCTTGCGCACACAAACCGGTGAAAAATCGAGCGACAATGTGCGCGAGCTGATCTTACGCACACAAACGAGGAAAAAACCAAGCGACAATGTGCGCAAGCCTTTTTTCACCTAACCAACTCTACACTCATACCCCACACACACTAAAAAACGCTCCCCTTTCATCACCTGAAGGGGAGCGTTCGTTTTAGATTAGAACAATGTATCTTTTTCTATGGGTTCTAATTTCCAGAGTTCAATGACTGGGCCGTCGGCTTCTTCATCAAACATAAATGAGCCGTTGTTATAGCGGTCGGCATGGCGCATGGTGGACATTTCGATTTCGACTTCACGACCGTTTTCGGTTCGCAAAGCCATAACATCTTGGTTGTCCACAAGTTCGATTCCCACGATGCGATGTGGGTTCGATTTTAATTCACGCAACATGACCAAACCGCGTCTTGCTCGACTTGATTTTTCTAAAGCATTGTATACAGACATTTTCTTCACAGCCCCGCGATGGGTCACGATAAATAGATCTGGATTTTGACCAACTGGGAACGCTTTTCCGCCCACTACTTCATCATCGTCCTTCAAATTTATCCCCTTCACACCCGCCGCGCGTTGTCCCACAAGACTAACTTCTTCTTCTTCAAACCAGAGACCATAACCATTTCGTGTTGCAAGGACTAAATTAGCGGTTCCATCTGTCAAATGCACATCAATCAACGTATCGTCTTTTTTCAACTTGAGCGCCATTAACGGTTTGGAGTGTCGCTGTGCTTTGTAATGAGCAAGTTCCGTACGTTTGACCTGTCCTTGTTTCGTCACGAACGTTAAATAACCAGCTGCCTGGAAATCTTTGATCGGGATCGCCTGAACTAAGTTTTCATCCGAATCGATCGGAATCAGTTGAGCCACATGTTCACCCATTTCCTTCCAGCGCTTATCTGGAATTTCATGAATGGGAAGATACAGATAGTTCCCTTTATCTGTAAACACAAGCAAGGTATCCGTAGTGTTCACTTCTTGTTGGAAGAGGACACGGTCACCTTCCTTCATCGGGGAATCTTCACCATTTGAAGCGGAATACGAACGAAGGCTGGAACGCTTAATGTAGCCATGTTTGGTTAAAGCGAGTTGGACATCTTCAGAAGCCACAACGACTTCAAGGTCAATTTTAATTTCTTCGATTTCCGCTTCAATTACGGTCCGTCGCGGTGTACTAAATCGTTTTTGAACATCTTGTAATTCCGTTTTGATCACTTTTATCAGTTTGCTTTCAGAACCCAGGATCGACTCTAACTCTACGATTTGTTTCTCCAGTTCGTCAGCTTCCTCTTGAAGTGTTTTGATATCGGTGTTGGTTAAACGATACAATTGGAGGTTGACGATGGCTTCGGATTGCGGATCCGTGAATTGATACGCATCCATCAAGTTTTGTTTGGCATCTCTTTTATCTTTTGAGGCGCGAATCGTCGCGATCACTTCATCTAAAATTGAAATAGCTTTAATCAAACCCTCGACAATATGACGACGGTCCTGAGCTTTCTTTAATTCAAATTCTGAACGTCTCGTCACCACTTCTTTTTGGTGATCGATATATGAGGTTAGAATCTCTTTTAAACCGAGTTGTTTTGGCGTTTTTTTAGAAATTGCAACCATATTAAAATTATACGTGATTTGCAGATCGGTATTTTTATAAAAATAGTTTAAGATCCCTTCTGCATCGCCGTCTTTTTTCAACTCGATGACCACGCGAAGCCCTGTACGGTCGGTTTCATCGCGGACTTCTGCTACACCTTCGACTTTTTTGTCTAAGCGCAACTCTTCCATCTTCTTAACAAGATTGGCTTTGTTGACGTCATACGGCAACTCATAGATTACAATTTGCTCACGGCCGCCTTTTACTTGCTCAATCACAGCTTTACCGCGCAACACCACTTTTCCTTTACCGGTTTGATAGGCTTTCTTAATGCCTTCTAGACCTTGTAAAATCCCACCAGTAGGAAAATCTGGTCCTTTCACAAATTGCATAAGATCGTCGAGTGTGGCATCCGGGTGCTCCATCGCATAAATGGTGGCCTGAATGACTTCATCGAGATTATGAGACGGAATATCGGTCGCATAACCTGCTGAAATCCCAGTAGAACCATTCACCAAAAGGTTTGGGAATTTAGCCGGAAAAACAATCGGTTCTTCCGTTGTGTCGTCAAAGTTATGGACAAAATCGACTGTTTTTTTATCTATATCACGCAAGAGTTCAGACGCGATTGCAGACAACCGCGCTTCTGTATAACGCATTGCAGCCGGCGGGTCCCCGTCTAAGCTCCCGTTATTTCCGTGCATCTCAATTAAAACATTGCGAACTTTCCAATCCTGGCTCATCCGAACCATGGCTTCATACACAGAGGAATCACCATGTGGATGGTAATTCCCGATGACATTCCCAACCGTTTTGGCCGATTTACGGAATGGTTTCTCATGGGTGTTACCCTCCTGGTGCATCGCAAAGAGAATCCGTCTCTGAACCGGCTTCAAGCCGTCGCGGACATCTGGAAGGGCACGCTCTTGAATGATGTATTTACTGTAAATCCCGAAGCGATCGCCAATGACGTCTTCTAACGGGAGATCTAATAATCTTTCAGGTTTTCCCATTCATTAAACTCCTTCAGTCGTGGATAAGTTTTCATTTTCAAGAATGTTGGTTTCTTCATCCAAACCAAATGCGACATGCGCTTCAATCCACTTTCTGCGCGGTTCAACCTTATCGCCCATCAATACTGAAACACGACGCTCGGCACGGGCCAAATCATCAATTTTAACGCGAATCAAGGTGCGTGTCTCTGGATCCATGGTGGTCTCCCACAATTGATCAGCATTCATCTCGCCAAGCCCTTTGTAACGTTGGATGATATAGCCTTTGCCGATTTTTTTAATGGCCTCACGCATCCCTTTTTCATCCCAGGCATATTCAATCACTTCTTTTTTTCCTTGCCCTTTACTGACTTTATATAAAGGCGGCAAGGCAATAAAGACTTTTCCAGATTCCACTAATGGGCGCATATAACGATAGAAAAAGGTGAGTAATAACACTTGAATATGAGCGCCATCATTATCGGCATCGGTCATGATGACAATTTTGGAGTAATTGCAATCTTTAACATTAAAATCATTCCCAACCCCCGCACCAATCGCATGGATGATGGTATTAATCTCTTCATTTTTAAAAATGTCTTGGAGTTTGGCTTTTTCGGTATTAATAACTTTACCTCTGAGCGGTAACACCGCCTGGAACGTTCGGTCACGACCTTGTTTCGCCGATCCACCGGCAGAATCCCCCTCCACCAAGTAGAGTTCGTTTTTATCCCGATTTCGAGAAGAAGCCGGCGTTAATTTCCCGCTTAAAATGGTGTCACGGCGCTTGCCTTTTTTGCCACTGCGGGCATCATCACGCGCTTTTCGTGCCGCTTCACGGGCTTGTGCGGCTTTGAGTGCTTTTCGAATAAGCATTTCGCTGGTTTTCGGGTTTTCGACTAAGAAATAAGAAAGCTGTTCCGAAACAACCGAATCGACGGCTGAACGCGCTTCGCTTGTCCCAAGTTTCCCTTTCGTTTGGCCTTCAAATTGTAGAATCGACTCTGGTACGCGAACCGACACAATTCCAGTAAAGCCTTCACGAATATCCGTACCTTCTAAGTTTTTATCTTTATCTTTTAAAATGCCAGTTTTTCTCGCATAGTCATTAAACACGCGGGTAAACGCTGTTTTAAACCCTGATTCATGGGTTCCACCGTCTTTGGTTCGAACGTTATTGACGAAGGACAAAATGTTTTCAGAATACCCATCGTTATATTGAAACGCGACCTCAAGTTCGATGTCGTTTTGAGTCCCTTCAAAAGCTGCAACGGGATGAAGGGTGTCTTTTTCTTCATTCAAATATTCAATGAATGCTTTGACGCCGGTTTCATAGCAATACGTTTCTTCTTGATCATGTCTTTCATCAATAAGTCGAATCGTCATGCCTTTTAAAAGAAAAGCGGCTTCACGTAACCGTTCGCTGAGCACTTCAAAATTGTAAATCGTCGTGCTGAAGATAGTCGGGTCCGGTTTAAAATGGATGACAGTTCCGGATTGACGGGTTGTCCCTTTTTTCTCCAAAGTTGTAACAGGCTTTCCGCCGCCTTCAAAGCGTTGTTGGAAAACTTCACCATCGCGTTTAATTGTTACAACTAACCATTCGGAGAGTGCATTCACAACAGATGCCCCAACGCCATGGAGACCACCCGATGTTTTGTACCCACCATCGCTATTGAACTTACCGCCAGCATGAAGCACGGTTAAAATGACTTCTGGTGTCGGTTTACCGGTGCGATGCATGCCCGTTGGCATCCCGCGTCCTTTATCTGTAACCGAGATACTGTTATCTTTATGAATCGTTACGGTTATCGTGTCACCAAAACCAGCAAGTCCTTCATCGACCGCATTATCCACAATTTCATAGACCAAATGGTGCAAGCCTCGTGCGTCCGTCGAACCAATGTACATCCCTGGACGCTTGCGAACGGCCTCAAGCCCTTCAAGCACTTGAATTGTATCATCTGTATAAGCATTCGTCTTAGCCAAGAGAATAAACTCCTTTCAACGTGCAGCAACAGTTCCCTTAAAACCATTGGAAACCCATCGCGCACAACTCCGTCAAGCAATCTCTGACTCTAAGCATAGCATGACTCACACAACTTGGGTAGATTCTTTTTTTTAAAAAGCGAGCATTTGTTCTACTATCATAAGTATAAAATTTTGCCAGCGCGCTTAAGGATGATGTAACGCGTTGTCAATGCCTATGACACACACGACCAGTGCAATGGAATGCTTGAAGCTTGTTCAAGCATTGAATGGATGGTCTTTTTTGTGTATTTTACTTAAAAGGACTAGAACTTACTCGCTAAAAGTCTAACTGAAACAAAAGGGTCTGACTCCCTTTGTTCATCGGGGTCTGACCCTTACAACTTTAAAGCCTAATATATTGTCCTTGAAACGGTTAGGTCAACCAGCCATCGGCAAGTTGACGATGTTCGACCATAATACAACGATCCATGACACTGGTGATCCCTTTAGATTGAAGCAAATCATGCGCTTTTTCATTAACGAGTCCGAGTTGGGCCCAAAAAACATCCGCGCCAATTTTCACAGTATCTTGAGCGACTTCATACAGAAATTCCGAGCGCCGGAATACATTGACTAAGTCAACATGGCCTTCAATCTCACTCAATTTGGAGACCGCTGGAATGCCAAACACCTCTGACACTTTCGGGTTGACTGGGATGATGTCATAGCCATGGTCCAAAAGGTATTTTCCAATTTGATTCGAAGTTCGATCCGGTTGATCGGACAACCCCACAATTGCAATGCGTTTTGTGTTCTTTAGGAGCGCTCTTAATTCATCTGGATTTGGATTTGCAGCTGCCATTTAAATCGCCGCCTTTTTTGGTTTTATTATAGGGACGTAACGGATTAGAAGTCCGCTCAAGCCTAGTGTGCGGCCATCCGTTCCGCTACAAACTACCTTAAAAAGCAGTTTCTGCCGAAATTTGGCGCCCGCCATATCGCATTAAGACGCCAAAATCTTATAGTTGGTAAAGGCCGCGGTATTTCTGGGTTAAATAGTTAATCAATGGTTGAGCTTGAAGCGGTCCGCCCGTTACATCTTGCACAATTTCAATGGGTTTTTTCATCGATCCGTATTGGTGAATGTGATCGGTAAGCCATTCGCGGATCGGTCTTATGTCCCCTTGGCGCAAATGCTCATCGAAATTTGGAACGTCTTTCAACATGGCTTCTTTGAATTGAGCCGCATAAATATAACCCAACGCATATGATGGGAAGTAACCAAAATCACCACCAGACCAGTGAATATCCTGCAGAACGCCTTCGCGATCGTTCTTAGGTTTGAACCCCAAGAAGGGCTTGCATGTTCTCATTCCAGACGCCGGGCAAATCTTTCACCTTCAAATCGCCATTAAATAATCCTTTTTCAATTTCGTAACGGACCATAACATGAAGAGGATACGTCAATTCATCTGCTTCAATTCGAATTAGTGACGGCTCGGAAATATTAATGGCCTTATAGAAATCATCAAGTGAAACAGAATCAAACTGTCCACCAGACGCCTTTTTTAAGTCCCCATAGTAGCGTTCCCATAACGCGTCATTCCGGCCAATGAAATTTTCAAAAAATAAGGACTGCGACTCATGGATCCCCATCGATGTTCCTGCACACAAGCCGGTACACGATCAAAGATTTGCTAATGTTTTGCTCATAGATCGCGTGACCCCCTTCGTGCATGGTCCCGAAAATTGCCGTTCTAAAATCATTTTCTCTATAATGGGTGGTGACTCGAACATCTCCTGGATTAAGTGCCGTTTCAAAAGGGGTGCGCAGTCTCGTCCAATCGACCAGCTTCTAGATCATAACCGATTTCATTCAACATAAATAAGCTGAAATCGCGTTGTTTTTCTTTTGGGAAATGGTGAAATAAAAAGTCGGTTTTGGGTTGGCGAGCCTTAGAAATTTCCTCAACAAGCGGAACGATCGCCTTTTGAACCTCATCAAACACTCGATCGATGGTTTCAACCGTGACACCTGGCTCATATTGATCTAGTAGCGCATCGTATTTAGTGCCTTTATGCCCCCAATAGTTGATGAAACGCTGTTTGAAATCGACTAATTTTTCAAGATAGGGTTGAAGCATTGAGAAGTCTGACGCCTCTTTAGCGTCCGTCCAAACCGTTTCTGCTTTCGATTGTAAAATGACGTATTCTTTATATTCTTCCGCTGGAATTTTCTCGTTCAAATCGTACGTTTTCTTCGCTACTTCTACCGAACGTTTGGTTACATCCCCCAATTCACTCTGAACCGATGGGTCGGTCAAGGCCTCCAAATAAGTCTTCATTTCGTTTGAGGTGGACATTGCAAATATCTCTTGAGACAATGTTCCAATGACTTCGGAACGCTGCTCGACTCCTTTTTTCGGAGCCCCGGTGCGTAGGTCCCACCCCAATACTCCTAGTGCTTCCCCGTAATTTTGCATTTTCTGCTCAAGCGCATAGTACGCTTTTTCTGTCTCTTTAATCGAATTTGACATCCCCTACACTCCTTCTAATAGTTTCAAGTTGCCCTTCATCCTATGTAAAAAAACCGTCTATATAACTTCGACATCACCCCTCGCATCCCCTTCCAAACGAATGATCTCCCAAGTCATCGATGTTTTTAAATCGAAAATAAAGAAGTGTGTGTACGCACAAAGATCTAAGGGGCTTTAGATTCCTTATTATTAGTCATGGGCTTTTTTAAATTCATGACGTTTCCGTTATCGCTAAATCCTTCCGCTATTGGTCCTTTACGATCCGGATCAATGCCGATAACACTAAGATCACATTGACGATCCCTAATGCTCAAACATAAATTAAACTTCTCTAGTTTTTCGGCAATGATTTTCTCCAGTAAGTCGATCTTATCGAAATAGTGATGATAAAATGTTCCACGATTGACATCGGCTCTCTCACTAAGATCCAAGATTGTGATCGATTCAAAGTCCTTCTCATGAATAAGGTCAATTAGGGCCTTTTTCAAATTTTCTCTTGTTCTTCTCACCCTTCTGTCCATCTTAAACCCCTCTCGTTTTTCAACAAAATTTTAAAAATGTTGAATATTGAACAAAAAACACTTTCTGTTCATTGAACCGAACAGCACAAATTAGTATTATTATAATCAACGAGGAGTCGGTTTTTCAACAGCGTGTTTAATTATAGAGAGATCGAGCATAGCATTCGGGGAGGATGTTGAAAACATGTCACGTACTTTGCAAATCGAAGGATCAGGGGAAGCGGAGACCAAACAGAAAATTGGCTTACCTATGCTCATTATTATTTTAGGTGTCTTCATGGCGGTTTTAGATACGAGTATCGTTAACGTGGCTTTACCTAAGATGATGACGGTATACGGCGTGGGGGAAAATGCGATTCAATGGGTCGTAACCGCTTATACCTTGACTGTCGGTTCCATTATTCCAGTTACAGGCTTTCTTGGTGAACGGTTTGGTTATAAGCGGATATTTGTCCTTGCCTTGACTATTTTTACAATTGGTTCTGGTCTGTGTGGATCGGCATGGAGTAATAGTGCGATGATTCTTTTCCGAATCATCCAAGCGATTGGTGGCGGCGCATTGATGCCGATTGCGATGGCCATGGTGACACGGATGATTCCAAGAGAACGCCGCGGTATGGCCATCGGAATTTTTGGAATCGCCATAATGTTTGCCCCGGCAATTGGGCCAACTGTTAGTGGTTACATCACGGA
Source organism: uncultured Sporolactobacillaceae bacterium (assembly GCA_963829575.1). Lineage (GTDB taxonomy): Bacteria > Bacillota > Bacilli > Bacillales > Sporolactobacillaceae > KACC-23026. Next base: position 73,899 of record CAWHJF010000021.1, on the reverse strand, counting down.
TTTTCTAAATTGGCGATTGATTTTTTATCTAAATCTCCCAATTGGGATTGTAGACGTCGTGCTGGCCTCACTTTTTTTAGAAAACGCCAATGCCAATGCATCACGACGTTTTGATTTACCAGGGTTCGTTTTATCCGTTATAGGATTTAGCACCTTGCTTTATAGTTTAGGGGGGGTGCCGGATTACGGGTGGCAAAGCGCCCACGTCATTCCATTTATACTGATTGCACTGGTCAGTTTAATCCTCTTTGTTATTAGAGAAACACGAATTGAACAACCTATGCTCGACCTTAAATTACTGAAAAATGCGCCTTTTTCCTTTACACTTGTTCTGATTGGCATAACAAGTATTATGCTTCTCGGTGTCTTATTTTTGCTCCCAATTTTCTTACAAAACATTATGGGATTTAGTGCATTTAAAACAGGTTTGATTCTTTTACCGCAAGCGATTGTAGCGGGTGTGTTGATGCCGATCGCCGGTATTTTATATGATAGAGTTGGCATTCGACCTTTGGCGGGAACGGGATTCTTGATTATGGGTGTCGCGATGTTTTTCATGGTTCACATCACAGCGGCAACCACCATGTCCACCATCATCTTACTTTTGATGCTTCGCTCATGCGGAATTGGCATTACCATGATGCCGCTTCAAACTAATGGTCTCAATCATATTCCGGATAATAAAGAAGCGCAAGGCACCGCAATTCTAAATGCAGTGACCCAAATAAGTAATTCATTCGGTGTGGCGGTCCTTTCTCTTTTATTAACGCAAAGGAGTAAGTTTCATATTGCGAATAACAGCGCTGAAGTGACGAGTTTTTCCCATCCTGTGCAAGAGTTCATGAGTAAAATGGAAGCGTATGGACAGTCGATGGGATTTTCCCTTTCGCAGTCCAAATCCCTGGCGATCAAATATCTATATGGGCAGGTTCAGATTACCTCAATGGTCCAAGCGGTGGACGACATCTTCTACATCCTTACGTTTGTTGCCACTGTCGCGATGATCCTTGCAGTACTGCTTGGCGGAAAGAAGAAAACCGAAGACACACCAAAAAACCTGCCTACTCATGCATTGGTTCAAACTGAGGAATCTTAAGTGCGGTAGATGAGGGCGACGCCTTGCGCACACAAACGGGGTCAATATCAAGAAACCGAACAGTGTGCGCGAGAATTAGGGGACAGACCCGGGTCTGTCCCCTAATTTTATTCCCCCAACGCTCGCCAAACCTGTTGGTAAACGGTTTTTAAAGGAATCTTATTCTCACGTGCCAGTTTCTTGCACTCTTCATATTCCGGTGCGCTTTGTATGAGTTCACCATTATACAAACCTTCTTTGACAGTTACCGCACCCCATTTAGTTTGAACGTGGCGAAACGCCCGTTCCAAACGATGAACGCTTAATGGATAATACCGTACTCCCAGTGTGGTGGTTTCTTTAAACAAAATCTCTTTCATTTGATCAAGGTTGGAGGCGGCACATAATAATTGAAGCAACACACCCGGTCTATTTTTCTTCATATAAATCGGTGTGTAAAAAACATCGTTAGCTCCGGCTTCAAATAACAAATCCATGACAGAACCGAGCCATTCTCCAGGCATATCATCTAGATTCACTTCCATTTTGATCATTCCGTCGTCAATATGCTCATGGTTAGGTGGATGCTGATGCTCCATTGCAAGTCCCCTTTCTAGTGCTCTAAAGTGCCTAGTATGACCCGTAGGACATTCGGATGATTGGCAAAGCTTTTTGTTCCAGCGCCATACCCTATGGATTGGACGGTGAGCGAGGGTAATGGGCCAAATTGTTCTGCCAAAACAGCTACAATGGCAGCACCTGTTGGTGTCGTGAGTTCTGCTTTTAATTCGGATGGTTCGATCGGAATCCCTTTTAGAATCTCTAATGTAGCAGGTGCAGGGACTGGATAAATTCCATGATCGATGCGGATTTTCCCTCCGCCAACCGGTATGGGAGAGGATGTGACGACTTGTATATCTAAATGATGGATTAAAATGGACGCTCCAACAATATCAATGATGGAATCCACAGCACCGACTTCATGAAAATGGACATCCTCTAGTGGTAACCCATGAATATGTCCTTCTGCTTCCCCTATTTTCCGGAAGATTTTCAATGCGGTGTCTTTCACCTCATCTGAAAAATCGGCCTCCTCAATGAATCTGACAATCTCTTTATAAGAACGGTGGTCATGAGGATGATCATGTCCATGATGAGCGCCTTCATGATGGATGCTCATGGTGAATGGTGGTGTGTGTGTCCGGCTTCGTGAGACAGGTGACCATCAGCGTGGTCATGGCTATGCCCGTTCTGACTAGGAGTCGCTGAGTGCGCTTCTAGGTCATGAGTATGAAAATGAGAAGGGTCCTTTTTTAATAGGACATCAAACTTGGTGCTTGTAATGCCGTTTTTTACAACCTTTTTCCATTTCAAGTCGTATTCATCATGGATGGGTAGTTTTTTTAATTCCTCGACTAAAACATTCGGGTCAGCTCCCGCATCAATGAGAGCACCAATGACCATGTCGCCACTAATTCCGGAAAAACAATCAAAATAAAGGATCTTCATTTGTGTGTGCTCCTTTTTGTGCCAATTGATGGATTAAAACAGCGTTATAACCTCCGCCAAATCCATTATCGATATTCACCACACTGATACCAGAGGCGCAGGAATTTAGCATTGTAAGGAGTGCAGAGAGACCGTGAAAATTGGCGCCGTATCCAACGCTCGTTGGAACCGCGATGACCGGATGAGAGACGAGTCCACCAACCACACTGGGTAGAGCCCCTTCCATTCCAGCAACCACAACAGATACTGTGGCATTTTGAATGTCCTCAAGATGATGAAAAAGTCGATGAATGCCCGCAACACCGACATCATAAATACGACGGACTTCACTTCCTAGCACTTCGGCTGTGAGCGCTGCTTCTTCAGCAACTCGTAGATCAGACGTTCCGGCACAAATTACCGCAACATACCCTTGAGAGATACGGGACTCATTTGATTCGTCCTTCCAATAAAGGATCTGAGAAAGATCATGGTAAGTGAAGTCTGGGCAAGATACTAGGATTTTTTCCGCTTTCTCAGAGGAGACTCTCGTGACAAGGACTTGATTGTTACGGGCTCGTAAAGACTGGATAATTGAGACGATCTGTTCGGAAGATTTCCCTTCACCATACACGATTTCTGGAAAGCCTTGACGCTTCTTTCGTTGATGGTCAATTTTGGCAAACCCTAAATTTTCAAAAGGCGCGAGTTGTTTCTTTGCTTCCTCGATGCTAAGGATCCCTTTTTGAACCTGTTCGAGAATGTCATCGATCATGGAACGTCCTCCTTCTTCTCCACTATTAGAAATGTTTTATGATATCTTTAAGTAATTTGTTATTTGCCTTGTAATAACGAGCATGATTTTGTGTATTTGGCAGGAGGGTTCACACATTGGAATATTCTCTTTAATAGCTTCAAAAGAGGAGGTTTTTCCAACCCCTGCTAGAACGGAGCGATGAGATGTTCTTTTTTATGGGAAATTGCCCTTTGACTGCGGATTCAATAAAAGCCTTGGAACTTCTCCAAAGCTTCTATTTATGACCTGCTTTATCAATAAAACACGTTTTTTCATATAAGAACTTTATTCATACTTCCGCTTTGATAACCGACTAAATCCAAAGTGACATAGGTAAACCCTATTGTTTGGAGTTCATTCACAATGCGGTTATGGTGCTCTAGAATCGCATTCATACTTGATGGTTCCACTTCGATTCTAGCGATGTCTTTATGGGTTCGAACCCTTACTTGTCGAATCCCTAGAGAATGTATAAAGGCCTCGGCTTGATCGACTTTCGTCAACTTTTCTTTTGTAATGCGTTCGCCATACGCGATTCTTGAAGAGAGACAAGCAAAAGAAGGTTTATCCCAAGTTGGTAAACCCAATTCATGGGAAAGCTCCCGGATTTCGCTTTTGTACAGTCCCGCTTCTTGCAGCGGTCCTCTAATCCCTTTCTCCTTTGCAGCGCGCATCCCAGGGCGATGCTCATTGAGATCATCCGCAATGACTCCATAAATGACGTTTTGGAATCCTTTTTCCTCCATCACTGGAATCAGGTGTTCAAACAGGCTGTTTTTACAAAAATAGCACCGATTCCGACCGTTTTCTGCATAACCCGGAATAGCAAGTTCAGACGTTTCAATAACCTGATGTTGGACGTCGATTTCAGCCGCATAAGCTTTGGCTTCCTCCAATTCTCTGGTTGGATATGTCTCGGAATCTGCCGTAACCGCAAGAACATGATCAGGGCCTAATGTATCAACCGCCACTTTCAATAAAAAGGTACTATCAACGCCCCCTGAGAAGGCCACCACGACGGAACCCATTTCTTGGAGAATAGACGATAGTTTTTGATATTTCTCATTCAGCATGATTGTTATCCTCCTTTAAATGGGGACAGTCCCCTCGCTGTCCCGCCTTCACTCATAAGAAGAAGCAAAAGGACCGTCCCCATGCTTCAAATGGTCATACTTCCGAAACCACCATCCACACGGATGAGGGAGCCGGTCACAAAGCTTGAGGCTTGATCAGAAGCAAGCCAAACCGCAGTTCCCTTCAATTCCTCTGCCTCGCCAAAACGTTTCATCGGCGTATGCCTCATAATGTCTTCAATACGTTCTGGATCCAAAATTTTACGATTTTGTTCAGCTGGGAAGAAACCTGGAATAATAGCATTGACTCGAATGCCGTTTGGTGCAAGCTCGCGAGCCAAAAATTGTGTGACGCTATTAAGTCCTGCTTTCGAAACCGAATAGGTAAACACTCTTGATAGCGGCGTGGTTGAAGAAACGGATGAAATATTAATGATGCTCCCTTTTTTTCCTTGATCGATCATTTTCTTCGCAAAAATTTGACAGGTTAGCACAATCCCTTTTAAATTAATGCCCATGATTGTATCCCATTCGTCCATATCAAGCTCAAAAAACGGAGTCGCACTATTAGTTCCAGGTGCATTTAAGACAATGTCCCACCCCCCCGACCATTCTTCAATAGCGGAAGCAACGTTAATTAATGAAGGTTCCGAACGGACATCTGATGAAAAAGCCTTCGCCTCTCCGCCCTGATCTTTAATTTGGCTCACAACGTCTTCGGCTTTTTCTAGATTTCGGCCCACGACTGCAACGCGTGCGCCATGTTCCGCTAACCCTATTGCCATTGCAGAACCTAATACACCATTTCCACCAATGGCGACTGCTGTTTTTCCAGTCAGATCAAATAATTTAGACATAGTAACGCTCCGTTTCTATTAGTTTAGTATAAATTCCCCTTATCATCAAAAGGGAGTTTGTATAGGTCCGAGACGAGCTCCATATTTGGGTGCTGCTCGACAGCATCCAATAAAGCCTCTGATACTTCGATTTCACTCAGGACTAATGTATTTTTAATACGTACGAGTTTTACGTCATGAAAATCTAGAATATTACACGTTTTAATTGCCGCTTGAAATGCCATTAAATCGTTGGTAAGGTCGTCGCGATTTTGGTTGGCGCGACAACTGTTGAAGTTAACCCGTTCGCATAGGTGCCCTCTTTATCCATTTTGTCGACCAGTCGCTGCGTAGTAAAATCGGCAGTTCCGACACCATTGGCATTTCCCTCTGATTGTGGCGTCACATCAAGCACGACCATCTTGTTCACATCGGGTCCACCAGATGCATAAGGAGTTGGATATCGTCCAGTTATATTAGGATCCATTCCGTCCCCGCTAATGTTTTTGCCGATCTCATCAATTACCAGAACATCCAATTGATCAAAAAAAAGCTTTGGCAGTAAAGCTTTGGCTTCTTTTGTAAATACGGGTTCTTTCTCAATGATTTCATCTGGAGTTAAGACCTCGACAACCGCAACTTTATCAAACGCATTTTCAATCGTTGCAACCCCAAACAGAAAAGGTGTTTTCTCCATAATGATTTTCGCCATGGCTGGTACGTTTTCAGCCATATACTTAAAGCCCATTTGATGACATGCTTCCGCACCTTTTTGCTTCCCTAAACCAATACTAATCATCTTCATAATTCCGCTTTCAACCGGTCCACGAAACGCAGTATGTGGTTTCACTCGATTAATCACAACAATTCCATCCGCTTCTGGAGCGTATTGATCAATATAGACAGGCAATCCATTTTCGAGTTCACCAATTTTGACGACTTCCATGGAGGAGCGAATTTCACACCAACCGCTTCCTCTGTAACACCAAGGTGTTCAAGAACCGCCCGTTGCCCTTCAGCTGTCGCCCCGCCATGGCTACCCATACTTGGGACAATAAATGGCTTAGCTCCTAAACTTTTTAAAAAAAGAACGGTTTCCGTTGTCAGTTCAACAAGTCGATCTAATCCTCTACTTCCAACCGCAATGGCAATCTCCATTCCCGGTTGAATGGCTTTTTTCAAATCCACTCGCTGGAACTTTTCTTGCAAAACAATACCCAAATCCTCGATGTGGTTGTCGTCGAACCGCACTTTAACCTTTGCCATTTTAGGGACCGGAATATCGCGTAATAACTCTTGTAAAATTCCCATTTATGGAAAACCTCCTTCGTGGAAGCATGGGGACGGTTCTTATGCTTCCTTCGTTACAAAAATACTTTCTATAATATCTAGTCTAGCACCCTCCAGTTTGAACGCTAAATCCAGAGACTATTAATTTCGATTATTAATTTCGATCAACACCCCCTTAAATCATAGAAATTAGAAAGGCTTTTGCTCCTAATAGTAAAAATAGTGTCTACCCATCCTTTGTTCGCCAACAAAATGGTCGAACTGTCCAAGTTCTTCAATGGAGAAAAATTGAGGAACACTTAATCTTAAAACTGCCCATCCCTTTTGTATAGGATAGGCAGATTTTTTCAAAAAATAGTGCTAAATCAAAAATTGAAATACTCTAAGGCATTGTTGTAACAAATCCCCTGAACAATCGTTCCTAAAGTTTCATAATCCTCAGGGGCTTCACCATCTTCAACCCATTTCCCAATTAATGAACAAACAAGTCTTCTAAAATATTCATGTCTTGTATATGAGAGGAAGCTACGCGAATCTGTGAGCATACCCACAAATCGGCTAAAGAGTCCAATGCTTGCAAGCGTCTCCATTTGATCAAGCATCCCAGGTTTCGTATCGTTAAACCACCATGCGGTACCGAATTGAATTTTCCCTGGAACCCCCCCGCCTTGAAAACTTCCAATAATCGTAGCAATCGTGCTATTATTTATCGGATTTAACGAATACAAAATCGTTTTAGGGAGTGCCTCATCTCTTTCCAAAGAATTGAGTAATCCGACCAATGGTTTTGCAATTAAGTCGTCATTCATAGAATCGTAGCCGGTGTCTGGTCCTAATTTATTAAACATCCGAGTATTATTATTTCGGTTCGCGTTGATGTGGTATTGCATGACCCAATCATACTTGGCATATTGCTTACCTAAGAAGGTCAACGTATAAGACTTATATTTTTCCTCTTCTTCAAGCAGAAAGTTTTTCTCCGTTCAATGCTTTATCAAAAAGAGGCGCAACGTCTTCTTTTGTTGTTTCGACATATACGATTCGATCGAGTGCATGATCGGACACTTTTCCGCCTAACGCATTGAAAAATTCAATCCTTGTAGCAAGCGCATTTAAAAAATCATCATAATTTCTAATGGCGATGCCAGAGGCCTCTGCTAATTTTTGAACCCAACCATTGAAGCCTTCACGATTAATTTCTAACCCTTTGTCAGGACGAAAGCTTGGCAATACCCTCACATCAAAATCATTTTCTTCCTTTATCTTAAAATGATACTCTAGACGATCCGTTGGATCATCCGTCGTACACACCACTTTAACGTTCGAATTTTTAATGAGGTCTCGCGCGCGTAGGTTGCCACTGGTTAACTTCTTGTTAACCTTTTCCCATATATCAGGAGCAGATTTTTCATTTAATACTTCATGAATACCGAAAAAGCGTTGAAGTTCCAAATGCGTCCAGTTATACAATGGATTTCCGATTAACATCGGCATCGTTTTCGCCCAAGCTAAGAATTTATTATAATCACTTTGATCCCCCGTGATATAATCTTCTGTAATCCCATTGGTCCGCATTGCGCGCCATTTATAATGATCCCCATAGAGCCAAGCTTCCGTAATAGTCTTAAACTCTTTATTTTCATAGATCTCTTGTGGACTCAAATGACAATGGTAATCAATGATTGGCATTTCCGCAGCGTAGTCAAAGTAAAGTTTTTTTGCAACTTCATTTTCTAATAAGAAATTTTCATCCATGAATTTCTTCAAGACAACGTCTCCTCTCTTTTTATTTTAGCTTATAAACCTAACAAATCAGCATGTTTGCCAATGTGATGGATAAGGGCATTCTTATAGGCCTCTTCATGTTCATTTAATGTACGATAAAAGTCATCTTTAAATAAGAAGTGACCGTTGTCATCTTTCGCTGTTAGTAAACTACCATAAGTGACGTGAATGAGTTGACGGGCGGCGTCGTTGTCCATATAACTTGGAAGATCGTCATCTGATGTTTCCTCTAGAGATGGAATTGTACTCAAGTCAGGCGTAATATGGTAATACTGTAAAGCCTCTTCGAAATGGTCATCCGCATATTGGTGCATTCTTCTATATAAATCAGGATTGGTTTTTGCAACAACTCTCACTGCTTCTAACCAGTTGGTTCCAGCGGTCTTAACATGAAGAACCCCTTTCGTGTATTTTCCTATAATAGGAAATACACGAAACTTATCGCTTCCTGAATGAATACTTAATTTATAACCGAAATATTCAGCGATTAAAGCATGCTCGCGAAGTTCTTTTTCAAATTGGTCAAGCTCACCAATATAGTCAATTCCTTTTTGAAATTCACCACAGAATCTTGGCGCAAGACTGTTTACCGAAACGCCTCTTCTTTTGAGTTCATTGGCGACAAAAAAATGCTCATCTGGTGAAGTTACGGTCTCCGTTTCATCGATTGACAATTCAAAATCAATGGCACGTTCAGTTGGTTCAATAAATGTTTTGTACACATGCTCTGTATAGTTTAGGGCATCACCGTATAATAAGACATTCTTCATAACAGAAATTTCATCATACGTAATTTCAAGTCCATTGACATCAAAGGATTGGTTTAAGAAATAAGAATTGAAGTGTTCTCTCGTTTCAGGAGCTAAATTATTAAAGTCAGAACGAACCTGTGCATCTGTTGCTCGAGGAACATCATTCCTTATATGATCAGAGCAATCAAGAGTTAAAAACGAGATTCCTAAAGATAAAGCGTATTCAATATCTTGATCCACTTTGATATGGTCACCGTCCGCGCCATACCCCTCTTTATAACCTTCCTGGAAAACGGCAAACGCTGCTGCGTCCAAAATATCGTTCATAGAACGGTTGGTTAAAGTCAATTCACGAATACTTTGTTGGGCTAAAATCGGTTTTACGTTTCGATTTCTAAGGGTTTCAATGTGTCCAGGAGAAGCGAGTCCAAGACGATCGCCAAGCCCCATAGTTGCGACCTCTGTCCCAAAGGCTTGAGGCACGGTATATGGGAAGTATTTATTTAATACTAAACGATTCTCATGCGAAAGTGGGCATACCTTTCCGAAGTCCTCTACCGTTTCACCGGTAAGTTCATCATATAAGCGACCTTCACCAACCACTAAAATATATTTTGTTTCAAAATCTTTCACCATTAAAAGTTTGACAGTTTCATAGGTTTCATAAGATTTGGTGTAAACTTTAACGTTTGAGTAATCAGCATCCACTTTTCCGTCTTTTAAAGATGCTAATAGTGGTTCGAATGGATTCAAGCGTCTCTCAACTCCTTATTAAATTTGTTTATTGCTTATCTTTTAAGAAACGAATCAAATAACAACGTTGTTATATAATGATAAATCAAATATATGGAGTTGACAACCATAATCAAACAAAAAAATAAATTTTGTGTAAACAAATTTAAGAAAGTCTTACAACAGTTCCTAATGAGACGCTAAAGAGGAAGCCCTCGCGAGTTAGAGATTTAAGTATATAAGGAATTTCAACTTGTTAAATGATTCAAAGAAAGCTATAATATTATAGAAAAACAACGTTGTATTTTAAAAATGAGAGGTATGAATGCCTTTTCTTTTTGGGAGGTGAGAAAGTGAGTGTGACCATCAAGGATGTTGCTAAAGCTGCTGGAGTTAGCTATTCAACCGTTTCTAAAGCCTTGCGCAATAGTCCGTTAGTAAAGCAACCTACAAAGGATTTAATTATAAATATTGCCAAAGAACTCGGTTATGAACCCAATGTGGCGGCTCGAAATTTAGTTTCTAAGAAGTCTTACACAATTGGTGTTGTATGGCCGACGATTCAACGAATTGCTCATTCCGCCCTTATCACGAGTTTAAATAAAAAACTAAAAGAACATTCTTATTCAATGTTGATCTCAATAAGTGATACGGAGTCCGCTTTCAAGCTTTTTAATCAGTATCAGGTCGATGCCATTTTGGCATTTGACGAAACGGGTAACCCCCTTCAATACCCTTCAAATGTTCCCGTCATCATTTATGGGATCGGTTCATCTGAAAGCGCTTATCCAATAATAGATGCAAATCGAAAGAACGCGATTTATTTAGCTTATAAGCATTTGTATGACTTAGGTCACCGAAAAATTTGTTATATCGGGTATCTTGAAACCGATCAACTTCAAATGGAAAAAGTCTCAGGATTTAACCAAGCCGTAACGAAATTCAATGCAGCGCCATTTCCGAATCAGATTATGGAAGTTCAAGCCCTTGAGCAATATGATGGCTATGAATCAATGCGCCAACTTCTAGAAAGTACTTCAAAGCCAACAGGGATTATTAGTGGCTCCCATGACATGGCAAGAGGTGTGATCAGAGCCATCCAAGAAAAAGGTTTAAGTATTCCGAGAGATTTTTCTCTCATAAGCTACGATTATGTCCCGGAAGATGTCAATCAGGATATTACCATTGCAACAGTCGGTGTTCCAACGGACGTTATTACGGATAAACTAGCTAATGTCCTTTTAGATATTATAAATGAAGTGGACGTGGACCAGAATATTTATTTAGAACCTAAACTTAAACTCATGAATTCTTGTCGCTCCATATAAAAACCTCACTCTGATTGAGAGTGAGGTTTTTTAGGGAAGAGAAAAGTTACGCGCTCTACCTTATTTAGACATTGTTTATTGCTCTGAGTTAAGCAAATCTTGCGAGGTCACACGGCTCCCATTGATAAAGACATTTTGCAACGTCGCAGAACCTAGATTGCTAACGTGGTAAGGGATTTGAACATTGTCGAATTTTGAATTGATGATCTGAAGGTTTTGAACGGGATTCCTTGCATCTGCATCAATTTCAATTCCGTACTTCCCACCCGTACTTTGCATATTTTTCACTTGAATATTCTTGATGGTCGCGATATGACCGCCGTTTCCATCGTCGTGGTTATACACGGTATTGATTTTTATGACCGCTTCACCCACGCTTTTTACTTTATTATTCTTTAAATAGATGCCATCGACAGTCCCGCCACGATACGAATTCGTTTTAATTCTTAAAACTCGGTCCAGATTTGGACTGTCCATAACATTATTTCTTGCAAAAACATTATATACGCTTCCGGACATTTCACTCCCGATCACAACCGCACCGTGACCGTCCTTCATGGTATTGTTTTGAATAATAATGTCTTCACTTGGATTGCTTATTGGGTTTCCGTTTTCATCTAAGCTGCGTCCGTCTTCATTCTTACCTGATTTAATGGCGATGTTATCGTCACCATTATCAAATAATGAGTTTTCAATGAGCACATATTTATCGGATTCAGGGTCTATGCCATCATTATTCGGACCATGATCCGTGATGTTTACCCCATCAACCGTGACGTTCTGAGACATGACAGGGTGAATGTTCCACATTGGTGAGCGCTTAATCGTAACACCCTGAATCAATACATTTTGACAATGGTTCATTTCAATCATGTCCGGTCTTAAGTAATGACCAGAGCCAAAAATGCGCTGATCGATTGGGACATGGTTGTCTGAATAGTGACCGAGTAACGTACTGTCTGCACTTTGATTAGGCATACCTGATTGCCAACCATATTCTGTTTTTCCTTTCCAAGGCCACCAGTGTTGATTATCGGCATTTCCGTCTAATGTACCTGAACCCGTAATGGCCACGTTTTTCTGTCCATACGCGTAAATCAATGGTGAATAATTCATCAGGACTTGACCTTCAAAACGTGTTTTAACCACTGGCAGATAATCGTTTGGATCTTGACTGAACAGAATAGTGGCATCTTTAGAGACGTGCAAGTTGACATTGCTTAAAAGATGAATGGCCCCGGTTAAATATGTACCGGCTGGCACATTTACCACACCACCACCAGCGTCGTGAGCCGCTTGAATCGCCGCTTTAAAAGCGTCTGTATTCATCGTTGTACCATCAGAAACAGCACCGTAAGTGGTGATATCGAATGTTTGGTTAGCAAATGAAGGCGCTTTAATATGTTGCATGATTTTAGGAACAAGATGCCATCCTGATCGGTTTTGATCGGTTGTACCCTTTACTGTTGAAGAATCTAACTTTGGAGATGCCGCTTTTGAAACGTGAGGAATTCCAACCGTCTGCCCAGCTAATAGAGTTAATGCAAAAAGAGCACCTGCTACTTTTTTCTTTGTCTTCATCGTTTTCCTCCTCGTATTTTAGATCAGGTTTTCCATGTCTGTTCTCTGTCCTCTTAACAATGAACGCGCGATCTATTTCCTTTACAAAAGCACCACCCCTTCCAATGAGCTCGTCATGGAGCTCGTCATGCGTTGAAAGCCCCAAAGTTAACAACGTTGTTATTTATTGTCGATAAAAGTCGAACAATTAAGTTGAACACAAACAGACACAGTTGGTCTTTCACTATGTCTGTCGTGTTAGCAAACCTTCATTAGTTTGTGTTGAAATTATGTTTAAGACCTAATTTTTTTGCAAAATATGTGGTAAGAACAACGTGATATCTGGAATGTACGTAATAGCTAGTAAGACTAATGCCATTACACCAATGAATGGTAACATGGCTTTTGCAGCTTTTTCCATCGGAATTTCACCAATCGAACATCCAACAAATAGAGCAGCTCCAACCGGTGGTGTTAGCAATCCAATACCTAGGTTCAACATTAAAACAATTCCAAATTGAATGGGACTCATTCCTACTTGTGTCACAACTGGCAACAAGATTGGCGTCGCAATCAAAATTAGCGGAGCCATATCCATAACCATTCCTAAAATCAATAGAATTATGTTAACCATCAATAGAATCACGTATTTATTGTGGGAAACAGATGTCATAGCGGTCATGACTTGATCTGGAATTTGCAGATAAGAAAGGAACCAAGAGAACACCGCTGATGCAGAGATTAAAAAAAGAACAGCGGAGAGTTTCTTAAATGTTCCGACAAAAACTGTAAGGACGTTTCTTACTTTAATCTCTCTAAAAATAAACAACACGAGAATCAAAGCATAGACCACTGCGATTGAAGCGGATTCGTTAGCCGTAAAGATCCCTAAAATAATCCCACCAATAATAATAAGGGCAGTGGTTAAACTTAATAGGCCATGAATAATAATGCGTGTCCATTGGTCTTTAGATATAGTTTCGCCTTTTGGATAGTTTCTTTTTACAGCCATGATATAACTTGCAACCATTAAGGATGCACCTAACACGATGCCAGGTATAATTCCAGCCATAAATAAACTACTAATTGTCGTTGCCCCACCTGCTGCTAAGGCATAAAGGATAATGTTATGACTTGGAGGAACCACAACGCCTTGAATTGAAGCCGTACACGTTACACTTACGGCGTAATCTTTGTCATAACCCTTTTTTCTCATCATTGGAATCATGATGGAACCGATCGAAGAGGCATCAGCTACAGCTGATCCCGTTATTCCTCCAAAAAACATACTTGCAACGACGTTTACCATTGCTAAACCGCCGCGAAATCGTCCGACTAATAGATTCGAAAAATCAATGAGACGTTGTGAAATACCGCCCTCACCCATGATTTCCCCTGCCAAAATGAAGAGCGGGATTGCCATAATTGAGTAGGAATTCAATCCGTTTAACATTTTTTGTCCAACAACTTCAAGAGGAACCTGCAAATAAAGTCCTGTAAGTATGGAGGAGATCGCTAAACAAAGAGCAACGGGCACTCTGAGTACAAGTAGTAGTGCGAATGAACCAACTAAGATAAGTGTTGCAAGAATCATATTTTAACTCCTCTCTCCCCTGTTGTACGGTGTAAACAACCAAACAAGTCCATACACAAATGTTAAGGCTCCTGCAACGGGTACAACAATATATTGAATACCTGTTGGCAGGTTAATGACGGATAAGGTTGAACTCCATGAGAAAATGGTAAACCGCACACCTTCAACTAGTAAAATAATACCGAAGATCATGATTAATAAGCTTGTAATTTTATCGAATATCGCCTGGAGAGATAAAGGTAATTTATCAATAAACATTGTCACTTGAATATGAAGTCTATATCTAAAACCTATAGCGATACTCAAGAAGCCAAACCACATCATCAGAATGAGGACAACTTCTACTGACCAAGCGGGCACGTGATGAAACACGTACCGCCCGATCACACTTAAAAATACAATGACAACCATTAATGCTGTCATAATGGCTCCTACAACCTCTACCACTCGATCCACAGCTCTTAATATATTCTGCATAGTAGACCCTCTACTTCGTAGCTCTGATTTGCGAGATTAGATCTTTATATTGGCTTCCATATTTATCATAAACAGGTTGAACAGCTTTTTGCCATGCAGTAATGTCTTTTACTTCAGTGATGACATTACCATTTGCTTTTGCAGCTGCTTTTGCTTTATCTTGAAGCTTTTTCCAAGATTCTCTTTGAACTTTTTGGGAATCCACAGCAGCTTGCTTGATGATTTGTTGATCTGCTTTAGATAGAGTATCCCACTTCTTTGAACTCATGATTAAGACTTCTGGGTTCATAGTGTGGTGATCTTCTGTGAAATACTTAGCCACCTTGTAGTGATTTGTTGAATAGTAACTTGGCCAGTTGTTCTCAGCACCGTCGATGACACCCGTTTGAAGGGAGTTATAAACATCACTATAAGCTAAAGGTGTTGCAGAAGCGCCTAGTGAATTAACCAAACTTACCATAATATTAGATTGTTGCACACGAATTTTTAAACCTTTAAGATCAGCTGGTGTTGAAACCGCATGTTTTGTGTTATAGAAATTTCGTGAACCAGAATCGTAGTAAGTCAACCCAACTAGTTTTGAATCTTTTAAGCTGTCAAGTAGCTCTTGACCAATTTTACCGTTTAAGACATCCCATTCTTGCTGCGTACTATTAAAAAGATAAGGCAAATTCAAAACACCGATTTTTTTGCTGTAATCAGATAGTGGTGAAGAATTTATTCGAATAAAGTCGATTGCGCCTAATTGAACTTGTTCTAGAACGGATTTTTCATCTCCAAGCTGGCCGTTTGGATATACTTTAATTGTAATTCTTCCGTTTGTCCGCTGATTTACAAGTTTCGCAAATTCCTTATCTCCAACAACAGTTGGATAATCAGCGGGCTGGTCATCAGCCAAACGGAATGTATAGTGTTTACCAGCACTCGAACCGGACTTTGAACTATCTGATGAGCTTGAGGTTGATGATGTACCTGATGCTGATTTCGATCCTGAATTACTGTTTGATCCACATGCTGTTAATAGGATACTAAAGCTTGCCAAGACCATAACCAATAAAAATAGTCGTTTCATTAACAAATTCCTCCCCGTTTTTTTGTGAATTCGCTTCCAATTACACTTAAAAAAATAAAAACAACGTTGTTAAAAATAATTATACGCTTACATTTTCTGAAAATCAACAAATTTCAATAGAAAAAAAATGTTGATTTTTTTAAGCGAGTGGCACATAGCAAACTAATTTGATGGGAAATATTGCAACCATTTATGGTCTAAATCGTCATATGGATGTATTTGTGTCCACTTGGGCCTACCAAAACACTAAGAACGGTGAGTTGGTCGGTTCCTGAACACGCATTTTCTTCAATGAGTAGTCTGCTAATAGATCTTGATAATCGTTAGCGTCTTTTGCTTTACATAACGCGACTTGATTTACTTCCCTCTTTAAATATTTTTCCGGGTATTTGGATCACGCTCACACTAATAAGGTAACAACGTTGTTACCTTATTAGTCAGATCAAATTAAAGCATTCAATCGTTAAAGTTAAAGAGCGATAGACGACAAGAGCTTCTGTAATTAGATCATCAGAAGGTTTGTAAGGATCAGTACGCCTTGGAAAGCAGAACATAAAGAATGGGCAGACTGAAATCTGCCCATTCCACTCTTGCCCCATTTTTAACTTCCCTAGTTATCTTGAAAACGGTTGACCTTAGTCCACGTTTTACCCCCGTCAGAAGTGGTATAAAAATCGTTGGCCCCTTGGTTGTCACGAATAATCCACCAGCCGTGAGTAGGATCGGCCATGGCAAGAAGTGCCCCACCATAACCCGCTACCTCTGTCTTGCCGACCGTCCACGTTTTACCCCCATCTAATGTCCAGCCTACAGTATTGGATTTGTCACAGGCGGCACAGTAGGCCCCCATAAACGCAACTTTTGAATTGATCACGTACAATGGTCCGGGCCCAGCACCGCCTTTGAACGTTCCTTTAGTCGTCATTTTTAATCCGGGTCCAGGACCTGCACCCGCTGTTTGATTGGCTACTGCAATCGTCCAGTGCGCTCCGCCGTCCGTTGTATGGAAGAGCGAATACCCGGTTTGAGACATTCCGGAATCACCGACCATTTCGACCCATGCGTCATTTTCACCCATAGACCGAATTTGGACTGAAGAAATTTGAGCGTCGGTTTGGCGAGTCATCACGGTTTTCCAGGTCTTCCCCCCATCAATCGTCCGTTTTACAATAACTGATTTATTTCCATTTAAAACAACCCAGCCATGTTTGGCATCATGAAAATAGGCATTACCGACGATGTCGCTTGGTACCGATAATGTCGTCCATGTACGCCCCCCATCTTTCGAAAGATAGTTGGCGTCTAAAGCAACCTCGCTTGATTGAAAATGAAGGAAGGCCCCATTAACTGGCACGCGACCAACAGGCATCCAGTGCTTACCACCATCTGGCGTGCGAAGGAGACGATCTTTATTCGGTGTGTCACTAGTGCTGTTAAACACGACCCAAGCTTGATTCCCATTTAAAGCAAAAATCTGACTAACGGTCTGTTCACCCACATATTGAACCTTCCAATTCGTGCCACCATTGTCGGTGCGGGCAATCCAGCCTTTTCCACCGAGCCAACCAGACCTTGAGTTGATTACACGCACAGCCGTGACATGCCCCATTGCCGATGCATTTGGGTCTTTGGCTTGTGAAGAAGTCGAGGTCCCACTTTTAGATGTGGCTGTGCTGGATGAATTTTTTGTATCATTTGAACCGTCCGCTTGAGAATCGCTCGATTGCGTCGAAGAGTCGGTGTTGTAAGTGTTCGTTGCCGATTGATTATTAGAACTCGTTCCGTTGTCGGTCGTCGATGTACGTGTATTTTCGGTTGTGCTCTGAGAATTTCCATTAGCAATGGTTGATGGAGATGAATTCACTCCATCTGCATTCGATTGTGCATTGGGATGCGTAACCGTTGTGCCACATCCTGCTGTAAATAACAGGATAGCTGAAGCTGTTACGGCGGCTAACCCTTTTATATAGGACTTCATTGTGTTTTCCTCCTAATGGGCTCGAACCGATCGTTCTCTCTTTCTAGGCGCCTTAGATTGAGTAAGTGAGGTTCAAACCTGAGCGCCTATGTGCGCTTTGGATTTTGAACTGCTTAAGTGCTTTTCACTACTTTGACGACAGTCAACCGATTCATGTTCCAAAAATCGACGGATTTTTTTGAACCCTCTCTCGTGATTAGGAGGAAATGGGCGAAAAGTAAGTAGGCTTGCGTGAGGAAGTTTGAGAAGCAAGTGGTTTTGTTTGGTTAATCGATGAATAGGCGTGAATCATCTTTTAATAGGCGGAGATCACGGCTAAACAGGCGCAAGCACTCTTTTTTATTAGAAACTCGCCTCTTTGCCTACCTATTTCCTTCTTCTCTAAAACAATAGAGCATGCACCCATTTCGGCACATGCTTCAACTCACCTTTTTATTTTTTATAAAACCCGCGTTTCATCAGCTCTAATTCTAATGAAAAAGTCTGGACCGCTTTATGAGACGGTGAACCATTGGAATAGACATCGACCAGATTCTGAAGCATCACTGCCACAAGAATCTTTAGAATATGAAAAAAATCAGATTCCTTCTCAATAGATAAGGTGTTGAAGTTTACGAGTTCTTTTAAATCCACCACACTGTTTTTCAATTTTTCTTCATATATATTCACCGTAAGGATGTGTTCAAGCTTGTAACTCACATTCATGACCGCATTGCGAAAGAACTGGTGATTCGCAGGTTCTTCTAGTTCAATCAAAATCGACTTAAACCAATCCTTAAAGGACTCAAACAACTCGCCATTGTTAATTTTTAATAAGGAATAAAAATTCTCAATGACGCGTTTAGATTCGCCTTCTAATAGATAAAAGAATACATCTTCCTTATCCTCGAAATATTGATAAAAACTGCCCCGTGGAATGCCTGCTTCTTTTACAATATTAGAAATCGAGGCCTCATGCAGGGGGGCGCGGGAAAATTCAACCTTTGCAGCATTCAATAAGAGGGTTTGTTTTTCTACTGGTAAATTTAAAAAAGTGGCTTTAGGCATATGGATTGGTCTCCCTCAAGAAAATGACGCATTGTCACCGGAATTGTAAATCAAGTTTAGCGAACTGAACAAAAGTTGTCAAACTCCGAAAAACCAATGTGACATTTTGTCACTTTTGCATTGACACTTTAAATCATGCCCATTTATAATAACGAAGAATCTATTGTCGGTACTGCTATTACCCAGAGAAAATGGAGGAACCATAGTGAAAAAAATAATTAAAGGCCGCTGGGCGATTTTTTCGATTTGGCTCGTTGCGACCATCCTGTTGACTGTCTTTCAGCCAGACGTCAATGCGATTCTTCGCCTTAAAGGCTATCAGCAACTCAGTAGCTCTAGTCCTTCCGTGCAAGCTGACAATCTTTTAAAGAAGATTGATGCCAAAAAAGGAACGAACGATCTGATCGTATTCTATGATCCTCATAAACTTACAACCAAAGAAAAGACGCAGATCAAAGACGCCCTTCAATCGATTCGGAACAACAAGTCGTCACTTGGGATTTCGGATATTATTGATCCATTTAATACGCCTGAAGCGAAACGTTCGCTAATTTCAAAAGACGGTACGACACTTATGGTCAGCTATAAATTAAATAAGGGCGACCACCAAATTGACGACATTCAGAAAACCCTAGATGCTAAGCTCAAGAATGTTCAAGCCAAGCACTATCTTTCAGGGGAAGATTTTATTAACAATGATTATTTAAAAGCCTCACAATCAGGTGTTGAAAAAAGTGCCGCATTAACGGTCATCTTTATTTTAGTTGTCCTAATTTTGGCATTCCGATCCGTTGTCACACCACTTGTTTCATTACTTGCGGTGGCGTTCTCATACCTATGTTCAATGGGGATTGCGGCCCAACTTATTGCGCATGCTGGCTTTCCGATTACGAACTTGACCCAGATGCTTCTTGTTCTCATTCTCTTTGGGATTGGAACAGATTACAACATTCTACTCTTTAATCGTTTTAAAGAAGAACTGGCGCACGGGCAAAACGTCGACGGCGCGATTGTCAATACCTATAAAACAGCCGGTAAGACGATCGCTTACAGCATTCTGACGGTGTTTATCGCATTTCTCGCGCTCTCTTTTGCCGAATCACCCATCTATCGTTCAGGTGTGGTGGTGGTCATTGGTGCGACCATTCTTTTACTCGAAATTTTAACCTTAACGCCTTTTATTATGAAGGTTTTCGGGAAGAAACTGTTCTGGCCATCCAAGAAAACGGGCGGTCATAGGGATAACTGGTTCTGGGGGCATACCTCGTCGTTTGCCACCAAGCATCCGATTCTTTCAGTCGCACTTATTTTATTACTCATTTTACCGACGATTTATTTCCATCAAGAAAAACTCAATTTCGATACGATTAAAGAGCTTGGGAATGCCTACCCATCGTCAAAAGGGTTTAATATTGTGGCCAAACATTTCGGCAAAGGTCAAGCAATGCCGGCTTCGGTTGTGATCGAAAACGACAAAGCACTCGATAACAATCAATCGCTTGCGGCGGTCGATACGCTGACTCAGAGGCTTAAAAAAGTGGATGGCGTCAAACAGGTAAATTCCGTCACCCAACCTCAAGGAAAACCGATCTCTGGCTTTTATATTGACAGTCAAATGAGTGCCGTGACGAACGGTTTGACGCAATCCCAAGACGCACTAAATCAAATCCATAGTGGATTAAAACAAGCGCAAGATAAGTTAGGCTCTGCTGACTTTTCTCAAGTGAATCAGATGGTCGACGGAACCGCAAAGCTTGAAGGTGGATTAACAGCCTTAACCAACGGCTTGCAGCAGATTCAATACGGAATCAAAGATGGTTCTAGTCATTCTAAAACACTTTCAAATGGGCTCGCCTCCATTGAAAGTAATTTAGAACAAATGAGTAGCGGCGTTAACACCTTGGCTGAAAGTTACAAGAACATGCAAGCCGGCTATGCGCAAATGGGAACCAATTACCAGCAAGCGGCTCAAGCTTTACTCGGTGTCAAGACCGCTTTAACGCAAATGCAAGGCCTAGTCGAGGCACTGGGTCAAAGTTATTCGAACTCCAGCAATGACCAAAACTATCAAGCTTTAAAAGGTGCGATTAATCAATTATCATCGTCTTTAAGTTCTGTTACACCAGAAGGCATTCAGCAATTGAATACCAACTACAACAAAGCGACCGCAGGCTTTAAAACCGCCAATCAAAACTTAGTTGCTATGAGTGACGGGTTGTCACAAATGGCTGATGGTTTGAAACAGCTTGATTCCGGACTCGGAAAGACCTCTTCCGGAATTGGGACGATTGTCACCAACATGAAAGGGGTCAACAAAGGTCTCACTCAGATGAAAACCGGCCAACAACAGCTTGCAGACGGTTTGAATGGATTCAGTACCTTTGGAAAGAATCTCTCGAGTGTGAATAACGGCTTAAAGCAAATTTCAACGGGTCTTGGAGATACAAATAACTATTTGGATCAACTCAATACTAATAAGACATTCTTTATTCCACAACAAGCGTTGACTGACAAGAGCTTTAAGAAATCGATAGACGCTTACATGTCGAATAACCGGAAGATTACGAAACTCACGATTATTTTAAAAGCGGATCCGTATTCCAAAACTGCACTTAATACGGTCGATCAAATCAATAAAGCTGTAGGGAGTAGCCTTAAAGGAACGCCCCTCTCAAACGCCACATTCGGTGTGTCGGGACCAAGTGCTACGACGAATGATATGAACAAAATGTTGACGCGTGACTTGAATAAAACAACGATTATCGTTATCATCGGCGTTTTACTCGTCTTGTTCTTTGTGATTGGATCGTTTTGGCTTCCTGTCTTTATCACGGCATCACTTATTGGTGCGTATTACGCGGCCATGTTCATCATCAACACGATTTTCTTAAACCTAATGGGACTTGAAGGCATTTCGTCATTTGTGCCATTCTTCTCCTTCATCATCATCGTAGCCCTGGGCGTGGATTATAGCATCTTCTTAATGATGCGTTTTAAAGAATTCCCGCATCTGTCGCAGAAAGAAGCAATCGTGCAAGCGTCTCGAAAAACAGGCGGCGTCATTATGTCGGCGGTGATCATTCTTGGTGGAACCTTTGCTACCTTAATTCCGTCCGGGATCTTGCTCTTAGTCGAATTGGCCGTTGCCGTCATAACCGGCTTGATCGTTCTCTGCTTTATCTTACTGCCGATCTTTTTACCAGCGATGATCGCTCTACCAGATGCTCTAGCCAACCTATCCTCTGGTAAAAATCGCAAAGACAATCAATTAGATAGAGAAATTAGTTAATAGAAAGCGAAAGCGGTCCGTCTTCTAAATTGAAGATGGATCGCTTTTTTTGAATGAAGGCATTGTTAGGTCTAATAGATTAGGTGCGGGGCGCGAGGGCGCAAATCGTGATTTAATCCGCGTCTTTTCATACTAAATAGGCTCTTTTTTTCTTTTAATCGGCGGGAATTTTAATTCAATCGGCGAAATTCGAGTATTTTTAAAAAAGGATATGTAAAACACAACGCCTAATTTCCTCTCAAATTCCAATCACGACTGTAAAAAAACCGCCCTACTGAACGGTTCTTTTAAATGAAGTCAAGTTTGAAATTAGTTCGTAAAATATTTTTTGATGACATTTTTTAATTGAGCGGGATCCAAAATAACCTCATCATCATTTGCTTTTAGAACATCGTTATAGATGACTTTTCCTGTACCCTTAACTTGTCGATAATGAATCTGTTGGCTTGGATGAAAATCGCTCTTAACACCCAAACCGATACTCACCATGTCGCTCGTCGACATATTGGAGGCAATTAGGAATTTCGAAAGTGATCTTGAGAGTGCAGGTAGTTTGGTTAAATGGGAAGGTTTCATCACATTTTTGGCAATCCCAATTAAAGCTGCTTCCTGTAATTGTTGACGGCCGTAGTCGGTTCCGGGGACAGAGTCGCGTTCGTGCGTCAACTCCGCAATCATTTGTCCATTAAGAAAATGCTTCCCTTTAGTGATGACTTTGTTTTTATCTTTGGCATACCATGGATGAGTGAGTGTCACATCAAATGGAACGTCGACGTTGACCCCACCAAGGGAATTCACCATGTCTTGTAATCCCCAGTAATTCGTTTCTGCATAATAATTAATTGGAACACCTGTCAGGTTGGAAATCGCTTGGACGGCATCCACAATGCCCTGCTTGGTTCCATGAGCTGCTTGAGAGACATATTGAACACTTGTTAATTTGGTATAGCCATATCCATTCATATAAACTCGAGTATCACGAGGAAGACTCAAGATATTATAGGTATGATTATTCATGTCGGCATGAATGAGCAACATTGAATCCGTATGACTTAATTTATCTCCTGGTCGGGCATCTGATCCAATTAACAAGACGTTAAAGGTCCCTGCTTTTTCTTTATACTTGCTAAGAGCCGAGTTCATGTTATCTTTGGAAGAATTCCCCTGTGACGGCATTGTGGTGGTGCCGATCGTTTTTAAATTTTTAAAATGATTTTGCGGGCTCAAATTATGGTATTCGTAAGCCCCAACGCCTACTGCTCCTAGAATGACAATAAGCACTGAGAGCAAGGTGATCTTCAATGCATTTCCTCGCTTTGCTTTTTTATTATGATTTCGATCTGAACGTCGCGTTTCTGGATCTGTATGATGGTTAGCCAATTGGATTCTCCTTTAAATGAATCTATGAATAAAATGGTGTCGAATTTCATTATATCATGTCGATTCTTTGATTTTCTTTTATTTTATGTAACTTTAATTTAAAGATAAAAACGCACATGAGTTTTGGTACCGCCCCCGAGAGTTAGACATTCACTCTAACTTTCGGGGTCGGTACCTTTTTGGAATGAGAAATCTTTGGTTGTTTTATTGGGGAACCTATCATTAATGCATGAACTCCTGTCCGATGGCTTCGCCTCGGCGTATTGCGACGCGGCTGTCATGGGGCCTCGTTATTGGACAGCATCTAGCGTATTGCGGCGCGGCTGTCCAATGGGGCCTCGCTATTGGACAGCATCTAGCGTATTTGCGACGCGACTGTCCAATGGGTCCTCGCTATTGGACAGCATCTAGCGTATTTGCGACGCGACTGTCCAATGGGGCCTCGCTATTGGACAGCATCTAGCCTATTTGCGGCGCGACTGTCCAATGGGGCCTCGCTATTGGACAGCATCTAGCGTATTTGCGGCGCGGCTGTCCAATGGGGCCTCGCTATTGGACAGCATCTAGCGTATTTGCGGCGCGGCTGTCCAATGGGGCCTCGCTATTGGACAGCATCTAGCCTATTTGCGGCGCGGCTGTCCGATGGGGCTTCGCTATTGGACAGCATCTAGCGTATTTGCGGCGCGGCTGTCCGATGGGTCTTCGCTATTGGACAGCATCTAGCCTATTTGCGACGCGACTGTCCAATGGGGCCTCGCTATTGGACAGCATCTAGCGTATGTGCGGCGCGGCTGTCCAATGGGGCCTCGCTATTGGACAGGGTCTAGCGCATGTGTGACGCGACTGTCCGAATGAGGCCTCGCTATTGGACAGCATCTCGAGCGCTATTTGCGGCGCGGCTGTCCAATGGGACCTCGCTATTGGACAGCATCTAGCGTATGTGCGGCGCGGCTGTCCAATGGGACCTCGCTATTGGACAGCATCTAGCCTATATGCAGCGCGGCTGTCCGATGGGTCCTCGCTATTGGACAGCATCTAGCGCTATGTGCGACGCGACTGTCCAATGGGTTCTCGCTATTGGACAGCATCTAGCGTATGTGTGACGCGACTGTCCAATGGGGCCTCGCTATTGGACAGCATCCAGCGTATGTGCCGCCCCACGAGACGCTCCTGTCCAATAACCCACCGCATCTGACAACTATTTCAACGAGCATATTTCAGCCTTTTTAAAACAAAAAAAGACACCCCTCGTTCTCACAAGAGGTATCCTAAAATTAACGAACAACGATTTATTTTTTACAAGTCATGATCTTTTTCGCTTAATTCGTCACTAGATTCTTCAACAACGGCTTCCATTTCGACGACGTTCTCTTCTTCAAGTTTTTTAATCTTAAAGCGATGGACCATGGTATTCAATTCATCTGCGAGTCCAGCAATGGTTTTGGAACTGTACGCGACGGTCTCCATCATGCTGGTCGTTTCTTGTACGGAAGCAGCCGTTTCTTCAATACCTGCCGAAGATTCTTCAACAACAGCCGCAATGTTTTCTAACGAGCCATTAATTTTGGCGCTTCCGTCCGTTGCTTGTTGGAGCATGTCCGACATGGTCAGCAATTTCTCTTCAAGAGTTGTCATGGATCCTTTAATCGCTTCAAATGTGTCGCTGGTCTCCTTGATTTGATGAGACCCCTCAGTGACCTTATCAAACCCGGATTGAAGCGTTTCGACGACTTGACCAGATTCCGTTTGGATGCCGCCAACAAGGTTTGTAATTCCATTAACTGAGTCACTTACTTGCTCGGCCAATTTGCGAACTTCTTGAGCAACAACGGCAAACCCTCTTCCTTGCTCGCCGGCACGCGCTGCTTCAATCGCAGCGTTAAGTGCCAATAAGTTGGTTTGTTCAGCAATGTCTCGAATTAATTTGACTAGATTAGAAATCTCTTGGGTTTTCTGATCCAATCCTTTAACACTTTTCAATGAATCCTCAACCGTCTTATGAATGTCTTCCATATGGGACTGTGAAATCATCATGGATTGATAGCCTTTTTGAGTCAGTTCAATGGCCTCTTTAGAAGATTGGCGTACATATTCGCCATTTTGATTGGATTTCACCATGAAAGCACTAAATGTCTCCATGCCCTCAGCAATGTTCGTTGTTAAGCTAGCTTGTTGTTCAGCGCCGCTCGCCAACTCCGTCATGGTAGTGGCAACTTGAGTATTGCTTTCTTTAACTTCATAAGAAGAGGTCGCCAATTCTTGACTGCTGTTCAGCATATTTTCAGAAGTATGCGCGATTTGCTGAATTATTTCAGTTAACTGGTGTTTCATTTTGTTCATCGCGTTTGCGAGAAGACCAATCTCATCTTGCGCTTCATGGTGCAGATCTTCCACTGCAAGATTTCCTTCCGCTACCTCAGTGGACATGCTAGCAAGTTTTCTTAAAGATCTCTGGATTTCTCTAATTAAAATAACACCAAAGAATAAAATCAAAAAGAACGAAATAAAAATGATGATCGTTTGAACAATCATATCAGACTTTACTTTTTGATTGACTTGTTTAATCTGAATCATGGCATTTGAAGCAATCAGATCTTCAATATTGCTCAAGTCATTTCGAGATCCATTAAAATTGGAATCATACAACATCATCATATTAATGTTACGCGTTCGTTGATCGACCTGGATGTTAATTGAGGCTTGATTTACGTAAGGTTGAGCCTCTTTCTCCCAGAGATCCAATTGTTTGTTGAATTGGGCAAAGTTTTCTTTGACATTTGTTTTAACCTTGTTGTTTGTATATTGGCTATACAGTTTTTGATTTTTCTTTAAAATGGCTTCCGCTTGTTTGCCTTCACCTTTTGCCTGAGAGATATTATCTTTAAAATCCTGCTGGTTTTGCTCGATGGCAGTGGGATCTGTCACCGATACGGCGTTTTGTGCCGCAAGCCGTGCCCGATACATATCGCGATCGGCATCAATTAACAATTGTGATGTTTGATAGGTGTTGTTATACAAAGTGGTCTTTAGATGATTGGTTTGAGCCCGAAGTGCAATCAGACTGTAGACATTTGTAACGATGACAATTAATAAAGACAAGCTTACTAGTAAAATAAGTTTAACCCCAAATTTCATTTTCTTCATGTGTGTTGTGCGCGCCTCCTAGAAGTGGTATTTGAACGAAATCCCCCCGACAATCCAAAAACTTGACTCGCTCTCTCTTAAGTCATTTATAATATCGGATTTAAAAAAGAGAATTTTAATAGCAAAACCAAAACACATTTAGAAGTTTGTACATTCCCCTTACTAAAAAAATGATTTTGCAGTATATTAATAATAGTAAGAATTTATTTTGCGCTATCTAATTTTTATAAAAGGAAGGGGTATTCGATGATTGAAACGACAATGATGTCCTATCCACTGACACTCACACACATTCTAAACCGAGCTGAAAAGTATTTTGGCAAAAATGAAATTGTTTCCCGCATGCCCGATCATTCTCTCCACCGCTACACTTATGCCGATTTTACGAAACGAGCCAAACAACTTGCTCGAGCCTTGCAGAAAGCGGGATTACAGCCAACTGACCGGGTGGCGACCTTAATGTGGAATCATTATGCACATGCCGAAGCCTATTTTGGAATTCCGGCTGCTGGTGGCGTTTTACACACGCTCAATCTTCGCCTGTCACCAAATGATATCGCTTACATAGCGAACCATGCAGAAGATCGCTTTCTAATCATCGATGACATTCTCCTACCGCTTCTTGAGCAATTCCTAGATGTTGCACCGTTTGAACGTATTTTTGTTGTCCCTCTCTCAGGGGAACCTGTGAACACCGACCTCTACGAAGATTATGAAGCGTTTCTAGAGACAGCGGATGGCTCTTTTGTGGCACCAGAGATTGATGAAAATCAAGCGGCGGCGATGTGTTACACTTCTGGGACAACCGGCCGACCAAAAGGCGTGGTCTATTCGCATCGCTCCTTGGTCCTTCAATCCATCACTCAAGTGATGCCGGATGCGCTCAACCTGTCTAATCGGGATGCCATTCTTCCCGTTGTTCCGATGTTTCATGTGAACGCTTGGGGCATTCCTTTTGGAGCAACCTTGGTCGGCGCCAAGCATGTGTATCCCGGGCCGCATCTGGATGTTGAAAGCTTACTGGATTTATGTGACAAAGAAGACGTGACCGTCACAGCCGGTGTTCCAACGATTTGGCTTGGATTGGCTGAAGCCTTAGATAAGCATCCGGATAAGTGGCGTATTAAAGGGATTCGCGTGGTCTCTGGTGGTGCCGCCATTCCGGAAGGCACAATCCGAAAGCTTGAGAAACACGGCTGCAACGTTCAACATGCCTGGGGGATGACCGAAACCTCTCCACTTGCGACGAACACGGTTTTAAAAAGTCATATGACCGATCTTTCTAAGGATGAGTTATACAAATTAAAAACCAAACAAGGTGTTGCGGTACCGATGGTTGAAACCCGAATTATTCGTGAAGATGGCGAAGCGCCATGGGACGGAGAAACAATGGGGGAACTCGAAGTGCGTGGACCTTGGATTACGGGTAGCTATCACAATCTTCCCGAGGCGACTTCTAGCTTCTCGGAAGACGGTTGGCTTCGTACCGGTGACATCGCAACGATTGACCCAGAGGGCTTTGTGAAAATTACTGACCGTACCAAGGATTTAATCAAGTCGGGAGGCGAGTGGATTAGTTCAGTAGATCTCGAAAACGCGATCATGGGTCATCCAGCTGTAGCGGAAGCGGCAGTCATTGCCATCCCGCATCCAAAATGGCAAGAACGACCGCTCGCCGCAGTCGTTCTAAAGGAAGGCCAAAGCTTGTCGCCAGAAGAACTCACAGAATTCCTTTCTCCACAATTCCCAAAATGGTATCT
This sequence comes from uncultured Sporolactobacillaceae bacterium, assembly GCA_963829575.1. Taxonomy (GTDB): domain Bacteria; phylum Bacillota; class Bacilli; order Bacillales; family Sporolactobacillaceae; genus KACC-23026. The sequence goes on along the minus strand of CAWHJF010000021.1, from coordinate 45,443 downwards.
CCCAGATCGGATCGTCTTTATTGACGAAATCCCACGCACCTCAACTGGAAAATTTATGAAGATGACACTTCGCGAACAATTTAGTTGAAGCATGGGGACGGATCCTTTGCTTCTCCTCTCCATTTAATGATCCGCGGAAGCGTTGGAACCGTCCCCACGCTTCCCCCATTCTAATCAGCATAAGCCTCTTCTACAATCCTCAAATAATCAGCAGCCGAAATCTTCCGCACATTGCTAGGCGTAGATCCGTTTTTCATGGCGAGTTCGACAAGGTGTGGAAAGTCTTGATCATTGACTCCAGGGAGATCCTTCAGTTTCGGAATTTCAAGTTCCTCAGTCCAATCTCGAATTCCATTAATCAGTTTTTCAACCGCTAAGTCATCTGGTTCCAAATCACTCGCAAATCCCATGAACCGGGCAAGTTTCGCGTGAATCGCAACATGCCCTTCCGCGTTAAATTTTAATACGTAGGGCAAAAAAACGGCGTTTGCCACGCCATGCGGAGTGTCGTAGATCCCACCAAGCGCCTCGGCGAGACAATGGACGGACGCAACATCCGCAGATCCAAAACAAAGCCCCGCCATTAAACTCCCTTCCATCATGAGTTCACGCGCCACTTCATCCTTACCATTTTTAAACGCAACGGGAAGTGCGGGTACAATGGTTTGCATCGCCCGAACACCAAAGGCTTGTGAAATTGGATTCGTAACGTTGCAGGTGTACCCTTCAATCGCATGAACTAAAGCATCCACCCCAGTGGCCGCTGTGAGATGCGTCGGCACCGTATAAGTCAATTTCGGATCCAACACAGCTAGTGTTGGACGCAATCCAGCATCCTTCAACGTCAATTTTCGGTGTGTGGACGCTTCGGTGATGACGGATGAACGCGTCACCTCTGAACCTGTTCCTGCGGTTGTTGGAACGCAAATAATTGGCACGATGTTCGCGTATGTTTTCTTTTCTTCCACGTATTCCACCGGTGTGCCACCATTAGGTCCTAAGAGTGCAATCGCTTTCCCTGTATCCATGGCACTTCCCCCACCAACTGCCACGACCGCCTCCGCCTTGTGCGCTTTAAAAACTTCAGCACCGGCAAGACATTCCGTATCCCTTGGGTTTTGTGAAAGTTGATCGAATAGAACCACTTTATACCCAGCACGCTCCAGGGCATCTTGAATAGGTTTCACAATACCGAGTTTGACAAGTCCAGGATCACTCACGAGTAAAAGTGACTTCCCGATATTTAGCGTCTTCAAAAAGTCCGGTAACTGCTCCGACTTCCCTACCCCCATTTCAATTCGCGTTTGGCATAAATAACTGTATGATCCCATCCTCAACTTCTCCTTTGCTTTCATCTATTTTGAAAAAAACGTAAATTCTAACATTTTATTCAACTATACCATATTGGAAGCAAGGGGACGGATCCTTTGCTTCCTTATAATTCCTCGGAAGCGCGAGATCCGTCCCCCTGTTTCTTGTCCTCCGAGAAAAGAAAGCGTAGGATAATGATTGAAAAGGACGTTTCATAATAAGAGCTTACATACGGAATGGATCAGTTATGGAGAAAATGGCTAGCGCAAAGGGGACTTGGCACATTTTGATCAACTGAAAATGGACACGCCAGCGGTGATTGTCATTCAGGAGATTTGGTGTGTTGAAAAGCACATTCAAGATGTGATGTGACGAAGCGTTTTGCTAAAGCTGGATATGTGGCCTTCTCGCCTGATCTTTACTCAAGAAACAGTGAGCGGCAAGAGGTTTTAATTGATGAACGAATTCAAGAAGTGAAGCAATTTCTTGAAGTTGTCCTCTACCGCTTGGGGAAATGACGAGGCGCAGCAAAAATTACTTGCAAGTTATCCTGAGGACAAGCAACCACGAATCTCCGAAACAATGGGAACCTTTTTCGGAGAGCTAGATCCAAAAAATCATATCGGATCATTGACTGAAACCTCCAATTAACTAGGGCAACATCATACCAATGGAAAGTGCGTCGGTTCAGTTGGTTTTTGTTTAAGTGGTGCCCTTTCGCAAGCCCTTGCCACACAAGATGCTCAGCTTAAAGGCGCCATTATCTTTTATGGCAGACCACTTGAAGCGGATAGCTTAAGCACGATTAACTGCCCAGTCATCGGGTTTTATGGTGGAAATGACCCAGGAATCACAAGTAAGATCCCTGAATTCGCCAATGTGATGAAAGAAAATACCTTCAACTATACGGTTTATGAAGGTGCCGGACACGCTTTCTTCAACGACACACACGCGCGTCTCCTATTACCCAGAAGCCGCGCGTGATGCGTTTACACAATCGTTGACGTTTCTTAATAAGGTATTAAAATAAGTCAAGGCAAACTTGTTGGGGGAATCAATCAACTCGTTCGTTTTGCCTCGCTATTGGACCGCTTCCAATAAAAACGAGGCGCTCCTGTCCGATTGGGCCTCGCCATTGGACAGCTTTCCACTGATTGAGCGAGGCGCTCTTGTCCGATTGGGCCTCGCCATTGGACAGCTTCCACTGAGAGCGAGGCGCTCCTGTCCAATTGGGCCTCGCCATTGGACCGCTTTCAATAAAAACGAGGCGCTCCTGTCCGATTGGGCCTCGCCATTGGACAGCTTTCAACAAAAACGAGGCGCTCTTGTCCGATTGGGCCTCGCCATCGGACAGCTTCAACAAAAACGAGGCGCTCCTGTCCGATTGGGCCTCGCCATTGGACAGCTTTCACTAAAAACGAGGCGCTCTTGTCCGATTGGGCCTCGCTATTGGACGGCTTTCAACAAAAACAAGGCGCTCCTGTCCGATTGGGCTTCGCCATTGGACAGCTTCCACTAAAAACGAGGCGCTCCTGTCCAATTGGGCCTCGCCATTGGACCGCTTTCAATAAAAACGAGGCGCTCCTGTCCGATTGGGCCTCGCCATCGGACCGCTTCCAATAAAAACGAGGCGCTCCTGTCCGATTGGGCCTCGCCATTGGACAGCTTCCACTAAAAACGAGGCGCTCTTTGTCCGATTGGGCCTCGCCATCGGACAGCATCCACTGAGAGCGAGGCGCTCTTGTCCGATTGGGCCTCGCCATTGGACCGCTTCCACTAAAAACGAGGCGCTCCTGTCCGATTGGGCCTCACCATCGGACACCCATCAATGAACACGTGGCAAATTGGTGTTCCAGTTCCGCACGCTTTTTATGGCTTGGGAGTTATTAGAAAATCCACAAATAGGTAATAATCAAAAATGTACACTAGTGCACTTTTAGGGGGAATCCACGATGAAAATTGAACACATAGGGATTATGGTCCGTGACATGGACGAGGCATTAGCGTTTTATCAAAACATTCTTGGTTTGGAATTGAGACACAGAGAGTGGTTAACGGATTCGGTTGAACTCGCCTTTTTGTTTTTTCCAGATCAGCCAAGCGCAGAGGTTGAACTTGTCTCAGGTAACGCCTCAATTGAAAATGAAGGTATTGTCAACCACTTGGCCTTTACCGTTGAAAACATCGAATCTGAGCTCTCACGTCTTAAAGAAGCCGGCGTCAAATTGGTTGACGAAAAACCTCGCTTAATTTTGAACAACACGGTTAAAATTGCCTTTTTCGAAGGTCCTAATGGTGAAAAGCTCGAATTAGTAGAAAGATAAGATAAGAAGTCAAAGACTGATACTTATTCCTTAAAGAGAGTGGTGCGCCGCTCTCTTTTTAATTTGAAATAAATCAACGAGATGGTTTCTTAATCTGCCCACCTGCTTCGAGTTCCATAAATAAAATTCTCATCAAAAAAAGGATATGAGAATTTCTTATGGAATATTTAAAATATATCCACATTACAGCACAAAACTCTTATAAGATTGACTTCTTTTTAAAGACAGACTTTCGAATTGTTCACAATCAAAACCGTTGACCGAAAATAGTTTAAGAGAATTGAGGATGGCGTTATGCATGAGGAAGAGTTGCAACAAAAAATAGAATCGCTTGAGGCCCGGGTTGCTGTGCTTGAAGCCCAAATAAATGGGAAATCTGTGGAGCCGGTTGCCAACCTCACTCAGTCAAACCACCCATACCCTATGCTGTTAACAACACATGACGCCTTGAATCCACCAATAGGGGCATCAAAGATTGGGGAGAAAAATGAGATTGATTGGGAAAAACAACTTGGTCAAGTTTGGTTACCTCGGATCTTTATTTTTGTGTTGCTCGTTGGGTTAATCTGGGGTTTTAAGGCTGCGGTGGATTACGGGGTATTGACCCCTCCAATGCGGATTGTGATTGGCTATATATTTGGAGGTTTATTATACGGACTAGGCGAACGACAAGTGAAACAAAAGCGACGAATTTTAGGCATTGTTCTAATTAGCGGTGCCGTTACAACGATGATGATCACCACATTTGCCATGCAAATGCTCTATCACATGATGCCGGCCCTCCCAGCCATGGGTCTCAACCTCATTTGGATTATTGGGGGCTTTTTCTTAGCAATCCGTCACAAAACAGAGACGCTTGGTATTTTGGTTGGAATCGGTGGTTATTTAATTCCCTTTTTGGTGCATAGTGCCCATCCTAGCATTTATGGCTTTGCCATTTTTGAGTTTGTTCTGTTCATGGGGTATGTCCTGATCGCCATCCAACAAAATTACCGTGTTCTATTCCATGTTTCCAATTATTTGTTATCTTTAACATACTTAGCCAGCCTTTTCTTGAGCGGTGGATGGAATGTGCACTCAAGTAAAATCTTAGCATCCTTTATTTTGGGTCAGTTCGTCCTCATGACCGCCCTCTATTTTTATAAGACTTTGTTTAAAAATCAATATATCGCCATGTACACTTTATCCGCCTTAAGTAGCGCGTGGCTGGCCGCGACTTTTCAAAAACCGATCGTACTCAGCGTTTTGGCGATCGGCATAGTGATTTATTTGATTGGTTTTCTACAGAATTACCGGACAAAAGAGGGTCTCAAAGAAAAGCATCAAGTCACGCTAACAATCGCGAGCTACTTTTTAGCAATTTGGTTTGTACGCTTATTTGAACATAATGAATCCGCCTTATATTTAAGTGTGCTCATTGAAGGAGTCGCCCTCACCCTCCTAGCTCTCAATCTGAAATCCAGACTACATGAAATCCTTGGCGTCATTTTGGTAAGTGCGTCAACCCTAGGAATCTTAACGGAACACTATACGGATTTTTGGTCGTTTAAAATCTTCGTCTTGTTTGTTTTCACAGTCAGTTATGGGGTGCTGTACACTCTATTTAAAAAAGAAGGCACACGAGAGAAGGTTTTAATCAGTGGCGTTGCGTTTGTCTCAGCCCTCATTATCTTTTTATCGATTTCGACCCAGACGATTACGGATTCCATGAGTTTTGAGGTACAGAATGTCACGCTTTCATGTGTTTGGGGTGTCTTTGCCTTTCTAAGTGCCGTCTATGGGCAAGTGGTGGATAATCGGAAAATGCGTATTTTTGGGATGGTGGCGATCTTCGGGGTTTTAATCAAAATTGTTCTGAATGACATTGCGGATTTATCGACAACGGTGCGTGCTGCACTCTTCATTGCACTTGGTATTGTGGGCATGATCATGTCTCGGATCTACTATATTAGAAATTCAGATAAAAAGAAAACCTAACCAGAATGTCTTATTTTATAGTTTGAGGGACACGTGGATTCTTGATAGGCAGGATCCACGTGTTCTAGGACACCATCATGTCACTAACATTCACTATTCACCGGACAATCTAGGTTACGGATCGTTACATTACAATGACTCCAGATCAATCACTCGCCATTGACACACTTCTTCCATGCCTAAATTTTTATACATCTGACGTGCAGCGGGATTGGTGTAAAATAAATAAGGATATTTGCCACTTTTAAGCAACAGTTCAAATAATGATTTTCACAAAAGGAATACATTGTGCCATTCTTTTACTTGGACCAGATAACTTTTTAAAAGATAATCGATTTAAGGTCTCTTGATAAACGGAAATATCACGTGTGGCTATGGAATAGTACGTGATATTTTCAAAATTATTGAGCAAAATGGACACTAACTTCCCATTTTCGTATTCTCCAAAAATACGAAACGAATCGCTTTTGTCGTTATTTTTCAATAGATCATTCACCAAAAAATGATAATGAATCAAATCCGCCCCAAAAAGGTTTAAAACATCGGGATGGTGGCTTTTACTTAATTGAATGATGGGCATGAAAGAACCTCCAACACTTAACTTTGCAATTTTCAGTTCTTTATTCAAACGTCAATACTAGTGATCAGGTTATGAAATTGACCTGGAACCGACATGCGTAGATTTCCCTCTATTGAATGAAGCTTTATTAAAAACGTATCGGAACAACCCATAGAGTTGTCCCCTGAACATTCCCTCTACCCTTTTATTATTCTTAACATTGAATGGGCGTTTTTTTGAAATTCATAGGTCACTTTAATTTCCTCGACCGTACAACCCATTCCTTCAAGATGATGAATCATTGTATCTAAATGTGGGGACCTGTTCCCCTCTAAATCCACTAAAGGGAAGAGACGAATTTCTTCCTTTGTCACCCTTAAAAATTCATTTAATGTTGCTAAATGGAAAGAAACATCTAACTGATCCGCATACATGAATAGGAAATGAGCCGAAAGTAATACGTCAAATGCGTCGTTTTCAAATGGTAATGAAGGTAATGTGACCGGTACATACCGTTCATTTGCGTGTCTCATATCTTCCACACAGTCATTTAGTGCCTTTAACCTGTGTTGCTTAAGCGACGCGACATCCTCAAAAAAGCTCTAAATATAGTGATCCTTTACCTTTTCCATACGGATCATCGTGTGTTCAACATCTTCAACGCCTTTTTTTTCGAGCACATCAACGGGATGATCATAAGCAATGTCGAAAGCGGTTATGTCTAAATTTAATGGTCGCCCTCTTGAAGTAAACGAACATGCTCCCGCTGGACAATCCAGAATCCTCTTACCTTTCAACCCATCAATGGCAAGAGAAAACATGGCCAAATACTCTTCGAACGTCCGTCCGATAAAAACAATTCGATCGAGATCTAATTTTCTACTCCGCTCAACTCTGCTCATGCTCGGCTCACCTCTTTAAAAATAATTAACTAAACATTAGCGCAATTCTCTGATTGTTTAAAGGATTTTCAAGGATTGGTACATGTGCATAACATGGTTATATTGGTCAGAGAAGCCCTCTCTTAAAAAATGTATAAAAGTACTCGATTTTTGGTATTTTAATTAGTGTAAATAAAAAAAGGAGTCTGTGTGATGGATCCTAAAGATCCCAAATACAATGAAGAGTACGCCAGACACCTTGAATATGCTGAACTTATGAGAAAGCAAGATGAGAAAACAAAAAAACAGGCTACTCAGAAAGATAAAGAAAAGTAAAATCCATCCTTATTTAGACATTGACCCCTTATCGGTAAAGTGCTCCCCCTTTTCACTCCATCTGACGACCGCCTGCACGCGGTCTGTATCCTGTGGCATACCAGTGGTGACACATTCAAATCTCCCCCTTCGAATTTTGAAACCATCGGATTGCCCTCCCGCTCTTATTTTCCCATTTACGTAATGTCTGTTAAGAAAAGTAAAACTATTAAAAGAATAAAATTGAATGACACGTGTCCTAGGTGTTGAAGTTAATCTACGTTCCTTTATTTAGACTCATAATCTCCTCCAGAAGTTCCAACCAATTCAGGCTTTTTAAGTGTGTTTTAGAAATAGGGATTTTTTCAATCCGTTATTCGTTATGAAAGCGGTAATAAAAACCAAACCAAATACTGCAAATAAAGAGGTAGATAGGAAATGAGTAATAAATTTTATAACCATGTTGGTAATGGTAAATGCCCATTAGATCCGCAATGTATTCCATTCCGATGTAAATAACACTCCAAAGTAAAATGTAAACAGGTTTTATTCGCCCAAAAAACGGCACACATTCAAGGATATAAAAATACAGATAGGAAATGAGCCCAAAATCCAAATAAGAAAGAAAGTCGATCCATTCATAGGTGGAGTGATCGTTCACATCGTAAAAGCTGACAGGTTCAACACTAACAGAATGGTCGAAAAAAAAACCAGTGAAAATACCACACATTACAAAGATAATAGTGGCTTTATTCGAGAATCTTTTTGGAAGAAAGATAACGGTCATGGTGCCGATCAGTAAACCCATTAAGATCGTCCATTCATTCAAATTGAAGCGATTATCATAGGTAATCATTTCTTAAGCACTTCTTTTCCTTTTATATGGGTAATGAATAGGACCATTAGACTTGAAAATATGGTGTAACACATGAACAGTACTAGTGTATAAATAAAATTCCAATGTGTGGTTTTTAATATTCCTAATTTGGTAATCAACACGTTCACTAATAAAAAACTTAAATTGATCAAGAGGACAATTACATATTTTAAAAGTCGCCATCTATATAATAAAATGTTGGCTGTTATAACAAACACGAGTGGAATCATAAATAAGCGTAGAACGAGATCCGCCAACGATTTTTCAACACTATGGCTGATTGTAATCCATCGTAAGTTGATGTGTAAGATCGTAAAAATACTTAATTCGAAAACCGTATTCGCAAAATAGACAAAGACCCACTCTATTTCAGATAACTTTTTAGGGATCAGAGTAAAGGCAATTACAACAAGCCAAGTCATAAGAACACAGATTCCAAGGGACACAATAAACCCTTCTTTTTAATTTTATATTTTGTGTTTAGGATTAACGAAACGCAGGAATAAAATTCCTCTAGTGTTTTGTTCCTCCTCTCAACCTGAGGCCAACGGCGAATTTCAAAAAAAATAAGCCAGCCTTAAGATTTCTCTTAAGACTAGCTTATACTGATTACACCATGTATAATCATGGGGTATTCTTGTCTTCGGACTTCATAGGATCCTGAAAAACGTACGTCTACGAGATGAACACCATACCGATTAGACCTGCAATGATTCCGAGAACCATGACGCCAAGGCCAAGAAGACCAAGGGTTCGCCAGGATAGAGCGCGTCTCACCATTAAGGCGGACGGAAGGCTTATGACAGGTAAAGTAATCAGTAAAGCAGAAGCGGGGCCTCCACCTAATCCAAATTTTAAAAACGTTTGGATGATTGGAATCTCACCTGAAGTTGGAATGACAAATAACGTCCCAACGATTGCAAAGCCAATGACGGTCAATAAACTATTGCCCCAAACCGTGCCTCCAAGCGCAGGGAATAGCCAGGCGCGAAAAGCCCCTAAAAATAAGACGCTCACAATGTAGGCTGGAATAAGGGCCACAGCAAGTTTACGAATTGCGGTCAACCAACGCGCTAAGAAATTTTGATCGTGGTTTTGTTTCACTGGTGTTGCAATTTGTGTGCGTTCAAGGACAGCTTTAGCTTCTTCCTCATTGCGCACCATTTTTCCTACTAAATAACTTAATCCAAAAACAAGGATGATTCCAAAGATCAAGCGAAGAAGCATAAACTTCCAACCTAATATAAAAAACATAAAGACTAAAACAGCAGGATTAAGCGCTGTGTTTCCAAACCAGAACGCGACAGCAGCAGATACTGAACTTTGTTGCTTACGAAGCCCCACTACCAGTGGAGCGGCACAGCATGTTCACATCATGCCAGGTAATGCGGAAACACCCGCGACAAGTGTACTGCCGTAAGAGGTTTTCCCTAATACTCGGGCCACCCAATTTTGTGGAATAAGTACTTGTACAAGAGAGGCAAGAACAATCCCAACGATAAAGGCTTTCCATATGGCTAAGAAATACGTCACGCTAAAACTCCAGGCCGATGCCCATGACGGCGTTTGGGCCGATGCTGAGGTGCCTGAAATAATTGAGTTCCCAATAAAATGGGTAGACGCAGCCGTGAACGCTTTATGGAAATATGGGTTCCATTTTGCCCAAAAAAGACCAATAATAGCCACCACAAAGAATATAATGGTCCCAATGATCCAACGTTTTCCAACTTCATTTGCTTTCATAACTTCATTTGTATGACTCATATGTTCACCCCCTTATACAGTAAGTTTACACGATCATTAACCTAAGATGTTTATTTTTTTCCATTAATTATATAGTAACCTATTTTTTTGAAAGTGGAGATACCCGTCACACACAATTAACCCCAATGCAACGGGAGTCCTAGCTGCGTTATAACGCATTATAGAGTGTTGTCAAACTTCGTTGATAACCATCAATTCCGCCCCAATTAACAAGACTTGTTCAATATCCCCGTATTGCTTTTTTAGACTGATGAGATTCATGTCATGTACCTCATGCTTCATTCGTTCCTTTAATCCATCAAGATACTCGATCATGGAGTGTCTTTCCTCTTCTACATCCACAATGTTATTTTTCTCCAGATGCCATTGTCGAGTGAGTTCCGTCGATAGAATGGTCGCCTCTCCAAAAACTTGGTTTCCGAATGTATGGTCACCATGAAAATGGCTATTCACCACATATCTCACACGTTTCCCTGTGATGGCTTCGATGTGTTCTTTCAAAACGCTTGCCGCTTTCGGTGTGGTCATTGTATCGAAAACTAACAGGCTGTCTCCGAGATCGATCACACCCGCATTCGCCATAGAACCTTTCCCTGGTTTTGAGAGCGCAGCAAAAATGCCAGGGTTCACTTCGTATAACGTAAAATAAGGCGAATTAACTAATTGTTGCATATCGGAATCCCCCTTTTACAAATGGTCTTAATCAGAGAAAAACTTTGGTCATTGTGATGATCCATGAAGTGAATCCATGTGATTAAGTGAGTCATCCATGTCGGGTGTGCATGGACGGGCCCAATGCACATAATAAAACTAACTTCATCTCGCCCAGTGTGCATGGACGTTTCCCATTAATCTATTCCTCTCCATCCTCCTGATCCTCTCGAATGACTTTAGCTTTCTCCGCATCTTCAATCCGGTAACTAATGACGATGGTTTGGTAAGTGCCTTTTTCCTCCCCATAATCATTAAAGGAAGCTTCCACTTCCCACGGCTCATCGTCCGCTTGACCGGCGATCGTTTTCATCATCTTCTCCAATGATTTCCGCCATTCTTTCGTGGTTAACTGATCCGTTCCACTGTTAACCGTCACATGATAAGGCATTTTCGAGGGGGATTGCCCGCCTTCTTGTTCTTCCCTCACTTCTTCTAAACTCTTCTTATATAATTGGAGCGCAGGATCAAGTAAGTGATGAATCGTTGCCAGTGTGCCTTCTATATGTTCGGCTTGATCCGAAAGATCACTTTGATAAATGGTGTCTAGGAAATTTATCGATTTATAATACTTCTCGACAAGATTGCCTTGTTGCTTGGTTTCCGCCACTTCCAACAAATCCGCTTTAAGCAACAATTTGACATGATAATAAAGGCGCAAAGGATCTTCGTTCAATTGGTCAGCCATATATTTGACAGTGACAGGTTGATCCGATGCCAAGTGGAGAATCCGTTCTCGTCTCGGATCTGACAAAATCTTCATGATTTCAACAGAGTGTTTCTTCGTTTTCAAAGCATTCGCCTCCAAACATTCTAACGCGACTTATTCTATTAGTTTACTATTAATCCACTTCCCAAACGAGTTTAACCTTCCATAGCACGACGAAACAGAAGAGACTCATGATCAAACATGAGATCAGCATGATCGGTTGAATCGAAACGCCGATTGAAATAAGGACTGATACAAGGGCATAAGAAATTGGTGTAAAACCCATTGAGGCGGTTGACATCAAACTTTGCACCCTGCCCATCATTTTGGGTTCGATCAACTCCTGGGCAAGAGATGGCGCCACAATTTCGCTGATTCCAAGTGCCACGCCCGCAATTAAAATGACCGCAATTCCATACCAGATTGACGTCATTTGACTTAATAAGGCACAACTGATTCCTAATATCCCAACGAGGACTAAACTAATCACACTGCGTCTTCTTTTAAAATTAACAAGTCCCGTTATAATTGCCCCGACAAACATCCCAAGTGAAAGGGTAGTTTCTAAATAACTCAAGTCTAGAACATCCCCTTTTAACACTTTTGCGACGAGAATCGGTAGTCCCACATTGACTGGTCCCGTTAAAAAGAGGTTAACCGTCACTGAGGTGAACATACTGAGCAAAATATAGGGCATGCCTTTGACATACATTAAACCTTCTTTTAAATCTTGAAAAACAGAGGCTTTCTTCTTTTTCATTTCGACTTCCCCCTCTGCCCCTTTAACCTCTCTCATCCCGATCACAATAAGACCGCTGACGATTAACAAAACCGCTGACGTACCAAACGCCCCTTGAAAGGAGCCAAATTTAATGACGAAACCCGCAATTGCCGGCCCCACCATCAATGAAAACTGACTGGAGGTTTGGATGAATGAATTGGCACGAGTAATGTTCTCTTTGCGCACAATTAAAGGAATAAACGAATTGCTTGAGGGCCAGAAAAAAGCATCCAATAAACCGAAACAACACGCAAAGCCTAATAATAGATAGATGGATAAGTGGTTTTGTATCAACAGCACGACCATGACAGAAATCAAGATCCCCCGGCTTACGGTCGAAAAACACAAAATATAAGATCGTTTGAATCGATCGGCTAACACCCCTCCTAATGACATTAATAGAATCCTCGGTATGGTTGTGGCGATCATGACGATTCCGAGCCATGCCTCGTGGTTTAATCCTCTGACGACAAACCAAGATTCGGTAATCAAATACATTGAAAAAGCCAATCCTGTTAATGTTGTGGCCACCCACAAAAAGAGAAACTGCCGATTTTTGAGTAAGGAATCCGAACCTTCTGCTTCCTTGAGTGCGACACGTTCTGCTTGAACCTGGGCCATCTTTAATACCCTCCTCTTTAATAAACCATCCTATTTAAATTTTGTTGTATTAAATTGTATCGTTGTATTATTTTATATCGTTGTAATTTATTTTAATGAATGTTTTATTGAAAGTAAAGCCCATATTTTCTTTTTTCTAAAAATTAAATGGATCCATTAAAAAAAGACCGATCTAAAAAAATCGGTCTACTCGTTTCAGTATATAGAGTCAATATTCCGCTTAGCTCGCAACGTTTTCTGCAAGTCTACCTACTTCAACCTTTCCAGTTAGGAATGGTGATCGAGGTAAGACTGAATAGCTGGTTTACCCTTCAAAATGATCACTTCATTTTGTGGATCTAATCTTAGGAACGACTGAAAATGGTCCTTCATACTCTTTTTTCGAGAATAATAGGTTGTGCAGATAAATTTTATGAACGCCCAATCTAATTTTTCCGTACATCCCGCTCCCATATCCGGGCGCGTTTTTCCGAGATTCGTCAGCCACCTCTTAATGACGCGATACAAACAGACAGACAGAGGAAGTTCCAAATAGATCATAGTGTCTGCACGCTCAGTGCGGATCTCAAAAGTTGCAGTATAATTCCCTTCAATGATCCACTCCTCTTGTGTGACAAGGTCTTGCTGAGCTTTAGAAAACTCCTCTGTTGGGGCTTCTACCCAATTAGGCTTCCAATAGAACGCATCTAAATGGTAGACCTTTCTATTCAGAGCCTTGCCTAATTCACTAGCAAACGTGGACTTTCCTACCCCAGCTGACACACCTACGACCATAATCCGTTTCATACGAATGGACACCTTCTTCTATAATCACGTTTTTACAAAAGTTCGACACTTTCATAGACCATCACATGTGATCGTCACGTTGTCGGCCCGAATTCTGTCCTCTTTTTCGGTGGCACCCACCAATCTATTAGGTGTTTACTTTGGGATTCTTAGTTGTATTTGTCAAAAACGCCTGTGCTTCTTTCAGACCACAAGTTCAATGGATGGATTCATTCAAATCACTGATCTAATGGGTTCGTATTTCATGTCGATCTTGAATGAGCCTAAAAGTTAAAACAACGTTTACGAACAGTGAGAAGGCCGCTAAAACCCAAAATCCTATGTAGATGTTGTTCAATATAAATGCCACTCCTTGAACTTAAATAAACTCGGTTCATCAATTGAGGATTTAGTTGTCATTCTTTTGACGTGTAAAGAATTTTACTGAATAATAAACCAACCAAAAAACAATCGGGATTAACTCTACGTATCCCTTCATATTTTGAGGTAGAAAATGGATGAATAATAGGCCGATGATCGCCAACACTGGAAACACGATAGAATAGTAGAGTTTGTTACTCACTCATTCAACTCCTCTTACTTCGCTTTTGCTTGAGTAATGATTTGGCGGGTTTCGTGCAACCCTATCAAAGGTGGTGGTGTAGCCTTGATTTGAATATTCTCATAAGGATGTTCGTTTTTGTGAAGCAAATATGCCACACCCTCGACTCCTTTCTAGGATCTATAAAACTATTCTTAATTTTAACACTACTACACCTTTTGAAAAAGCGAACAGTTACCATTCGATTTTTTAAGGTATAAGGTTATGGGAACGTAATGAGAACTCGTTTAAACCCAAACCAAAACCTCGTCTTTAAAAAGACGAGGTTAAAAGAAATTAGTTTCTTCAACTTATCATGTTTGTTAAACGCTCAATTTTGCCAATTCAGTGAGTAAGTAGCAGTTCCACCCGAAATATATGGAACACTCCATGAATGATTTGATCCATTTTCCCATGTTATATTTCCGGATCCATCTTCTTTAAATGCTTTAAATTGATACGAGTGATTCGCGGCCAAATCAAAAGTCGCCTGCCAAACGCCGTTACCAATATATGTGGCAGGAACTGCATACTGGGTATTCCAACCACCGAACTCTTGACGATCTCCGACAATATAGACATTTTGACCGTAATTAGTATTGGCTCCATTTACTGTAATTGTGACCTTTTGTGGTGTTAAAGCAAGCGTTTGCGTAAATGGGCTTAATTCACTTGTTGGTGTTCCATCAGCATTTACCACATCACTTAATCGCAGTAAGGCGAAACCATCAAACCCATAATTAAACGTCATCTTTGCAGCATTATTGTATTTACTTTGGTCGTTACTGATGGCTAACGCATTTTCACCACTGTGAGGGACACCATACTGGTTACACAAATTGGCTACTTTTTCTACTAAGCTTTGTGGCATACTGTATTCAGGATAGGTCCCTGAGTCACTCATCTCTAAATCTGTAAACGCTAAATCGGCATTAGCTGATTTAAAGGCGGAAACTAAGGTTGAGTAGTTATATAATCCAGCTGTGTCTTCGGCTTCATGAGGGACAGTAGGATTATTATATTGCCAATGAATACCAGGCACTTTAGCGCCTAACGAAACACCGTAAGAACCAAGGTCCGCATGAGCTTCCGACATGACGGATTTCAAATGATCGGTTAACGTCGACTGATACCATGTTAGAAAATCATCTCCATAATTCCCTGTGTACCCGCCACTGGAGAAGAAGTTATCGCCATTTGAAGGTGGCATCACTTGTGAAAAAGAACTGAGACTGGTTCCCCATGCGGAATTCAGACTGGAGATGCTTCCATATTTGCTTTGCATGGCATTTTGAAAGTTTGTTTCGGCCGCACTTGAATAAGCCTGCAATTGACCGCGACCTGGATAGGACCACCCATCATTCGCATTATAACTTGGATAACGGAGTTCCCCTGCTGGCCCCATTCCTATAAAGATTTTATAAAAAGATCCTTGAAAACTAGTCATAGAGCTCGCAAAAGATTTGAAAGCTTCGTCGTACAATGTGTTGGCTTCAGTAAACCATGGAGCAACCGCTTCATTATCATAATAGCCGTCCTCGGATTTGTATTGCATTTGGTCTTTGGTGCCCAACCCCCAAACCCAACTAGGAACAGGAAAATTACAGTTGTCTCCAACATTACCACCGCATTGATGAAATGAAAAAATGGGTTCAATCAAAAGACCTGCGTTTTTGATATGTGTGAAGACATTTTGGTAGTAGCTCCAATCGAACTGATTACGAGCATTGGGCTCAAAGTGATTCCACCACATATCGACTTCCACCACTTTTACCCCGTTATTTTTTAAAGTTGTTAACTGCTGATCGAAACTCGTAAAATTTGTGATATCTGGTAAATTGAGCATAACCGATACTTTATAATTACTTGGCACGCCAGCATTCGTCGCCCCTTGCGCAAACGCAAAAGAAAACGTACTAAAAACTAAAAGAACTGTTAATAAAGAAGTTAAAACAAATTTTTTAATTGAAATCATTCCGTCAATCAGCCTCCGTATATTAATTTTTAGATCTTAACAATGATGATTTTAAATAACACCCCCATATGCAAACGTTTGCAAGAAATCGCAAAAAAATGTGATAACTTTAACTTTAAATAGTGTTATGTAGCACCTAAAAGTATCATACCACTTTATGTACGCGCTTTCAAAAAAGTTGTTGCCATGTTTCTCTGTCGTTATTTCAAGAAGCAAAAAGACTGGTTCAAACCTATGAAACCAGTCTTCTCTCTTCACTTCACCAATTTTAAAAATGGATGTTCGATTTGTTAAAAGATCATCACATGGGAATTAAGGTGTGGTTAATTCTTGCTTTGCCTGATTCCCGCTTTGATCAACGGCCGTGATGGAGATCGGGAATTCTCCTTTGTTGATCTTAATGGACAACTTTTGTGTGACTTCTGGGTTGAAATTGTTAAAGGTCATTTGTCCAGCCGTTGCCGATAGGATGGAAACGCTTTCCAAGTTCGGTTCTGTCACTTCGACATCAAGATCCATCTCCCCTTTTGTCTTCACGACTTGCGCGGCGACGATTGGGGCGGTGTGGTCGACAATTTCAGTAAAACTCCAGTTATTGGTGTTGCTACCATTCTTATAAGCCTTAACATTAAAATAATAGTGGCCAGGCGGCACTGTCATATTAAACTGTTTATTGATGTTCCCATAGATGGTTTCAAACAAACTATTGTTCTTATAGATCTCCACTTTATCTGCATTCAAACTTTCAATCGAAAAGTGAATATGACCGCTTTTTGAAAATTTATTAGGTGCTCTGACCCATAAATACGCCTTTTTTGAATGGGTTTCGGCATACGCCTTATTAATATCTAAAAGGTCATAATCACGATTGGCACTAATTTGGTGGGATAACTGTTTTAATTTACTCAGGAGATTGGATGAGCTGATGTTCTTTTTCGCATAATCGAGGTAAGCGAGAACCCCAGACGCATAGGCTGTTGCCATACTGGTTCCGGTTTTTTCACTATATTTTTGCGGGACAATGTCTGAACTTAGAACATCTACGGCTGGAGCAATATACGTCACTTTTTTGCCCGTGTTGCCGTTTAGATACAGTCCGTCGGTTAAATCATTGTAGCCTCCAATAGCGAGAACGTGATCATAGGCGGCAGGATAATCGACCGTGCTCAGACCTTGATTCCCGCTTGCAGCTACAAAACGAACGCCTTTTGCATAACCGAAATCAATGGCCCATTGCGTGAGTCGACTATAATTTTGCGAGTAGCTCATGTTGACAATATTAGCGCCGTGAAAAATGGCATATAGAATCGGAAGCGTTGATCCGGACACAATGTTACCTTTACTGTCCGCAATTCGAATGGCGAGGATTTTGGCATGAGGTTCTTCTTTAACAATCGTTCCAGCCACATGAGTCCCGTGGCCGTACTGATCCATCGGATTTGAATCACCATCGACATAATCAGGTCCTTCGATGACTTTTCCTTTTAAATCCGGGTGGTTATAATCTACGCCACTGTCAATAACCGCAACAATGGTCTGCTTGCTTGAAAAATTATGAAAATAGGCATAGGCAACGCCCATTAAGACGAGTAATGCCAAACCAAAGACACTTCCAAGTAGAATTTTTTTCACACATGGATCACCTCTTTCCTTATGTAAAAAGAAATCGTTCACCGTGGACAGGAAATCAAAAGTAATGGTTCTATAATATATTCGCCTTTTGTAAAGAATGTGCCTCTTTTCTTAATAAAATCTTTACAAAAAATTTACACAGAAGGTGCCTATCACCTCCCGAAATTTGTCGAACAGCAAATCAACGCACCTATCGCGTACATTTTGCACTGTCGCGAATGCTTTGGCCTCTTTCAAAACGTGATCAATGTTTCGCAACAGATTAAAAGATGGTGTGAGTACGCATACCAGATACCTGACCCCCATCCAATATGGAGTTTCATTAAATCATTTCATTATTTCTGCATTCCTTTCAAAGAAAATGGTTGATATGAGGGGTTCCGAGTAAGTGGTCAATTTAGGTCAATCCTAAGTAATCGTTTTGAAAATCCAGTATTTGGTATTTATTTAGCTAAAACCCAACAATACTAGTAAAAACAGACATTTTTAAAAAATAAGTGGTTATTTAGATACGATTGGTGGTATACTGTAAACAACCTTTGTAAGCTTTAAACAATTTTATTTCACCTGTACCAGGCCCCCTGCTCTGTCCATGAGTAGGGGTTTTTATTTTATATGGCGGCGTACGTTCGAAAGCAACGACCGAAAGTAAAATTAAGGCATAAAAAAAACAGGCTCTATGAAAAGAGCCTGTTTGTTTATTTGCTTATATTATAATTAAGCTTTTTGAACGTTAGCAGCTTGAGGTCCACGTGCACCTTGCTCAACGTCAAATGTTACTCTTTGACCTTCGTCAAGAGATTTAAAACCTTCACTTTGGATTGCAGAAAAGTGTACGAATACGTCGTCTCCATTTTCGCGTTCAATGAAGCCAAATCCTTTTTCTGCGTTAAACCATTTTACTGTACCTTGTTCCATATTTATTGCCTCCAAGTGTGATTGACACACAATTAATACTATCCTTGCCCAAAGTGATCATTAAGATGAAAAGTTAATACTTATACAATCCTTTACACCGAACAAAAATAATTCTCCTTTATCATAACAGAAGATCCGATCGTTTGCAAATTTTTCAAGAAAGAATAAATGCTAAACGGTGAAACACGCTTAAATGTTAGACGTTTAAGCGTGATCATTGCAAAAAAAGTGGACAAAAAAAAGAACACGACCACCCACACTATCACGCATTTTGTGGGATGGGGTCCCTTTTCTCCAGAGACTATTTTAGTTATTAACCATAAGTGGGACGTTCATCCACTGCAAGAATTCAGCAGAAACTTTTAATTTGATTTTCCGAGATGCCTTCAATTAATTCAATTTCACTAATAAGAAAATCATGGGCATCCAATAACATCTTCTTTTCGCTTCCATTAAGTACTTTTTCTTTTTGGAGACACATTAAATCCCGAACAACTTCAGCATTTTCCTTTAGTTGTCCAGTTTTAATTTTTTCGGAATTCATTTTAAACCGCTGCTTCCATACAAGTGTACGGTCAAATTCGCCATTTTGATAAATGTTAATGATGGCTTTAAGTGCACTCAATTCTGTAATCGGCCGAACACCTAAACTGTCGATTTTTCCCTTTGGAACCATCAGTTCCATTTTACCTTTCGCCATGTCAATGATGAAATACGTTTGGATTTCTCCTGAGATTTCCTTTTCTTCTATGGCTTTAATTTCGCCTGCACCGAGGGCTGGATGAACAATATGATCGCCAATTTGAAACAAACAACCACCTCCATAAAATACTAACTATATACAGTATAACATACCCTACCCATTATTCAAAATTTATTATTTTATCATAAAACAATTATATTATCAACAATTTTTTATGAGTCATTTCAGGTGCCGAAATTTGTCGAAAAGAAGCGGGGGGACGGTTCCAATGCTTCCTATCTTGTAGGTACCTACCGCCTCTCGAATTTATATCCAATGCACCAATAAAAGCGCCACGTCTCACTCAAATCTGTGAGGCATGGCGTTGGTTAAATTTCGAGATAGAGTTGACTTGTAGATTGCCCTTTTGTACCGTCAATCTACAAAAGCGTACGAATCGTTTTATTATAAGAAATGAACTCCAAATCCTCTTCTTATCCTATTTTTCAATAATTCTATTCAAAAACGCAATCATGCCCTCTTCCACTTCATCACGAAGATCGCGATAGTTATGAATCTCATGGCGATAGCCCGGATAAATTTTTGTTTGAACGCGATGGCCGGTTTCGGCGAGCCAATTGGACACCGCATACACCCCTTCCCCATATTGCCCAACCGGATCTTGATCCCCGGCAATATTATAAAAAGGGATGGATGTCGGAATTTTTTCAGCCCATTCAGTTCCTACAATTGTATCCATCATCTGTACAAAGTAGTATAAGGAACGAATATTTGGCGGTGAAGTGAAATTGTTGAAGGGATCGTTAGCATGATCTTGCACAACATCAGGGTCGCCAGAGATCCAGTCGTTTGCCGTGTTGGGAGATTCAATTCGAGCCGTCATCCATCCTAAAAGGTTTCCTAAATAGGCTGGATCCACTTCTTCGCCTTTTCCTTCATCAACGAGCGCCTTTAATACAGGGATAAGTTCGGCGTTAGGGAAGGTGCCTGAGGTCCCGCATAAAATCATCCCATCCACGCCCTCTCCATAGACGGTTGCGTACCCTCTTACAATCATCGAACCCATACTGTGTCCGTACATGAAGTAAGGGAGTTCTGGGTATTCTTGCTGAACCCGTTGACGAAGGCTGTGTTCATCTTCGGCCATGGTCATATACCCCTTTTCGCCCCAGTCGCTCCAGTTTCCTGAATCCGCTGCCGTTTTGCCGTGCCCAACATGGTCATTTGCAGCCACGACAAAGCCTGCTTCATTGAGCGTCAAAATCATATGGAGATAGCGACGCGAATGCTCACCAAACCCATGAACCAGTTGAATAATTCCACGCGGTTTCCGGATCGGTGTATAAATCCAAGCTTGTACTTCGTCCTTTTCATTAAATGATTGGAAGGTGAGTTCTTGAAATGCCATTTAAAATCCCCCTCGTATATAGAGTTTAAAAAGTCTATCTTATAACTATTATATTAGATTGATAGACCTTATATTTAAATAATTTAAAAAATTAGGCTGTCTAGGTCAAAAGCAGAGTTCATTCCACCAATCACTAACTAACTTTTCCACTATCGCCTGGCACCTATATATTTTTCCTCAATGCTATAAGGTTCTTTGCGGCTCGAATAAAGCATCTGTTCTCGGTTAGGATCTTTAAAATGAATGTGTTGCTATAGGAGAGTCAATCATCCGGTATCTGAGTAGAGCTATTTTTATGAGCAATTTTAATTTTTATAAAACTACTAACGTATCATTTTTCTTGTTGCCCTTTAATTCTCTGGATACCGTTTAAACAAGTTTCTTAAAACGATCCGTTTGTGTTTGAGCACTTTTTTATGGGTAATTGATGTAAGATTCGGCACTACCTGGTGTCCACACTAAATCTTCCACCTAATCCGTTCTCATATCCATATATACTGACCACCAACAGGTTAATAAGACTCAAAGAAAGTGTAGATCAAATCGGTGATTCTCTAGACTCACCCTGTTCCAAGGACTCTCATTATATTGATTTTTTGTTTGTACTATTTTAACCTTGTGTGAGCGATACGAAGCAGAAGAACCGTCCCTATGCTTCATTAGCCCCCTTTGGAATTCCAAAGGGGGCTAACATTGGATGTCGAGTTATCTGAAAATAGATTTTGGTAAGAATGCGGAAACCAACCAGTTCGGAGCATCTACGATTTCATTGATGCGGAGGTCTACTGCGACACTGCATAACATGTAGGCATCTCCTTCATTTAGGCCATACGTATTCATGAGATGTTCAATCATATAGCGAATTGCATTTTGGGACGCTTTAAAGAGATCTTCCCCATGTCCTGTGGTACAGTAGTAGCCTTTGCTATCTGCTTCAGGAGTTGGTGGGCCAGGAATTTCATATTGAGGCTCAGCAATCTTTTTCCCTTTATGGAGCTTAAAGCGAAGGTTAACTTCCATACCTGCTTCGATTGCCGTTCCACATACCTCACCATCCCCTTGTGCCGCGTGTGTATCACCGACAGAGAAAAGCGCCCCCTCAACCCATACTGGAAGATAGAGTTTGGTTCCACTTGTCAAATGACGGATGTCCAAATTTCCACCATTTTTCCGCGGGGGTACAACGCTGAAATGGCCGTGTTCAGGAAGTGCGACACCAATCGTTCCAGGGAACGGCTTAATGAACAAATCGATACCAGGTAAGAACTCGGTTTTGTTGCGATTGCTTAGATCATAGGTCTTTAGAAGCGGTTGTTTAAACTCCTCCGCAAGCAACCCGAAGCCCGGTATTACTCCTGTCCAACCCCAATCCAAGGCACGGAAATCAAGGATATCCACTTCTAGCGTGTCACCCGGTTCGGCCCCTTTTACATAGATTGGCCCAGAAACCGGATTTAACTTATCAAAATCAAATTGTTCGAGCTCAGCTGCTGTTGAATTTTTCGTCAATTGTCCACCTGAGCACTCAATAATTTCAAATCCAACAGATTGGCCTGGATCAATTTCTAAGATCGGGCTCAGATCACGATCCCAACCATAATGCATATGGGATTTCATATCATGAATGGTGTGATGAAGATGTTGATGATGATCAATGGACATATTTAGCACTCCTTTATATAAAGTGGCAAACCCTCATTAATCAAGAGAACCTCTTAATCAATAAGGGAATGCGTGTCGGAATTAGCGGAAGACGTTAGCGCACGCAATGGCTCGTCGCGTGCACCTTTTTCTGTTAGGTCGTGTATAAGCACGGATTACCGAATTCATAGAGCAACCTCTGAATGGTGGCACTTTTACACGACAAGAATTCCTGACTTAAATTCAGTAATCTAGTCGTTTTATAGGTCAATTGAAGTCTCTTTTTTCTGAAGGGCCAACACAATTGCAATAATAATCCCTATTGCAAGCCAGCTCAAGCCAAGGATCTTCGCTTGTGGGGCTAAGCTAATCCACACGTACCCTATAATAATAAACCCAATAAGTGGCAAAATAAAGTGATTCCAATAATCTTTGCTCTTTTGCTTGCCAATGTAGTGAACCGTGACACTCACATGCAAGAATAAGAAAGCAGTTAGTGCACCAAAGTTAACAAATGAAGACAATGCGCCAATTTGGGAAACAAAGAAGATCCCAACAATAATCGAAATAACGGCAACAAAGATTGTGCTGACATAAGGGGTTTGATACTTCGGATGTACTTTTGCAAAGATCTTAGGTAGCTTACGATCACGTGCCATACTATATAGGATCCTTGCAATTGCCGCTTGAGCAACGAGTGCATCGGCAATTCCCCAAGAGACAGCTGTCGCAATAGCGGTTAACTTACCTAACCATCCCCCACCTGCAAGTGTTGCCACTTCATAGAAGGCATTCCCAATGTCTTTGAAATTATGAAAATCAGGAAAAATCAAGGCGGCAATCCATGTTTGTACCATGAAAAGGACACCGACAATTAAGAGTGAATAGATCGTTGCACGCCCCACCGTCTTACTCCCACCTTTTGTTTCTTCAGAAAGCGTAGAGATCGCATCAAAGCCAAGGAAACTAAGAACGGCAATGGATACCGCACTCATGACAACATGCATGCTAAAATAGTGAGGATCATAAAGCGGCTTGAAAGAGAATACCGCTCCATTCACATGAGTGGCAATCGCAACGACACCGAAAGCAATAAAAATAACAAGGACAATAAGTTCAAAAACCAGAATAATAGTGTTCGCTTTCGCCGTAAATTCAATACCAAAATAGTTAATAATTGTATTAATTACAATGAAAAGCACCAACCAAAGCCAGCTTGGTACGGATGGAACCATACCGGTGAGCGCTTGAGCACTAACCACGTACAACAACGAAGGAATTAAAATATAATCAAGTAGAATCGCCCAACCCGCTACAAATCCAACATATTGGTTAATCCCTTTACCTGCATAGGCATAGACAGAGCCAGCAATTGGAAACGCTTCTGACATTCTCGCATAGCTTAATGCAGTGAAAACCATGCCCACCATACCAATTAAATAGGCAAGTGCCACCATGCCTTTAGATGTGGTCACTACATCCCCATAAATTCCAAATGGCGCAATTGGGACCATAAAGATAAGCCCATAGATTAAAAGATCCCAGAAGGTGAGACTTCTCTTTAACTCTTGCTTGTAACCAAAACTCTCTACAGATGACTGCTGCGACATCACATAACCCCTCTCTCATTGTAAAATATATTTAGATAATTAGGATGATTGTATAATTTACCTGCAGCACTGTCAATCGTTAAAGCGTTATAAACCTAAAATGAAAGCGAATTCAAAATCTATTTGCGGGCATAAAGTAGCAAGGTTATAGGAAAACGAGCCTTTTGAAATTATTTTCTGATTTATATGAAGAAATCGAGAAAACCGTCCCCATGCTCCTAGTATTAAAAAAATACATAGAACTTAAGGATAACGTGGTCAATGATGTGGAAAAGTAAAAGAAAATACAACGTTAAGGAGCGCAACTAATATGAAATTCAATCGGAAAAAAATCAACGTTGTAGATGTGCAGCAAACTAAGAAAAGTGTCTTTGCTACAGCTGTCGGAAACGCTATGGAATGGTTTGATTTCGGCTTATATTCCTATTTAGCCGTTATTATTAGTCAAAACTTTTTCACGAACGTTCAGAGTGACCAGCTTAAATTAATTTTCACATTTGCAACATTTGCCATTGCCTTTTTGTTGCGTCCAATAGGAGGCATAATATTTGGTAAAATTGGCGATAAACATGGGCGGAAGATTGTATTAACCATTACCATCGTTTTAATGGCGTTTTCCACATTACTCATTGGTTTATTACCTACATATAATCAAATTGGTATATGGGCACCCATACTCTTGTTAATCGCTCGAATTATTCAAGGGTTTTCAACAGGTGGAGAATATGCTGGGGCCATGGTCTATATTGCGGAGTCCTCTCCAGACAATAAACGAAATATGTTGGGGAGTGGCCTTGAAATCGGTACACTCGTTGGGTATATAATAGCTTCACTACTTGCCAGCGCACTGTTCATTATTCTATCCCCACAACAAATGGTCTCATGGGGTTGGCGAATTCCATTCCTACTCGGATTACCATTAGGGCTCATTGGATTTTACCTAAGGGGAAAACTAGAAGAGTCCCCCATTTTTGAAAATGATATTTCTGAAGAAAACGTTCAAGAAGAAAACTTCTTATCCATATTAAAGAACCACAAAAAAGATGTGTTTGTCTGCTTTGTAGCGGTTGCCTTCTATAATATTACAAACTACATGTTATTATCTTACACGCCTTCTTATCTTGATGAGATTATTGGCTTATCTAGTACAGTCGGAACCATACTCATTACAGTTATAATGATTATAATGGTCCCACTTGCGCTCATGTTTGGTAAGCTCAGTGATAAAATTGGAAACAAGACGGTTTTCTTGATTGGTTTAGGTGGATTAACCTTACTGTCTGCCTTCGCTTTTCAATTAATGAACATTGGTGGTTTAGTTTTCATTGCACTAGGCATTCTCATTCTAGGTGTGCTGCTTTCAACCTATGAAGGAACAATGCCAGGAACCTTACCAACGATGTTCTATACAGATATTCGATACCGGACATTAGCTGTGACGTATAATCTATCCGTTTCGATATTTGGCGGGACAACCCCGTTAATTGGAACATGGCTCGTCCACCAATCTGGGAATAACTTAGCACCCGGTTACTATTTAACAATCGTCAGCATTATCGGGTTTTTAGTCATTTTATTTTTGTTCCGTAGCACTTCAGGAAAATCCTTGAAAGGCTCTTATCCAACAGTTGCTTCTAAATCCGAGTATCAAGAGGCGGTCGAAAACCCAAAAGACTCCCTATGGTGGCGGCGTAACTAATAACAGGTGCCTCACCACCAGAAATTTGGTCGAATCTACAAAAACGCCATGTTGCGCTTAAGCGACCGAGCGACATGGCGTTGATTTTTGCAGGGGCTTTATTTGACGTTTAGATCAAAACAACCTGTTAACCTGATCAAATGAAAGGCATGACTAACTGGATTCGGTAGGAAATTATGTGCGAATCCCTTTGTTTACCCATAATTTTAAAAGACATGAAAAAAGGATGGCTTCGTACCATCCTTTTTTTCATACGAAAAGTTATGAATCTGTTGCTTCACGCGCAGGTTCTCGTCTGGTTCCGTCGTTTGCTTCCTCATCTGCTTGGCCTTTTTGTTTAACAAACAACGTTAAAATAAACCCTAACAACGCAAGAGCAGTTGAGACCTGGAAAGCCACGTTGATCCCATGGATCATGGCTTTTTTGGCACCTAACGAAGCAAGCGAATGTTTGGTTGTGGTCGTCATAACGGTCACGAGGAGCGCTGTACCGATGGATGCCGCAACTTGACGCATGGTATTATTCATGGCTGTCCCATGTGGAATCAGACGTTGTGGCAACTGATTAAGTCCAGCTGTGGTAATCGGCATCATCACGAGTGCCATACCAAGCATTCTAATCGCATAGACGATCACGAGATAGGTTTCACTTGTTGTCACTGTTATATGAGTAAACAAATAGGTCGCAATGGTCAGAATGATGAGTCCAGTTGCACCTAGAGGACGTGCTCCAATCTTATCAAAAAGGCGCCCTGCAAACGGTGAGGTTAGACCCATAATGAGTGCACCCGGCAATAGTGTTAATCCAGAATCCAGTGAAGAGAATCCTCGCATGTTTTGCATATACATCGGGAGCAATAATTCACCACTAATCATGGTCACAAACACAATCATGCCAATTATAGATGTAAGGGTAAAAGTGAAGGACTTAAAAATCTTGAAATTCAGCATCGGCGTTTTCGCAATGAGTTGTCGCCAAATAAAGAGACAAAGCGCGATCGCACCGATCACAAGGGAAAAGATCACCTTCTCACTTCCCCAGCCACTGCCCCCAGCGCTACTAAATCCATATAAGAGACCGCCAAACCCGAGTGACGATAATATAATAGAGAGTAGATCGACCTTTGGATACGTTTGGCGTGTCACGTTGCGCATCACAAAATAAGCAAAAATAAGATCAAGAATGGCAATAGGAAAAATAAGATAAAAAAGCACTCTCCAAGAATGGTTCAATACAATCCAACCTGATAATGTTGGACCGATTGCTGGGGCAAACGCAATAATTAAACCAACCATTCCCATTGCTGTCCCGCGTTTTTCTCTCGGGAAGATGATAAGAATAATCGTTTGCATTAAAGGGAGCATGATCCCTGCCCCAGAGGCTTGTACAATTCGTCCGATTAACATCATTGGAAAGTTAACAGAAAAACCAGCTATTAGTGTCCCAATTGCAAACAAGCTGATCGCCGTCATAAAGAGCGCTCTTGCCGTAAACTTTTCTATTAAAAAGGCGGTTACAGGGATCATCACACCATTGGTCAACATAAAGACCGTTGTGAGCCACTGAGCCGTATTGGCAGAAATATGTAGGTCCCCCATAATTTTAGGGATTGCCGTATTTAATAATGTCTGATTTAAAATAGCAACGAATGCCCCAGCAAGTACGACAGCTAGAATCGGTATTTTATTAGTGTTTTGCGTCGTCTTTTTTAGACTTGGTGCCATTTTACGCATCACTCCTTTTAACAATTTATAGGGATCGTAATGTATGTGTGACTGTAACACCAGTAAAAATCGAGTGTTAGGATTCTAACGTTATGTTACATGCTAGTAAACCTCACTTACCTTTGTAAAGAAATACGCTTTGTTTCGTAATCAACAAGGTTCGAATTTCTTCATGAGAAGTTATGATTTAGCGGGTTCTCGTAAACTTCATCGCTATTTATTTTTTAGGTGAATGCTCATTTGTTTGTTGTGGGTGAGCGCCTTGTGGGGGCTCACTTGGATCGCTTTTCTCGTGGGTATCTCGCATGTTTTCTCAGTGCGTGTCATCCTATTAAATGCTTCACGAACATTTGATTCATAGACCCCCTATTTTTCACTGTATTCTTATTCATTTTATGAAAGAAAGCCTCTCTTGTTCGTCCGTATTTCTCGTCAACTTGTCTACCTCGTTTTTGACAAATAAAAAGAACCTAGGTCCGCTTTCTGTGTATCCGGACAGAGATCCCATGATCATGATTCGTTATTTGTACTTTCGGTCACCTTGAAACTTATTCAAAAACGGAAGCAAAAGAACCGTCCCCATGCTTCGGACGATCGTGTCCCAAACGGATGAGTTGGGGTCAATGACTTTAAAATGCTCAGTGAATGGAAGTTTGATAAAGTGAATGGGATCGCCTGCCTCTTTTGCGCGTTCCACATACTGTTCACTTATTCCAACGGGGACATTCACATCCATCGCGCCGTGCACGATGATCTGAGGAATCGTTATCGGTAGATTCTCAATGGGAGATCCCGCTTTATAACGTTCTGGCACTTCAAGTGGTGCGCCACCCATCAATCCTTCGGTTGGATTTTCTTGTCCTCGAATTTGATGAATCTGCTGCATCATCTGAAGATCATTAACTCCGGCTAAGCTCACGATTCCACTAAGCTTGATGGTCGGTGTTTCTGTTTCTGATTTTATCCCACTAGACTCAGTCAACCTCGATCGATAACCCAACCACAAAGCCAAATGGCCACCTGCTGAATGCCCGATTACGAACGTTTTTTCTAGGTCTAAAGGATACGTTTTGGCTAATTGGATCAAATGGTCGGCTGCTTTTGCGACATCTTGAAAGGTGGTGGGAAAGCCTCCACCTTCACCAACGCCGCGATACTCAATATTCCAGGTTGCAACACCTCGAGATGTGAGGTCTTCCGCCATTGGATCCATAAGGTTCAAGCTAAAGCCCGCTCTCCAAAACCCGCCATGAATCAAAATAATGACCGGAAATGGTCCCTCTCCTTCTGGTAAACGGAGCTCCCCGTATTGATTCTTATGCTCACCATATTGGACTCGGATTACTTGTTTCTCTGAAGAATCACGCATGTTCTATTCCTCCCGATTTTTATTGGTTAAAATCATCTTTTGTATTGACGGTATAAACAAATCCCCATCCGGTCGGTTACCCAATTCTCGTATGTTTCGTCACGTAATTTGTCGATCTCTAAATACACCCCTGTTAATCAACGTTTAAAGCGTTTTTTTAAAGCCCCTATGTCTATATTTGAACTCAAAGAACCGACTTGGGTTGTTACTTCCGCACCCACATGATTGGCAAATTGGAGGCGTTTCGTGAGTTCCATTTCCCCATCTGGCATCCCTAATTCATGGAACCCATAGAGAAGCCCAGCCATAAACGCATCGCCTGCACCCGTTGAATCTATAGCCTGTACACCCGGAGCTTCTACAAAGACGATCGTCCCGTTCGCGATCCCGTAGGCTCCCTTACTGCCCATTGTAATAAATGCAAAAGGAATGTTCAAAGTCCTTAATCTTTCTATCCCTGCCTCGAGTGAATGTGTTTGCATGAGAAGCGTTAATTCTTCTTCAGCCAATTTTACGATGTGAGCTTTTTTTAGAAATTCAAGAACCGTTTCACGGCAATGCCTTTCACTTTCCCATCTTTTTAGACGAAGATTGGCATCAAATGCAATCAAGGTGTGACATTCTTCCGCATAGTTTAGAGCCCGTTCAGTTGTTTCTCTTGCTTCTGGGTGAAAAAGCGTTCCAGAACCAAAGTAAAAGAGTTTGGTGTGTTCAAACGCCTCTTTTTTCAATTCCTCTTTTGTTAAGACGTCATCAGGCGTTGGATTCATATAAGAATAGAAAACGCGCTCTCCGCTTTCAGTCAAATGTATATAAACCCCACAGATTTTCTTTGTATTTGAATGGACCGAATAATCCAGTTGAACGTTTTCCCT
This sequence comes from uncultured Sporolactobacillaceae bacterium, assembly GCA_963829575.1. Taxonomy (GTDB): domain Bacteria; phylum Bacillota; class Bacilli; order Bacillales; family Sporolactobacillaceae; genus KACC-23026. The sequence goes on along the minus strand of CAWHJF010000021.1, from coordinate 15,692 downwards.
ATTGAATTCTGCTTCAATAAATTGACTAGTGGAATCGATCCCCAATTTGCAAAGAAAATAAGCAGGCAGACCCAATCTGCTCGTCCAGACGGCTAAGTTTACTGTAGCGCCCCCTAGCATTTCCTGATACCTAGTATTGTGGGTGTCCGTTGATCGATAATCTATGAAGGCTTCTCCTAATGATAAAATCCCTTTTTTCTGCAGAATTAGCCCTCCTTGGATGTTGGATCTCTCGTATCGTCACTAGACGGATTGTGCATCTTATCCAAAGCCATCTTGATTCTCGAATTCAAATGACTTTTACGCCCTTCTTTTAAGAGTAAACGGCGACACGTCGTTTAGTTTTTGGGCACGTCTTTCGTCTCGGTGTGATTCCCTATAGTTAAATAACATTACACTTCCCAAAATTGGAGAATCCTCTTAAATCTTTTTTTAAACAATCTGAGTTGTCAACTAAGATGGATGACCACTATTTTAATTTTAACACTATTTCCCTTTAAACAGATGGTTTATTACTCCATTATCTGTTTCAACATTTGCCATTGTTTGGGCTGTTTTAAGGGGCACTACTGCATCTCTACAGGTTTTATGCGGTTCGACTCTTGCAAAGCGATTCTTTACAGGGCATTATGGGATGGCAATGGTGCGTGTTAAGCGGCTTGTGATTTATATCCAAAAGGCATTCATCGTGCCACTAAGTATCACAAGCGTTAATCCCAAATCGGTCTTAACCCTAAACTCAGAAAAATTGACCTGCCCAACCGGACGGATTGATCTCAACGAGACACAGATCTAACAAGAAACCGCTTGGTGAGTTGCAAAACATGAAATTGTCTCATATCATTGTATAAAGATATGATAATTTGTGGAGGGATAACATGAGTGGATCTTCTGGTGTCGGATTATCAGTAAAAGCAAAATTTTTTCGTGGATTAGCGGATCCCTCTCGTTTAGCCTTATTACTAATCCTTCGTAATGGTGAGAAAACGGTTAGTGAGTTGTGTGAAGATGCTGGACTCTCACAGAGTAATGTATCGAACCATTTAGCTTGTTTAAAAGATTGCGGGTTGGTTTTAAACCGTCAAGAATGGAGACATGTTTACTATCGCATAGCTAATGAAAAGATACTAAATTTGCTGAGTGTTGCGGATGACGTTGTTTCTGTTAATGCCCGTCGCATTTCAGAATGTGTTAATTAGTGTCGGGACGAAGAAAAAGGTGGTTTAAAAAATGTCTAAAGTTGCACAGGTTAACTTTGTACGTAAAGGTATAACTATTGAACTTGTATCAATTATATGGATGATTATTGAAGCCATCATAGCGATAAGCTCAGGTCTTATGGCACATTCATTATCTTTAGTTGCATTTGGTTCTGACAGTATCATCGAACTGATTGCAGGTGGTGTGTTACTTTGGAGGTTGACTATTGAAAGGAACGGTGCAAGTCTTGAGCGAGTCGAGCGTGCCGAAAAAATATCATCTTGGGTGGTAGGACTTGCATTATTCGTGTTGGCTGTTTATATAATTGTTGCTTCCATCGATAAGTTATGGACTCACCAAGGAGCAGAAACCAGTTATTTGGGTATTGCTTTGGCAATCGCTTCGGGAATAATTATGCCTTATCTGTCTCGTGCTAAAAAACGGATTGGTTCTGAGATTGGAAGCCAAGCACTTAAAGCTGATGGTTCTTGTAGTATTGTGTGTGCTTATATGGCATGGACGGTTCTTATAGGTGTGATCGTTACTGCTTTATTTGGTTGGTGGTGGGCGGACTCAATCGTTGCTCTAGCTTTAGTTTATTTTGTAATAAAAGAGGGTTGGGAAGCCGTTCAAGAAGCAAGAGGAAAAGAAGACGCCTGTAGTTGTGGCCACTGAAAAGATGAATAGAAATTTACCTTAATTGAAAGCGACTCGGATGATTCATTCGAGTCACTTTTTTGTCTGTCAATTTGTCCTTTTCTTTAATTCCACATCTGAAATATTTTTTAAACGCTCTACTTTCTAGCACATAATCTCTTCAGATTCTGTTTACAAATCCTTTTAGTCCTCTTAAAAATTGGTTAAACTAGTAGAATGATTGTTTTAGATTAAACTGGGGGTTCGTTCAATGAAAATTAATATTACCAAAAAACAATATAAACAGTTGCTTGACCTCGCCTATCTTGGTGAGTGGCAGGCCAATTCCGCTCGACTAGTTCAAGACCGAATCACGGAACTGGATGACATTGTGCAATATATCTATTCCTTTGCAAAAGACTTCGGGTTCGACGACCAAATTGAGTATGAAAAGAAATATGATACCTATTTCCCGACAGCGGAGTTTGAGGAACGCCTTCAGCCAATCATTGACCATAACGACAATGACGTCTTCTGGAATGAACTGGTTAATCGATTGGCCAAACGTGACATTAAAGAGTCCGAAGAAACCTTTGAATCAAATGATGCATATGTAAGAAAGCTCTTTGAACTTGAAGGACGTTATGAAGAAGAATTTGAAGAACATGCACTCAAGAAGTTACGGATACAGAAATAGAATCAGGCTGTATTAGACAACCCTCTAATTAACGCATTCACCTTATAAAGCAATTGGCTCACTCTGGATCAGTACACTTAAAAGAAACATCCTTTTTGCCCACGCATCATTAAGGTCCGATAGCTGTTACGGATGATCTCATCCGCCACACTCTGCACTTCATCAGGGGAAGTTTTCATCCTTTTCTTCAACCCTTTTAAGGATCTATCCGTTTTGGCGCTTTTCGTATGGTCTGTCTGGACTTGACCCTACCAATAAATCAAATCATCGCCGATCAAACTCGAACCCCTGACAGGTATGAATGTAGCCCACTTGATTGATGGACTCTTCATTTATTGCTCTGCTTTCCGAGTTTCATAAACGGGATAGCGCATGTCCAAAGACCCGAAAGAAAACGGGTTTTGGCTTCTGAGGGAGGCGGAGGTCGTGCCCGAGGAAAGCGGAGTATTTTGAATGAGCAGTTTGTTGCTTTCATTAGAATTCAATAAAAAATCCGAACCATTCTACTCAGACGTGTCTGAATGAGTTCGGATGTTCTATGAGAAAAGAACTTGTGTCCCAGTCTCATTTAACTAATGAAGCTCTCAAATTAACATCATATTCCAAATATCCCTTTAAACAAGTCAACATATAGACCCAACCCTCTTTATTATCTAACATCTGACTTATTACATTTTCATCATGTTCGTTAAAACCTTCCTCATCGACTTCTACGATACTTTCAGAATGACCTAGTTCATTCAGGGTAACAGTAACCCTATGCCCTTCTGCATTTGCACCCCAATGAAACACAATTTTCTTATTTAACTCCATTTCCTTTATTTTTATATCGACATTTGCATCATACTCATTATATCTAAGTGTAATTGTCTTACCTTGTTCCCATCTTTCTGAACTCGATGAGAACCAAAAATCGCCTATTTTATTAGGGTCGACGAGGGCTTCAAATACTTCATTAACTGGCTTCAATATTTTCATTTTCGAAATGTTGTTCATAAATTTCTCTCCTTCAGTTTATTTGAGATTTAATGCTCGTACTCATTCGTTCATATTCGATTATCTGTCTTCTCAAGAACACCTCTTACAGCCCTCTTCGAACCTTTAGTTAAACAACGACTATCCCTTGTTCAAACGCATCCTATACTGGATAAGTGAAGTTCATTCAAAACAATTAGAGGATACCGAAACAACCCTTTGATCAACGGAAGGTCGGTTAGCTTACATTAATTCCTAAATCAGAACACGCCATTCTCATTGGGAGAATTCTCCGGTATAGGTTGTCCTACATCCCATACTTCAGCAATCTGGTTGTTATGAAAGCGAAAGATATGGACCACAGCTACCCCAAGGTCATCTTGATTTTGCTTAATATGAGAGTAAACTACAACTGTATCCCCCTCTTCGATTATACGTTTTACCTCAAGAGTTTTGCGGGGATTTTTGTTTGAGTTCTCCTCCATCGCAAGCATAAGAGAGTCTGCATCTCCACGAAAAAAGGGATTATGGTGTCTGAAATCGGAACTAATGTACCTCTGGTATGCTTTACTCACTTCACCCTTTGAGACCAGTTGCAAAAAAGACACAGCTAATTCTTTTAGAGATTTATTCAAGACAAATCAACCTTTCTTTATAGGGATGCCCTTGTTATGTAAATACTCTAACTGATAAAGACCCTAATCACTTTCATACTAACATGATTTTTGAACACCATCCATTAGCTCAAGAACAGAACAAATAGGGATTCCAATTTAAAGGTAACCGATCGCTTCTATTTTCCAACTTATTAATCCCCTTCTTGATGATTGTCTTAATCCAAAAGACCAGCATTAATAGAATAAGAAATGGCGAAAACCCATCAACATTAACTCCTTTCAGTTTCGTAATCATTTAGGATTGTTTTTATAGTATTAAATGATTTATCTGCTATTGCTTTGTTAGAATGTTTATTATAATTGTAGGTAATTAAAGCTTTCCATAAAGCCCAACCTCTTGCCCTATTCCAAGTTTCTTCATCGAAATTCAATGCTTTTTGAAATACCTTTCTGCTACTTTCATCAAAAAAAGTCCAAGCCATTGTAGCATCACAAGAAGGGTCCCCTACACCCAATATTCCAAAATCAATAACTGCAAACATTTCCCCATTTTTGATTAATAGATTTCCTGGCGCTAGATCTCCGTGTACCCAAACTGGTGCATTAGCCCATTTTGAAGCTAATGCCAATTCCCAAATTTCTTTTAATAAGTGTTTATTAAAAGTATTTGTATTATTAATGGCATCTCTACACGCTTCATCGTATATAACAATGTCTCCGCCTCTATAAAAGTTATGTTCCCCAGCTAAAGGACCATCAGTGGCGTCAATAGATTGCAAGTTAACTAAAAATCCTCCCAATTCATTTGCAAATTGGTTTAAATCCTCTATATTTTCTAAAGTTAATGTCTCGCCATCCAACCACTTGTTAACAGACCAAGGGTATGGGTAATCCTCACTTGGTAATCCTTTAGCTAATGGTTCAGAGATAGGTGTAGAAAGTTGCTTAGCCAAAATCGGTAGCCATTTTTGTTCTTTTTCAACTTGGGGTACATAGGCTTCATCACTTGGTAACCTAACGCTCATACAATTGCCTAAGTGAAAAGTTCTATTATCATTTCCGCTTTTTTCAACTGGTTTAATATTCAAATTAGACCACTCTGGGAATTGACTATTTATTAACTTCGAAACTAAATGAACATCAATTTTTATCAATTTACATTCTCCTATAAATTTATTGGTTCATTCCCAAAAACCAAAAATAGTCCGCTTCCTTTTAATTGAACAAGCAATAAAAAGGCATTTGGCCAACCGCAAGTGAAATCGCACAAAGGCGCTATGAACTGCATCATGATGGACTTGGAACAGAATTAGCGGATGACCCAAATCCTGTATATAAGAATGCTGGCCTGGACGTGTCGTCTGATCCACGAGCAAGTCATTATCTCATGCGGATTAGACTATCAAATCAATACGGTAGTGTCGTTGTACCTCTTGATTTTAAATCCATAGATAATACACTGCCAACAACTCCAGGGAAGCCATACATGACGGACCCAAGCATTGTTCACATGACTTGGAGCTGGACGGCTTCAACAGATTCATCTGGCATAAAAGAATACGAAGTCATTCTTAAAGACAGTCTAGGTCATCAAGTGACACATGACACAACCCTAACTCCAAGTTATACGGTTCCGAGTTCCTTAGCGCTCTCTGAAGGAAATACCTAACAACTTTCCGTGAATGCGGTCGACAATAGTCTGTCCTTATTCAAAAGTCCAATGGTCTCCTCCGACTATACGTTACCACGCTTAAAATTGGACGCCACGGTAACCGCAATTGATCAAACCTTAGAGATGGGATTGAACCCAAGTCTTACCGTTAGCGTCTTAAACAAAGGAACAGCGAACTGGCTTGCAAACAGTGATTATTATTTAAGTATTAAAGGGGATGGGCCGCTTTCAAACCTCTTTCTCCCCATTTACTAGGTGGTACATCTGAATGGTAATTGGATCATCACCAAGTGGGAGTCCTGAAGGTATAGGAATTTGAGTCGCCCATAAATCATCCATATTAATAATATGATTAGGTCTTATTGTTTTTGGTTTGGGGATCCGGCTTCCATTAATGTAAAACTCGTTGACTCGAAACCACCAACGTGGCTGATTCATCAACTTTCAATCACTTACATTACATCAAATTCAATGACCCTATCATGGCCAACTGCTAGTTCTGTTGGCAATCTTGGTGTCTCAAGTTATCAAATCTTTCAAAATAACAAACCGATCGCAAGCGTTTCAGGTTCCACTCAGTCCTATGTCGTGAAACGTCTAAATCCCGACACGGATTATACCTTTTCTATTGAAGCCGTGGATTCCTATAATGGTCTCTCTTTCGCTCTTACGAATCAGGCTCAAACATTACCTTTTTGGCAAACTTTAGCGCCCCATGCTGTTCCAGAAAATGATACGTCGATTAAGATCATATGGTCAGCTGATGTTTCGGACGGTACGGTTCAAAAATACGACAGTTTCACTAATGGTCAATGGATTGGGAGTACCACATCTCCCGCGTTTATAGCTGAACATCTTAAACCCAACACATCCTTTTCATTTAATATTGTAGCCGTTACGAGTAGCGGCAGACTTTCGGATTCCCCAACTAGTGCCCAAACGAGTGTAGATACCATCGCCCCAGTTTGGAAGTCTAATGAACTCTATGCATCCGAAACCACTGAAATAACGACACAACTTAATTGGAATTCGGCACATGATGACGACGCTATGGAATCGTATCGCCTTTACGAAGGTTCCCATTTGGTCGCAACCCTATCTCCAAATGCAACAACTTATAAGATTAGAAATTTGCATCCCGGAACCCATTACACGTATAAAATGATCGCTTATGATCGAAGCGGAAATCGGTCTTCCATTGCCAATCAGGTCAGTGTTACAACACTAATTAGTACGATCAAAGGAACTGTTATTGGCGCACACAAACAGCCATTAAGTCGATCCATTGTTTCCTTATATAATTCTAAAGGCCATCTTGTTCAAACAAAAAAGACGACTTACAGAGGCTATTTTCTTTTTAAGATCCCACACGGTACGTACAAAATTCGAATCCAACACAAAGGCTACTCTTTGCGTAACATTACACGAAAGGTTGCCGTTCATTCAACCATCACGTTTACTCAACACTTAAAAGTCAGACGCTAAAAAGAAAACACGGGGACGGTTCTTTTGCTTCCTAATTAGAAGAAGTTTTAGCCTTTCATAAAACTTCTCATTCATATTAAGACCAGCCGCGGAGCGCTAGTCTTTGTTTTTCGGTTTATAAATCAGAAGAATTCAGAAAAAAACATCAGGCCGTCTCTATCGGAAGAAGCAATGGATCCGTCTCTCTATTGCAAACTCGTTTATCAATTCAGGAGTTGTTCTTTATATTTATAGCATATTTTTTCATATATTGAGTGGGCGTCATCAACCTTAACTTTTTAAAGACTTTACTAAAATAATTCAAGTCATTAAATCCAACCATAAAGGCAATTTCAGTAACAGAACTAGTGCCTCGTTGTAAATAAAGTTCTGCCTCCTCAATCCGTTTAAGATTAATAAAATCGGTTAGGGTCATGTCGGTTTCTTGTTTAAATTTTCGAGATAGATGAGAGGGATTGGCGTGTATTTGATCTGCAATCGTTTTTAGAGTCAGTGGACTACCTAAATTCAGTAAAATGAAATCCACCGCATTTTTTACCATTGGACTGTAGTGACCTGTGGAAACAGTCGTCACAAGATCACAATAGTCATTCGACATAACGGTAAATAATTTTTTCAACTGGTAAAGTGTGATGGTCCTTTCAATTAATATCGCAAACCGCTTTGAAATATGATCCAGATACACAGGATGGATACCAGATTTTCCAGCAGCAATCCGACATAATGTATTGAAAACAAATGCGATATTTTTGGACGATCGAACAGGATTTGAAGGTACTCTGTCAAAAAAAGATTCTAAATGCATCATCAATTGGACGAACTGATTTGCCTTGGTCTTGTCCCCTTTTGCAATAGCCCTCATTAGATTTGCCTCATAATCGTATCGCTGCTCGATCATTTCTCTGCTTTCCTCAAGCGTTATTCGGGGAATGGTGGTTCTTACATCTGCTTGATTTGCTCCAACGGAAACCTGCTCTGAATGGATAAAGTCTTGGCCAAAAAGATTGACGACGAGTTCCCCAATGCTCTTATATTCAGCCTCATTAAACATGGGCAAAGATTGATAGAATTGTTCCAATTGCTTACGTTCACTGATCGGAAGGTTGTTTTTTGAAATGATATCTTTAATTAAATCACTCACAGAATAACTTGAAATCAATGGACCGATTAGGATGCTCCCACAAAAAGAGTGCTTTTTCCAAATGCCTGCAGCCATATACTCGAGACCATGCGGATTACTGTAATGGTAATAGGTATGGCCATTGTCCTTTTGTAGAGTGTCGTGGATTTGGACAAGTTCATCGGCTGGATGATCTAAAACGCTTGGAATCAAATGGTTGATTAGATTCAATATTGGATGCCCATCCTGATCATTTAAACGTATATCGAGTTTGGTGATCGAATGCACCATTTGGCTTATATGGATGAAATCTTGTTCGTTAAGTTTTTCATTCAAAAAAATCACCCTCTCTTCTCTCATTTCAACAAAAAAAGAGTAAAAAAGCAATTTAATTACTAATCCAGAAAAAATAGTACCATTTTTTCATGAAAGAATTCACTACAATACAATTAAAGCCCTTTCAAAATGGCGATTATAAAAACTTTCAGCAACTAATTTCAAACATTTATACGGAGGAGGAGATTTTAAAATGTTATATCCAGTTTCTACGGATAGCCGCGTGGTCATGGATCTCAGTGGTATTTGGAATTTTATGATTGAGGACGAGGTCCAGGCTGTTAATGTGAATCACCCGCTTCCCAAGGGACAATCGATGGCTGTTCCGGCTTCTTTTAATGATCAAACAGTGTCACCCGCCATACGTAATCATAGTGGTTTTGTATGGTACGAAAGAGAATTCACCATAGCAAAAGCATTGCGCAATCAACGACTAGTCGTGCGATTTGGTAGTGCAACACACGAAGCATGGGTCTATGTCAATGGCGAACTTGTTACTCAGCACAAAGGTGGTTTTATGCCATTTGAAGCGGAGATTAATGAATTTTTAGTTCAGGGTACGAACCGTTTAACGATTCGTTTGAGTAATCTTTTAGATTACACTACCTTGCCAGTCGGACATTATAGTGAAACAACCGATCAAAACGGGAAGTTGATTCGCAAGGTCGATGAGAATTTTGATTTCTTCAACTATGCAGGATTGCATCGCCCAGTTAAACTTTATTCGACGCCTATTAACTATATCGATGATCTTGTGATTGTTCCGAATGTTGATTTAGAAAATCAAAAAGCCGATGTCCAAGTGACTGTTAAAACAGGCGGGAATTTCGATGCTATTAAAGTAACAATACTTGATGAACAAGGCAGATTGGTGGCCCAAACAAATGGAGCCGACTCAAAGGTTGAACTTGAGAACGTTCATTTATGGCAGCCACTTAATGCTTACCTTTATACTGCTAAAGTTGAGGGAATTATAGATGGTGAAGTTGAAGACGTGTATGAAGAACCGTTTGGTATTCGCATGATTGAAGTAAAAAGTGGCAAGTTCTTAATCAATGGCGAACCCTTTTATTTTAAAGGGTTTGGCAAACATGAAGATACCTATGTTCACGGTCGTGGGCTTGATGACGCCTATAATGTCCATGATCTCAACTTGATGAAAGCGATGGGAGCAAACTCGTTCCGTACCTCGCATTATCCTTATTCCGATGAAATGATGCGTTTGTGTGACCGTGAAGGTATTGTTGTGATTGATGAAACACCAGCTGTTGGCTTGTTCTCATCCTTTTCATTTGACGTTTCTATTTTGGAAAAAGGCGGTGAGATCGAAGACGAAACGTGGGAGATCATGAAGACAACGGAAGCGCACCAACAAGTCATTCGTGAATTAATTAATCGTGATAAAAATCATGCTTGTGTGGTCATGTGGTCAATTGCTAATGAACCTGCCAGCTTTTCTAAAGGTTCATACGATTATTTTGCCCCATTATTTGCCCTGGCCCGTGAGAGTGATCCCCAGAATCGTCCTTGTACCTTTGTGAATATCATGTTGGCTCCACCAAAGGTTGATAAATGCACAAAATTGGTCGATGTGATCGCCTTAAACCGTTATTACGGATGGTATGCGCAAAACGGAGATTTGAAGACGGCAGAAGAAAAGACTCGCCAAGAGCTGTTAGAATGGCAGGACATGTATCCGGATAAACCGATTATGTACACTGAATATGGAGCCGATACGGTGGCTGGATTTCATAGTGCTTATGGTGAACCATTTAGTGAAGAATACCAAGAAGATTATTACCGCATGAACAGCAAAGTCTTTGATGAAATCCCTAATTTTGTGGGTGAACAATTATGGAACTTTGCTGATTTCCAAACCAAATACGGCATCGTGCGCGTCCAAGGAAACAAAAAAGGGGTCTTCACCCGTGCAAGAGAACCCAAAATGACGGTACGGTATCTAAGCGAGCGTTGGAACACGATTCCAAACCTAGGATACAAAAAATAAAAAGACTCTTATTACTTTTATCATAAACTGCCCTTTCCAAAATGAGTTTGGATCGGGCCAACACATTAGAGTAAGATTGAGATTTTGTTAATTTCCACCATAAATCTCAGAAAACTTGTAAGGGTTTACAATGACAATCTCTCACGATTTGAAGTGGCTAGTAGCATTTAGGGGTTTATACGTTTGAGTTGTCCCAACAGACGTGAGCTATAAAAAATCTAAGAAACTCATTTTAATAAAGAGGTGTATGACTATGACTGAGCATGCTGAAGTGACCGTTGAACAGACGGAACAAAATAGTACAGTAACCAAAAAAGTTTTTAAGTTCATCTCGAATAGTTTAGGTCCAATTATCCCGGTTTTTGCTGGTGCAGCAACTATTAAAGCTTTACTGGCTATACTGACCATGTTACATTGGCTGTCTCCTAGTAGCGGAACCTATTTAATCTTGGCAGCTGCCGGAAATGCTGTATTTTACTTCATGCCAATCCTATTGGGTATTACTGAATCACTCGCCTTAAAAGCCAGTCCTTATATTGGAGGCGTTATTGGTGCTGCTTTGTTAGAACCAAATTTCACAGGGTTAATGGCACATGGCTCTGTCACATCGTTTATTGGAATACCCGTTGTATTGGAGAGCTACGCATCAAGTATTTTCCCAATCTTTATAGCCATTCCGATCTATGCTGTACTTGAAAGATTCTTAATAAAAGTGATTCATCGAGATATTCAGCTTTTCATGGTTCCGATGTTGTCACTTGTCGTAATCGTCCCATTAACAGCGATTATTGTTGGACCGTTTGCCACCTATGTGGGTCAACTTATTAGTACTTTCATCGTCTTTCTTTTTTCTGCAAATGGTTTTATTGCAGGTGCTGTTCTTGGAGCTGGCTGGACTTTCCTTACAGTTATAGGACTTCACATGGCTTTGGTTCCGATCGTCATTCACAATATAAGCCATGGTGGGGATCCACTGATCGGGGCAGCTTCTGCAGGGGTTTTTGCACAAATCGGATTAGCACTTGGAATGTTCTTTAGATCAAGAGATGCTCGACTGAAGTCTCTTGCTGGGGCAAGTATCATCCCAGGTATCTTATCAGGAGAAACAAGACCGATTCTTTACGGACTTTTCTTACCCCATCGCCGAACTTTTGCGATCGTAACGATCGCAGGTGCTGTTGGTGGTGCAATCAGTGGTGCGGCAGGTGTCAAAATGACCGCTATGGCATTTCCTAGCTTTTTGTCCATCCCACTCTTTTCGCCCATAGTTCCATACATCATGGGTATGGGGGTCGCCTTTTTTGGAGCAATGATTATCACGATTGTGTTTGGCTTTGAAAGTAAGACGAAGGTCATTAAGAAATCTAATAATTTAGAGAAGGAATTATAATCTGATAAGACTTGAGTCACGAAACACCAAAGTAAAACCCCAGGTTAATTCAATAACGGGTTCTCTTGTGAGGTGCAAAATGATAAATATCAACTCAAATCACGGCGATTTTCACAATGGAAATCACAGGTAAAAACGCATTAGAAAACGTCAAAAAGACCGAATCAATTTTTGGTTCGGTCTTTCCGTTTTCCATAAAATGTCATGTTAAACTAACGCTTTAGTTGAATAAGGGATAGGCTTAATTACTCACTTTTTTTGTGCTACTTGAACTCATAGGTATTGTATCTAAACCCATTTTTTTAATTACGGTTCCTTTAGAGTCATAAGCAAGAATTTCATATGACTTTCCTTCTTTTTCGCTGACAAATTGATAAAATATTTTAAATGTATCATTTACCTTGATAATATTTGCTTGGCGTTCCAAACCACTTTTATTTTTAATTACAATTCGACTCATATTTGGGTCAGCAATTGTTCCTACAATTATTGGATTTAAATTAACACCTTTTCTCTTAGGCAGATACATTTGTAGGATTGGCATATCCTTAATCGCTCGCTCTGACGGGTGATATGCTATACTTGGGGACCCCATATTTCCTCCATATCTTGTTATTTTCCACCCACCAAATGTCTTTTTCACAAACCTTATGTCAAAATCAATACGACCATTGTTGAAGTTTCTAATATAAAAAACCAGTTCTCCGCCATTTACTGGAAGTTCTTTAACAACATAATTCACAGGACCCAGACCCATATTTCCCAAATTTTTATTGATGGCACCAATAGCAGTATTTGAACCAGTTAAATTTTTGTAACCAAACCCCAAAACGAGTAGTAGCAACAAAACACCTACTAACAAAAACGAGTAAAACTTTTTCAGAAAGCATCCACACCTCTCTCGATAAAATTGTCCCCTTACAGAAGTTAAATTCTGCAATCCTGACCGTTACTTCAATAAGGAACAGCGAACCTTGTTCCACAAACGCTTCCGTGGAATAAGAAAAGCAGCGAACCTTTAGTAAAGTATCTTATCGCTCCCTTTAGAGAATTGATTTAGAAACTCAAACAGCTGTTCCTCTGAAATTACTTTTAATCCATTCCTTTTAAGCAAGGCGGACGTAACCCCATTGCCATTAATTTTGGTACCTTTAAAATCGCCATTATAAATAACTGAACTACCACAAGAAGGACTATTTTCTTTTAGAACAACAACAGTTGCATTAATTTTTTTAGCTTTTTCTAAAGTCGCATAAGCTCCTTTAATGTAATTTTCGGTTACATCTGTTCCTGACTTTTCAATAACTTTTGCTTTTCCTTCTAACACATCTTCACCGTTTCCACCTATTATTTCAGCAGGTTCCCTTGGCGTTGAAAAACCTCCCAGTAGTTCTGGACAAATTGTAATAGCCTTTTTTTCTCTAACTAAATTAAGAATGCTACGATCTAAACTGTGTGAACCATTATATCTTACTTTTAATCCAGCTAAACAGGAACTAACCACTATCATAGTTACACCTCGCCCTAAATTTAGTACAAGCTCCTATTCAATCGCCATCCGTTAATAACTACATCTTAAAGTAAGCCAACGAATTGTGATAATCTATAATGATTGAATAGTATTTAAACAGGGATCCTCCCAAAGCACCTTCTACCTGAAAATCCATCATCTGTGACATATAGTCGTGAAAATTAGAATCAGGTCTAGCAGTAAACCACACTAAACCTGATTTTAAACCTGCAATTTCAACACTTGGAACCTGGATCATCGAATTATTACCGAATTGGTCAGCATTATTTATAACTAACCAATCTGGGTGTCTTTCTCTCCATCTATCAAAGATCGACTGTGTTATAAAACTTGTCCCTCGTAATTTTCCCTCTCCATTTCCTAGAACATTAATTGCTGCATCGTTTAATTGAACTGTCGCACCTGTATCAAACAGGAAATTAATTAATTCTCCATCTATTTTCGCTTGTACTCTCGGGAATGATACTGGTCTTTTACCATTTGACTCATCCTTAAAACCAATGGGGGTAGAATGATAGCCATCTGTATTATAATGGTTATTTGCATCCGAATAGCCCATCTCATTTTTGGGATAGTCTATATACCAAACCTTATCTGCAAACCAAGATTGACCTAATAATCCGTGACCCCAAGGAATACCAGACATTACAAGTAACTCATCACTGTTGCTCCCCATTGGAATAGAGGCTTCATTTTTAAATTTAGGAAATTTTATAAAATTCCCCTCTTCTCCATCTTTCATTTGGCTTTTAAACATTGGTAAATTGAGTTTTTGAACGATCACTGGCTCTATTACCATTGCTCCGCCACCAGTATCCGTATAAAATTTTAATTGCTCACCATCAAAAGTAATAGGACAAACAAAAATACGGTTAAAACAAAATTCAGAAGGTAATTTTAGAAAATTCCGCTCCATTTCTCTTTCTCCTTTTAATATGTCTTCTTAATTAAACCTGAACCTTTAGTTCAGGAAGAAAGTGTGGCAACCGATCAACGATCTTAAACTCTTGCTCACCGTTAGTGGAATAAAAAAGTATATTTATTTTTATCTAAAGACCCCTTTTCTTTTGGATAACCAATCCTCCAATGCATCTTCGTGCGACTTGGTGAATAATGGTGGTATTTGATTCAGAGGGAAGAACTTTAAATCTAAAGTTTCAATCCTCATCTGCCTTGAGTTCCCCGCTAATTGGTTTGCATTGAAAACTATAAACAATAGATTGGGCTTTATCCCCGTTTGGATACTCGCCTAAGTATTTTGAGTAGACACCAATAAGATGTTCGACCTCAACCGTTAGTCCCGTTTCCTCAAAAATTTCTCTTTTGGCTGTTTCTTCTATCGATTCTCCAAGTTCCATCGCACCGCCAGGGAAACCCCACTCATTTCTATCTCCTCGTTTGTGTAAAAGAATTTCATTTCTTTCGTTGTAAACAATACCTCCAGCAAAATTAAGAAATATTAAATCGTGTCCTACTTTTTCACGAATATAGCGTATGTAGTCTTTTTTTGTACTCATTTAATTTCTCCTTTTTTAGAGCTATAAGTTTTTTACGACATTAAGATTAATCTAATTATTAAACTTGAAGAAACGCTAACTTTTAGATAAGAGACAAGACAGCCTTGTTCAACTCTAGCCCCCGTTAGTTCAATAACAATTAGGGGGGTTACTTTGTTTTAACCGCTTTAAAATAAGGTCCATTTTTTGAATACTGGACAGCAACGGCACTCTTCCAATCCACTCCATTAATTTTGCGAATTTCAATTCTGTTTTTATTAATATTCGATGTCCACGAAGACGGTCCTTGCATTCTGCCTGTAAGCTCCGTAATAATAAACAAATCTTTGCCAAGTTTCTGTACTTTTTGTTTGGTCAATTTGTAGTTTATTGGTGAGCTACCACTTGAGTAGTATGAAATTGTAGGTAGCTCGTTAGGAGGGCTTGTCTTAATTTTTATACTACACCCTACAAGAAACAATGACGCTATTAATATTCCATAAAGCATTTTTTTCATTTTGTTTCTCCT
>CAWHJF010000020.1:0-43662 GCA_963829575.1 uncultured Sporolactobacillaceae bacterium | reverse complement strand
GTTGTCGCGTCAGGATAGGTGGAAATGGATTTTGCGGGTTTCTTGTTGTCTAACTAGCAAGAGTGAGAGTTTAAGCTAAGGGGCCCCAGACATTAGGGTTAGTTGAATGGGGGAGTTGAGGATTATGCAAAAAGAGTCTGTATGTAATGATTAAATGGTTAGTGGATGTTCAACTTGATTAACACATTTAATACCCGATCTAATTCTTCGCTTATTTCTAAGGTTTTCGGGTGATTGAGTCCATTGTTTCGGACTTCTGCTATCATTTGATTTCTTAGATTCTCAATTTGTTGTTGTAAATCGCTTAATTTATCAAGGTCCACGTTCAATTTAAGGATCCCCCCTACCTTACAAATATAGGTAAATAGACTCAGGCTAAAAGTTTTTCTTTTTTAAAATATACTTCATTTTACCAAAAAAACAAGATAAAATACGAAAAATTTGGAAATTGTTCAAAAATTACCAAACGGGTGAAGCATGGGGACGGATCCAATGCTTCCTTTCGAATCCGGAGGAACGCTGGCAGAGTGGCCATCTTAAATCGATCGAACACCAAAAAAGACTGGACCGACGGACTTTATAAGTCCGCGGGTTCAGTCTTATTAGTGGTCGGTGAGGTGCACCACCCCGGGGCGGAGCTTTTGATTCTGAGTTGAAGGAAGCAAACGCTCCGTCACCATGCGCCTCCTAATGCGAGGCAACGGCAATTTTCAGTGCCATCATGGGGGTTTGACTTGTGATTTTATAGGTCATTTGGTTGAACTGCCATTCAACGGTGGTTTCATGGGAATGTTTCCAGTTATGAATCAAGATCGCACCAATCGATTTTGGAGCCGGAAGATAGGCTTTATTGAGATAAGCGGCAACTTGCTTTCCTAAATCGGTTCCGTTCTCCTTTTCAAAACTATGATCCGTTGGACTGTCGATGGTAATGCTCCAGCGGCCTTCATTCCAGTGAAGATAGGAATGGCCGGTTGCGCCTTCTACAGAAGCTTTGATGCCGTACCCGAGGTCCACTTGCTCCGGTGGTGTTTGAGAGGCCTTAATATAATTATCAATATTCGATTTGGCTGTTTTGGAATCCGTATATTCAGTGCCTTCAAAGGTGGCGAGACTCGTGCCATTCGAGGCAGTCGCTGCATTAATTTTAGTAGGGTGAGCGGTTTCGTAAAAATGAACCCTGTAATACCAAGTTTCGGATTTGGTGGTGGCCGTTGCATAGTGCCCACTCGAGATTGGTAAGGTATTTGGCAAGATGACGGGAACACGAGTATGAAGCGCGTTTGCGGTATCTTGAAGGGCCGCTTTTACTGTGGTTGGCGGCGTCTGTTGAGTGGTTGAGGCGCCGCTTGAACTTGAGCTCGTGCTCGCGTTATTGCTAGAACCTGAACTTGCCCCAGAGCCCGCGCCAGTAGCCTGAATCCGTCCCCTGACTAGAAGAATCCCCATTGCCAGATTGAGTGGCCGTTTTGCCGGATGAGGAGGAGGTTTGATCGCTGCTTGACCCAGAGCCCCCATTTGACCCTGAATCCGATGCCGAAGTCGAACCATCCGAGTTACCTGAACCTTTGGACGGGTTTGTCGTATTGGAAGGTGTCGTGTCACCCGATTGTTGACTTGTTGGTTTGGAATTTGACGCACTGGTTTTGGCCGAGCCGCCCCCACACGCGCTTAAACCTAACAATGAAAAAGACAAGACGGCGATGCCGAGTGGTTTCATAATTTTCATGATGTCATTCCCCTTTCTTTTGTTTCTCATAAAATTTGACGAGAAGGGTGGGGGGGACGTTTCAAAACACCTACCTAAATGTTTCGGAGGAATTGGATTATGAATCGGTGGGATTCGATTACACGCTTAAAGGATTCGATTAAAAAAATAGAATTCGATTAAAAACTATTGGAATTCGATCACAGAATCATAGCATTCGATTAAATTGAACGGGAATTTGTTCACAGCATTCATGTTCGTTCGGTAGTGGATCCAATGCTTCCGGGTGAGGAAGCATTGGATCCGTCCCCATGCTTCAAACCAAATTCTAAGTTTCGGGGATTAAGATGGTACAGAGTGTGGGTGTTGCACTGGGCAGTCCGGATTCAATTCCTGTTTCTTAGACAAATATCCATTAATTTACACATTTGTCAATAAAACTCGAATTTTGACGAATTTTCAGAGCTTTTCTCTAGCTTTAATCGACTTGATGAGCTAAAATGGTATAAGAATAGAGTTTGAGTCTGAAAGATCAAGAGAAGGATATAAAGCGTTAGGAGACCGAAATGAAGAAAAAACCAAGATGGGGCCGAATCTTTTTTTTATTACTCATAGTCACGGCTGCGATCGGACTTCCGATTCATCTCTTGTCTAACTCGAAACAAACTTCTACTTCTATGGCGGATGCAAAATCCAGTCAAAAAATTATCATGCTCGACCCTGGCCATGGCGGACCGGATCAGGGGGCGACAGGAAATGGCTTGTATGAGTATCAGATCAATTGGGCGTTTGGAAAGCAAGTCGCGTTTGAATTGAAAAAGCGCGGTTATAAGGTGATTTTGTCGCACAGCTCGCCCTCTACTACGTGTCTGGCGCCATCTGCAACGTATAGTCAAGTGGCTGAGTTAAAATGTCGCCTGACAAAAGCCTCCATGAGCCATGCCGATCTGTATTTGTCGATTCATGCGAATGCGATGCCAAATGCCGCGGAGTCCTATGTGCATGGGATTGAGGTGCACTATAATGCGACCGGCAGTTCCGATTACCCGCAAACGAATCCGTTTCCGAAAAAAAGCAAGCGGTTGGCTGAGCTTTTGAATCAAGAAGTGGTACCGGCCATGCAAGAACAGGATTTAGGGGTGAAGGATGATCAGTTGTACGTCACCCGAATGGCCAAAATGCCGTCCGTTTTGATTGAAATGGGGTATCTAACAAATCTTGATGATGCTGCTAAGTTGAATCGATTATATTACCAAAAGCAGGCTGCTGGTGCGATTGGAAAGGCCATTGATCTCTATTTCAAAAACGCGCCAACAGACGGATCAACCCAATAAGACTCATTGAATTGAAACCATTAAGTTTTTTTATGAGTCTTTTTAATAGCACCGAAGTTTTCGGAATATTTACCTTTTTAAGACGAATTTAAGAGTTTTTGTTTAAAATAGAAGTGAGTGGGGCGCATTGCAAGTGCGCTCTACTAGAATGAATATAATGGAGGCGTTTATCAATGAATAAAAAAGCGAATATGCAAGAGTTGATTCTAAAAAACAAACAAGAAATTCTGGCCAACAAAAAAGAGATGGATCGAATTGAGAAGAAATTAGAAGATCGCGCCAATGTCGCGGAGCCAAAACTGCAAAATTGAGAAACCTGCCTTGAGGGCGGGTTTTTTATTTTTTGTGTGAGGGAGCGGACTCAGAATCCTGAATATGGCCATTAGGATGCCTCATTTTTATAAGTGTGTACACAAGGTGTCGCTAGGCCACTGCAGTCTTCTCGCCTCAGCCCGTCCCCAACCGCACATCCATCTCGGCTTTCCCCTGTTTTGTAACGAGAATGAAACAATAATATAACCCTCTAACGGTTAAAAAAACCTCCATTATGGAGTATCATAGATTGAGAGAGTTGAAATTTGTCGAAAGATGGAGGTGGCGTTCTGAAACCAGTACGCATCGTATGCGGGTTCGGGTTGTTGGTGGTCTTGTTTTTTGTGAACGGGAGCCATCACGCATCGGCGCATTCGGCCATTTCCTTTGCTTATCTTTATGGAAGTCCGCCGAGTTCTTATGAAACGTCGATTAAGAGAACGCAGCAAACCTTTAACCGTGTGTCGCCAACCTATTTTGGTGTGGCGTCCGATGGCTCATTAAAACTAGAAACGATTGATCCAACGTTTATATATAATATGCATCTGCAAAATATAAAAGTGGTGCCAAGGCTGACGGCGGATTGGAATCGCGGACTTGGTGAAAAAGCGTTGGCAAATCGCGACCAGTTCACCAGCCAAATTGCCAAAGCCGTTAAAACAGATCATTTAGATGGGGTTAACGTCGACTTAGAGAATCTCGTCCCGTCGGACAAACAAGCCTTGACTGATTTTGTAGCGGAGCTAAAGAAAAAACTCGGCACGAAAGAAGTTTCGGTCGCGTTGGCTGCGAATCCTCAGGGCTGGACCAAAGGTTGGCAAGGCTCTTATGATGACGCGGCGCTTGCTAAGGTGAGTGATTACGTCATTTTAATGGCCTATGACGAAAGTTTTGCTGGAAGTGCTCCAGGTCCGGTTGCCGGATTCCCTTTTGTGAAGCAGTCGGTGACCCATGTTTTGAACGAAGGCGTCAATAAGGACAAGTTAGTCTTAGGTATTCCGTTGTATGGCCGAGTTTGGAACACGGATTTCTCCGTTTCTGGAGATGCGGTTCCTTTGTATGACGTGCCAACGATTACACAAAACTTTCATCCGAGTTTTTCTTATTTGAATGCGCAACAAACGCCTGTTGCAACGTTTGCAATCGGTGGTGACAACACCTTTCGCTTAAGTAAGTGGGCCAACCCACTCCCAGCTGGAATCTACACCCTTTATTATGAAAATGTAAACTCGATTTCTAGTAAACTCAATTTGATGAATCATTTCGATCTGGGCGGTTCAGCCGTCTGGAGTGTCGGGCAAGATGACCCTAGCTTGTGGTCATTCTACAAAGCTGCTTTGAACCCATTTCAGGGGATCAAATAATATGGAATTCTTGTAAAATGGCTAAACGGTGGTGCTTGTGACAGGGTCTGATTTTAGGCAGATTCTATTATAGGCACCATCGAATTTTTGTTTGAGATTTATGAGCGGAACAGCGGGAGATATGAGCGGAAAAGTGGATAAATGAGCCGAACAGCGGAAGATATGAGCGAAAAACGAGATAAATGAGCGGATTGGATGCATATATGAGCGAATCCCGCACCCCTATCAGTGAAAGCCGACTGTCGAGTAACGCCCTCTTACTAATTTCAACAGATTATGACAAACTATGACTAGCACGTTTTATTAAAAAGGGAGGAAGAAGACCATGATGTATTGTCGCAATTGTGGGAAAGATTTAGAAGAAGGCACCCGCTTTTGCCCGTCGTGTGGAACTCCTGTTCAGGCCGAAGAAACCCATGGGACGGCCCCCATCGAAACGCGGACCAAAATCAAGGGGAACGCGAAAACACGCAAGCGTTTGATCAGACAAATACACACATAGAAGAGGTCAATGAAACCGACCCATCCTATTATCAAGATGAAACGGTCCGAGAGGAACTCGCCGCATCCCTCGTCATCGATTCGAATTCCGATTATTTGGAAGAAATCCCACTGAATCACGCGGCTGTCACCACCTCAATAGAAACAACGAATCTGGAAAACTCGCGGACAATCAAACGTAGCAAACAAGCTATGAAAAAGTTAGGGTTGATCCCGCTCGCAGCAGGCCTTCTCGCAATAGGGGGTGTTGGCGTTGTGTTCGCGTACGAGCAGCATCAAACCCACAGTGCCCTCGCCGCTTATCACCAAGGGGAGACGTATGCGCTAAAAGGCGACTACCAAAAAGCAGCCGTCGCTTTCAAGCAATCTCTTAAACAGAGAACCCATTTTGAAAGTGCGCAACAGGACCTTCAGGTTGTAACCCTCGCGCAAGCCACCACACAAGACGTGACGCTCGCGAACGCGCTTGAGAAAAAAGGCAACTATGACCAGTCGCTTAGCACGATCCAGAAGGCCGAAACCCATCTCGCTAATTACAAAGGCCCACTCATCACTACGCTCAGCCAGTCGTTGTCCAAGGCGCGCATGGTGACATCGGTCGCACAACTTCGCGATGACATGAAGGGCAAAACGTCAATTGCGGATCTGGCACCTGTTTTACAAAAAGCGGAGAATTTGGATTATCCGGAGGCGAAGCAAATTGCTGACGAAATCCGCAAGCAAATCGCGAATATTTCTTATAAGCAGGCCACCGATCAGCTCGACAAGAACAATTTTTCTGACGCGACGGCGACGATCACGGATGGCTTGAAATACGCCCCGTCCAACGACAAGCTCAAGTCCTTGAAGGACACGGTCGCGAAAAAACAAAAAGCGTTCGAAAATGCCGAGCAGGCAAAAATGGAGCAAGCGATGGTCGCGGCTGCTCAAGAAAAGGCAAACAACAAGACGAATGCGGTGAAGCTCGTGGATATCTCGACATCCTGGGATGCCTATGGTGATTTGTCGATTACAGGGTCGCTTAAGAGTATCGCAACGGTCCCAATTTCGAGCGTTCTCGTGAGTTACACCATCAAGGACAGCAGCGGCAATGAGGTGAATTCCGGCCAGGTCTATATCGATCAAGATGTGCTTTATCCAAACGATACCGCTACATTTGAAGATACCGACTATGGGCTTGCAGACCGCATGAGTGACCCAACGAACACGGTCACCGCGACGGTTACTGGGGCGACCTGGTATCTTGGAAATTAAGGGAGGCGATTTAGGGTGAAAAAAAGGGTATCGATTACGCTCAGCCTCGCTTTGGTTTTATTAATTGGTGGTGGGGTTGGCGCCTATTTTCTAAGTCACTATTTTGAAAGCCAGCCGGTTCTCGCTAAGTCGAAATTAGTGGACAAGGTGCCGAGCGCTTCGCATTCAACAACCAAAGCCAAAACCGTCGATTTAAAAACGATTATTCACAATAGCCAAAAGGATGTCGTCCAAGTTGATGTGACGACGGCCCAAGGTGAAGTGATTGGTTCCGGCTTTTTATACAATACAAAAGGCGACATCGTGACCAATGCCCACGTGGTGAACGGGGCGCAAAGTGTAACGGTCCAAACCGCGGATGAGCAAAAATACAAAGGTCAGGTGATTGGCGTCGGCGATCACGATGACGTGGCAGTGGTGCGCGTATCCGCCCTCGCTGGAAACACGCCGCTTCCGCTCGCGACAACACGAAAAGCCGAACTTGGCGATCCGATTCTTGCGTTAGGGAGTCCACTTGCCTTGCAAAATACGGTGACAACCGGAATTATTAGTGGCGTCAATCGCGATTTTTCAATCGATCCGTACACCTATCACCATGTGTATCAAATCGATGCTCCGATCACGCATGGGAACAGTGGCGGGCCGTTAATTGATAAGAAAACCGGCGAAGTCCTCGGCATTAACTCAGCTGGCACGGACTCCGGCACTATCGGTTTCAGTATTCCACTAGCCGACGTCTACTCTGAACTTAAGAACTGGTCTGATCATCCGAAAGACGTGACGGCGAGTAGTTCGGCGAGCGGTTCGGGAACGAGCAGTAGCCAAAGTTCTGGGACGGGTAGTGGGGGCGCAGATTCCAGCACTGGAAAGGATCCCGCAGGAACCCATTTAACCGGCAATGATTTGAAAAACGAAGCCAGTTACTTGGTCGAGTATTTTTACGAAAGCTTGAACGCGTATGATTATGTGACGGCCTATTCCTTGCTCGGTAGCCAGTTCCAATCGAATGACAGCTATACCGACTTCCGTAATGGCTATATTAATACGGTCAACGTCACCGTGAACGACTCAACCAGCACTTTGGACGGCGATCAAGCCAATGTAACCGTTGACGTCCAAGCCGATGAACGCTCCGGCGGCACCACCCAAACGTCGCTTTATAAAGCGACCTACAAGGTGGGCTACGAAGACGACAAGTTAAAGATCTTGAGCGGTTCGGCGAAAAAATTGAATTAAATGTCCAGTTTTGAGGTAGAGGCGTTTTTGTGGGGAGTGGTTCTCGCAAAAACGCCTCTTTTTTGCGTTCTGCTGGGGAGGGCGAAGGCAATGGCTCGGACAGCAACCCGTGCGAAAAGAGGGAAGGTGTCCGAAGCGGCCGTCCTATTGGACAGCAACCCGCGTAAAAAGAGGGAAGGTGTCCGAAGCATCCGTCCCATTGGACAGCACCCCGCTTGAGAAGAGGGAAGGTGTCCGAAGCGGCCGTCCCATTGGACAGCAACTCGCGCAAAAAGAGGGGAGCAGTCCGAAGTAGGCGTCCTTTTGGACAGCAACTCGCTTAAAAAGAGGGAAGGTGTCCAAAGCGGCCGTCCCATTGGACAGCAACCCGCTTGAAAAGAGGGAAGGTGTCCAAAGCATCCGTCCCATTGGACAGCAGCCCGCGTAAAAAGAGGGAAGGAGTCCGAAGCATCCGTCCCATTGGACAGCAACTAGTGTAAAAAGAGGCAAGGTGTCCAGAGCATCCGTCCTATTGGACAGCAGCCCGCTTGAGAAGAGGGAAGGTGTCCAAAGCGGCCGTCCTATTGGACAGCAACTAGTATAAAAAGAGGGAAGGTGTCCGAAGCAGCCGTCCCATTGGACAGCAACGCGCTTAAAAAGAGGGAAGGTGTCCAAAGCGGCCGTCCTATTGGACAGCAGCCCGCTTAAAAAGATGGAAGGTGTCCGAAGCGGCCGTCCTATTGGACAGTAGCCCGCGCAAAAAGAGGGAAGGAGTCCGAAGAGGCCGTCCCATTGGACAGCAACGCGCTTAAAAAGAGGGAAGCAGTCCGAAGAAGGCGCCCCATTGGACAGCAACGCGCTTAAAAAGAGGGAAGGTGTCCGAAGCGGCCGTCCTATTGGACAGCAGCCCGCTTGAGAAGAGGGAAGGTGTCCAAAGCGGCCGTCCTATTGGACAGCAACTAGTATAAAAAGAGGGAAGGTGTCCGAAGCAGCCGTCCCATTGGACAGCAACGCGCTTAAAAAGAGGGAAGGTGTCCGAAGCGACCGTCCCATTGGACAACACCCCGCGCGAAATGAGGGAAGGTGTCCGAAGCAGGCCGTCCCATTGGACAGCAACGCGCTTAAAAAGAGGGAAGGTGTCCAAAGCGGCCGTCCCATTGGACAGCAACCCGCTTGAAAAGAGGGAAGGTGTCCGAAGCAGCCGTCCCATTGGACAGCAGCCCGCGCAAAAAGAGGGGAGAAGTCCGAAGTAGGCGTCCTATTGGACAGTAGCCCGCGCAAAAAGAGGGAAGGAGTCCGAAGAGGCCGTCCCATTGGACAGCAACGCGCTTAAAAAGAGGGAAGGTGTCCAAAGCGGCCGTCCCATTGGACAGCAACTCGCTTAAAAAGAAGAAAGCAGTCCGAAGCGACCGTCCTATTGGACAGCAGCCCGCGCAAAAAGAGGGGAGCAGTCCGAAGCAGCGGTCCCATTGGACAGCAACCCGCTTAAAAAGAGGGAAGGAGTCCGAAGCAGCCGTCCCATTGGACAGCAACTCGCTTAAAAAGAGGGAAGGAGTCCGAAGCAGCCGTCCCATTGGACAGCAACCCACTTAAAAAGAGGGAAGCAGTCCGAAGCATTCGTCCTATTGGACAGCACCCCGCGCGAAAAGAGAGAAGGTGTCCAAAGCAGCCGTCCTATTGGACAGCAACGCGCGCAAAAAGAGGGAAGGTGTCCGAAGCGGCCGTCCCGCGCCTTTTTACACGCTCATCATTTGAATAACGAATCAAAGAAGATTAAGATAGGAAGGGACTGTCGCAAAAGGCAGTCATCAGAGTTATTTGTTTGTAAGGGAGGGGTCGCATGAGTGATCGAAATAAGGGGATTTTATTACTGCTTGCAGCGGCGTTTGGGTTCTCTATGATGGCTGTTTTTGTCAAATTATCAGGGGATCTCCCAACCATCCAAAAAACGTTGTTCCGCAATTTGGTGTCCTGTGTGATCTCATTTGGATTTGTTGTCGCCAATAAAGAGCGGCTTTTTGGAAAACGGGAAAATCAACCGGTTCTCCTGCTTCGTTCAGCCTTTGGAACGATCGGAATCATTTTATATTTCTATGCATTGGACCATCTCATTTTATCCGATGCCGAGATGCTCAATAAACTTAGCCCGTTTTTATTGATTCTCTTCACTGCCATTTTTCTAAAAGAGAAAGCCAAACCGTTTCAAATTGTTAGTGTCATCGTCGCATTTCTCGGGGCTCTATTCATTATCAAACCCGAATTCTCAGTCAACACGGTCCCATATGTGGTAGGGTTTTTCTCCTCAGTCTTTGCGGCCGGCGCCTACACTTTTTTACGCGTTTTGGGCAATCGAGAAAAATACTATACGGTGGTGTTTTATTTTTCCTTTTTTGCAACCGTCACGCTCATTCCGTTTACCATTTTCCAATTTGTTCCGATGACGACAGGGCAGTGGGTGGACCTTTTATTAGCAGGATTTTTTGCAACGGTTGGGCAGTTCGGCGTGACGCTTGCCTACAAGTTTGCACCGGCTAATCAAATCTCCATCTTCTTCTATTCAACGGTGCTCTACTCGACGCTCTTCAGCATTGTCTTATTCAAGCAGTGGCCAGACGTCTACAGCCTCGTGGGGTATGTGGTCATCATTGGGGCCCTCGTTTTTATGTTTGTAAAAAACAACAGAGACTTGGTGGAAAAAGAGAGGCACACCAAATGATGAGTGGGGTTAGTTTTGATAGGAAAAGAGGTGTGACGCATGGAGCGTTCAATTGAATCAAATGAGGCTAAGGGTCAAGGGCGAGCACTTTTGATTGCTGGCGTGGTGTTGATCGCCTGCAATTTGCGGCCAGCCATTACAACAGTTGGTCCATTGATGGATGCGATTCGCCAAGATATAGGGATTTCCAACGGCATAGCGGGTCTATTGACGACGATCCCACTCCTTGCTTTTGCCGTATTATCTATTATGGCGCCGCGGATTGCCCGTTTGATGGGAAACGAACGGGCGCTTTTTGCAGGACTGATCTTGCTTTTAATCGGAATTGTGATCCGGCCTTTGGGGTGGATCCCGTTGCTGTTCCTGGGCACGATTTTAATTGGAGCAGGTGTGGCATTAGGAAATGTCCTCTTGCCCGGCTTAATCAAAAAACGATTTTCCGATAATCCGGGATTGATGACAAGCCTCTATACAACGGTCATGGCCGGTTTTGCCGCGGTAGGCTCGGGACTGAGTGTGCCATTGGCGGAAGGGCTCGGGCTTGGTTGGAAAAACACATTATTAATTTGGGGCATCTTGGCGATTGTAGCGCTCGCGTTCTGGCTACCGCAATTGCGTCATCGCGCGACCAAACCGCAAGCAGCTCGAATGGGTGAGGGGGCGCGGCCGTTGTGGCGCTCACCACTCGCTTGGCAAGTCACCGGTTTTATG
Source organism: uncultured Sporolactobacillaceae bacterium (assembly GCA_963829575.1). Taxonomy (GTDB): domain Bacteria; phylum Bacillota; class Bacilli; order Bacillales; family Sporolactobacillaceae; genus KACC-23026. The sequence continues at coordinate 32,547 of CAWHJF010000020.1, read as the reverse complement.
GGCTTACAATCGTTTGCGTTTTATACGTCCATTACGTGGTTTCCAGAAATCTTGAAGCATAGTGGCCTCTCGCTTGGTGCGGCGGGCTGGGTCGTGTCATTGATGCAAATTATCGGCTTGCCGGCCACATTCTTAGCGCCCGTTTTGGCCGATCGACTTCGCAACCAAACAAGCCTTGTGATCGCCCTCGGCATTATTTATTGTGTGGGTGTGCTCTGTATGATGGTGTCTGCCCCGGTAGGCGTGATTGTGCTTGGCACCATGTTGGTCGGGATTGCACAAGGCGGAAGCATCAGCCTCGCGCTCACGTTTCTTAGCATTCGGACCAAAACCCATGAACAGGCTGCGGCGTTATCTGGTATGGCCCAATCGATTGGTTATTTGCTCGCCGCCATTGGTCCATTTTTAATTGGCGCCTTGTATGACGACCTCCATTCCTGGACCGTTCCGCTGATTGTGCTTTTGGTGGCAGGCGTGATTATGACCGCTTGCGGGATGTTCGCTGGAAGGGATCGGGTTGTGGAGTAGATTGAGTGCTGCTTGCGTTAGGCGCTGGGCGTAGGCGTTGGTGGAGATAACGGAATGGGTATCCGCTTGGACTTGGAGGCGGACCTATTCCGTTATTTTGCGCTAAAGGGGGTGACGCTGGGATTTGGCGGACATCCGTTCCGTTAAATGCGCTTGCGCGGGTGATTTTGTCGGCAATTCGGTGGAATAGCGGAATGGATGTCCGCACAAACTGCGAATCCCCTTAATAGGATGGAATAGCGGAATCAAGGTCCACTCCGAGTGGGTAGCGGGCGGGCACACAAATCGCGCACACCTTAACCCCTTAATATTAAATAGAAAGTTTACTCTTGAATTTGTAAGCGGTTTCAGTTATAATGAAATCAGGTCGGATGGCATCTGTGGTCATCAAGATATTCAGCGTAGGCGGGGCTAGAATGTCACTTTCCTTCTCTAAGAAAGATACAACACTCATACTTACCTCCATGGGATTTGCCCTTGAATGGGCAATCCTTTTTATTTTGTATCCCCAAAACCAACCCAATCATGAGTTGAAAAAATGGCCGCCCAGGATGGAGGATTCCTAAGCGGCCTTTCTATATTTAAACTGAGTTTTTAGTAGTAAAAAATCAAAGGCTCGCAGGGACCGGGCCACCGCACGAGTCCGACTGCGCTCACCACCACCAATCCGGAGCGGGAGGCGATCCACTCATAATTTCCAGGAACCAAGTCCCGCCGCCAAAAAGTGTTTTCTAAAATCTGGATGTTGTTTTCAAAAAGCGACTGATGGACATCCAGTTTTTTACTGTCGAGCAAATTCAGGCCGCCAGATGTCGATGATCCAATGGGCTCGTCCACTTTCTGTTTGCTGCTCTTTTTCAGTCACGCAATAACCCCACGTTTGTTTTCATAGTTTTTATAAAGGCCATCCGCCATAATTTTTTTCATCGTCTGAACGGTTTGCCAGACGTCTTCGAATGAGTTATACAGAGCAACGGGTGCAAGGCGAATGCCGTTCGGAGCCCGGAAATCGGGAATGATTCCTTCGGCTTTTAGCGCCTTACAGATTCGGGCAGCTTCTGGATGTTCCAAATAAAGATGAGCACCGCGCGCCTCAGAGTTAATCGGCGTGCGAATCGCGAACGCCTCATTTTTCAACTCGTACTCGATCAGCGTCCTCATGTAGTCGGTGAGTTTGAGCGATTTTTCGCGGATCGGCCTCATTCCGACTTCATTAAATAGGGACAGCGAGCCAATCAAAGGCGCCGAACTCAACACATGTGGTGTGCCAATTTGAAACGCGCCGGCGGTGTGCGCGGCCGTTAACTCATGGTCCATATCAAACTGCTTGTCTTTATCTGAACTGAACCAACCGGCAAGCCCGGGGTGGCGGCCCAAATGGTTTTCATTGACGTAAAGCGCCGCAACCGCACCTGGTCCGCCGTTCAAATGCTTATACGTGCACCAGAACGCAAAGTCCACACCCCATTCGTTCAACTCATGCGGGACCGCGCCCACCGAATGGCAAAGGTCAAACCCAATCAAGATGTTGCGTTTGTGCGCTTCCGCAGTGAGTCGCTTCATGTTGAGCAGCTGGCCGCTCCGATACAACACGCTTGGCAGCACGATTAACGCCACCTCGTCGGTCATCGCCGCAATTAAATCCTCTTCTTTTAAAAGATGCCCATCCTGACTCTCCACTCGAATGAGATGGTCATCCGGCGCATACCCTTTCAACTCAAGCTGGCTTTTTAGCGCATAGATATCGCTTGGAAAGGTCAAGCTGTCGGCCAAAATTTTCGTTTTCGTTCCCTGAGGCTTATAAAAAGTGGCCACGAGCTGATGCAGATTCGTTGTCGTGGACCCGGTTACAATGACTTCCTCAGGCTTCGCCCCAACCAACGGAGCCATTTGTTCCCCGAGCGTTTCAGAAAGATAAAACCAGGGATGCGCCCCCTCACTCCAACCGTCAATCCCATAGTGTTTCCATGAATCCAGCAACTTGAGCAGCGCTGCTTCAGCTCGCTTGGACATAAGGCCGAGTGAATTGCCGTCTAAATAAATTCGGGCTTCTTGAGTATAAAATTCATTGCGCATAGGCGCTAAAGGGTCTTGTTGATCAAGCTCATGTGCATGGTCCTTTGTATAAAATTCAGCTGGTGGTTGTAGCATCTCATAGCCCCCTAATCTATTTAAAAGAAAGAAAATAAGTTGTCTTTTATAGAAATTGTACCATGTTCGGAAAAGCGCATGTGAGTTATGTACGAATTTTGGTGTGAAGCTCCTTTGTAAAAAGAGGGGGAGGGAGGAATGTAGGGAGTTTGGGAGAATTGTTGGAACTAAATCCTTTGGGGCTGGACGCTTAATGGACGTTTTCGCCGATTAATAAGAAATTCGCGCCGATTTAAATTTCTCTCAAAATCCCGCCGATTAACCTAAAATCTGAGCCCATTACCCACCACAGTCCCTTCCCCCCATATTTCCTCCCTTCCAATTTTTATATCTAGCAGATCAGAGGGTTCTGGGATAAAATAACTGAGAGAATAGGAGATTACACCATCATAGATTGATAGAGGAGAAAAATAAGTGAACAAAGCGAAACGAATGTTGTCATTCGCACTGTGCATGGGAATCTTGTGTGCGAGTGTTCCTGCTGAAGCAGCTTCAACCGTCAAGGTCAAGCGCGGGGATACATTGTCCGGGCTCAGTCACAAGACTCACATTAGCGTCTCAAAACTCAAGTCTCTTAATCATATAAAAGGGAGTCGCATTTATATCGGGCAAGTCTTGCACCTCTCATTGAGCCGCGTTAAGACGGCGTCAATTAAGAAAACGACAAGCACGAGCACCGGCATCACCAAAACCAAGATGTATAAGATTAAACGGGGCGACAGTTTGAGTTGGATTGGCAAGCGGTACCACGTCAGTGTTGCTACTTTAAAAAGTTGGAACCATCTCCATAGCAGTAGAATCCTGATTGGCCAAACGTTAATTGTCGCAAAGACGGTAACAACCGCTAAGCCAAAAACTGTGGCAGCGCCAAAACCGAAACCGACATCTGCACCACCAAAGTCAACTTCACCACCCGTAAAACCAGTACAACCGTCCAATTTGAACACACCGGCTAAATCAACTGCACCAACCGCGCCGACTGGTTTGACTCGTTCAACTGGAGCACCAACAGGCTCGCAAATGCCACCCGTAACAACGCCAACTCAGAATCCGAACACAGACCAGCCGAACGCTCAAACAACGACGGATCCAACGACGGCGCCCCAAACAGATGCACCAACAGGGCAAACCGCGCCAACCCAATCTGATCCTTCGACAACCGGTTCATCTGCGAGTTCGGCGTCAACAGGGACGGAATCAAATGGTTCGACTTCAACCGGTTCGACATCAACAGGAGCACCATCCGGCGGGCAGACGGGCGCAGTGACAGGCGCCGCCAATCGTACACAAGGAACACCGACAGGTCCGGCTACACAAACTGGAACGCCCCAACCAGCCGTACCAACGAAACCGGTAGCGAATGGAAAGGTCATATTGCTGGATCCTGGTCATGGTGGCAAAGATTCGGGTGCGGTCGCGAATGGTCTCAAAGAGGTCAACATCAACTGGGCGTTTTCACAGAAACTTAAAACCGAACTCGAGAAGCGTGGCTATAAAGTGATCCTCTCGCACGCCGCACCAACCAAATCGTGTTTGTCGTCGTATTCGAACACACACAGTGAGTTACAGTGTCGGTTAAATAAAGCGTATCAGAATCACGCCAATCTTTATTTAGCGATTCATGCAAATGCGATGCCTTATTCCTCCCAATCTTATGTCCACGGGCTCGAAGTCCATTACAACGGCAAAGCGACAAAAGGTTATCCACAGGTCAATGCCCAGCCGGCCAAAAGTAAAAGCCTGGCCACGCTCCTTAATCAAAACGTTGCCCCAGCCATGAAAGAGAAAAAACTGGGGCTGATCAACGACAGTCTCTACGTCACGCGAATGGCCAAAATCCCATCCGTCCTCATCGAAATGGGATATCTCACTAATATAAGCGATGCAGCTAAACTCAAAAGCTCGACCTATCAGCAACGCGCCGCGATCGCCATGGCCAATGCCTCAGACCAATATTTTAAAAAAGGGAATTAACAACCAAACCACCAATTGGTGGTTTCAATCTGGCGGGCGATCCACTTGAACAGGTTCAAGTGGATCGCCCGCTTTTTCATATGGATTGGGAAGTTGGCGGGGTGCTCAGGATTACTGGTGCATCCAGTTTTTCATATTGTGAAACAAATAGTAGGGTTTCAACATAAAATAGGAGTGGGAGCGGAACAGGTTAAGAATAAGTCAGTTAAAGGGTGAAAAGGATGAGAACATTTACAGTCGTTGTGTTCTTCATGGTCTGCATGTTCTTTTGTTTTGTGGTCGGGCTATAAAAGCGCTGGAATCCGTTTGGTCGGGCCCAGTGTTTCTTTTGTTGGACCGTGAAAGCTTGGGCCACTATTGATAGGTTAGCGCGCTAAAAAAGCAAACCCTCGCAAAGGAGGGTCCGTTTGTTCTAGTCGTCTTTTTGATCCTCTAGCTCTCGGCTTACTTTTGAAATGGTTTTGCGCGCTTCACCCGTTGCGGGTTGGACCGCATTTTTTCCTCGGATCGTATTACGCTTGGATTTAGAGCCTTTTCCCAATTGATACCCCTCCTTAGTGATCCTTGTGATCAAAATACGTGCCGATTTAGTTTCTCCTTAATAGGACGTGTTATGAATCTGGAATGGATGTTTTTATGAAGCTAAGCCTCATGTCGAGCCAGGGGCTCATAGTTAATGGGAAAAGTGAAACTGTAATTAGTGGTAAAGCTTGTCAAACAAACCGTGTACGTACACGGTTTTTAAAAGAAAAATTATAAAACCAACCGAAACGGAAGTCATAAGACCTATTAAGGGAATTTCTGTTGTCACTTTAATTACGTGTTATCCACATTTTTCAAGCAAATATAGACTGGTCTTGTTTGCTAAAAGGGGAACGACCTAATCGGGCCTGTCTTGATCGGTGGGTTTAAAATCCACGACTCCTGGGATTTTTTACCGATGAGGCTCAGCCATTTCAACGCATCAAGGCGTTCAGCAATTTTTTTATCAATATGGGCATTCGCCCTTCCGCAGACAACCATTAGGTCATATGATGTATTAATCCTGTTAATAAGGGGGTTTTCAGATTATGGCATACGGAGCTTATGGTGCTGGTGCTGGTTTCGGTTGTGGAACTGGTTTCGGTGGCGGCGGCGGTTTCGCACTAATCGTCGTATTGTTCATTCTCTTGATCATTGTTGGTACTTCTTACGTTTACTAAAACGTAGACATTCAAATAAGGACCGCTGGGATCTCTCCCCAGCGGTCTGTTTTGTGTCTTTGAAAATTGAACATGGACAATATGGACACATGGGCGCGAACAAATGGACAAACGGACAAATGGATAAATGGATAAATGGATAAACATTTGCGGGATTCCGCATTGCCCACGCAACGCAAGACAACACGCTTATATGTAGGTACAAGCCCCACCTTCGCTTAATACCAATGATGGCCACAGTTGCCATCCGACCTATAACGTATATTACCGTTTCTTTATTAAATTAAACTTAATAAACGGTCTTTTTTTGTGGTTTGAGCGTTCGGGCGTGCGGGGAGGAAGCGGATTCGAGAAGCGGATTCGATTAAGTGGAGTGTTGATTCGATCAAAACGCGCTGAGATTCGATTAAAGTTACACGGGATTCGATCACAGGAGGCAGAGATTCGATCAAACGGCGAGTTCAGCTGGTGTGCGAGAAGCGGATTCGATTAAGTGGAGTGTTGATTCGATCAAAACGCGCTGTGATTCGATTAAAGTTACACGGAATTCGATCACAGGAGGCAGAGATTCGATCAAATGGCGAGTTCAGCTGGTGTGCGAGAAGCGGATTCGATTAGAGTGGAGTGTGATTCGATCAAAACGCGCTATGATTCGATTAAAGTTACACGGAATTCGATCACAGGAGGCTGAGATTCGATCAAATGGCGAGTTCAGCTGGTGTGCGGGAAGCGGATTCGGTCACAACTGGAACGAATGCCGATTAAGGTCACAAATAATGGGTTCACACCATTATTCAATCAATCAATGTAGAGTAATTGTCACGAAAACGTAACCACATTAAGTTGAACTCATGTCGGTTTTTGTCTATTATTAAAATATACTGTCGAAAATTGTAGATTCATAAAGAGGATTGGAGGATCTCAATGACATCAGGTTCGTTTTCAAAGCGAGAGTGGCAACTTCGCGAGCATTTGTGCCAAGCTCTGAAAGAAGTGAGCATTGCCGATCAGAAGTACATGAAGACCAAATACGTGTTAGAGTGGATGGAAGAGAATAGGTATTTAGTACCGGAAAAATTAATGAAGGATCGAGCGCAATTAGAAAAAGATGTGCAACGGACAAATGACCGGGTGTATCAGCTGATTCGCGAGCTAGATGAATTCAAAAAAAAGAGTTATAAATAGTTTTCTTCGGGGTGTGTTAAGTAAATTAAAAGATCTGAGCCCTGGTTTTTAGGAAAAAAGTCCCTCTGCTAGGTTTCACTTTAGAAAAATATATGATATGATAATTGTTAGAAAATCTTGAATAAAGAGCAAACTTGTCGAAAGATGAGGACGCAAAGCTTCGGGCCTAATGAATGAAAGATTCTACGGCGGCTGAGCTGCCGGTGATGTAAACTGTTATTTACGTGTTCCACAAACCGCAGCCAACAAGCTATTTGCGGTTTTTTTGTTTGCCAAAAAATAAGTAGTGTATAAGACTGAGTTTTTAATAGATAAAGGTCAATTTTCAGTTAGGGGAACGAGTTATGGGGGCTTCGATTAAGACGTTTTTTCAAACTCTGTTTAGTCCTGATCACCCGAAAATGTGGGCTTTGGTTGTCGGTTTGATCATCCAAACGTTTAATTTAATAAAATTTATTTTCCTAGTTAAATGGCACCCTATGGATTTATCTTTTTTTCTACTGGGTTATGCCATTTTTGTGTTGTGCGCGATAATTCCCGCACAGAAAAACCTCATATTTAACGGTCTACAATTTGTCTTAACGGGTAGTTTTTTAATTCTATTCTTAATGGATTTGGGTCAGGTAAAGATTAACATGAGTGTCTTTACGTTCGATCCGATTTTTTCAGTGTTTTTAACTCAAAACAATCCGATTACACTATGTTTAACTGGTATAGTGATGATGGGTTTTCATATCGCACACCACCAATTTGCAACCAATGGGGCGGGGACCCTTTTAGCTGCGGGAACACTCCTTATCTTCTCGTTTTTGTGGAAAAGGATTCGGGCTGATCGAGACCGCTATCGCATGGTCAGTATTACGGATGAATTGACGCAACTCTACAATTTTTCATTTATCCTGCAGCATGGGGAAATGCTGTTGAATCAAGGAAATATTCGACTTAGAGTGCTGGTCATGGATTTGGATAATTTTAAATCGATCAATGACTCGTACGGGCATATGGTCGGTAACTACGTGTTGTCTTACATTGCGGAGCGCATTCGAACGGTGTTAATCGGAACGTCGGGTGTTGCCGGTCGTTTTGGTGGTGATGAATTCGTGATCATTTTGGAGGAAAGCGATCAGGCAACCTCTGTCAAAAACCAGCTTATGAATGAGATCGAGCGCCATCCTTTTAGGTTCAATGAAAATGCGACTTTGCCGATCACATTATCCATAGGTGAGGCGACGATTTCGCAAAGTGATCATTTAAGTTTTGAAGAGATGCTTCAAGAGGCCGATATGAATATGTATTATAAAAAGCAGCAGAGAAACCCCATTTTAATAAACGAGGATTCGATTGATTCACTTTTATCACGAAAAAGTTTACAGCTGCTACAAGTGCTTCGTGAAAAAGATATGTACACCTACACGCATTCGATGTTTGTGGCCCAATTTGCTGTTCAGTTGGCTCAAGTCGTCAAACCGGATCCGTTTTTTATTGAGGCGATCACGATTGCCGGTGTGCTTCATGATATTGGGAAGATTATGCTGCCTAATCAAATTTTGCGTAAGCCTGAGCCTTTGACTCAAGAGGAATTTAAGGCGGTCGAGCAGCATGTTCAAGATGGGATTCACTTGTTACGTGACCTCAACCTTAATGCGACAACGCTGAATGCGATTCGCTTTCACCATGAGCGGTGGGATGGAAGGGGCTACCCATTTGGTGCGGAGCGAGAGATTCAGCCTTTGGAGGGGCGGATTTTACAAATTGCAGATGCGTTTTCGGCCATGACGAATCGTCGGTTGTATCGAAATGAGTTGTCGACAGAAGAGGCTTTGCGGGAGATTGAGAAACATGCTGGCGCCCAATTTGATCCGAATCTTGTCGCTCAGTTCACGGCGTTGTTTCAAAGAGAACGGGTTTTGACAGTGGCTGAATAATCAATAGTGGATGGAGCAATTGTGGTTGCGAGTCTTTGGATAGACGGGCAACCTGGCGTTGCTCTGTTTTTTTATGGAGGCGAGAGGCTTGCTTTAGGCGTGTTGTTGGCATTTGCGGAGGACAGGCTTTGACAAAACTCTTTTTAATAAGGAGAATATAGAGAGGGTGTGTGGGACCTAAAAAAAGTGTCTTGTTGAAAGTCAGATTCAAGATTCATAGAATTAGCAGTTGTTGGAAAAATTTAGAATGTCAGGACGGGCGGATGGATTTGGTGATTTGGGAATTTATCGAAGTCAGGATCGGACTGCTGGAACCACGCGTGTCGCGGTAGAACCGATGATTAGGAATCGATGTTAGAATCTCCAAACCTCCTGACCGTTAAAAGTTGTAACAAAAAAGGGGGATGACCCGTGAATGTCTATTTGGTTTGGTTCTCAGACAATTGGAATCATATCTTGATTTCATTAGGTATTTTGGTCGTCTTTCTATTATTTGGACGTCCACTCGCAACATTGATGATCAAAGTATTGACTCTATTTACAAGTAGAACGCACAACCACATCGATGATGCCATTGTCAAAGCCTTTAGAAGGCCACTTACAGCATTGATGATGGTGATTGGGCTGTTTTTGGCCCTCGCGATCATGCCGTTTCCAAAAGCCGTGTATCCTTTTTTTGACTCCGTTGAGCGAACGTTTGTGGTGTTATTGATTGGCTGGGGATTGGTCAATCTGACCACGTCAACCGATTTATTTTTCCATCAGTTCAGTCGCAAGTTTCAAGTGAAATTTGATCAAATTGTGATCCCTTTTATCTCGAATATCTTAAAGTTTGTGATTTTGGCTTTGATGGTGACGATGATTGCGTATGATTGGGGCTATAACATTAGCGGCTTAGTCGCCGGGCTCGGCATTGGGGGACTGGCGGTTGCGCTCGCAGCAAGGGATACCATCAGTAATCTGTTTGGTGGCGTTGTGATTATTACGGAAATCCCTTTTACGATTGGAGATTGGATTATGACGCCGAGCGTGGAAGGAACGGTTGAGAATATTTCGTTTCGTTCGACGCGAATCCGGACGTTTGCGCAGGCCTTGGTCACCGTGCCAAACTCGACGCTTGCCAATGAGCCGATTACGAACTGGAGTAAAATGGGTAAGCGGCGGTTGACATTTAATGTGGCTTTGAGTTTGGACACGCATGAATCTCAGTTGACGAAATTGTTGGCGAGTTTGCGTGAGATGCTGTTGGCCGATGATCGCGTGGATAATGAAACGATTATTGTCCAGTTCAATCAGTTCACGCATAATGGTCTGGACCTCTATTTTTACTTCTTCACGAAAACCACCGATTGGCTCAAATGGCTGGAAGCGCGCGAGGCGATTAATCTGAAGATCTTGTCGCTGCTCGAAGCCCATGGTGTCAGCCTCGCTTATCCAGCTCAAAAGGTTTTATATGTGGAGCCGGATCAGGTGCCGGCAGCTGGAGCTGGAATTGGGGAAAAAGGGCGGATGTCTGAGTAGTTGGCGTTTGTGGGCATGGGTTGCGGCTGTGTAGAGGCTCGGGCACACACAGGACTACTCTCAGCTAGATTTGTATGCGTAAGAACGCCTCACGCACACCTCCAGGGAGCGTCAGTGCCACAACAAGCAAAGGGGTTGCGATTCAAAGCATGAACACGACCTACTGGCAACCCCGTTACTTAGGCGCCAAATCGTATTTTTAATAAAAAAACAGGGCGGATTTTCGCGATGGATGACCATCATGAAAATCCTCCCTTTGTTTGTTAGTCCTTTGGTAGAAAAAAGGCGAACACAGCGCCGCCAAGCGGTAAAAGTGAGAGAATGGTAAAGACGGTTGAAACCCCGAAAACATCGGAAATGCTCCCCATGAACACGGAGCCGATCCCGCCTGCTCCCACACCAAATCCGATGGAAAGACCGCTTGCCATGCCGATATTTTCAGGAAGCATTTTTTGCATGTAGACCACGCTCACCGAAAAGGAAGACAGGACACTGAATCCGAAAAAGAGTAAATCAATCACGGACCAGGCGCCATGAAGATATGGGAATAATAGGGCAAAAGGGGTGGCGATCAACATGGATGAGACCAACAGGCGCTTTAGCCCAATTTTGTCGGACCACATCCCACCGAAGAATGTGCCAAGCGCGCCGGCTCCAACGAACACAAAGCTTAAGGTTTCCGATTGTGAAACGGTCAAATTCGTTAAATAAAAGGGCAGGAAGACCACGACGCCGATTTGACACCAAGAGCGCAAGATGATCACACATGAAAGTAACACAGTACCCACCAGGTTGTTTTGGCCCTTCATCTCTTTTTTTCCTAAAGCATTGGATTCTTCCAAGCGTTGGCCGAGCCACGGCAAGATTTGTCCGGTTAGAACGAGTGAGACGAGCCCGATCGGAATAAGCCAAAGGAGTCCGTGAATGCCAGTTCTCGTGAAGAAGACGGACACTAAGAGCGGTCCGAAGGCTTGGCCAGAGTTGCCGCCAACTTGGAAAATGGCTTGGGCTAAGCTTTTTTTGTTCCCGGACCCCAAGTGTGTACCACGCGACGCTTCAGGGTGAAACGCTCCTGAACCGAGACCTGAGAGCGAGATGAAAAAGAGAAGCCAGGGAAGTGATGGGGCGACCGCGGTGAGCGCAAGACCCATTATGGAACAAAAGACACCGGCAGAAAACAACCAGACGCGCGGTTTTTTGTCGGCAAACATCCCGAAGAGTGGCTGTGAGATTGATGACATTAAATAGGACATGAGCACGATGAGCGTCGATTGGGTGTAATTGAGTTGAAACGCGTGCTTATATAAGACAACCAGCGCGGGCACCATTCCTGTTGTGACAAGGTCATTTAAAAAATGGGCCCCGCTGAAGGTGAAAATGGCACGCTTGACTAGGCTGGATGGGCCTTGTACGGCGGACTGTGTATGAGAAGCCAAGGGATTCTGTCGCCTCCTGATGATGGAATGAGTTCAGTTTAATAAAGTCCACTTTTTATTCTAATGGAACCGACAAACGGTGTCTATTTTGGGAACCGGGTTGTGGGTGTGGTGAGGGGGCGAGCTTGGATCGATTGTTGAATGATTTGGGGGACAGACGATCGAGACAAAAAAGGGGGATTTACTTATCATTATTGGGTGAATTTCTGTAAAATGACAATAGAGGGGGGACAGTCCCGGGACTGTCCCCTCATTAAGGAGGCCCTCCGATGGAATGGAAAATTAAGCAAGAAGAGACGGTGTCAACGCGACGTTTTAATATTGTGGAGCAAGAAGTGGAGTTGCCGAACGGTGATCCCTTGCATTTTTCTTATGTCAAAATCAATCATGGTGTGTGTATTTTGGCGCTCACAGAAGAAGGGGAGGTGCTTTGTCTGAAGCAATACCGTCATGCGATTGGCAGTTGGGAGTGGGAGCTTCCAGCCGGTGGTGTTGAAAAAGGGGAGGAGCCATTGAAAACCGCCCAGCGTGAGCTGATCGAGGAAACAGGTTATGCGGCGAATGAGTGGAAAGCTCTAGGGTTGGTGTATCCGTCACCGGGCTCAACAGACGAGCACATTCATTTATTCCTCGCTACGGACCTCGTTCCAGATGAACAGCAGCTGGAATCTGGTGAGCAGATTGAGGTGTTTAAAACGCCACTGGATGGACTTTATGATCTTGTGCGAAAGGGTGCATTTAACCACGGTGCCGGTTTAGCGGCAATTGCGCGGTATGCGGTAAGGTGAGGTGAGTAGTGGGGGGGTTAGAGGGTAATTAAACGGGAATTTGGTGTTGGGGTGCGGACAAAACAATCCTGCAGTTCGCCGATTTAAAGTCCAATTGCGTCGGTTCACCCCAAAATTCCACCGATTAAAAGCCCGGCTCAGTTTAGCTCAGCTAGCCCATGCGCAATATAAATGGTCCCCCAAACTCAAGTCTCATCACTTGGTGGTTAACCTCCACCAGGCAAACGCGACAGCTTTTTTCAAAATATTGAAATTGGAATGGACGGAAAACCCGGCCAATCGAGCTTGAACTGTAATCGGGACTTCGGAAATCCTCCAGCCGTTTCGGCGCGCTTTGACGATGTATTGTCCGCCATAGGCAATATCAGCTTCCAATAACGAAATCAGTTCTTTTTTCATGGCACGAAAGCCGGTTGTGGCATCTTTTACCCCAGAAAACGTGGCGATAATTTTTTCACCTAATCGAGGGAGTGATTCGCGACTCCCTAACACAAGGTCGGCCTGATCGTTTAGAATCGGGGCGACCACTCTGTTGATGGCGTCTATAGGATGTTGGCCGTCTGCATCTAGGGTGACCACAACCTCATGGGTTGCTGTCCGGACCCCGGTCACAATGGCTTGAATTGGGCCTTGGTTGAATGCATGTGAAACCACTCGCACTTGGCTAAAGGCTTTGACGATCTCCGCCGTTTGATCCGAACTGCAATCGTCGACGACAATGAGTTCGGCAGTAGGCTCTGCTGCGACGAGCTGTTTGAGCACACGGCCAATGGAGTCCGCTTCGTTATAAGCGGGTATGACGATCGAATAACTCATCTTTCATTCCTCCGTTTTCTCTTCAACTATTTCGACTTCAACTGACCCAATCAAACCGTTCGTCTAAATATCTCCATCATTATATCACGATATAAAAAACTGCATTTTACTAGATTCCCTTGTTTGCCAAACTCTTATTTTGGGAAAACTCTCAATAGGAGGCCTCGTCTCTTTATACAAATGTTTGATTAATAGTGTGGCCCATTCGTTCAGAAAACCAGCGATCCAACAAATTCTGCGCGTTTTATGCAAAATTCGATTTCCGGGTTTGTAAAACAAGGGATGAATTTGCTGGAAACAGAAGGATTTTGGTGAACGAATCCTGTCCAAAAGAAAGTGGGTCTATGAAATAATAAAAGAAATAGAAACGATTTGTTTGGACGGTCGTCTAAAATAAGGGCGCATTTCTAAAGGATTGCGGCGATTTGCTTGATCCATTCCACGAGTCTTTTATCGCCTGATTAGAAAGCAACAAAGTTTACGAAAAAACAGCCAAAGTAATAGAAACAAGAAACGATTAGAGGAGGACCTGCATGAAACCTTTATTCGCAAACCCGCTATCCTTCAGAATTGGGTTAGCCTGTTTGGTTTTAATAGTGATGTTTGTATTGATGACTCAAGCGAAGGGCTTTGCCGACTCGGGAAAAGCGCCGCCTTCTGACACGGGAGTCGTAACGGCAGGTTCGGATCAGCCCGCCATTCCCGTCTATCAAAAACCCGAAAGGACGTCAGCGAAAATGGGCACGCTCAAAAACGGCGCCCAGGTGACCGTCACCGCCGTTCAAAATCATTGGGCAGCGGTCACGGATCAGAACAAGACTGTGTATGTGCCTCTTCAATCGATTCGATTCTATAAGACGTTCTCACAAGACGTTGCGAAAAAAATCGTCGATGAGGCGATTACTGCCCAGCGTCAGACCTGGAAAAAAGCGTATACCAAAAAAGAAATTGAAGCCTTGATGGATGAACGGTTTACGACGGCGTATACGAATCAGTATTTCAATCAATTGTTTCGTCAAAGAGGCAAGAAAGCGGACGGGACACCCCTTTATCATATCTTAGAAACAGAGATTTCCGGATATGCGATCGATTCATTTGATTGGGTAGCCAAGTCTGACCCGCAAAAACCAACGGTGACTTATTATGTTCAAGATGGGGTGGAGTATTTAAAAGTGGCCCAGTATCATCTAAATGAAGAAAGTGGCAACCATATGAGCACACTTTATTTATTCAAACAGCCGAACCAACCCAATTGGAAGGTTTACGATTACATAACGGTGTATTAATAAGCGTGCAACACAAATGGGGGTGACTCCCGCGATTGGAGTCACCTCTTTTGTTTGGCTTTTATTTTTTTCGAAACGCTCGGCGTTCAGCATAAGGCACGCATTTATAGCAGACTTTAACTTTTTCATCGCGGTCGTTGTAGTACGTTTGAGGACGTTCCGCATACCTGTGGCAGATCGCGCATTTCGCTGGCTTCAAAAAATGGAATAGGCCCTTCACCCCAGGTCACTCCTTTCCGCAAGTGGTTTAGTGTATCTTACGAAAAAAACGCCTGAATATGTGCCCAAATTCGTGTAGAATACAAGAAAAGGGACTTGTCGTTTTTTGTAGAATAAATGAAAACTTTGGGGGATGCTACATGCCATTATTAATCTTACTTGTGATTGGGCTACCTATTTTATACATACCGTCTTTGGGTGAACACGCGTATTACCTGCCCAAATTTATCTTTTTATTACTAATCACATTAGCAATTGGAGTCGAACTGTTTGTGAAGAGACGCCGTCTTCCATGGGCGCGGTTGAAGCGGATTCCTGGAAAAGGGTGGCTTGTGGGATTTTATGGCTTCGTCATAGTGTCGACCGTCTTTTCTCCTTATAAATTCATCGCGTTTTATGGCGGACCTTTTAAACAAATGGGGCTCCTGACTTATCTCGCAATCGGTATTGTATTTGTCTATTCCACTTTGATCATGACGCAAGAAAGGCTTAGACGTTTATCCATTGTGCTCATAGCGACAGGTTGCTTGCTCGCCATTTTAGGACTGTTTCAGTTTTATCAGATTCCATTGGTTAATGCTTTGGATTTACCTGAGAATGGGCTGACGTATGCGACGATTGGCTCCGAAAATGCGTTTGGAACCTTCATGGGGATCCTGTTTGTCCTAGGTTGCTCGCTATATCTGTTAGATAAGCGGCTTATCTTTTTATTGGCAACGGGGTTGATTTATTCAGCGTTGTTGGCGTCATTGACTCGATCGGCATGGATCGGTGCATTTGTTGCCTTTTTAATTCTAGGACTCGTTCACCTAAGGAAAAAACAACTCTATTGGTTGGCGGCTGTTTTGGTGATTGCAACGGGGATTATTTTTACAACGAATCCCCACCTTGGATCACGTTTCCAAACGGCATCATCCCAGATTGAGATGCTTCAGGAATCGGGGGATCTAGGGAACTTCGGTTCAAATCGCGGGGTGATTTGGTCGCACGGGTGGGAGGCATTTAAATCCAGTTCGTTCAAGCAGGTTATTCTGGGATCAGGGCCGGATACGTACCACCAGCGCGTCCCGATCTCGTCAAAAGTATTGCAACATTATGGATTCCCGCCTAATCAGATTGTCGACAGCGCGTTTAATATTTATCTTGAAATGGCACTTGTGTTTGGGGTTCCGGCCCTAATCTGTGTGATTGCCTTTTGGCTTTGTCAAATGGACTTTCGCGATCCGAACTCACCACGTTTTTATTTATCTCTAATGTTGATCGGGTATTTTATTCAAGGTTGTTTTACAATTGACCTTGTGTCGATCCTGCCCATTTTTTGGCTCTTATTGGCGGGTCTTGGCACAGAAAAGCAGGCCAATGCCCTTGAAAATCACATCAGGATCTATGGGTGAACTCATCTATTGTGGGACTATTGATGGATCCATTCTACCTGATTCGTAGAAATCGAACTTTTGACCCAGATCTTAAGAGCTAGAACTGGGTCGCTGTTCTTTTACTTCATGCCTTGCCTTTTTGCTGCTTAATATGATTTTTCAAATGAAGGTCATGAATGAGCTTGATCGTTGGCCGGATGAGGAGTTCGGCACTTCCGATTGTAAATAGCCAGACACCAATGGTCTGGAGGGAGTCTTTGAAGAAACAAAGACTCCCGATTAAAAACCAGATTCCGATCAAGATGTCGTTTACTGTATATAAAATTTTATAAGACTTTTTAAAGAAAACCTCGTATTTGCCAATTTGAATCTCTTCTTCTAATGTTCGGTTGTGTTGATTGTATGAGTCCAAAGGTATGCCTCCGCATTCGTTTTTGATTCTGTTTCTTATTAGTAGAGTTCCCAGATGAACGTAGGATGTAAACCTGGAATTGATGAGGAACTTAAAATACAAGAATCTGCACTCGGAAAGAAGTCATCCATTCGCGACGTTGCGTGGCGTTCGATATACTGGAAAATAGTAAGCTGAACGAATGATTCTATCGAAAAATGGTCAAATGACTTAGGACTAATGTCGTGTTATTTAGTGAAAGACTTCCAAATGATTTCAAATTATAGATAAAATGGAACTTATAGGCCAAAGCTGACTCGCGATTCAAAAGTTAAACGGTTCACTCCTAAAGGGTTCAAACCCTTGACCCGTCCACTTTTTTTCACCATTCTTCATCGTATTCATGAAAAGTATCACACTAGCCTTGTTAAGCAATAAAATAAGTCATACTCCCTATTCTCCCATTCGACGCGAATTGCTATGATTTAGACATAAAGATCGAGCGTACGACAAGACTCGCGCGATCTCGATAAAGGCAAAGCTGGTGAAAGCCAGTGACGCAAAACTACAGGGGCTAAGGTGCACGTGGCGGACTCGGGTCTGTCGCTTAAATTGCAGATTGATCTGCAAGGTGCAAGATGCCAGCCAGTTACCGAAGGATCTGCGGGGGGACGATATTCTCTTCCTAGGGTTTCAATACCCCCGCCTTTCGGTAAGGTGGGGGTATTTCATTTGATCGGGGGGATGAAATGGAATTGGTTAATGTCTCAAATGGGGCTGTATTAGCGCATCAGGTGGAACAAGCTCACACATTCGGACGCCGCTTAAAGGGGTTGATGTTTCGGAACCATCTGCCTGAAACGCATGCGATGCACATTCAACCGTGTCGATCGATTCACACGTTTTTCATGCGGTTCCCTATTGATGTTCTCTATTTGGATGAGGCTTTAAAAGTGGTCCACATAGCGGAACATCTTAGAACTGGAAAGGTGACCCAACCGGTTCTTAAGGCGCGTTCCGTTGTCGAACTCGTTGCGGGAACGATTCAAACCAGTGGAACCAAAGTGGGCGATCACATCCTCATGCAACAGAACTCGTAGGATCAAGACCATACTGTCTTTCACTCATAGTCTATTTAAAAAAAAGGGAGCGATTCGAATGTTGAACAAATTCAAAGCGTTGGTTGTAGAAGAAGAAGGACAAGGCATGGCGGAGTACGGCTTAATTTTAGGACTTATTGCGGTTGTCGTTATTGGAGCATTGACTCTTTTCGGAGGGAAAATCAAATCGCTCTTTACGAATCTAACCAACAATACGCCGGACGGATCGGCTGCTTCTTAATCTATTAGAAGGTTTCGGATAAAGAATCGATCAAGCTCTACGGGTGTTTTCACGTAGAGCTTGTTTCACTATCCATCCATTTTTAAATAGAAGGGTTGGGCTGATCCAGGGCTTGGCCATCCGTTTTAAATCAATTCCTTGAAAGAGGGGGATCGCTATCATGTGGATCAACGGACTATTAATTCTAATACTAGGCATTTGCACCATAACCGATTTGAGAAAACGGAGAATCTATAACATTATTGTTTTCCCGGGCATTCTCTTGGCGCTAATCAGTCATCTTGTCACAGGTGGATGGCTAGGTGGCCTCCATTCTTTATATGGGTTTAGCGTTGGGTTAGGTCTTCTTTTAATTCCTTTTTTACTAGGCGGTATGGGAGCAGGAGATGTCAAATTGCTTGCGTTGGTTGGCGCTATGAAGGGCACGCTATTTGTTTTGCACGCCGCGATTTACATGAGTTTAATCGGAGCGGTGATGGCGCTTGGCATTCTCTTATTTCGAAAAGGTCGAATTCGAACGCTCTGGCTTTTCCTATTCAATCGATTCGTCGGTGTCAAAACCCCTCTTTTACTAGATAAAACGAAGAAATTGTATCCATATGGGGTGGCGATTGCCGGCGGTGCGATCATGGGATTGATTTTAGAAGGAAAGCTGTTTGTGTGGTGAGGGTGTGTTTAAGCGCTTGAAACGGTGCACCCGTTTTTCACTTATTTCGAACCAAGATGGTCAATCTCTCGTTGAATTTGCTTTGACGATTCCGGTGCTTCTTTTATTCTTAATTGGAATTGTGAATTTCGGATTTATTATGTTTACATATTTGAACATGAATTTAACCGTCCAGGAAGCCTCGCGGTTAACGGGGCTTGGTCAATCCGATTGCCAAGTCGCGGCTTACACATGGAATCATCTGCCTCTAAAAAATGCAGATAAAATCGTGCTTCCGACTTGTTCGTCCGATGACACGACAGCAGATTCTCACTCATTGGTGATGTCTATATCACCCGATCCCTCGACTCGGAAATCCGGGGATTATGTCACGGTGACGCTGAAATACCCTATGGACAACCTAACCCCCATTTTTGATCAATTTCTGTCCACCTTAAATTTACAAGCGACGTCAACAATTCGGGTGGAATAAGGGGCTTAAACCATGTTTCTCGACTCTAAACCAAAAAGAAATCATCTGAAGGCTCTGATCCAAA
This sequence comes from uncultured Sporolactobacillaceae bacterium, assembly GCA_963829575.1. Lineage (GTDB taxonomy): Bacteria > Bacillota > Bacilli > Bacillales > Sporolactobacillaceae > KACC-23026. Next base: position 13,205 of record CAWHJF010000020.1, on the reverse strand, counting down.
AAGAAAATGGAACGGTGACGTTGATTGTCGCAGTGGCGATGGTCCTACTCATTGGGATGACGGGGCTTGTGATCGATATGGGCGATGTCTATATAGAAAAAAGTAATTTGAAGAAAGAAACCACAACCGCCGCCCTATCCGCGGCACAAGAACTGGGGAATTACAATCCAGCGACCTTACCTCAGGACGAGCAACGCGTTAATGATGTCGTGACCCAAGTATTGGATTCCTATAAAGACGATCAGTTCTTGAATAACTTGAACATCCAAATGAATGATCAGGTTACGGTGGGTTTGAAAAAAACCGTTCCGTTTTCATTCGCTCGTATTTTAGGTTTCAAAGGGATGCCGGTCGAGGAGGAATCGACGGCTGCCATCACACCAATAAGTCGTGCAACAGGTGTGGTGCCACTCGGTATCGATGAATCGACCCCAATCTCTTATGGGGATGTCACCACTTTAAAGGTGGGTGCAGGTGATTCAACCAATGGATTCTTTGGTATTTTAGCTTTAGAAGGTAACGGAGCGTCTGTTTATTTGACAACATTAGAAAACGGAACGGTTTCACCAATCTCTGTAGGCGATGTTTTTAACGTGAAATCAGGGAATGTAGCCGGGGATACACGGAAAGGTGTCGACTATCGGCTTGGAAACAGCCCCTATCCAGATGGTGAGACGTTTCACCGCGATGATCCTCGTGTGATTACCGTGGTGGTGTATAAGAGGCTTCCGTCAAAACAAATTGAAGTCAAAGGATTTGCGTATTTTTATTTGATGCAGCAAGGAACGGATACATCTGTTATTAATGGCATGTTTATTAAACGCGTGGGAAAAGGTGAAATTGGACCGGGTGGCGGTTTAGATCGCGGGGCTTATACAGCCAAGCTTGTGGAGTAGGTGATCCCGATGAAAAAAACAGGAATTTTTATACTAGCACTTCTTATGGCAGGTGTCACGACCTATCTTTTTTATGTGTTTATGAACCATTTGCAAGCTCAAACCACGGCTCGCCCTCAGGCTGTTCCAATGGTTCAAGTGGTGGAAGCGAAAGTTGCGATTAAAGCACAGACACCGATTACGCAAAAACAAGTCGCTTTGGTGTCGGTGCCAAAGTCTAGCGTCTTGCCAGATGCGATGACGACAACGGAAAAAGTGGTTGGGAAAATGACGACCGTGGATCTCGAGCCAAATGAAGTGATGTTGACCCATCAATTGTTCACCAAAGCCAATGCGACGTCGTTAGCCTACACCATTAAATCGGGTGATCAAGCGTTGACGATTACTTCAAAGCAGGTCGGTGATACAGTTGCGAACTTGATTGAACCCGGTGATGCTGTTGATGTGCTTTGGATTAAGAAAGGGAAGGCCTCCGTGCTTCTTTCTAATATATTAGTCCTTGCCGTGGATCAACGCATGACGCGTTCCAAACCGGGTGATCCTTATAAGCCCTATAATATGACAACACTTCAGGTCGCAACGGATCAGATTATCAAAATTTTGAATGCAGAAGGTCAGGGTAGCTTAACCTTTAGTCTCCACAGCGCTCAAGATGCCAAGGAGGGAAGCTCATGAACACCAATTCAACCCCAAAAGGTCGTTTAGTGGTGATCTGCGGTGCAAAAGGTGGAATTGGTAAAACCATGCTCTCGATCAATTTGGCGGTTTCTCTTGTGAAAAAAGGAAGGCGGGTGGCTCTTTGGGATGGCGATTTTCAATTTGGTGACATCGACATCTCGATGAATCTGCAACCGACGTTTACCATGCAAGAGGTGATTGAAAGCCTCGACTCAATGGATGCCTATTCCTTTCAAAGCCTTTTAACCACACATGAAACGGGTGTTGATGTGCTTCCTGCGCCGGATCAACCTGAATATGCGGATTTGATCACACCGGTTATGCTCACCCAGTCCTTGGATTTTTTGCTAAGCGCCTACGATTACGTCGTCGTTGACACGGGAGCAGGATTGAACGACCTTAATCTAAGCTTGATTGAACGCGCGGATCGCATTCTTTTAGTCACAACATCCGGACTTGCTCCGATCAAACATACGAAGTCGATGCTCAAAATTTTCCGGGCATTAGAACTCGAATCCCGAGTACAGATCATCATTAACCGTTCGACGATGGACAGCATGGCCCCTCTAGATACGATCTTGAATACCCTGCAAATTGGGTCTGCTTTTACAATTCCGAATCACTTTGCTGATGTGCATTATTCATTAGACCACGGGATGCCACTCGTTTCCACTCGGTCTAAGTCGGATGTCGCAAAGTCTATTTTCAAGATGGCGGAATGCGTGGATGTAAATCGCCCACCAGATGCCAGTGTCGAACCAACGAAGAAAGGCCTTTTACAAAAAGCCTTTGCAAAAAAGGGAAGGGGGTAAACCGATGGGGTTATACAGTCGTATCCAGGCCAAACAAAATCCCGCTCACCTGAACGAAGCCGAAGAGTGGATCCAGAAAGTTGTGGATGAACCCGAAAAGCAGGATCAAGAAATGAAGCTGGAATCGAAGGCAATTCGTGAGAAAGAGCCTTCGAACGTCATTGAAGAACAGGTGGGTTCGGCTAAGGACAAGGACGACGAGCATCAAGGGCGAGTGAATTCAGTCCCTGAATTAAAGAAACCCGCCGTTTCCTCGCGAACGACGAGCCAATTGGAAAAAGCGAAGCGCTTAAAAGACGAGTTGCAAAAACGACTGCTAAAAGAGAATCGAAAAGAAGACATTGAAGCGATCGTCGCCAAATTGGATGCGATGGCTCTTGAAATTATAAAGGAAGATGAGACGCTAAAGGGTACGCTTGACCGAAAACAGATAATTGAAGACCTCACAAATGAATTAAAAGGCTTTGGTCCGATTAACCCACTTCTTATGGATGATGAGGTCAGTGAAGTGATGGTCAATGGACCTTTTCAGGTTTATGCCGAGCGAAAGGGCAAGCTTGTTCTCACAGATGTGACGTTCCGAGACAACGAACATGTGATGAATGTCATTGAAAAAATTGTCGCACCCTTGGGTCGCCGAATTGATGAGAGCAGTCCAATGGTGGACGCCCGATTGCCGGATGGTTCACGGGTGAACGCAATTATACCACCGCTAGCGCTAAACGGCCCGACGCTCACGATCCGAAAATTTTCTAAAGAACCGTTTCAAGTATCCGATCTCATTCGATTTGGAACATTGACCACAGAAATGGCGACTTTTTTGGAGGGCTGTATTAAAGCCCGGCTGAACGTTTTTGTGAGTGGTGGGACTGGATCTGGCAAAACCACGACTTTGAACGTTTTGTCTTCGTTTATCCCAAATGACGAACGGATTATTACGATTGAAGATGCTGCAGAACTTCAATTAGGGCAAGAACATGTCGTGTCGCTTGAAACACGGCCTCCTAATATAGAAGGAAACGGTGGGATCATGATCCGAGACTTGGTTCGAAATAGTTTGCGGATGCGTCCTGAACGAATCATTATCGGAGAAGTTCGCGGTGCTGAAGCGCTGGACATGCTTCAGGCGATGAATACCGGACATGACGGCTCGCTCGCGACCGGTCACTCCAATAGTCCCCGTGACATGCTGTCGAGACTTGAAACCATGGTTCTCATGGCTGGGATGGATTTGCCTGTTCGAGCAATCCGTGAACAGATTGCCGGTGCGATTGATCTCATCATTCAACAAACGCGTTTAAAAGACGGCTCTCGTAGAATCGTTAATATTACAGAGGTACAGGGTCTCGAAGGCGAAGTCATTGTCCTCCAAGATCTGTTTGTCTTTCAACAAGAAGGTGTGGATGCAGGGGGGCGAGTACTTGGAAAACTCATTCCAACAGGCGTTCGTCCTGCCTTTTATGAGCGATTAGAAAGCTCAGGCATCACACTGCCCCCTTCGATTTTCTTTTGAAAAGCAATATATATATAGAAGGAAAAAGTTTTGGTGAGTGGGCAAGGACCTTGTTTAAAAGAAAGGAGGGCTTTATTTGGGACTCATATTGGTGGCGTTTATGATCTTTGCGTTCTTGATGTTTCTTTGGGCGTTTAGTCTCTTGCTTTCAGGTACTCAAACGGAAACTAAGAGAGTGTCCTTTTATTTAGAAGGAGACCCTCAAACCTTGGAAGCTGTCAAAACCAAGAGTGCGTCACCTTCTTTTTTATTGACGGTTTTAAAATCAAACAACCAGCGCCTGAAAGCCCTTTTGAAGTCAAAGAACTCGAACGTTAAAGTGGAACACGATCTATTGGGAGCGGGTGTGGCATGGAGTCCGAGCGAGTATTTGGTTTTTAGGATCCTCCTGGCAATCATTCTTAGTGGACTACTTGAACTCCTCACCCATCGACTCTTTTTGGTTGTGGTTGGATTAGTAGTGGGGACGTTGTATCCAAAGCTTTGGGTGAAACGGAAACGGGTGCAACGCATTAAGAAATTTAATGACGGGCTAGCGGATACCATAACGTCAATTGTAAGTTCCTTAAGAGCGGGTTTTAGTTTTCTACAAGCATTGAAAGCCGTCGAGGAGGAAAGTGATTCGCCCATAAAAGAAGAGTTTGCTCTTGTTTTAAAAGAAATGCAGTATGGAACAAGTCTTGAAGAGGCGCTGAAACATCTCAATGACCGGATGCCAAGTCAAGATTTGGAGATTCTTATTCAAGCGGTTTTAATCCAAAGACAAGTCGGAGGGAATTTGGCTACCGTTCTCTCAAGCATTGTGAACACTATTCGTGAACGTAATAAAATACAACGGCAAGTTCGCACACTGACTGCTCAGGGAAAAATGTCAGGCGTGGTTATTGGCACCCTCCCGTTTGCGCTTGGGGGCATCATTTATGTGATCTCTCCTGACTATATGGGGACGCTCATCCATAACCCAATCGGTTTGGTTTTATTAGGTGTGGCGTGTGTCTCGGGCATTATTGGCTTTCTCTTAATTCAAAAACTCACGACCATTGAGGTGTAGGGCATGATCTATGCGGCATTTTTTATGACGATATTCTTAGTGATGTGTGGACTCTTTTTGGTTCCCATGTGGACCAAACAAAAGGATCAAGCGAGGCTAGACGGTTACTTGGAGGATCGGTCGGCTTCCAAACACAACGAGGTTTTAGAGCGTTCTGAAAAAAATGGCCCAAAACATTCTGCCCTAATATGGCAATCGCTTTGGAAACGATCCACTTCGGCTTTGAAAAGACGCCAATCAAACGGAAAGCTTGCTCGCTTAGAGGAAAAATTACAGCAAGCAGGCTCTCCCTTCAATATGTCAGCTGTTGATTTTCGGTTAATTCGAATTCTGGCGGTGGGAGTCGGAGTCGGGGGATTCGTGGGCTTAAGTTTTCTAGCGGGTGTGTCAGTTGGTAGACTGTTTCTCGCAGGACTTGTTGGCTTTCTTTTTGGGTGGATGCTTCCAGCGGTTTGGCTAAATGCAAAAGTTAAAAAGCGGGCTCAATCGGCATTAAAAGAACTTCCCGATTTTGTAGATTTATTAACCGTCAGCCTGGAGGCTGGGCTTGGTTTTGATTCTGCTTTGTCGAAGGTCATTGAAAAACAAAAGGGCGTGCTATCAGAAGAGTTCCGATTCTGCTTAGATGAGATTCGTCTAGGCAAAACACGACGTGAAGGATTGCTCGGGGTCAAATCTCGCCTTAAGGTCGATGAACTAGGGACTCTGCTAAGCAATGTCATCCGTGCCGAAAAACTGGGCGTGGGAATGGTACAAGTTCTTCGCGTCCAAGCTATTGAAGTGCGCGACAAACGCAAACAACGAGCCGAAGAACAAGCCATGAAAGCCCCCATTAAAATGCTTTTCCCATTAGTTCTTTTCATCTTTCCGAGCTTATTTTTGATTATCCTTGGGCCTGCCGTGATTCAAATTATCCAGGCATTTAGTAACCATTGATGGTGGGGCTTGGATCAGGACACTTGGGTGGGTAGGATACGTTTGGAACTAACAGGGACTTGTGTGACACATAGGGGATCTAAGCGAAGCAACTTGTGATTTGAGAGAAATAAAACACAAATGAGCGGAACGCTATCTAATATGAGCGGTCGCCGTGCCCATATGAAAAATTGAATAAACGCTTGTTTAATTATTGAGGCATGACAAGGCTAAACCTAAAAGGGGTTGCGCGCTGCTCGGTTTGCCCAAACTAATATAAGAAAACCTAGGAACGGGAAATCGATTCTTTTCTTTTGGTGTTCAAACTGGGTACAATGGAAAGAGTTAAACAAGTGGGGTGGGGAGATGGTTGAAAGAAGTTGTTAAGAAACATCATGTAAAATGGCGACGTGGGTTTAAATGGATCTCGATCGGGCTGTTTGCCCTATACATTATTTATGCCCTTAATTTGCTGGTGTTTGGGGCTTTATATCGCGTACATGATGGCATGAGACGGGTTAATTTAATTCCGTTTAAAACGATTCTGAACTATGTGGATGAAGAGGTCTACTATACGCCAATGATCCTCTTTAATAATTTGGCAGGGAATGTTCTGGTCTTTATGCCGCTTGGCTTTTTTCTTCCACTGTTTTTCAAGAAAATGCGTCATCCGGGTCCACTTATCTTGGTTTCCTTCTGTTGCACATTATTGGTGGAGTCAACACAGTTTATCCTCGCAGTAGGAACGTTTGATGTGGATGATTTGATGTTAAATACCTTGGGTGGGTGGGTTGGACTCCTATGTTTTAAGGGGGTACGCTTGATCTGGCTGCACCTGATTCATAGGTTGAGCGTCGAGCCAAAAGAAAAGAAAACCAATTAGAGAGCTATAACGGAAAGGTTGTCCCAGGGACTTAACTTAGTGGGCAACCTTTCGTTATTTGATCAGTCGTGAATCTAGGCTTGTTTTGTGTAATTTTTCACAAAATGGCCTCACCCTTTCTCATTTCGTTTTTTAATAAGAATAGGAAGAAATGGGAGGTGTGGCGCTATGCAAAGAGAGGAAGCCGACAAGTTGGTGGCACGCATTAAAGCGGGTTCCGCTGAGGCGTTTGGTGCGTTCTATGAAGCGTATCGTCCCTATGTCTTCAAACAGGCGCTCCAATTAACGAAAGATGCTGCAGAAGCTGAGGACTTGTGTCAGGATATATTTATTGAAGTCTTTCATGTGGCCGAAAAATTCGACCCAACAAGGGGTTCGGTTAAAACATGGCTTGCCGTTAAGACCCGCAGTCGATTTTTGGATCGACAACGGAAAGCGAAACGTGCCTTGTTTTATTTAAATCAAATCAGATGGGTGTCGAGAAAATGGGAAACGGGGACGGATGAAATCCTCCTACGGAAAGCCAATCAAGATGAATTGGTGTTCGCTATGAACACCTTACCGGAATCCCAAAAAAAGGCTGTATTCCATAAATATTTTAAGGAGCAGACTCAAAGGGAGATTGCTCGATCCATGAATAAACCCATTGGAACGATTAAATCATTGATTCGTTATGGGACGATTAATATGCGGAAGACACTTATAGCAAGGGAATATAATGAGTAAAGAAGAGCGTTGATTATAAAAGATGGTTCGAAATGAAGAGTCCTGATTCACATTTTTTGTGAATTGGGGCTCTCTTTTTGTAAATTTTGTAAACTGGTAAAACAACTTTTAAAAATTTTCCTCTTTTTTTCGACATTTCATGAGAGAATTGGCGAAATTTCTTATATTTTTGAAAAGTAATGGTATTATGAGTGTATGGGAGAAGGGGCAGGAGGTTGATAGTTTGGCAACCATGCTTCACAAATTGGACGATCACTTTTTATTGGATGCCTATAAAGAAGCCATTCATCGAAAACTCGACATAGGTTTTATAAAAATCTTGTTGACCGAACTTCAGAGAAGAGGCTTAGAAAAAAAGTAGCAGATCGATGTTTCGATCCCCCCATCTACATGAATTCTAAACCCTTCTCCCCATTATTATAATGAATAAGTTAAAATTTGAAAAGATAAATATCATTCCAGTTTATTGGGAAATATGACATATATAAACAAATAAAGGGGCTCCTTAATGGAGCCCCTTAGTTTTTGCTTCTTGTATTTTGTAGCACGAGTTTTTTTACAACGTTTACTAGGAACTTCTTAGTTTCGATGGAGCTTAAAACCTCGAGACTGAATCGTGTCATAACCACCGTTACAACGAGTATAGCAAGTGACCCCCAAATAACGGAACGTGAGAAAATGATGGCTACGACGCCAAAAATTAAGCTGATGGTGTAAATGATAAAGACGGTCGTACGATGACTAAATCCCATTCGCATCAAACAGTGATGGAGATGTCCTTTATCCGGTGAGGACAACTTTTGACCATTCAATGCCCTTCGAATAATCGCAAAGGATGTATCGAAAATTGGAACGGCAAGCACAACGACCGGAATAATAACTGAGAAGAACGTGATGCTTTTAAATAGCCCAAGGATCGAGATGATTGCAATCGTATATCCTATGAACATTGATCCGGCGTCTCCCATAAAGATGCGCGCTGGATGGACGTTGAAGAATAAAAAGCCGATGGTTCCACCGAGTAATAAGACGCAAAGTGTAATAGCGAGCGTTTGGTAATTTAAGATGCCCATGATTAAAAGGGCTCCAAGGGCGATGGACGACACGCCGCTTGCCAATCCGTCCAAACCATCGACAAGGTTAATCGCGTTAGTTAAGCCGACAATCCATAGAATCGAAATTGGATAACTCCACCAACCCAACTGGATGTAACCATAGTGTGGGAGTTGTAGAAAGTTAATCTTGACTCCATACATGGTGACGATGACAGCTGCAAGGATTTGCATAATTAGTTTGTATTTTGGAGATATTTTATATTTATCATCGACAACACCGGTTAAAACCAAAATCAGTGCCCCAACAATAAATGCTGTGTTGTTGGGCATATAAGGGTGAATATAAGCAAACCCGCTTAGAAACCCTAGCATAATTGCAAGACCGCCTAAGTACGGTACGGCCTTGGTATGAACTTTTCGCTCTTCATTTGGAAGGTCGACTATATTTAATTTTTTGGCTAGAACAATCATTATTGGAGTTGATAAGACAGTTACGCCTGCTGCAATCAGAAAGGCAATAATTAAATTCATACTTCCACCTTCTTGTTATCCTTAAGTTTAGGTTGCTTAAAGCCACCCTTGATTATCCAAATCAAAATTTGGAAACGGAATAAAAACAGAAGTTTTATGACAGAATAAGTTGTTTTATTTGGAAAGAACTTCTTAACCTTGTAAATAATGTTTGTAAAAGGGCATTTACATTATTAATACTAAAACAACTAAATTAAAATTCCATTTTCCATAGTAATACTTTCTTTACAAAATGTATATAGATTTTTCCCCTTGCCCAAAAATATTCGAAGGGAACGACCATTATATGACCGTAGACAGGCTATGTGTATCAAACAAGACCCATTATGCGCTTGAAATATTAATAAACCCTTAATTTTGCTCTTCCGATTTACGATCCACCTCTATATAAGTATCCTCGAGATGGTGAACAGTCGCTTGGCCACTGCAAAGGTTTTGAATCCAAGGTTCAAAAGGGATGGGATCGTCCTCACGAACCGCGACTTCAATGGTGACCGCCTCAGTGTAAGATGTTCCTCTTAAAATAAAGGCTGTTTTTTTGAGAGCATTTTCAATAGCCCCCCACAGCGCGTAATCAAAAGTCGTTTGAAACACGGATACACCGACTCGTTCAACGACGCCTGACGCTTCAATTCCCTGTGACGTTGCGGTAGAATAAGCGCGAATTAATCCGCCGGCGCCTAACTTAATTCCCCCAAAGTAGCGGGTAACGACCACCAAAGTGTCTCGTAAATGTTGTTTCTTCAGCACTTCTAAAATGGGGACACCTGCTGTGCCGCTGGGTTCGCCGTTATCACTCGCCTTCTGAATATGACTGGTTTCCCCAATCACATAGGCAAAACAATTATGATTCGCTTTTGAATGGTCTTTTGAAATAGACCCAATCCAACTTTGCGCTTCTTCTTCCGTTTCAACATGTCGAATATGAGAAATAAATTTTGATTTTTGAACGATGTATTCATTCTCTAGGACCGTTTTTACGGTATAATATACATTAGACATCATGGTCCTCCAAGTTAAATGGCCAGATCGGCTCTTTTTGGCAGAGGTTAGACAGCCAGCGCACTTGTCAACAAACCGTCATAGTATGTATTGTGTCACAATCAAGCTCAGACTCCAAGTTTTTAATACATATAATGAGAGACAAGCTAAAGGTATACTATGCGAATGATCCAAATGGATTAAAATGTCTTTCATAGAATTAGACGAATTAAACGGACCAAAAGTTTCATTTATATTAAATTTATTTATTTTTTTTGTAATCCTAGTGTGAAAAACCCACTAATGGGGTAACTAATTAAAAAGTGTGACAGGGGAATGGTAATGATAGAAAAACAAACGCAATTCGACCCCATGCGATTAGACACAATAATTAATAAAATGGTTGAGACGGTTGTGGCAAGCCGTGAAGAAATCTTTGAGATCGGCGAACAATCAAGAAAAGAGTCTGATTCTCTTATAAAGGAATTAGGTAATATTAAAGAAAAAATTAATTCGATCATTGATTCGCATGATCAATTAATGGTTCAAACTAAGCTTGCGCGAACGAGACTGGCCGAAGTCAGTCGCAAATTTGATGAATATACAGAAGAAGACATTAAAAAAAGGTATGAACAAGCTAATGAATTGCAAGTGGCGCTCACCACTATAGAAATCGAAGAAAAACAACTAAGAGAGCGTCGTGAGGATTTAGAGCGTCGGCTCATGGCCCTTAATACGACAACCGAAAAAGCGGACAAATTAGCTGGACAAGTCTCAGTTGTCCTTAATTATCTAAATGGTGATTTAAAATCCATTGGAGAATTGGTGGCTGATGCACGTCAAAAGCAAGCCTTTGGTTTGAAAATCATTGAAGCGCAAGAAGAGGAACGTCGCCGCTTATCAAGAGAAATTCATGATGGACCGGCGCAACTTTTAGCGCATGTCCTGCTCGGCTCTGAGATTGTCGAACGGGTCCATCGCGACAAAGGCCCTGAAGCGACGAAGAAAGAGTTTACCAAGTACCGAGAACTGGTTCGAAACGCCTTGTACGATGTGCGACGGATTATCTATGACCTTAGACCAATGTCACTCGATGACCTTGGCTTACTTCCGACCGTGGACAAGTATTTAAAACGTCTAGATGAACAGTATCCTACGATCACATTTTCCTTTAGGTCAGTTGGCGAATCGCTCCGACTTCCAGAGAAATTAGAAGTGGCATGCTTTCGTTTGATTCAAGAGGCGGCACAAAACGCATGTAAGCACTCGAGCGGAAATCGAGTTCGAGTTTTAATCGAATTCCATAAAGAGAAAGTGGTTCTGCTAATTTCCGATAATGGCAAGGGTTTTGACCCGAAACAAACGTCGGAAACGTCATTTGGACTCATTGGCATGCGTGAACGTGTGGATATACTAGAAGGAAATTTAGAAATTGTGACGAAATCTAATGAAGGAACCACTATTATTGCTAAAATACCAATTATTGAGGAGGGGGAGGCATGACCAACCACTTGCAATCAAGAGTTACAAAAATTGCGTTGATCGATGACCATCGCCTATTCCGTGAAGGTGTGCGACGCATTTTAGAAATGGAAGACCATTTTGAAGTCGTTGCCGAGGCCGACAATGGGCTCGATCTCAGCACAATTGTTAAAGAACAAGACCCAGATGTTTTGTTAATGGATATTAATATGCCTGGCATTAATGGGGTTGAAGCCACACGCCGGCTGATCCTCGCGTTTCCAGATGTCAAGGTGCTTATTTTATCGATCCACGACGAAGAGTCTTATGTCACACATGCCTTGAAATCGGGAGCCGCCGGTTATCTATTGAAGGAGATGGATGCGGATTCACTCGTTGAGGCGGTTCAAGTTGTGGCGAGTGGTGGTGCTTATATCCATCCGAAAGTCACACATAACTTGATTCGAGAATACCGCCGCTTAGCAACGGGTGAGCAGTCATTTACGCCGTCAGGATTTCGAGATGTCGAGTATCGCAAACCTCTACATGTTCTCACACGCCGCGAGTGCGAGGTGCTCCAACTCATGACAGATGGCCGCAACAATCGCAGTATCGGTGAAGATCTCTATATCAGTGAAAAAACAGTCAAAAACCATGTCAGCAATATTCTACAGAAAATGAAAGTCGAAGACCGCACACAAGCTGTCGTCGAAGCGATCAAAAATGGCTGGGTTCGGGTGAATTGATGACTGAGTAATCCTACCAATTGGTTTTGATGATTGGCGAGTACTTATTGGACGCGAGCCGAGCTTATATGAATTTTTGTGAAACGCACTCTGCTGGAGGCGTTCTTTTTTTTGCTTTGATTTGGTGAAGGATAGGTGATGCGCGGGATTTTGGACTGGGATGGGAGAGGGAGTGGGATTCGGTCTAAATTGGTAGGAATTCGATTAAAATGGAGGAGCATTCGATTACAGAAGCGCGGAATTCGTTCAGGGGAGTTGGCGGAGGGCCATGGTGACCGATGATTCGATCGAAAGTGAAGGTGATTCGATCAAAATGAACAGGCATTCGATTAAAACGGAAGAGAATTCGATTAAAGAAGCGCAGAATTCGTTCAGAGGAGTTGGCGGAGGGCCATGGTGGCCGATGATACGATCAAAAGTGAGGGTGATTCGATTAAAATGAGCAGGAATTCGATTAAAATGGAAGAGCATTCGATTACAGAAGCGCAGAATTCGTTCAGAGGAGTTGGCGGAGGGCCATGGTGACCGATGATTCGATCGAAAGTGAAGGTGATTCGATTAAAACGGAAGAGAATTCGATTAAAGAAGCGCAGAATTCGTTCAGAGGAGTTGGCGGAGGGTCATGGTGACCGATGATTGATCAAAAGTGAGGGTGATTCGATCAAAAGTGAGGGTGATTCGATTAAAATGAACAGGCATTCGATTAAAACGGAAGAGCATTCGATTACAGAAGCGCGGAATTCGTTCATGGGAGCTGGCGGAGGGCCATGGTGGCCGATGATTCGATCGAAAGTGAGGGTGATTCGATTAAAATGAACAGGCATTCGATTAAAACGGAAGAGCATTCGATTACAGAAGCGCAGAATTCGTTCAGAGGAGTTGGCGGAGGGCCATGGTGACCGATGATTCGATCAAAAGTGAGGGTGATTCGATTAAAATGAACAGGCATTCGATTAA
>CAWHJF010000019.1:0-207656 GCA_963829575.1 uncultured Sporolactobacillaceae bacterium | reverse complement strand
TGGAGTGTGTCTCGCTTTTAGAATTGAAAAAATAATAGAGCTAACATAAAAGAGCTCATTAATATGGGCTCTTTTATGTTAGCTTGAAGTAGACTTTATGGGCTATAGCTTTGATTTAACAAATGTAGTTAGATCAATTGCATTTTGTATGAACCCTTATATTACGTAGTAGACTTTATACGGTGCTACATTAGTCTTCATTATTTAATAATTTTGTAATTGTAAAAGGGAATTTTATAGGTGATAAATAGTATAAATAGTTACAAAAGTTAATCGAAGGTAATATTGAGGTTTTTGAAGGCTACAAGTTAAGTGATAAAAAATGCAAGGGCCAGGACGGGAAAAATGATAAGGAAGGAGACAAAATAATTGAGGAAAGAGAGGAAAACAGGTAAAAGTAGAAGTTAATTCCTAGCTTTACTTAAATTATTCGACAGAGGCTGCCGAACTCCTGTATGAATTGAAAAAAATGTTTGAGGGGGTCAAGGTGCCCCTGTCCACAAACCCGTCTGTGTTATACTGAGTTAAACAAAGTAGAAATGGGTGTCCATACATGAAGAACGAAGAGATCCTTGCTGTGCTGAAGTCTCTGTCCAATGAGACGCGACTCAATATTCTTTGTTGGCTGAAGGAGCCAGGGGAAATGAACGTGAACCTGCCTACGGCCATCAAAGAAGAATTTCCAGGCGGTGTATGTGTAGGAAGCATCCAAGAGAAGTCCGGTCTCGCCCAGTCTGTTATTTCCTCTTATCTGTCTTCCATGCAGAAGATTGGCTTGCTTGAGTCACGCCGCTTCGGCCAGTGGACCTATTACAGGCGCAACGAAGATGCAATTACTGAGTTTTTAGAACAATTCGCAGCTGGATTGCACGCAAAAGTGGATTAACTTAATAAGGTACCGCTTTATTATTTGCATATTAATCTATATATCTATATATTCAATTTTGTAGATTAAAAAAACAACGATATGAGGAGAGAGTAAAATGAACTTATCCAAAGTAGCAGCACCTTTATTTGAGGCTTTTGAAGGCGGCAATCTGAAGCTAGAAAACCGCATTGTCATGGCTCCTATGACACGCTGCTTTTCCCCAAATGGCGTTCCAGGTCCAGATGTGGCTAGATATTATCGCCGCAGAGCAGAAAATGGCGTCGGTCTTATTATTACAGAAGGAACGGTTATCAACCATCCGGCAGCACCGGCCGACCATAATGTGCCCCACTTCTATGGTGAAGAAGCACTTGAAGGATGGGCACACGTTGTTCGGGAAGTACATGAAGCAGGCGGCAAAATTGCTCCACAAATCTGGCATACTGGCACGGCTCGCGAAAGAAAGAAATTTCCTGATTCAGATGCCGATCCAATCGGCCCATCCGGCTTGAGTCTGACTGGAGAACAAGTATCTGATCCGCTGACAGCCGAGGAAATCCGCGCGCTTGTTCAAGGCTATGCACAAGCGGCTGCAGATGCAAAGCGCATCGGTTTTGATGCGGTGGAGATTCACGGCGCACACGGTTATCTCATCGATCAGTTTTTCTGGGATGTGACCAATAAGCGAACAGATGAGTATGGCGGCGATAGGATTGGTCGTACCCGATTTGCGGTAGAGGTTATCGAAGCGGTGAGAGCTGCAGTCGGTCCTGACTTCCCAATTATCTTCCGTTTCTCCCAATGGAAGCCGGTTGATTACACAGCAAAGCTGGCTGCAACTCCTGAAGAACTGGAACGTTTCCTTAAACCATTGTCTGAAGCAGGCGTCAATATTTTCCACGCTTCCACACGCCGTTTTTGGGAACCGGAATTTGAAGGCTCTGACCTTAACTTGGCAGGCTGGACACGCAAGCTAACTGGCAAACCAGCCATCACAGTTGGATCGGTTGGCCTTGATTCCGAATTCACTAGCTTGTTTGAATCAGGAAAAGGTGGACAAATTGCCGGTATCGATAGCTTGATTGAGCGCATTGAACGAGGAGAATTCGACCTTGTTGCGGTAGGCCGTGCCCTCTTGAACGACCCGGCATGGGCAGCCAAAATTCGCGATGACCGCAATGATGAACTTCAAGCATTTACGCGTGAGGCGCTTGGTACGCTGAGCTAATCTGTGTTTTAGGGACAGGTTCCTATACTCATTTATAAGGATTGATCTGCTTTACCGAACATTTAAAGGATGGGTTCCTCGTAAATAGGACATTAGATTCTTTTACTAATTTAAAAAGCTCCGCAGAGATAATTTTACTCTGCGGAGCCTTTTCTTTTGGATAATAATGCTCGTGAATCCGGGTCGCAAAGTGCCTGCCCTGCGACCCGCCTAGTTTACTCGATTTCCTTGCTTAGTTGAACACCGTTTGGAAAGGCTCAACTGGGGCTACAAGATTCAAATGCGATGTCTTAGCGGATTAGAACATGGATTCTCAATAGAATACTGTGATATACAAGGTGGTAATACTAGCGAAAATATTGTATCAGGAGTTCAATGCAGTAAATGTGAGAATGAAATATTGTGTACAAGATATAAATGCATAGTACAACGCTACTATTCAATAGAAAAAATATCATCCACAGTCTAGCGTGATTGTGAATAAATGACAAAGGTAAACACCAATCAATTGCATTTTGTATGAACCCTTATATTACGTAGTGGACCCATAATGTGCAACAAATGATTATTTCGTTTGTGAAAGAACCTATTTTAAAAAGAGATTTTATTTAATACTCTAAAACACCGTATTGTGTAATGGAAATACGTGTATGATTTAACCGTCTTTGAATGAATATAATTGGAGGATGTGAGAAGACGATGTGCTTCTATTATTGCGATATTTGGGATTTATCTATCCAGCGGCGGGCAAACACTATTTTTCTGAATTATTATCATACGTGAAAAATGTTATTTAGGAATTTTGGTAAATTACAGGTTCTTCCATTTTTGCTGTGATTTACGAACCTTTAGCGGCTAGAACGGATCTTTTATTATCACGAATGGAAACGTTGGTATTCTGTAAGTGTATATCCATTCATATCTTTTATTTTGGTGCCTATTTTAAAATTTATTCGATGCTGCGTATCCCTCAATACGATCGTATTTCTCAATAACGGCCTTTTAGAAACGAACTGATTTTATAAAACAATTTGAATGAATGAAAAAGTGATAGAGGTGAAAATTATATCAAAGTGGTGTATTAGAGTGAATAAGTTATAAAATACATAAATCTGATTTTGTGATATAGGAAGTGTGATAGGATTTCCCTCATACTTTCATGCGCTAAATAAATCGAAAGACTTCTCAAAGGTCAACGGATCTATAAGAAGCCTTTTTTTGTGCATCATTAATCTTTCAGCATAATGAATTGTAGTTTTGACTGAAAGGTTCAGAGTAGCTCCGGTATGAAAATGTAAAGTTGGACATACGAATTGAGTTTATAATTTCAAGTTATCCAGTTTCTTAATCTTTTGTTTGTATTTCTCCGAATCATACGGGTTGCTCAGACGTTCCGAGGTCCACTGACATAGTGAGGTGTATTGGTCTTCGATGTCGTTCCGGAATTGAAGATACCACTCATCATATACATGGGACACAAGTTTTTTTGGTGATGTTTCAAGAATTTCCCTTACAGTTTTCATATCTAGGTCACCGCCCAACATTCGGGTGTAAGCTTCCTTCAAACGTTTGATATAATCCACGGCATCGCACTGAATGGCTCCACTCAAAAAGACATGCTCCCGATCGGTATGCAGAAATTCGGAATTCCCTTGATGAAGCAGTGATTTGAGAAAATGCAGATTCATTCTTAATTGGTTGCGTGCATTATGGAGAGGAAGCTCCGACCAGAATACCTCGATTAATTCCTCGCGCTTTACTGTTCCGTGAACGAGGAGGTACAGAAAAAGGCTCTTCACTTTACGCAAGTTCCAACCTTGGATAATCTCTCGAGAACCGATTCGGATATGAAAGGTATGAATCAATTCTACGTGAAGTGTATTAAAGGGTTCCGTCTCCCTTTGGCCAAATCCACTGTGTAACACTTCTGCAATTTCTTTCTTTCTTATAGTTAATCCCAGTTCCATTGGCTCTCCCAACTGAGTATTGGTGATAAAGTCCAACACAGCAATTGCTGTCGCTTCCGGATTATCAATGGCCACAAGATGTGCAGCATTCGGGATCATGATGTACTGAGCCTGCATATAGGTGGCAGTCATACCGTACACGGAGGTAGGCAACAGGGTATCCTGTATTCCGGAAAGGATAAGTATCGGTGTATCAAGATGGTGGAAGTCACTTCCATAATCCTCGGTCAGAGAAGCTCGAATCAGACCGAGATGCACGCTTTCCGCTAACTGATTCAATTGATCTTCCAACCAGGAAAGATGAGCGTTCTCTTGATTGATCGTGAAATGGGAGAGCAGAAATGCTTTATAAACATCAAATCCATGGGCAGCTATGGCCTCGATCTGTTCGACGAGATGACTTGTTTCTTCAGTAGAAAGATAGACTGGTTGCGGAGAGATCATCACCAGTCCAGCCGCGGAATCATGAAGGCGACAAAAGCGGGCTGCTCCATAACCGTTCCCGGGACCTGCCATGATGTAAAAAGGTTCATCGAAAAACAAGCGAGTCATGTAGACCATTTGCTCGACAAAATGATCTAAAGTGATCGCCTCCGTTGGCGAGCCGGATTGACCATGCCCGAACAGATCAAAACGCAGTACGTTGTATTTGGCTAGAAAGTAAGGGAAAATGGGATCGAATTCTTCCATGGTGAGTCCGAGGCTGTGGATCAAGAGTAGATTACCTTCTGGCTTATGCTGGCAGGGGACGTACTCGTATCGTATGGGAATGTTTTTGTATGTCATCATGTTCATCACAGACACCTCGCGAAATGATAGAGAAATGTTATGATTGTTATTATACAAGAATAAGCTCGGAAATTGTTGGAAAATAAAGTGATTCTTTCTCTTTTTGGAAGATTATAAGTTTTTCAAGGGGAATGAAGTGTTTATACGAACGACGAAACGATTAAAGACTTTCATGGTGACATTAGTGGAGTTGTGACGGCCTCCACAGACCTAACACCATTAGATGTTAAAAATAAAGATCAACATACAGATATAAAATGAACATTATGTAAATGGATGATGCAGATGTTCATCACTTTTGGGTAAGTGTATTAACATAAATAGAAAATTAAATCATTCAGATTCCAATTATTAGCAATTTAAAGGTTGTATCGGCCAACAGAAGTTTTATGAATTTAATGGATTTATCTTATCCAGAGGATGTATTAAGTCAAAATGACTATCAAAATGACTTAATTGATGGCCATTTTGTTGTGTGCTTGGGGTGTTCCTTGGCTATATCCGTTTAAGAGGTGGATGGAGTAAATTATGAAATATAAAGGAAGATTTCTTTTTACATTCGTATTATTTATAATCATCGTTGTTACAAAGTTGAGTTTTTATTTTCTTTTCAAACTTTCTCCACTTGCATTTCCTCCAATTTTCGCTATTATTGCCCTAATAGTCTTTTGGTGGCTAGGTTGGAATTATGATCGGTTAGAACTTCTTTCAGAGAAAGATGTTTTAACTAATTTATATAATAGAAGGTATGTAATCAAGATATTCCCAAAGCTTTTAAACTTAGTAAATAGAAAAAAAGAAAATCTAAGTTTGCTTTTTATTGACGTAGACAATTTTAAAAGGATTAATGATACTCATGGGCATGACAAAGGAGATCATGTGCTTCGGTGTATTTCAAGGATTATTACAGAAAATTCGAACCAAAATGACTTGGTAGCCCGTTGGTCAGGAGATGAACTGTTAATACTTGTTCCTTCAATTACAGCGAAAGAAACGGAAAAAAAAGTAAGGCAGATCCACAACGCGATTAGTAAATTAACGAAGGTACTGGAAATAGATGTTTCTGTTTCGATTGGTGTTTCGATTTATCCGACTAACGGAGAAAATTTAGAGGACTTATTAAAAGTAGCCGATCAAAAGATGTACATAGCAAAGTCAACCGTATATTGACATAAGATGTTGATCTTCTTATCTTATTTATTGGTTAAAAAGTTTCTATTAAAAAATTGGACAGGTGGTTTTAACTGTTTATGCCTTCCCATATAAGTTATTTCATTAGTCACTCTTCGCCAAAGAATTTACCAGGCTACGCCAACGCATTTACCAATGGATAAAAAAGCCCTGCAGATTAACATTCTAGTAATCTGGTAGGGCTTTTATTGTTAATTAACTACTTAGAGTGGTTATTGAAGTAATCGAAGAAGATTATCTTTTTTGCTCAGTCCAGCTATAAGGAACAGGTTCCTCGCCGTATACCTCTAAAAGCTCGTCATTTCGTTCCTTTGGAAAAGGAATCCCACTTACGAATCCCCACAATAAGCGCTTCCGTCTGCTGCTCATTTAGCGAGTGAGAGTTCATCTAGTAATTCTGGTAACCGAATATACTTAACGTTGAAAACCTGTCGACAAGCAGATACTCTGAAGGCAGTAGTTAAGAATGACTTTCCTGAATCTGTAGGTCATTTTAGGATTAATAAAGGCTCTTTTAACTTTAGGGCCAGATTGTGGCGTGCCATTTTGTTGTGTAGTAGACCGATACGATCAATGAAAGAAGATCTAAGATACCTGTTAAATGGTTTATCTGTACGTTGTGGTTGATATCTTTGTTTAGTATGAGTTTTGGCAACCGCCTTTTGAGCGGTTTGGTAGTTCGGATGAGCAGAGAAAAGTTGTTATACCTTACTCGAAGTGTGGAATTTGACTTCAACTATGGCTTAAGTCCTATAATGAACCTGACGCATCGTATTAGAGGATTTGAGGCGTTATAGAGAATGCTGATGATTCTGTCGTTAATTTATTACGCTTTGTATCCAATAAAAAACAAAAAGGAGTCACTAACTATGAAAGCACTTGTTACTGGCGCAAACAAAGGAATCGGTTTCGAAATCGCTCGAAGTCTTGGAAAGCGTGGCTATGAGATTCTCGTTGGGGCGCGTGATGAAACCCGCGGGCAGGCAGCAGTCGAAAAACTTGTCGCAGAGGACCTAACAGCGACGTTCATCAAGATTGATTTGAATGATTTAGACAGCTTGCACGCAGTGGCTAAAAGGGTGAACTCGCTCGATATTTTGGTCAATAATGCTGGAATTCCGGATAGTGTCAAGCCTGGGCGCGCGCCGCTTGACCTCGCAAAGCATACGATGGACTATACAACTGAGGATCTCCGTACGACGATGGAAACGAATTTTCTCGGCACCCATGAACTCACGAAAAATCTTCTGTCATCTCTGACAGACAACGCGAAAATCGTCAATATCACCATCCCGATTTCGCCGACCGACTTCTGGCACCCGCTCGCTTACATTACGAGCAAAGCAGCACTCAATGTGATGACATTGACTTACGCTTACGAGTTTGAAAAAATGGGCAGTCGTCGCCAGATTTTTGGGATCATGCCTGGTGCTGTCGCAACTGACTTGAACGGCATGGAAGCGGGTTCCCACGGCGGATTCGTCAAGTCTCCCGAAGCCGCTGGGCAGATGACTACCGAGATTATCTTGTCTGATCAGAATCAAAATGGCCAAATAATTCAGTACGATGGTAAGAGTGTTACAGATTATGAGATTCAGCTG
Organism: uncultured Sporolactobacillaceae bacterium; assembly: GCA_963829575.1. Taxonomy (GTDB): domain Bacteria; phylum Bacillota; class Bacilli; order Bacillales; family Sporolactobacillaceae; genus KACC-23026. The sequence continues at coordinate 200,012 of CAWHJF010000019.1, read as the reverse complement.
AGAAGCTAGAAATATCAAGGCTTTGTCATTGATACGGCTTCGACTGTTCACTTAGGGTACCCTTCCTCGAGTGCCCTAAAATTTTGCCTCATGGCCGTTACGGAGACCCGTACCATAAGTATAGGCATATATTTAAATCTGAGCTTCTTTTTAATAGTAAGAAAAGGGCTGTTCCTATATTTTAGATCGATTCTTCTTATACATCCTTGCAATTTAGAGGTGTTACCGAGGAGAATGGTATAATGTTGGTATTAAACGAACCCGTTCGAGGCGTTCTAAAATTATGCCTTTGTGAGGAGGACTATTAATGTTAGTAAATGGAAAAAAATTTAATGTAGAAGAAAATGGGAGTGGGATTCCTTTTATATGGGGTCACGGATTAATGAGCAGTATGAAATCCGAGGGAAATCGTTTACTCCATTTTGATCAGCTTGCGCAGTTAAGCAGAGTTATCCGCTATGACGCTCGTGGTCATGGGTTATCGGGAGCATCAGAGGACCCAAAAGATTACCGGTGGGACAACCTTGGGAGTGACATGCTAGACATCGCTAGCAGTCTCTCTATAGAGCAGTTTGTCGCTGGTGGTGCCTCCATGGGATGCGCGACTTCTCTTTATGCAGCGACTCAAGCACCAGAACGCGTTAAAGGCTTAGTTTTGGTCATTCCACCTACGGCTTGGGAAACACGAGCCGCACAGACCAGCGTATATGAGAATATGGCAAACTTTATTAAAAGCCATACACCGGACGCTTTGCCAAAACTACAAGCCGCTGCTCCTCAACACTGGTCTACTCTTTCTACACCAGACGAGCAGGTTGAAACACTTACAAATATGTACCAAGTTCTGCCTACAGTATTGCAAGGTGCTAAAGTTAGCAATTTACCAGATAAGGAGACACTGAAAACCCTTCAAATGCCTGCTTTGATTCTATGCTGGACGGATGACACGGGTCACCCGGTAAGTACGGCTGAGGAACTCCACCGGTTGTTGCCGAATTCTCGTTTAACGATTGCGTCCAACTTAGATGAGATGTCGACTTGGACGGAACAGGTGGCAAACTTTTTAAGTACAGAATTATGATGGGTTATTTTCCGGATAAATTGCGTGAATGTTAGCCGTTTATCGAGAATTGCTGATCGACTTCATGAGATTTTTAAAACATAAAGTTGAATAATCGTTAAATCCATTGAGCTGAGTTTTAAACTGAGCTCTCTTTGTTATTCCCCAATGGTGTCTTTTAACTAGTGATCGCTTTTGAACGAGCTTGTTAGACAGTAGTATGAGATAGCTGAAGTTTTCGAATTCCATTATTTTCTATAAGCGAAAAAATTTTCCCTATCGATTGTCTTTGAAAACAAAGGGAGAAAAAACGTATCGTCTGCGACCAACACTCGACCCACGGGGAGTGGGTCTCGCATTTAGAACCATAAGTTATGTTGTGGGAAACAGATACTGGGTTGATGCTAAAAGGAAAATTCTAAAAGGAGACAGGGTGTCTCTTAGTAAAACAATGGTTATAAATAGTTTATAATCAGGTCCGGAAAGATTCTTGACGGTCTAACCATGCAATAATCGCGTAAGGGAAAATCCAGCGAATGATGGTTAAATACCCATTCCAATGATTATATTGAAGCCAACCCATCCATGATCGTTTTTGTGAAATTGGTTCTCTAACTTTACTTGGGATTTTAACTGGAATCCTTATACCTAAAATTAAATTAAAATATCGTCCGATCATATTTGGACTTTTAAGTGTTGTAGGTATGGCTTACTATACCTTTGCACAAGTTCGTGCTGAAATAAGTTCTTGACTAATAACACTTTATCCATGACAAGATCATCATTAATTCTCTTGACTCTTTAGAAGGTAGAATTCATTAACACCTCCAGTATAAACAAACCAGCACCTCATATGTTGTCACATAGACTCCACCCATGTGGAGTTTGTCGTTGTTGGAATGAACAAAAGAATAGAAGATAACAGGAAAGAGCTCACTAATGGGGTTCTTTTTGTTTTTGTAATATGAGTTTTTAGTAAGATAAAGTTGCGGTTTGAAAATTATTTTGGTTTTTGTTCTGTTTAAGGACCAAAACATGAGTTGGGTTTCGAATTGTATGAGATAGGGAATTGTTCACTTTCATGGATCGGACATTATACGAAAATCGAAATGAGTTCATGTTTTTTAAAAATAGATGAACATCTTTTGCTTTCGGAATTCAAAACGTCTGTCCGTCATACAAATGAGAATCAGAGTTGACCAACTCTAAATGCAATGGAGGAAAAGGATGACACAAATAGAAGGACTCATTAATAAATCGTATTATCAAACATTTTTGGCGGGATATCCGAATGATCAGCCCATCAAGGTACTGGGTGAGCTTTATGTCGAACAGCATCAAGATGAGGCCGGTGAATTATCTGGGATTCGATTTGCTCAAGGGGAAATTTATTTCCACAATAAAGATTTTGAATCGGCCATTTTCAAATGGGATTCTGTTCAGAGTGACTTGAAACCCTGGGCAATGAAAAATATAGGCGATGCCTACTATGAACTCGGTCTTTTAACGATTGCAGAAGATCATTTTAACGCGGTTAGAACGGAGTCCATTCCTTTAAAGATTGAGGTTTTATTCCAGTTGTTTTCGATCTATGTCAGGCTTGGACAAATTGATCGAGCGGTGACGGCAATTAAACAAGCGATTAGCCTAGACCCAGATTATCCTGAAGTGACGGCACAAGGAAGCGTGTTTTTTGAGGATTATCTAGATTGGAACAATGCGGTTGAGTTAGCTGTTAATGAAGGAACGCGCACGGCTTTACCAAACTGGTCTAAAGCTTTGGAGCGGTATGTCAAAGAAGGGCATACCATTAAGTTTCAACCGGATTATTTTTTGGGCGTTCTAAGAACGCTTTATGATGTGGATCAACGTCGGTTTGCGAGTCTTGCAGAAGCGCTTTGGAAGAGCTATAAAGACACGGACAACTATTTTGTATGGTTGGAATGTTTTAATGATTTTCTGCTGAATTTAGACATTGAGAGCACCTCGATATGGCGACAGTTATCCGAGCTATACCAGGACACCTATTTTGAGTTAATCAGTGGAAAATTTTTAATGAACGCGTTTGCCTATTTAATACCCAACCATGTCTCGAACTGGTTTAGACTCACAGAAAAACTCGATGACTTTTCTTTGGTTTCGACTACTGCGGTTCTTGCATGGAATGATTATAATACAGGTCAAATTGAGGCGTCCTTAATCAATGAGGCAGACCGTTTGATAAAGGATAAAACGAGTAATAAGGATACGTTTAGTGAGTGCCTTCAATTATTTGAATCGATCCTTAGTTGGGCAAAGAAGGAAGGGTTAGGATTCAGCAAACGCCTAGAGTGGATTATTCGGCAACTCTTAGATTTTGACCAAGTGCACGTGATGGTTGCGGGGTCAACGACAAGTGGAAAATCTGATTTTATTAAACAATTCATTCACAATGATTTATTGGACGAATCCACTTCTTCTGTGGTTGTTTTTAAAGGAGCAACAGAAGAAGGCTATGAAGTTCGATCAGATGAAGCCAATACGTTATATAAACTTGAAGAGTTGAAAACTCTAACAGACAAATCGACACTTGTAAATGCCCAGCTTCCTGCACCATTTTTACTAGAACACAAGATTTCGGTCATTGATACGCCTTGTCTCATGGACCAACGTAAACTTCGGTCTCATGTTTTTCAATACCTACCGATGGCGGATCGACTACTAGTTGTCCTGAATGCCGATTCTTCTCTGACTAGAAGGGATTTAGATTTGGCCATTCGATTGAATGAACAGGCTCCGGATTTGCCCATTCATTTTATTTTATGGCGAACTGGTAGAATGAGTTCGATCCAGGAAATGAGTGATCCGCTCGAGTCGATGACTTCAGAAATTAAAACCTATTTCCCAAGTGCACAGCTCCTTCAACTATCGGCGTATGACGAGAAGAATGTCTTCTCAGATAAGCTCGCGTCTTTTGTTGCCAATTTAATTAAAAGTCCTAAAAGAAAAACAGAACGCCTAACTAAAGTCTTGCATTATATCAATCAACTTATTCATTTTCTGCTTGAGAAGCGGATGGAGACCGAGCAGTTGATGGGATCTACGATTGCGTGGCGTGAAGACATCGTCACAAAGTTGGACGGAGCCTACACCCAAGTTCAGGATCTGGAGGAGAAGACGACTCGTGATTTTAAGAAATCATACACTGAAATAATTGAACAGTTTAAACAAAGTCTGGTGGTTGAGATCCCTAGTCTCTTTAGAGAGTGCTCGGATTTGGTAAAAGTAGATCGTGATTTTAGTACGCTCCATATGAAAATGAATGAGGAAATGAATACTAGACTTTCACTTTATTTACAAGAAACGGTTTTGCCGAAGTTTCAAGATTCGATTAATGAGTGGTTGATCGAGTGTAAAGGGACTTTAAGTGAATTCCAAAAGAATCTTGAAGAATTAGTGAATGGGTTTAATGAGCTGTACGGAGAAGAAAAATTGAGAGTAACTTTCGACTTTAAAGTTTTGGAGGATTGGCACCGAGATATGGGGCGATTGATGCACGCCATGTTGCCTATTGAGGAAGTGTCGATCTTGCTACGCTCACCTTCATCCAAATTCCTTATGAAGAGTGCTGGAAAACTCCTAGGGCCTTTGTCGAAAAATACAGATCTCATCCATACGACATACAAACAATTTATTGAGCACCAAGATTACACGTCAATTGCTCAATCCATTGCCGATGAGTGTTTGAAGCCTTTTGATCTATTCAAGCGCTCATTAGAACGAGATTTAAGTCTGTTTTTCTCTCCTTCATTGGATCTGTTGTTAACGGTTAAAAATGAAAGTGCCGCACAAATCAAAGAAAGTAAGGAAACCCTTAATAATATAAGAAAAAATCCAGAAATTTATAGGGATCCGCTTACCCTGTTCGAGATTAAGCAACGCCAAATCGAATGGATGAATAACCAAGTAAAAGAAGACAACGTTATGTTTTAAAGAGTAATGGAATTCGTGTTAATTTCTAAATAATGTAACAAAAGCGGCTGTAACCCATGATTCGAACTTAAATCGTTAATTCTAGCCTGTTGGAGTTTGGATAACCTTTTTTCTTTTGCACACTATAAAATGGTTGAAACCCTTTATATGATAGGTTTCAACCTCTTTTTATGCTTTGATAATGGGTCATTAGACGCATACTTTGAAACAAAGAAATTCTCATTCTAATAACAGTTCAGAGACCTGGATCGACGTCCGATAGTTGAATTTTTTAGAATGAATATAGGAAACGCTCAATCGGTTTGAACCTACCATATTCATTTAGTCTCCTGCATACGTTTGGACAAGGTGGATCTATATGAAGATTGTCTCGTAAAATTGTAAAAAGGATTAAAATAATAAAGAGAAAAAATTATAGGTATTGCACACAAAAAACACCTGTAATACCAGGTGTCTTTAAAGCATTGTTTGTACGCTTTTGTTAGTCGAACAACTAAACACGTTAAAAGTCACCAATAGCGGCAAGGGGAACAGCAGGTTAATAACGAAGGTAAACAGTTTACCCACCAAGGCATACAGCAACCACAATTACAATGGTAAGGATAGGGGGATGGTCCCATCGCTTTTCCCTCCCTTCAATTGAATAGGATTCGGTTTGAATCTTTGAGTATTAAGTTGTTATGACTAACAATTTAATAGGAGCCGTCGCGGCATCTATGCTCCCCATGACACCTACATTTATCGTGGCACCTACACTCGTCATGGCACCTACAACTTTCGTGGCATCTATGCCGGTCATGACATCTACAACGTTTAGGGTATCTATTGTCATCAGAAGAGCACTTAGGACGATCGCAATATTTCCAACCATTGTCATATTTCCATCCATTATGATATTGGTAGTCGGGGCACTCATTAAATTGGTTGTGATCGGATGATTTAAATAAACGTTTAATACCCAATACATACTCACCACCTTTTAATTTAAGTTACTATATAGTATTTAAAAATGATGGAATCAGTAATGGACAAATATATAAGATTTTAAAAATGATTAAATAATATCGTGTTTTAGTAGGAACGAAAATATGAACGGCTATCGTTGGGAAACGTCCTTTTAAGCCTCTTTGTTTGGTTCCTTACGAATAGTTCATAGATTACCTTTTATTCAATTTTTGATTGGATTAAAGGGATTGCGCAGTCATATATCGGGGTTAGAAGAAGAGTATGGATTTGGATGGTATGATGCTAGACTAAAAAGTGGACACAGATTGTTATAATAAATAAATCAACTATAACGGAGTGTGTCCAAATGGCAAAAGGAAGACAATTCGAAGAGGCATTTAAAATTGAAACCGTAAAGTATGTAAGTGAACACAATAAGCCGGTTGCTCAGGTAGCCAGGGAAATCGGTGTGAACACCAATACGTTACATGGCTGGGTGAAGAAGTATGGTCAACAGCCAGAGGTTAAACCTGTAAAATCCTATTCTTCAGAAGCAGCTGAGTTTAGAGCCCTTCAGAAGGAAATTCGTGATCTCAAGGAGGAAAATGACATCTTAAAAAAGGCGATGCACTACTTCGCGAAAAGCCCTCGGTAAAGTATGAATTCATTCATGAAAATCTCTCCCTATTCCGAGTGGAGAAGATGTGCATAGTTCTGGGAGTTTCCAAAAGCGGTTATTTTAAATGGATCAATCGGCCAAAGAGTGACAGGCAAAAACAACATGAGAAATTATCACAAGAGATTTTAAAGACCCATCTAGAATTTAAGCAGCGATACGGCAGTGTTAAAATAACCAAGACTTTGAATAAACGCGGTGTAAAAGTAAGCGAGAGAACCGTTTCACGGATTATGACAAAGAAGCAATGGAAGTCTTGTACCGTCAAAAAATATAAGGCCACGACCAATTCGAAACATCAACACCCAGTCAGTGAGAACGTCTTAAATCGTCAATTTAAAGCCAGTAAACCTAACCAGTTATGGGTAACGGATATCACCTATATTCCGACCAACGAGGGCTGGTTGTATTTGGCGAGCGTCATGGATTTATATTCTCGCAAAATAGTAGGTTGGGCCATGGACAAAACGATGCCAAAGGAATTGGTGATCGCTGCATTAAAGATCGTCTACAAGCGTCAAAAACCAGGAAAAGGCGTGATCCATCACTCAGACCGGGGTGTTCAATATGCCTCCTCTGACTATCAGAAACTATTAAACCAGTACCATATGATTGGCAGTATGAGCCGAAAAGGAAACTGTTATGACAATGCGTGTATCGAGTCTTTTCATGGCATTCTTAAACGTGAACTCGTTTATCAGACCCACTATAAAACGCGAGAGCAAGCGAAAAAATCCTTATTTGAATACATCGAGTTCTTCTACAATTCTAAGCGGATTCATTCGACGATAGGGTACTATACACCAAATGAATTTGAGCAGATGTTCAGGAATTCCGCAGCCTAATTTTACCCTTCATGAAAAAGTTTAAATGTCCTTTATTTTAACTTTTTCATGAAGGCCACCAAGCGAAAGCGCGGTAGAAAATCTGTGTCTATTTTCTTGACATAGTATCAAAACAACATAGATTATGAAAAGAGCCTTTATCCTATTAACTTAATTCTCTTTACCTTCCTTGGGTTGTCTACGATTCAAAGGACTTTTCCCACTTTGATCTGTTTTCGCTACTTCGTCGATCGGTTCTGAACTTCCTGAATGGTGTTCGGAATCTACGTACATCGAATTATAGTTGTCTTTATCCTCGTAAAAATCGGAAGGCGTTTCAGACGTACCATGAGCTTCCACATCACGCCAGGTATCTTTACTGTCGTATACCGTTGATTCCATATACTCCGATTTTCTTTCCCTTTCAAAAATATCGGGTTCAAGGACATCTTCTTCAACAGGCCGGGTATCGCTTATTTGGCTGTCTGCGTGTTTCACACACCTGAATGTTGTCGGTACCGTCAACACGCGTTCTTCCTGAATGGTTTTTCCACAAACTTCACAAGTTCCATAAGTTCCTTCTTCAATGGCGTGTAACGCTTCATTTATAGCCTCCAATCTTTCTTTAGCATGGTGATTCAAAGCCCTCTCTTTTTCTCGATCAAATAGATCTGTTGCTTGTTCACCTGGATGGTTATCATAATGAGACAGTTCATCAGAAGGTGGACGATTATTCAATTGTAAATGCTCGATCATTTCTTGTTTTTGTTCTATTAATAAATTTTCGGCTTGATTTATTATGCTGGATTTCATAAGTTTATCCTCCTAGGCAGTTAAGTCTTTTAAATAAACACTTAGTATTCTATAACCTAAAAAGTAGACAGATAAACTTGTGGATTGAAAGCTAGCTATTTTATGGCTCAGCGTCTTTTGTTACACAGACAATGATACGGGTTTTAAATAACTAGGAGTCGTAAATCATTAGAGCTTATCTTTGGACGTGTTAGAGGCTCGATTTATGTTTGTTAATCAATAAAATGTGGTAAACAAACAAGAGACGATTCTTTAAAGGTCGAACTTTTTCTTTTTAATAGTTTATGATCTGTACGGGTCATCAAAAATGTCTTCGCATCACCACTAGTTATTATTAAATCCATATCAGAGGAGGCCGTTCGAATTGTTTACACTGACAGATCGAGAAAATTTTATTGACGTTAAAATTGAAGGAAAACTAACAAGTGATGAGATTGAGGATATTAAGAATTATTTTAAACAGAAAGAAAAAGAGCAGGATGCGTTCAATGTCGCGATAACTGTTGAGGAGATAGGGTATTCGTTTGAAGGTTTTATAGAAGATATTAAATTTGAAGCGGGTCATTTGGATCGTTTCAAGAAGGTGGCGATCATAAGCGATAAAAAGTGGATGGAGATTTTGGGTAAGCTCGTCAACCATATACCGGATATTCAATTGGAAACTTTCAATTTCAATGAACGAAAGAGTGCCGTGGAATGGCTAAGTCACTAATCTAAGGATGAGGCAACACTCGCATTGGGTGTTGTCCTTATTTTGTTCATAGTTCTTATGCATGGAAGAATGCCTATAGTAATAGTCTAAATGGTGATGAGGTGATGTTGTGGAAATAAGAGGTTTAAAAAGCAAGATTTTTCGATTGCTTTTACGCGATGAATGCATTATTTTAGGTGGAGTTGGTTTAATACTATTTGTAAACATGGAGGGTTAATGTGTTAAAAGCGTTGCTTATATTAGTCATGCAATTGATTTTGGTACCGGTCTCTACACTACGCATGACGTTTGTGGTAAAAGGTCAGAAGAGCGCTGCAGCTCTACTTGGTGTGTTAGAAGCGTTCATTTATCTGATAAGTTTAGGAATTGTCTTCTCAGATCTTTCAAATATTTATAATATGGTAGGATATGGTATTGGATATGGCGGCGGTATTTATTTAGGCGGACTCCTTGAAGAAAAGTTAGCCATAGGTTATCGAGCGTTAAATATTAGTCTCATGGAAAAAAACGATCAACTCATTGACCGTTTGAGAAGAGAAGGGTTTGGCGTCACGGTATTTGAGGGCTTAGGGATGGGCGATGTAAAGCGCTGCCGACTCGATGTGATTGCGAAACGAACGCGAGAAAAAGAATTAATGAAAATTTTAGAAAAAGAAGATCCAAAAGCTTTTGTGGTCGCGTATGAACCTGTTGGATTTAAAGGTGGATACCTCATAAAAAGTATGAAGAAATACAAGAAAAATACACCAAATGTGTGAACAAAGGATTAAAGGTAAACACGACTACATCAAAAGTGTCTGCGAGACACACTTGATTCACATGGAGTGTGTCTCGCTATTGGCATTGACAAATTAATCTAAGATAGAAGGAAAGAGCTCATTGGGCTCTTTTTGTTATTGAATTCGTTGAGTTGATAAAAGCTGCTGGATCAGTTTTTATTCAATCGGATTCAATCTTCAAAGGGAGGAGCTTCATGATCACTTTTGGAAATGGCTTTTTACAGTGACAATATAGGAGCCTTGCGTATTTTTTTAGATTTTTAAAAAAATGGGTTGAAAAACATAATTGTTGAATGTATACTCTGTGTAAGCGTTTTAATAAATCGTTTTAGTAAAACGGTTTATTAAAAGTGTCATATGAAGTTACGATCAAACATAGAGGTGTATATAAGGGGCTATACAAGTTATGCCTTATGGGGGCTTAAAGAATCTAAACTAAATCATAGTTACTTGGTAACCTAATTGAATACGTGTAGGAGGTTAAGATTATGACAGATAGAGGTCAAGTTGTTGTCAACACCCTTGTTTTTATAGAATTACTAGAAAAGGGGATGTCACAGGCTTCTGTTTTTCAACCATTAAAGGATATGGGTATTCAGAAAATTGAAGTGCGTCGGGAGTACATAAGAGATAAAGAATGGAATGACATCGCAAAAATGAAAGCGGTGACAAATTTAGAGGTGTTATATTCGATCCCAGATACGTTGTTTGAAAAAGGAAGGTTAAAATCAAGCTGTCTCAAGCGGTATATATCCGAAGCAAATAAACTCGGTGCGACGATGATAAAATTTAACAGGGGAGACTTTTTGGGATGGAGCGCAACGGATCGTCAGCGTTTTTTTGAATTGGCTAACACATTCCAAGGTACGATAACCGCAGAGAATGATCAGACACCTAAAAATGGCCCAGTGGATTCACTTGTTGATTTTTTAGCAAATACAAAAGAAGAAGGACTTCCACTATACGCTACATTTGATGTTGGGAATAGCTTTTGGGTAAATGAGGATCCACTCGAGAATGCAAAGAAAATCAGTCGATTTACGAAATTGGTTCATCTAAAGGATGTTAAGCGAACCAAGGCGGGACCAAAGACCGTTCTTCTTGGTGAAGGAGATGTTCCTTGGCAAGACATATTAAGTCAATTTAATCCAACTATACCAATAACCATAGAATATCCATGTGGAGCTGAACCATTTCAACAATTGGCCATTGAGTTAGAAAAGTTAATAATAAAACCATTGAATAAGTAGGAAAAGCAGTGATAAAAATTCATCATAGAAATATATTTTAACCAAGGGCTATGGGGAATGAAAAAGGAATAGCACTTATTTTTACACCCTTTAACTAAATCGATTTACTAAAACGGTTTGTAATACCCATAATGCCTAGTTTTTTATGGGTCTAGAGGCCTCTAAAAAACACTGAATTCTAGTTTGATCCTTTTGAAAGGTGTGATGCCATTTCTTTAGTTGTAGTGAGCACTGACTTGAGTAAAGGCGAGAACATTTAATTTAAGGGAGGAAAAAAATCGTTATGGATATTTTTCTTGGTATTTTACTATTGTTAACTTATTTTGGCATGATTTATTTCGCTATAAAAGGTGGAAACCTCATGATTGGCTTTTTCATTATGGCGATTTTATGGGTTATTATTGGCGGTGTTAACTTCCATGATGCTATCGCTATTTTTGAATCTGGTCCAGAAGGCTATGCAGTAACCGCTGTTGTTGTTATTTTTGGTAGTTGGTTTGGCCGTGTCATTGTTGAAACAGGCATTGCGGGCTCCATAATTCGTAAGATTGTAGAGCTTGGTGGAGAAAAGCCGCTTGTTATTACAATCTTGCTCTCTATTGTAACCAGTTTGATTTTCACTAGTACTTTCGGTGTTGGGGCAGTTATTGCGATCGGTGTTATTATTCTTCCAATTCTATTATCACTAGGTGTACCAAAACCTGTCGCTGTATCATCTTTTACACTTTCAGTCGGTGCAGGGATGTATCTCAATATTGCGTTATTTAAGCAAATTCAATTGTTCTTCCCATCTATTAAATATGGTCCATCTTGGATTCATTTTGGATTCATTGCTATGGCTATTCAAATCGTCTTTATCATCTTAATGCTGATTTTCAACTTAAAAAGTGGCAAACTCAATCAAGCATGGGCAGCGACAAATGACGCAGCACCGGCTAATGCGCCAGTAATTTCATTTATCGTTCCTATTGTTCCAGTATTTATGGCCATTGTTTTTGGATGGCAGCCAATTCCTGCAATTATGGTGGCGATTATTCTAGGTCTCTTACTTACTAAGAAACTATTTAATGTTAAAGAGGCGATTGCTTTAATTCAGAAGACACTCCACGATGGTGTCACAGACGTTGCGCTTCTCCTAGGTATGCTTTTTATGCTAGCGATCTTTGGGAAGGCTGCAGGGTTAGATGCGCATATCTTTAATCCACTTGTAAGCCCAATTATTCCACATAATCCCGTTGTGATTGCTATCGCGATCGGCGTTCTTGCACCACTTGCATTGTTTAGAGGTCCGTTGATGGTTTGGGGTGCAGGTAGTGCGACCATTGCAATACTTGTTAGTTTGCATATTTTCCAACCAGTAGTCCTTTTACCTCTTGTGTATATTCCAACGATTTCAATGGCAATTTCTGCAGGTGCAACTCAATCTTGGAACTTATGGGCGATTAACTATACTAAGATTGGTGTAAAGAGCTTCTTGAAAACTGGATTACCTTGGGCTTGGCTCATTGTCCTCATTAACGAAATTATTGCGGTCTATATGTTCCGTTAACCAATCGGAGAAAGCAACACGTTGTTGCTTTCTCTTGCTTCTTAAATTGCAAACGATTGTCGCAAACTTTGGGTTATACCAATTATTGCAAAATAGATTGAGATAATATGATTTATTAAATATACGAGGACAAATAAATCCTTAGAGACCAAGCAGAATACATCAAGCGACTCAGGTGTCGCCGTAAGAAAGGGTTTGAAAAGAGATGACAAAACGTGCCATTCGTGTCGGAATAGATGTTGGCGGGACTTTTACTAAGGCTGTCGCCATTGATAACGAAACTCATGAGATTGTGGGAAGAGCTCATGTAATGACGACCCATGATGATGAACTGGGCGTTGCTACCGGTGTTGTTCAATCATTCCAGAATTGCTTAAAAGAAAATAATATTAAACCAGAAGAAGTGATTTTCATTGCTCATAGTACCACTCAGGCCACAAATGCCTTACTTGAAGGTGATGTTGCTCATGTGGGTATTCTTGGGATGGGAAAAGGTGGATTGGAAGGGTTTATTGTCAAACGACAATCTCGAATTAAGGATATTCCCCTTGGTACCGGCAAATTTATCAAAACCTCGCACACCTATAGAAAGTTAAAAGAAGCGACGAAGGAAGGTGTGGCATCGGCAATAAAGGAATTGCAGGCAGAGGGCTCAGAGGTCATTGTCGCGAGTCAGGCTTTTGGAGTTGATAGCATGGCTGAGGAGAAGATTGTCCATGATGTCGCAGCAGAACAACACTTACCTTGTACAGTCGCTTCAGAGATTAGTAAATTATACGGTCTCACAGTTCGGACACGAACGGCAGCCATTAATGCAAGCATACTTCCGAAAATGCTAGAAACTGCTGAAAGTACAGATAAAAGTGTTAAGAAAACAGGGATTAATGTCCCTCTTATGATGATGCGTGGTGATGGCGGTGTTATAGAAGTAGAAGAAATGAAGAAGCGCCCTGTTCTCACCATGCTCTCAGGCCCTGCGGCTAGTGTGGTTGGCTCTTTGATGTATTTGCGGGCATCTAATGGTATTTATTTTGAAGTTGGAGGCACGAGTACGAATATTGGTGTTATTAAAAATGGTCGTCCAACGGTAGATTATTCCATCGTCGGTGGCCATCGGACCTATGTTAGTTCACTTGATGTTCGTGTCCTGGGTGTCGCCGGAGGAAGTATGGTCCGTGTTGAGGGTGGCCAAGTCATTGATGTCGGACCAAGAAGTGCTCACATTGCGGGCCTTCCTTATGCTGCTTTCACACCTGAAGATGAAATTGTTGATCCACAAGTCGTTTTTGTTAGACCGAAGGATGATGATCCGGCCGATTATGTCGCCATCGAACTCAAGAGTGGAAAACGGATCACGATCACAAATACATGTGCAGCAAATGTTCTTGGACTTGTTGATTCAAGTTTCTATGCTTATGGGAACATTGAATCCTGCCGTAAAGCGATGGTCCCTCTTGCGAAAATGTTAGGCCTTTCCATCGAAGAAACAGCTACCAAGATTCTTGAGAAATCGACGGATAAAATTTTAACCGTTATTAATAACTTATCAGCTCAATATAAACTTGAGCAGGATCAAACGATGCTTGTTGGTGTAGGTGGTGGAGCAGCATCCTTGCTTCCTTTTACTGCAAATCGGATGAACTTAAAATATAAGATTCCTGAGAATGCGGAAGTCATTTCATCGATTGGTGTTGCCCTTGCGATGGTTCGTGATGTTGTAGAACGTGTGATCCCTAATCCAAGTGCCCAAGATATCGCTCAAATAAAGCGTGAAGCAGCAGACCTTGCAATAAAAAGTGGAGCGTTGCCAGAAAGTATTGAGGTTCATATTGAAATCGATTCACAGACACAGAAAGTCACAGCAATTGCTACCGGGTCCACTGAGGTAAAAACAACAAATCTATTAAAAGAATGTACCGAAGAGGAAGCAGCAGAGATTGCTGCCGAGTCTATGGGTGTTCCGGCATCAGAAGTCACATCTTCAGAGAAAAACGATCAATTCTTTGTCTTTAATTTAGAAAAGAAAGGTCGTAATCAACTACGTATCGTTGATAAAAAAGGTTTTGTAAAAATTCAACGTCGTGATGGCATGGCGTTAAGTACGACGGTCTCTGATGTAATGGTTGGCATTAAGAAAGTTTGGGATGCCTGTAGTCTCTATCGCAGTGACATGTTACTTGTACCCGATGTCTTTATTTTAGCGGGGTCACGTCTTCTTGATTATTCCGGTATTTCAAACCTCGAACAAATTGAAAAGGTCCTCGAAACCGAACTCATTACCCTCGATGCGGATATGCCTCTTGTTGTAGTGGGTGGAAAGAATGACCGTTAACACAGATTCAATTGATTTGAAAAGATGGGTGATTTCCTTGTTGTCTATAGAAGCTCAAGAGTGGGAGGAGACCCTTATTGAGAAAGGGTTACTCTCCATCACACTTACTAGTAGAGAAAAGCAAGAACTCATTGAAAAAAGTGTGGCCTGTGGCATGCGTATTTTTGAAAAAGAAGTTCAAGGGAAGCCAGGGTCATTATCGATAGATAGTAAGACGTCCGAAAGTATGGACGTAGAGAACCGGAAGCTAGAGGGAGAAGATGGGTTAAAATCCCCCGGTCACTTGCCTACACCAGAACATGTTGCCGAATCCCTCGGCCTCACAATTGAGAAAGTCACCGGGGAAATTAACCCGATGTTTCCTTATTTCGGCCTTTTTCATCCAAAGGATTCAACAATAGAAGTTCATCAAACAGCAATTGAGAACGTTCAAAATCTCATAGATCAGAATGGATTATCAGATTTATTATGTGATTTTTCTCTATATGATCTTATCGTAGCGCATGAGCTGTTCCATGTGTTTGAAGCCCGTGAATCAAGTGCATTTTATACAAAACAAGCTACAGTCACGCGCCCTTTTTTAAAACTATGGTTACAAAGGATTCCGATTAGGCAATCGAGTGAAGTGGCGGCTGTCTTCTTTTCAAAGAAGTGGTTGAAGCTAACGTTTTGCCCTATTCTATTAGAATTTCTTCTAATCTATTCTTTTGACCCTGCACGTGCGATCAAGCAATGGATCCACCCCCCAATTCATGAATAAGAAATATAGAAAGGTTGTGACGCGTATTGCAAATATATTAACAGT
This sequence comes from uncultured Sporolactobacillaceae bacterium, assembly GCA_963829575.1. Classification (GTDB taxonomy): domain Bacteria; phylum Bacillota; class Bacilli; order Bacillales; family Sporolactobacillaceae; genus KACC-23026. The sequence continues at coordinate 184,295 of CAWHJF010000019.1, read as the reverse complement.
CGGTGAACCGATGGTCATGTTTGTGGCTGATAAGGTGGGATCACTCGATGAGATTAACCATTTCACTAAATATTTAGCTGGATCCGAAGTTAACGTCTGCATTGGTTTAGTAAGACTAGGACATCGTGTTAGCTATTTAACAAAGCTTGGTGATGACCCATTCGGTACGTATATTAAAAACTATTTATTAAAAGAAGACATTCAAACGGATCAAGTCACCATTGATGACCGTTATCCAACAGGCTTTCAGCTAAAATCCAAAGTAGCAGAGGGTGATCCTGAAGTCGTCTATTTTCGAAAAGGCTCGGCCGCCTCGCATTTAAACCCAACGGATGTTTCAGAAATTAGAATGGCCCAATTTGACCATCTGCATCTCACCGGCATTCCACCCGCCTTGTCGTTGGAATGTCGAGAGACGATTCAACTGTTATTATCAGAGGCAAAAGCTCTTGGTATTCCGATAACCTTTGATCCTAATTTGCGTCCTAATTTGTGGTCTACACAAGAAGAGATGGTCGAGACAATTAATACCCTAGCCTTTCAGTGCGATATTGTGCTTCCAGGTGTTGAAGAAGGTCTGATTCTAACCGGTTCAAGTGACCCTGAGCACATTTGCGATTATTATCTGAAACAAGGTGTAAAGCAAGTCATCGTAAAGCTTGGACCAGAGGGGGCATTTGTTAAATCTGCTGACGGTAGCCTCGTTGTACCAGGCTTCAAGGTCGATAAAGTGGTCGATACTGTTGGTGCTGGTGATGGCTTTGCCGTAGGTTTCATCGATGGGTACATTGCAGGGAAAGGTACGGAGCAATCTGTGTGTCAGGCTAATGCTATTGGTGCAATACAAGTCACCACTCAAGGCGACAATGATGGACTCCCAGATCGTGTCAAGTTAGAAAAATGGCTTGAGACTAAATCGTAATAAGGTGAAAATGAGGAAGCTAGCAGATATTTGCTGGCTTCATTCTTGTTAGTATGACGATTTTTAATCGAGATAATGTGTGTGCTTCACAAAAGTTTTTACGGTAACTTAGAGTTAATAAGTTGAACTAGAAAGGGACATAAATCAATGCATTTGTTTTAAACAGATAATAAATACTTTAGGATTTAGGAGGAATGGTAAACATGTTAAATGAGATTAAAGGTAGAGGAATTGTTGCGGTGATTCGTGACATCACAGAAGAAAGTGCAGTGGATTTATCAGAAGCATTAATAAAAGGAAAGGTCACGATTTTAGAAATCACGATGGAAAACCCGCACGCAATAAAAGTAATTGAAAAATTAGTAAAATATTATCGGAAGAGGGAGGTACTTGTCGGAGCTGGGACAGTTTTAAACGTGGAAACAGCGGAAAAGGCGATTCAAGCTGGAGCGGAGTTCATTTTTACTCCAATGGTTCAAGAAGATGTAATTCGAGTAACGAAAGATTATGGAAAAACGTGTATACTCGGGGCAATGACACCTACAGAAATTCTTCAGGCTTATAACCTAGGTGCTGACGCAGTAAAAGTTTTCCCTGCTAATATATTGGGGGTGGATTTTATAAAGGCTATCAAAGGTCCTCTCCCACAAATCCCATTATTACCAACAGGTGGGATCAATATTGAGAATATTAGGGGGTATTTTGAAGCTGGGGCTATTGGAGTGGGGGTAGGCAGTAATCTGACAACTTTGCCAAGTCGATACACGAAAGAAAACCTAGAGCACATTACAAAAAAAGCCAAACAATTCGTTCATGCAATGAATAAGAGTAATGTGGAAATAATTGAGTAAGTTCTATTTTCGATTCACCTATTGGAAAGAGTTACCTTTACAGGAAGATAGAGTTCTTGGAATGCGCTATTTACACATACGGAATGAATATATAGGTACAGATCTGAAGGTAAACGATCCATTTTATTTATCAAGGATTAGAGTCAAAGTCACATAACTCAATTTTATATTTAATGGAGAAGACTCCCATAATGGAGCAACTCGAATTTTGAAAAAACTTAATGGATACCTGTTGAAAAACGCTTTCATATCATTTATACTCGGTTTATAAACCGATTTAGTAGACCGATTTATCGACCTGTTTTATTAACAGGTTTGAATTGTTAAGATAAAGCTTAGAATTTTCACTTGTTCCTACACATAACACACGATACTTTATCAACTTGATCTTGAAAGCGAGGAACCTTTATGCACAAAAAATTAGATGTTATGACTTATGTTGACTTATGTTGAAGCAATGGCAATGTTCATAGCAAATAGTGTTGGGCCTCTGAGTAAAGTTGATCAGTATACACGTGGCTTAGCTGGAGCCGAGGTAAATGTCGCTGTTGGTTTAGCTCGATTGGGTTTTCACTCTTGATGGGTAAGTAAATTAGGAAATGATGCTTTTAGTGACTATATTGTACATGGATTTGCTGTTGGCCTTATAAGTGAACTACTTGAAGGGTTATCAATAAAAGAATCAGTGATTCGTGGGAATGCAATTGGTGCCCTGGCCATTCAATCACCTGGTGATCATGAAGGTTATCCTACACGAGTTGAATTAAATGAATATATACAATCAAATTTAAAATTAAAAGAGGTGTTATAAAATGAAAGCGCCATATGGACCATTTTTTGCAATTATACCTGAAATTTTACCACAAAACGTATCCGGTGGAGCAATAGCTTTAATTAATAGCATGGCGCTATAGGTTCATTTATAGGCGCTTATGTAGTTGGATATTTGAATGGTGCAACAGGTGGATTTGGGGCATCATATGTTTTCATGGCAGGTTCTTTATTCGCCTCTGCCATTCTGACTATTCTTGCTGTGAATAATTCACAAAAACATAAAAAGAACAAAATAGAAAAAGTGGCTTAATAGACTCCCCTAGAAAAAATGGGGGATTTTTCTTTGACTTACTGTTACTGGATAATTTTTAAAATTAACTATAAAATAGAGTAAGTCTAAGTAGCAAAGAGGTCGATATTTATGAGTAAAATTACGATTGGAGATGTAGCTAGGGAAGCGGGAGTCTCTAAGAGTACGGTATCGCAATTTCTTAATAAAAGATATCGTTATATGGGTGAAGAAACACGAAAGAAAATACAAAAAGCCGTGGACGACCTTCGTTATCAGCCTAACTATATAGCAAGAAGTTTGAAGCAAAAAAGAACGTCAATGGTAGGCATTATTGTAGCAAACATTATGCATAGACTTTCAACAGAAGTCAGTCGAGCTATTGAAGATTTTTGTCATAAATATGAAATGCATGCGATATTTTGTAATGCCGATAATGACCCCGAAAAAGAAAAAAATTATATTGAAATGCTTAGAGCAAAACAAGTTGATGGCTTGATTATTTTTCCGACAGGTCAAAATGTTGATTTGTATAAACAAATGGTTGAGGAAAATTATCCAGTTGTATTTATGGATCGAAAAGTTCCTGATTTACCTATTCATACAGTAGTTGTTAACAATAAAGAGGCTACTCAACAGGCAATAGAGCAGCTTGCATCTAACGGTCATCAGAGAATTGCTATCGTAACTCAACCTCTTGTCATTAGTACGCGCGTTGATCGAATAGAGGGTTACAAACAAGCGATGAAAGATTTAGGATTACCTTTGGATCCTAGACTTATAGGAATTGAAGAAATTGATCGGATTGGATTAGCATTAGAAACGTTATTTTCAAGTGAAAATCCGCCTACCGCCTTAATTGCTGCTAATGATTTAGTTTTAATAGAAGTGCTTCGCTTTATAAAGAAAAAGAAACTAAATATCCCGAATGATTTTTCACTCATTGTTTTTGATAATCTTCCATTTGCGGATGTGGCGAATCCTTCAATCACGACAATCGCTCAACCCTCATTTGAAATGGGAAAGAAAGCTGCGGAACTTCTCTTACAACAAATTAACAAGGAAGATATTGAAGCAAGGGAGTATGTTTTCCCATGTGAATTATGTATTCGTGAATCACTTTCGCATCCTTAATAATAGGTAAAATATAAAGCGGTACAGACCTTTCTAACGGAATTTATGGTCGCTAGGAGTTAGGTAAACAGGAGGACTTGCGATTTTAATTAGGAATAGTTTATAATTCGATAAATCGATTTAGTAAACCGTTTTATTGTGAGGGGGGTAATAATGAACATTCAGCTTGCTTTAGATAGACTGTCGATAGAAGAGGCAATTAATATTGTAACAGAAGTAAAAGATTATGTGAATTGGATTGAAGTTGGGACGTCATTGATAAAGGAATTTGGAGTTGAAAGTGTTAGACAAATCAAGTCTACTTTCCCTGATAAAATTGTATTAGCTGATATGAAAACTATGGATAATGTAAAATATGAATTGGAATTATGTTTTGAGGCAGGGGCTGATGTTTCAACAGTAATGGGCACAGCACCATTTGTAACCATTGAAAAGAGCCTAGAGATTGCAGCTAATTGGAACAAAGAGATTATGATTGACTTGTTAAATACTGAAAAAAGGGTTCAAGAACGCCTTTTAAATTACGATGCAATTTTTTGTAGTCATGTTAGTAAAGACGAACAAGAATTTAATGGGAATCAATATAAACAAACTCAAGACTACGATCATCTTTACCAATCCGGAAAAAAATTGGCATTTGCTGGTGGGATTACTTTAGATTCAGTTAAAAATTTAAGTTACCTAAAGCCGCACGTTGTCATTATAGGGTCAGCGATCACAAAAGCCAATAATAAACTTACATCAGCCCAAGCGTTTCATTCACTTGCTTTGGAGGGGATTTAGAATGGAAACACTAAATAAAATAGTAACAGAAATTGCAACTGTTCTTGATAAAGTAAATGAGAGTGACTTCGAGAACATTAGTCAAAAAATTATGAAATCAAAACGCATTTTTGTTGTTGGTGAAGGTCGATCAGGTCTCATGGCAAAATCGTTTGCGATGCGTTTAATGCATCTGGGTGCTACTGTATACGTAGTTGGTGAAACGATTACACCATCAATTGCTGAAGGGGATTTACTTGTTGCGGTTTCTGGCTCAGGAAAAACTCAAAATGTTGTGCTTGTTTCGAAAAAAACAAAAGCACTGCATTGTGAGGTCATCGCAGTGACCACTGATCCGAATTCTCCCTTAGCAAACCATGCAACAGACATACTGAATGTACCAGGAGCAACTAAGTATCGCAAAGACAATGAAATGGAATCCATTCAACCACTGGGATCACTTTTTGACCAATCCGTTCATATTCTTTTTGACGCCATCTGTTTACTTTATGCTGAGCAAAAAAGTGTAAATCACAAAATAGCCTTCAAGCAGCATAGTAACTTAGAATAGTCCAGAAAACCTTCATTTTTATAAGAAAAATGAAGGTTTTTTCTTATAAGGCTCTGTTTTTATTGCAGCGAGATCATTCTATTTCTAGTAAAAAGGGAAACACAACTCCATTAAAAGCCTCATCGACCAACATTCGACCCATGTTGAAACCATTGCCTTATGAAACATCGCATACACACCATTGATCAATTTAAAGGATGATTAGATGTTGGTAAGGAATTAGATTTTTAGAGCTTTAAAGAGATGTGTTTCGATACTCTCGATGGCTGTTTGATAACTATTTTGGAGATAACCTACTGAGAGGGGTGAAATTTGTGAAGCGAATTAGGGATAAGGAAGGTTTTATTTCGGTTACAGGAGGTAAGGTATCGTATCGTATTGCCGGTGATGGTCCAGGTATTCCGTTACTTGTTCTTCATGGTGGTCCAGGGGGGGCAAGTATGGAATCTGATCCTCTTAGGATGCTGGGTGAAGAACGTCCAGTGATCTATTATGACCAATTAGGCGGAGGGAAATCTGATTCACCAAAGGATTCTTCATTATGGACACTGGAACGATTTGTCGATGAGTTAGAACAGGTAAGAGACTACCTTGGGTTAGAAGATGTTCATATTCTTGGTCATTCTTGGGGAACGATGCTTCTAGGCGCTTATCTATTAAAAAAACCAAAAGGCGTTATAAGTGCCATCTTTTCAAGCCCTGCACTTAGTGCCAGACTATAGGAAAAGGACCAGAGGGACTACCTCAAAGCTTTTCCAAAAGAGACACAGGAGATCATCGAAACCTGTGAACGAAATCATACAACGGATTCAGAGGGATACCAGAAAGCCATGATCGAATATTATGAACAGCATGTTTGCCGAAAGCTTCCTTGGCCTGAAGAGCTTATGGAGGCAATGGAACAAATGAACGAAGAGATCTATGGCATGATGTGGGGCCCGTCCGAATTTACAGTGACGGGTACATTACGTGATTTCGATGTAACCGATCGTCTACATGAAATCGACATGCCTACTCTTTTCATGTGTGGGCGATATGACGAAGCGACACCGAATACCACACACTATTACGCAAACCTGGTTCCAAATGCCAAATACAAGGTGCTAGAAAATAGTGCCCACTTCACCTTTATTGAAGAACCGCATGAATTCACAAGAATTGTACGGGAGTTTTTAGAATAAGGTTACATGTCAAAAGTGACAGGATAGTAAATAACAGGCGGTACCTTTCACGCTCTAAAAACTAGTATTTCACAGAATGTTATCGTAATGAGGCTGGTCGAGCTGCTAAGGGTAGAAGCTCCCCGGCCTCTAATTTGCTTCATGCATTACGAAAGGAAGCGAGAGAACCGGCCCGCGTTCTTTAAGAACGACGTTGTTTTATTCGGTTAATTGCCTGGGTTCTTGCCGCTTCTTCATTGTTTTCTAATGGAAATAAAGGATCCTCACCATATTTTCTTTCCATAGCCCATTTTATTAGTCTGTCGGCCAAGAGTGGATTCTTTGGTAAAATAGGACCATGAAGATAAGTTCCGATGAAATGGCCATTTTGATACCCCTCTGTTTTGCCTTCTAGATTATTACCATAACCGTGTTTGACGATCCCCAGAGGCACGCCTTGATGGAAGGTTTGGCCTGCGTGATTTTCAAATCCAATAATTGTTCCATATTGTTCTGACTCAAGTAATACATCACCGACTAGTCGTTTGCTATCGGCTTTTGTATAATAATCAAAAATTCCGATTCCCTTTATTTTTGTTCCGTCTAGTGTTTCATAATAGTTGCCTAACAACTGATAGCCACCACAAATGGCTAAACAAGCAGCACCATCTTCAAGAACATTCTTAATATTAGTTGAGAGCGTTTTTCCGAAAAATTGGCTGATCAGACGTTGTTCACGGTCACCTGCACCTCCCATATATAGGAGATCCGCATCACTAAGTGAGTGATGATCTTGATCCGTGACCTCCTTTACAATCAGTTTTATATTTCGCCATTCACAGCGTCGTCGCAAAACTGTTACATTTCCTCTATCACCATACAAATTCATCTGCTTTGGGAAAAAGTTATATAGAATTAATTCCTTCATACCGGTTGAACCTTCCTTACTAAGTCATCTTTAGCTTTCCCTAAAGCGGTATAGGTTGGCAGTATATACGTTTGAAGTGGATGATTAAGGCTGTATTGAATAGCCTCATGTATGTTAGAAAGATTAATGATTTTATCATTCGAAACATTATCATACGTAAGCCTTAAAACTAATTCACTGGATCTGCTGCCCGAGCAAATTATTTTTTCAATTTCCTTCGTATTTAAACTCTCGAAGTCTACATCCCAAATCCAAGAGATATCTTCTCCGTCGGCCATATTATCATTAAGAATGATTAAAAGTTGTTTTGGCTGGTTTTCACCCATAATTTCATTAATAATTACATTCGTACCAGATGGATTTTTATTGAGATTTAAAATATAAGGTAAGCCTTTATGATAAAAAGTTTCCATACGCCCATTTTTCAGTGAATACTGAGACAATCCTTGCTGAATCTTATTATATTCAACGTCGGATTCAAAAGCAGCTGCAATGGCTGCTACACTGTTGTAAATATTATAATTCCCCTTAAGGGTTGACCTGTAAGAAAATCCATTCATTTGAAAACACAGAGTTTGATTAAGTTCGGCTGAACTTACTTCATATTTTGGATGTGTTCTCGCGAAACCACAAGAACAAGAATAGTCTCCTAATTGACCATAATGAATGGAGCGATACACCAATTCATTTCCGCAAACAGGACAATAAACCGATTCACCCTGCGCATAATTTCCAAATCTTAGCGCCTCATTTTGCACGCCAAAATGAACGGATTTTTTCCCTAAAGAATCAAATTGCATAACTAATGGGTCATCCGCATTTAGTATGAGTTCGGTTTCGACAGGCTTTATTGCTTGACTCATACTTTTAATTAGTACATCAATCTCTCCGAATCGATCTAATTGATCTCTAAAGAAATTCAGAATAATAATTCGAGTTGGTGTCAACTGTTCTAAAACCAAAGGAAGACTCCCCTCATCTACTTCTAGAACAGCGGTGTCAGCAGTGACTACGCCTTTCCAGTTAGCGGACTTTATCAAGCAAGCAGTAATTCCTGTTAGCATATTTGCCCCTTCTTTGTTGTGAATGACAGAATTCCCATTTTCTTTCATAATATTAGCTAATAAATTTGCGGTTGTTGTTTTTCCGTTTGTTCCAGTAACAAATAGGATGGTGTTGATATTTTTATTTATTTTTTTTAATACGAATGGATCCAAACGTAATGCGACTGTACCACTTATTGTCGTGCCCTTGTTACCGAGTAGACGACTTAGAAAATAAATACATTTACTGATCATAATAACTATCCAACCCAAGTTAACATCCTCCAGTATTTTGTGATTCATGATGATAATCGTTCATTGTATTATCCCCATTAAAAGTTAGAAATTTCTTGGAAACCTATTACATTTTCTTGAAGAATATTTTAAGATTTATATCGAAATGTCATAAATGAATTGTTCAAATAAATCGGTTAACGATCCTTACACTAAAGAGGGGCGAGCTAAAATAACTTTGGAAAATCGAAAAAGGTTTGAGCATAAGGCGAGAAAACAACTGGTACGACCCCGAAATGCTTGTCGAGTTTTTATATGGAGAAAAGAAAAAGGAAGCGTACTTTAAGAAGAGTTCAAGAAGAAGGTTAAAGAGATCGAGTATGTTTTTCATTTAAATTTCACTTTTAAGTGATATAATCTGATGTGCTTTGCCTTGAAACAGTTTGAATCGATTTTGAAGTTTTGCCCTAAACTCTTATGGAACAAACCTTAAGTTTAAAACTAGTAAGGGTTTAGAGTGAACGAGTCGTCTACACAACAAGATTCAACGCCATTAAAGAACATAGGAGAACGAATAGAATGATAAATGAACTGAATGCTTTCCTTAAAAAATTGGACGTATCCATTTTATACCTTATCGCTGCTTTTGGTGTCATAAGTATCTTAGCGATTCATGGTGTTCAGCATACAGGATTATATGGGAGTCAGAAATTGGGGCTCAAACAGGGGATTAACTATATAATCGGAGCGGTGCTGCTCTTAATCTTTGCTTATCTAGATACGGATCAAATAGAACGATTAGCTTGGCCTCTTTATATTGTTGGATTTTTAATGGTAGCCGCTTTACCTGTTTTACCGTCATCAATTGTACCTAATATCCTAGGGGCAAAACGTTGGATCAGCATTCCTTTGTTAGGGATGATTCAGCCTTCCGAGTTTTTAAAAGTGTTCTTGTTAATCTTAAACTCTAATTTAGCTGTTAAACATAATCTGACTTATACCACTCGTACCACACGATCTGACTTTTTACTTATTGGAAAGATACTATTGGTTACATTACCACCCACTTTATTGGTCTATAAAGAACCGGATACGGGGATGCCATTGTTGTTTTTGGCGGCAAGTGTCACCATTATTGTGCTTTCTGGGGTTCGAACACGAATTGTCCTCCCATTAACCTTAATTCCAATTGGCTTGATCGGGGTATTAGTGGTTCTGTATTTTAACTTTCCAACGGTGTTCTTTCATGATCTCCTCCCACTTCTTAGCCCTCACCAACAGGCACGTATACTAGGATGGCTTAAACCTGGAGGGAATGGTTCAATGGCCTATCAAACCAACCAATCTCTTTTAGCGGTGGGAAGCGGGCAATTGTCCGGACAAGGAATTGGCAACAGTATCGTTTATATCCCAGAGAAAAACTCGGATTTTATTTTTTCAGCCATTGCCGAAGAAGGGGGCTTTCTGGCGGGTACCTTAGTTATTAGCTTGTTTTTCTTACTTTTATACAGAGTCACTATAATCGGTCAATTAACCAAGATTCCTTTTGGGTCTTATCTTTGTTCCGGAACGTTAATGATTCTTATGCTGCAAATCTTTCAAAATATTGGAATGACTGTAGGACTTATGCCGGTCAAGGGGATCTCATTACCCTTTTTGTCTTATGGAGGAAGTTCAATTTTTTCAAACATGATTATAATGGGTATCATTTTATCCATACAAAAAGAATACAGGAAATATATGTTCAGTGATTGAAACTGAACAAACTCGAACGGTTTGTTTTTAGTTTTTCGAATCGAGCTATGAACCTTTTTCTATTTTTTATGGTCTTTAATTTTAGGAAACAAAAAGTGGAGTATTTCTGTTAAGGCCACTTAGTTCTTAAAGCCCACAATTGAACTTCAAGAGCTTTTGACCGCTTTAGATTTACATCTTATGGTGGGAACTCTGTAAGGAGGTAACCAAACTTGTCTATTCAAACCATTATTCAACATTATGGATATATGGGTGTTTTCTTTATCCTCTTTATAGAAATGGTCGGCATACCTTTTCCAGCTGAAACCACACTGATACTATCTGGAATCATGTGGACACATGGCGTCTTTAAATTGTTTCCATTATTTATTGCTGCCAATATTGGGAATATCTTAGGGTCTGTTAGCGCGTACAGCATAGGTTGTTTTCTTGGGCGCCCAATCGTCGAAAGGTTTGGGAAATACGTTGGCTTAACAGGCGAGAGGTTTGATCGAGGAAACGCACTATTTAGTAAATATCAAGTTCTTGTCGTGTTATTTGGAAAATTCGTTGCTGGAATTCGGGTATTAATTCCGTATTTAGCGGGGATTAATAAGATGCCTTTTTTATCTTTTTTAATATATAATGCGATTAGTTCTTTATTATGGACGACAACCTTTATCGTTATTGGCAAATCTATAAGTGTAGCCTGGTCAAAGTATTACACTATTTTGGATCACTATAAGATTCCGGTGATTATCGTGGTCTCTTTTCTAGTAGTTGGGTTCATTGGATTTAAAATTTGGCAGAAAAGAAGAAGCAAAAATCTTAGATCAAAGGATTCTGATTCGAGTCGTTATTTTTGATTGGAAACATATTTAGGTCAGATTAATAAGCGGAAGCTTTTTAATCTGGCTTTTTAATTAAGGATTTTTCAAAGTTATGAGCGCTATGGACTGAAATACAGACAGAAATAAGGAAATCGGAACACTCGGAAAGCCTGTCTTTTGACGTTCATTTTTATAAATAGTACGCCGAGAACAGTTTTGTTTAAAAACCAATTTAAAAAATTTGCAAAATCTGGAGGATCTAATATGAAGATCTTATTAGCAGAAGACGATCATCGTCTAGGTAAGATTATGAAACATATGCTTGAGAAACAAGAAGGCTATTTAGTTGAATGGCTAACCAATGGCCATGATGCCTTGGAGGAAGCACTAGCTTCTCAGTATGATTTGTTGATTTTAGATTGGATGCTGCCAGAATTAGACGGTCTTGCAGTATGTAAAAAACTTAGAGAAGACCATTACGAAAGAGCGATTTTAATTTTAACTGCAAAAGATGACCTTAGGGATAAAATTAAAGGGTTAGATTCTGGTGCAGACGATTATCTTACAAAACCATTTGAATTTGAGGAGCTTTTTGCCCGTATACGAGTTCTAGTGAGGCGGAATTATGCACCTATTCAAGCTGATATTCTCATTTTAAAGAATCTTAAAATAGATCGCAGCAAACATACCATTTACCGAAATGGTGATCACATGGTATTAACTCCGAGGGAATTTGCCTTATTTGATTTGTTAATTCGAAATAAGGGGCAGGTGTTAACGCGAGAGGTCATTCTTGATCGAGTATGGGGGTACCATTCTGAGGTCGAGAGTAATACTGTGGATGCCTATATAAAACTGCTCAGGAAAAAGATTGATCAAAAAGGTGACAAAACGCTTATTAAAAGTGTACGAGGGGTTGGCTATTTCATTGAAGCGTAATTCTACCATTTTTTCTGAAACCAGAAGAAATTTAGCGCAATACAATAGTAAAATGCTTATTGTATTTTTATTAATAATTAACCTAACAATAGGAGTTCTTCTGTTTGTCAATATGTATCAAGAGCAAAGGATGGAAATGATTGATATTACCAATCAACAGATCAATGCGTTGAAGTTGGATCCAGATGGTTCTTTTGGCAATAAAAAAGATATAGATAACAAAATCAATTTGACAAAGGGCATATTCTTAACATACTTTATTCGCCGGGATGGACAACTTGAAATGATTGATGACTTCTCGCCGGAGATTCATACATCAATTGACAAAAAAATTGGCAACTGGAGACCGGAAGATTTATCAGAAAAATTGATTGAAATCAATTTGACTAAGAACCAGCCGACTTATCTATTAATGGCTGCCCAGAATATCTATGTTAAGGGGAAACGTGTTGGGACCATCTACATTGGAAAAGATATAAAGCTTTTAAGAGATCTGTACATTCGGTTCTTGATTCTTCTAGCTGGCTTTTCTATTGTTTTTTTTGTAATTGCCGTTGTGATTGGGCGTTTTATGACAAAGCGGGCCATGAAGCCCATCATAAAATCATATTCTGTACAGACCGAATTTATTGCAGATGCATCACATGAGTTAAGAACACCGTTAAGCGTATTAAAGTCAGGAATAGAGGCGATTGAATTTGAAGAAAGGCACAAACTTTCTTCTTTTTCAAGTATGACCTTAAAAGATTTGAAAGATGAACTAACAAGTACGACCAATCTAGTTAATAATTTGTTGTACTTAATTCGTTCAGACTCTGGGCAACAAAGATCCTTACATACTGAATTTGATCTTTATGAACTGGTGAATCAAACGAAACGCTCTTTTGGTCATCAAGCAGAGTCTAAAGGCATTGAGCTTGGTGCATTAAATAGTAAACCTCTTCTTGTGTACTCAGATCAAGATAAAATTAAACAATTGCTCTATCTTTTAGTTGATAATGCGATCAAATATACGCCTGAAGGAGGAAAAGTGGATCTAAATTATGGCCTTTCCCTTTCAAGTTCAAAAAAAGCGTTCTATATCGCTGTCAAGGATAATGGGATTGGGATCCCAATGAAAGATCAGGCGCGCATTTTTGATCGATTTTACAGAGTGGACAAAAGCCGTTCACGCGAAAATGGTAGCTCTGGGCTCGGCCTGTCCATTGGCAAATCAATTACTGAGTCATTGAATGGTTCACTGTCAGTTTCAAGTCAAGAAAATGAAGGGTGTGAATTCATACTAACGATTCCATATTCAAAAGATCGTTCAAACGTTAGACAAGAGGAGTCTTGAACTCTTTGTCTAACGTTTTTTTAGTTTCACCTGTTTTCATTTTAATTCCCTATAATTTTAATAGCAGCTTAGACGCTCTATCTTGTTTAATAGTTAAATTTATAGTTATTTTTAAGCCCTTTATAGAACAATAATAAGCAAAGTGGTCAGTTTCTGTGGTTTCTTGATGTTGGATCTGAGTCAATATTTTGGACACTAAAAAGTTAAGTCGATTCAGAACGACATCCATTCATGGAGTTCCTGTACCCAGCGAAACAGTCAAGAGAAGGCCACTCTTGACAGCTTTTGCTGGGTACAATAAGAAACTAATACAAGACTAAACAATTTTGTTCTTACAGTCTTTTTTTGAAAACTATATAAATGATCATGTATAATAAAAATACATGTAATTGATGTTTCGGTCGGTCAATCTCACAAAATAGTTGAGTTATGAACGTAAAGATAAGCCCCTTACCGCCCAGACTATGAAGGTGTGTTCGAGCAAAAGAGCTTATGGGAATTGAAAAACAGTGGCGTCTGTCACCGTGTGAACGCTCACACAACGTTCCACGGGAATCTTGATCCAAGATGACTTACTGGTAGAATAATCGGCAGGCTGTAATATAAAATTGATTCCAGGGGGTATTCCATGTTAGATACACATGAATAAGTTAAAAGTTTTCTCACTTAATGCAAATCAGCCTCTTGCTGAAGAAATTGTCTCTAATATAGAAATTGAATTGGGTCACTCTTCAGTCAAAACGTTCAGTGACGGTGAGATCCAAATCAATATTGAAGAAAGTGTTAGAGGGTGTGAAGTTTTCGTCATTCAATCTACAAATGATCCTGTACATAATAACATAATGGAATTGTTAATTATGATCGATGCTTTAAAGAGGGCCTCAACACATTCAATCAATGTTGTGCTTCCCTATTTTGCTTATGGGCGACAAGACCGAAAAGCAAGACCAAGAGAACCCATTACAGCAAAACTTTTTGCTGATCTCATTCAACGCGCTGGAGCGACTAGAGTCATCACATTAGATCTTCATGCACCGCAAATTCAAGGTTTTTTTGACATACCTGTCGATTCCTTAACGGGTATTCCGTTATTATCCAATTATTTCAAAAGTAGAAACTTTGATGATGTGATCGTTGTTGCACCTGACACAAGTGGTGTCAAGGATGCCCGTCAGATGGCAGAAACGCTTAAGGCCCCTATTGCGATTATTGATCGCCGTGGCCCAAGAAGTGAAGAACATGAAATTTTGAATATCTTAGGGGACGTTGAGGGAAAGAGAGCAATTCTTTTGGATGATATTGTAGACACAGGCGTTCGAATAACAAGTGCAACCAACGCACTTCTTAAATCAGGCGCAAAAGAAGTTTATGCGAGTGCGATTCACCCTGTATTATCTGGTGGAGCTGTGGATCGAATTATAGCTTCACCAGTTAAAGAATTGGTGGTAACAAACAGTATCCTTCTTAATGAAGACAAGCATATGGACAAGCTCACACAATTAACAGTGGCGCCGTTATTAAGTGAGGCCATTACCAGAATCTATAACAAACAATCCGTCAGTAAATTATTTGAATAAGGTAGGGCGCGGCGGGTCCCCATTCGAATACAATTTATGTGATGGATCTGACAATGGGTCCTGTTCATTTCAGCTCAACAAAAAAGCATTATGGAGAAGCGTCCATAGTGCTTTTTTATTACCTATTATTAACTGTTAGTTTTTTTGATTTTTCTCTTTAAGATTCTAAAGGATTTTAGAACACTTTCTTTTAAAGCAATTTTTCCTTTTACAAGCTCATATTCGCCCTCGAATTGATCTCTATCATAAGGATACTGTTCGCCGTTCTTATCTGTGATTAGATAATCTCCTGGGAGCCCCTTCATTGTACCTTTGGATGTTTCAATTGTAATAGGTCTTGTAAGCTTCACAGCGTCAACAATAATGACTTTTTTTCTATACTTAGGCATCGGGGATTAACCTCCTTTCTATGCAATACTAGACTATGCAAAAACGGGCGAATGTGTATAGGCTGTCGCTTTTTTAGTGACTTCTAAAGTGAAAAAGATCGTCTTTTTCCTTTTGTATTCTGAACGGGGCGCAATTCCAAGATTAAGGGATGCGTCCTTTTAGGTTTAGGGAAAAATTGCAGATCCTTAACTTAAATTATGATAGTATGTTTTTAAGAACAAGGAGGGTTTAAAAATCGACACAATCATTTTTGATATAGACGATACTTTGTATGACCAAGCTCAATCTTTTCATAAAACAGTCCAAAAGATGTTTCCTGAACTACGGTCGGAAGAAGAAGTAGACAAGCTTTATAAAGCGAATCGTAAATATAGTGAAATTTTATTTGATCAGAGTGAACGAGGAGAAATCTCTCAGTTCGAATGGCAGACCAGGCGTGTGATCGCTTCTTGTGAGGATTTTGGTCTCTCTATTGATCTTGAAAAGGCCGTTGCTTTCCATGAAGCGTACGTGATTGAACAAACTAATATCTCGCTTTTTCCAGAAGTACAAGCGTTGATAGAGGTTCTTCACAAACAAGGGAAACAACTTGCGATTCTTACAAATGGACAAGAAAACCACCAAACAATGAAAATCAAACAATTAGGTCTAAGTAAATGGTTTCCTATAGAAAACATTTTCATTTCTGAAACGATTGGCCATGCTAAACCTAAAAGAGAAATCTTTGATTTTGTGGAAAAGAAACTTAAATTGAATCAATCCAAAACGGTCTATGTGGGAGACAATTTCGAAAAAGATATCATAGGCGCCAAACAAGCAGGTTGGAAAGCGATTTGGATGAATCATAGGAATCGAGTGTTGCCTCATGATACCAGTGATCAACCCGATCTCGAAGTGAAAAGTGCAAAGGAGCTCTTAGATGTATTTATTAAGTAATTGTCGAATGTTTGCCATAATTAATGCAAATAAAATAGCAAAACTAATCAAAAAGAGTTCATTGTATTGAACTCTTTTCGTATTGGTAACGGATATTACTGATATAATAAGAGTTATCGGCAATATTTTCCTCAACAATAAGGTGATAAGGTTGAGGTTAAAACTATTGGGTAACCTGTTAACACTTGGTTTTGCTTAGATGATGAACTCCAATCAGGATACGTTTATAATCCATCTAATAGATCATTTCCTCCTATGTTGTGTAAATATGAGCTAGGATCATGGGGGCCAAACTATTTATTCGCACTGAAATTTCAAAAGTCCTAATTATTTCCTTTTTATTCTACTAATTAAAAGGTTTAGCGAATAGTTTATAATTTTTTGAAATGCTTTAAACATGATGTGTTAAGACTGTATTTCTTGTATACAGGGGCGGATGCCTTAATTTCCTATTTAGCTTGTATTAATCCAAACCGATATGTATTCAATTAACGCGTTTAGTTCAATATAAAAAAAGTAACCTATAAAGGGGTTTTGAAGTATGACAACATTCAATGAAATGGGCATTAGAGAGTCTGTTCTAAGGGCCATTAAGGATATGGGATTTGAAGAAGCGTCTCCGATCCAAGAGAAAGCCATTCCACTCGCTATTACGGGGAAGGACATTATTGGACAAGCCCAAACAGGTACAGGTAAGACCGCAGCTTTCGCAATACCTGTCTTGGAAAAAGTGGATACAAGCAAAAATTATGTTCAGGCAATTGCCATTGCGCCAACAAGAGAATTAGCGATTCAGGTGTCAGAAGAGATCAATCGACTTGCGAAATACATGGGAATCACAGCCCTTCCTATTTACGGAGGGCAATCTATAGATCGACAAATCAAGGCATTAAAAAAAGGGCCTCATATTATTACAGGAACCCCTGGTAGACTTTTGGACCACATTCAACGTAAGACATTGAAGCTAGACCGCATCTCGATGGTGGTATTGGATGAAGCGGACGAAATGTTAGATATGGGCTTTTTGGAAGATATTGAACGAATCCTTAAAGAGACCCCTGAGGAAAAACAAACCATGTTGTTCTCAGCGACTATGCCTAAACCCATTCGACTACTTGCTGAAAGGTTTATGAATAATCCAGAGGTAGTAAAAATGAAAGCCAAGGAAGTGTCCGCTCCAACTGTCAAACAAGTTTATTATGAGGTGAATGAACGCGATAAGTTTGACGTGCTTTGTCGTCTACTTGATGTGGACAACCCGGAATTAGCGGTAATTTTTGTTAGAACCAAACGACGGGTGGATGAATTAAGTGAAGGATTGACTAAAAGAGGGTATCTTGCGGATGGGTTGCACGGAGATTTAAATCAACGACAGCGCGATGCTGTCATGAATAAATTTCGTGAGGGAACCATTGATTTTTTAGTTGCAACGGATGTGGCGGCCAGAGGCATTGATGTTTCGGGTGTTACTCACGTTTACAATTTTGACATCCCTCAAGATCCGGAAAGTTATGTGCACCGAATTGGTAGAACCGGGCGAGCAGGAAAGACCGGATTAGCGATCACATTTGTGACATCAAGGGAAACAAGACTGATTCACAGTATTGAAAAGGCTTCGAAAGGAAAGATTCAGCGAAAATCCGTGCCAACTTTGGAAGAGGCCATGGAGTCCTTACAGAATGCCGCCATTGAAAAGATGGTTCAATTGGTTGAAGAGGATCAGTACGTACATTTTGAACAGGCTGCAGGTAAATTGCTTGAGCAGTATAACCCGGTCGCGTTAGTTTCGATTGCCTTGAAGTTGCTGGCGAAGGAACAGAATGAGGTTCAAGTTCAGCTCACTACAGCGGCTCCCCGATTTGCGAATAATGCTCAAAAAAGGGGACAGGATCACCCAAAGACTCACAATAAAAGAAAAAGAGATTTTGCAAAAAAAGGGAAACGCAAAAGACCTACAAAATAACTACAAGAAGTAAGAAGCGTGGGGACGGTTCGAGACTGGTGAAAAAGTACCTTTTTACTTAGATAGTTGGATTTCAGGGGGTACATAGATGTCTCCTAACTTCAGAAACAGGGCTTAGAAGCCAATCTGAGCACTATTTTTCCAACACGAATTTTACTGATTAAAAAATGTGGACTTTATCACTGGTCCCGGACGGTTCTTGTGCTTCCAGAGTGCATGAGGACCGTTCTCATGCACTTTTTGGTGAAAATTTTCATGAAGTGAGTAATCCATTGTGCGATTAGCAAGCTAATTAAGTTATGAGATGGATCTCGTTCTTTCAATTGGAGAAACAAGACAGAGATGCCCCCTTGTACATCCACCTATTACTTACTGAACAGTCCCAACAAGCAAATAAGTAGCTTTATTACGGTACTGGTTTTAGTATATGTAATTGAGAAGATTAGAGGAGGACGTAAAATGACAAAACAACCATCATCTTCATTAATGAAACCAAAGTTTTCTGCTTTATTTGAGCCACTGACTTTGAAAAATCAAATCGAACTGAAAAATCGGTTGGTCATGGCACCTATGACCAATTTTTCTTCCAATCCTGATGGTTCGGTTACCGAATCTGAAGTAAATTACTACGCAAGACGCTCCTCAGGAGTAGGAATGGTCATCACTGCCTGCACGTATGTGGCACCAAATGGAAAAGGATTTAATGGAGAATTTGGGGCGGATCACGATGGAATGCTCCCTAGTTTAAAACAACTCGCCCAAGGCATTAAAAATGAAGGGGCGAAAGCCGTCCTGCAAATTTTTCACGGGGGTCGCTCCTGCCCACCCAACTTGGTACCGAATGGTGATGTTGTGAGTGCGAGTGATGTTCCTGGTCCACAATCCGAAACGGTCACGCCTCGTCCTTTGACGACAAAGGAAATCGAAGACATCATTAATGCTTTCGGCGAAGCCACTCGTCGCGCGATTGAAGCCGGATTTGACGGGGTTGAGATTCATGGGGCTAACGGATATTTAATTCAACAATTTTTCTCTCCGCATGCGAATCGTCGAGAAGATCAATACGGTGGCACACTTGAGAGACGAATGACATTCCCACTTGCCGTCGTGAACAAAGTCCAACAAGTCGTGAATGAGTATGCGCGTTCACCATTTATTGTAGGCTACCGCTTCTCACCAGAGGAAGCTGAAACACCAGGGATTACGATGGATGACACCTTGGCCCTTGTCGATGCTCTGTCCAACGAAGGTTTGGATTACCTGCACGTTTCACTTCAAGATTTCTGGTCTAAACCGAGAAGAGGATCAAATGTAGAAAAAACTCGAATTGAACTTCTGCAAGAAACCATTGCGGAACGCGTGCCACTGATCGGTGTGGGCTCTTTATACTCAGCAGAAGACGCTTTAAAGGCGGTTCAAACAGGACTTCCACTTATTGCCCTTGGTCGAGAAATGATTATCGACCCGGACTGGGTACAAAAAATTGAATGCGGTGAAGAGGAATCGATCACTACAGTATTGGATACGACCAAACAAAAAGAATTGGTCGTCCCAGATCCATTATGGAACGCGATTACTAATACGCCAGGCTGGTTTCCAGGGGTTTAATGAAGCGTAGGGACGGTTCTCCTGCTTCCAAAACAACACCCACCAGGGGTTCATACCCTCTGGTGGGTGTTCCTATTTTGTCCCTTATTACTGTCCAGGATCTTATTCATTTTGAGAAGAAATAATAAGTGTACGTTCTCTTAAAGTGGGAGTTCTTGTTAGAGAATAGACCGCACATAGTAAAGAAATCAGGACAATGCCGCCTCCAAACCAAGCGGTATGGGAGACCGATCCGGTATGACTTAGCACAATCCCACCAAAAGCCGAGCCCATTGATATGCCGACTTGTAAGGCTGAATTATTAAAACTTTGCTGAATATCCGATGTAGTTGGGGCTATTTGAATCAAGTAGCTTTGTTGTGGTGGAGCTAGACTCCAACTTAAAGCGGCCCAAACCATCATAATGGGTAAGAACACTATAAGTGAAAAAGTGGTTAATGGTAATATGAATAAGACAATGGCAAAGGCACTAATCACAATGATAATGCTTTTTGGAGCGCCAACCGAATCTGAAAGAATGCCTCCGAAAGCTCCGCCACTTACCGCTGCAATTCCGAATAATAAATAACAGATACTAATCCAATTGGACGTCATATGAAGTTCTGTTTGTAAAAATGGGGTTAAATAGGCATAAAGGGTATAGTGTCCTGCTAACATAAACAAGGTTGCGAGATGTGCACTCCCTACTTTGGGACGCCCTACTGCTTTGAATTGTTGAGAGAGCGGAATCGTCGTTTCCCCAGGAACGCGTTCTAAAAAGATGGAAATCAGAACCACTGACCCAATCGATAAAATGGCAATTCCAAGGAAGATCACACGCCAACCGAATAGGTTTGAAATGAAAATTCCTAAAGGGACGCCCAATACAAGTGATGAACTAATTCCCATATAGATCGATCCTAAAGCCTTCGCCCGATGTTCGGGCGCAACAATTTTAGCAACAATGGTTAAGGAGAGTACAACAATGAGTGCAGTGCTCATGGCAGTCAAAATTCTTGCAGCCATCATAAGGGTAAACGTTGGACTGAAGTAAGTCATAATATTACCCAAGAAGAAGACAAACAATGTGGCGATCATTAATTTTTTTCGCTCTATTTTACTGGTTAGGACAAGTAAGATTGGGCCCGCAACGGCGTAGATTAGGGCAAAAACAGTGATGAGTTGCCCTGCGCGACTTAATGAGATATTAAATTCGCTTGCAATCGAAGGGAGAATGCCACCTACGATTAATTCAACAAGTCCAGCTGCAACGGTGGATAAAGCGAGTATGAGTACTTTGAAATTCATCGTTCATTTATCGTCCTTTCATAATAGGCTATTAATTTTAGAAAATAAAAAAATCCTAATCACAGAAAACGAATAGAAGAAAATTCATTTTCTGTAATCAGGATTTTAAGGTTCCTGGTAGAAACCCTCAAGCCGTATTCTTGAGGTTATACAGAAGGTTTAATATTTAGTTTCGTGTGACACTTTGAAGAGTTTACCAGATTACATGGTATTTTACAAGTGTCAAACTTTTCATCTTTGTTCTTAGCGACTTTTACCGTTATGGGACCGATTTAAATCCTTCCATTATCCTTTCAAATCGTTCGACTAGACTATTACAAGCCAATTGAAGCCTCACTGGCATTATTTCCTCAAGAAGTTGGGATGCTTTTGACTCGTCCAAAGATCGGAAAAATGATGGATAAGATGGGTTCGAAATATGGGGCTATGAGTCACCTTGCTCTTTCGCTTAAACCTTTCTCAGCAGAGGGTTTAAACGAGGAATGGCTAGACGCTGTTGACTGGACTGATTTTTTGTGACGGAGGTTTATAAGGTTGAACAATAAGCATCTAACTT
This sequence comes from uncultured Sporolactobacillaceae bacterium, assembly GCA_963829575.1. Classification (GTDB taxonomy): domain Bacteria; phylum Bacillota; class Bacilli; order Bacillales; family Sporolactobacillaceae; genus KACC-23026. The sequence continues at coordinate 162,471 of CAWHJF010000019.1, read as the reverse complement.
TCATTTAATAGATCAAGGAGTTAAAATAGTCCTTATGTGAGTTGCAAACAAAAAATAAAATGAGCTAATAAATGAGAATTATAATTAATTCGATCTCCTTTATGCAGCACATTTCAATTTGGAGGAAGAAAAATGACAACTAAGAAATTGAATATAGGGATTATTTTGGGGAGCACGCGTCAAGAACGTAAGAGTCCTCAAGTTGGAGAATGGGTGAAAGAAATTGCGGATCGACGCGAAGATGCTAACTATGAAATTGTCGATCTATCAGATTATCACTTACCGTTTTTAGGCACCACTGATGGAACAGAACCAGGAATTGTCGCGTGGAATGAAAAACTAGCGACCTTGGATGGCTTTGTCTTCATTGTTCAAGAATACAATCACAGTTTAACAGGCGCTTTAAAAAACGCCATTGATCTTGCTCGTGAACCTTGGAATAATAAGGCAGCTGGGATTGTGAGCTATGGTTCAACAGGTGGAGCACGTGCTGCGGAACATTTGCGAGGAATTTTAGCTGAACTAATGATCGCCGATGTACGAGTTCATCCAACGTTATCCTTATTTACAGATTTTGAAAATTTTACGACGTTTAAACCGGCTGATTTGCATTTGAATAATGTGAATACGATGCTTGATCAAGTTCTCTCATGGAGCGGTGCTTTAAAAACATTAAGATAAATAAAGGCATGAAAGGGTTAATTCATTACTTTACTTTTCGCAGATGGACTAGAAACACGATCAAATCAAAGTAATGAATCGAAAACAATCTTCTCCAATAATTAGGCGCTATCCACAAAGGATAGCGCCACAGGTTGTCGAAAAGTCTCGGCAACCTTTTTTGCATCACAAAATTTTACCCATTCACCGCATTAATATGTCATATTAACCCAGAGGATAATGGTCGTCCGTCCATTGACCCCATCATGTCCGGTGATACCGCTTTTAGAAGTGCACGTATGATTATTGCGGATTATTTAAATATTGCACAAAAGAAACTTTCAAGTCGTCTTTGGCTTGCCGTTATTCCAGCAGCATTCATAACAATGGCAACCTTCACTTATATTTTAAATGCAACCATCGGTTTTAACTTACCAATGAATATTGCCTATGTTGGAGCAGTGATTATTTCAGCGGTTATTGTAGCGGCTTTCTTTATAGCAGGATCCAGGGGTTTAAAGAAAAATATTCAACTCGATGATGACATTTCTAACTTCAATAATGTTGCGTAGGTGATCAGATGGGATGTTGTGATCCGGAATTTAAAGAACTTGCGGATGAAAAAGAAAAGAAGGTTAATGCAAAAGGACGCGAACAGATTCCTATATCGATCAAAATCGGTTTAGGTGTCCTAACTCTTATAGGAGTTGGCTTAGCCATTGGGTTGTCCTAGTAAAGAAGAAGCTTGAATGTGTTTCATTAAGCTTATAAAAACGAGTTAACATAAAGACGAGAGGTGTTGGGGGATCCCGGCAAACCTCTCGTCTATTTTGTTGGAGAAATAGGGGAAAAAGATAAGATGCCTAATTTTAAAGGATTACATACAAAATATTAAAAGATATGAAAAAGGATTCATTATAAAAGTTAAGGTAAGCATTCTTGTAATAAACAAAATGATAAAATAGAGATAATGGGGCGTAGAAGACGGTATACAATCAAATAGGTCACCACTGCATTTGTTGGAAACTAAAAAATTTTTTAAAATATCTTCGGGTTTTGTTCTCATTTAAGTTAAAAGAAATAGTTCAGTTTAATTTTAAATAAAAGATCTACTAATCAATGTTACGAGCTTTTCTAAACCATTTGTTGATTACGTTTTGGTTAGATTACAAAGGAGAACAGTATGAATACTTTTTATATGGAGTTCCATTTCAAAAATGATTTTTTAGAAGAAGAAGTGGCCGCATTTGCTGATCCAATTGATATTTTACAAACGAACAAACAGTCAGAGGTTCTTCGTATTTTAAATGAAGTTGAATCTTATATAAATAAAGGCTATTATGCAGCGGGTTATATCAGTTATGAGGCGTCACCCGCGTTTCAAGATACTTTTGTTGTACACCCAGAGCCACAAATGCCGCTCATTTGTTTTGGCATTTTTAAAGAATCTCTGAGCCCTATAATTTCTTCTCAAGTAGTGACCAAAGAACCTTTAAAATGGGATATAGATACAACTCAAACGGAATATGAAGAAGCCATATCTTTTATTCATCATCAAATTGAACTAGGAAATACCTATCAAACAAATTATACAGTAAGATTACATAGCCATTTTGGGATAGAGGGTCACGCCTATTTTCAATCTCTTAGAAAAGCGCAAGATTCAAACTATTCGGCGTATCTTAATACAGGAGAACATGAGATTCTCTCAGCTTCACCTGAGTTGTTTTTTGCATGGAATGGGTGTGAGATTGTAACAAGGCCAATGAAAGGGACGATCTCAAGAGGCTTGACATATGAAGAAGACATCAAAAATCGAAACCTTTTATTGCATTCAAAAAAGGATCAAGCCGAGAATGTGATGATTGTTGACTTATTGAGGAATGATTTATCTCGAGTATCAAGGATTGGTTCTGTTCACGCTAAACACTTATTCAATATTGAAGCTTATCCAACGATTTACCAAATGACCTCTACGGTTGTAGCCAAAACAAGAGAAAACACCACATTAACAGATATATTTGGAGCCTTATTTCCATGCGGATCTATAACAGGGGCACCTAAAGTTAGCACTATGAAGATCATTAATCATTTGGAGAAGAGCCCGAGAGAGGTGTATTGTGGTGCGATCGGGTATATCAAACCGAATAAAGTGGCTGTTTTTAATGTCCCTATTCGAACGGTTTGGGTGGACAAAGAGTCCAAAACAGCGACATATGGTGTAGGTGGCGGCATCACTTGGGACTCTACTGCACAAGGCGAATATGAGGAAATTCGCGCAAAAGGGAAAGTGTTAATGACAACACGGTATACATTTGATCTAATTGAAAGTTTTCTCCTTGAAAAGGGACAAATTTATTTATTAGATAGACATATGAATCGGTTAAGGAAATCGGCCAACTATTTTCAATTTCAAATAGATGAAAAGAAAATAAGAACATCGTTAGAAACGCAATCAAAACAAAATTCAAAAGAGATATTTAAAATCAGGCTCTTAGTAAAGAAAGATGGGGAATTTAAAATTGATCTGACGAAAATTGAGAAAAATAACGATTTGCTTAAAATTTGCAATCTCTCAATCCGTCCAATTTCGAAAAATAATTTGTTTTTGTATCATAAAACCACTGAGCGGAGCATGTTTAGCCAAATAAGAAATCAATATAAGGACTATTATGATACGTTGCTTTGGAATGAGGATCAAAATATTACAGAGTTCACTACTGGCAATGTCGTCTGTAAATTAAACGGAATATTGGTAACTCCGCCCGTAAAAGACGGATTATTAGCGGGCACGTTTCGAGAAGCGTTACTTAATGAAAATAAAATAAAGGAACGTTCCGTTTCGCTTCATGAACTAAACAACGCTGAAGAAATATGGTTCATAAATAGTGTGAGGGGTTGGATTCGAGTCACTTTAGAAACTTCATAATAAGAGAATTAGATGAGGCGTAATTCCAGAAACATGATCTGAATGCCAACAAGTACTTAAATCTTGTCTAGACACATTACTTTAGAAAAAGCTTTTAATATAGAAGGGGCGCATGATGATCTCTCTTAATATACTTGATTACTCCATTGTAGATGAAGGGTCTTCACCCAAACAGGCCCTGCACGAAACAACAGAACTTGCCATTCTTGCCGATCAATTAGGCTATAAACGCTTTTGGGTTCCAGAACAACATAATGCCTATTCGATTGCGTCAAGTAATCCGGAAATGTTGATGATGTATTTGGCATCCCAAACAAAGCGAATTCGAATCGGTTCCGGTGGAGTGATGATTCCTCATTATAGTCCATACAAAGTATCAGAAAACGTTCGAATGTTAGAAGCCCTCCATCCAGGACGAATCGATCTAGGAATCGGAAATACACCTGGAGGCAGATTGATTAATCAAGCATTAAATGAAGAAAAAGGGGCGCGACTGAATTACGATCAAGAGGTAGTCGACATTATCAAATATGTAACAGATGACCATGATACACCTCATCGCTTTCAAAAACTATCTGCCACACCTGTCATTGATACAGTACCAGAAGTTTGGATGTTAGGGGCAGGTGGGAGAAGTACAGAAATCGCTGCTTTAAATGGGACGTCCTATATCTATGCCCACTTTTTTAGACCTTCTTCAAAAGGGATTGAAAGCATTAAAGAATACCGAGCGAATTTTCAACCCTCTACTCTCCAAAAAAATCCTAATGTGAGTGTTGCTGTTTTTGTGAATATTGCTGAAACTTATGAAAAAGCAAAAGAACTGGAACGTGCTTTTGAATTGTGGATGATTTGGATTGAATCCGCCAAAAACCCGCGCCACTTTCCTTCAATTGAGACGGCAAAGGCTTATCAATTGAATGCATTTGAAGAAAAGAAAATCGAGCAAATAAAAGAACGTGAAATTACCGGTAATCCGGAATCAGTTAAAGAAGGAATCCTAAAATTGGCCGATCGGTATGGTGCCGATGAAGTCGTTGTTGTGCTCAATATGCCTGGAATTGAGACTCGCAAAAAGGGCATTCAATTATTAGCTGATGTATTTAAATTAAATGAAACTAAATAGATCGCCTTTGATATCCGTTCCGTGGAGTGCAACTTGTACGAACTTTGAGCAGAGAGGTAAACAACTTTAGTGAGTGAACACCAATAAACGGACTGGGTGTCCGCTCAGATTCGTGAGCGGACATTCCGTCCGTTAAACCGCCAAAAACACTCGATATGCTTTAATCAAAAAGAACGTCGAGCTTATCGAGAATGAAGGCCAAGCAGGCGGCGGCTTCCTTTAGTTGGTTGAAACGGCCCGATGCGCCGAAGTGGCCCGCACCCATATTTGTTTTAAGCACAAGGGTATGATTATCTGTTTTTAGGGCTCTTAAAAGGGCTATCCATTTGGCGGGTTCCCAATAAGCCACACGGGGATCGTTGAGACCCGTTGTCACATACATATGCGGATAATTTTTTGCTTCCACATTATCATATGGGCTATAAGACTTCATATAAAAATAGTCGTCGTGATCTTCTGGATTCCCCCATTCGTCCCACTCGAGGGTCGTGAGAGGGATCGTGGAGTCAAGCATTGTCGTCACAACATCGACGAAGGGAACTTCCGGAACAATGACTTGAAACAGATCGCTGGTCATGTTGGCCACAGCCCCCACGAGTAAGCCTCCAGCGCTGCCTCCCTGAGCGGCCATTTTTTTTGGGGTTGTGTAGCCCTGGTCAATCAGATAGTTTGCAACCGCGATGAAATCGGTAAAGGTGTTTCGTTTATTCTGCATTTTTCCATCCTCATACCAACCACGTCCCATTTCGGAACCACCGCGTACTTGTGCTGTGACCAATACAATGCCTTTATCCAGTAATGGGAGACAATACGGATCAAAATATGGATCGCTGTTCATTCCATATGACCCGTACCCATTCAGAATCAAAGGAGCAGGCCCTGACTTAAGCGCTTCTTTCCGATAGACAACGGTCATCGGCACTTTGACACCATCTGCAGCGAGTGCCCACAAATGTTCTTGTTGATAGCAGGAAGGCTCATAGTCTCCGTTGACCGGAGCCACTTGCAAGCACTGCTTCTCACCAGTTAGCAGGTTCAAACTGTAAGTGGTTTCTGGCGTAAGTAAAGACTCATATTGGATTAAAACGTCTGTCGTTTCATAGCTTTGACCGGACAAAATAGTTACGGTGTAGAGGGGATCATCCCAATTCAATCGTTCCAATTCTTGGCCTCGCAAGATCCAGATTTGCGTCAACCCATTTTCTCTGCCAACAACAAATAGCTGGTCACGAAATGGGTATAGGGATTGAAGGTAGCGCTCGGTGCTTGGCCCAATGACTTGTACTCGTGCTTGAAGATCGTTGAGCGGACACCTGAATAACTGAAAATTGAGAGCCTCTTCATTAGTCAATATAAGGAGGTCATCGCCCCAATGCTCGACCTCGTATTCTATCCCGTTACGTCGTGCATCAATTACCTGCAAAGAGGACAACGGGGAATTAGCATCTAACAGGCGAATCTCACTAGTGGTTTTCGACTCAGATTGCACAAAAATAAATTGTCCACTTTGCGATTTTTTCACACTTAAAGTAAAAGTCGTATCATTTTCTTCAAAAAGAAGGTCATCTTGTTCCATGTTACTGCCCAACCGATGCCGCCATAACTGATAAGGACGTTGACTCTCATCAACTGTAATATAAAAAATATAGTCGCCACACCGACTCCATTCCAAACTGTCGTATAAAAACACATTCGGAATTTGATCCGATAAAAGCTTACCCGTTGTCAGATCTTTGATTTGTATGGTATACCGGTCTGTGCCATCCCGGTTCTCTAAATAAGCGAGCCGGTTCTGATCCGTACTCATTCGCTGTACGGTGACGCTTAAATAGTCATCCTCGGATGCCATTTCATTTAGATCGAGCAGCACTTCCTCAGGCGCATTTGACAGAAGTTCGCGGCTTGCCGCTTTCTTGCGTGCATAGAGTGGATATTGCTTATTTTTATCCAAGCGAGAATAGTAGAAGAATTGGCCATGTTGAACGGGTACGTTCACTTCTGAATCGGGCACGCGGTCAACCATGCTTTGGTAAATGCGATCGGTTTGTTCCTCCAATGGGCGCATGATGGCCTCGTAATACCGATTTTCTTCTTCTAGATAATGGATCACTCCAGAATGGGTGCGATCTTTCAGCCAATAATAGTCGTCCTCACGCACATCGTCATGTAAGGCGTGGGGATGAGGGATACGTTTTGCTATAGGTGGTTTCATAGGTTCCTCCTTTTCGTTATACGTATAATTTTCGTGACTGTGTCCTAGGTTTCCTCTATTTATTTTTATCTGCAAGGGGAGCTAACGGTCACCTTGATAATCGGTTCGGTAGATGATGGACAATCCCCCTACTGAATAAAGTGTTAAATGATCTCCAAAACTATTTTTAAAACAAAATGAACTTTAAGTGGAGTTGTTCGTATTACAAATGAAATTAAAAGAGAGAAGTTGAGGTGTAATTAGGGGGCTTTATCGAATGGAAGAAGAACACTTAATCTGGAAGGCTAAGCGAGGTGATTCCCAATCACTGGCGCGTCTTCTGCAAAATAATTATACATTCCTTTATAAATATTTCATTAAACTCACGATGAACGAAGCCTGGGCAGAAGATCTGACACAAGAAACCATTCTTAAAGCTATTGAGAAACTCAATATGTATAATGGTGCATCCAAGTTTTCGTCATGGTTGATTACCATTGGCTCTCATTTATATATAGACCAACTGAGGAAGAAAAAACGTGAAAAAGAATGGCGGGAATCACAAAAGGTTATGAGGAGTCTCAAATGGTCTTTCGAGAATAATGGAGAATGGCCGAGGATTTTAGAGGCGATGCAAGTCCTTTCAGAAGAGCAGCGCTTAGCCATAATATTAAAACATTATTATGGTTATTCTTTGGAAGAGATCGCAAATATGTTCAAAATTCCTATTGGGACCGTTAAATCTCGACTTCACAATGGGCTAGGAAAGCTTAGGGAGGAGATGGATGATGAAACACCAAGATCATAAACCAGAATGCGAGCGTTACGATGAAAATCAGATAATAAAAGAAATTTATAAAGGCCTAGAGGAACTAGATGAGTGGCCTCAAGTGAATCTTCCCACACTTACTCAATTGGAGGAACTCGTTGAAAGAAAACAAACCGCTATAAAACAACAGTTAAAAAAAGATTTACTCCAATTCTCGGGGGTCGCGATGATTATTTTGCTCCTGTTAGGTGTCATTCTTAATTCGAATCCAATGATTTTCCTTGCTTTACAACTGGTTTGTATCGTGGCTCTACCTATAGCTTTGGTCGTTTTGAAAGTTAAGAAACAGGTGAAAACTCATGAGGATGTTTAATTCTAATTTTGAAAGGTTAGGGTGGATCGTATTACTCTGTGTCCTTCTTTGTCAAAGTCTTTGGCTTTTTCTTGATGCGAGAAAAAACAATCAGTATAAATGGTTTTGGGGAATATGGGGGCTTATTTCGTTCCCATTGCCCAGTCTACTCTATTTAATTATTATCAAAAAAATATATAAAAAATTCATTACACATAATGAGGAGAGATAAAAATGGATCAACTTCAATCGATTCCAATACCTGTCTTGTTACCTGTTATTATTATCGATCTGATCTTAATGATTGTAGCGTTAATTGATTTGATTAGAATTGAAAAAACGAGAGGCCCCAAGTGGATTTGGTTGATTGTTGTGGTCTTTTTCTCAACATTTGGTCCGATTCTCTATTTTGTAGCGGGAAGGAAGCCTTATAGATGAGTTTATTAACAGTAGAGCACTTAACAAAGCGATTTGGCGATAAGGAAGTGGTTAAGCATATAAGCTTTGAGATCCAGGAAGGTCATTGTTTAACCTTGCTTGGGCCTAATGGGGCTGGGAAAACGACAACTTTATCGATGATCGCAGGCTTACTATCCAAAACAAGCGGATCCGTCTGTTTAAATGGGGATTCAACTCATATACAGAATCATATTGGTTTCCTGCCACAATTTCCAACCTTTTATCCTTGGATGACGGGTCGTGAGTATGTCGTTTTTTCAGGTCGACTCTCAAACCTTAGTAAAAAAGAAGCTGTAAAAAATGCGGATGATTTACTAGATTGGGTAAATTTAGGGGAGGTCAAAAATAGGAAGATAGGGCTTTATTCTGGAGGGATGAAACAGCGCTTAGGGCTTGCGCAAGCCTTCATTCATCGCCCTAAACTCATTATTTTAGATGAACCTGTGTCAGCCCTTGATCCATTAGGAAGACGGGAAGTCCTAGATATGATGAAGAAAATGAAAACAGAAACAAGTCTCTTATTTTCAACTCACGTTCTACATGATGCAGAGGAAATTAGTGATGATATTATTATTATGACAGATGGCGAGATTGCATTGTCGGGGCCACTCAACCAAATAAAGAAAGACAAACAGAAGCCATTATTACGACTTCAAAGCGATGCGGATTTTTCTTTACTTAAGGAAGGGATTCGACAGTCTGATGTCATAGAAGAAATTAACGAGGTTGGTCGCACACTTGAAATCTATGTAAGGGATATTGATCAAGCAAGACAACTCGTATTGGCTTGGATTTTGGACCATCATTTTCCGATCACTCGTTTTGAATCCGGTGTGTCGACCTTGGAAGATCTCTTTATGAAGGTGGTCAGACGATGATTAAATGGGGAATCTTTTATAAAAAAGAGATCAAGGATTTATGGCAAAGCTATAAATGGCTTTGGGTTCCGCTCGTATTCATAGTGTTAGGAGTCATGCAACCGATCACCACTTACTATATGCCTCAAATTATGGATCTGGCTGGGATTCCTAAAGAAGCCGTACAGGCAATGCCAAACCCAACCACAGTAGACGTTTTAAAGAAGATTCTCTCACAGTACAGTTCCATAGGTGTACTAATCTTAGCTCTGGCAAGCATGCAGACTGTTTCAGGCGAGAGAACGTCTGGTACAGCTCAACTGATCCTAGTTAGGCCTGTTTCTTATTTAACATTTATATCAGCTAAATGGGCGGCATTAACGACATTAACACTTGTTGCCTTTGGACTAGGCTATGGGTCTTCTTGTTATTATACCAATTTTTTAATAGGTCCTGTTAATTGGACACCTAGTTTAATTGCCTCTTGTTATTATGTCATTTGGCTAATTTTTATCATTACGGTTACGATTTTTTTTAGCTCTATTTTTCGTGCAGGGGGAACCATTGCTTTTCTATCTGTAGGAGCAGTGACTCTTTTATCTCTTCTAACGTCCATGTTAAAAAAGTTTATGATGTGGAGTCCGTCTAGGCTCGTGAACCAGGCGGATCATTTTTTACTTTCTGGAAAAGGAGCCGAGCACGCATTTCTTAGTTTAAGCACAACGATTAGTGTCATTTTCATTCTAATTATTAGCGCAGTCTTTATTTTTAGTCGTCATGATTTAAGCGTGGACCTTTGATCATTGTTTTTTATATTAATTCAGAAAGTGTAGAGATTCCCATGTTGCTTCTCTACACTTTTTGTGCATTCTTTTTAACCTGGCTGTGGAGCAGAGAATGTGATTATAGACACCTTCTATTACCATAGACCAATGAGGATAGATGAGCGAATATAAATAAGGCGAAAAGAGATCGAAGAATATGAACGGCTGCCCCCGGTCAAGTAGACAAGGTAAATATTAATAGGATCTAAACGGATTTGGCTCTATATTCTATTAGGCTAAGGCCGTTTAGGCAAAGATCATTCTTTTAGCAACGATTCACATTGAAAAATTGGCGATTTTGTTAGTGATTTCTTGACTTGACTCATAGAACTAAAAAAAACCAACACTTAGATTCGGTGGATCGTTATCTATATGAACAGGTTAAAAAAGAAATTTTTGCAGGAGTTGGGACCGAAATGGAAGCGAGTGGTATGTATGACAATTTAAGAATGGATCTGTTTCGATTTGCTCGCTCCATTGCAAGGAATGAGCAGGAAGCGCAGGATTTGGTTCAGGATGCCTGGTTGAAATCACTGTATGAAGAAGCGCTCGCACATCTCCCAGAATATAAGCAACGCGCCTGGTTTTACCGAGTCATGAAAAACAGGTTGATTGATGATCGTAGAAAAGATCGGCGTCTCATGACATGGGATGATGAACTTGATTTTCCCGTTCAGGACATGGCCAGTTCGGAGATCGAGATGGCAGAGCTTTTATCCCATTTATCAACAGATTTGAGTGATATCGTGTTCAAACGCTATTGGCTTGGGTTGTCTAGCCAAGACATCGGGAAGCAGTTACAGATCCCGCCATCAACCGTTCGTTATAAACTTCGACTAGCCGTAAAAAAACTCAGGAAGATTATTGAGGAGGAGTAACTATGAGTCAAAAAATTGGAAATGTGGGCATTCTCAATCTAATGAACGCAACAGAGGAAAGTATTCAAGGTATCGAAAAAATTGAAAATGTTGGGGTTGTCTATTACACAAGAGAAACCGCAAAATTGTTAACAAAGTTAAATGTTGAGAATGTTGGCCAGGTCTTTGAAATTCCAGAAGGTTATAAGTTATTTGCAGGTACCCTTCACCTCGATCACTCATATTTAAATGCCATAACGGATCCATTAAAGCTTTATGTCACTGGGGATGTGATTTTAGATGCAAATATACAGGCGAATAGTCTTAAAAACAGTTTTCTGGAACTTCGGGTTAAAGGTAATGTCTATAGTCCAGTCGAATTATCAGGAGCTGTACACCATCTCCTTTCTAAAGAAGGCGGAACAGTCGTGAGCTATCAAGATGCACCACCGCGGTTTGAGAAAGGTGCGCTTGAATTGACCAATGCCTATCTCAAATCGTTTGATGTGCCACAACATTTAATTTTTAAAGGGTTACTAACCTTTTCTGCAGATCTTGATGCCGATCTTTTTATGGAAAAGATCAGTCAATTAGAAGTTAAAGGAACGATCAAAATTAATGAAGATCAAGAACCGTTTCTTTATAAAAAAATACCGTCGCTTTCTAAGGCTCATGTAAGTATTCTTCCAAAGGACTATGAGATTTTAAATAAATCACTGAGACTAAACGCACGGTCGATTCGCCGACTTAAGAATAAGAAACTCTACACAGAGTATCCAATTATATTTGAGGCAGATGTGTGCCGAGAACAGTTATCTCAATACGTGACTAATATCCAGTCAACCAGCATCATTATTTGTCATAATCAATTAGAGGATTTAATCTTCGAAATTGCCGATGCGTTAGAAACAGAGGTGGTGACCTATGAACATAGCTTCGTCTTAATTGAAGATGATCAAGTTTGGTCTAATGAGCAGCTTCTCGCCTTGAATCAACCGACCACCTTCATTGTTACAGGGAAACTCATTTTTGATCACGATGTGAACGAGGACACCTTGTTGGCAAAACTAGCCGAACTCGATCTATTTGGTGAGGTGATCATCCCAGTAAAAGGGTTTCGAGGGACATTACAAAATGTTGTTCGAATTAACAATGGCATAATCAATATCTTAAATGAAACGGGTTCCCTAAATACGCAACTTAGCAATCTCGGTCAACTCACACTATGATACAAGGTCCGACCACAGTACGTATAAAGCGGAAATCGACTCTATAGGTCCAGTGATTTGAATGAGGATGTCACTTGCAAAGGAGGTCCATTCATGATTAAAGCGAATTTCATTATTTTTACAGTCACCATCTCAAAGAACCAAATTAAATCAACCCATGAAGATCATCAGCGGATCCAACAAATCTATGAGGATATTCAAATGAAACGCAATCAACATTGTTTCTTTAGATAAAACAAACGGGCGCGATCCTTTAAAAGAATCGCGTCTTTTATTGTGGATAAGATTGGTGATTTTAAATATCTGGTTCAAGGAAGTGTAGACACACGAAACCAATCGACAGAACTTGACAAAAAAACTGTGCTAATCTACCATGTGTATGTCATGTATAATATTTATTATACACTCTATACGGAAGGGGGTTACGGTTGATGGAGTCCACTAATAATGATGACAACCAACTCAGCGATCTTCACGAACAAATCATACTGGCGATGGAACAGACGATGAGCGTTCATGGATTATCTCAATCAGTTGGTCGGATTTATGGCATTTTATATGTAGCAAAAGAACCTATGTCCTTTCAGAAGATTCAAGATGTCGTGGGAATGAGTCGAGCAAGTATTAACAATGGGTTACGCACTCTGGTTGATTCAGGGAGCGTCGTTAAAATATGGAGTAAAGAAGAGCGTAAAAATTATTATTCTGCTGAAAAAGATTTTTATAAAAACTTCCCAGCGTTCATTATTCATACTTTAAGGAACGAACGAATGGTGTATATGCGAATGGCGGAGCAAGTCAAACAGCAACTCATGGAGCTTTCAGAACATGGCAATGAGGAAGTCAAGAACGAAGCTCAACGCAATTTGGAAGATATGGACCATGCCCTGCATTTCTACAGGTGGCTCAGTCAATTCACCGATTTGTTGGAAAGTGGAGACATCTATAGGTTCTTACCAAAAAATGTCCCTGATCATTCTACTAAATAAGAATCTATTAATTACAGCTGAGACTATTTATAAACTAGGAGTCGATTGGATGCTTAAAAAGCTAATACTAGGTCTTTGTCTCTTTGGGGTTGCTGCTATGATGTTAACGGGTTGTGGATCCCAAGCTAATACTAAAAATTCTAATGCGTCTAATACGGCATCTACAAGCAACGGACAATCATCATCCAGTAAGAAAGATACGATTAAAATAGGATACGTATCGTGGACGGAAGACATAGCCGACTGTTATCTATGGAAACACCTTCTCGAACAACGTGGATATAATGTCGAACTCTCGAATTTGCAAGCAGGACCACTATGGATGGGGCTAGACAAAGGGTCACTAGATTTCCATTTTGATGTCTGGTTACCGACAACAAATAAAGCGTACATGGATAAATATCAATCCGATCTTGTGAACTTGGGTAAATGGTATCAAGGCAAGACCAAACTTGGACTGGTTGTTCCTAAATATGTCAATATCGATTCAATTGATCAACTCAATGCAAATAGCAAAGAATTCAACAATCAAATAGTTGGGATCGATGCAGGTGCTGGCGAAACTCAAATGATCCAAAACAAGGTCATTCCAGACTACAACATAAAATTAAACCTTCAAAACAGTAGTTCACCCGTCATGCTCGCTTCCTTAGAAAAGGCTATTTCTCAAAAGAAACCGATTGTTGTGGCTTTGTGGAGTCCACATTGGGCCTTTGCAAAATGGGATCTTAAATATTTGAAAGATCCAAAAAACAGTTTTGGACAAGGCGGTTGGATCCAAACAGAGGCTAATAAGAAATGGGCAGCTAGTCATCCGGACGTGGTCAAATGGTTAAAAAACTTTAAATTAAATCAACAACAATTGGGTTCTTTAGAAGTTGATATAAATAACGCAAAGACCAAAGACGCGGGTGTCACTAAATGGATTAATGATAACCAAACACTAGTGAATAACTGGTTCAGTGGTTCTTAATGGTACCCCCTATAAAACTATTTGTTCTCAGTAATGGGACCATACGTATGAAAAAAACGGATTTCAACCCAAATTATGAGGAACCTAACGGCACGTCTACTCATTATATCAGTGTTCCGGTCTATTCAGTTTTAGTTGATCACCCAGAGGGAATGATCCTTTTCGATACGGGCTGTCATCCTCAATCGATGGGGCCAAAAGGACGTTGGCCACAATCTTTACAAAAAGAAACCTTTTGGACAGTGCAGGAACCGGAACATTTATATAATCAATTGGACCAATTGAAGATCAGGCCCTCAGACATTCGATATGTTGTGGCTTCCCATTTACACTGTGATCATGCAGGAAATCTAGGCATGTTCCCTAACTCTACAATTATTGTTCATGAAAATGAGCTTCAGGCAGCGCGAAATACATTTGCCGCGGGTCGCGATGAGGGGGAATTCATAAGGGCGGATATGAAAGACTGGGAGAACCACTTACACTGGCAAACCATCAAAAACAATACCACTAGTATTAAGTTGGGATCTGATTTACGCATCCATGACTTAGGTAGAGGTCATTCTTATGGAATGCTTGGTCTAGAGGTTAATCTTGCAGAGACTGGCCCCGTATTTTTAGCTTTCTGATGCCGCTTATTCTTCTTGTAATTACGGACCCAATGGGGTGACACCACGATTTGTTGTGGATGGAGAGGGATACACGAAGGGCACACGACATATTGAACAAATTACTGCAAAATCAGGCGCACAAGTCTGGTATGGGCATGACGACGAACAGTTTCAATCCTTAATTAAATCCAATGAGGGATGGTACGAATAACCCCCTGTTTTATTGAAAAACACATCAAACCCTCCACCTATATTAAGGGTAATCCGCGAAACTGAAGATGAGCGAACGACAGACGGGCACATTTCCATAAAAGGGAATGTGTCCGATTTAAATGGATTGACACTTAAGCATTATGAGCAAATAGAAGAGATTTGGCCAAAATAATACTATAATATAAATGTAGAGACTGCTTCGTGATTCAGTCCTTAAAAGAGTTTTGTTTCTTTTATTTGGTAAGCGGTTTATTTTCCAAGGATCTTTATAAATTTTTTTGAAAAGGGGAGATCGATTTGCTAGATCAAACAGCGATTAACCAAGTTAAAAACGTATTAAAATCTAGTATTGAAGAGAAGCGTGTAGCAGGTGGAAACTTATTAGTCTTAAAAGATGGGAAAGAAATTTTTTATCATGAAGATGGTTTGGCAGACCTGGACGCTAATCAACCGATAAAAAGGGATTCCATTTTTAGACTTTATTCCATGAGCAAACCTGTTACAGCCACAGCGATGATGATTCTGTTAGAACGTGGAGACCTCGACTTATATGATCCAGTTAGTAAGTTTCTTGATGGATTTAAAAATCAAAAGGTGGAAGTGGCTGGAGAGCTCGTTCCAGTTGAGCGCGAAATGACATTGAAAGATCTCCTTTCTATGACTTCAGGTTTGGTATACGGAGGGGATCATCAAGCAGGAAAAGCGACCAGTGATCTTTTTAAGGAGATTGATGAACGGCTCTTGGGGAATGCTCCTTTAAGTACAATTGACGCCATGAATAAACTAGGGCAAGCGCCACTTGCCTTTCAACCGGGCTCTTCTTGGGAATATGGGACGTCTGCGGATGTTCTTGGGGCGGTTATTGAAGTGGTGAGTGGAAGACGATTTAGCGAGTTTCTCGAAACCGAACTGTTTCAACCACTAGGCATGAGTGATACTGCTTTTTGGGTGCCTGAAGAAAAAAGGAATCGACTTGTCAAAACCTATGCGGACCATGGTCAAGGTGATTTAACTTTATATACCGGAAACAATTTAGGAATCATTAATCAAATGGACAGGCCACCTGCTTTTGAATCAGGAGGTGCTGGATTAGTTTCAACCATCGATGATTATGCCCGATTTACAAAGATGCTTATGAATGAAGGGCAGCTGGATGGGATCCAAATACTGCGTACAAAGACTGCAAATTTCTTAACATCAGCAACATTAAGTCAAGCACAACAAGGACAATTCGAGAACTGGCATACATTAAGTGGTCATAGTTATGGTAATTTAATGCGTGTCATGACGGATGTGAGTAAGGCTGGGGATTTAGGTAATCAAGGGGAATATGGATGGGATGGTTGGCTTGGTGCTTATTTCTGTAATTCGCCGAAAGAGCATGTAACCTTCCTCTTCATGATGCAAAAAACTGATGCCGGTACTACAACCCTTACACGGAAGTTGCGCAATATTCTTCTAAGCGCCCTGTCTTAAAGTAGGGGTCTGACTCACGTTTATCGATTTTCACCATAAAGTGCGTCAATAACGCTTCCCTATGATCACGTCTATTTCTATATTCTATCAATAATCTTAGTGCGATTTGTGTCCTTTAAATGAGGGAAACAAGGGGAAAGGTCGTCTAAATAGTGGTTTTTTGATTTAAGTATAGAGGAACAGGATCCTATGGATCGAGGATAAAATGTCCCTTAATTATGTTTTCGGTTATTTGTTAGGAGAAAATAAGTTATTAGGCAAAACAGACGCGAACTTGTCCTTCATTTATTGCTATTTCTAAACATTTAAGTAAAAAGTTAAGGACTTGTTTTTTGATCTCAATCCAACGTACCTTGAGTGGATTCGGAAATGGGATCATGTTTGAAAAGGGTTGTGCACCTATTCAATGCGTATTCCATTTGCTCTAATGAATAGATGGCGCTGCCGCCTGACCCGCTTACTCCTGCAGGATACTCGTTGGCTTCTAGGGCCGACCGCAATACATTCGTCTAAAATGGAATAAAGGGTATAATGAAAATTAAAAGATCTTAAATTGAGTAATTCAGAAAGGATAGGACGTATAACATATGGCTATAAGCAGAAGTAAAGTAGCAGTTATTGGTGTGGGGGCTGTCGGCTCGGCAGTCGCGTTTGATAGTGTGAGAAACAATGTGTGTGATGAGCTGATCTTAATCAACCGCAACAGGGAAAAAGCATGGGCGGAAGCGATCGATTTGCAGCATTCCCTTGGGTATAGTGGTAACAGGATGAGTATTAGGGAAGGGAGTTATCAAGATTGCGCGGATGCTGATTTAGTGGTTCTTTCCGTAGCATCTCCCTATATAAAAGGTCAAACAAGACTCGATATGGTCGAACACGCTTCTGGAATCATGGAGGACATTGTACCAGCTGTTATGGAAAGCGGCTTTTCCGGAATTTTTGTTGTCATTACCAATCCTGTCGATATCATAACTCAATATGTCTATAAGCTTTCAGGTTTGCCTGCGGGCCAAGTGATTGGAACAGGTACATCTTTGGATTCTGCGCGTTTAAAATATTACCTCGCTGATGTTATGGACGTTGATCCACAAAGTGTTCATGTGACATGCATGGGGGAACATGGCGATTCGATGGTGATTCCATGGAGTCAGGTCTCAGTGGGCGGAAAAAACTTTTTGGACATTATTCATGACAACGAAAATCTACTAAGTGGATTTGATATTACACATGCAGCAGACAATATTAAGAAGATCGCTTATCAGGTGGTGATTGCCAAAGGTTCGACCACCTATGGCATAGCGGCAACGACCGTGCAAATTATGAAAGCCATTTTGAAAAATGAAAATAAAGTAATCCCGGTTTCCGCTATGTTTAATGGGGAGTATGGTGAAAACGACGTGTATGCGGGTGTCCCTGCAGTTCTTAATAGTCAAGGTGTCAAGGAGCTCGTTGAACTGCGTTTACTTGATGAGGAATTAATCGAGTTAAAAAAATCTATATCCATTATTAGGGATTATAATGGGAGACTCAAGGTATAATTTTTGGTTAAGGACGTGAGTGTAAAATGATATTTATTGATAATGAGGGGATACAAGATCCCACAATAAACCTTGCTATAGAAGAGTATATCTTAAAGCATTTAGATCCCGAAGAAACCTATCTCTTATTTTATATTAATGATCCATCCATTATTATAGGGAAAAACCAAAATACAATAGAAGAAATCAACACAAATTACGTAGACGATCAACACTTATATGTTGTTCGCCGGTTATCTGGAGGCGGAGCTGTCTATCATGATCGCGGAAATCTGTGTTTTAGTTTTATCACACAGGATGATGGGAATAGCTTTCATAACTTTAAGAAATTTACGGAGCCCGTTGTCCAAGCTTTGAATAAACTCGGTGTAGAAGCGGAGCTATCCGGAAGAAATGATTTGTTACTTGATGGTAAAAAGATTAGTGGCAATGCGCAATTCTCTACAAGAGGACGAATGTTTAGTCACGGCACGCTTCTGTTTGATACGGATGTTGAAGCCGTTGTGCATGCGTTAAACGTAAAGATGGAAAAGATTGAATCTAAGGGAATTAAATCGATCCGAAATCGGGTGACGAATATCCGAGACCATTTGGATGTGGACATGTCGATTGAAGCGTTTCGTGAAAAAATTCTGGAAGCGATTTACGATGGACAACCTATTGAACGCTATGAATTAACAGAAGGGGATTGGGAAAAGATTCATGAGATTTCCAAAGAGCGCTACAAAAATTGGGAATGGAATTATGGAAAATCCCCAGCCTTTAATGTCCAACACTCCAAAAGATTTCCGATCGGGTCTATTGATCTTCGTCTAGACGTAAATAGTGGGAAGATTGAGCAATGTAAAATCTTCGGCGATTTCTTTGGTGTGGGCGATGTATCAGATATTGAGGAAAAACTGGTCGGTGTGCGTTATGCGCGTAAGGACATCGCGGAAGCATTAGAAGAGATTAACCTAGCTCAATATTTCGGAAAGCTGGATCTTGAGGAATTTCTGGATTTAATTTATTAAGATCGCCTAGCTACGTTACTCCCTCCATCCTCTTGGTAAAGGGACGGTGTCAAAAAGAAAATAATAGGGTGGAAAAGTAGGAAAACGTCATCAAATGACGTTTTCCGCAGGTTGTCGAAAAAGTCTTCGGCAGCCTTTTTTACGCATTCAAATTTATCAAATCACCGCGCTAATGTGTTATAATATTGTTATAACTATTGTATGAAAATTCGTTTTAATAGGCGGAAATAAGCTCGCTTTCCGCGGGCGATCCGCGAGCCTCGAGCCTCCTGATATGAACGAAACTGTCAAGGCCCCTACTCAAATTCGGGTGTTGACTCAGTTTTTAGGCAACACTAATAAGAGAAGCGTTTTTTTGCTTCCTTTTAGTGTTGTGATCGAAGTAAGTCCGTTGTTGCTTTTCGCTCCAGGATGCTCGCTTTCCACGGGCGCGGCCTCAGCTAACTTGGGAATTGAATATTTGTGTTCCCAAGTGGATCTTCGGACACGCGCTATTCCCGTAGGAGTCTCGCACCTTCCGCTTCAATCAACTTATCTCCTGTTGTGTATTTTGGAGCTATTTATGGCTATAGATTTTCCTTTCTCAGCTTAATTGATCGCTTCTCACTTTAAGGATTGTCGGTCAAGTGCTTTCCTTGACGGGCAATCCTTAAAGTGAGAAATTGTTTAAAGCTGAGAACTAAAACCCCCTCGTTTTTACCACCATTAAAAACACGGCACAAAGGCAAAAACTCTACTGCGGTTAGCATTCTGATATTCGTGGGTTCTCACATTTTATCTTTCCGTATAAAGGACTTTCCACTAACTCGTGACGTGCGTTCATCGTATTTCAGATTAGCACAGAGGAGGCACGTGGGTTTTCCTTTCCGGTTTTACTCTTTGCCTTTGAGCCCTATCCACAATGATTTATTCTTAAACCAAGATGCTTGCTTTTCAACGATGACTTTTTAAATCTTTATACCCTTGGATGGTTCAATTGATTCTTGCGCAATTGCCCAAATAAAACCTGCCAATTCTCTAGCCACTGCAGTGATTGTTTTTCCTCCCTCTTTTCCCTCTGGATAGTAGTCGATAATACCTTTTGTGCAATCGATTTTATGCTTTCCAGGATATAGCTTGAATGGTTGGAGGTAGTCCGTCTAACGTTTTTTTAACTGGCCTTTGACTGCAGGTTGATAACGATAACTCCAAGCAGATTCAATTAATAATCGGCGAACATGACGGTTTCCCGTTTTGGTGATTCTACCTTGGAATCTTCTCTCGCCACTAGAATACTCGCTTGGCTCGCTTTCCCGCAGGACTAAGGAGCGCTTCTGAGAGCGTCATCTTCGCAGAAAAATCGTGATTACACGATTTTTTGAGTCTCGCCCCTATTTCCGCTGGGTTAACTGTAACTGACACTTTATTTATTAATAAATGGAATAGGGATATGGTAATGTTACGATCTAACAAAAGTAAACAGAGTGAAATTGAATGTGTATCGATTGAAGACTTGGTGCCAGATGAGCATCTTCTTCGAAGAATTGATCAATACATTTTCGCAGTCGAAACGAATGGTTGGAGGACGTGTGTTAGTACTGATACAACCCACCTTAAAGCGAATGCCAATAAGAGAACGTTTATAAAACAAGAAGTAGAAGCTTCAACAAAGTCCTATATTGATGAACTTGATCAAGCTATTGAAGAGGAGGATCGGAGAAAACATATCTGTAAAATATCTTTATAAAAAACGAAAAGAACCGATTGAGCGAAGCTTTGCGAGCCTACTACTTGAGATTTCACCATGATCGACTTCTTGAATCGGCTCTCTTGCTGGCTTGCCTAAAATCCATCACATACATGGATTTTAGGCAAAACAACACGGAGATTAATCAAAGCCGAGAACCATGATGACCTTTCAAGGAGCCGTTTCGCTACTGCCGTTTACGCGGAAGAGAACATGCACACGAACAAGCCTTAATGCCAGCAACGGTCCAGAATATAAAAAAGATCGCCAATCACCTCGCGAAGCTTACAGGTCGTTGACGATCTTCTTAGTTCATTTATTTATGAGCTAGAGCTAGATACAAAGTAACCAAGTGGAAATCGCGAGACGCCTGCGGAAAAACGGGCGGCCGAGACCCCGCAACCCCTATTTAAGTGAGGAGGCTCGGACGTTCGTCCGCGGCAAGCGAGCGAATTTCCACAATTTGATCAAAAAACAATCAATTATCGCGTTCAAAACCTGCAAAAAAATCGAGTGTAGAGAAAAATAGGGGGTTTCTCTACACTCTGAGGAAAACGTCATCAAATGACGTTTTCCGTTTTGGCTTAGTGGCGAGGCTCTTCTTGTTGATCACGCTTGTTAGAAGCACCTGTCACTTTTCCAACAGCGTTAGCAGTAGCATCCACTGTGTTCATTGCAACACTCTCAGACGTTTGAAGAGCACTATGAACGGTGTGAAACGCTGAACCTGCTGTTTCTTTTAGGTTGTTTTTAAAGTTATTTTTGTTTTGGCTATTTTGATGATTGTCCATTAGTTCACCTCCTGACTTAAATTAGCTTGCGCCACTTTCTTGCTTATATTCCTGGTACCTTATCTTGTTAAATCCCATAAGAAGATCAGCTTACTAAAAAGAATTTAGAAGCTCGTTTATTATTTTGAAGGCAACGTCTCTTTTCTAAAACGTCGAGTTAGCCAATAAATGATCGAGACAATAAGGACGATGCAAATCGCTACAATGACACCGATCAATTCTTTCGATTGAAATAAGGCACCTGCTATGGCGAGGAGGATTAATCCAATCGTCAAGAAATTGGAATAGGGGTGCAGGGGCATTTTGAAATGATTTCCAGACGTATACGTTTTTCTGTTTCTAAGTTCTGAGATAATTATTATAATCCAATTTAGTAATAGCATGACACCGGCAGCTGTTGTTAAGTATTCGTAGACCGATTTTGGTAAGAGATAGGCGAGTAAGATCGTAATGGTCAAGACAACGATCGTAAATAGAAGCGCGTAAATGGGTACCCCTTTTCTGCTGCGATGACTAATTATAGAAGGGGCGGCATGGTCTTTTGCGAGTGAGACCAAAATATTGGTGATCGAGTAAAAAGCCCCAACCATAGTTGAAAAGGCCGCAGAAATAATAACGCTATTAAAAATCGTGCTAAGGAAAGGGATGTGTAAAACCGATAGTGCCGTAACAAAAGGGCTTTGTTGGTCGGTTATATCTTGCCATTTAGCTAAGCTTAAAACGACAGTGAGTGATAGGATATAAACGCTAATTAAGGTGATGATGAGTGTGGACCCCGCTTTTGGTACATCTTCTTTATTACGAAGTTCTTTTGATGTAATCCCGACAACGGCAATACCACCAAAGGAAAATAAAACAAAGATAAGCCCTGTCCAGAAGCCCATAAAACCATTAGGGAAAAATCCGGCATGAAGAGGTGAATGAATAGGCACATCTGCGAAATGGCCGGGTCTTACTCCTGCTATAAGAAGACCACCAAGAATAATGATAATCACTAATGTCGAAAGCTTAACTAGGGCAAATACGGATTCAATTTTACCGAAATCGTCGACCCCTAAAAGCAAGACACCCACTCCAAGTAAGGCATAGAAAGCTGAAAAAATCCACAATGGAAAATGGGGGAGCCAGTATTGAGTAAAGGTGGATAAAGCCGTGATTTCACTGGACATTATCAAGAGCCCTGAAAACCAATAAATCCATCCACACACAAACCCGAAACCATTCCCGTATGCTTTCTTTGCATACGTCCGAAACGAACCTTCCTGCGGGTCATGAACCGTCATTTCGGCTAAAGCTGTAAACGTGAAGAAAGCAATAATCCCGCCAATAAGATAACCTAGTATAATTGAGGGACCAGCAAGTTTAATGGAAAGACCTGTTCCTAAGAAAAAGCCTGCCCCAATAATTGAACCAATCCCGATTAAGCTTAACTGCGGCCAACTTAGGCTAGATGATTTGCGTTTGGCGGCATTCTCTTTTTTCTTATGATTCACCATATGTTGAATCATGTGTTCGTAACGAGCCAATTCATCATCTCCTTTCGTTTGAATGGGCATCAAGATACCTTAAAGCTTATAGTAGACCCAACGCGTTTTTCATTCTAAAAGCCTATCCTTGAACGCTATGTAGCCAAATGGATCATTGTTTAGTGTTTGTGATCGATAAGTAAATGATTCATTTTTTTAACATGGATTCAAATCAAATTATAGGTCAACGCAAAACCGTACCGACCATCTATATTTGTAGGATTTAAAATTTGGCAGAAATTACTTGTATTGTTATTAGACAATTTTAAGGTATTATTAAGATATGAAGAAATTCTAACTTGAAAATTAGCAGTAATGAACTCCATATAATAAAACATTCCGATACTAGCAAACCTATCGAAAGGTAGGGACGCAAAGCTATGGACCTAAGGTGTTAACTATGGTCGCCAAGTTGCCGAAGAAGTTGGATCAGTCCATTTCCTGATAGTCCATCTTTGGTGGGCTATTTATTTTTATGGAAGAGAGGATGATTAATGTGGATGATTTTAATGAAAAAATTAAGTTGTGGATCATTGAAAATAAGTTAGTGCAAATTATTGCCGTTTTTGAAAAAAAGGATCGGAAGTTGTTTGTTGGAAGACTTTTGAAATTCGACTTAAAAGAGAACATGCTCCTTATATATATAGATGATACGAAAAAGGTTGAAAAAATAAGAATGAACGAAATTGATGATATTTCACCTTTGAATTTTGGGACAGTCATATAGAGTCGCTTCAGTGATTCCCATAAAAAAACAGAACGGGCAGATGAATTTTAAAGTAGAAAAGACAGATTCATACAAAATCAAAAAAACCATGTCTAACATTTGGGATGCAGTTCATTCTAAAGTCGGTTTTTTTGATTATACGGTCTATATTAAAACGTATCGTTTAACGTCAATTGTTCCTTATCTTGTTTGTTTCCATAACAATTTGTTATAGGCTATTCATTTATTCGTCTTTACCTCTGTGCTTTCTACTGTTATCGTTTAATTAGAAGATAAAGGTGGGTGAGTAATGGTGTTAATTAGTCTCTTGCTATTAGTTATAGGTCTAATCGCTGGAACCTACGGCATAATGGTCGGTGCCGGTGGAGGGAAAATCTTCGTACCTGCCTTACTCATTATTCTCAATCTACCACCTAACATAGCGGCCGGAACGGGAATTGCTGTTGTTTTTTTAACGGCAACTTCGGGTGTCATTGGCTTAACTCGGCAAAAACGTATTTATTATAAGTTAGGATTCATCTTAGCCATTAGCGCGATTCCAGGGATCTTTCTGGGATTTTGGTTTGCACAGATTAGTTCACCAACCCTTTTTCATTACCTTTTTGCGTGTCTTCTAGTTGGCTTGGGTCTCTTTTTACTCATAAAAAAATTACCGTCGGAAAAGTCTAAGGTAGACTCTACGAGTGAAGAAGTTGCGGCAACGTCAGAAGACATGGAAAGCTTTAACTATACCCCTCTTAAAACAGTAGGCCTTGTGTTTTTAGGGGTTTTTATGGGGATCGTCTCGAGTTATTTTGGAATGGGTGGTGGTTGGCTACTTGTCCCTATATTAATTTATTTATTTCGTGTTTCCCCTAATAATGCAACTGCGACCTCTGTATTTTCGCTTTTTCTTTATTCCATTGTCGGCGTTTTAATTAATGTGACACATGGTAACATGGATTGGAACGCCGTTATTTGGGGTGGTATTGGCGTTTTAGCTGGTGCTCAACTTGGAGCCTTTTTATCTAATAAAATATCGGGTAAGAGAATTGTGCAACTCCTTGCCGTTGTTTTAGTTATTGTCGGCGTTAAATTAGCTTTTGGTACAGGATAATGGGGAATGTTTGCTTGATTGAATTCACAACCCAAACTAAAAAGAGCTCATTCATGTGAGCTCTTTTTAGTTTGGGTTTTTGAGGTTAGCCTCTTTTGATTTTTTCAGATCATAATGAGATCAATAATAGGCATTAATCTAAACTATTTACAAACTAAGACGGGACAATGCGCTTTTTTGGTGACGTGCTCACTGACACTTCCCATGACGAATTTTTTAAATCCACTAAGCCCACGGTTCCCAATAACGATTAGATCGATATCCTTTTGCTTGGCATACTCGCAAATTTCATGGGCGGGGTCTCCTTCTAATAGTTCATAATCGACTTTTTGTAAAGCATTCGAAAGCTTAATTTTTGCATCAGATAGAATCGTATCGGGTATTTGTTCATCGGAATTTTTTTGTTTGAATTTACTTGTAATGTTTGGTATTGGAATTGCGCCGGCACTGGTTGGCGTTTGATAAAAAGTAGGGTTGTCTGGTAATGAATTAAGGGGTTCTCCTTGAGAAATAGCGTCCATTGAATGTTGACCTATTACATAAGCCACGGTTACATGCGCATTATTCTGTTTAGAGAGACCTTCTGCTCTTTTTAAGGCGTCATAACTTCCGTCTGATCCATCAAAAGCCAATAAAATATTTGAAAAAAGTGCATTCATAGCAAATGATCAACTCCTCTAATTTTAAATAATTAGCTCTATAGGCTCGTCATGGAGAGCGTTTCTTTTAAGCCTTAACTCTAGTAGATCAAACTTCCTTTGCCATTCTTCCTCCTAACTTCTTTGGATTTGGCTCCTATATTGGTTTATTCACCATTTCTACCTCACCTAAACCTTTTGGAACGTTAAGCCTTTATTACAAATGAAACCTCACTGTCACATTGCTTGCTATTCTGATGATATTTAATACGTTCAACTCAAGATTAGGTTTAAAAAATGAAACGACGGGAAAAGTAGATTAACGGCGGAGTTAATAGTCTAATAATTAAGGGAGGCGTAAATTCATGTCAGATCAAGATCAACATTTTGAATATGAAAGAAAAGAAAAGAAATCAGATCCTAGCCAAATCGCCACAACCTTTATTAGGTACACGGCTTATGTCGTCATTCTAATTATTGTTTTATGGTTCTTGGCTCATTATATTTTGCCTATGTTTAATTAAGTAGGGTAACAAAGAACGCACGAATCACCAAAGGCGCTAATCTTATACAGGATTAGCGCCTTTGTTTCTCTGTACCAAACTATAGAAAAGACTTAATTTAATGAGATTATTAGAACAAAGTTATTTAAGTTTTATTGATAGCTTAAGAGGTTTCATGGGGTGGCCTATATTTGCTATTAAATGATTCAAATCTATTCTAAGCCTTCTCTGTTTCGATAAGAGGTCCTTCCGCGCCCAATTAAAACTATAGGAACAAGAATCAGAGAAAATAGACCACTACCGAGTGATAATGCCATAAAACTAGAGTGGGCAACCACTATACCTGATAAAGCGCCACCAGCTGCTCCTGACAAAGCGATGAGCACATCGACTCTTCCTTGGATCTTGGCACGGTTTGTAGGTGTGGTGGCATCTATAATGAGTGCCGTCCCACTAATTAGGCCGAAGTTCCATCCTAAACCTAGTAATATTAATGCAAGGGCAAGTAATGTTATGGAATGGGGTGGGGCAAAAGCAGCTAATAATCCTGAGAGGAGTAAGGTAAGGCCAGATGTAATGGCCATAGTATATCTTCCGATTTTATCAACGAGCACTCCTGTTACAAGTGACGGAAGATACATGGCACCGATATGAAAACCGATAATTAGTCCAACTGCTGTTAGACCGTGCCCGTGTTTCCCCATATGCACAGGTGTCATGGTCATGACTGCAACCATAATAATCTGAGTCACCACCATAACAGTTGCTCCAATACGAACTCCCCGCATACCCTTTCCTGTTGTTACCTCTTCTTCTATTACACTTTTCTCATTTAATGTTTTTTTTGCAATTAAGGCTTGAGCGATTAATAATGGATCTGGACGAAGAAAAATAAAAAGGACTAAACCCGCGAATAAAAAGGCAACAGCGGCTAATATGAAGGGTCCTGCTAGGGCGGGCATTCCGATCGATAATGCAACGTTTCCCATTACATGAACTAAATTGGGTCCTGCAACAGCCCCAAAGGTAGTGGATACTAATGCGATACTGACAGCTGTTGCACGTTGCTTTGTTGTCGCTAAATCCGTTCCCGCATAACGCGCTTGCAAGTTCGTGGCTGTGCCTGCGCCATAAATAAGTAAGGATATAAATAAAAGAATTACATTACTTAGGATTGCTGAAAGGATGACTCCAACTGCACCAAGTGCACCGGCAAAAAAACCAACTGTAAGTCCTATGCGACGTCCAAAGCGTTGGGAAAGCGTCCCAACAAGTAGGGCAGCGCCGGCTGACCCTAAGGTGAATAAAGCAATTGGAAGTCCAGCTAGACTATCCGTACCTAACATATCTTTTGCGAGTAAGGCACCGACAGTAATCCCAGCTGCAAGTCCAGCTCCTCCTAATATCTGTGCGATAACAATAATGATTAAGGTACGCTTATATAAATGTTTTTTGGGGTCTGGGTGATCGATTCCAAGCGAATGAAATGGATTAACAGCTTTTTTTTTCATAATAATACCTACTTTTCTAATAATTTATCTGAACTATTCTCCTAGGCTAGGGACGAATTGATTGGTGCAATTTATATAAGTTTAAATGATACCCTTACAGGTATATTAGCACGTATTATAAATTAGAAACACTAAATTTGGCAATCATTTGTTTTCCACTTTCTATTAATAGATTAATCTCTCATTCTTTTTAAAGAGTAGAGTTGGAGATTCATAATGTGAGGCTATTTTTCAACATTATATTGTAGATATTAAGGCGACTTCGCACTTTTATGTCATCTAAGGGGTTATCGACAACTCAACCAGGGTTTACAATATACCTCAATGGGTATATAATCCCTTATTAAACAAGTAGTTATTAATTAATAAGAATGGGGAGCGTTCTACTATGCCAACATGGCTCATTTATGGTCTGATTGCTTTTATTGTGGTTTTTTTCATCACAAGGCGAATGTTTCCAACAAAAGGCATTCATTCGATTTCCACTGCAGAATTAAAGACTCAACTCAATGACAAGAAAAAACAATTTATTGATGTTCGAACTCCTGGTGAATACAAATCTAATCATATCCGTGAATTCAAAAATATTCCATTAAAAACGTGATCTAAAAGGTCTTATGAACTCTCAAAAGATAACGAGGTTGTGGTCATTTGCCAAAGTGGAATGAGAAGCACTCAAGCAAGTAAGATGCTCTCAAAAATGGGATTTGAGCAGGTGACGAACGTCAAGGGCGGAATGAGCGCTTGGTAAAAAAAGGAGGGTAAATCATGTACATTTCCGAAAAAGCAAAGATTTATCTTGAAAAAAAGAAAAAAACGAGTATAAGAGTTAAGGTTGCGGGAGTTGGTTGAGGAGGTCCACAAATTCTTGTGGTTCTGGATGAACCCTCTCAAAAAGATGATCAGATTGAACAAACCAATGGAATTCAGATCTCAGTTGACTCACTACTAGCAGGTCTAATCAATGACGCTTTGATTGATGTTCAAAAGTTTTTATGGATGGAACACCTTATTTTAAGAAGTGCCATTGGATCTAAGTGTTAACCACATTGTCCAAGCCCATTAAGAGCGCGATTCTTAATGGGCTTTTATAAAAGGATGAATTCGCTCTTTTTACGCAACATAAGTTGGTCGGATACGGGTCTGATCTTATAAGCATGTATGTAATACGTGGTTAGGGTGGACGTCTATGAGTCACATAATGTTGGAGAACGAATGCATTAAATAAAATTTAGAACGGGTGTGATTAGTTTGGAAAGATTACATTCTATTGAAGAAATTGACACGTTTAGAAATGATCATGAGCTTAGTCTCATTTATTTCTTCACAAATAATTGAATGGTCTGCCATGCTTTACTACCTCAGGTTGAGGAAGTTATGAAAGATTATGATCGAGTGGCATTTGGAACCGTCGATGCAGGTGAGGTTAAGAATAGTGCTGGACGCTATTTAATATTTACAGCACCCGTGTTACTTTTATTTGCAGATGGAAAAGAAGTGCTTCGGGAAGCACGGATTGTGCACCTCGATCTTCTTCGAGAGAAACTCACGCGGATCACCGAAGCTTTTTTGAGTTGAATTGTCTCCCAAAAGATCGAGTTATTCTTATATGAATGACCTTAGTACCTTGTCCAACAAGTAAACCTTCCTCTTATCTTTGGAAAAGCGCTAATCGATTAGAAGATGAGATCCGACCAGATTTTCAGGCTAGTTCCTAAAATAAGCAAAGCAAGGATGAGACGCAGGTATTTCGTGTTCATTCGTTTACCCAAGCGGGCGCCGAGTGGTGCCCCGACTAAACTTGCCCAAACCATGACAAGTGCTGGGGCAAGGAGAACGTCACCAGTTGAAAGCTTCCCTATTGTCGTTCCAATGGATGAAATAAGCGTAATGGCTAAAGATGAGGCTATAGTGACTCTGGTTGGAATCTTTAGAATAACAAGCAGGATTGGCACTAGGATAAAGGCACCAGCTGCGCCAACAATTCCAGAAAATAGTCCAACAAAAAAGGCAAAACCAACCGCAAGCCATCGGTTGAAATGGATTTGTGATAAGGGCTTGTCCTCTGTGCCTTTGTTGGAAAGAAACATCATGATAGCGGCTATTGTAGCTAGAATCGCATAGACTAAATTGATTTCAGAATCGGGTAAATAGTTGGCTCCAAACGCTCCTATGAAACTCCCAATTAATATCGACGACCCCATATATGTAATCAGTCGCCAATGTAAGTAATCCCCTTTTCGATAGGCGAGGACGCCGGAGCCTGCCGCAAATAAAACCTGAACTGCACTGATTCCTGATACTTGGTGTGCAGTGAATGTGGCAACACCTAGCAGGGGTGGAATATAAAGTAACAAAGGGTATTTAATAATGGAGCCTCCTATTCCAAGCATACCTGAAAGGATGGATCCAACTAAGCCAATGATCAAAATAGTTAAAAAGCTACTCATCATTTTGCATAACCTCCAAATCTAGTGGGTGACTTGTACTCTAGGTATATGCATCACTTGACAGGTGTATGCCGGTGGGGGTATATATGAAGTGTGGATTTTTTTATAATAAGTATGAAAAGCTAGAAGGAAAAGCCATTGGGTTCATGGCTTCGCTGGGTTTTAAAAATTAGGGAGAGCATTTAATGACAAAAAATTGGCGTGTTGCCGTTATTATTGGAATTTTATGGGGACTGGCTTTTTATTTCAACCAAGATCCACCCATTCAATCAGGATCGAGTTCCCATAAAAAAGTGGAAGAGAAGCCCTACGTCCATTTTCAGGCTCCTGATTTCACTTTGACAGCATTAGATGGAAAGACTTATGACCTTAAGCAGACAAAAGGCAAACCCGTCATGATTAATTTTTGGGCGTCCTGGTGTGGTCCTTGTAATATAGAAGCTCCAGAACTTTCTCAGTTGTATTCAAAGTATAAGGGGAAGTTTGCGCTCTATGCCGTCAATGCTACGAATACAGAAAATTCGCTTGATCAAGTTAAAAATTTTGCTCGCAAATATAAGTTTCAATTTCCAGTATTGCTGGATAAAGGTGGAAAGCTTTCACGACGCTATCAAATTAAACCATTGCCGACCACATTTATTTTAAATGATAAAGGCCAAATTGTAGATAAAGTAATCGGATATGGAGGAGAAGGCGTCTTGGAAGCAAAATTAAAAAAAGAACTGTCTTTTGAAGCAAAGAGATGATGCAAACACTAGAAATTGGACCTTTGGTTATTCAAGAAAAACTACTCATCCTTTTAATTGCGGGCCTATTAGGTTATAGGATTAGTTTAAGAGTTTTGAGGCCGTTACCGGAAAGCGCACGCAAAAAGGGAGCGGACCTGATCTTTTCAATGAGTCTCATCCCTATACTTGTTTGGAAATTTGGGCCATTCGTTGCGCATCCGGTTCACTTTTTTCAAAACCCGATTTTTTTTCTTTTTTCAAAAGGGACATCTGTTTACTGGACGGTTGGCTTTATTTTGTCGTTTATATATGTGGTGTATCGGTTGTATCAGGATACATTTGAGGTTTATTACATTCTGGATGCCTTTACACTTGGCTTAACTGTTTTTTTAAGCATTCAATACTTATTTATACTGAGTTACGGAAAAGAATCGTCTCTTCCCTGGGCGATCGCGATTGATCATTCTTCTAGTCACTATCAGCCCATTAATTTTTATCATTTTGTAGGGATGGTATGTATAGGAGTCTGGTTTGTTTATAAGCGGTATAAAGTTGGGACTGGTCAATTCACTTCTACTTTTTGTGTTTTGTTAGGGATTGGAAATATGCTCGTGAGCTATGCGAGTGTACAGAGAGTGGTGGCGCTCTCTCTTTCAACCACTCAATGGGGCGACCTGGCGTTGATTGGCTTAGGCTGGTATTTGATGAATAACCGAAAAGAAAGAACAGATGAGGCGGATTTAGCTTAAGCCTGAATAAGAGACCCTAAGCTTTCAACGTTGTTATATAGAAAAGAGTGAGCATGTCGTTCAGATCTGTTATAATACGTGGTAAAATTGGAATTATTTGGCTTTTGGGCTATTCTAGGAGGTGCCATGATGCAATATGACAACAAAATTAAAAATAGAGTAAAGCGTGTTGAAGGACAAGTCAGAGGAATTCTTCGCATGATGGAAGAAGAAAAAGATTGTAAGGATCTTGTGACCCAAATGGCGGCTGTTCGAAACGCACTTGATAAAACAATCGCCGTCATTGTAAGTTCTAATTTAGAAGCATGTGTTCGAGAACAACTTGAACACGGAGAAGCAACTGAATCTGTAATAGAAGAAGCCGTCAATCTTTTAGTGAAAAGTCGTTAAAGAGGTGGATTGGTCGGCTTTTTAAAAAAAAAATAATACTCATTAGGGTATTTTTTTGTTTTTTAACCTGACACTCGTTTAGAACACACATTCCGAGACCATGCTAGTAGAAACAACCTAGGATCGGAGTGTTTTTTTTATGACCATGGGTCGTAAAAGGATTATTGGTGATGCACTATTTTTTAGTGTATCCCAAGGCGATGTCTATTTTCTAGTTAAACCGCTTAGCTCTAAACAGGACCTTAACGTTCAAATTCTTTTTCAGCCCTACAAAAGTTTAATTAAGGGTGTCATTGAGACCTTTTCTTTGTGTGAATCAAGATTGAGTGATTCACCTATAGATGTTTTGCAAAAGTTTCTTTTTGAACGAACAAAAGCAAAGGTTTTCAATGGAAAATCTAAATTGTGCCCAAATAGTCTTGTAACCTCTTGGGGGAATTTTCGACTTTTTCAGTTAGATGAAGACGCCCAGGAAGAGGTCATTAGCTTAAATCACTTGAGACGGTATTTAAGGATCGAAGGACTAAGCGAGCATAGAAAAATATTGTTCTCCCGAGTTAATCAATCAAAAGCAAAGTAACTAAAAAATTAAGGAAAGAGGCACGGAGTGCCTTTCGAGGTAATGGTTAATGCGCATAGCATGACGCGAAAGAGACATCCTAATTGATGATGTTAGAAATGATCAGGGGGTCAAGAAATGGCGAAGTTTATGGTGCTGTATCAACAACCAAAAGACAAAGAGAAATTTGATGACTATTATCAGAATATCCATATGCCACTTGTACAACAGATGCCGAACATTAAAAAAGCGGCAGTTCAGCACGTCGTGAGTACTCAGAACACCGATGCGGGCTACTATATCATTGCAGAGTTGGAGTTTGAAACGCTTGAAATCTTACAAGCCGCCTTTGAAACACCAGAGGGGAAAAACGTACAGGAGGATGGGCGGAATTTAGCGCCATTCTTGAATCAACCTCCAACGGTTTTAATAACAAAGTAAGGGGCGTTCTTGAAAAAGGAGAGGTTGTAGATGGAACTAGCTAGTAGTCAAGAAATTAAAGATCTTTTATTAAAAGCTTTTAACTTTCGTCATGCATGTAAGGCGTTTGACCCTAATCGAAAAATACCCGAGGAAGATTTCAATGTGATTTTAGAGGCAGCCCGTTTATCTCCGAGTTCCGTTGGTTTAGAGCCTTGGCGGTTTATGCTGATTCAAAACCAGACGATTCGAGAGAAAATCAGAAATGTGTCGTGGGGCGCCCAGGGTCAGGCGCCAACTGCCAGTCATTTTATGGTGGCGTACGCTCGAACTATGACGGATCTAAAATTTGACTCAGAATATGTGTCTCACATGGTAAGAGAGGTCCATCACATTCCAGAAGAAATTGCCGAACATTTAATTAATCACAGCTATAAGGATTTTACTGAGTCCGATTTTAAACTGATGGAAAGCGATCGAGCCATGTTTGATTGGGCCTGTAAACAGGCCTATATTGCAGTAAGTAATATGATGACTACGGCTGCAATTATGGGTATTGATTCCTGTCCGATCGAAGGATTTGACCGAGATAAGGTGAATCAGGTGCTCAAAGAAGAAGGCCTATTAGATGAAAACCACTTTGGTGTCGTCTGCTTTGTGGCCTTTGGATACAGGGTTAGAGAGCCACGCCCTAAATCTAGGCAGAAACTTAAAGATCTTGTCGAGTGGATCAACTGACCACCAAAAGTGGATTGGATTTCCGAAACTCTTTAATAGCAGGGGCCCAACTTCTAACGGGACTCCTGCTATTATTTATGACAAACACGACGCCTGTTCCGACGGTCAAATCAGGCCCTCTCAAGCTCTTAAGTCAGAAATCTAGTTTCTTTTTGTAACATTTACTAAACTGTGTCGTCTAACTTTTAGAAGGATGTTTCTAGATGCATGACAACATGAGGAGGGATTTCTTGATTTGGATGAAACGGCGTCTTATAAGAGGATTCATTCTTGTCATTATAGTATCGATTGGGAGTGCGTGTGCACATACACCAAATCGTTCAAATTCAGATTTGAAGACTACAAATCCTCCATCAAGGACCAAGACATCGATTCCCGTAAAAACAATTTCTAGTTCAAGCAAAGAGGGTAAAAAAAAGTCTGATCCTAATATGAAACCAATCGCGATCCGTGGTATTATTGAGGGGTTTTATGGAACACCTTGGAGTGATGAGGAACGCAAGAATATGTTTCAATTCATGGAAAGAGAAAAGTTAAACACCTATGTCTATGCCCCAAAAGATGACCCGTTTCAGCGCTTGGATTGGCGCTCACCTTATCCTCCTGCAAAACTCTCTAAAATGAGGAATTTGGTTACTGAGGCCCAAAAAAACAAGGTTCAATTTGTCTATTCTATATCTCCAGGAATGACTGGAACCTCAAAAGAAGCCATGGCTCGTTCAATCACCTATAGTTCTTCTTCTGATCAAAAAACGTTAGAATCTAAAATTGATCAATTAAGATCAATAGGTATAACTACATTTTTGTTGTCTTTTGATGACATTAAGACAAAATTGAAGCCTGTTGATCAAAAGAATTACGGGGCTAATTACCCTAAAGCCCAAATGCAAGCCGCTAATAA
This sequence comes from uncultured Sporolactobacillaceae bacterium, assembly GCA_963829575.1. GTDB lineage: Bacteria > Bacillota > Bacilli > Bacillales > Sporolactobacillaceae > KACC-23026. The sequence goes on along the minus strand of CAWHJF010000019.1, from coordinate 127,952 downwards.
GATCTTATCTATTGAAAAAGAAAAGGATCCAAGTTTCCAACTTTGGTTTGCACCGACATCCTATTATGGATTAGAGGACAATTCCTATTGGAAAACGATGCGTGACACGTTGAATTCTAATATCAAGGTCATTTGGACAGGTAAATGGGTGCTCAATCAAAGGATTACGGGTGCACAAGCTCAAAAGATCACCAAATTATTTGGCCGTAAACCCATTCTATGGGACAATTATCCAGTGAATGATTATACCTATGTTCAATACAATAAGCCGCAGTTGTTGTTGGGGCCACTTCAAGGCAGAAGTGCCTCGTTGACCCAAAATCTATTTGGATATATTAGTAATCCGATGATTCAACCGGATGCTTCAAAACTAGCCTTGGAGACGATCTCAGATTACTTACAGAATCCGAGCCAATATGACCCTAAGGCTGCCTGGGAGAACGCAATCGAGACGATGCCTGGGATCACAAATCCAACTTTATTCAAAACTTTTGCCATTTATAATACAGAGAGCAGATTAAACCCTAAAGGATTTTCACAAATCGAAGCCATAATTAAAGATTATCAAAATGCCTCATCCCATTCACAAAAGCAAGCGGCGGAAATGCAATTACAAAAAGAGTTCTCGACACTTGAAAAACTCCCAAGTCAACTTTCTGCGTCAATCACTGATCCAGGGTTGCGAAACGACATTCATCCATGGCTAACGAAATTGGGAGATGAAGGGCAAGGCGGTTTGGATGCACTTGTTTACTTGAATCAGCCGAATCAAACGAATAAGAAACGATTGAACACTCAGATTAAACGCGTGACCGCCTCGAACTATAAAATTGGGGAGCAGCTGATTTCATTTATGAAGTGGGCAGACACTCAATAAGAGTATGAAAGTGCGTTTCCTAAAATAGGGTCTAAAACGATTTAAAATGTATTAAACAATTGGGTGCATCTCCAAATTTGGAGATGCACCCTTCAATTTTTAATGCGTTCCCAAATAACGAGACGTCTCTTGACACGAAAACCGACTTTTTGATATAAAGCACAAAACCATAGGGCATATTAAACTTGAAATTTGAGATTAATTAGGGGGACCTAAATTTGGGGAAAAACGAAAAGACAGTTTCGGTCTTTGCTCTAGGCGGTTTGAATGAAGTTGGAAAAAACATGTATGCCATCGAATATTCAAATGACATTATTATTATTGACTGTGGCAATAAGTTTCCAGATGAAAGCTTATTAGGAATTGATTTAATCATCCCTGACATTACTTATTTACTAGAAAACAAAGAGAAAGTCCGAGGGCTAATTGTCACACATGGGCATGAAGACCATATTGGAGGGCTCCCATTTTTTCTAAAAAAATTAAATGTTCCAGTTTATGCCACACGGTTTACGCTCGGGTTAATCGAACTTAAACTAAGAGAACATCGTATTTTGAGGGAAAGTGAACTTATTGAAATTAACTCAGAATCAGAACTCGCATTTGGTGATATGTGCGTCAACTTTTTTAAGGTGACACATAGTATTCCGGATTGTTTAGGCATAGTCTTTCAGACACCAATAGGCAATATTGTACATACAGGTGATTTTAAATTTGATTTAACACCAGAGAATAATAAGGAAAAGTCAAACCTCCATAAATTAGCGGAAATTGGCAGCAACGGGGTTTTACTTCTACTATCTGAGAGTACGAATGCCGAACGACCCGGTTTTACACCTTCTGAACAAATGGTTGGGGATCATTTAGAAGCCGCTTTTTCGAAAGCGAAACGCAAAGTGTTTGTTTCGACTTTTGCTTCGAATGTAAGCCGCGTGCAGCAAGTCGTCAACGCTTCACAAAAAACCAATCGGAAACTTGTCTTACTTGGGCGAAGCATGGTGAATGTCATTTCGGTTGCCATGCAACGAGGCTATATAGAAGTTCCAGATGATCTGTTAATAGACCAACAGGATCTTGATGAATGGCCACCAGATCAACTCACGATTTTATGTACAGGCAGTCAAGGTGAGCCAATGGCGGCTTTAGCCCGACTTTCAACTGGAAATTTTCGCGGGGTAGATGTTCTACCTGAAGATACGGTAATCTTTGCAGCAGGTCCAATACCTGGAAATGAACGGAATGTTACAAGTATCGTTGACAACTTTTTTGCGCTTGGAGCGAACGTGATTTACGGATCAGGGAGTTCATCCGGTATGCATGTGTCAGGCCATGGTTATCAAGAAGATTTAAAACTCATGTTAACATTAATGAAACCTAAGTATTTCATTCCGATTCACGGTGAATTTAGAATGCTACACCATCACAGAATGCTTGCGGAATCCGTAGGCGTTAAGGAAGGGAACACCTTTATTCTAAATAATGGTGATGTGGTCGAATTAGACCATTCTACTGCCCACCCAACACGAGAAATTCCAGTTGGAAGTACCTATGTCGATCGTGGGAATGTTGATGACATTGGTGAATTTGTTTTACGGGATCGTAAGAAGCTTTCAGAGGATGGCTTGTTAATCATCGTGGTTATGGTGAACAAAGAGAAAGAAAAATTAATGGCGGAACCTGAAACCTTTTCGAGAGGCTTTTTAGATCGAGATTTCTCAGAATTTCGTAGTGAGGTCAATCGACTCACGATTGAAACCTATGAGGAACTTAAAAAGTCGAATCGGAGTTCACGAAACGTCTTAAAAAAGCAAATAAAAAAAGCGATTCAACAATATATCTATAATAAAACAAAAAAAGAGCCCATGATCGTTCCATTGATCATGGAAATTTGACAGGACCGTTTCAATCTTTCTCATTGGACGCATGAAAATTTTTTATAGGGAATGAGAAAATGACGATTTAATTAAGAAAAGAGCTCATTTTTGACATGAGCTCTTTTGGTTTGGGTACAAATGGATTTGTCGTATACCTTAAAAGGAGTTAGAGAGGACCGCTTATAGGAGGAAATGAATATCCAATTTTTTAACATTAAATTCAATTAAACAAGCTAATTATAAAGCAAGCGATGTGTTTTTAAGTAGAATGCATTCTAAATGTTTGGGAAGTCGTTTCTGTTTACTTAATTTTGATAATGCATTATTCTTTCAATTAAGTTACTAATATATTATAATAATTATAAAGTAAGTATTGTTATTTTGTTTTTAATGTTTTAGTTTACTTAAAAATTAGGAGGAGAGTGAATATGGATACAAAAGATACTTCTAATATTGGAAAATGCCCAGTTATGCACGGTAGTGCGACGAGCAAGAAATTAAGTAATACACCGAATAGAGATTGGTGGCCAAACCAGTTAAACTTAAATATTCTCCATCAGCATGACAGAAAGTCAAACCCTATGGGAGAAGACTTTGATTATGCGGAAGCGTTTACGAAACTAGATTACGAGGCTCTTAAAAAAGATCTTCAGGAATTAATGACAACGAGCCAAGAGTGGTGGCCAGCCGATTTTGGTCATTATGGGCCATTATTTATCCGTATGGCTTGGCACTCAGCAGGTACATATCGTACAGGTGACGGTCGTGGTGGCGGTGCAAGTGGTTCCCAACGTTTTGCGCCTCTTAATAGTTGGGCAGACAATACGAATGTGGATAAAGCGCGTCGACTCTTATGGCCAATTAAGCAAAAGTATGGAAACAAGATTTCATGGGCCGATTTGATTCTTTTAACCGGTAATGTTGCGCTTGAATCAATGGGTGTTAAGACCTTTGGTTTTGGAGGCGGAAGACCAGATATTTGGCATCCAGAGGAAGATATTTACTGGGGACCTGAAACGGAAATGCTCGGCGATCATCGTTATACAGGGGATCGTGAGCTTGAAAACCCTCTTGCTGCCGTTCAAATGGGCTTAATTTATGTGAATCCTGAAGGTCCAAACGGTCATCCAGATCCGCTTGCAAGCGCTCGTGACATTCGCGAAACTTTTGGACGTATGGGGATGAATGATGAAGAGACCGTTGCTCTAATTGCAGGTGGTCATACGTTTGGTAAAACACATGGTGCGGGTGATGCGGCTCTTGTAGGTCCTGAACCGGAAGCCGCTCCAATTGAAGCACAAGGCTTGGGTTGGATCAGCGAACATGGCTCCGGAAAAGGGCGCGACACCATTACAAGTGGGGTTGAAGTTACCTGGACACCAAACCCAACTCAATGGGATAATCGTTTCTTAGAAATCTTATATGGTAATGAATGGGAACTTATTAAGAGCCCAGCAGGTGCCCATCAATGGAAACCTGTGAATCAAACCGATGATCTTTATGCACCAGATCCAGAAGATGCATCCAAGAAAATTCCAACCTACATGATGACAAGTGACTTGGCGCTTAAAGCAGACCCAGTCTATGAAAAGATCGGTCGTCATTTTCTTGAAAATCCAACGGAGTTTGAAGACGTCTTTGCCCGTGCTTGGTTTAAACTTCTTCACCGTGATATGGGGCCGGTCTCAAGATATTTAGGACCAGAAGTTCCACAAGAAGAATTACTCTGGCAAGATCCAATTCCAACTGTGGACTATGAATTAACCGAGGACGAAGTAGAAAAAATTAAAGTCTTGATCCTTGATTCTGGTCTAACAATCAGTGAGCTTGTGACAACGGCTTGGGCTTCTGCAAGTACCTTCCGCGGGTCTGACAATCGTGGGGGGGCTAATGGAGGACGGATCCGCCTTGCACCTCAGAAGGATTGGGATGTGAATCAACCACAAAAACTTGCAAAAGTCCTTAGTGTACTTGAGGAGCTTCAAGGTCATCTCCACAAAAAGGTGAGTCTTGCAGATCTGATTGTTCTTGGCGGTAGTGCAGCCGTTGAGAAAGCGGCTCAAGAAGCTGGCTTTGATGTTAAAGTTCCGTTTGCCCCTGGTCGTGGCGACGCCACAGAAGATCAAACGGATCGTGAAAACTTTGAAGTTCTAGAGCCTGTTGCGGACGGGTTCCGTAACTATCAGAAGAAAGAATATAGTGTGAGTTCTGAAGAACTTTTAGTAGATAAGGCGCAACTTCTTAATCTGACTGCACCTGAAATGGCTGTACTAATTGGTGGTCTGCGTGTTTTAGGAGCGAACTATGGGGGTACAAAACACGGCGTCTTTACGGACCGTGTCGGTACGCTTACAAACGACTTCTTTGTAAACTTGTTAGACATGGGTGTCGAATGGAAGCCAGTAGGGTATAACCTTTTTGAAGGTCACGATCGCTTAACAGGTGACGTCGTGCGTACGGCTACTCGAGTGGACCTCGTGTTCGGCTCTAATTCACAACTTCGTGCCATTGCAGAAGTGTATGCACAAGACGATAACAAAGTGAAATTTGTAAATGACTTTGTTTCGGCTTGGGTTAAGGTCATGAACGCCGATCGTTTTGATCTCAAATAACGTCAACCATTAGTAATCTATTGGTGATGAAAAGCAACAGCTCCAAATTTTTGGGCGTTGCTTTTTCATTTAACAGGAATAAAGTTCTGTGCATTAAGTAAGACTCTCCAAAATTTTGGAGAGTCAGAGTGTAGAGAAACCTCATGTTTTTTCTCTACACTCCATTTTTCATGCAGTTTTTGAACGTTAGTTATTGTATTTTGAAATCCACCTGTGGAAATTCGCTCGTCTGTTCCTGGTTCATGATCGTTGTTCCAACTGAATCTTTGTCACCGAAATTTGTTGGGATGGCCGTTGGGTTGGTCCAACTAGTTGGTGAATGAATCGGGGGTACGCTTGTACCAACAATCGGTGGTTTTGCTGCAGACAAATTTGGATTACCTGCTCCTTTATGGATGACTCCGGCAATTTCTCAAGTGAATTAATTCTCCTAAGTATCTTTAAAGAGTGCACAAAAACCGCAACACTCTATACCTACACAGAGGGTTGCGGTTTTGTTTTGAAAAACTATAAATTTGAAAACTTAAAGGGTTTTCGATCAATTTTTAATCTTATTTTTAATTTCGTCATTATAAGCAAATGAGAAAATTAAAGCCACCATAATGGCACCACCAATAATGTTTCCAAGGCTAGCCGGGATCAGGTTATAGATGAAGTACTGATACCAACTATACGTGTGATGAGCAAAAATGGCGATACTAAAATACCCCATGTTTGCTGCACTATGTTGAAAGTTACCGGCGACAAACAAGATCACTGGAAGCAGTGTACCGATAATCTTTCCCGTCGTATCACGAGCGGCTGTCGTAAGAAAAGCAGCCATACCAATCAACCAATTGGCAAGAATACCTGAAATCATAATCTCAAAAAACCCCCATGCCCCATCAGATAAAAAAATCATTTTATGATGATTGATATAATGATTTAGGGCTTGGTAGAAGTCTGGCGAGAGTGATTTTGATAGTGTCATAAGGACACCGACAAATAAAGCTCCTAATAAATTCCCACAGTATGTCGCAAGCCAAAATCGAAACATCTTTAAACCCATAATGGAAGGCTTTTGAAAGAGATAGCTTGGTAGTAAGACGTTAACCTCCGTAAAGAGAACGGCTCCTGAGAGAAAAACCATCGCATAGCCGGTTGCAAATCCTAAACCCGCCATCAAGTGAGACAATCCCTTAATATCAATGCCCATGGAAAGCAAAATAGAAAAAGCAGCACCAAAAGCCATAAATGCCCCAGCCTGTAAAGATAAAATAAACTGAGAGGGCATTTTTCGGTTAAGATGGTCTCGTCCCTTTTGACTAAAACTATGTACGATTTGTGAAGGTATAAAATATTGTCGAGAGGGTTTATGCACCTCTTGATTGTTTTGTTGCTTAGTGTCAGATTCAGTCATGTCATGTTGCCCCCTTGTCAAAACTTGTCCACTTTACCTTATACCCACGATCTCCACTTTCTTAACCTGATTTAGTTATCCATACATTAAAATCGACTTTATATTACAAAATGATTACAGGAAATAGAATTCTATTTTGAACAAAAAGGGTGATTATCCTAACAAAAAAGGCCATTTAGGACTTTGTGTGAAACGCTTCAGAAAAACCACTTTACAAATATGTTACAAAAATATATAATAAATGTAATGAAACTGTAATATTATAAGTTTGATAGAGGGGGATGCAAAATGGAGGGACAAATTTTCAACGGAGCCGTACATACCATGAAGGAAGGGCTCGCCTACTCCTATTCTCAAAACCAAAAAAGTGTAGACTTTGAATATAAAGCCACCCAAAAGACGACATCTGGGTTCTTGTGGATGTCAAGTGGGGTCGCCATAATCGGAACAACCATCTATTTATTGTCATTATTTACGATTTAGGAATCATGCAAAGCCAAAAAATCGATTAGCTATCCAGTGAGTATTGAGCGCAAAACTCGACTATGAGTGTGCGCTCTTTGCTTTTTACTAAATACATAAGATGTTAGAACTTTATAAGTGTTCATATTCAGTTCATAAAAATGAATTATGATTCTAGTGTCAAAGTTAGAAGACCCTGAGGAGGTTACAAGTTGAGCCACGAGCAGATGAATACATTTAAGGGTGAAGGTAAATGGGCGGTTGAGGCAAACGGTCTCGTCAAGAAATTTGGAGAAAACCGAGCCGTTGACGGTGTAGATCTGAGAGTACCCGCTGGCACATGTTCCAGTGGATACAATGCCTAATTGGCTTCAGTGGTTTGTGAAAGTGAACCCGATTTCACACCTTGTTAGTGCGGTACGCGATCTTACAAACAAAGGAACCGTTGGCTGGGATCTTGGTATTTCCTTAATTGGTGCAGCTATTATTGTAGCGGTCTTTGCACCGATTACAGTCCGTGCCTACATGAGAAAAACCTGACATGTGTTCTAAAAAACGTAATCGTTTGATATGAACGTCAACCGTTCGTTCATCACTTTCATAAGCATAACCCCAGATCGCTTCAATTAATTGTTCTCTAGAAAACGTTTTGCCTGTATGGGAGGCCAGTTTGAACAACAGTTCAATTCCTTAAGAGGTAATGTCACATCGTCGCCCAACTATAGGCGGAGTCTCCGAGGTCATTGATAATGTGAGTCATTTCAGTGTTATCGACTCCTCACGGGAACAGAGTCCACTTCGCGTCATGTTGAGATCAGTAAACGGCTATTGTTATTCGGACAATTCCATGATTTGTGAAGCTTGTCCTTTTCTTATATGATGGGTGGAAACGTTCATGTTTTATAAAGAGGTGAGTTTTATGAAATTAAGCATTTTGGATCAATCCCCTATACATGCCGGAATGGAGGCAGAAGATGCGCTTCAGGCTTCCTTGAAGCTTGCCCAATTAGGGGAGCGGTATGGGTTTACGCGTTATTGGTTAACCGAACACCATGATATAAACGGACTCGCATCCACTGCACCTGAAGTTCTATTAGCCTTTATTGGTTCCCAAACGTCGCATATCCGAATGGGTTCGGGTGCCGTTTTATTACCGCATTATAAACCCATTAAAGTGGCGGAGGTTTTCCATACATTAGCCACACTCTTTCCAGGACGGATCGACCTTGGAATCGGCCGGGCACCTGGAGGGTCAGCGGAAGTGACCATGGCACTCAACGATAACTTCATGCAGAACGTGTATAAAATGCCGGATCGTTTAAATGAACTCCTTCATTTTTTATACAACGACTTTCCAGACGACCATCCTTTCACAAAAATTCACGCTTCACCACTACCTAAAATCCCCCCTGAACCGTGGCTACTTGGTACAAGTGAAAAAAGTGCTAGGCTAGCTGCTGAAAAGGGAATGGCCTATGCGTTTGGCCAATTTATGAGCGACGATGATGGCAAGAAGAACTTGCAGACTTATGTGAATGCGTTCCAAGCAAGAGGAAAGAGCGAGCAACCAATAGCCCTTATAACGGTTAATGCCTTCTGCGCTGCAACTACAGAAGAGGCGAGGGACCAGGTTTTAAGGTATGGATTATGGCAAGTCCATCGAGGGCGTGATGTAAAGGCGCCGTTTCCAACTCATGAGGATTGGGTCAAAACGACTTTAAATGAAACCGAACAAGCTATGATAGACCAAACGCTCAATCGTACGATCTATGGTGATCCTGAAACGGTCATAAAGACGCTTGTTGAATTAAGCAACAGGATTCCTGTATCAGAAATTATGATCCATACCGTAGCTTTTTCTCCACAGGAACGCATGACCTCCTACAGATTAATAGGACAAGAATTTTTGCAATTACCAAAGCAAAACGACAAAGCCTAAGTCATAGGTTTATAACAAATCCGCATACACAGGGCAGGTCCAAGAGAGCATGGATGCTGCCTTTTATTTACTGATACAAAAACATAGGAATTTTTTCCAAAATAAACCAGTTTGAATTTAACCAATCTAAAACTTCGATCGGTTTCGGTGTATTGATAACAAATGGGATATCATTTTTTTGATCAAAAAAATATTTTATGTAATCGCTACCATTACTTTTGTACCAATGGTTAGAGAGGGGTTTGCGTGAAAGTTGGCAAATGTTATTAAGTGAAATTTATTTCGAAAAATGTTAGATTATAAGTATCGAAAAAATGAAAAAATAGAATTTTAGTACAGGGACGGTGAAAAGCATGACAATCGAATTATCAACGAATGAACATGATAGTAGTGCAGCTCTACGTCGTGATGTTAACACACTAGGGCATATCCTGGGTGAAGTTCTCGTTCACCATGGTGGCCAAGAGTTATTGGAGAAAGTTGAAGAAATTCGACAAATGACAAAATCACTCCGTACGAAACACGAAGAAGACACATATAAAGCTTTGAAAGAAGAAATTCAAAATTTGAAACCGCCGTTTAGACAACAAGTCATTCGAGCATTTTCAATTTATTTTCATCTTGTGAATATAGCGGAACAAAATCATCGTGTAAGACGAAGACGTGAATATCAACTGCAAGAGAATTCGGGTTCGCAACCAAACTCGATTGAGAGTGCCGTTCAGGCTTTGAAAGAAAATCATGTATCCGAAGAGACGGTTCAAAAGTTATTAGAAAAATTATCTTTGGAGTTAATTATTACGGCGCATCCTACTGAGGCGACGAAGCGAACTGTTTTAGAATTACACAAACGTATTGCCGACATATTAAAACAACTGGATAACCCATTACTTACCAAAAATGAACGCACACATTTAAATGAAGCGCTATACAACGAAATTACCGCATTGTGGCAAACGGATGAGCTTCGTTATAGAAAGCCAACCGTAATGGATGAAGTAAAGAATGGATTGTATTATTTTGACCAGACTTTATTTGAATGCTTACCCGAGATTCACCAAGAGTTAGAAGATCGACTATCTGAATCTTATCCGGATTATAAATGGGAAGTACCAAACTTTTTGCGTTTTGGATCTTGGATTGGTGGAGACCGTGATGGAAATCCTAATGTGACTCCAGACCTTACGTATCAAACACTAAAAGAACAAAGAGCACTTGTCCTCAAAAAGTATGAAGCAGCTCTATTGAATCTTATTAAGCGCTTTAGCTATTCCATTAATAGGGTTGAGGTCAGTCAAGAATTAATAGACTCTGTTGAGAAAGAAGAAAGCGTTCTGCTTAATGATACTCAAAAATGGGCGATCTCCCATGAAATTTATCGACGTAAATTAACAACTATGGTTGCGAAACTGCGTCAAGTTGGGCAGTCAGAACATGGCTACAAAAATGCGGATGAATTATTAGATGATCTTGTGATGATTAAAGAAAGTGCAAAAGGTCATTTACCAAAAGGACATGTTTTAAAGGAATTGCGCCAAATCATTAGACAAGTTCAGCTCTTTGGTTTCCATCTTGCGACCCTTGATATTCGTAATCATAGTGGCGAGCATGAAGCGGCTATTACAGAAATTTTCCGTGTTGTTGATATTGCAGAGAACTATTCGGAACTCTCTGAAGATGAAAAGGTCAAACTCCTTAATAAAGTTCTAAAAGACCCTCGTCCAATTGTTTTATTAAATGAAGATTATTCAGCAGAAACACAAAAAATGTTAAATGTATTCAAAATGATTAATCAAGCCCATGAGGAATTTGGAAGACGTTCCATTGAAGTTTATTTGATTAGTATGACGGAATCCGCTAGTGATCTTCTTGAAGTACTCGTAATGGCTAAAGAAGCTGGGATTTATCGCCTTCATGCAGATGGTCGGGTTGAAAGTCATCTCAATGTTGCACCACTCCTTGAAACGATTGATGATTTAGTTGCTGGGCCAACGATTATGGAACAATTATTTCAAATGGATGTCTACCGAAAAAATGTTACGGAACATCATAATCGCCAAGAGATTATGCTCGGCTATTCCGATGGAAGTAAGGATGGCGGAACGCTGACTGCCAATTGGCGCCTTTATAAAGCACAACAAGAAATTCATGAAGTAGCCAAAAAATATGGCGTTGGGCTCAAATTTTTCCATGGTCGCGGCGGTTCTTTAGGTCGTGGTGGTGGTCCATTAAACCGCAGTATTTTATCACAACCTGCTGAAACATTGGGGGATGGGGTTAAGATAACCGAGCAAGGGGAAGTGCTCTCTTCTCGTTATTTACTCTATGATATTGCCTACCGGAGTCTAGAACAGGCGACATCGGCATTACTTACTGCGTCGGCTAATGTTTCGAATGAAACAGAATTGAATCACGAACGCAGCCCTAAATGGGTGAATGCCATGGAAGAAATGTCCGCTGTATCTTTAGATAAATACCAATCACTCGTCTTTAAAGATCCTGATTTCTTAACCTACTTTAATCAAGCCACGCCATTATTGGAACTTGGTGCACTCAATATTGGCTCGAGACCAATGAGCCGTAAGGGGAGTGACCGTTTTGAAGACTTGCGTGCGATTCCATGGGTGTTTGCCTGGACACAAAGCCGTCAACTTCTTCCAGCGTGGTATGCGGCAGGTACAGGGTTACAATCCTTGATCAACAAAGATGCTGACAACATTAATCTTTTAAGGGAAATGTATAAAGGCTGGCCGTTTTTCCGTTCAACAATTGATAACTTACAAATGGCTTTATCTAAAGCGGATTTGAAAACTGCTACTGAATATAAAGACATGGTTCAAGATCGGGAGATGGCCACTCGCATCTTTAATAACATAGTCGATGAATATGATCGAACAAAAGAGGTTCTGCTCCAAATAACGGATAGTGACGAGTTATTGGATCAAACTCCGAATATCCAGGCTTCTGTTCGATTAAGAAACCCTTATGTGGATCCACTAAGCTTCCTTCAAGTTGACCTGATTTCAAAATCACGTCAAACAGATGAGAAAGATGACGATTTATTTAATGAAGTCTTACTCACCATTAGTGGGATTGCAGCAGGCTTACGCAATACGGGTTGATCCAGCGCATCAACGTTTTAAAAGCTGAATAAACCCTTTATACAAGCTCTGAGAATCGTAATCGTGTTACGATCCTCAGAGCTTTTTTAGTGAATGAGTTGAAAGATGAAACACTTTCTTAATCACTCGCAACACTATATACTATAAGAAAATCTCAAATTGAACTAGGTGGACGACCATGGAAATAAGACAGCTCGAATATTTTGTTGAAGTGGCGAAGAACGAGCATGTTTCATTAGCAGCTGAAAATTTAAACGTTGCACAGAGTGCGGTAAGTCGCCAAGTCAGACTATTAGAAAAAGAATTAGGCATTGAATTGTTCGAACGAGAAGGGCGAAATGTTAAATTAACGATCATCGGTCGATTGTTTTTGGATCAAGCTTTGATTGCGTTGCAGGCAATAGAAGATTCGAAAAGACTTGTTGAAGATTATCTAGACCCTGAACTTGGGATTATTCGGATTGGCTTTCCATCAAGTTTAGCCAACCATCTTTTACCGACTGTCATTTCTGCTTTTAAAAAAGAACATCCCGATGTTCGATTTAAGTTGAGACAAGGCTCTTATATGTTTCTCACAGAGGCCATTAAGAACCGAGAAGTCGATATCGCGTTCATTGGTCCAGCACCCATGGATGATCCCGATCTACATGCCGATGTTCTATTTTCTGAAGATATGTTTGCCCTTGTTCCAGACACCCACCAACTGGCGGGTGAAGCACATGTTTCTTTAAATCAGTTAGAAAACGAATCGTTTATTTTATTTCCAAAAGGCTATATTCTACGAAAGATAGCGGTTGATGCCTGTCATCTTGCAGGCTTTCGGCCCTTTATTCCTTATGAGGGGGAAGACTTAGATGCCATTAAAGGGCTCGTTTCTTCTGGAATTGGCGTCACACTTCTTCCTGAAACGACCCTCTATGAAAATACACCAAGTGGAACAAGGAAACTTCTCGTAAAGGACCCTTTGGTCAAAAGAACAGTCGGCGTCATCATTCCTAAAAATAGAGAGCTCTCTCCTTCTGAAACGCTATTTTATGAGTTTGTACGGGACTTTTTTAGTCATAAAGAAAGTTGAACGAGTCACGAACCCCATATTTTGATCGTCTTTGCACCATACTATCCATACACAGTACGTGATGCGTTGAATTCTACATAGGTGGTGTAAAATGCCCTGTCAAACAAATGAGGAATTACAGAAATACTTAGAGGAAGCCAAGCGGTATACAGAAGATGGAAAGGTCGCGAATTATATTCCAGAATTGGGTAAAGCAGATGGGGAAGCCCTGTCTATCGCGATTTCTTATCCTGATGGAAAATGTGTCTCAGCGGGGGATATTGAGCAAACCTTTACCTTGCAAAGTATTTCGAAGGTCTTGAGTCTTGCCCTTGTTTTAATGGAAAGAGGCTCAGACTACGTATTTGAGCGGGTTGGTATGGAACCCACGGGGGACCCATTCAATTCCATTTCGAAACTTGAAACGATGGCTCCGACCAAACCATTAAATCCGATGATCAATGCTGGGGCCCTTGTTGTCACGCATATGATCGATGGGGACTCAGTTGAAGCACGGTTAAATCGATTAGTAACCTTAATTCGAGAAATGGCGGATGATCCGACTATTGGGTTTAGTCAGGACGTCGCGCGTTCTGAATTAGTGACGGCTGATTTAAATCGATCATTATGCTATTTTCTTAAGCAGCATGCGATCATTACGGAGGATGTTGAGACCTTACTGGATTTATATACCAAACAATGTGCGATCGAAATGAATGGGTTAAATTTATCAAGAATTGGCTTGGTTTTTGCGATGAATGGAAGAGACCCTATAAAGGGAAAACAAATTATGCCGGAAGAGGTTGCGCGAATTTGCAAAACCTTTATGGTGACATGTGGGATGTATAATGCCTCGGGGGAATTCGCAATAAGAGTAGGGATTCCAGCCAAGAGCGGCGTGGCAGGCGGCATCATGGGGGCTGTTCCAGGACGATTTGGAGTAGGCGTTTTTGGCCCGTCTCTAGATGAAAAAGGAAACAGTGTTGCAGGCTTAAAACTCCTGGAGTTGTTGTCTAGAGAGTACCAACTGAGTATGTTTTAAGTGGCGTCTAAAGAACAGCCGCCCCTACAATGTGCGACTGCACTTTGTTGCTTTATTTGATGCCTTTTTTAAACCCATCTTAACTTTGGCCGTTTTCAACCCATCCCCAAACAAAATAGGATTACAATAAGGAACTTGTACATAAATATGGTACAAGTTCCTTAATTTTAAAAGGAGATGTTAGGGTTGAATGTTGGCATTCTGATTAGTTACTTCGGCTTAGGGTTAATGCTTGCTGCTCCTATAGGGCCGGTAAATTCGGCTCGACTTGATAAAGGCATCAAAAATGGCTTTTGGCATGCTTGGATTGTGGGCTTAGGTGCTATTGTGGCAGATGCTTGTTTTATGTTATTGGTTTATTTTGGACTTGTGCGATTTTTAAATATCCCGATTGTACAAACCTTCCTTTGGTTATTTGGTGGATTTATTTTGATTTACTCGGGTTGTAAAGCCTTGGTTTCCTCGAATTCGTTTAAAATGGATGAGAATCGAAAAAAAGAATCCCTTTTTTCATGTCTTATTACGGGTTTTATTATGACCATTACGAGTCCCTTGTCTATTTTGTTTTGGTTAGGGATCTATGGATCTGTTTTAGCGGAAACTGTAGCCATTCACGGATTAAGTAAACTCATTATCTATAGCAGTATGATCTTTGTAGGGATTACGACGTGGGATCTATTTGTCGCCACCTTAACCTCTGGATTTAAGCGGTTTTTCAACTACAGAATTCTTATTTGGATTTCCATTATCTCTGGATTTTCTCTTGTTATCTTTGGACTTTATTTTGTCGGACAAGGGATCGCTTCTTTATTTGGACATTGAGTTTAATCAAGTCCATGACTCGTCTAACTCTAACGAAGTCCAAAAGGCCTGGAAATCTTAATGGCGCTGAAACAACCACCAAGCACAGTCATTTATTTATTTTAGAAAGAAGGGAAGGAGGGGGCTAGTTGTTGGGCGACGGTCATACCTGAAAGTACCGTTCCTAGTGTTCCAGCCCCAGGGAAAATAGTGTCCCCGCAAAACCAAAGGCCATCAACACCAGAGTAGATCGATTGGGCGTTTAACCAACTAAATCTTCCGGTAGGTCGATATCCCCCCACTTTTCCTTTTTCTCGGTGTACAAACCGTTGAAAGGTTACAGGTGTTGCCGGCAAAAGGAGCTCGATGGCGTTCTCAAAATGGGGAAAAGTATGAGATACCGTCTTTATCAAACGTTCCGAATACAACGCTTTTTTTGTCTCATATTGAGACTGCTCCCACCATGGTTCAAGCTCGGTATGTGTGGACATTGTAATTGAACGCTTACCTTTTGGGGCCATGATTAAATCGGTTGGGTCGGAGACGGAAAATAGAAAATGATTGCCTTCTGCAAGTGGCAGGTCGTAAGAGTCAATAAATTGGTGAAACAAACTGGTTTGGTTTTTGAAAAAAGTCTCTGAAGCACCGACATAGATAGAGAAAGCCCCCCACGCCGGGCGTTGTGCTTCCTTATTCTGCTTAACCTTAACGTCTTCCTTGGCTGTTCCATTTAATAGAGCGTGAAGGTTATGAAGTGGGGCATTAAAGATAAGTTGAGAAGCAGTATAGGTTTTTTGTCTTTTAGAAGTGACTTGCCAATGATCGGCATGTTTTTGAATCCTTTTAACGGGGTGCCATCTTTTAAGGACACCACCATTCGCTTCAATAAATTGGGCAAGATCTTGGGCAACCGTTGCTAGTCCCCCTTTAACGGAATACGCACCGAGGTGAAACGTCTGTAACGCGGCAAATCCTAGAAAAGCAGGTACGAAGGCCGCGGTCGTTTGAACACTATCCATTAGTTGACCGTTTATAAAGTGTATAAAGCGAGGATTATCGAGTAACTCGTATTTTTTGAGACGATCATGAACGGTTTGCGTAAAAAAAGGAAGCAGCCGAAGTGTCTCTTTGCTGATGAGCTTCAGAAGAGTGGGAAGATGGTGGAATTTTGCGGGAGGAAAGACAGGCTTCTGATCGATTATGTTGTTTAGCCAATTACCGACTTGAAAAATCTCTTCATAAAAAGCGATCATTCTTTCTCTTTCTTCCGGAAATTGGTGTGAGATCTCCTTATACCAAAGCTCTTTTTTCCTCCAGTAACGAAGATGTCCATCCGGAAGATGCACATCCATAATAATCGGGAGGTTAGTCCGTTCAGGTAACGGCATATTTAATGTTTTATAGAGTGTATTTAGAACGCCGTCTTCTTGAAATCCCATACCCAGAGTTGCTCCAGCTGCAAAACGAAAATCTCCCCTTTCAAATTTACCTGCGCACCCTCCCCATTCATTTGATGCCTCGAGAACAAGTACTTTGAAGCCCTGTTTGGCAAGTAACGCAGCGGAACTAAGTCCACCCAAGCCAGCACCAACTACAATGACATCATACGTATCCATTTATGTCCGCTCCTTTAAAAGTTAATAGGAAAAGATGAATCAAACTTATTTGTATAATTATTGTGTAATTTTATGTATAATTATTTTATCTGTTAGGCGTGAAAAAGTAAACGAATGACGGGGACTGCATTTGTAAATTAGGTGAATCATTCAGGAGGGATCGAGAATGGATTGGCGGCTCTTTTTTAAACGCCACTTAAAATTTGGTCAGAAACTTAAACGATACCATCATGGAAATGCGATCTTATTTCTATTATTAACGATTACGGGCTTCCTTCTTTTTTCCGAAGCGTTTAGAACCGGTTTTCCCACAATACGCGTGATGGTTCGAATCAGTCACATTGGGCTTGGGATCCTAAGTTGCCTTCCTTTTTTATTTTATTTGCCGAAAATGACGCGTCATTTAAATACTTTGAAAAATAAGGTCTTTCACCGAAGCACTCTTTTTTTGGTGCTCGTACTACTTACCTTACTTATAAGCTCTGGTCTGGTCCTTGTTTTCCACCGTGATTTTCCACCCTTTGTCAGTACGTTAGCCTTGTTTATTCATGATTTTTCTACCATTGTGGGTGTCCCTTATGTGACGTATCACAGCTTCACAAGAAGCAGATGGTTTAAAAGGTGGGCAACACCTAAAAGAAAACGTGTGGAAAAGTTAGAAACACCACACCTGATTGAAGAGGGCAACCCTATTTTAAAACGGCGATCTTTCCTGAAATTGACGGCAGGCACAGCGGTTGTTCTGATTTACGCTCCTTTTTTTATGAGATGGTTACAAGTGGTGATGCCAACTTCGACACCATCAACCTCTTCACCTGTGGAAAAGGGGGGATTTAAGCCGCTCCCTCATCCTGCTCCAGATTCACTTCCTCCAAAAGGTGGAGGAAGAAGCGGTCAATTTCGTTATTACACGGTCACTGAAATTCCAAAATTAAACGATCATAATTTTCGGTTCACCATTAATGGTTTAGTAGATCATCCGTGTACATATGATTGGAATTCGTTTATTCAGCTAAAACGAAGCGTGCAGGTAAGTAATTTTCATTGTGTGACCGGTTGGAATGTCAATCAAATTACGTGGGAAGGTCTACCATTACATCAGTTATTAACCCAGGTTGGGGTTAAGCCCCAAGCTAAATATGTGAAATTTTATTCAGCCGATGGGGTTTATACGGATACTCTTACAATTGAACAGGCGAGAATGTCTGATGTTATGGTGGCGGTTTTAATCGATGGGAAGCTTATTGAAGAGGTAAATGGCGGACCTGTCCGCTTAATTGTACCGGGAATGTATGGCTATAAATCTGTTAAGTGGTTAAGTCGAATCGAACTCCTTGACCACGATCAAACGGGCTACTGGGAAGCGCGCGGTTATCCTAAGAATGCGTGGGTCCAAAAGGGACTTTAATGAGTGACTGTAATTGTGTGAACCAGAGATAAAGGGTTGTCTAAATGTTTAAATTTTATGCATTTTAAAATAACCAACCATTAAACAAATAGGGAGGGGATCAAAAAAACCTTAACGCTCAAATAAAGAGCGTTAAAGTTTTTTTGATGTTTTAGGTTCATAGATCAATTATTCTTTTAATTTAATAGAAGAATGGTGAACCGTATCCGAATCCTGGACGTCCGTAACCATAGCCGTAGCCCATTCCAGGTCCATAGCCGAATCCGGGTCTACCATAGCCAAATCCAGGTCTACCATAACCGTATCCGCCCATAGCGGCTCCAGCTAAACCGACCCCAAGACCTGCGCCTAAACCTGCACCTAAGAACGGTGCTCCAAAACCGTATGCCATTTATATCACCCTCCATAATAGTCGTTAATCCAATGGACACTCACATACTATTCAGCGAGTGCTAGGTAATGAGTTTGTACACCCCCATAAATAGACAAACGTCTAGGCCCAAATTCAAATCATACGATCATACTCTACATTAGATGGACAATTCAACCCACTACTAGTCCATCGATCAACATGGGCCATCTCTCGGTTTCTGGTGAACGGTTAACAGAGAATCTCGCCATGCTTGCTAAAGATTTTGAGGTGATCACGATCCCTGACCAAAGCAAAAACCTAGACCCTTAATTATTTCAAAAAGTCTATTAATCCTATCGATATAAAGCATGCGCTTGGTAATCAAAGTGCATGTTTTTTCTATTAGTTTGAGGAACTTGAACCTTTTGGGTCGCCTATGCGTCATAAATATGACAACATTGTAAGGTTTAAATCCTATTTTGAAAGAAAAATCAATGGGTCTGTTTTTGAATGTGGCTTATAGTGAGAGTAACAACGATGTGATGCAATCAATACCCCATGAATGGGAGTTTATGAATATGGAGGGTTTAGGTGTGAATCAAACCGTAGTCAATGCACAAAATGTGTCAAAAATATTTGGGAAGAAACAAGAGAACCCGTTCTCTGCCCTTAATAATGTCTCATTTACGATCGAAAGCGGCGAATTTGTCGGAGTTATGGGTCCATCTGGTGCAGGGAAAACGACTCTTTTAAACGTGGTTTCGACTTTAGAGAAACCAACAGAAGGCGCAATCGAAATTTCGAACGTTGACATTACCAAAATGAAACAAAAAGAGTTGGATGATTTTCGTGCCAGCCAATTAGGGTTTATTTTTCAGGATTTTAATCTACTAGAGAATTTAACGATTTATGAGAATATCGCACTCCCATTGTCACTTCAAGGTGTTCCAACCGGGCAAATTAAGCCCCGTGTTGTGAATGTGGCCCAAAAACTTGGGATTGAAGCCATCTTAGAAAAATATCCCGTTACCGTATCAGGGGGTCAAAAACAACGCGCGGCTGCTGCGCGAGCGCTCGTTCATGAACCCGCCATCATATTAGCGGATGAACCAACTGGGGCTCTTGATTCCAAGAATGCAAAAAGTTTAATGGAAGCCCTTGTGGATTTAAACCAAAATCATGAAGTTTCCATTATGCTAGTCACCCATGATCCGTTTAGTGCGAGCTATTGTAAACGAATTTTGTTCATTCAAGACGGTAAGCTGTATAAAGAAATCTACCGCGAAGGGTCCACGCACGATTTTTATCAACAAATTTTAACGGTTTTATCCCAATTTGCAACTGAGGTTAATGAGTAGAAGGGAAGGCTCACCTTGTTAATTAAACTTTCTTTATCCAGTGTCAAAAAATTATTTAAAGATTATTTAATCCTATTATTTGGGCTAACCGTTTCGATTTCAATTTTTTATATGTTCGAAACACTTGCTCAAAATCAAGACTTTGTACAGTCTAATTCTATGATCCATTCCATCATGTTGATCTTTCATGTGGGAAGCTTTATATTGGGTCTGATTACTGTATTTTATATTTTCTACGCGACCTCCTTTATTCTCACTTTGAGGCAAAAAGAGTTAGGTATGTATATGACTCTAGGTGCAAAAAAAAATAAAGTCACTCAACTCATGTTCTTTGAAACTCTAATGATTGGCATCACGTCACTAATTATTGGACTCATAGTGGGGATCGGGCTATCTGAGGGCATTTCTGAATTGCTTATGAAGCAGTTGAATTTTTCAACAAAAGGGTTTCAGCCGCTCTTAGTCTCTTCTGGGTTAACAACAGCGATTTTTTATCTTGCATTATTCTTGTTGACCGCCTTTGTGAATGCAATGAAATTGTCAAGAAAGCCTGTTTTAAACTTAATTCATGCGGAACAAGAGAAAGATGGAACGCAATCAAGTGGGATCAAAACACTTATTGGTACCATTATTGCTCTGGTATTGATCGGGGCCGGTTATTATGCCATTTTTGATATTAAACATACACTCCAGTATGGATTTATTCTCGCCGCCATCACCATTACTATTGGAACGTATTATCTCTTTATTTCGTTGTTGCCTTTTATTTTTAAAAAAGTTAAGAAAATTAGGAATGTGAATGAAAAAGGTCTTAATTCTTTTACATTTGGACAACTTATTTTTCGGATTTCAAATTTAACCAAAGTGTTGGGGACCGTATCCATGCTTATTGCCCTTGGACTTGGAGCGATGACTGCAAGTCTATCCTTTTATAATAATATAGAGTTAGAAGCCTCAATGACTCACGTTTATGACTTAAGGGTTCTTCAGCCGTCGCAAACCGAAATGACGTTGATCAATAGAATGTCTATATCTGATAAACAGGTTTATCATTATAAGGTGACAGATCAAGGTGTTTATTTTCTGAAACAGGATTTAGTCAATCATCCCCCGTTGATCAAATCTTTTCATTCCAACAACATGTCCTTTCCGTCCGCCCAAAAAATTAAAGAGGGACTTCCGGATCCTCAATACAGCACTGACGGAGGCGAGGGATTAAAGGCAATCCCTAAGTCCTGGCAAACAGCTTTGTACATGGAATTAGGTGCTAATCCACAGATGTTTGGGGATCGAAGCGTTTATATCTATGACAAAACCAGTTACGACAAACTGCCAGTCCATTCATTAAACGTTTGGATTGCAAGAGACCCACATTTCACAAAAGATTTAGCTCTATTTAAAAAGATTGATCAACAACAAAAGGTGTTGGCTAAGCACTATGCCGGAAAAGAACCGATGTCTCTAGGCAGCAAATACGACGATTACATGGTTATTAAAGAAATTGCAAGTGGGACGATCTTCATGGGATTATTCTTGGGTGTTGCGTTCTTGATGATGATGGTCAGTGTCCTGATGTTTAAATTGTTATCAAGTGCAACAGTGGACATCAAAAGGTACGAGATGTTAAGGAAAATTGGAGTAAGGCGCTCCTTGTTAACATTATCCATTTATAAAGAGCTGTTCCTTGTCTTTTTGTTCCCTGCTTTAGTTGGATTTGTTCATGTATCAGTGGGCATGAAAATGTTTGGCTTAATCCTTGTAGATCCCTATACAAAGTTTTGGTTACCGATTAGTATTTTTCTATTCATTTATGGGATCTACTATGTTTTAACCGCACAAATGTATAAACAGATCGTGTTACCCAAAGAATGATGAAGTAAGTAATAAAATAAACTTAAAACCCTAATTCCTTAAGCGTACACGGAATTAGGGTTTTTAGTGATGTTAGGGTCGCTTTGAAATGGAAGAAGAAGGTTTATTGGCGCATGGACCCTGCCTCTCGAGACGTCATGGCACCTTCCCCGTGGTTTATATCGGTTTGGATCTCTTTTTTGACTTCCTTTGGATCCATGTCGATTGAGCCACTATTTCTTTGTATGGCTACTTTTTCTTCAGCTTTATTCGACGGCATGTCAATCCTCCTTAAATGATCGTTACCTCTATTATTATTCGCTATGATCAACTTTCTATTATGGATCATAATAAAAGCCCCTCAATTTGTAAGAAGAGTATGATAAAATAAATTAACATCTTTACTAATTTTAATTAGGCGTGTGTGCCGATTGTAAAAAGTGACTTTATTTAGGAGATATAGACCATGAATTTAGTGACTCCAAGAATACGAGTTATTATTTGTACTTTGATTTTTTTAACCATTCTAGAAAGTATCCTTGTATATAGTGTTACAAGTGAAGTATGGGCACGCCTTATCTCCATTGTTCTACCGATTGCGACCCTCTCATTGTTTGGTCTTATGATCGCTGTGCTTAAAAAGATGAGGACACAATCGGTAAGAAAAGAAAAACAATATCAACAATTGCTTGATCTTTCACCAGAGGCCATTTATGTTCATCGGAATGGGGTTGTTTTGTATTCGAATGAAGCGGGAGCCAAATTATTTGAAACGACTCACCCCTCGGATTTAATTCATCGGCCTTGGAGAGAGATTCTAAACACGAAATCGTATGAGAGTTTAAAAGCGTCGAGTAACCGATATGAAACCGATCAACAATTTAAAATCCATCACTTTGAACTTTATGGGGAAGACGGAAGCATGCGGTATTTGGAAGCCAAATCTACTTTTATTGAATTCGATGGACAACCCGCAAGAGAAGTGATTGCAAGGGATATAACGGTTCAGGAAAATAAGCAACAAATGTTAAAGGCATTCTCTTACTTAGATCCTTTAACCCAACTTCCAAATCGTCGAAGTCTCCTGGATCAACTCGACCAGATGATTTATCTTTCGAACTTAAATCAAACTGGTTTTGGAATGATGTTTATTGATTTAGATGGGTTTAAACAAATTAATGATACGTACGGACACGATCAAGGCGATGCGTTGTTAAAACAGGTAAGTGAGGATCTTAAACTCTTTATAAGAGAAGGGGATGTGGTTGGAAGATTTGGTGGGGATGAATTCATTATTCTATTGCCAGATGTACAACAAGTCACATGTCTTGATATTGCCAACAAGATCATTGCTAAAATGCCGATTTCCATCACCGGTCAGGATGCAGCTCAGGTGACATTGAGTGTTGGGGTGTCACTTTATCCCGAACACGGAAAAGATTCCGACACGTTGATAAAAAATGCGGATGAAGCCATGTACCGGGCTAAGAAATTAGGGAAAAATAATTTTCAACTTTGTTAGACATACACTTTTCATGTAGGCTTTCTCCGAATCTATTGTTCCGATTCATTTAAGTGTTCTATAAGATTTGAACGGACTTGTTAGAGTTTTAGGAGGTTTCTGTTTTGTCCAAAAAACGTGTAGGAACAGGAATACTGATCGCGTTGGTGATCATTGCTTTATGGTATCTCGTTGTTCCGTTAGTTATCAAACACTTTCCACATCCCCCTGCAAATATAAGATTGATTTCAAGCGTTGCGCTAGGGGAAGTAGGTATTCTAATTGCTTTAGTGGTCGGGGTGCTGATTGACGGAATCGGCTTTCGAATGCCTCTGTCGCGTTCGAGTAAAGATGGATGGATCGAGGGCGTCTCAATACCTCTTGTTCTTATCTGGCACTTTTTTGCAAGCTTAATTTTTGCAGTCGTTTATTTCATCCTGAGCGGTCATCAACTCCCCACATCTGCACCCGTGAACGTGGATTTTGGAACCTTGGGTAATATGAATAAATTGCTTCTTTTCGTTACGGCATTGGTCGTAGCAGGGTTAGCAGCCTTTGTTGAAGAGTTCTTTTTCCGGGGGTATTTGATCTCACGGTTAAGTCAGTTCGGCATCCACCCCGTTGTTGCAGGTATTGTGGCAGGGATTCTTTTTGCCCTTTTACATGTACCAGGCTATGGGGTGCTCGTTTCAATGCCAAAGTTTCTAGGGTTAGGCTTGTTTGCAGGGGTATATGTCGGATTGCGGGGGAGGCTATGGCCAATGATCGTCGCGCACTTCATTATTGATTTTAGTGGGCTGATGGTTTTGGGTTGGCTACCGGTTCATTGATTTAATGAATCATGCTTGAATAATCTTCGAAAATAGGGGAAGAGCCGAACCGTTTATTCAACTGGTTGGTTCTTCTTTTGTTTGGTTTTTGATTGTATGGTAGAGGTTTTTTTATTCTGGGATTGGGCCTGATCGTCTTGAGTTAAAACGCTTAAGATTCCAGTAGGCTCTAAAATTGCCCATCTAATTTTATTATAGTCAAAATGCCCCTGTTCGCGTAGCATTTCTTTAAGTAGATCTTTGTTTACTTTGCTCTTCTTTAAATTCCCATAAATAATAGTACCGTTACTCACTAGTACAATTGGAAGGCCACTCGTTACGGAACGAAATGTTTGGCTCTTCAAGGCAATTAAAGAAGCAAGTACGGTGGTTCCAGCAAAAACGATTAATTCGGTTGCACTTAACAAAAAGCCTTGTATATTATGGGACGTAATGATACTAGCGCTAATATTCCCCATGCATGCCCCTGCAACCCAATTAAAATAAGTGGAATTACTGATCTGAGTTTTACCAATCCAACGAACTAAGAATAGCAGGAGGGAAAAGGTAAGGATTGTAGAACATATGCCGAATAGCCACACAGTACTCATGGTATGCCCTCCAATTTTTATTATTAGAGTGATCCATTTGGAAAAAATTATGCAGAACTATTGGATAATTTTATTAAAAATGGGTTGCTTTTATATAAAAAACAAACAAATTCAATTTTTTAATAAAAAGTTCAAGATTTACCATTGAAAGATTTTGATTTTTATGTGATGATTTATAACATCTAATATAACTTTTTATAACATCAAAAGAATCTATTAATCTTATTTAATTTTGAAAGGGAGAACTCATCCATGACCTTTGATCAAATCCGTGAGCAATTAAAAGATGTTGATTTTGTCCGTTTAGCTTTTACAGACTTAAACGGGAAATTAAAGAACGTAGAGCTTTCCATCTCTCAATTAGAAAGAATTGTAGAAGGAGAAGCGATGTTTGATGGGTCGTCTATTAAAGGTTTCTCGCGCATAGAGAAGAGCGATATGAAACTCGTACCTGATTTATCGACGATTAAAATCTTACCTGAACACCTTGAAGATGACCAACGTGTTGCGCTTGTTTTCTGCAATGCCTATACAACAGATGGTGAGCCATTTGAAGGGGATTCTCGTAACGTATTACGTCGTACGTTAGAAAAAGCCGAAAAATTAGGTTATCAAGTCAATGTTGGACCAGAACCTGAGTTTTTCTTACTTCAAGAAAACGGCGCACCAAATGACAATGGTGGTTACTTCGATCTTTCTCCAATCGACACAGCAGGTAAAGTTCGTCGTGAAATCGTCCTTACTCTTGAGTCTTTAGGCTTTGTTGTAGAAGCCGCGCACCATGAAGTGGCTCTTGGTCAACATGAAGTAGACTTCCGTTTTGACGAAGCGCTCAAAACAGCGGATAACATTCAACTTTTTAAATATGTTGTGCAAAACGTCGCAAAGCAACACGGTTTAACTGCAACCTTTATGCCAAAACCAATCGCTGGGATTAACGGTTCTGGAATGCACTGTAATATGTCTTTGTTCAAAGACGGTGAAAACGTCTTTGCAGGACAAACTGAGCAGTTATCTGATGTAGCGAAAAACTTTATTGCAGGTGTCTTAACCCATGCGCGTCCAATCGCTGCAATCACAAACGCAACGGTTAACTCTTATAAGCGTATTGTGCCAGGTTACGAAGCGCCAGTTAACATTGCTTGGTCCTCTGCGAACCGTTCTTGTATGATTCGTATTCCTGCTGCTCGTGGTAAATCCACTCGTGTAGAAGTACGTAATCCAGATCCACTTGCGAACCCATATTTAGCTTTAGCTGTTCTCGTTGAAGCAGGGCTTAGAGGGATTGAAGAAAATCTTCAAGCACCAGCTGAATCCACTCGCAACTTATTTGCTATGAATGCAGAAGAAATTTCGGAGCTTGGCGTGCAATCCTTACCAGGTAGCTTGAGCGAAGCGTTAGCTGAATTGAAAGAAAGCGCGATGATTAAAGAGGTATTTGGCGACATTCTTTTCAACTCTTACCTTGAAGAAAAGCAAAAAGATTGGGATGAATATCGCATCTCTGTTTCCGAGTGGGAAATTAATAAATATCAATAATTAATCAATATCGTTGGCATTGCGAAGATCAATTCTGTTAATTAAACAGAGTTGATCTTTTTCTTTTGGGTAGCCATCGGACAGGACCGCTGGAAAATTGCGGTGAGGAGTCCAAAGAGAAGCTGCCATTGGACAGGACCGCTGGAAGATTGCGGTGAGGAGTCCAAAGAGGAGCTGCCATTGGACAGAACCGCTGGAAAATTGCGGTGAGGAGTCCAAAGAGGAGCTGCCATTGGACAGGACCGCTGGAAAATTCTGTTGATGAGTCCAAAGAGGAGCCGCCATTGGACAGGACCACTGGAAAATTGCGGTGAGGAGTCCAAAGAGGAGCTGCTGTTGGACAGGACCGCTGGAAGATTCTATTGATGAGTCCAAAGAGAAGCTGCCATTGGACAGGACCGCTGAAAAATTCCGTTGAGGAGTCCAAAAAGAAGGTGTTGTTGGACAGGACCGCTGGAAAATTATGTTGATGAGTCCAAAGAGAAGCTGCCATTGGACAGGACCGCTGGAAAATTGCGGTGAGGAGTCCAAAAAGGAGCTGCCATTGGACAGGACCGCTGGGAAATTGCGTTGATGAGTCCAATGAGAAGCTGCCATTAGACAGGACCGCTGGAATATTCTGTTGAGGAGTCCAAAGAGGAGCTACCATTGGACAGAACCGCTGGAAGATTCCGTTGATGAGTCCAAAGAGAAGCTGCCATTGGACAGGACCGCTGGAAAATTATGTTGAGGAGTCCAAAGAGAAGCTTTTGTTGGACAGGACCGCTGGAAAATTCCGTTGAGGAGTCCAAAGAGAAGCTGCCATTGGACAGGACCGTTGGAAAATTCCGTTGAGGAGTCCAAAGAGAAGCTTTTGTTGGACAGGACCGCTGGAAAATTATGTTGAGGAGTCCAAAGAGAAGCTTTTGTTGGACAGGACAGCTGGGAAATTGCATAGAGGAGTCCAAAGAGGAGCCGCTGTTGGACAGGACCGCTGGAAGATTGCGGTGAGGAGTCCAAAGAGAAGCTGCCATTGGACAGGACCGCTGGAAGATTGCGGTGAGGAGTCCAAAGAGAAGCTGCCATTGGACAGGACCGCTGGAAAATTGCGGTGAGGAGTCCAAAAAGGAGCTGCCATTGGACAGGACCGCTGGGAAATTGCGTTGATGAGTCCAAAGAGAAGCTGCCATTGGACAGGACCGCTGGAAGATTGCGGTGAGGAGTCCAAAGAGGAGCCGCTGTTGGACAGAACCGCTGGAAAATTCCGTTGAGGAGTCCAAAGAGGAGCCGCCATTGGACAGGACCGCTGGGAAATTGCGTTGATGAGTCCAAAGAGAAGCTGCCATTGGACAGGACCGCTGGAAAATTGCGTTGATGAGTCCAAAGAGAAGCCGCTGTTGGACAGGACCGCTGGAAAATCACGTTGATGAGTCCAAAGAGGAGCTGCTGTTGGACAGAACCGCTGAAAAATCACGTAGAGGTGTCCAAATCCAGCCGGCCCCAAAATATAAGTGTGTGGCATTATTTCCTAGGCAACCGCAAAATATAACAAGTTTCGTCTTTTTGTTCAAAAAAGTTGTAAGTTTGGTTGATCGATCTCATATTATTTACGTTTTAAAGGTTTTGTATCAAAAATTTAAGAAAACAGAGGAATCCTAAACGTAATTGAAATAATCAAATTTGGTGATCAGGTGATGATTAAAAAGGAGAGGGGGAGTTATACTAAGATCAAAAAGAGGTTGGTTCGCTTGAAAAAAGAAGAGAAAATCAATTTTATAGTTGATACGTTTGACTCAGCTGTGGCTTCACATTTAAATGGCGGTATCATTCTTCCAGAAGATGATGAAGTGTGGTTAAATCGTTACATCACGTCAAGTGGAGATTTTCCAATGGCACTGGACGCGGATCATGACCTAGATGCAGCCTATAAAGCGGCACTTAACCTTAAACGACTCTGAATAACTGTATGACTCCAAAAGAAAAAGGTCATCCTTAAAGCATTTTAAGGATGGCCTTTTTTTCTAGGGAACTGAGATTTACCAAATCCACATTTACGCCACGCGTTCTTGCGTTTCATGGTCAAATCTTCGAAATCTAAAGAGTGAATAAATGAGAACAAGCGTCACACCACCCGACATATACGGAAGGTAAGGCGAATGAATCGATTGGACGAACAAGAATAACACGAGATACATAATGGAGCGACCAAGCGTGATCAGATATTCTCGTTTTAAAAGAATGACAATTTGGTCTTCATTTCTCATGCCGTTTAAGTATCTGAAAAAGGTATTATCCATTGTGTAACCATAGACATAAACGGAAATAACAAGTCCAACCATGGCTAGAAAATAGATGGGTTTGATCTGGGCAAAACCGGATAATAGTATAAAAGCCATACTAATTAAGGTGTAAATGACAAATTGTGTTTCCATTTTTAACTTTTTCAACCTCGCAAGATAGACGATACCGATCGTTAACACCGCAATATTTAATACATTTAAATAAGACACGTAGAGTGCATTTTTGGATAACACGACCATAATAATTACCTGGAGGCAAGCCATGCACTCCAGAACACCCGCTGTAATAATCCCAAATGGCACCATCTGTTTCGATACTTTGACTTTCTTATAATCACGGATGAAATTGGATTTAAACTCGGCTTCAATGGAAGGAAGTCTGGTGACCGCAACAAAATAAAAAACTGAAATTAAGAGCATGAAACAGAAAGAGATCGTAAAGCTGAAATAATAAATCAAAAAAGAATTAATAAGCGGCAAGACGATTAATAAAATGTTTTTCACATAACCGATTCGCGAATTAAAGAAATTAAGTTCGGATCGGGTGGCTAAAACACTTAGTGCGTAATTGGAAGATGAGAAAAAGAATCCGAACACACAACCAAAAAATGTAGCAGAAAGAATCAGAAGTACAGTGTGACTTAAATGGGGGCTTAAAAGTAGGACAATGAAAAGTATAATTGCTGAGAGAGCGCTAAGATAATAACTTGTTTTAATTTTATTTTTAAATAAATAATACGTCCCGAACGTATACGCAATAGCGGATAAGAAATAACTTAAACCGTTAAAGGCAATCAGTGGTCCAAGTGTCGTACTGTTTTTCCAGAAATAATAACTAATAAAAATGGTGCTGTATCCAGTAATGCTTAAAAAAACCGATTGAAGAAGAAACAACTTTTTCAAACCTGAATTCATAGGAACACCTCATCTTGTTGAATTATGCATCTTTACTATTTTAAAGCATTAGCAAGTGTCTGTCACCATCAGGGTTTTATCAAATAAATTAATCTAGGTCTAATAGGGCCAATTGTTTGGATTGGTTTTCAATTTGGATACATTCAAATCATCGAACATAAGCGAACTGATTTATGTTATTATTTAAATAATTCTATTGAAATAGGGGGAAGCCTGTGTTTAGTGTGCGAGATCCAATCCAACCAAAAACTTCTAGGGGATTGGGAGCAAACAATCCCCATTAAAAAAGGGGATACGGAAATGCCAGACATTAAAACGAAACGACTACGGATGGTCTCTTGGAACCGAGAAATGGCTCTAGCGGCGATTCATGACCGATTAAGATTAAGTCAACTTTTGAACGTAAAAGTGCCGAATGATTTTCCAAATGAACCTGTTCGGAAATTTGTATTACCGGAGAAACTAAAGGAATTGGAACGCGATCCGAACTATGGACAATGGAGTGGGATGATTGTTCACCAATCGGATGCGATAGTTATCGGTTCAATGGGATTTAAGTCGCCTCCTGATCAAAATGGCACTGTAGAAATCGGTTATGACATCATTCCTGATTATCAGGGCTATGGTTATGCAACCGAAATGGCCCTCGCATTAGTAAAATGGGCGTTTCAACAGCCGCCTATTAATCGCGTTTTGGCGGAGTGCTTGAAAACAAATACACCGTCCATTCGAGTACTCGAAAAAGTTGGGATGATACCAACTGAATCGACGGAAGATCTGCTCAAATGGGAGATCCACAAAAAATCGATACGTTCATCTAACCATCAGCGAGGGTGAACAAAAAGGTAAAGAGGACAGCCTTATGCTGTCTTCTTTTTGCCTTCAGGGTTCCGATTTTTCACCTTAGTTTGAAAGCCGGACTAAGAAAATGCACGATCCGCTTTTCAAAGTTGTTTCTTTTCAGTCGGGTTGATAAGTAACATATGTTTAAAAAATTTACATGAAAAAACGTTATTTAATAGTGTTTCGGAGGGGTCGACATGTTGGAGGTTAACCATTTAACGAAGGTCTTTAAAAATGGAAAAGGAATTTTTGATGTGACCTTTACAGTTGAAAAGGGAGAAGTCTTTGGCTTCTTGGGACCCAATGGTGCGGGTAAATCTACAACAATCCGACATATTATGGGTTTCATGAAACCGGATCAGGGAACGGTCCGAGTAAATGGATTGGATACATGGGAGAAACAAGGTGTGGTTCAGAAATATATTGGGTACTTACCAGGTGAAATTGCTTTTATAGAAGGAATGACAGGAAAATCGTTTCTTAACTTTATCTCTGAAATGCAAGGCTTAAAGGATCACTCAAAAAAAGACCGTTTAATTGAACGCTTTCAGTTTGATGTTGAGACGCCGATACGAAAAATGTCAAAAGGGATGAAACAAAAAGTTGGCATTGTGGCCGCTTTTATGCATGATCCAGAAGTGATCGTTTTAGATGAACCCACGTCAGGGCTAGATCCTTTAAAGCAAAAAGTGTTTGTGGAACTTGTACTTGAAGAAAAGGCAGAGGGTAAAACCTTTTTGCTGTCTTCACATAGTTTTCCTGAAATTGAAAAGACCTGTGACCGAGCGGCGATTATCAAAGATGGGGAGGTCATTACGGTCAAGGATATCCATGACTTACAGACCATGCAAAGAAAGTTATTTGAAGTCACATTTCGTGATCCGCGTGAGGCTCTAACCTTTTATGAATCGTATGTATCTTGTGAAGCTCTTGACGGAACCCGAGTGAGAGTGGCAGTCCAAGGGGATTATGATTCATTCATTGAAGAAATTGGGAAGTATCGTGTCCAGAATATCGACCTCTTTACTCAAAATATAGAAGAGGTCTTCATGACCTATTATAACGCTACTGAGGAGGGGCAAGACCATGAATCCGACACTCTTTAAATATATGATGAAGGCAAATGGAAGAGGCATCCTCGGTTTTGCTGTGGGATCGGCTTTTTATATGATCTTAATGGTATGGGTGTACCCAAGCCTTGCTGAAAATACAATATCTTTAAACAATATGTTAAAAGCCATGCCATCTGGTCTCACTTCTGCATTTGGTTATCAAAATGGGTTTGGTAGTTTTGAATCGTTTATCTCAGGGGAATTTTACGGTCTTCTTTTTGTCCTTATTCTCACTATTTATGGGATCATGCTTCCGGTCCATTTAATCGCCCGCTTGGTTGATAAAGGATCCATGGCCTACTTGCTGTCGACACCAAATACGAGAATTAAAGTGGTGGTAACTCAAGCTTTCGTTTTAATAACGGGAATTTTAATCATTATGATTTTAACGACGCTCTCTGGTTTAATTGGTTATAAGCTCTTTATTCATAACCAACATGAATTCCATATGATTAAATATCTCCAAATGAACGTCGGTGCTTGCTTACTCGCTTTTGCGGTCGGTGGCCTTTCTTTTTTAATATCTTGTGCAATGAATGATGAAAAAAAGGCACTCGGTTTTTCTGGGATGATTGCTTTTGGATTTTTTAGTTTAGATCTCATTGGAAAGATCAGTGACAAGATTGATTGGTTGCGCCACTTTACTTACTTTTCATTATTTCGCCCAAGCGAAATTGTAAGTGGAAACGGGCATCTGTATGCAAATTTCAGTACCTTATTTTCAATTGGGGTATTTGGAATAGTAATTGGAATAGTGATTTTTAGGAAGCGTAATTTGCTTTTATAATGGATAAGGGTTTAAGAACTAACCGATGTTTTTCCTTTGTTTAAAATTCTAATAATCCCTATAATCCCTCGGCATATTAATAATTTTAAGAGAATACTGAAAAAGGAATGCTTCCAACTCCATCCCTTTCTCCAATCAATTAGCTTTGTTTTTTGGGCTGCAATCGACTCAATCACAACTTGTGGGATGGCAATCGGAAAAAGTTTAAATATCATTCCAATCGGCCCGCTGTTCAGTGTCCACTGATTATAATAGAGTAGCATCAAAGGGTAAAGAAAAACATCAAAGGATAAATGAATTTTATACTTTGGAAATAATTTTTTCTTGTATTTGAGATATCCTTTTGAGACCAGAAAGTGATCGGCTGCAACATTCCCAATAATACTCACAAGGTACACAATGACCCAGTCTTTGAACGAACGTTTGTAGATCGCAAACGGTAATAGAACGATTCCTGTAATTGAAGTGAACACTAAAAAGTAATATGGGAAACTTTTTTTTCGCATCCTCCACACCTCCGTTTATAGGATGAATCAAAACGGTTTTTTTTATCCTTCCCAAGCGAGCGGGCAGCGTACAAATGAACCTACGCAGGCGTCCATTTAGGAGCAATGGGTGCCTCTTTAGTCAGAGGTGAACAAACAGAGGATGTATCCGCAGCAATACTAATGGCCTATTATGCTGGTATGGAAGAAGGAACTGCGCTCGCAAACTTATGGGTTTGGCTTGTCTTATCCAACGTTTCATGTATCTTATCCAACCTATTATATAGGAACGTTTGACTTTTATAAATTTAAGTAAACAAACTATTCATTATCTAAAGAACGACAATCTTAAGTCAAGCGACATTTAAATATTTACCAGCCATTTCAACAAATGACGTCATTTAACTTAAAGGAGATTCCAATGAAAAACGAAAAAGACTATGATCACTTATTAAATATAAAAACGGAACGACATCCAATGAAGGTCTCCGAGACCCATCATTATTTTCCTTATGAGCCTACCCCTTATAGTGCGCTTGATCGTTTATTCAAAGTGTATGCAGTGCATTCGAATGACAGGATCGTTGATTTTGGATGTGGAAAAGGTCGACTAAATTTTTATGTCCATTACTTTTTTAAGGCATCGGTCGCCGGTGTGGAAATGAATCCGGCTCTATATCTTACGGCTCAAGAAAATTTAGAAAGCTACCGGACCAAACATCGACTGACAGAAGGGGCAATAGCTATTCATCACGGTCTTGCTGAAGCCTATCCCATTCAAAATTCAGAGAACCGATTTTATTTTTTTAACCCATTTTCAGAACAAATCTTTAAAAAAACGGTTCATAATATATTAAAATCTTATGAACTTTCACCAAGAGTCATTGAGATTCTAATGTACTATCCATCAGAGTCGTATACGGATTTTCTTGATCACCAAACGCCGTTTGAACTCAAACAAGAAGTGATGCTTGGTGAGGCTTATAAAAAAGATCCCTATGAACGATTTTCAATTTATATTCTTAATGCTTAATAAAAACATAGTTAGGGAGCTATTTTTTCTTTTTGAGTATTCAAACATAGGTTATAATAATAAAGGTGGAATTTACTTTTGAATCCTAATTTATTTCGGTGTTTAAGATTTAACCTATTCGGTTATAAGGAGACGGCTTTATGGACGTCAATTCTTGGTTTGACCTCTCATTGTTTATCCTATTATTTATACTACTAATCTATGTTTTCTGGACGGTGACGATTACACCGCTACATAAAGTCTATTTTCTGTTTCATTTCTTCATGATGATGTGGCCACTCTGCCAATTTGCTGTCGATGTGTCTTCAAATCCCCATTATCAGCTTATTTATGTCACACTTTCCTTCATTGTATTGACCATGCAAGGTGGGGGATGGTTACTCCTTTCCATTTTTTTAACAGGACGAGAGGGGCGATTGACCTGGAGTCGACTTTCTTTGATTTTTGTTCCTGCCGTTTTGATCTCAGCTTGTTCGATTTGGAACCCAAACGAGTCGTTTGTTCACCCTCTTTTTAATGGATACGTTCAAAGAGAATACGGTTTTTTATTTTGGATTTTGATTGCCATCCTTTTAGGCTATCTATTTTTTTCACTTTACTTTATCTTTACAACCCTTTTTTCTACTCAAACCATTCGATTGATTCAAAAACAAGTCAAAATTACGCTCATTGGAATTTTGATTCTAGCAGGTTTTGCTTTATTAGATCTTTTTCTCAATGTGGTTTTACAAGGACGTTTGCCAATTATCCCTGGTTTAACGTCTGCTGGGATCTTTCTATCTGACTTATTTTTTGTCGTAGTCATTAAGCGATATAACGTTTTTGACCTCTTGACAGTTGCTCACAAAGACGTCATCAATACGATTCCATATGGGCTCCTTGTTTTAGACGAAAATGAGACCATTATTGAAATGAATAGAGCCTTGCAGTCTGAATCTTATGACTCCCTCAATTTACACTTATACGACTCGTTCAACATGAAAGAGTTTTTAAAAACGGCTCAGGCCGACGGAGACGTGGACCAATTCTTAGAGAATTATGAGAATCGTGTGGAAGCCCAGATTGAGATTTTTGCCGATTATATGCATCTCATCCTTCAAACCTCTCCAATTAATGTCCGTCATGATATCCAGTCGGGTCGTTCCATCACTTTTCAAGATGTCTCTCAACTTCGATATCTTGTGAATCAGATGGATCAGAAAAATAAATTGCTTGAAGAGCGGAATCTTTCGCTTATTGAAGTTCGAGATGCCTTATATAAAGCGAATGCCAAACTCATTGATTTGGCTCATACGGATAGTTTAACCGAGTGTTTTAACCGGAGGTATTTCACAGAGCAAATCAGTCTGGAGATTCAAACGAAAAAAAATAAGCCGCAACCCTTTTCCCTTATTTTATTTGATGTGGATTATTTTAAGCGAATTAATGACCAATATGGCCATCTGGTTGGTGATGAGGTCCTCAGACAAACTGTAACGGTGGTCTCAAATTTATTAGGGAACCAAGATCTTCTTGCACGTTTTGGCGGTGAAGAGTTTATTGTCTATTTGCCTAACGCGGACCAACTAGAGGCTTACAAACGGGCAGAGGAAATTAGAACCCAAGTGTTTGAGAATGTGATCGATGCTAGCCCTCATGCGCTTTCAATTACGATTAGTTTGGGTGTACTAACCATCGAGGACTATGATAAAAGGCAGTTGGATCGCTTAGAAGTTTATATAAACGAATTGTTTGAAGAGGTGGATAAAGCACTTTATCGCGCTAAAGAAAATGGGAGGAATTGTTTAGACTCGGTTGTCAGTCGTTCTTCAGTGTTTGGGTAAGACGTGAAACGGATTTTTGTGACAACATTATTTATATTTGGTGGTATGAACAAGGTGACATAGGCGTTGTAGACTATTGTTTGATTCGATTAAATGTGCTAACATTTAATCTGGAACGAAATGACCATAATCCTCAAACAGTCATTTTTAAAGAAGGAGGTTAAGAAGGATGACCATTGACCGACGCCAATTGATTGTTGACGCAGCAAATCAATCTTTTTCGCAGTTTGGGTATAAGGCAACCACTATGGATCAAGTGGCCAAAACGGCGAATGTGGGGAAAGGCACGATCTATACGTTCTTTGAGAATAAAGAAGAATTATTTGATGAAATCATTTCAACACTAATTAAAGAGATGAAGAATGCGGCAGAAGAAGTCATTGATGATAAGGCAACCTTTCGAAAGAACGTCCATCGCTCCATATACCGGATTCTGGAGTTTCGAAAAGAACATCAGTTGACCATCAAACTCTTCCAAGAAGAGCGGGAGTTTGGTACACCAAAAGTGTTAGAAGTGATCCGAAGAGTTGAAGCGGCGATTCTCTCCTATATTAAGGTGAAATTGGATCAAGCACTAGAACGAGACGAAATTAAGCCATGCAACCCACAACTCACGGCTTTTATAATGGTCAAGTTATATATTGCATTGATCTTTGATTGGGAGCGGGAACACGAACCTCTAGAAAAAGATAAAATAGCAGAGCTCTTTGAATTATATTTGTTTGAAGGATTGTCTAATTAACAAAAGGGAATCCTTTATTTTTTGGTTACAATTGACCAAATGAGAAATATAGTCATGAAGTTCCGTAAAAGGAGAGAGACAACAAATGCGTCGTTCATTATTAGGGGAGTGGCGGTCCATCGTAACAAATCGCAAATTGCTGATTCCTGTGATCGCCATCTTTTTCATTCCGGTTATGTACGCTGGAATGTTTTTGTGGGCATTTTGGGATCCGTATTCCCATTTGGATCGGTTGCCCGTTGCGATTGTGAATCAGGACCAAGGAGCTCATTTAGATGGGGAAAACGTGAATCTTGGAGCGGATCTCGTCACAAATTTAAAAAAAGATCAGTCATTCAAGTTTAAATTAATGAGTCAACAAGAAGCGGATCAGGCGTTTCAATCGAACCACTCTTATATGACCATTGAAATTCCTAAAAATTTTTCTGAGAATGCGGCAACGTTAACCGATCTCCATCCCCAAAAAATGGTGCTAAAATACATTCCAAATCAAGGCTACAACTTTATAGCCGGTCAGATTGACAAAAACTCAATGAATGTTATCAAACAATCCATTCAACAGGAAGTAACCAAAACCTATTCAAAATCCATTTTTGGAAAACTCCAAGAGTCCGCTAAAGGTTTTAAAGAAGCAAGCCTTGGCGCAAAGAAAGTGGATCATGGTGTTGTTAAGCTGAATGACGGTGCGGAACAACTCACAAGTCACTTAAAAAGTTTCGCTTCTCATACAACCGATCTTAAAGACGGTTTGGCGTCTTCCAAGACAGGCTCGACTCAAGTGCTCTCAGGTGTTCAAGGTCTGCAATCTGGACTGGGTGCTTTGAAAACGGCTGAGGGTCAACTCTTAGACGGGGTGCAAGCAGGTAAAACTGGAACAGATCAATTCGTTTCGGGACTCTCACAGGAATCAGCTGGTTTAGACACGGTTGATTCGAAAATGAAGGATCTAAGGCAAGGGATGAAAACCGAAGAGGCGGGGTTGAACCAGTTAAATCAATCGATGCCTGAACTCCAAACGGGAACGAAATCCTTGGCGGAAGGAGCAACACAACTTAATCAAGGGCTGGACCAAATGGAAACACAACTAATAGACCAAATGAATCAGTCACAAAAAGAACAGTTTGCGAATTTGCTGCCTTATCTGCAACAATCCATGACACAAGACCAATTAGCGGCTTTAAAGGCTAATATGGAACAGAAACAAACTCAAATGGTCGAACAAATCCAGCACTCTTTTGATCAATTGAAAACTGGCAGTGATGGTCTAGTGTCAGGTTCTAATCAAATGAGTGACACCGTTAAGAAGGATTTGAGTCCAAATGTGTCCGCACTTAATCAGGGCATGCAACAATTGACGCAGGGTCAAAGTCAACTAGGGGATGCCATTCACAAATTGGCAAGCAGTGCTCATGACCTAAAAACAGGTGCGACAAACTTACAAACCGGTGAAAGTAAACTTTTGGCTGGGACCACAACGTTTAACGACAAATTAAATGAGGCTTATACAGGTGCTGATCAATTGGTGAATGGGACCACACGTTTAAATCAAGGCTTGTCCCAATTGTCTAGTGGTGCTGCACAACTAAATGCCGGTTCTGTTCAATTGGTGTCTGGCTCTGATGAACTTTTATCTGGAACACAGAGTCTCCAAACAGGCTCACACACTTTATTTAAAAATTTAAATACGGCGGCTACACAATCGAATGGGTTACAACCGAATTCAAGCACCTATAATATGATGGCATCACCAGTCCAACTTAAAAGTGAAACCGTTCATAGTGTTCCTAATTATGGAACCGGTTTTGCCGCGTATTTCTTATCGCTCGGATTATTTGTCGGGGCATTGCTTATTTCTGTTATTTATCCATTTGTTGCGCCTGCGATTCGACCAAGAAATGGTTGGGCTTGGTATTCTAGCAAGTTTTTCACTCTGGTGAGTATCGGAATCATCCAAGCTTTAATTGCGGTTGCGATTCTTCTGATTGGACTAGGTCTCAAGGTGGAATCTGTGCCATTATTCATACTTACAGCACTGATCACGAGTTTCACCTTTATTACATTAATTCAACTGTTGGTGTCCGCTTTTGCTGATCCAGGCCGCTATCTTGCGGTTATGTTGTTGATTTTGCAATTGACCACCTGTGGAGGAACCTTTCCACTTGAACTTTTGCCAACAAAACTACAAGCTCTTCACACATTCTTACCTATGAATTATTCTTTAATAGCTTTTAAATCGGTCATCTCGACAGGGGATTATGGCCAATTATGGCATTGTCTATTAATCTTGCTCAGTTATGCTATAGCTTTTATTCTGCTTGCAATTGTTGTTTTTCAGTTCAAATATGTGAAAACCTACTCTCAGCTTGAAGAAGACGTAGCTTAAAAACGTAATGAATCGCTGATAGTCGGTATGAAAGTATAAAGCCCTCAAATTCGAATAAATGAGAGTGAAAAGTGATATCTATAATCTAAAAGCGGACCGTTACCGGTCCGCTCAGGCTGTCGAAAAAGTCTTCGACAGCCTTTTTTACGTCATTTACGCGGAAGAGAACATGCACAAGAACAAGCCTTAATGACAGCAACGGTCCAGAATATAAAAAAGATCGCCAATCACCTCGCGAAGCTTACAGGTCGTTGACGATCTTCTTAGCTCATTTATTTATGGGCTAGATACAAAATAACCAAGTGGAAATCGCGAGACGCCTGCGGAAAAACGGGCGGCCGAGACCCCGCAACACCTCTTAAAAGTGAGGAGGCTCGGACGTTCGTCCGCGGCAAGCGAGCGAATGTCCACAGGTCGATACAAAATACAAACTATTCCGGTTCAAAATACTGCGAGTGTAGAGAAATAAACCGGGTTTCTCTACACTCTGAGCGGACCGTTACCGGTCCGCTTTTTCTCTTAACTCGGAAAACAACTTCTCTTGTTTCATGTACGATAAGAATATAATAATGAGAAGGTTGGATTATAATTTTATCCTTCCTTTTTGTTCTACAAGAGAGATGAAACGATCTTTAATAAGAACTAAAGAACCGATCATTCAAGCTCTAATGGAAGGTGGCGTTACAACCTATGACTTGGAATCAGAAGTCTCGATCGTCGGTGGACTACGCGCTCTCGCCTTGGAAAGTTCGCGGTTGCCGAAAACGCAAACTGTCAAAGAATTAATCGATTTTGTGGTCTGTAAAGCAATTAAATTAGAAAAGGATTTTAATAGATAGGCAATCTAAATGGTAGGCGTTCAACCAAGTTATCTAATTTCTGAAATTAAAAATTCAAATTCGTTTGTTTTTATTCTACAATAGAAGAGTAGACATTACATACAGAAAAGAGGAATGGATAATATGGCGTTTCAAAATATTACGGTTGCCGGATGTGGCGTGTTAGGGAGTCAAATTGCATACCAAACCGCATTTCATGGTTTCAATGTCTCCGTTTATGAGATTAACGAAGAAGCGGTGGAACTTGCTAAAGATCGTGTGCAAAAATTAAAACCACGTTATCAAAAAGATTTAGGTGCAACAGAAGCTGACGTGGATCAAGCCTTTGAACGAATGCAGTTTTACAGTGATTTAGCGGATGCCGTGGCCGAAGCGGATCTCGTCATTGAGGCTGTCCCAGAAGTCGTCCAAATTAAAAAAGACTTCTACAAAAAATTAGCGGAAGTGGCACCTGAGTCTACGATTTTTGCGACTAACTCCTCAACCTTCCTTCCAAGTCAGTTTGCCGAAGAAACCGGTCGACCAACTCAATTTCTAGCCTTACACTTTGCTAATGAAATCTGGGTGAATAATACGGCTGAGATTATGAAACATGAAGGCACTGATTTGGTGATTTTTAATCAACTCATCCATTTTGCTCAGGCGATTGGTATGGTTGCTTTGCCACTTTACAAAGAACAACCCGGGTATATTTTAAATAGTTTATTGGTGCCATTCTTAAGCGCGGCCCAAGACCTTGTAGTAAATGGCATTGCAGACCCTGAAACAATCGACAAAACATGGATGATTGCAACAGGCGCACCTTCTGGACCGTTTGCTATATTAGATGTGATTGGTATGACAACGCCATACAATTTAGCGTTAGGTGCTGCAAATAAAGGGGATCAGCAGAAAGCCAAAGTTGCAGACTGGCTAAAAACGGAATATATCGATCAAGGTAAGCTTGGCAAAGCAACAGGTGTTGGCTTTTATTCGTATCCAAAGCCGAACTTCTTGAACCCCAATTTTTTAAAAGATTAAGAGGAATGCTTAAACGTATAAATGGTGTAAGGGGGTAAGCTCATGAATGAAATTGAAAGCGATTACAACAAAGTGCTTATTGAAACAAAAATTGTAATTGTGGGGGCTGGTTTTGCAGGTTTAGCCGCGGCCATTCGGTTAAAACAGGAGGGAGAACACGACTTTATTATTTTAGAACGTGGCTCTCAAGTTGGGGGTGTCTGGCGTGATCATCACTACCCCGGTTGTGCCTGTGATGTAGAATCGCATCTTTATTCTTTTTCATTTGCTCCCAATCCAAAATGGCGTAATAAATTTGGAAGACAGGGCGAGATTTTGACTTATCTTAATGAGGTGACCTCAGCCTACGATATAAAAGACCAGATCTGTTTTTTTCATGAAGTAAGGAGGATGGATTGGATCGATTCGAAATCCAAATGGCGGATCCAAACTAATCAAGTAGAATTCCAAGCGAGCTTTGTAATTGGAGCATTTGGAGCACTCAGTGAGCCAGCCATTCCTAGCATAAAAGGGATCGAACGTTTTCAGGGTGAAAAATTTCATTCCGCTCATTGGCATAAAACATATACATCCAAAGGGAAGCGAGTGGCCGTGATTGGAACGGGTGCATCAGCCATTCAATTCATTCCAGAGATCCAACCTGAAGCACAGCAACTCATTGTTTTTCAACGCACAGCCCCTTGGGTAGTCCCACGACTAGATGGTCCGATTCGAGAAAGTACACAGGCTTTGTATCAGAGGTTTCCTTTTCTTCAAAAGCTTGCAAGATTAAAAGTCTATCTTTTGCGAGAAATAAGAGTAATGGGTTTTCGTCACCCTAGAATGATGAAGAAAGCGGAACAAATCGCTTTAGAGCATTTAAATACGGCCGTACAGGAGCCTGAACTACGGAAAAAGCTGACCCCGACTTATCGAATGGGCTGCAAACGTATTCTATTGTCGAATACGTATTATCCTGCTTTAGCGAATCCAAATGTCCAAGTGAATACAAATCGGATTCAAGAAGTGACGGAGGATGGTGTGATCGATTCAAGTGGCCAAAAAGTCGAAGTTGACACGATTATCTTTGGCACTGGTTTTCAAGTCACAGAAATGCTTTTTGCCCGTTCGATTTATGGGAGAAACGGAACTTCCCTCTCGGAAGAATGGAAGGGAAGTCCGAAAGCCTATATGGGAACAACCGTTGTCGGATTTCCGAATTTGTTTCTTCTTCAGGGGCCCAATACCGGATTGGGCCACACATCGGTCATCTTGATGATGGAGGCTCAAGTTGAACACCTCATTAAGACGATCCGATATATGAAAAAGAAGACGCTAAAGACAATTGAACCTAGTGAAAAAGCGCAGCAACGTTTTATCGATGAAACCGATGAATCGATGAAAGGAACGGTTTGGACAGCAGGGGGTTGTTCAAGTTGGTATTTAGATCAAACAGGACGTAATTCTACGCTTTGGCCAGGATACACCTTTTCGTTTAGAAAGAAGGCGACTCAATGGAATGTAGGTGATTACGTTGAAACTTAACTTTTAAAAGATGATTTCAATAAAATGAGCAGCTGAGGTTTTTAGAAGAGACTGACCAAAAAGCAAGGGTCAGCCTCTTCAAACACACAATAAATAGTTTTCGACATTTGGATGTCACTGGACTATCTGTGCTAAAATAAAATTAATTCCTCGATCCTTTATTTAAAATCCTCAAACT
Source organism: uncultured Sporolactobacillaceae bacterium (assembly GCA_963829575.1). Lineage (GTDB taxonomy): Bacteria > Bacillota > Bacilli > Bacillales > Sporolactobacillaceae > KACC-23026. Next base: position 85,762 of record CAWHJF010000019.1, on the reverse strand, counting down.
TTCTATCTTTTAAACTTCCTTTTCACTCTAATCTCTCACTCTTTTTATTTCCATTTTATCCCTTTATAAGTTACTCATGCACACAACAAAAGGGAAAGGCTTGTGTTTATGTGTGCAAGGCTCAAAACCATTTGTGGTTTAGTCCCAAACCATTTTTTTTGACATTTGAAAGGAGTGAACGGTCTCCACAATCCCTATTTTAAGAAAGGATCAGGAATGAATACTAAAAATAGAGGAGGATGTGCGAATGGGTTTAGATATGTATCTATTAGCTATTCCCAAAATTAAAGGGGTCAGTTTGGATGAATTTAAATGGGCGGAACGGCACCTGAGCCGGTTAGCCAAGGAGGCTCCGATCCTTTATGAAAAAGTAAAAAGCTATATTAAAATTGGTGAGCCTTGGGTAGGACTTCGAACGGAAGTGGCTTATTGGCGTAAGGCTAATCACATTCACCATTGGTTTGTTGAAAATGTTCAAGAAGGTGAAGACGATTGCCGAAATTATGAGGTCAAACCGAATCAGATTGAAGCGCTTTATAACCTCTGTGACTGTATTATTAAAGGCGATATCCGCCCATGGGAAGGCTTACCGACAATGCCCGGTTTTTTCTTTGGAAGTCTAGACTATGACTCCTATTATTTTCACGAAATCAAACGTACACATGAGTTATTAGGGAGAATTCTTGAATCGGATTTTTTCGAACAGAATTATCTCATTTACTTGAGCGATTGGTGAGCATTTAATGCGTGTAAGGCCTAGTCAATTTATTAGTGTCTGCCACTTTTAATCTTCCAAATTTGTTTCATGTCGAGTCAACCCTCTTAAATCCTCTTCAAACGACGAACCTCATCCTCATTATGGATTCCCCATGCAAAGTACCGTCAAAGTTCGATTTCTTGTTTTTTGCAATTGAAAATGCTAATAATGGAAATAGAATCGAATGGAAGGGGCGAATGAACATGAGAATAATTCAGATGAAAAAAGATCAAATCCCACCTATTGCATTAGGAACCTGGTCATGGGGGAATGGGATTAACGGTGGAGATAAAGTATTTGGGAACCATTTATCCGATGAAGACTTGCAGCCCGTTTTTAATGCAGCTATGGAAGCAAGTTTGAATTTGTGGGACACTGCGGCCGTTTACGGCGTCGGTGCATCTGAAACCCTCCTAGGTCAGTTTATAAAAGAACAACACGCCCAGGATCAGGTCTTTATTTCAACAAAATTCACACCTGGGTTTAGCGAAGAACCGGTGGAGGAAACGCTTGATCAAAGCTTAGCACGATTAGGGGTTGATCATACAGATTTGTATTGGATTCACAATCCAAAAGATGTCGAGAAGTGGACAGCAGAATTGATTCCTTTAATGAAAAAAGGAAAAGTCAAACACGCGGGTGTTTCTAATCATAATCTAGAAGAAATCAAACGTGCGGCGTCCGTTTTAGAAAAAGAAGGACTTGAATTATCCGCTGTTCAAAACCACTATAGTTTGCTTTACCGTTCTTCTGAAGAGGCGGGTATTATAGACTGGTGTAACCAAAACAACGTCGTCTTTTTCTCTTATATGGTACTGGAGCAAGGCGCATTGACGGATCAATACAGTGCGAAAAACCCGTTCCAAACAGGTACGAGACGGGGTGATGCCTTCAATGCTGAGGTGCTTGAGAATCTCACACCTTTAATTGAAGAAATGCAGAGGATTGGACAAACTCATGGTGCAGATTCCGCTCAAATTGCGATGGCTTGGGCAATTACCAAGGGAACCGTTCCTATTATCGGTGTAACGAAACCCAAACACATTGATGGAGCCGTTAAAGCAATAGAAGTAGAGTTGTCGGAACAAGAGATGGAGACATTGGAACAAGCTGCGAAATTGACAGGAGTCGAGATTAAAGGTGCGTGGGAAAAGAGTATGGTTTAAGCTCATCATCTTGAATAAATGGGGCATCAGAAAGAATGTCTTCATAAAATAAGAGACTTTCATCCAATTGGATGGTCAGTCTTAAAAGTAAGGTATTTTTAGGATAACCGAGCCGGCAATTGATCGTGGCTTGGTTATCCTTTTTTTTAGGATTAAACGCATTAACAGAAACGATGAGATGGACATGGAAGCCGGCGTCCGATTTTATCCCCTGTGTATTAGGTATGCAGTTAACCGAACAGATTCGTTTAAATAATGGAGCGCGTCCAGCAGTCTGGTACCGTGCTAATAATAAATCCTATGAAGTGGTCTATACGAAAGATGCAACGGGAATGAAGGCCGTTTTCATCATGTTGCCTTTTCCTTAGAGACTAACGAAGCGATTTGGGCTGCAGTCGACATCTTTGTAGAAAATGATGTATTCATTGAGTTTGCGCCAAGTAAACATGCCATTAACCCAACGTATTTTGTATACGTTTACGAACCGGGAGGCAATCGTATTGAAATTTGCTCAGGTGGATATCTCGTACTAAGACCGGATTGGAAACCAATTACATGGACGGAAGAAGAACGAGCAAAAGGCCAAGCATGGGGAAATCAACCCGTTTCAAGCTTCCATACTTATGGCACTTTAATCGTTGATAGAAGACAGCCGAAATACGATTAAAAAAGCGTTATTAAAATTGGAACAAGAGAACCTTGTTAAAATTGAAAACAATAAATGAGCTTATATTAAATCTTTTACATTAGATGAGATTAATAATTATTTAGAGATCCGTGAGGTGTTAGAGGGCTTAGTTGCTCGAACAGCAGCCTCCCATATTTCGGATAAAGCGTTAGCAAAAATGAGTAACATGCTTGAGCGCATAGAAGCCCATTTTCAAAACAATGGTCAGATCAGAGCTATGTAGATTTAAATGCCTCCTCTCCAATGGTTAAAAACGGATTGCAAAATTGTTAGAGCCGTGCGGACACTCTTTGTCGAATGGCGCAGTGATGGAACCGGTGCCAATGCGGTTCAAGAAGTCCTTACTCCGTTACCAGTAAATAATTCCGTAAAACGCCACTTTTCTAGCTGGAGTCAGAGAGTTGAGAAACCTATGAAGCTCATTCCAATAGGAGAAATTACACATGGATGAGTGCTTCATCCTGCTTATGAAGCCCGAATCAAGCGTGAAATTCACGTGAAGAGCGCTTCATCTTGCTTATGAAGCCCTAATCAAGCGAGAAATTCACGTGAAGAGCGCTTCATCCTGCCTATGAAGCCCGAATCAAGCGTGAAATTCACGTGAAGAGCGCTTCATCAATTGTCAATTTATATTTTTATACAAAAAGGCTCCCAAAGCTTCGTCGAAGTCTAAAATACCACCTTTAGGAGTTGGCGTTTTTTCTATTGATTGATAAGAGTCTCCTTTTTGAATTTTTAGTGCTTTAACATTTGACATGCCTGTAGGACCCCACTATACAAACCACATAAACGATAATGTTTAACAATAATGTATATAAATAGTGTAAGCAAATAAAGAATGTCGTGTCAGCAAATGCAATGAGGAGGAACTGGTTCATGTTTGATCTGATTAACATACGAAAAACAACAAAAGACCTTAACCCAATAAAGGATTAAGGTTTTTTTGCATTTAAACGCAATTATTAATCCTACCCTAAAGGTAGGTTAGCAAACTCCCACTGAATGTAATTTTACTTAATATGAATATCACGTTGTGGAAATGGGATTTCGATGGTGTTCTCCTGAAAAATCTGGTTGATTCGAAAGTGAAGATTGCTTTTAATGACCACGACATTTTTCGGGTCGCTAATCCAGATGAATAATTCAAAGTCTAGCGAGGAGTCGCCAAAGGACTTGAAATTAACAAATGGCTTAGGTTCAAACATGACCGTTTCGGAGGCCATGCCTTCATCTTCTGCTGCTTTTAATAAAAGAGTGCGCACTTTTTCGACATCACTTCCATAAGCCACGCCAACGGGGATGACGAGTCTCATCACTTTATCGCTATAGGAGCGATTGATTACATTTTCTTCTAAGAAATAGGAGTTTGGAACGATAATATGCTCGTTATCCAATGTTTTAATGACGGTTGCGCGCATATTAATTTTCTCAACATCTCCAATAATATCATTCACAACCACCCGATCGCCCACTTTAATGGGACGCTCAAACAAAAGAATAATGCCGGAAATAAAGTTGGAGGCGATGTTCTGTAGACCAAAGCCAATTCCGACGCCGACAACACCAGCAAATACGGTAAAAGCACTGAGTTGAAAGCCAACCGTTGATAAGGCAACCATGATCGCGAGGATCATGACGATATAGTGGAAAATTCGATCGAATGTAAATTGAACACCACGGTCTAGGTCATAGCGTTTGTAGACCATCGGGAAAATAAAGCTAGTCGTAAATTTAGATAGGCGATTTGTAAGCGAGACAATTATGATCACAAGAATAATAAGGAAAATAGACACATCTTGACTGCCAATGTTAAATAACTTTTGGAACATCCAATTTGAAGATTGAAAATAAAACAAAACAAATAAGATCATGCCATAAAATGTTAGTAGATTGAGAATACTTTTGGCACCTGAATGTAAAGGCTGCCAGTGTTTTCGGCGATTTAAAACGCGTTTTATAATCCTCATTGCAATCCAACGAACAACCCAAATCAGGATGAGCACAAGAAGACACCATAAATAGGGGTCTAATAAGCGAAACCAATGTGACATGAAAAAACCTCCGAATGATTAGCCCTGAGTCTAATTCCCCTCAATTGAAGAAAGGTAATTTTAAATAAAAGCTATAGTCTATTAATTGTAACCTATAATGAAGTGGGACTCTAGTTGAACGCGATGGATTGGACTAATTCTTGTATCTAAGTGTGTTTATGAGGAGTGGAAGGTCACCCTGGCGTGTATCATAACGTAACGGAAAAGGATAAGCAGGACTTTATTAAAGCAGACCTTATCAATGGTATAATCAACGATGGTGAACTTACTTATATAAAACGATATAAAGGAGTCAAGATCGTGACAACGAATCGAGAAAAACCGCGAACACAGAAAACAACCAAACGCTCCTTCGTGCTTGCCTCCATTGTCATCGGGATGTTTATGGCGGCTATTGAGGGAACGATCGTTTCAACCGCGATGCCGAGCATTGTCTCAAGCCTCGGAGGATTTCGATTATTCAGTTGGGTGTTTTCTATCTTTTTACTTATGCAGGCGGTGACGGTTCCTATTTATGGGAAATTAGCCGACTTATTTGGCCGAAAGCCGGTTTATATGGTGGGAGTCCTTATTTTTCTAATCGCTTCGATTCTCTGCGGGTTTGCGCCATCCATGCTAATGTTAATTGTATTTCGTTTCTTCCAAGGGATTGGTGCAGGGGCTGTTCAACCGATTGCAACCACGATTGTGGGCGATATTTATACGATTGAAGAACGGTCTAAAGTTCAAGGCTATTTAGCAAGTGTCTGGGGAATTTCGGCCATTGTAGGACCAGCCCTTGGTGGATTCTTTGTTGAATACATGAATTGGTCATGGGTGTATTGGATTAACATTCCATTTGGTATTGTGTCACTCTTAGGAATTATTCTTTATTTACATGAAGACATTGAAAAGAAAAAACACAAGATTGATTATCTTGGTGCCGTTATTTTATTTATTTCGATTTGTTCCTTAATGCTTGCTTTAATAGAAGGCGGTTCAGCGTGGAGTTGGACATCAGGTCAGAGCTTAGGCTTATTGGCACTATTCTTGGTGGCTTTTCTTGTTTTCCTTTTTCAAGAAAACCGCGCCAAAGAACCCATTATGCCACTCGGAATCTGGAAGAATCGTGTCATTACGATTTCTAATTTAGGGTCCTTAACGACAGGTATGATTATGATTGGCGTGATTAGCTTTATTCCGACCTACGTTCAAGGCGTGATGGAGCGTAATGCGATCGTTGGTGGCTTTGCGCTTGCGATGATGTCGATTGGCTGGCCGATCTCATCGACGATCTGTGGCAAACTCTTGATGAAACTTGGGTTTCGAAACTCGGCCTTAATTGGCGGATTTGGCTTAGTGATTGGAACGATTCTTTTAATTTTAACTCAGCCTGCATATGGGCCGGTAATGGTTGGAATCGGATCGTTCTTTATTGGAGTGGGGATGGGATTTTCAACCACGACTTTTATTGTCGCGATCCAAAGCAGTGTGGAATGGAAGATTCGTGGTGTCGCCACAGCTTCTAATATGTTTATGCGAATTCTTGGGAATACCGTGGGGATTTCTTTAATGGGTGGGATTTTAAATGCCCGTTTATCCGATTTTATTAATCGTCATTCCGAAACGTTAGGCAAAGGGATTAACCTCAGCGTGACCAATAGAATTTTAGATCCCATGAAGCGAAAGGCTTTTTCTCAAGACGCGCTTCAACTCCTTGAAAAAGGGTTGTCCCTATCCTTGCATCATGTATTCTGGGGATTGTTAATTCTCGCAGTAATTAGTTTCATACTCATTTTGTTTCTTCCAAACGGGCTCAAGACCTCCGAAAAATAACTGATTAAATGGGAGTACTACTCGGATATAGCGGCACTCCTTTTTCCTTCGTTCATTAAATTCGGTATAATAGAGTTAACTTAGCAAACTCTCAGGCTAAAATTGTTTAGATGGAGTGGGACTATGGCAGTTGAACTCACAGAACTTAGAACGTATCGGAACTTTGATGAAATGGCAAATGATGTACTGGAGATTGCAAAAGAAGTGTTACCTGAAAAACTTTTGTATCTCACAACTTTTACGAATCAGCATCAAATTATATTAAAACTTTCGAATTCTAATACTGAAATTAAGCTTTACGAAGGTATGAAGATAGAGTTAGGACAAACGGTTTGTAATCGAATCCGTTTTAAGCAAAACGAACCATTAGTCTATGAGGACCTTAATCAAGCGAATGATCTAGAAGATTTGAAACCGATACTCCAGTCTACTAATATCCAATCTTATCTTGGGATCCCAATTCTCCTCTCAGATGGAGAACCATTTGGAACATTGTGTTCGGCACATACCTCTAAAAGTCACTTTGATCCGAAAAGCATTCAAATGCTTCAACGAGTCGCTAAGCTATTTGTAAATTATTTAGAACTTGAACGTCTTGCCTACCGGGATTATTTAACGGGACTTTATAATCGTCAGTACGTGTCCCATTATTTCGAAACGCATTCACAAACAGAGGGCGCTTTGTTTTTCCTTGATTTAGATGGGTTTAAAGCGGTAAATGACAACTTAGGACATGAGCGAGGAGATGATGTACTTAAAGAGGTGGCGAATCATCTCATTCAACTGGTAGATGCTCAAAAGGGTTTTGCGGTTCGATTAGGTGGCGATGAATTCATTCTTATGTTTCGTGAAAAACGAACACAGACTGAATGGAAAGAAATGGCCAATTCATTATTGAGTAGATTATCGGATTGGGAGCCCCCAATAAGGAATCTTTCCGCAAGTATTGGAATCGTCCCTTATACGCCTACTCACACCCAATCGTTCGAGAAGGTCTTAAAAAGAGCAGACCAGGCCCTGTATCAGGCAAAAGCACAAGGGAAGAACACTTTTCAATTTGCGGATCATTAATGTTCGGAGAAAGGTTTTGGGTAAAATTTGTTTTTTTCTAGGTAAATTGGGATCTTTTGAAAAAAACAGGCACCTCAACTGACCCCCTCACATAAGATTAGATGATCCTATTTTACCTGAGTGAGGAGTGTTCAAACGTGTACAAATACGAAGAAAATACTTATCTATTTTCTAAAAATGATGTCATTGAAGCCCTCAAGCTTAAGTTTGATATAGTTGGCTCGTTAACAGATTTGGATTTAGGGCCCTATAACCTAGATGCTGATGATCCAGATTTTATGATCATTCGAACCAAACACGAATTTGGCGATCGTAAAAAAAAATATGCAGGTCCAAGATTGCTAGAAGAAGGCTCGCTCGATTAGACATCCATTATGGATGTCTTTTTTGATTTAGGATACAAGTTCATAGATGCCCCGTACATTAAGGGGGAGAACAGTCCAACGATCTTGTTCGTCAATAACGTCAATTGTACGTATGAGTGAATAGATTTTCTTGCGAATTAAATCCGGATAATCCTGATTCCAAGTATCAGTGAATAAAAGATCGACAGCATCCTCTTCAAATAAAACGATTTCCTCATCTAATTCGATTTCTTGAGCGGGAATGGCGGATCTGAAAAACCTAAAAATGTCGTCTTCAAATTCCCCTTGTAGGTCGATTAAGGTTGCCACAATCGTTTCGTCAATGACGTCCATGACACTGGTGACACAAGCTTCAAAGCAGATATAGTCACCGTTCGAATCTCTATAAGACGTTTCGACATCAAAATAGATCGTTGAGAATAAGTCTTCAAAAATTTGCTTTTTTTTATAGAGTTCTTCAACTTGGCCCAACATACTCACCCCATTTTGAAATTCCAGTCTACTACTTATTTATATTATTTATTCAATAGATTATGAATACAGGATGACCCAATAGGTGCCTTAACATTCATTAATCCGAAGAAAATATGTCCAGTAATAGAGGAGCAGAGGTTTTACTCTATGAAGCTAATGTTTTATGAAGAACAAACCTTATTTTAAAAACATGAATAAAATTATGTAAAGGAACGCTATTAACAGTTTTCAATGTAAGTGTTTTCATATAAAATAAAAATAAGGACTCAAAGAAAACCTTTTTGCAACGGGCGCGTTTCAACCCGTTCTGAAACCGGTTTAGTCTAATGAGGCAACAAAGTTACTATTTTAAAAATGGAGGTTAGCGGATGACCACAGAAACGATTGGTATTCCTCTAAAAGGATTTGCTGAGTTTAGCCGAAAGGTCGCAAGTCAAGGCGCGGTCTTATTAAAAAATGACGGGCAAACCCTGCCGATCAAAAAAGGGGAACGGGTGTCTGTTTTTGGCCGTTGTCAGGTTAATTACTATAGAAGTGGGACAGGCTCAGGCGGTAGTGTGAACGTGGCGCATACTACGAATCTATTGGATGGATTGAGAAGGCAAACCCATATTCAAGTTAACGAGACACTTGCTAATGCGTACGCGAAATGGATTGTCGAGAACCCTTTCGACAATGGAGGCGGCGGATGGGCTGCTGAACCTTGGCACCAAAAAGAAATGCCTTTATCCGATGAGTTAGTAAAGGATGCCAAAGCCCATTCAGATAAAGCCATTGTCGTCATTGGTCGAACAGCTGGGGAAGATCAAGATAACGCAGATGAACCTGGTAGCTATCAATTAACCCTTGAAGAAAAAGACATGTTGAAAGCTGTTTTGCGTTACTTTGACCAAGTCGCCGTTGTTTTAAATGTTTCTAACATTATCGATATGAGCGGGTTGAACGATGAAGCGTATGTTCATTCGATCAAGTCTGTCATTTATGTTTGGCATGGAGGAATGGAGGGCGGAAACGCTGCGGCTGATGTTTTGGCGGGACAAGTCACGCCAAGCGGTAAATTGACGGATACTATTGCGTATTCCATCCATGACTATCCTTCAACTCGTAATCATGGAAACGAAGATCGAAATCTGTATCAAGAAGATCTTTACGTCGGCTACCGTTTTTTTGAAACGTTCTGCCCTGAAAAGGTTCAATATGAATTTGGTTTCGGTCTCTCCTATTCCGAGTTTGAAATCGAACCGTTTGAGGCAACGGTTGTCACCAAAGATGAAGAGGCTTATATAGAGCTCGACGTTAAAGTCACAAATATTGGCACGATGTATTCAGGTAAAGAAGTGGTCCAAGTTTATTTTGAAGCGCCACAAGGCGAGCTCGGCAAACCTGCTAAAGTCTTGGCCGGGTTCAGTAAGACCGGTTTACTCCAACCTGGTGAAAGTGAAACGGTATCCCTTAGTTTTCCAATCAACCGTATGGCATCCTATGATGACTCCGGTGTAACGGGACATAAGTCGGCATATGTTTTAGAAAGTGGCACCTACCGTTTCCATGTTGGAAATAGTGTGAAACGGACTCAACATGTAAAATTGGATAGACATATTGGCTACACGGTTGAGAACCTTATAGTGGTGGAACAACTCAGTGAGGCTTTAGCACCTACTGAAAGTTTTACAAGGATGAAACCAGGTGCTCGTAAAGAAGATGGGACCTATGAAATAACCTACGTGGATGTTCCAAAACGAACGGTTTCACTTGCGGAACGTATTCAGACGAACCTTCCTAAAGAAATCGAGCAAACAGGTGACCAAGGCTATATGTTGAGAGAAGTCTTTGAAGGAAAAATCAGTATGGAATCCTTTATTGCGCAATTGTCAGATGACGACCTCGCAACGATTGTCAGAGGAGAAGGGATGAGCAGTCCGCTCGTCACACCGGGCACGGCTTCTGCGTTCGGAGGCGTGAGCGATCGTTTGTTCAAATATGGTGTTCCTGTAGGGTGTACATCGGACGGGCCTTCAGGAATTCGAATGGACAGTGGTCATAAAGCCACTCAAGTGCCTATTGGAACCTTGCTTGCGGCGACTTGGGATCTTGAATTAGTGGAAGCTTTATATGAATTAGAAGGCCAAGAACTTATTAGTAATAAGATCGATATGCTACTCGGACCAGGTATGAATCTCCGTCGTAGTCCGTTAAACGGCCGTAATTTTGAATATTTTTCAGAAGATCCTCTTATTACGGGCACGATGGCGGTTGCGAATACACGCGGAATTATGAAAGGCGGCGCTCATGCAACTTTAAAACACTTTGCATGTAATAGTCAGGAACAAGCACGAACACAAGTTGATGCGGTGGTTTCGGAGCGTGCGCTTCGCGAGATCTATCTCAAAGGGTTTGAGATGGCGGTGAAAGACGGTGGGGCTAAGGGCGTCATGACCTCATACAACCCGATTAATGGACATTGGTCTGCATCCAACTATGATTTGAATACTACGGTGCTCAGGAACGAATGGGGATTCAGCGGAGTCGTCATGACGGATTGGTGGGCCAAAATGAATGACGCGATCGAGGGTGGAGAAGCGGACCGTACCAATACGGGCGCGATGGTACGCGCTCAGAATGATTTGTATATGGTCGTTAGCAACTACGGGGCGGAAATTAATGCGTTTAATGACAATACACTTGCCTCCCTCGAAAATGGCAAACTGACACGCGGTGAACTACAGCGTAATGCCATGAACATTTGTCAATTCTTAATGAATGCGCCTGTTTTTTCGCGAAATCAAGTGATTGAAGAAGAGGTGATAGAGGTTGAGTCATATGCTTCTTTGACTTCCGAAGGCGCACACAACCTTACGGAAGAGGCTTCAGTGGCACTTGGAACCAATCATTCTGTGGGTATTCATGTTGATCAAGCAGGCCAGTATCGCCTGATAGTATCGGTTAGGTCACCAGGTACTGATTTAGCTCAATCGGCATGCAATCTAGTGTTAAATAATAAGCGATTGACAACCGTTCAAACGAATGGAACAGAAGGCAAATGGGTGAAACAAAAGCTCGCGAAAGTGGCTTTAGAACCGGGTGCCTATGAACTCACGCTTGACTTTATTAAACCAGGTCTAGAAATTGGTGCGGTAGAATTTAAATACATTTAATTTGTTACCAAATCGGGCAATCATTCGATGGAGGGTTGTCCATTTCTGATCACTCATTATTTTTAAGAAAAAAGCCAAAATTAAAAACTCTCCCTAAGAAAGGGAGAGTTCCATTTGGTTAACTTGTTAAGATCTTGACCTGATGATCGTTCATAAAATAATCTGGTTTCTGGGCACCCCGGTCATGTAGCGCTCTAAGAAGGTGACAATAATCCTGCAGAGTGAACTCGCCTTGTAAGTAGCGTAGTTGAATGAAATCTAACAATTCATTAACGTCTGATGGCTCATTTTTCTTACAAAACAGAAAGTCTTGAACAAGTTCCTCCAGTGACATTTAATTCGAACCCCTTTCTTATGATAGCGTTTACATTATTATAACATGGAACAACGGTAAACCCATTTTTGAGAAAATTTTTATTTTTGATCGTAATTAAGAGAAAATATGGGAATTGTTACGCGTCCTTTCTAAATAATAACGTCCTTTTGAAACGTCACAACCATGAAACTCGTCAAAGGAGCACAATGTATGTTTAAAGGAGGCAAACGAATCAATGAATCGATCATCGACAAGGGAGAACTAGGTTCATCACAACGTATTTGATTTTTCATTTATCAAATGGCAGGAGTGGATCAGAGCATAACCCTAACGTGTTGAATAAACAAAGAACAGTTAAACTTAATAGGCCTTTTGGAAATAAGTCCTCTAATGCCAAACACCAACTTATATCACCTTGTTTTGAAAATTGCAAACATAGATTCTACTGACGTTTAATAGAATGCTTTTAGATGGTTTAATTCAGAGAGGATCAGGAGGTGAACCCGTGAGTAAAAAAAAAATACTCATGAGTTTGATCAGTTGTGTGGTAGGGGCGTTGATTTTAGGGTTGGTGGGCCTCACCATCTATCAAAACACGCATTTTAATTCTAACGTGCGTATTAATCAAACACCCGTTGGGGGATTAACAGCTACTCAAGCATTAAATAAGCTAAAAATAACAGTCTCTAAAAATGTCGTCTATGTTGGTAATAAAAAAATCTATGATGGCCCAGATACACCTATGGGTTTTTCGAATGATGATCTAGCCGAAGTGAAGCAATTACTTCATAAACAATGGACCTTTTTTCCTGACTCGAGAACCACTAATGCCCCATTGAAACCCAAACACCTAGACCCTCAGCAATTAGGACGAATGGAAACCAATCTTAAACAGACCCTCCAATCAATGAATCAACACTTAAAGCCCGCCCAAAATGCAAGCGTGAAGCTTGATAACGGACATTTAACGGTTATCAAAAGCCGTGCTGGAAAGCAATACGATGTAAAAAGTCTTTTATCAACTTTTCAAAGTGAATCTAATCAAAGTGTGGTTCATTTGGATCCAATTTACCTGCAACCTGTTAAAGCGGATAGCCCTTTGATCGAAATGGAGAAGAAGACGCTACAGGACCTTATGGATCGCAACGTGGATTACAAATTACAAGGTAAATCTTATACCATTAATGGAAGTGATCTCGTAAAAAAGGCAAGTGTTACAAAAAGCTTAAAAGTGTCAATGACTATTGATACGACTCCAATCAAAAAACAATTAGAACAACTCAATCACACGCAATCAACCCTCCACAAATCCTATACCTTTAAGTCGCATTCTGGAAAAATCATTTCTGTAAAAGGAGAAACCTATGGATGGGCTATTGATGTCGATGCCGAAACGAAACGAATCCAAGAAGCGTTTGAAAAAGGTAAGTCGTCCATTTCGGCATATAATATCTACGGTGAGGGCTGGAATATTAACGGGGTTGGGTATCACACGACAGGAAACCATGGCATTGGCAACACGTATGTGGAACTATCCATTGAGGATCAACGAATTTGGGTTTATAAAAATGGAAAATTAAAAATGACCACCCACGTTGTAACCGGTACGCATGCTTATCATGAAGATACGCCAAAGGGCGTGTGGTACATTGAATATAAACAGTCGCCATCCACATTAAAAGGCAGTGAAGTGGGGAATCCTAACTATTCGGTTCACGTCGATTACTGGGCACCTTTTACATTAGGTGGATGTGGTCTTCACGATGCCAGTTGGAGAACGGATTGGGCGCCTAAAGCATATTTGAATAACGGATCCGGTGGTTGTGTTAACATTCCGCCAAGTGTCATGAAAGCCGTTTATGAAAATGTCTCTCAGTATGAACCTGTTGTGATCTATTAAACTAGTAAAAGGAGAGCGGCGAAAATGAAGCGGTTCTCCTTTTTTCATGACTGTTTTTTTCACGAGGGTTGGATACAATCTCAGTGGAGGCACAGTGCCTGAACACGGATTCGCAATTTAATACGGGAACTGATAGCATCTCATAGTGCTCCATCGATCGAAAAACTCTAACATGTGTTGGGAATTTTTAGTATTATAAAATAAAGGGCGCGCGACTCGCCCCATGCTCACTTTTTTTAAAAAGTTTTTTATTAAATACTTTTGTGTCAACATAGGATAAGGGGACATGCTTTGTGATTGAATCGGTTTTAGCCACGCTTGTCCAAGTGATTGTTCCGCTTTCGATTCCAGTAGTAGTCGGAGCACTTTTAGTTCGCTATAAACAATTGGACACCAAACCCTTGCTCACGCTCTCATTGTATTATTTAAGTCCAGCGATTATCTTTGATACGTTATCGACTGCCCACATCTCCCATAATGAAATATTAAAGACACTTGCTTTTTCATTGGTGAACCTGTTGTTTCTTTGGCTCGCTGCCAACGGATTTGCGAAGGTTTTGAAATTACCGAAATCCGAAACAGCTGGGCTCACACTGATCTCTTCTTTTACAAACAGTGTGAACTATGGGCTGCCCCTTGTATTATTAGCTTTCGGAAAACTTGGGCTCGACAAAGCGTCGGTCTATGTCATTATTCAAATGATCATCGTCAATACGATCGGAGTGTTTTTTGCCGCACGCTCAAAGTTTTCAATCAAACAAGCGATTGGATCCGTTTTTAAATTACCTGCAATCTATGCAGCCTTGATTGCGGTTCTGATTCGAATATCGGATTTGCCGATCCCATCTGGACTTTCAAAAGGAGTTTCGATGATTGCAGGAGCGTATTCGCCGATCGTTCTCACCATATTAGGCGCCCAAATGATGCGTGTCTCGTTAACCAAAACGGAACAAAAAGAACAGGTTGCGTTCTGGTTAGGCTTGTGGATTCGGCTTTGTATGTCGCCATTGATTGCTTTACTTACATTGTTCCTCCTCCAAATTCATGGCATGCTTCATTCCGTCCTATTTGTGTTAGCTTGTATGCCAGTTGCTGTAAATGCTGTGATTCTCGCAGAAAAATACAAGGCTTCTCCAAGTCTTGTATCCAAATGTATTTTATGGACAACCTTGCTCTCGTTCTTACTCTTACCGTTATTTATTGTTTTAGTTAAGTAAAGAGAAGGAATGGGATATGAATTAATCTAGTAACAATGCCACACCAAAGAATACGATTTGGCGTTTAAAAAGACAAGGGGGCGCAACTAATGACGATCGTGAAATTAACAGAAAAGGATTATCCATCTGTGCTAGAGTTATCCCAGTATGCCTTTCAATATCGTATAACTGAGAAGGAAATGCCCGACGCGCTAGATGAATTGAACGCGCATCTTTTATATGGAATTTATGAAGAAGACACACTAGCTGCTAAATTGCATGTTGTTCCATTTGAAGTCATGCTTGAACAGACCACGATTAAAATGGGTGGCATTGGGGCAGTAGCCACCTATCCGGAGTACCGGAGAAAGGGATATGTCAAAGCACTTATGACAGAGGCCTTATCCATCATGAAAAAAGAGGGGTTTTTGCTCTCGATGTTGCACCCATTTTATGTGGATTTTTATCGGAAGTTTGGCTGGGAACTTTTTTGTGATCAAAGAGTGTCCACTTTATCGAAGTCTGAGTTGAGAAAATTTGGCGAGGCGCCAGGCACTGTGAAGCGGTTTAAAAAAGAAGACCACCCTGAAGCCATGACGCACATTTATGAGGTGTATGCTTCGAGATACGTAGGAATGGTAAAAAGAAATCGAAAACGTTGGTTGGAAGCAATTTATAAAGAGTTCAACGCGGCCGTTTATTTTAATTCAAACCATGAACCTAGTGGTTACCTGCTTTATAAAATAAAAGATGCCAAGATGACGGTTGGAGAATTTATTCCCCTTGATCAAGAAGCGAGAATCGGTTTATGGTCTTTTATCTGTCAGCATGATTCCATGATTCAAGAATTTGAGATGGTAACAGATGTGGCAGAACCTTTGTTCTTTATGTTACCAGAACCCCGAGTGAAGTCCGTTGTTAAACCGTACGCGATGGCTCGAATTGTGAATGTTGCGGAGTTTCTTAAAGCCTATCCTTTTTGCTGGGACAACCTACGTGTACCCCTAACGCTCAAGGTGAGTGATGAATTAGCGCCATGGAATAATGTAACAGTAGAACTCTGGGAGGGGCACATGACTGTTCAGGGACCTGAACGCCCCAACGCTCAAGAATCTAATCAGGTGATTGAACTGGATATTCGAACATTAACGACTGTTTTAATGGGGTATAGTCGACCTTCTATGCTTCAACAAATCGGACGATTAAATGGAACATCCGAAGCCGTCCAGTCTTTCGAATCCATAATTGGAAACCGTACGCCACTAATCCTCGATTTCTTTTAAACAACTAAATACTCCAAATAGGAGGCTGACCAGAAACAAGGGTCAGCCTCCTTTAAGTTGTGTATAAAAAAAGGAATAGTGGGGTAAGTGACTCAATTTCCTACTCATATAGACATGCGTCTAGCCAACACACCCTCCTATGACATACATATAACTATTGAGACCAAAGGAGGTGAATGGTTCATGGCTTACGGTGCAGGTTACGGCGGCGGTGGTGGTTGCTGCTACACAGGTGGTGGTTACGGTGCAGGTTTCGCGCTGATTGTCGTCTTGTTCATTCTCTTAATTATCGTGGGTACAGCTTACGTCTACTAAAGATTAGGCTGTTTGATTTAAAGGAATGTGTTAAGTGAAAGTGGGTGAGAAAATGGCTTATGGTGGCGGAGGTTCCGGAGCAGGTTTTGCTCTGATCGTTGTTTTGTTCATCCTCTTGATTATTGTCGGTGTCTCTTACGTTTACTAAGCACACCCATTTTGGCCGTTAGGAGCGCACCGCTCGAACGGCCATTTTGATATTTTGTGGTTTTATACCGGGTCAGCCCTCTTTTCCTACGTGTATAATTATAATTAATTTTCAATTTAAAAAATCCAGTGTTATAAACCACCATATAAAAATCGTATATGTTTTCCAAATTCTTTTTTGTCGAATGACTTAACTTTTTGTCGAAGTCTCGCTATACTTAGTGAAAGATTGGTCAATTAACGATATAAAGGGATGGTTATAAAGTTGCATTATATTTTGTTTGGGATTCTATACGTGTTAATAGTCTTGTTATTTGTCACATACGAATATCTTGCGATCGGGAAATGGCTCAAAAATAAAGACCGTCATAATATGGAAGTATGGAAGACCAATAGTTCAGAAGATTTTTACCTCTACTTAGAGACTGGGAATAGACCCTCCTCATTAATCCCCTCAAATGATCTTCAATTTGAAGCCTTAGAAGAACTACTAGAGGACACGCGGCAAACCCTTTTAGACCGGACGGCTAAAGAACGGTTATTTGAACTCGCGGATCAAATGTTTCGCAACAAATATGAAAAGACATTGTTTCATCGGCGCTGGAGTATACGCATGAACACATTGCATTTGATTGAAACCTTTTATATGCGCGAAACGGTTGATCAGGTCTTAAAATTCTACAATTCTCGTAATCGATCGGAAGAAGAGCGGGTTCAAGCTCTACGAATTATGGCTTATTTTAGAGAACCATCGGTTGTGACTAAACTTTTGACTTTGGAACAACCGTTATCTCACTCCGCCTATTTTAGTATATTAAAAAGAATGGATGAGCCGACCTTCCATGAACTGATCGATCACTTTGAAACGTTTGAGCAGGCCATTCAGTTAGATATTTTGGATGCGATTCGAGAACGAAAGGCGACCCAATACTCTAATTTATTAGAAGAATTGTTGCTAAATCAAGATAAAGAGGTGCGGATTCGAGCAATGAAAGCGATTCTGGAGATTGAAACGATCTCTGATCCAGAACCCTTGTATCGACTCATATCAAGTGAAAATTGGGAAGAGCGAATGATGGTGGCTCGTTTCTTTGGGAGATTTAGAAATGACGCGTTTATGCCTCAGTTAGAGCAGCTCTTGCAGGATCGCTCTTGGTGGGTGCGTAATGCAGCGGCTCAATCGATTCTTCAGTATGAGAATGGACAGGCCCAACTTGAATATATCAAAGCACATCATCACGATCAGTTTGCAAAAGAAATGGCCAATAATTGGTTACCAAAGGAGGGCGTCTATGGGCATTGAAAATCAAATCTATCAGTTTATCACCTCTATTTTTATTGTCTATGTTCTTCTTGTAATTGGCTTTTATTCCATTCTGCTAATTTTGTCAGGTATACAATTGAGAAAATCTTATTTGTTGGATCAACAAGAAAATTATCGAGACATTTTGTCGGCCAGTAACTCCAAGCCGCTTTCGATCTTGGTACCGGCTTACAACGAAGCAACAGGTATTATACCGAGTGTGCGCTCTCTTCTTAATAGTATGTATGCCCAGTTTGAAGTGATTGTTATTAACGACGGATCGATCGATGAAACGTTAGATCAGTTGATCCGTCAGTTTAATTTGGTTGAAGTCAAACGCGTTTATAAGAAAGAAATTGAAACGATGCTCGTTCGGGGCATCTATCAATCGCTTGAGCATCCAAACTTAATCGTAGTGGATAAGGAAAACGGTGGGAAATCAGATGCATTAAACGCGGGGATCAATATTGCGCGGTATCCGTATATTTGTTCTCTTGACGGGGACTGTGTGCTTGAGCGTGATGCGTTCCTAAAAGTGATGAAACCGATTATTGATACAGATGGACAAGTCATTGCAACCGGAGGCAGTGTGCGAATTGCAAATGGTTGTGTAATTGAAAACGGAGAGATTAAAGAAATCAAAGTGTCTAATCGGAGTCTTGTCGTGATGCAGGTCATTGAATATCTTCGTGCCTTTCTAATCGGACGGATCGGGTTGAGCCGCTTTAATCTACTCCTTATTGTGTCAGGAGCCTTTGGAGTGTTCTCCAAACAATGGGTCGTAAAAGCAGGTGGCTATCGGACCGATACTGTCGGTGAGGATATGGAGTTAGTGGTTCGACTACACCGGTTAATAAAAGAAGAAAAATCTAATAACGAAATCCGTTATATTCCCGACCCTGTTTGTTGGACAGAAGCGCCTGAGACATTAAAAATTTTGAGAAGGCAGAGGAACCGATGGCAGCGGGGGCTTTTTGAAAGCTTATGGGCGCACCGCACGATGCTCTTTAATCCGAAGTACGGAAGAATTGGTCTAATCGCGATGCCTTACTTTTTTATTATTGAGCTCTTAAGCCCGGTTATGGAATTATTTGGTTACGTACTTGTAGTTCTAGCTTTCTTTTTGAATGATATTAATGTTCCTTTTGCCTTACTATTGTTTGCTTTAAATTTGATCTACGGTTCATTTTTTTCCATGGCATCCGTCTTATTAGAAGAATGGAGTTTACAACGCTATCAATCAGTTCGGGAATTAACGCGTCTATTTTTCTATTCCCTTAGTGAGTCATTTTGGTTTCGTCCGTTGATGGTTTGGTGGCGATTCGAAGGAATGATTCAAGTGCTATTTAAGAAACAAGGTTGGGGTGAAATGGTCCGAAAAGGAATTTCATCATAAGGAGGCACACATGAGACGTCAAGCTATTATATTTGGCATCGTTTTTGCAACATTTGTCCTCTTAATTGGGGGGCCAGTTCTCATTTGGCAAGTAAAATTTGTCGACCATTCCCATGGCGCAACCTCAGAAGTAGAAACAGTTGGGGATATCAAGGTCGCAGGCAATGTGGACGCAACCCATCTAGAACTCTATAAAAACGGTAAATGGCAGCCCCTGACGATCAAAGGCGTCAACATGGGGATCTCAAAACCTGGCTATTTTCCGGGTGAAATTGGGATTGAGAAAGCTGATTATGCACAGTGGTTTAAAGAAATCGGCGCCATGCATGCCAATGCCATTCGGATTTATACACTGCCAAATCCTGGTTTTTATCAGGCTTTGCTCGCGTATAACACGCATCACAAACAACCGTTATATCTTTTTCAAGGCGTTTGGGTGAATGAAGACAATATGTTGAAAACGCAAGATGTGTATGCATCGGTAAATATGAAGGATTTTCATAAAGCAATAGAAGATACGATTAATGTCATTCATGGTCAGGCGACAATTAAAAAAGTGCGGGGTCATGCGGGCGGAACGTATACGGCTGATGTCTCTCCGTATGTCATCGGCTGGATTTTAGGCACTGAGTGGGATCCTCAAGTGGTGCAGAATACCGACCAAAAACATGTAAACAAAACGCGCTTTATAGGGCGTTATTTTAAAGCTGCGCAGGATTCAACGCCATTTGAAGATTGGCTTGCAGGGATGATGAATTATACGGCCAATTATGAGATGGCCCATTACAAGTGGCAACGGCCGATGAGCTTTACGAACTGGGTGACGACCGATCTTCTTAAGCATCCGTCAGAACCGCTTTCCACTGAAGATATGGTTTCAGTGAATCCGAATCATATTCAAACGACGATTGATTGGAAAGCTGGCATGTTCGCGTCTTATCATATTTATCCGTATTATCCAGATTTCTTGAACGATGACAAAACCTATCGAAACTACATGGATCAAGATGGTGTAAAAGATTCCTATGCAGGATACTTGCATGACCTCAAACAACATCATAATATGCCGGTTTTAGTGGCCGAGTTTGGCGTTCCGTCTTCAAGGGGAATGACGCATACGAATCCACTTGGCATGAATCAGGGAGATTTGACCGAAACCGAGCAAGGACAGATTGACGCGAAGCTTTATCGAACCATTATCTCTGAGAATTATGCGGGGGGACTTATCTTTACTTGGCAAGATGAGTGGTTTAAACGAACTTGGAATACGATGGACGTCGATGATCCCAATCAAAGACCATTTTGGGATAATGTCCAAACGAGTGAACAACATTTTGGTTTGATGAGTTTTGATCCAGGAGCGAAACAATCTATTGCGGTAGATGGTGACTCTACCGACTGGCAAAAAGCAGGGATCAAGCCGATCTATCAAAGGGATGGGTTATCTAGTAATAGTGGTCTAAAAGGACTGGATCAGGTTTTTGTGACGAGTGATGAGGCATATTTGTATCTAAGGCTTGATTTTTCAAAGCCGATTAATTGGAGTAAAAGAAACGCCCTTGTTTTTATAGATACCATTAAAAGTCAAGGGAATACCAAGGTTGGGAATAAGCTTCAATTAAGCGAAGGCGCAGACTTTGCCATTCAGTTAAGTGGGAAGACGACGTCTAGAGTGTTGGTAGATCAGCATTACGATGCGTTTCTTTATCAATATGGTCATCAGTTGGGGATGATTCCTGAGCCTAAGTCAGCCTCTTTAAACGATCAGGGGGTTTTTGATCCGATCCGATTGGCACTTAATAAGCCTTTAACCATCCCAACTCAAAATCAAACCATTCCGTTTAGTAGTTATGAAACGGGAAAATTAATTTACGGTAATGCGAATCCAAACGATCCGTCTTATAATTCATTGGCTGATTTTGATCTCTCTCAGAATAAAAAAACGGTCGAACTTAGGATTCCATGGGCGTTATTAAATGTGAAGGACCCAAGCACTCATGAAGTCATGGGTAATATGTGGAAGGACGGCTTAACGTCCTCAGCAAAAACCTCAAGCCTAGATTTGGGTTTTTATACCTATCAGCCGGCGGGTATGGCTTCGGACAATTTGCTTCAGTCCGTGCCTTCTGGAGGGGGTACAGTTTCTAAATTTTACTCGTACCAATGGCCGGAATGGTCCACACCTGCTTATCACGAGCGGTTAAAGCAGTCGTATACCAT
Source organism: uncultured Sporolactobacillaceae bacterium (assembly GCA_963829575.1). Classification (GTDB taxonomy): domain Bacteria; phylum Bacillota; class Bacilli; order Bacillales; family Sporolactobacillaceae; genus KACC-23026. The sequence goes on along the minus strand of CAWHJF010000019.1, from coordinate 64,144 downwards.
TATTCAAAATTTGTTTAAGAACTACTGAGAATGTAAGCAGTCACTAATTGATAAAATTGCTCGATTAACTGAGTTCACGTGGAAGATCGTGCCGTGGACAAGGTAATGGAGCGGTTTTTTTGATGAATGGATTCTTGCTTTAATTTGGGTGTGTTTTTCATACCCTATCAAAGAGCGACCCATCCGAATGATTCAAATTCGGCATAAGATACAAGGTAGGTAGTATTTTATAAAAATGGGGTGCTAAAAATGTTCAATTCCTATGGATCTTACGGACCTGGTTATGGTGCACGCCCACCATTTGCATACGGTTATGGGGGGAGACCTCTATTTGCATCAGGCTATGGCTATGGTGCTGGACCAGCTCACGGTAATGTTTTATTCCCAGCAATGTTCCTATTGCTATTTTAATTAGATGGAGTGGCTAAGCGATGCCTTCAGTCGTCTAACCACTCCATTTTTTTATTTGAAAATAAAAGGATAGAACGTTCCATTGGCATGTTCTGCTCCTAATTGATTATACTGAACTTAGTAACTCGGATTTTACTAAGCATGAAAGAGGGGACTCTTAATGGACTATGTAAAGCTAGGCAACACCGGACTAGACGTATCACGATTATGTGTGGGGTGTATGAGTTTTGGTGTACCTGAACGCGGCAATCATCGTTGGGTGTTAGATGAAGAGAAAAGTCGACCTATTATAAAGAAGGCTTTGGATTATGGACTGAATTTTTTCGATACGGCAAATGTCTATTCTGATGGGACAAGTGAAGAAATTGTAGGACGAGCACTTAAGGACTATACACGCCGCGAAGAAGTCGTCATTGCTACAAAAGTACATGGTGTCATGCGCAAAGGACCAAACGGCGGCGGTCTTTCTCGGAAATCGATCATGGCGGAAATCGATCACAGTTTAAAGCGGTTAGGCACCGATTACGTGGATTTATACCAAATACATAGATGGGATCCAACAACGCCAATTGAAGAGACGATGGAAGCTTTACACGATGTAGTTAAAGCTGGAAAAGCGCGTTATATTGGAGCCTCTTCGATGTATGCTTGGCAGTTTGCTAAAGCCCTGCATGTGGCAGAGACACATGGCTGGACGCGTTTTGTGTCGATGCAAAATCACCTTAATCTCCTATATAGAGAAGAAGAACGAGAAATGCTGCCACTTTGTAAGGTGGAAGGCATTGGCGTGATTCCGTGGAGTCCACTAGCTCGAGGTAAGCTAACACGAGATTGGGACGATTCAAGTTATCGCGCAGAGACAGATGAATTTGGTAAATTTCTTTATTCAAAAACTCAAGATGCCGATCGCGCTGTTGTGGAACAAGTGGCTCAAATTGCGGAAAGCCGTGGAGTCCCGCGTGCCCAAATTGCACTTGCCTGGCTCCTTAAAAAAGATCCGGTAACGGCACCGATTATTGGTACGACTAAGATGAGTCATTTAGACGATGCTGTTCAAAGCCTTTCGATTGAATTAACACCTGAAGAAATCGCTCGTTTAGAAGAACCGTATGTCCCACATCCTGTGTTAGGTCATCAATAAGGATTCTCAAAGCTCCCAACTCGGGGGCTTTTTTGTTAAATTTAAAAAAAAATATAGTAAAAAAGGGTTTTTCGTTCTTCTTATAGAACAATAATAAGGATTGTCTTGTTAGTCTTTTTTTATGCAATTGTTCTCTAAAGAGAACGAGATGATTTCATTAAAAATCGTTTAATTTGCCCATACTGATGAATGCAAATTAAGTGTGCAAACAAAGGAGGAAAGCACGTGATTTATACGCAATTGATCTTCTTATGCAGTTTGTTGGATGCAAGTCTAACTGATTTTGGGCTGAGAGAACATTTTATCACTGAAGCGAACCCGTTAGCTTGGCATCTATATGAGATCAGTCCAGTGCTATTTTATGGATGGAAACTTCTGCTGCCTCTTTTGCTCATTTTCCTTTACCCAAAAGTGCTAAAGCGGAAATCAATCCGAATGGGGATTAAAATGACGAGTTATCTCTTCATCGCATTAATGCTTTATCACGGATTTTGGTTAACCGAAGTTTATTTGAGTTAAAAGATTTATGATGAGCAAAATGAAAAGCACTTTAAAAATTTTGATGGCCTGCTGATAATCACACATCATTTGTGGAATACTTCACCTAGTTATAAAGAACAGTTATTTAATAGAGGTGGACCTGATATGAACTCCTTCAACGAAGAACGTCGAAAAATGGAACAATCGTTTGCCGGAATTAGCCCGTTTGAATTAAAAAACAAATTGATTGACCTTGCGGAAGGGAAAAAGAAAGTGACGCGAGCCATGCTTGACGCTGGTCGGGGTAATCCGAATTGGATTGCTGCTACGCCTCGTGAAGCTTTCTTTGCTTTGGGGCAATTTGCTGTAACGGAATCTCGTCGAGTTTGGAATGCAGATGATTTAGCAGGTATGCCCCATCGAGACGGTATGGCCGAGCGATTTGAAGCATATGTCAAATCCCATTCAGACACACCCGGCATTCAATTATTAAAAAAAATGATTGATTACGGTATTGAATCCAAACACTTCGAACCCGATGCTTGGCTTTATGAACTTGTGGACGGAATTATTGGTGATAACTATCCTGTCCCAGATCGAATGTTAATAAGAGTGGAAAAAGTCGTTCATGACTTCTTGGTTCAAGAACTTTGCAGTAATGAAGCAGGGTGTGGACAGTATGACCTTTTTGCAGTTGAAGGGGCAACGGCTGCTATGTGCTATATTTTTGATACATTAATCGAAAACTTCTTATTGCCTCAAGGCTCCAAAATAGCGGTTATGGTGCCGATTTTCCCCCCGTATATCGAAATCCCACATCTCGCTCGATACAATTTCGATGTGGTAGAGATTGGTGCAATTGCAGTAGATAAAGAAGGGCGTCATACTTGGCAATATCCTGACTCGGAGTTGGAAAAATTAGAGAACACAGATATCAAAGCCTTATTTGTGGTTAATCCAAGCAATCCGCCATCTGTTGCGATCGAACCTAAGTCTGTTCAAAAATTAATTTCAATTGTGAAAGAAAAAAATCCAAACCTTATGATCATCTCGGATGATGTTTATGGGACCTTTGTGAACAATTTTCGCTCGTTAATGGTGGACTTGCCTTATAATACGATAGGGGTTTATTCGTTTTCTAAATATTTTGGGGTTACTGGTTGGCGTCTTGGAACGATTGCAGTGAATCGATCCAATGTGTTTGATCATATGCTTGGAGAACTTCCAGAAGTGCAGAAACAATTACTGAGAGCACGGTACGCGACACTGACTCAGCATCCTGATGCGCTCAAATTCATTGACCGTTTGGTTGCGGATAGTCGTACGGTTGCGCTTAATCACACAGCAGGACTGTCTACTCCACAACAAGTCCAAATGGCGCTTTTTTCGATATTCTCCCGAATTGATCAAGATAACCGGTATAAAAAGCAAACCAAGGACATCTGCTTAAGACGAATGAAATTGTTGTATGAAGGCCTTGAACTTCCGGAGCCTAAACTCCCTTTTGATGCGGATTACTATACCCAGTTTGACTTAGAAGAGTGGTCAAAGCGCCAGTATGGTGATGATTTTACGAATTTTCTTAAGGCCAATTATGAGCCGATTGATCTTTTATTTCGCTTAGCAGAAACGTCATCCATCGTGTTGTTAGGTGGGCATGGCTTTTTGGCGCCTACGTGGTCGATCCGTGTTTCACTTGCGAATCTTGATGATGAGGCTTATTCTAAAATTGGGCAGGAACTTCATAAGGCATTAGATACTTATGTAAAAGAATGGAAAGAGAGTACCAATAATCAATAACTAGGTAAATTGTTCGTTAAAGTGTAATAGGGTTTTGGGCGGTTCCATGTTGGGTTGAACACGGATCCGTCCTTTAAATAAAAATAGAATATTGGTGAGAGGAGTCAATCATATGCCACATTTATCGTTAACAACTTGGAGCTTACATCGTAATCTTGGCCCGCTACGTTGGACGGACTGGGATGAGGAGAAAGGAACTCAACTGACACGTCTAGAAGAACAACCGGAAACGGTATCGCTATTGGATCTTCCAGCCAAATTAGCCAAGGAAAATTTTCGTTCTTTAGAGGTTTGTCATTTTCATTTTCCGAGCACAGATGACCATTATTTAAACCAACTGAAGGAAGCGTTTTATCAGAATGGGCTTACGTTTCATTGCTTATTAGTTGATTATGGGGACATTAGTAGTGCAAATTCGGTTCGCCGGGAGTCCGATCTTACTTATATTAGAAAGTGGATTGATCGTGCGGCAATTGTTGGGGCTAAGTCGGTTCGTGTGGTCGCAGGTGAAAGTGAGTCGGCGGATCAAGAGGCGCTAAAACGTTCTATAGACGGGCTAAACGCGTTAGCTCGCTATGCAGAGCCCAAAGGGGTACGAATCGTAACAGAAAATTTTAAAGCGCTTTCACGTACGAGAACAAATTGTCAAGCTCTAATTGAGGCAGGTAAGGGAAGGATTGGGTTAACCGTCGATTTCGGGAATTTTAAGGTAGAAGAAAAATATGACGCGATAAAAGCGCTCATGCCTGTTGCGGAATCCGTTCATGCCAAAGCCAATTACGATCAAGAGGGCACGATTGATGCCATAGAATATAAGAAGTCTTTGGATATTGTGCGTGCGAGTGGGTACGATGGACCCATTACTTTAGTTTATGATGGGCCTGGTGATTTATGGGCGGGGATTGACCGAATCCGAAAGGTCGCGGCACCTTATTGTGAAGATTAAGAATTGAAACCTCGAGGTGCTAAGTAAAGGTACCTCGACTTCTGGGTCAGACTCTAAAAGGTTTGAATTAAATCATTTGGAAAGTGATGGCCAAATATGAAAACACATGTCGGGATCATTGGAGCTGGACCCGCCGGTCTCTAGGGGGGTCCCAATCTCTTAAATGGATTCCACCTTTCTGGTTGTGAAAGGATTACTTACTTTGAAAATAGTCTTTTAAAATAGCAGTAACCATGCCGTGATCTTCGTGGCCTTGTAAACCAGAGACGGTAATCGTCCCAACGATTCCTTCACCTTTTATGATGAGAGGAAAAGCACCACCCTCAGCCGCGTATTCTTTAGGGTTAAGGGAATGTGTCTCTAAGCTTTCACCTACGGACTTAAAGTATTCGTGCATGTAGTAAGAGCTATGATTAAAATGATGGACAGTGTTATTTTTGCGACGAACCCAGTCATCATTGTTGGCTGTTCCAGCATCCATTCTCGTGTAAAAGATCCGCTCATCATTCATTTGGATATCGATTACAATGGAATGGCCTTCTTTGAATGCCCTTTCAATAATACGTGTGCCAATTTCATAAGCTGTGTTGTTTGTAAACGTTGAGAATTGGTAATCGGATTCTTCGTTAAGTAAGGTTTTTAAAAGACTTGTTGCTTGTTTCATTATGAGCACACCCTTTTTTGGAATGATTACAAGTCTATTATACAAGATTCCAATTAAGAATGGAGTTTTGTTTTTATGTAAAAAACCAGACAGGCCAGGGCCCGTCCGGTTAAGTCAAAACTAACGCTTTATAAGCGTGCATGATCTCTATTTAGATTCAATATCGGACACTTTGACGAGCATTTTACCTAGGTTTGTCCCTTTGAAAAGGTCAAGGAAAGCGTCAATGGTGTGGTCAAAGCCATCCGTGATTGTTTCCTCATATTTGAGCTTTCCTTCTTTAAACCAACCCGCCAAAGCCTGAATCCCTTCACCAAAACGGGATGAATAGTTGCCAACTGTGAAACCTTGCATCAAACTGCTTGTTTTGATGAGATAGGATTGAACACGCGGGCCAATATCTTGACCTTCATTATTATAACTGGAAATGGAACCACAGACTGGGATCCGAGCAAATGTGTTAAGTAACGGATAAATGGCATCCGTAACGGTACCGCCTACGTTTTCGAAGTACACATCTACTCCATCTGGACATGCCTCTTTGAGTTCCTGCGCAAATGTACTGGACTTGTAATTAATAGCCGCATCAAATCCGAGTTCTTCTGTTAAATAGCGGAGTTTATCTTCAGTTCCAGCAATTCCGACGACACGGCAGCCCGTAAGTTTGGCGAGTTGCCCCACTGTTGAACCAACGGCACCGGCTGCTCCGGAAATGACGACGGTTTCGCCTTCTTTCGGCTTCCCGATGTCGAACAAACCAAAATAAGCGGTCAGGCCGGTCATACCTAGAATGCTTAGGTAAGTTGAAGGTGGTGCAAGATTTGGATCGATTTTTCGGACTGTTGATTCGTTGACTACATTGTACTCTCTCCAGCCAAGCGAACCGAGAACCAAATCTCCTTTTTGAAAATGCTCAGATTGAGAGTCGATGACTTGGCCAATAGCCCCGCTTGAAATGACTTCATTTAATTGAAACGGTGGAATGTAAGATTTGACGTCATTCATACGACCGCGTAGATAAGGATCAACTGAAATATAAACGGTGCGGACGAGCACCTCTCCTTGTGCGGGATGTCCGACATTTGATTCGACAACTTCAAAGTCTTCATAAGTCGGCATACCAGTCGGCCGATTTTTAAGACGAATTTCTTTTGGCATTGTTCCACTTCCTTTATATGCTATGTCTTCCTCATTACTATACCATTTTTATGGAGCCCATCCTAAGAACATGCTTATGAAGGTATTGGTATGTATGAGAGACCGGTCCTCTGATCTGGAAGCAGGGGAACCGACCCTGTGCGTCAATATCGTGTTATAATAAAAGTGAAACGTTTTCATAAGGGGTGATCGGTACATGTACCCAGATTTTCACTTAACAGGAAAAATTGCGGTTGTAACAGGTGCTAGTAAGGGGATCGGTTATGGTCTTGCAAAAGCATTGGCTCACGCTGGAGCGACAGTGGTTGCCACAGCTCGAACCTCTTCATCACTTGAAACTCTTTGCAAGGAAATAAGAGAAGAGGGTGGACAAGCATTCCCTGTCGCTTTAGATGTGACACATGTGCCGCATATTAAATCCGTGATGAATCAAATTGTAGAAGAACATGGCAGAATTGATATTCTTGTGAATAATGCGGGATTAGGCGCTAATCACCCGGCCCTTGAAGTCACGGAAGAGGACTGGGATTCCATGATGGATGTGAATCTCAAAGGACTTTTCTTCTGTTGTCAGTCGGTCGGAAAAATTATGTTTGAACAAGGCTTTGGTCGGATTATTAACATGAGTTCACAAGCGAGCGTTGTCGGGATTAAGGACCATGCGGTCTATTGTTCATCGAAAGGCGGGGTCAATCAGTTGACTCGCGTTTTGGCACTTGAATGGGCAGCAAACGGGATCACGGTAAATGCCGTTGGTCCAACGTTTACTTACACCCCAGGGACAGCTGAACGTTTGGATGATCCCGAGTATCTTGAAGGGGTCTTAGATCGAATTCCGGCACGGAAAGTTGCCGAAATTAAAGATGTCGCGGGTGCGGTAATTTATTTAGCGTCATCAGCAGGTGACATGGTCAACGGGACAGTTCTTTTAGTAGACGGTGGATGGACTGCTCAGTAAAATATAACTATGAAATGATTTCGAAGGAGTGAAAACTATGAAATATCGTCGTTTAGGGAATAGTGGTTTGAAAATTAGCGAAATCGGTTTAGGTAGTTGGTTAACTTACGAGGAAACGGTTGGTAATGAAAACGCAACCGATATTATACATAAAGCCTATGATCTTGGGATTAACTTTTTTGATACAGCAAATGCCTATAATAGAGGAGAAGCTGAAAAAGTAACTGTCAGTCCCAGCGGATGGGGCTGGCAGTTTTTCTTTAATCTTCTGTTGCACAATCTCTAAGGCGGCAGTGCCAGTAAAAAATGAGGTTCTTGATCGTTTGAAATGCGAGTTGAATTCTATAAGAGGTAAGGTTCTATTCTAAACTATAGCAATAATAGAAACTTGTATGTATATTTGAATTCAAATTATTTTCAAAGAAAAATCAGTTAAACTAGTTACGATCCTTATATTTAAAAATGAAAGAGTGATGGTGTGCTAACTCAATTGGAACATCTTTTTCCTTCAACCATTCATCCAATGGTTGTCCATTTCACGATTGCAATCGTGTACCTTGCAGGTCTAACGGGAATCGTCAGCTTACTTTATCGTAAAAGTGATTTTTTTGTAAAAGCTTTTTGGTTTTTAATTGTGCTCAGTTTTCTAGCGACAATTGCAGCAGGGGCAGCCGGTGTGATTAGTGAATCCTATCTCACGCATTCCTCAAGTGGCGCTCAACATATTTTACATGACCATAAGCAAGATGGGATTCTAACGGGTGTTTTCGTTTCATTGGCACTTCTTCTTCAATCTTGGACCTGTTACCGAACTCGCATACATATGAAACCTTCCAGGATTGCTGTTGGAGCTATGATCATTGCGGTTATTTTTGTCAGTTTAGCGGGTCATCTAGGCGGGACGGCGGTTTACCACTTTGGAGTTGGTGTGAAATGATCAAATAGAATATGTGTAAGTAGAGGTTTTATGATCACAAATAGTTTTGGTTATGAAAACCTCTTTTTCTGCTTTAACAAAAGTTTGAGAATTTTACTTTTTGAGATTCTAAAGATTTAAAAACGTTTTATGAATATGGAGTCATCATAAGATTTACAGGGATTTGACCTCATCAGGGCATGTTTTAGCATAGGGCTAATCTATAAGGCTTTGCATTATCGACAATAATATTAGATTCGTTTAAAAGGAGTTATACAGAGGTCGTATCTCACATTTGATGCGATCCCATCCGTTGAGGCTATTAGAAAATAAGTGAGCATCAGTCGAGGTCACGTTTAATCGTATTGAAAGAGGTATCAAACGGATCGAAGGTTAGATCTGAAGATGAATCACGCACTCAATTTTATAGGAAGACCAGACTCATTCAGAACGAAAAAATCATGACGAAATGAAAGACAAGCAGGTTACTCATGAGTTTTTAGAGAACCTGCTTGTCTTATTTTATTCTTCGTTTTTATCTGGAATTACACAACTGTCGTCCGTGCACATGGCGTCTGCATTTTGGGAGAGATTAATAAATTGTGGTTTGGGGTGGTCTTCTTCCCATATTTTTTCAAGAGCCCCGATAAAGGTTTCGAGCGGTTGTGCACCAGAAATTGCGTATTTTTGATTAATTAAAAAGAATGGAACACCGGTTACGCCAATTTCATGAGCGGTTCCTTGTTCTGAACGAACGGCATCGGCATAAGCAGACTCATCAACTAACACGTCTAAAGCGTCGGTTCGTTCAATTCCCACCTGCTCAGCTAAATGGGCAAGCGTTTCGTGGTCTCCTACGTTTAAAGAATCCGTGAAATAGGCCTTCATCAAAACTTCTGTCAGTTCTTTTTCTTTTCCAAGCGTTTTGGCGTATTTAGCCAAACGGTGCGCATCAAACGTATTGGTTGGTTTCATCGTGTCATAATTATAAGTCAATCCGATTTCAGAAGCTTGTTCGATTAAACCTTGATTCATTTGCTTGACTTGATCTTCAGTCGTCCCAAATTTCTGTGCCAGTGCTTGGTAAATGCTTTGATCTGTATGAGCAGGCGCCGTGGGATCAAGTTGGAAGGCTTTATAGTCCACATCCACCTCATTTTTGTGTCCAAATTGATCTAATGCCATTTCGAGTCTTCGTTTCCCAATATAACAAAACGGACAAACAAAATCCGACCAGACCTCAATTTTCATTGTAAAACCCCTCTAACATTAAGATGACTCTATTTTAACAGATTCAAAATGAACCGATGCATAAAATGCTCAGGACTAAGAAAACGAATAGAACCCAACTTTTAGGTGACATTATCAGTATTGCGTCGAAACTAGGAGGGAAGTCGATTATGGATTCACAACGGGCTAAAGAGATTATTGAATCACCGAAAACAATTCACGTGTTACATGATGGTGTCAAAATTTATATTCAAAATATTAACGAAGAAATGGATATGGCAAGAATTTATCCGCTCGATCAACCTGAGTATATTCAAGATGTCCCAGTAAGCGAATTAAACGAAATTCATCATTAAAAAACTATAGGAATAGAGAAAACGATCCCCCAAATCAAAAACGATTCGGGGGATCGTTTGGATGCTTTTCAAGAATTTGGAATCACAACCCAGGCATTCGGTAAATAACGCATGCCGATTCGAGTACTAGTAGCCGGTTTGAGTTCGAGTTGACCATCTTTAATCATAGTAGTAGATCCGCCACCGTCCATTGCAATCGCATTCGTAACATGATAATTCTCAAAGAGTTGTTCGATATCTGTCATGGAAGCGCCACGATGTGTTTTATTCCAATAAAAGCGACCGTCCGTGATGATCATGACAACCGTACCATTAGCTTCTTGGCCAATTGCGGTTCGAGGAGCCCAACCCCAAGCATTGGTAAGGGCGTCAGTTACCACATTTTTTCCGTTTACAATGAGTTGAGGGCCGAAACTAACGGCTTGAGTTACGCCCTGTTTGATGAGGTCATTAATCGAATAGCGCCCGGTTATGAATTGGCCATTTGCAAGAAAGGCGCCTACGAGTTCTTTTGAGTCCCGGCCTGCACTTGGGGTTGCGAGCACTTTTCCATCACTGATCTCAATCCCAATGACTTGGCCTCCAGAACCTGTACCTCCTTTATCAACAAATCCTCCCGCATTAATTCCAGCCACACCATTGTATTCACTAATTAAATCTGAAAGCCCTTGGCCTTTTGACGTGTAGCGTGAGGTGACGAGATGAAGGGTAGTCGGATCAGTTACAGTCATAATTTTTGCAGTGTAGTTAGCCGTTTCAACCGTATCGACTTTAATGACATTTTTCTGTTTGGTAGAAGCAAGCGCTGTCCCTTTAGTGGAAGACGGTGGCACAGTCGTCTGAATAGACGGCGGATGTTTAAATGCGTTCTGTAGGGCTACTATCTGAGATTTTGGCAACAAAAAGGTCATATATTTAACGTAACGCGCATGCTGTGTTGAAAGCACAGACCCCACCATCATCTTCCGCATTTCGTACCCGGACTTCGTTCCATAGAGATACCCAACACCCGCTAGAAGAACAATTAATATAGGAATAATCACAAATTTTAAGAACCGACGTCGCTTAGGGTTTCTTTGATGCCGCTCGGAGCGATTTGTGTAGGCGTTGCGTGTATCAGGAATATTCATTAGAGACGACTCCTTTTGGGATCAAATGAAATCTATTAAAGTTTAAAATAAGAGCCTAGATTAAGAGTTTAGTAGAATTAACCTTACTAAATTTACAAAGTCTTAATTCATTTTACACAGAAAGACAAAACTCGACAAGCTCTTAACTTAAATAACGTTAATTTTACAAATTAGACGAGCGAAGATGTAACAAGGTTTCATGTAAATTGTGGAAATAGACTTTCAAAGATTTTTTTAGAGAAATACTTGTAAGATGTGAGGGATTTAAAAATAGAAAAAAGAAGAGACGATTCTGTAAACGATTTGGATCGCGACAGAACCGCCTTACGAAAATAAAGAATTAAGAGTTTGTCCAGTCAAGTTCGATTTCTTCCAAAGTCTTACCTTTTGTTTCTCTCACGACCGTTAAAGAGAAGATAAAGGCAACCACACCAAGAATCGCAAAGATGAAAAACGTAGTGGAAGGTCCTGTTTTTCCAAGTAAGACTGGGAAAAATTGTGATACGAGAAAGTCCGCTAACCATAAAGCAACTGAAGCAATTGCTGTGGCGCGACCGCGAATCGTGGTTGGGAAGATCTCAGCGATGATCAACCAAACAATTGGGCCGAAAGATACAGCAAAAGCAGCTACGAATAATAAAATGAAAACTAATACGAGCGTACCGTTTGGTGTTGCGGAAGAAAATTGGAAACCAACACTTGCTAAACTAATGGTCATGACGGCAGAACCAATAATTAACAAAGTTTTTCGGCCGACTTTGTCAATTAACCATAGCGAGACAATCGTAAAAACAAAGTTTACAAGTCCAACAATAATCGTCTCAGTAAACGAAGCGTTTGTTCCTGCTCCAACTTGTTTAAAAATTTCGGGTGCATAGTACATAATCGCGTTAATTCCGGTCACTTGTTGTAAGACAGCCAACACCACACCAATGAGAAGGGCAATTCTGAAACCGGGTTTGAAAAGAAGACTTAGGGATCCTTTTTCTTCTTTTTGAATGGATTTTTTGACATCCTGTAATTCTTTCTCTGCGCGCGTTGTTCCGTTAATTTTTTCTAAAATCTTAAACGCTTTACTTTCATCACCTTGTTTCTGCAACCATCTAGGACTTTCAGGAACGATAAAGAGGAGAAGGACAAAAAGAATCCCTGGGATGACCCCGCATCCGAGCATCCAACGCCAGGAATAATTGATGTCCCACGTCTGGTCACCCATACTCACAATCGTTCGGTTGACAAAATAAATCGCTGAAATCCCAATGACCACGGCTAATTGGTTCAATGAAACCAAACGACCGCGATGTTTAGATGGTGATATTTCGGCAATATACAATGGGACAAGTGTAGAAGACACACCAATTCCGAGCCCACCGACAATTCGGGCCATGACAAATAAATGAATAGTCGGTGCAATGGCTGAAATGATCGATCCAAGCGTAAATAAAAGACCGGCCACAACGAGCATTTTTTTTCGTCCTAATCGGTCGCTTAGTACACCAGCAAATCCTGCACCAACGATTGCTCCGATTAAAAGACATGAAACGACCCAACCTTGCATGGCATTGTTTAAGTGAAACTTGGTTTGCATAAATCCAATCGCACCAGAGATGACGGATGTATCGTAACCGAACAACAGTCCCCCGACTGCTGCGACAATTGATACGAGCGTTACGAAACCATAGTTCGTTTTAACTCCTTGATTCATAGAACTCTTTCCTTTCGTCTGTTCGTCTAGTTAGTAAGGTAGAAGGCCAGAAATAAACGATCACCTAATTAAATACATTTATAGAGTTTAACGTAGAATCACTCAATTAACAATCAAAAAAACTCGAATAACGTCATAATCGGTCGTGAACGATCAGAAATTGTGATTTAATTTGTGATGTGAAAGGCTCTAGAAGGAAAAATTCGTCTTTTAGATGGAACAGCCTCTTTTAGGATGTTCGATTTTGGATCAATTAATCATGTAGTCTCTTCCTAATGCTTTTATTATTTAGTCAAAATAATCCTTTTTTATTGATTTTACTAAAAAGGATTGGTGAGGATACGTTTTATTGGTAAACTAAAAGAAAGCGATTGATTAAGTTAATCGATAAGTTAATAATACGGAATTCTAAATGGAGGCTTTTTCATGTTAAAAGGATTAACTCAAGCAGGACTTGGTCACCTTACAAGTTTAACTCAATTCATTGAACTTGCGGCACACTATGGATTTGAGTCGGTTGATTTGGAGCCGAAATCTCTCGTAGAGGAAGTCGGTGGAGTTGAGGAAGCAAAAGCGCTTTTATTGAAAAATCAGATGACGATTGGAGCTATGAGTTTAACAGTGGAGTGGCGAGGTAATGAAACAGATTTTCAGGAGGGCATTCTTCACTTGGCTAAAGATGCCTCTTTAGCGCAAGCTTTAGGCTGCACAAGGTGCGTGACCTACATTTTGCCTTCGACGGATCTAAAGCCTGCTCATTTTATGGTTTTGGCGACTCGACGCCTGCGAGTTGTGGCGGATCTCCTCGCCACTTACGGAATCTCGCTAGGTTTAGAATTTGTCGGCCCGTATCATTTACGCACTACTTGGAATTATCCGTTTATTTGGACGATGGAGGAAACCTTGGATTGGATCAACGCCATCCAACGACCGAATGTGGGTTTGACGTTGGATGCAATTCATTGGTACACAACTGGTTTATCCGTGGAAGACTTAGAAAGTCTTACTCCTGAGCAAATCGTCCATGTACATATTAACGATGTGCCGAATGTTCCGGTTGAAGAGGTGTTGGATAATAATAGACTATATACTGGAGAAGGTGTTATTGACCTGAAAGCCTTTTTGAAGGCATTAAAAAAAATCGGGTATCAAGGTCCAGTTGCACAAGAGGTCTTGACCCAAATCCCACCAACCGATTCTACGGAAGATTTATTCCGCCGTTCAAAAGTGGGTTATGATAAGGTGTTTTCTGAGCTATAATTAAAGATAAGTTTGAGCTAGGATTTCACGAGGAGATCCTAGCTTATTCTTTAGATAGATAAGACATAGGTTAAGGACATGTTGAAACGGATCATCGTCAATTAAGAATCACCCGTGAAAAAAGAACAAAGATTAGAGCTCATCAAACCCATTATCCACTTGATTGGCTTTAGTGTATTGTCTTGATTTTGTTCAAAGAAGTCACTTTTTCCAAGATCCACTTAAGCATAGGCTGTGATCCAGCGCATAGGGTTCTGTGCAATTTCTGGGTAAATGGTGCGAAGTAAACTAATATATCTTGTGGTTTTTTCTGTGGTTCACATGTTAAACTATTAATTTTAGAATTGCAAGATAGGGTCTGAAATAAAATAAAGAATGAAAGATCGGAATGAGCCCTCCGAACTCGCTCTACTCGCCGTGCAATGCTATAATAATAAAAAAACTCCAATTGAAATGAAATTTTCGTTTCAACCTCAAAATACTCCATGCTTCCCTACAAAAATCCGCTATTTCTCTACAACAATTTACATTTTTCTTTTCCTATACTATTTTTTCTTTTAAAATGAAATCAAGACTATTCTATTAGGATGATGTTATGTGGACATAACCATGAAAAAAGTAGTAGAAGCGAGTTACTTAACCGCCGATTCCGCAGCTCATTACCGAACCATTTTGCGTTATTTTTATCATCAGCATGAAAGAATGCGAGATTATATTGCACCGGAAGAACTTCTTGACTATATGAGAGCCATCCCAGAGTTTTCGGATTACCAAGAGGACATGCTCCATCAACAATTGGCGCAACTTGTAAAATGGAATAATTTGATTGCACGACAAGATATGACGAACGCCAAAACCATTGAAGAATATAAGAAAAAACGCTTTCGCTATCAACCAACCCCTTACACCATTGAAATTGAACGGATGCTAGTTGTCCTCGAAAAGAAAGTAGGCGATACGTTTCAAGGCTCTCTGGAACGTTCCCAATTTGAACGGCTCATGCAAGCCATCATGACGCTAAAAAAAGAAGCGTCTTCGGAAAGGCTAGAGCACGCTTCAGAACATTACATGCAAATATGGGAAGACGTGTTCCGCTATTTTCAAACCATTCGAACGAGCACGGCGGATTACATCGCTTATATTAACAGCGAACAAACGGAACAACGCATGCAAACCGAGGCGTTCCTAGTTTATAAAAATCAATTTACAACTTATCTAAGAGACTTTATCGTGTCTCTGCAAAAAACATCCCTGCAAATCCGAGAACATCTATATGAACTTGAGCTTCCGAGGTTGGCACCGTTCTTCAATAAATTAATAGACTATCGACGGTCGATTCCGAGGTTAGAAGACCTCACTTCCACCGAATTCGAGTGGCGAACTGAGTATGAGGAATACTGGGAGTCCTTGAAAAGTTGGTTTTTAGGATCGATTCGTCAACAAAGTGAATTGGACAGGCTCCAATGGCAAACGAACGAAATGATTCGCCGTATGACGCGTTACGTTCAACGAATTAGTGAACGCCAACAAAATTTCCGTAGTAGAAAAAATGACTACTTGAAATTAGCTGAGTGGTTTGAGAACGTTGAATCCTTGGGCGAGGCCCATCAACTTTCATCGGTTGCATTTGGTTCGATGGGGGTTCAACACCTCCAAACTTCAGAAGAAACAACAGATAATTTACATTCTGATACTTGGGAGGAAGCTCCGATTCTAATAACGCTTAAACCAAGGACCAATCGGTATCGCGAGAAGACAAAACCAGGTGCGATGACGATGAACTCAGAAAAGAAAAAGCAACAACGTGCGCGCTATCTCGTGGAACGTGAAAGGGAGAAAAACCTCATCGCCCATTATATGACAGATGGGGTCATTCAACTTTCTCAACTAGAGTCTGTTGAGCCATACGTGAGGAAAGTGATGCTGAGTTGGATTGCGAAATCCATGTCTAATAAGGACCGATTAGTTAAGACGGACTATGGACTAGTGGTTAAAGTAACTCTAGACACAAAGTCAACCATTTTACTTGAGTCAGTGGATGGTTTATTAAAAATGCCGGATGCGACCTTTGAATTTTTTGAGACGGGAGGTGTTCATTCATGACGATCCATATGCCGCAACCAATGGATTTTGATGAAAAGGCCATCCAAGGAATGGATCTTCTCTTTCATCATTATTGGATTTTAAGATCAGACCAGCCGGAATGGTATCAATTGATCCGAGAACGAGAAAAAGTACTACGCCGTTACATTTCGGAAAAATTCGGTTTGCGGTTAATCGTGCATCAGCACTTTATTAAATTAGAAAAAATACCAGTTGAACCCGAAAGATGGATGGGAATCCAAACCTTTCAAGAAAAAATGGATTACGCCATTTTCTGTTGTGCGCTCTCATTTTTGGAAGGGAAATCGGTGGATGAACAGTTCTTGTTATCCGATCTCTGTCAAGACATTCAATCCGATTATCCCGGAGAGGCGCATCTTGATTGGACGCTTTTTACCCACCGCAAATCGTTGATCCGCGCGGTAAAAGCCTTAATGGATTTCCAACTCATTCGAGCGATTGATGGGGACATTGGACGGTTTGATCACAATGAAGAAAATGAAGTCTTATATGAAGCGACTATTTACAGCCGGTATTTTATGAGAACCTATCCAGAAGACTTTGATACGTATTCCCATTGGCGTGACCTTTTACAGGAAGATCGCCACCTGATTCAAGAGGATGAACGTAGAAAACGTGTCTATCGACGATTATTTTTTTCCCCAGGATTGCATCGAATCGATTCAAACGATCCTGATTTTACGTATATTCGACATTATCGCAATCGCTTAGCAGACGATATTGAAAAGCATAGTGAATATACCTTACATGTCTACAAAAATACGGCGTTTCTTTCAACATCGGAATCGAAAAATTACCAGGTCACCTTTCCATCTACACGGGCAACAGCTGACATTATGCTCCAATTATCCCATTATTTACATTCGAACTTGGATCGTTTCGCGCCTAAGGAGAATGGGGAGATCGTGTTAACAGATGGGGATTTTGATCACATAATCGATACGCTGAGAGCACAATTTGAAGCTGGGTGGGCGAAGTATTTCCGAGAAAAAACCACGCCTGCGATTCGTGCTGAATTGATTCACGAGATGATGGAATGGCTGATGGTTGAGGTGGACGAAAGTTCTCTGATCAAGATCAAACCGCTTTTAGGTGTGATGACAGGGACCTTTCCTTTAGATTTTGAAGGAGGCGAGATTAATGACTCAAAGTAAATGGGTGATGAATCGAGCAGGCTTGTTAAATTTTTGGTATTACGATGATGAAACCTTTCACTTTCGGGATGGTAAATTATTGCTTAGAGGGTCAAATGGTTCTGGGAAATCTGTTACGATGCAAAGCTTTCTCCCTGTCTTGCTCGATGGGAAAAAATCACCAGACCGTCTTGACCCGTTTGGTTCTAAAGCGAGACGAATGGAAGATTACTTGCTTGGGGAAAAGGAAGTCGTTGACCGGGATGAACGAACCGGCTATTTATTCATTGAATATAAGAAACCTGGAACAAACCAATACATGACGACCGGTATTGGCATGCAGGCTAAGCGAAATAAAGGGATAAAATCGTGGTATTTTATTTTGACCGATAACCGCAGAATTGGGTATGAGTTTGAACTCGCTCATCAGCATTCAAGCGAGAAAGTACCCCTATCAGCAAAAGAGTTAGAGAATCGTGTCGATGAAGGCGGATTTGTGGTCCACACGCAGCGGGACTACATGGAATTGGTCAATAAATATGTTTTTGGGTTTCAATCGATTGATGCTTATGAAGACCTTATAAAACTCTTAATTCAATTGAGAAGTCCAAAACTATCGAAAGATTTCAAACCTACTGTGATCTATGAAATTCTTGAGTCGGCTCTACCGCCACTAACGGATGATGAACTGCGGCATTTGTCAGAAACCATCGAGAGCATGGACCAAACGACTCAACAATTGGAACAATTAGAGAGAGAATACGAGTCGGTTCACCGTTTGAAAAAAGTCTATGAGCTTTACAATCAGTTTATTTTAGGAGAACGAGCAAGTCAGTGGGTACAATCAGACGAAAGAGTGAAGAAAGCAGAGAAAAAGGTCCAGGCTTTAAAGAACCAACAGGATACGTGTGAGCGAGCAATTGAACAGTTAACGGTAGATAAAAGAAAGTTTGAAGAACAAAAAGCTGTTTCAGAAGAAGAGAGCCGGTCCCTTCAACAACATGAAGTGTGGAAGTTAGAAGAGACTCGACGAACCAAACTCGAAGAATCGACTGCGATCCAAACCAAACTAAAGGAACTGGATGAAAAATGGTCAAGACAAAACCATAAACTGAATGAAGCGTGGAAAGAGAAAGAGGCGACTGAATCCAACTTGTTGGAGTTTAGAAAGGAAGCCGGAGATTTTCTGAAAGACCTTTTGATTGAATCTGAGGAATCCGGTTTTCGTAATCATGAACTCAACGTGGAGGATTACCAAAGGGCTGACCTCCAAACGTTCGACTTCACCTTTTGGCTAAAGGAAGCAGGTGCGCATCAAAAATTAATTGGCGACTTGGAAAAACTAGCAGATGAGGTCAACCGGCTAACCGAGGATGATTCAAGGCTTCAACGCACGTCATCTGAGAAAAAAGCTAAAATAGACGACCATCAAAAAGATTATGAACACTTAGAACAGTGGTTTGATGAACAGCATCATGTGTTAGAAGGTGATGTGTTTAAATGGATTCAAGACCATCCTAAACTTATCTTTTCACCAGAAGTAAGGCAAGAGCTTTCTCGATTATTACAGGGGCTGTATGAGCGGAACCGGTTTGATGACGTTCGAGACCTTTTGTATTCCGCCATCCATTATTACGAAGCGGAATTGAACACAACGCTTATGATGACAATGGAGAAGGAAAACAAACAACAAGAGGTCGTGAAAGAGGCGGAGGAAGAACTTCAACGGCTCAATATGCAAAAAATGATTGAGCCAGATCGACCTATTGGAACCACTCAACATCGCGACGCACTCAAAGAGAAGGGAAGGGCCTTTGTTCCTTTTTATGCAGCAGTCGAGTTTCGTGACCATGTGACAGAAGAGCAAAAAGAACGGATTGAATCGGCGCTGAAACAAACCGGGGTTTTAGATAGTCTTATAACGGATGGTCCCATTGCCCCCCAACAGGATGCCGTCCTACACCCCGACCCACAAGTGCTAGGCTATACATTAGCAGACTATTTGATACCTGATGTGGAAGAGGATGGACCAATTTCCAAAGAACAAGTGGATGAAGTGTTGAGAAGCCTCTCGCTCGAAAGAGAAGAAAATGGTTTTCATATCGATGTGGATGGCTCTTATTCGGTGGGATGCCTAGTTGGCCATGCACCACTAGAAGGTCCTTCTAAATTTATTGGTAGAAGTTCCCGTAAACGTCATCAACGTGAACAAATTCAATGGTGGACAGAGAAACGTCGCGAAGAACAGGCCATTTTACAAAACATACAGGATCAAATTCATGTACTCGAAGAAGCGATCAAAAGGGTGCAGAATTGGAAAGAGGAGCTACCAACCGATCGCCATTTGCTGGATATTGATCAGCAAATGACAGATAAAAAGCGGCTTATTTTTTCTGAAAAGGACGCCCTCCAACGAATTGATAAAGAATGGAAAACGGTGAATGAAAAATTAAATCAAGCGAGACGTACATTAAGGGAGCGGGGCGCTGTCCTTAATATTTCCTTAAAGAAAGCGGATCTAGCAAAAGCGTATGAATCAGCTCATAAGTATGTCGAGACCCTTCACGCCTTAAGTCGACTTACCCTTAAAATCGCGAATGCGATGAGCGTTCTAAAGCGAATTGAAGCGCGACAAGAGGAATTAGAAGAGGAATTGGATCTAATAAAAGGCGAACAGAATATAGAAGAGACCAAGTTATCACGTGTGACAGCCGAAATTAAATCTATTAAAGGGCAGTTAGAATTAAAGGGCATTGAAGAGGTTAGACAACGGATTCAAGACGTTCAAGCTTTAATCAGAGAGGCCAATAGTCAATTAGAGACACTACTCCATACACTTCCAGAAAAAAGAGCGGAATGGAAAAGCGGCTTGGAGGAACTTACAGATGCCAAGCGAGATGCCGCCTTTTGGAAGAATATGAGAAAGACTTGGGAAACGAGTCTTGAGCAGGAGCAACATCGTGCACTCATAAATCGAGAAAATTGGATGCCATCTGGACTATTAGAAGACTACCAATCAATTTTGGAGAAAAACGACCGCTCCAAGTTGCTAGAAAACTTAACAAAGGTTTATTTTAATGAAGAGATGCATTTAACCGAATACAGAATGGTGATCTTCTCTGAAGAATTAGAGACTCCTGAATGGTTTTCAGAAGACTTTGGTGACCGCTACGAACCGTTCAAATATGAGTGGCAAACCCTTAAAAGTAGAAGGTTGATACAAATGGATTATCGCGGCCAACGCGTGAGCCCTTACTATGTCTCTTCTGCTCTTGAAAAAGAATTAGCCGACCAAAGAGGCTATTTGGATGAACAAGATCGCAGACTTTATGAAGACATAATTGTCAATTCCATCGGGGTGATCCTTCGCACGCGCATTCAGAGAGCCCAACAATGGGTGAAGAAGATGGACCAAATCATGGCCGAACGAGATAATTCTTCAGGATTAATCTTCTCCATCGCATGGAAACCTTTGACAGCAGATTCTGAGCAAGAACTGGATACAAAAGATCTGGTCCAGCTCTTGCAGCGGAATAGTAAATTTTTAAGCGAAGAAGATTTAGAGCGCATCACGAAACACTTCCAATCTCGTATTGGACGAGCTAAGGAATTGATTCAACTTCGTAATGAAGGCTCCACCTTACACCAGGTTTTAAAAGAAGTATTGGACTATAGAAAATGGTTTACATTTGTGCTTTCATACAGCCGTGTCAATGAACCGAAACGAGAATTAACAAATAATGCGTTCTTCAAATTTAGTGGTGGTGAAAAGGCGATGGCGATGTACATTCCACTATTTACAGCGGCATACTCACGATATAAAGAAGCCAATGGGGATGCGCCTTATATTATTTCGTTAGACGAAGCATTTGCCGGTGTGGATGAAAACAATATTCGCGATATGTTTGAAGTGGTGGAACAACTTGGCTTTAACTACATCATGAACTCCCAGGCGTTATGGGGCGACTATGATACAATTTCGGGGCTGTCGATTGCAGAGCTTGTGAGGAATAAGAATGCAGATTATGTGACGGTGATCCATTATGAATGGGATGGCAAACAACGTTCTCTCGTGCTCGACCAAATGGAAAATCAAGATCAAGACCTAGAGGAGCTCGTGGTCCATGAGTCGTGACATCCAAATCTTTAAAGAGGAACCCGGTTTTATCAAGCTTTTTCAGCTTTTTAAAGAAAAGTACCGGTCTTTAGGTAAAATGAGCGGAACAGTCAAATTGGATGCGTTTAATAAGGGTGAGCTTACATCAATTGCCGGTTTTTTGGGGCAGTCACCCAATCAATTAGTTAGTAAAGGCAGGATCGCCCTCTCTGAATTTGAGAAGGAACTGGACCATACTGGTTTTGGGGATTGGTCGTTGCAGCGTTTGTTAGAAGAGGTTTTAGAGGAAACGCTATTTACCAAAAAAGAGGAAGAACAGCAGGAAGCAAAGGAAGAGGCTGACTTTTTGACGACTATAAAACAGACCATTCCTGAGGCAGGTTGGTGGATTGAATGGATTCAATCCAAATCGCCTGATACAAGATTTATTTGGGCGCTTTACAAAGAGAGTCCAAGTGCCTTATCTCAAAAAATCATTCGCGTTTTTTCGGCTTTTTCTGATCTTCCAAAAGAGGGTGCGTTTGAGCGATTGCCGTTTTTTGCGCAACGCCTAACGGGAAATCCTCATTATTTTGATTTAAATGAGGAAGCTGGAAAACTATTGATCCACTGCATGTCTGTTCATCGTTATATGAACGAGAAAAGAAATGAGCGTTTTGTTTTTCCTAAAGGTACTGAAGCACTCAATGAGTGCCTAGGAGAATATGGTATCATGCGCGATGATTTGTGGAATTTTGTGACTTGCCAAGGACTCTCCGCTCGGATGGGACATGACCCTCACCCGGTTTGGGAGGCCGCACTCAGATCCCACTCGGTTTTAAATATCCCATTAAAAGAACTCGTTAAAGTCGATCGGATCTGGCCAGCCAATGGGCAATCGGTCTGGATTCTGGAAAACTCGAGTGTGGCTTCAACAATTATGGAAGCTGTGCCAGATGCGCCCATTATTTGTACGCACGGTCAATTTCGTTTAGCGAGCTGGCGGGTTCTTGATTTGCTCTCTGAATCCAACTGCACGTTCTATTATTCAGGAGACTTAGATCCTGAAGGCATTATGATTGCCGACCGTTTTAAAAGACGCTATAAAGACAAAGCGGTGATCTGGCGGATGGATCGGAAGTCCTACGAGTTCAGCCTCTCAGATGAAGACATTTCCAATCGGTTGAACAAACTCGATTCCATTGACTTGTTTTTTTGGAAGGGGCTGATCAACCGGATGAAGCTTGTGAAAAAGGCTGGTTATCAAGAGGCCTTAGTTCCTAAATTGATTGCTGATATTCGCGAACAGTTTGAGTCAAAATCTTGATTTTCACGAAAAAAAAGAGGCCTTATCCTACACGGGATTTGGTCTCTTTGTCATGAAACGTTGTTTAAGTATGCGGCAACCAGCCTAATATTTCTAATACAGTTAGCAAAATCTCAAGGACAATCAGGAAAACCACCGTCCATTCAACGAATAAGCCACGAATCGAGTGGCTGATCGAGGAGAAGCCTTCCATAATGTCATTTAATATATCCGTTTTGCTTTTCAAGATTTTGTAGCGGTCGCTGAGTTCAAAGAAATTCAACATGTGATCGTAGAATTCACTGGCATCATTGCTTGTCCATGTAATTTCGGGTTTATCTAAGATCATGATATACGCTAATGTATTGTATTCATGGCGCAGAATTCGCGCTTGAGTACGAGCCAACACTTTATTGCCGACTCGCATATTCCCTCGCTCTAGCCGGTCGATTAGCACCTCTAATTGATCCAGAATTTGACCGAGTTGTTCTTCCGTTTTTTCGAGCGCCACCGATTTTGCGAGGACAGTCGAGATCACCTCTGGATAAAAGGCTTCATAGACCGGTGCGATGGCAAACTTATCCGTCATCTGAATCTCTTCCGACTCATTAATATGTAGACTGTAGTCGTCCATATAACGATTCACATTTTTGAGGCTGATTTCTGGTTCATAGTTCTTCAGAAACGTGAGGAATGGCTTCATCTCATCAAAATTGGGAAAATTAACAAAAACAACGCTCCCAAAGGAAAACACGAGAATGGATTGAGCGGGATCAATCGTTTGATCTAGGATTTTATTCAAAGACAAGCTGTTAAGAATTAAAGGCTGTTCCCATGTGTACTTCTTTGGGATGCCGCATTGGATGGCAATGTTGTTCAAGGAGATTTCATTCGTTAGACTAAATGCTTTAAAGGTAATATCTTTCAAAACAACTCACTCAATTCCATTAAATTTCAACTATAAAGTAGTCTTACCAAAGTTGACGTGTATAAAACGATTGAATTAGATCTTACCATAAAAATGAATGGAAAAGTTTACTAACACAACTTTTCCATTTAAGAGTAGAACGGATATCGTTTATTTTAAAAACCTTTTAATGTTTTTGAGTCCGTTTTTTGCATTTGGGTAACGATAGGGCAGATCAAATCGTGTGGTTTGTTTAAGGACGCTTTTTTTGTGCGAAAACGTATCAAAGCTCGCTTTTCCATGATAAGCCCCAACCCCACTCGTGCCAACTCCACCGAATGGGAGGTAGGGAGAGGCAAAATGATACACTGTGTCATTCACACATCCACCGCCAAAAGATACCCGATCCAAAATCTCATTCTGAACCGATGAATCTTCGGAGAACAGATAGAGAGAAAGAGGGTTGGGTGCTTTTTCAATTGCTTGGAAGACATCCGTTAAATCGTGGTAAACGAAAACGGGAAGAAGAGGACCAAAAATTTCTTCATTCATGATGGGGTCCTCCCACGACACGTCAGTTAAAATAGTCGGTTCAATCATCAGCGTGTCAGGGTCTGTTTGCCCACCTGAAAAGCGCTCGCCACTTTCTAACAGCCGCGCGAGACGGTCAAAGTGCTTGGTATTGACGATCCGTGTGAAATCCGAATTCTTAATCGGTTCCATCCCGTACAAGTCATGAATCGCATTTTTTAGATATTCGAGGAACGGTTCTTGAATCGATTTGTGCACATAGAGGTAATCTGGTGCAATACACGTCTGACCGGCATTCATAAACTTTCCCCACGCCACACGTTTGGCGGCTTGTTTTAAATGAGCATCTTTATGAACGATACAAGGACTTTTTCCTCCAAGTTCGAGTGTGACAGGGGTGAGGTGAGCGGAGGCGGCCTTCATAACAATTTTTCCGACCGGTACGCTCCCTGTAAAAAAGATATAATCTACTTTTTCTTTTAGAAGTGCGGTACTTTCTTCAGGCCCACCTTGAACCACTGTGACATAATCTTCTGAAAAAATGTCTGTTAGGATTTGTTCCATAAGTTCAGATGTCTTAGGTGTTCGTTCTGATGGTTTAAGAATGATACAATTACCTGCTGCAATCGCACCAATTAGTGGAGAAATTGCAAGTTGAAACGGATAATTCCAAGGCGCGATAATAAGCGTGACACCATAAGGTTCAGAGTAAATATAACTTTTTGATCCTATATGAGTGAGGGGTGTTTTCACTTTCTTCGGTTTAGCCCAAGCGCTTAATCGGCGTATTGTAAAACGAAGATCTTCTAGCACCACACCAATCTCTGTGGAATAGGCATCAAACTCCGATTTGTTTAAATCCTCTTTGAGTGCTTTCATGATTTCTCTCTCATATATTTGAATTGAATTTCTCAAAGTCTTTAAAGCATTTAAGCGAAAGGTTAAGTCCCTGGTTTGACCGGATTGAAAAAACGATCGTTGTGTCTCTATGAGGTCCGGAAAATGTATCATTAAAAATGGCCTCCTGTCTAGGCTTGTATCATTTGAAAGAGATGTTTGAAGTCTTTTTTTGAAAAAATTTTAGGAACCGGGTACAGTGGGTTGGCTTCCTTATAAGCTCGATCTACCATAGTGGGTAGATCTTGGTCTTGAATCCCTTCGATTTTAGTCGGAATGCTCATTCGTTCATTTAATGATTGGATCTCTTTAATGAATCGTTTGGCTTTGGTTTGATTAGATTCCGTGGTTGATACGAGACCAACGAGGTCGGATAGCTCAGCTAAAGGCTGATAGACAGCACTCCCATAATATTCTAAGACATATGGTAATAGGACAGCATTAGCTAAACCATGTGGGATCGAATAAAAACCTCCAAGTTGATGGGCGATCGCGTGAACATTACCAACATAAGCTCGAGTGAACGCAACCCCGGCTAAGTATGCTGCGCGTTGCATAGTCGTTCGCGCTTTTATATTTGATCCGTTGGAGTATGCCTCGTAAAGATTATCAAAAATTAAGGTGACCGCTTCTTTGCTGGCTTGACTCGTCTTTGGCGTATTGCTTTTGCCAATAAACGCTTCGATAGCATGGGTTAAGGCATCCATTCCGGTTGTCGCTGTGATAGAAGCGGGAAGCTTGAGCGTTAGTAAGGGATCCAGTACCGCGTAATCAGGAATCAGAACGTGATCATTGACGGCATATTTTTCATGGGTTTTACTGTCGGTAATTACAGCAGCCAATGTGGCTTCACTGCCTGTTCCTGCAGTAGTCGGAACGGCAATAAGCGGTGGTGTTGGTTTGCCTATTTTCAAGATACCTCTTAACTGGGGAATGGAGCGATCGGGTCGAGCTAAGCGCGCGCCAACACCTTTAGCGCAGTCCATGGACGACCCACCGCCAAAGGCGACAAGTCCTTGGCAATCCTTCTCTTTATAAAGAGTCAGAGCCTCTTCAATATTATCGATCGTGGGGTTCGGTACGGTTTTATCATAGATTGTATAAGTAATGCCTTCCTCATGCAAATCTTCTAAAAAATCATCCATTAGTCCGATGTGCCGGATTCCTTGATCAGTTATAATTAAAACGCTTTCAATTTGAGCCTTTCTTAGAAGCTTTGGCAGTTCTTGTAACGCCTGTTCGCCAATTAATAATTCCGGTTCTTGCCAGGGTAAAAATCGTGAGGTTAACCGAAACACGCCTTGATACAAGCGACAATAGACTTTAAACATCCTATCACCCCATTTTCTGAGCCAGATGAACGCAGCTCGTTTCAAAGAACGTATCCATTATTTTCTAAGTTATCATATGACTAAAAGTCTGTAAATATTGGTGAGGGTTTAAAATGAAAACGTGATTTTTGTCACAGAAAGAGGATTGAGCGGAATCTATACTTGTTAAGTATAAAAGTCGCGTAACTCTATTAAAATGAAAAAGTAACAGGATTTAAATCATCTATTAATCGTTTCTTAAACTAGACGTTGTATGATAATAGATAGAAAAGTCATGTTGGGAGGTTTTACAATGACCCTTTCAGAGTATCAACTTAGGTTTCAACAAATTATCCAGATGAAATTGAATGCCCTTGATACCGATCGTCATCTCATTGAACTTATGAAAGAAATGGAAACACAATTCCAAATCCCGTTTTTTCCGACTAAACGATTCAAGTTTGAGAAGAAAGAAGTCTATGACCTTTATACCTCCATCTATACCCACCGCTCTCAACTTTATGGACAAATCAATTAATAGAGTGACAAAAGAGCCTGGAACTTTGCTGTTCCAGGCCCTTTTTTATCGATTTTACACATGGCGAGGGATAGGCATGGCGCAAATAACGGAACGTCGTGACCACAATAATTTTTTGTGGACACAGTGATCCCTTAATGCCCCTTAAAACACGCAATATGCAAAATTACGTCCACGAGCAGTCGCTAGTTCGATGAATCACCTCCATTCCGAGGTGACATAAGGGGAATAGAGGATTCTGGATGACATAAAGTTGCTGTATGCCTCGCGCAGGCGCAAATAACGGAACGTCGTGACCACAATAATTTTTTGTGGACACAGTGATCCCTTAATGCGACTTAAAACACGCAATATGCAAAATTACGTCCACGAGCAGTCGCTATTTCGATGAATCACCTCCATTCCGAGGTGACATAAGGGGAATAGAGGATTCTGGATGACATAAATTTGCGAAATGCCTCGCGCAGGCGCGAATAACGGAACGTCGTGACCACATTAATTTTTTGTGGACACAGTGATCCCTTAATGCGACTTAAAACACGCAATATGTAAAATTACGTCCACGAGGAGTCGCTAGTTCGATGAATCACCTCCATTCCGAGGTGATCATAGGGGAATAGAGGATTCTGGATGACATAAAGTTGCGAATGCCTCGCGCAGGCGCGAATAACGGAACGTCGTGACCACATTAATTTTTTGTGGACACAGTGATCCCTTAATGCGACTTAAAACACGCAATATGTAAAATTACGTCCACGAGGAGTCGCTATTTCGATGAATCACCTCCATTCCGAGGTGGTCATAGGGGAATAGAGGATTCTGGATGACATAAAGTTGCGAAATGCCTCGCGCAGGCGCAAATAACGGAACGACATGACCACAATAATTTTTTGTGGACACAGTGATCCCTTAATGCCACTTAAAACACGCAATATGTAAAATCACGTCCACGAGGAGTCGCTAGTTCGATGAATCACCTCCATTCCGAGGTGATCATAAGTGGAATAGAGGATTCTGGATGACATAAAGTTGCGAAATGCCTCGCGCAGGCGCAAATAACGGAACGACGTGACCACATTAAATTTTTTACGTGCCCAACCCTTCAAGACCCAATCAGTCCAATTGTTTTAAAAGCAAAGACAAACAAAGTCATGGATACGATTGAAAGCAGGGTGGTGGTCATAATGATGTTTGAGGCGAGCTCGCTATCACCATCCAAGGCCGCTGTCATGATATAGGAGGTTGCGGCTGTAGGCACCCCGAACGTGACATAGATTAAGAGGACATCAGGATTGGAAAAACCCAGACTCTTCGCCAAGAAAACGGCTACAAGCGGAGTCAGAAACAGTTTCAAAGAACTGGCATAAATTGAGGGCAAAATCTGTTTGGTGATGGTTTGAAAGCGAAAGGTTGCGCCAATTGTCAGGAGTGCTAAAGGTGTGGCGATATCACCGAAATAACCAGCTGTTCTGGATAAAACCATTGGTAGCTTTAATCCAAGTTCGGAGGCAACAATACCAAGAACGATTGAGAGGATAAGCGGATTTTTTATAATGTTCAAACCCGTTTGTTTCAATAATTTTAGAAGATTGAAGTCCGCCATTTTATTCGTATTAGTAAACGTAAGTGCTAGGACCGCCAATATATTATATAAAGGGACGACAAACGCTAGAACGAGAGGATATTTTAGTCCCATAGACCCCGTCATATTCTCCATTAAGGTCAGACCTACGTAAACAAAATTTCCACGAAAAGACCCTTGAATAAAAGCACCTAATTGATGCTTTTCTTTTAACACAAGTGCACCAAGTAACCAGGCCGCGCCAGCGCTGAGAAGCGTCCCTGACACTGTAAACGCAATAAACCTGAGATCAAAGAGTTGATTAAAGGATTTGTCTAGCATATCGCTAAAGAGCTTAATGGGGAGGGCAACTCGAAAGATCAAAGTATTAGCCACTTTAATAAAATTATCGTTCAACATGCCCGTTCGTTTCAGAACATAACCGGCACACATGATCAGAAAGATCGGTAACGCAATCTGAATGCTAAAAATGAAATTAGTCATAGGAATCTCCACTTCTATTTGGACTGTCACAACCTAAATCATCGATTCGTTATTGAAATGGAATGGACGACCTAAAAGTTAAACGCGTTGATCATATTACAAGACTTTTAATTCTGTAATAAATAAGCCATCATTTTCCATTTTGAGCGAAAAATGGAAAATTTTAAGAATAGGAACATTTTAGTAAAAGCCTTCCAAGTCTTATAAAGTCTACGAAAAATGACCATAATTTAGATTACCAAGTTTTGGATCAGGAATGCAACCATTACATTTGCTAGGCTAATAGTAGACCAACTAAGACAACTCCTAGGAGGTTACAACAACTATGAGAACTACTCTAAAAAAATTAACTAAACTCGTAATTGCTACAGGAATCATTTTTTCTTTCTCTGCTTTTACTTTAACATCGAAATCTGAAGCTGCGACCACACACACTGTGAAACAAAATGAAACCTATTGGAAACTTGCGAAAGGGTTTGGGATTCCGATTGGTAGTCTAGAAGCAGCTAATCACTGGAAACCTCTTTATACAGGGAATCACATTGTCCTTCCGAATTCACCAATTTCCATGGCAGATAAAAACTTGTTAGCGCGTCTTGTACATGCTGAGGCCGTTGGGGAACCTTATGCTGGAAAAGTAGCAGTTGCTTCTGTCGTGTTAAATCGCGTGGCGAGTTCAAAGTTTCCAAATAGCGTTCATGGTGTCATTGATCAGGTATCAGGTGGCTATTATGCCTTTACACCGGTTAAAAATGGCCAAATTAATCAACCAGCTGATGCAGCCTCTGTAAGTGCGGTGAACGAAGCGCTTGCTCTAAAGGGTAAAGGAAGTGGATCGTTGTTCTTCTATAATCCATCTACTGCACATTCCTTCTATGATGCGAGTCGTCAAGTCACGGTTGTGATCGGTCACCACGTTTTTGCAAAATAAAATAAGCGCGTCAAAAACACTGATCTATAAAGGATCAGTGTTTTTTAGTGTCTTCGTTTTATTGGGTCAACCCTAATTACACCTGAGCGGATTGTCATTCATGACAAAGTGAAAAGAGGGTTTGGGATTGCATTAACGGTGCCGGTGGGGGATTAGGATAGGGTCGGTTAGATGGCGCTGGTGGGCGATTAATTTTTATAATGATGGAAAGATTGAAGTGGCATTCGGTTTTGAAGAGTGTGGGCAAAGACTGCTCGCTGTTATTGAAACAATCGCGAGTGATGAATTGACCTGTTCCCCTGAGGATTTAATCATTGTAATTGGTTGTAATTGGCGACACGGATCGCGTCCCTCATACGGGCTCTTCCACAGCCTCGCGTGCGATGAGGCGACTGAAGAAGCCTTTTTGCGATGATTAACGGGGAATGTGTCACCAAAATTTTTGATTTCTACCTCATTCCAACTATTAAGGATGCTCCGCTTAAAATGAACGTAGAAGCCATTGAAGCGGTAGAACAGAACGATTGTTATGGACCAAGAGGGGTAGGGGAGATTGGAACGGTTGCCGTAGCACCTGCGATCAAAAAAGCCATTCATGATGCAATAGGTTATTGGGTGACGCGCCTGCCGGTATCGCCAGAAGAGCTTTTAGAGAATGCGGGACTCTTGAATGGCAGAAGAAAAAACAGGCTTAACAGAACCCAGGTTAGATGTTTCAAACCCCTTGATGTTTAGTGCCGTAATCAATAACAAATGGATCGAATGATGGACACCACCCGTTACATCACTTATTGAGATTTTACGCAAAGAGCTGGATTTAACAGGCGTAAAAGAAGCGTGTGGGATTGGGCGTTGTGGAGCATGTTCTGTTCTTATGGACGGAGAACTCGTTAATTTATGTTTAATTATGGCTTATCAAGCAAACGGAAGAACCATACAATTTATTGAAGGCATAAATAAAAATGGGGGATAGTCTATTCAGAAAGCGCTTCTTGAAGGAGGGGGCTTTCAATGAGGGTATTGCACGCCAGGGATGGTGACGGCGATCAAAGCTTTACTAGATGTGAATCCCACTCCCGATTACGACGCGATTACTGAAGCCCTTGCTAGAAATTTTGTGTCGGTGTACAGGTTATGCAGGGATCATTCGGGTAATAAGAAGACTGGCAGCCGACCACGCGAGTTATTAGTTAGAAAACGTATAGAACAAGGACAACAAACGTGGGGGTGACCACATGTATGACGTATTAGAGAAGATTAGCTCTTTAGAAGTTTCAACATCTAATATTTTAGCCACAATTATTAAAGTTGAAGGCTCAGCTTATCGTAAGGAAGGAGCCATGATGGTCATTGGTGGGGATGGTTCGAAAGTCGGATTATTAAGTGCAGGTTGTTTAGAAGAGGACTTAATTGAACGTGTTCAATCCATGAATTTGATTACGCCTATAACGATCCCTTATGATCTTTCAAGTGAAGATGATCTGTCATGGGGACAAGGGGCAGGTTGCAACGGAACGCTTTATGTCCTTTTAGAGCCGATTACAAAAACCTTTCATGCGCACCTCTTGGCATTAAAAGCTTATCTTGAAAAAGGGTACGCGGTTCAACTGGTGAGAAGGATAGATTCACAAAATGCAGTTACAGATTATCAATTTATCGTTGGAAATTCTGTCTCTTTTGGCGAGTGGTCATGTGAATCACTTGATTATGAACTTGAAAGACTCACACAGAAACTGGGCACACGACCCAACCGTCTTATCTCAGTTTGCTCGAACGCGACTCAACTCTATATTCAAACTTTCCAGCCCCAATCAAGATTCATTTTATTTGGGGGTGGGGCGGACGCCATCCCGCTTACCAAGATCGCCAAAGCGGCGGGCTTTTCTTTAACGGTTACAGATTGGCGCCCGGCTTTGTGTAACCGAAGCACGTTTCCGGATGCCAACCAAATTGTAATTGGTACCCCTGAGCGCATCGCAGAACAACTTCGCCTCACGGAGTATGACACCATTATTCTTCTCTCTCACGTTTTTCAAAAGGATCGGGCTTTTTTAAAAGCGATCCAAGATCAGTTACCCTTTTATATAGGTATATTAGGATCAAAAGATCGAACCAAACGATTGCTGTCTGGCCTTAAGGTCAAGAGTCCTATATATTCACCGGTTGGTCTTACTATTGGAGCAGAGGGCCCTGAGGAAATCGCAATCAGCATCATTGCTCAACTGATTCAATTAAAGAGAAAGCCAATGATCCACACGCCATATTCACATATGGCAAAGATCGAATAACTTTCTATTATTAGGCGGTTGTACTCATTAAAAGGTGTTCCACAAAAAAAACAGTGTACTAAAAGCTAAAAAACGAGCAGAATTCAAAGGGTCTGCTCGTTTTTCTTCTGTTTTAATCTAAGTTTCGTTCGACAGATTGCTGCATAATTAGAGAGTATTAGATTAAAAAATGTCGAGAAACAGGGGTATAACAAAAATAGTATCGAAGTGGGTAACTTAAACATGAAAAGAGACGAAAGGAAAAATTATTAAAATATTTAAAATATTGATATACTATTTTTTGCAATTAAAAACGAATTAAATTAGGAGGCGTTAATTTGAAAGGGAAAAAATTACTTGTCCTTGCCACAACACTTATGCTCACGGCTTCCCCATTTTCTTGGATTACTCATGCTGAAGCTGCAACTCCTTCCACAACCACTAGCACTCGGGTTATGGCACAAACACTGTTTACTGTTTCACAAAATGTAAGCGTTACCATGCGTGATGGTACGGTTTTGAAAGCGGATGTCTACCTTCCAAAGACTGGTGGTCTTAGGTTTCCGACGTTAGTTTCGCGCACGCCATACGGCAAAGGGAATGGTTCTGATCCACAGGCCATTTATTTAGCTGAACATGGCTATGCGGTGGTCGTTCAAGATGTACGCGGTCGCGGTGAATCTCAAGGCGTTTATTATCCTTTTTTGGAGGATGGGAAAGATGGGTACGATACGATTGAGTGGGCCGCAAAACAGGATTGGAGCGATGGGAAGGTCGGTACATATGGCGCTTCTGCCCTTGCAATTGTACAAAACGCAGCAGCGCTTGAAAACCCGCCCCATCTGAAAGCGATGTTCTCAGAGTACAGCACGGCAGACATCTATAGTGAATCTTATTATCAAGGTGGTGCTTTAAGGCAATCGCTTGTTCAAGGTTGGTTAAATGGTATGAACGTGGAACAACTCCAACGTCTAGACCCCACCAACATTCAAGCCCTAAAGACTACAGCTGGAATTGCGCAAAATCTACAAGGGTATTTTAATCTAGAACAATTGCCGTTAAATGCTTTTCCTAATTTAACATCCACCTATATGCCTGCCTATCAGGATACGTTAAACACAGACGTGGCAACTATGAAAGATCCAATTTATCGCGAAATTGATGATACTAACAATATTATGGATAAACTAAACCAAATCCATGTTCCAGTCTTTCATATCGGTGGTTTTTACGATATTTTTGAAACCGGCGTACTAAATGGTTTCAGTGGTCTTCAAAACAAAGGAGGCAAAGGAGCGAAAGGGAATCAAATGTTGGTCATGGGGCCATGGACGCATGTTCAAAACATGAGCGTGGAACCTTGGGCTGGCCAAAACTCGACATTCAATGATACCGCGACCATGGTTCAATGGTTTGATTACTGGTTAAAAGGTATTCACAATCAAATCATGGAACAGCCCGCTGTCAAGTATTATGTAACGGGGATCAATCATTGGGAAACTTCCTCAAGTTGGCCGCTCAAAACTACCAAAACCGAACCTTTTTATTTCCATCCTAAGACGAGTGGGACGATTGACTCAGTCAATGACGGGTCCCTCTCTTTGAAACGTGACTCTCATAATGAGGGATCCAACACATACCTTTATAATCCATTAAAACCAACAGGTACGATCGGCGGAAATAACTTAATGATTGCGAACGGGGCGCTTGACCAACGACCGGATGAAGTTGCTTCAACGGATCCTAAGGCTTCACAAGTCTTAACGTTTACATCCGATCCGTTGAAGAATCCACTAGAAGTGGTTGGACCTGCAACGGCTAAATTATTCGTGAGTTCGACTGCCGTGGATACGGATTTCACAGTTAAAATAACGGATGTTGCGCCAGACGGTACCTCGACTCTCATTGAGGACAGTATTACCCGTGCGAAATACCGGGACGGTCAACAAAAAGCCAAGCTATTAAAACCTGGCAAAATCTATCAAGTTAACGTCAACATTGCGGGGATCAGCCATGAATTCTTGAAAGGGCATCGAATCCGCATTGATCTTGCAAGTTCAAACTATCCGCGTTTTGATCGAAATCTTAACACCGGTCACAAAGAAGGGGTGGATACCGCATCAGATGCCATTGTAGCGCAAAACACGATTTACCATGATGCTGCCCATCCATCCGCGATTAATTTACCAATCGTTCAATCGAACAACACGCATAAAGAAAAGCAGGATCACCATCCGAAACAAAAGGATCATAAATAATAACTAAAAACACCACATGGCGGATCCCGCTGTGTGGTGTTTTTTAAAAAAATGAAATGAAAGTGTATGAAATTTTTGTTAGTGGAATGACATGATACAGTCGCAAAGTTAATATAATGATAGGTGAATTCACTAGTGTTGCATAAATATTAACCTAATATTCTGTAAAAAAATTCACCGAAATTGAACCAAAAAGACAAAGCCTAAAGAAAAGGTGATTCTGCCCATTTGGTAAAATTATACATTTACTACTAAGGGACGGATTAATGGCTAGATTATGGGACTGTTTTTCCTTCGACTTTTCGTAACTAAATATAAGATGGTTTCCAAATAGTTGCCTTTAACAATCTCGTGATTTGAAGTAACGATCTTTTGCTTTTAATGTCTAGTTGAGCGAGTACCATTAAACAGTACGCAACGAGAACTAAAAATCTCACCGATTTTCATCAGCACTTATAACAAAACGGTTTGTGATGAGACGAAGGAGATTACCTTTCGTATCTTCGACTTCCACTATTCGAAAGGGATTTTCAGCTCGATTTTGCGGTGTGCCGATATAAACCATTTTATCGGATAAAGCTTTAGATTCCTCTGGCAGTTTAAAGGTATAAATTTCACTAAGAAATGCATTTTTCTTTAATCTAGAAACAAAAAACTGTCCTTTATCTGTCATCTGATCAAACCACTCATAATCAACATAACCACGGTCAAACACAGTTGATTCCGGTCATGTTCTTTGGCAGTTGTAATAACAGCTTTTTTAGGTTAAATCGAATGATCCTCCATAAAGACCAATTTCAAATGAAGCTTAGCCCCTGCCTTGGTCTTACGGAATTTTGCCCATTATAATTGGGCAAAATAAGCGGCAGTGTACTTGAATCAATGATCTTAAGGGCAACTCTGGTTTTATTTTGGTTATGAAAAAATTTGATCTTCCCCTTTAGATCTAGGAATATATTTGAAAGAATCGATGGATCCATTTCATTGTTTTTTCTAGATAATTTGGAAGCACTGATTGATTCAAATCCTAGTTCATTCTGAAGGTTATCATCAAAAAGTGCATCACTGATTGCACGTAAACTTTCAGTTTCGTTTAATTGGGCAAAAAGTAAAAGCTTAATATAAGCCTCTGTTGAGAGTTTTTTTGTGTAGCTATCCAGTTTCAAATCTTCAACTTTCTTAGTTAGATTTTGAAGATTAATTGGTGAGACCCATTTACCAAATGATGAAATTAGTGTATTCTTGTCTATGCGTATATCCTTTTCTTTGGATTTGGACAGGAATCACCCTGCAAATCGAATATTTTAGATATTTAGAATCATTAGATTCAATTAATGCAACGCTAGTGTGATGAAGATTTAAATTATTAATCTTACACCATTCAACTTGAGTCTGACCGCTACTCCAAAAAATCGCGATACATCGTTCCCATTTTTCTCGAAATTCAGTGTTGACCGTGTTGACCATAAAAGATCGCCTTAATTTCTTAACTTAAGGAGATTATCTCATATTGAATTTTGGATTAATATGTGGGACATTTTGTTGCCTACCAACTTTCTAATTCCAAACCATCTTTTGTTAAATTGTAAACAATGTCACTATGGTCCGATACTATTCTACTATGAGTAGCTAAAATAATTATTATACCTTCTGATTTCAAAGCTTGAAAATAACTTAAAATATTCAATGAACTCTCATCATCTAAAGATCCAGTTGGTTCATCTGCAACTATGATAGAGGGCTCATTTATTAAAGATCGTATAATTCCAACCCTTTGAATTTCTCCTCCAGACAATTTATTAACTTTTTTATATAATAGGTTCTGTATTTCAAAAAGTTCACTTAAATCCTCTATTCTTTTTTTTCTAGAACCTAAGACATCATCGTTTTGCCTATTTAGCAGTAGGGGTATGCAGATATTTTCATATGCAGTTAGTTTAGGAAGCATTGGTGAAAACTGAGAGATGTAACCAATTTTTTCTCCTCTAATGCGAGCTAATTCATTACTATTTTTATCCACCATATTTATGTCGTCAAATTGATAACTTCCAGAAGTTGGGGTTTCTAATCCAGCAATAATATTAAGGAGAGTGCTTTTTCCAACCCCACTTTTGCCTCTTATAGCAATAATTTGCCCCGATTCCCCATTTAAATCTAAACTTTTAAAAACATATGAGCCTTTAAATGACTTCGAGATCTTAGATAGACAAATTTGAGACATATTATCACCTCTTTAAATGATGTACAATATCAATATTTGTAAATACTCTATTTATATAGTGTTTGATCAATTGGGACATCAAAAGTATCAAGCCTAGACTAATGAACAAATAATTTATCAATGTAGAAAATGAAAAACTAGTTAAAATTAATAATGGGATAATTGGAATTAAAGCCCCTATTAAGGAGAGTAATAAGAACTCACCTTTTACATATTTCTTAATATGCAACATATTCGCACCACTGATCAACAATACAAGATAAGAGTCTACATTCTTCTTTATTTTTAATTGTATTGTATAAAGAAACGTTATTAATGTGATGAAAAATAATAAAGCAATAGCAATAATAATTAAAAGTACGTTTGCCTTTGTCATATCTACTAATGCATTTATAGCTAAACTACTGGCACCTATAAGTTGAAAATCATGGAATCCAGTTTGCGTTGCAATTTGATCTGTTATATTTCTAATTTGAACAGGTGATTGTTTAGTTAGTAATAGACTATCTGTACCAGCTAACAACGAAGCTTTTACAAATAATCCATCTTTTGGATTTTCCATCAAATATTTTGATGGTTTTTCACTAAATGTTATCGCTGGTAAAATCATATAATTATCTAATATCAATTCTGGTTGATTAGCAGTCATTATTTTTTGCGACGAATCTAAAAAACCAATAACTTTTCCTTCAATCTCTTTGTCATATAGGAAAATATTTATTTTCGAACCGATATCATATAGGCCCCAATACTGGTTTCCTAATATAACAGGAATTGGTGAACCGTCACCTTTAAACTTATAATTATCTTTTGTAAATGATCTACCCTTCTCTATTTGTAGATTATTAATATTAAATACTGCTTTGTTAGCCTGAACAGCTAGTACAAATGAATAAGTTTTATTATTTAATTTATATGTAGGGGTAGACTTACCGCTATTTTGGTAATTCGGGTCAAAGGATGGATCCCCTTTAAAATTTGCTACACCAATAGGCTGCCATGTAGCTGTATAATAAGTGAATTTGATTGAACGAGATAAAGTTTGGTTGAATTGATTTAAAAGGTCATATTCCATCGGTCCACTAAAAAAAGTCGTCTCTTTTTGGCCAGTTAAATCATCTGATACTTGATAAATATTTTTGCCTTCAAAGTTTTTAGCAGTCTTTGTCTCAATATTCGTTTGATTTATATTAACGATAAAAATAAAGATTAGTGTAAAGAAAAGAATCGAAACTAGAATAGCTAATAAATTTAAAATCATGTTTTGTTTAAAAAGGATTCCTAAAACTTTCAAAACCTTTTCCCACCTTTTCCTACTGTATAGAAGGTTACTATGAATAAACAACAAACACACAGGTAAAGGATAAATAAAATAAAGATATATGCAGTATCTATTAACCATGTGTCAGACCATAAATTACTTAAAGAATTTTGAAAAGTAAAAGCCATAAGTATTAATAAGAACGAACATATGCTGTACGGGAGGAACTTCCATTTTAAAAAGAAACTATAGAGGGAAAAGATAGGTATACCCGATTGGTATAAAATGCGGATTAAATTTTTATCCTGTGACATCCAATTTGTACATATGAAAACAAAGAATGTAATTAAAAAAATTAATGTTATATAAAGTCCAACGATTATCATTTGATTAGACTTAAGAGCATACGTACCATATTCCTCTCGATCAATAATATTTATGGAGTCTGTATTAATGATCTTTTTTAAGACAAACTTTGCATTTTGCTTAGGAGTGGAAAATATAAAAGAATTACCATTTTTCATATTAATCTTTCGAGTTTTGGAGATGATCCATACATCAGAATTTAGTTTGTATGAATTTGGTGTATCGAAGTATCCAATAACTTTAATTGTTGATGGGATGACATCTTTTTTTACTTGCTTCCCTATAACAGCTGTTGTGTTTGCTTTTGAATAGGTCTTTACATTTTTCACATACTTAATGGGTGGGAGTTGTACATCTCCGCTAACAAGAACGTGTTTAATAAAAGGGGTGTTACTATTAAACTGAAATAGTATGTATTTATCCTTTTTAACTAAAAATGATGAATAAGATTTCTTTAGTGTAAAGGATAACGAGTGACTATTTATATAACCATTATTGATCATATTTATATTGTCAATATGAGCTTGTAATCCGAATATACAAAGACAAAAGAGATTAATGACTATGAGAGATATAAGATATTTAGGGTATGATATAAGGTATTTAAGTTTCATAGTAGTATTATACAAATTAAGAAATAAGATGGTCAAGAGACCACCTATTTCTTAATTTGTAAGTCCTTTAATTACCCCAGTAAGTATGGGCTACTGTAAACGAAGGGTCAACATAACCACTGTATGCAACCGTTTTATCCATACCCCAAACCCTTCCACTGTCTCCTTCGATACCAAAAATCGAACTCTCAAATCTAGCTCTCGAGTAGTGATACATACCTGTCCAATTAGTATGCGCTACTACCCGTTTTGCTAAGTAAGTATTCTCATCTTTATAGTCGTAAGTCGCCCAATGTTTATCTGGTGTAGTTGAGGACATAGGTGAAATCAGATTTGGATTTGTAGTAGAAGATGAACCTACCCAATTACCTTCTCCTTCAGTCCAACCACCTTCAGCAGCGAATGATGTTATTGGAGATACGCTTACTATAGATACTACAAACGCTAAAGTCCCAACAAATTTTAGTAGTTTACCTTTCTTTTTTGTTACCATATTTTCTCACTCTCTCTTTTAATTAGTAACTACATTCAAAACATTACCATAAATAACCAGAAATTTCAATGAATTATTTATTTTTATGGAATTAATTCAATTTCAAAAACTTGAAATAGCAATGAAGAATAGCATGGTATTTTTGATTAATTGTTTTCAGAGAGCTCCTGTTGGTGAAAAGGAGTAACATTGATCTTAATAAATAAAGACTTGGAGCTTCGCACGGAACTAATTATTATTTTTAGTGATACTGCGACGGTGTGACTGATAAACTAAAGTGGACAGTTATTGATCAATAATAGTGAACACTTATCTCTGGGTAGTTGGTTAGGTTTTCTATGGCAGCTGCCATAGAAAACCTCCACTACCAAGTATTGGTTCAGAATTTTTCATTCATCGTTGGTAATATGATAATAGATTCTTAGATTATCAACGATGGAGGAACTAAAGGTGGGTAAGTGGGAAATGTATATGGAAATTCAACAATTACTTAAGTTATGATTTTGCTATCTAAAACGTGATGTCGGAGAAAGGGCTGGATGGATTAACGATATCCAATCAAGATCTAAATTGTTAGATCCCTATAAACCATTAATTCTTTCATGGCTGAGGGAATATCCCTGATATGACTTCAGCTCAGGTGCTAGATTGGCTTCTTGAGAAATATAAAGATCTTAAAGTAGCTGAAAGCACTGTCCGTAGATATGTAAGAGAATTACGAGAAGAATATGATATTTCAAAAGTCGCATCTGCTAGATCCTACGAAGCGGTACCAGAAGTTCCGATAGGAGGACAAGCTCAAGTTGATTTTGGGCAAACCAATCAATATACCCCAGATGGGAAGCTTGTAAAACTTCGTTTTATTTCGTTTGTCCTATCGAGATTAGCTATCGTCTCTCCCCGTTTGTTTCGTTACAAATGACAACTGGTCAGTTAACCGAAAAATTAAGAAGAAGAGAGAATTTGACTGGTTGAGAAACCGAATTTTTTCTAACCAAAAATGTGTCTTTGTTTAAGGTTCACTACTCCCAAAAAGCCTTGATAACAAGGCTTTTTGAGAGTACCCATTCGGCAAGCTAACCATCTAGGAATAAAAAGGGTTTTTATCAATATCCGTTATAAAATCAATTGTTTTCGCTTGATACATTTTATTACGGAATTCATAAGTAATCACTAGCGTTACATTAAACTAATCAAATGATTCAAAATACCCAAAATCTTCGATTTTTATATGATTTACGCATAAAAAAATCCTTTACAATGGAAGTACAGGTGATTCCTGTCCAAATCCAAAAGTAAAGGATAAGCGCATGGACAAGAATACACTATTTTCGTCATTTGGTAAATGGGTTTCTCCCATTAATTTAGAAAAACTTAACGAACAAGTAGAGGTAATTAAACAGGATCGTTATACCAAAAAACTTTCAACAGAATGCTATATAAAACTATTACTTTTTGCCCAATTGAACGAAAGCGCAAGCTTACGTGACATCAGTGATGCACTTCTTAATGATGACCTTCAGAACGAACTTGGTTTTGAAGCCATCAGCGCCTCTCAATTATCAAGGACAAACAATGAAATGGATCCAGCTATTCTTTCCAAAGTGTTTTTTGATCTTGTAGGAAAAATTCGCTTTTTTCATAGCCAAAGGAAAACTAAGGTTGCCCATAAAATTATTGATTCCAGTACACTTCCGCTTAATTTAACGCACTATCAATGGGCGGAATTCCGTAAGACAAAAGGTGGAGCTAAGCTCCACTTACAACTCGTGTACATGGAAGATGGCACAACCTATCCTAATAAGGCAATCATTACACCAGCGAAAGAACATGATCGGAATCAACTAGAGGTATTAGCCGATGAAAAAGGCGCTACATACGTATTTGACCGAGGTTATTTAGATTATGAGCGATTCGATCGGATGACAGATGATGGCTATTTCTTTGTTTCTAGACTCAGAAAAAACGCGGTAATTAGAGAGATAATGCCCATTCCACTTCATGATAATTCGCAGGTTATATCAGATAAAATGGTTTACTTAGGTACTCCACAGAATCGGGCAGAGAATGAATTTCGAATTCTTGAAGTCAAGGATACGAAAGGGAATTTACTTCGCTTAATTACAAATCGTTTTGATCTAAGTGCTGATGAAATAAGCGATATCTATCGTTCACGCTGGGCAATTGAATTGTTTTTCAAATGGTTAAAACAGCATGTTGAAATTAAACACTTTTATGGGATGAGCGAAACAGCTGTACACAATCAGATTTTCTTGGCTTTAATTGCCTATTGTCTGATGGTACTTATTCAACTTGAAACTAGAACTAATAAATCATTACTTCAAGTCACACGTTGGTTGAAAGCTGCGCTTTTTAAGCATTCATATATTTGGTTACGCAAGGTAATAGGTAGAGCGGTTCCTTAAAAACAACCAAATTTCCTGCCACTCTCGTTCAATTGTATAATTTTACCAAATGGACAGAATCACCTTTTCTTTAGGCTTTGTCTTTTTGGCTCAAATTCGGAGAATTTGTTTTACGGAATATTTCGCCTTTATTTATGCAACGCTAGTGGTAATACATAAAATTATAAAGGGAATAGAAAAGCAGATGCCGAGGAAGGATTCTTTATGTTATTGCTTGATTCCTCTGCATCACTCATCTTAATCTTTAACGCGTTTCAGTCCTTGTTTTATACGGAGTGACATTTGCTTTCTTTCCACATTTTTCATTGCTAGAAAGAGGTATTCATGTAATATCCCACTAATTTGATCAGGATTGAAGGGAGCGGATCCCTTTGATGTAAATACAACTTTTATATCATTGGCATAAATTAAATTTACAAGGGCTACATAATCCTCATCATCCCTACTTAAACGATCACGGCTATAAACAATTAAAGTATCAACTTTATCTTTGCTAATTAACTCACGTAACTTTTCTAAACCCTTTAATTTAGAGGAAGAAGCGACACCAAGATCCTCAATTAAGATCAAATTTTCTTCTTGAATTCCTTTGGTAAAAGGTTTAGCAGCCTCTAGTTGTACCTCATGGTTTTGCTTTTTTGTAGCAGTTCTAACGTAAACAGCTGTTTTTTTATCGTTTTCCATTTGTTCCTCCTCCGTAACCAAAAGCAAAAAAGCACGCATGGAAACATGGCTACCAATCTGGATGGATTGATAACATCATGAACCAAGCTTGCTTCGCATTAGTTACTAAGTTATTTAATTACTTACCAAAGTTTAAACTATCATTAGAGAATGGTCAAACAGAAGTACATAAAATTTTTTTGCTTTAAATGAAACAGAGTGAAAACTTTGACAATAAATTAGATAATACATAAACCGTGAAG
Organism: uncultured Sporolactobacillaceae bacterium; assembly: GCA_963829575.1. Classification (GTDB taxonomy): domain Bacteria; phylum Bacillota; class Bacilli; order Bacillales; family Sporolactobacillaceae; genus KACC-23026. Next base: position 21,319 of record CAWHJF010000019.1, on the reverse strand, counting down.
GCTATCCCCTATATATATGGTATTATAATGGTAAAATACATTTACTTAAAAGACAGTTGTAAATATATATTTTAAGAGACAATAAGAGGAGATTCTATATGATAACTGGTGAAGTGAAAAATAAAATTGATAAGATTTGGACTGATATATGGGCGGGTGGAATTACACAGCCTCTTACGGTAATTGAGCAACTGACTTATTTAATGTTCATTCGTTCTTTAGATGAAAGAGAATCAGAGAATGAAAGTTTAGAATTATTAGGTGTTGAAGTGAAAAATAAAATTTTTCCACAGACCGATGATGGTCAGTCAATGCGCTGGTCAAGATTTAAAGATAAAGATGCAAGAGAAATTTTTAAGATTATCGGCGAAAAGGTATTTCCTTTTATTAAGAAGATAAATCTTAATAAAACTTCCGCATTTTCTAGATATATGGAAGATGCTATGTTCCTCATCCCTACTCCACAAGTGCTACAAAAAATTATTACTGGACTTGATGAATTATACGAACACGATATCAAGGATTTAGATATGCAGGGAGATCTTTATGAATACATGCTCGGCAAGTTATCAGTTGCAGGTCAGAATGGGCAATTTAGAACCCCAAAACATATACGGGATATGATGGTTAAATTACTAGATCCAACTCCGGATGATCGAATCTGTGACCCTGCTTGTGGTACGGCTGGATTTCTTGTCTCAGCTGCTGAGTATATCAGAGGGAAATATGAAAGTGAAATGACAGCAGAACAATGGGAAAAGTTTGAAGGGGATGCCTTCACTGGATTTGATACAGATCGAACAATGCTGAGGTTATCTGCGATGAACCTCATGTTGCATTCCATTTCTAACCCAGATATAAATTATGCTGATAGCGTATCTAAGGAAAATGATATATCGGACACTTATGATGTTATTTTAGCTAATCCACCTTTTACAGGAACTGTTGATGCTGAAAGTATTCATGACAATCTTAAAGATATCTGTGACACAAAAAAGACAGAACTTCTTTTTGTTTCCTTATTTATTCGTATGCTTAAGTTGGGCGGAAGGAGTGCTTGTATTGTACCAGATGGCGTACTGTTTGGGACAACAAAGGCTCATAAGGCATTGAGACAAGAATTAGTAGAAAATCAAAATTTACAAGCAATTATTTCTATGCCCAGTGGAGTATTTAAACCATATGCAGGGGTTTCAACCGCCATTCTTATATTTACCAAGACAAATGCTGGTGGAACGGATAAAGTCTGGTTCTATGATATGAAATCTGATGGGTACACTTTAGATGATAAAAGAAATCAATTAGGAAATGAAGGTGACATACCTGACATTGTTTCTAGATTCCATAACCTTACTGAGGAAGTTAACAGGAAAAGAACAGAACAAAGTTTCCTAGTGGATAAAAAAGAAATTAAAAATAATGGCTTTGATTTATCAATTAATAGATACAAAGAGATGGAGTATGAAAAGGTAGAATATGAAAAACCAGAGGTTATCTTGGCACGCCTTGATAAGTTAGCAAGAGATCTAGGAATTAAGATGGAAGAACTGAGAGGGCTTATTGGTAATGAATAAGTGTAACCTATCCAATCTGGAAAAACTTGAGGATATTTGCGATGTAAGAGATGGAACACACGATTCACCAAAGTATGTTAATGAAGGTTATCCACTTATCACCTCAAAGAATGTTACAAATGGAACAATTGATTTTAATAATGTTAATAATATATCATCAGAGGATTATGAAAAGATAAATAGGCGTTCATTTGTTGATGATGGTGATATATTAATGCCTATGATCGGAACAATCGGAAAACCTATTATTGTTGTAAAAAATAGAGACTTTGCGATTAAAAATGTAGCATTAATAAAATTTAATAAATCAAATGTATTAAACAGATCACTAGCGTTGCATTAAATTAATCATATGATTCAAAATTCCCAAAATCTTCGATTTTCACCTGTTTAACGCATAAAAAAATCCTTTACAATGGAAGTACAGGTGATTCCTGTCCAAATCCAAAGAAAAGGATATTCGCATGGACAAGAATACACTAATTTCATCATTTGGTAAATGGGTTTCACCAATTAATCTTCAAAAGTTAACTAAGCAAGTTGAAGAATTGAAACTGGATAGCTATACAAAAAAACTCTCAACAGAGGCTTATATTAAGCTTTTACTTTTTGCACAATTAAACGAAACTGAAAGTTTACGTGCAATCAGTGATGCGCTTCTTGATGACGACCTTCAGAGTGAACTAGGATTTGAATCAATCAGTGCTTCCCAATTGTCTAGAAAAAATAATGAAATGGATCCATTAATTCTTTCAAATATATTTCTAGATCTAACGAGGAAAATTCGATTTTTTCATGACCAAAATAAAACCAGGGTTGCCCTTAAGATAATTGATTCAAGTACACTTCCACTTAATTTGACCAATTATAATTGGGCCAAATTCCGTAAAACTAAGGCAGGAGCGAAGCTTCATTTGAGACTGGTCTTTATGGAGGACCATTCAATTTATCCTGAAAAAGCTGTCATTACAACTGCCAAAGAACACGATCGGAATCAACTAGAAGTGCTCGTTGATGAGAAAGATGTCACGTATGTGTTTGATCGTGGTTACATTGATTATGAGCGATTTGATCAGATGACAGATATAGGCCAGTTTTTTGTTTCTAGACTGAAGAAAAATGCATTCCTTCGTGAGATGGAGACCTTTAAGCTCCCAGAAGAATCCAAAGCTTTATCCGATAAAATGGTTTATATTGGTGCTCCGCAAAATCGGGCTGAAAATATTTTTCGAATAGTGGAAGTCGAAGATACGAAAGGGAATCTCCTTCGTCTCATTACAAACCGTTTTGATTTAACCGCTGACGAAATCGGTGAAATTTATCGGTCACGTTGGGCTATTGAGCTTTTCTTTAAATGGATTAAACAGCACGTTGAAATCAAACATTTTTACGGCATGAGTGAGACGGCTCTACACAATCAAGTCTTCTTAGCACTCATTGCGTTCTGTTTAATGGTACTCGCTCAACTAGAAAGTAAAAGCAAAAGATCGTTACTTCAAATCACGAGATGGTTAAAGGCAGCTATTTGGAAACCATCTTATATTTGGTTACGAAAAGTCGAAGGAAGAACCGTCCCATAATCTAGCCGTTAACCCGTCCCTTAAGCAGTAAATGTATAATTTTACCAAATGGACTGAATCACCTTCTCTTTAGGCTTTGTCTTTTTGGCTCAATTTCGGAGAAATTGTTTTACAGAATATTACGTCAATATTTATGCAACGCTAGTGAGGTGAATTATAGTAAAAATAATTGATAACTTTAAAGAGAAATCGAACTACCCGTTCCACCAAATGGCGTGAGGAGGAGAAACCGTTGGTAAACGAGACATCTATTCCGCAACCCAAAACTTATGGTCCACTTGGTAATTTGCCACTTTTAGATCGAAATGCACCAAGTGAATCTTTAGCTAAAATGTTCGATGAGTTCGGTCCCATTTATCGATTTAGTTTTTTTAATCGATCCACCATTATGATCTCAGGTCCTGATTTAGTTGAGGAGGTCAATGATGAGACACGATTTGCCAAAAGTATTGGTCATTTGCAACATGTTCGCACTTTTGGAGGGGATGGGTTATTTACGTCGTTAACCCATGAAGCCAATTGGCAGAAAGCCCATAACATCTTGATCCCAGCTTTTAGTCAACCCGCTATGAAAGGATACCATAACATGATGGTGGACATTGCCATGCAATTGGTTCAGAAATGGGAGCGACTAAATCCGGACGACAGCATTCAAGTGCCGGATGATATGACAAGGCTTACCCTTGATACCATTGGTTTATGTGGATTTAGTTACAGGTTTAACAGTTACTATAGAGAAACGCCCAACCCTTTTATTGAAAGTATGGTCCGTGCGCTTAATGAGTCCATGCACAAAGGAAATCGAATTCCAATTCAAGATAAATTAATGATCGGAACGAAGCGTCAATTTGATCGGGATATTGAATCTATGTTTTCCACTGTAGATAAGTTGATCGCTGAACGGAGGGCAAGAGGAGATCAAGGTGAACGTGATTTACTCGCTCGCATGTTAAGTGTTGAAGACCCAGAAACAGGCGAAAAGTTGGATGATGATAATATTCGATATCAGATCATTACATTTTTGATCGCCGGTCATGAAACAACAAGTGGTTTGTTGTCTTTTGCACTCTATTTTCTGCTCAAACATCCTGATGTCTTAAAAAAAGCCAATGCCGAATTGGATGAAGTAGTACAGGGAGTTGTTCCAACGTATCAGGATGTGTTGCAACTTAAATACATACGAATGATTCTTAATGAATCTCTGCGTCTGTGGCCAACCGCTCCAGCTTATGCCCTTTATGCGAAAACAAATACCACGCTTAACGACCGTTACCCTGTTAATAAAGGTGAAATGGTCTTAGTTAATATTCCAAAGCTTCATCGCAATCAAACAGCTTGGGGAGAAGATGCGGAAGTCTTTAAACCAGAACGCTTTGAAGACCCAAGCAAGGTCCCGACCAACGCCTACAAACCATTCGGAAACGGAATGCGTGCCTGTATTGGCATGCAATTCGCTTTGCATGAGGCGACACTTGTTCTTGGGATGATTCTTCAACGGTTCCAATTGGTTGATCACACCAACTATACACTCAAAGTCAAACAAACCTTGACCCTAAAACCAGACAATTTCTCAATCCGTGTTAAAATGCGGAACGGGAAAAAGCCTGATGTTATGAACGCTAATAAGGCAGAAAAACGTACAGAACATCAAACACCCGAAGACCAACAACAAAAAGGTGCAATTCTTGGTTTAAACGCTCGACCATTATTAATTCTATATGGGTCGGATATGGGCACAACCGAACATCTTGTCCAAGCATTCGCTGATACTGCACGTTTATATGGGGTTCATACAGAAGTGGAACCCCTTAATGATCGGGTTGGGAACTTGCCAAAGGAAGGCGCCGTTCTAATCGCGAGTTCGTCCTATAATGGAAAACCACCGAGTAATGCGCGTCAATTCGTAGAATGGCTCGAACGTTTAAATGCCGGCGAGCTTGAGGGCGTTCAGTTTTCAGTGTTTGGTTGTGGTGATCAAAACTGGGCATCCACCTATCAAAACGTGCCGAGAAAGATTGACACTCTTCTTGTTGAAAAAGGGGCGACGCGATTTTCAACTCGTGGCGAAGGAAACATGAGCGATGACTTCGAGAAGCAATTCGATGATTGGAAAAAACAAATGTGGCAAGATGCGAAAGAGACCTTTGACTTAAAATTCGATGAATCAGCCGTCAAAACTTCAAACAAACTGTCCATTGAATGGGCAACAGATCTAAAGGTGTCGCCACTTGTTGAGTCCTATCATGCGGTGCGCGGTAAAGTGGTAGAGAATCGTGAACTTCAGTTACCTGGAAGTGGACGACGGACACGGCATTTGGAAATTGAGTTACCCGAGGGTATCTCTTACAAAGAAGGGGATCATCTGGGCGTGTTTCCGAAGAATTATGAAGGAACGATGAACAGAGTTCTAATTCGTTTTAATTTAAATGCAACCGATCCGATAATCGTCAGGGCAAATGGTGTAAGTGTATCGCACTTGCCGCTCGGTCAGCCGGTTTCTGTGGCTGACCTTTTAAGATACTCAGTTGAACTTCAAGAACCTGCCACACGTGCTCAAATAAGAGAATTAGCCGTTCATACCCAGTGTCCGCCGCACAAACGTGAATTAGAAGATCTTTTAAAAGAAGGCATGTATGAAAAGCTTGTATTAAAAAAACGGGTCACGCTGCTTGATTTAATCGAAACGTATGAGGCGTGCGAGCTTCCATTTGAAACATTTTTAGAACTTCTACGGCCACTCAAACCAAGATATTATTCAATCTCAAGCTCGCCACGTCTTCAAAAAAATCGAGTCAGCGTTACGGTGGCTGTTTTAGAAAGTCCCGCTTGGAGCGGCCATGGCGATTATTTTGGAGTTGCGTCTCATTATTTAGCTCAACTAGATTTAGATAAGGAGGTCCATGTATTTATACGGACACCTGAATCCGGATTTAAATTACCAGAATCCCCAGAAACGTCTATTGTTATGGTGGGACCAGGAACGGGTCTGGCCCCATTCCGTGGGTTTCTGCAAGCGCGATCGGAATTAAAGAAAGAGGGGCAAACGCTTGGTGTTTCCCATCTTTACTTTGGCTGCCGAAATGAAAATGATTATATTTATCGTAATGAACTGGAGGCCTATGATAAAGAAGGCGTGGTCTCGCTTCATACAGCCTTTTCGCGGAAATCGGATTCACCGAAAACGTATGTTCAACATCTAATGGCACAAAATGCAGAAGAAGTGATGACGCTTTTGGATCAAGGCGCCATGCTGTATCTATGTGGGGATGGTAGCCAAATGGCACCTGATGTGGAACGCCATTTAATCAAATCTTACCAAAAAGTCTTTGGAACCAATGAAAGGGTCGCACAAGAATGGTTTGAAGCCCTAAAACAAAAAGGTCAATATGTAAAAGATGTCTGGTCGGGATCCTAATGGTTTATTTAGTGAAAATTATCAACACCTGTGGCAAGGTGTTTTTTTAAAAGGTATTTAATTTAATCATATTTTAATCGAACACCATTAAACTAAGTTTCACATTACAAATTTACAATTGAAAAGACAAATGAACAAAACCCCCTATAATTAATGAAAGGAAGTGAAGAATGGATGGAACATCCGGGTGGTCTAACGCGTTCTATAGCGCCGCTGTACAAGCGGCGACCAAAAATTTGAGAGCGTTCTTCTTTGGCTCTATTGACGCATCCAATTTTATAACCTTTAGATGGAGTGACGGTTTATGACCTGACGCAACCTAAGCAATCCAGGCTTTTAAAGAAGAGAAAGCGCATTTGTTGCGTCTTCTCTTCAGGCTTTGTAGAAAAGTGTTCGGCCGCTTACTTTGGTTCGCAAGCTTTTATCCATTTTCGCGCCGCTTCATCATTAATTTGCGGTAAGTGGAGCTGGTTTTAGTAGGCGGTGGTTTCTATCCCCATATCCACTGCTCTACATTATTGGGTTGTATGACGGACAGGACATCTATAATGAAAAGTGCAGATTGACTTAATCGGTTTAGGCACCATTTTGTTTTTGGGTTTGCGATGTGCTCTGGATATTTACCCAAAGAAGTTTAGATCGCATTTTATTTACTTAAAATAAATTTTAAACTATAAATCTATAATTCATAGTGATATACTGTATTTAGGTTTTAATTCAAGCAGTCAGGTGTGAAAGCGTGTCACGCCCTGCCTTTTTGCGCGTTTTTATAGGGGTCAGGCGGTTTCGCAGTTGCTGCTAAACATAGAATATAAGGATGAGAAAAGTGAGCAATAGTCAATCAAGAACAGATGTGATCTTAATTGGTGCTGGAATCATGAGTGCGACTTTGGGAACACTTTTAAAACAGTTAGCACCAGACTGGAATATTAGAGTGTTTGAGAAACTTTCTAAAGCTGGTGAAGAAAGCTCAAACGAATGGAATAATGCAGGTACCGGTCATTCGGCATTGTGTGAATTAAACTACACAAGCGAAAAGCCGGATGGGTCCATTGATATTAGTAAAGCCATCAACATTAATGAACAATTTCAAGTTTCGAAACAATTTTGGTCGTATCTTGTAAATAGCAACTTAATTGAAAAACCGGAAGATTTCATTCAATCTTTACCACATATGAGTTTAGTACAAGGGGAGGACAATGTAAGGTTTCTCAAGAAACGTTTTGAAGCGTTGTCGACAAATCCTCTTTTCAAAGGCATGGAATACTCCGATGATCCTAAGACATTAGAGGAATGGATTCCGCTTATAATGGATGGTCGTGCCTCCAACGACTCTATTGCGGCTACCAAAATTGATTCGGGTACTGACGTAAACTTTGGTGCCTTGACCCGGATGCTCTTTGACCATCTCGTCGAACAAAATGTCGAAATCAATTATCAGCATAGTGTAAAAGATCTTAAGCGTACAAATGATGGGTTATGGGAAGTCAAAGTACAAGATCTTGAACGTGGTACGCTTGAACATCATAAAGCCAAATTTATCTTTATAGGTGGCGGTGGGGGAAGTATCCACTTGCTTCAAAAGTCTGGTATTCCGGAAGGCAAACATATCGGTGGATTCCCGGTTAGCGGGCTCTTTATGGTCTGTAATAATCCAGATGTGATTGCTGAACATTATGCCAAAGTATACGGTAAAGCCAAGGTTGGAGCACCGCCAATGTCGGTTCCGCATCTTGACACCCGCTTCATTGATAATAAGCGATCATTACTATTTGGACCGTTTGCTGGCTTTACACCAAAATTCTTAAAAACGGGTTCGCTGTTTGACTTATTTACATCGATCAAACCGCATAACCTCTTTACCTTGCTTGCAGCTGGTGTAAAAGAGATGGCGTTGACTAAATATTTGATTCAACAAGTGTTATTGTCTAAAGAGAAACGTATGGAAGAATTGCGCGAGTTTATCCCAAATGCGAAAAGCAAAGATTGGGATATCGTAGTGGCGGGCCAACGTGTTCAAGTTATTAAAGATACCGAAGCGGGCGGAAAAGGGACGCTTCAATTTGGTACCGAGGTCGTAAGTGCGGCGGACGGTTCAATTGCTGCTCTACTCGGAGCTTCTCCAGGCGCTTCAACAGCTGTTCATGTAATGCTACAAGTGATGAACAAATGTTTCCCTGAGCAAATGAAAGAGTGGGAACCCAAAATTAAAGAGATGATCCCTTCATATGGTCAATCTCTTTTAAAAAATCCAGAGCTTCTTAAAGAAGTTCAGACCACAACCTCACAAGCGTTGGGTTTAACTGGAAATGAGCAAGGTCAGGTAGAAGGTTAAGAACATTAGAGAAACAATGTGGCACCGATCCTTTTGGATGGTGCCCTTTTTGGGTTTTAGAGAGTTGTAGGATGTGACCAGTAGCGCGTATTGTACCTATACAGGGTGGTCGAAAACGTACAGGACTTGAAGAGACCAACCAGATTGTTTCCGAAATGAAAAATGAAATGTGTTTCGGGAACTGAACCAGAGTCTTAGTTCCCAAAAACAATGGGAGCCCGCACTACGGGAACTGACGAGAGTAAAACCACTCCCTATGGTCACAAAAGGTGAGGCCTAGCGCCTCACCTTATTTTTTGATTGTTTATGTGTTCGATTGTTGATGTCTTTTCTTTTTTTTGTCGGAGTAAGAACGGCTCTTATAACACTCGGGTGAAAAAGATGAGTTGTCGGTTGAACGAGGTTCATCACAGGGGCCAAGCGTGGGTAGATCTGGTTTGAATCAGGGGCCATTAACAAACCTTCGAGTTTAGTCAAATAATGGGTCGTTATATTAGAGACCATTTGAAGTTGTGTATGTATCGTCCATTCAAGCATCGGACGGCTTTGTTGAATTAAGGGCAAATCGCCTGAAAAAGGCTTTTTCCAATAGCCAAACTAATACCATTTGAGTTTTCCGGTAAAATTAGTTTGAATGCGACCCATCTCATTTAATTGATCAACGATTCCAGGGAATAAACAGTCAATAGCCGTTTCGCTGCTTTTTAGTAAAACATGGGGTTGGAAGGTCTGTGGCACTTTGTTCTTTGGGGTATTTTCATTATACACTTTGTCAATTTCTAGGATGTCCACCTTTTCAAAGGTATGGGATAAGGCTTTGACAACAAGATTTCCTGCCATGCCGCTGACTATCACAATTGCTGTCTTCAAACCGTGCTTCGTTTCAATCTTTTTAAAACACACTACGGATAACCAATTGGGCAAAATGAAGCCAACTAAATTATAAGGGGGCTCTACCAGCATCATTGAAGATTCGTTTTTTTTTATTCTATTAATGTTTAGATAAAATTAAATTTAATAAGAAGTTTGTGATTAATCTTAAATTTTAGTAAACTATTAAGTGATAGGGTGATATAGAATGGATTGATCAGAAAGTCCGGTTGAATCTTTTCTATTAGAAAACTGTTTTGAGAACGTTTTAAAAAAGGATAGGAGAGTGTGCAATGGGGAAATTAGACAATTTGAAGTTAGAATCTTTGGCCGTACATGGTGGGCAGGAGCCGGATCCAACAACAGGTTCACGCGCGGTACCGATCTATCAAACGACCTCTTATAATTTCCAGGATACCGACCACGCCCAACGTTTGTTTGCATTAGAGGAACCGGGCAATATTTATACACGAATTATGAATCCCACGACAGATGTCTTGGAAAAACGACTTGCTTTAATGGAAAAAGGCGTGGGAGCACTTGCACTATCTTCAGGGATGGCCGCGATTACGCTATCCATTTTGAATATTGCAAGTGCCGGTGACCATATCGTGGCCGCAACGAATTTATACGGCGGGACTTATAATTTATTTGCAACAACGTTACCTAATTATGGGATTGAGGTCTCGTTTGTTGATTCAACGAAACCTGAGAATTTTAAAAAGGCAATTAAGGATAATACGAAAGCCCTGTATGGTGAAATCATTGGTAATCCAAGTTTGAATGTATTGGACATCGAGGCTGTTGCGACTATTGCTCATGAAGCGGGAATCCCACTAATGGTGGATAGCACCTTCGCAACCCCTTATGTCTGCCGGCCTATTGAATGGGGCGCTGACATTGTCATCCATTCTGCTACAAAGTGGATTGGTGGTCACGGCAGTTCAATCGGTGGAATTGTGGTAGACGGAGGCAATTTTGATTGGAACAGTAGTAAGTTTCCAAAGTTTACTGAACCAGATGAAAGTTATCATGGGATTCGATATGCAAAGGACATCGGATCAGCGGCTTTCATAACAAAATTAAGAGTGCAACTTCTGCGAGATATGGGGCCGAGCTTAAGCCCGTTTAATGCGTTTATGATCTTACAAGGATTAGAGACACTCCATCTCAGAATGCCAGCCCATAACCAAAATGCCCAAAAGATTGTTGAATTTCTCAGTAAACATCCACAAGTGGAATGGGTTTCTCATCCGAGTCTAGAAAACCACCCATCACATGCATTAGCTGACAACTATTTTGACAATGCCTACGGTTCGGTTGTTGTCTTTGGAATTAAGGGTGGAAGAGCGGCTGGTCGAAAGGTGATTGATTCGGTGCAATTATGGTCTCATCTTGCCAATGTGGGGGATGCTAAGTCTTTAATTATTCACCCAGCGTCGACGACTCATCAACAACTAAACGATGAGGATTTAAAGAAAACCGGTGTAACCGATGATCTGATTCGACTATCGGTTGGGATTGAAAACGTCGAAGATCTCATCCGTGATTTGGAGCAAGCCTTTGCCTTTGAGGCGTAAGGGTTAATGAACGCTAAAACTTTTAAACGATGAAAAAGTGTATGGAGTGAGACATCGAATAAGGCCTCTGGGATTTAACCAGAGGCTCTTTCTTTCATTAATTTCAATTATTATGATTAATCGAACAAAGGATCTCCGAGCTTAAAAATCTTGTTAAAATGGTCGAAAAGGAGCTGAAAATATGGGTGAGCATCCTGAATGCACAAACCCAATATCTGTTTGCAAGTGGAAAAGTTCCAGTGAAGTGAACTGGTATTCACAAGATCCAATAGTAACGCGTTACGTCAAACGCTATTTATCAGAAGCCATTCAAACTTATGTTGAAGATTCTTTTGTGAAAGCAGGAAGACTAGCGGTGGGACCAGTTGACGAACGGGCCCGACATACCGATCGTGATGGGGCCCCTAAATTAATTCGCTATGATAAATATGCCAATGAAATCAACCAAGTTTGGCATAATGAAGGGTATCGGCAAACCGTTATAGATGGATACGGAACAGGTGTCGTCGCCTATCGTTATGATGCTGATAGTCCAGAGCGAATGCCGTTTTTGTTAATGGGGTTTTCGTTTACCTTTTATCTGAAGCAGAACCTGGATTCACTTGTCCGGTTGGCCTCTCTCAGTCGGTCGCTTTTGTGTTAGAAAAATTTGGTTCCGACAAGCAGAAAGCCCAGTATCTCACACGTCACGTCTTTTAAGGGATGCGATTGTCAACCCAGTATGGGAAGGCGCAGCAAATATTCAATCGTTAGAAGTGTTAAAGAGTCTTGGTAAAACAGAAGGAAAAGGTTTTCTTAAAAGAATCCGTCATACTCTCGATCAACTCACACATGAACAAGTCCTTCTTTTAAAAGATAAACGCACAGAAAAAGTAGATGAATTAGAAAAGAGCATTCAGCATACATTGAGGCAGGATCGTTACACGCAAGAAGGGTTGGCAAAAAAATTAGCTTATTATTGTTATGATGTGTTCGCCGCTGTTCAACTTTTAGAAGAAGCTCAGTATGATCTCATTTCATCAAATTCGAATCGACGTGTGGCGGTTGCGGATTATTGGTTTCAGATGACGTTTGACTCGACGCAGGAAAAGGGGATCTTAGGTAATCATGTCGTTTCAAATGCACTCTTCAATCGCATTATGGGTGAATGGTATAAAGGTATGTAAGGCTAAATTAATTCTTCGAAACGCGTAATAGACCTCCTAAATGACAAAAGTCCCTTGTTCATCTAGGAGGTCTTCTTTTTATTGGATCGTTATAGTCCTTATATATGTATTTCCTTTTTGGAAATCAAAATAGACTAATAATATTAAATTAGATTTCCACTAACAACAGTATGTTGTAGGAACATTTCTGCAAAGATTAGGCTTTCCTCTTTATTTTGTAGGCAAACTCAAGTAATCTGATAAGGATGCTGCATGAAAAGAGGTTCCGCAATGAAAAGGATTTTTACCGATGTGATCCAATTTCGAGGGTCGCATTTTGAATTTGGACGTAGGCAAGCAGAACTTCTTAAGGAATCAATTGTTATTAAAAATCGAGCCCAACAATGGAAAGTGCGACAACCACTTTTTAGGATTGATCTTGAAGAGACAATGGACATTTTCCAACGGTTTGCCCCTAAGGTTTGGGAAGAATTATTAGGGTTTAGGGAGACCTTAGATTGGGAGATTGAGCAAATCATTCAAGAATTTAGTGGATTCAGAGTGAACATCGACCTTTCTGGCTGTTCGATTATGTCGGGTGATCGTTATTTGATCCGAAATTATGATTACCACCCCAAAACTTACGACGGCAGAATTGTGGTCTATCAACCAACCGATGGCGGCTATTCGACATTTGGTGTGAGCCATAAAATTACCGGAAGAAGCGACGGTCTGAATGAAAAAGGATTAGCAATGGGCTATACCTTTATTAACCGAAAACGTCCAGGAGACGGTTTTTTATGCTATATGATTGGCAGGTTAATTTTGGAACAGTGCTCGTCAGCCGAGGAAGCAGTAGATTTATTGAAAGACATTCCACACCGCGGCTCTTTTAGTTATTTCTTATATGATCAGGTCGCTCAAACCCCTTATTTAGTTGAAACCTCGCCTAGGAAAATAGAAGTTCGGCGAGATCATGCCTGCACCAATCATTTTCAATCTTTAATTAAGGAAAATCGTTACATAATTGAGGATTCGGAAAAGAGGTTGTCGATCATGAAAGCAAAACAAACCCATGGCTTAGAGGCAAGCGAAGCCTTTAAACTTTTAAATGATACGGATAAAGGAGTATTTTCTAAACTTTATGGCAGTTGGGCTGGAACGATTCACACTTCCGCTTATTTTCCAAATGATTTGAGCGCTTGGTTTACATTAGGCGGAGACCGAGCACCCGTCCTGTTTGACTTTTTAAAATGGCTTAATGGAGAAGATTTCCAAATAAAACGGATTGATGGCACAGTGGATACGAACATCCCCTTTTTAAATATGGAAAAAGCAGATTGGTTCAGGTGACAGATACCACCCGAGGTTTGTCGGAATAGTATGGCGAGGTCAGACTCGCTTTCAGGCATCTTCCGCATTGAATTCTTTAGAGCTATGATAGACTAGGAGTTAGAAAGGATTTGCGAATAGGGGTTTTATTCGTTTTTGGGGTGAATAACTGGGGATTGAACCCTCACTAAATAAACGGCTCCTTAATCAATCGATTGAAAATAGGAGACTGTTTCAGACGGGATGATTCTGTTTATAAGCAATCAAGTGTCTTTGGTGACAGCATTCAAAATAGCTTTGTACCAATTATGGCTCTTGGCTTAGTTTGTCGAATATTAACTAGACTTTATTACAGAAAGGCGATTTGATTGAATACTTTAACGAAAACAAAACGACTACAACTTGCTTTACTTCTTGGGTCATTGGCACTTTTAGGGCCTTTTACAATTGATACTTATTTACCTTCTTTTCCAACAATTGTAAAAGAATTCCATACAACAGCTTCCTTAGTTCAAATTAGTTTGACGACATGCTTACTTGGTCTAGGTATTGGGCAATTGATTATCGGACCATTAAGCGATGTCTTAGGGCGTCGTAAGCCTTTAGTTATTTTTCTCTTTTTGTACTTACTTGCCTCTTTAACGTGTTCGATCGCACCAAATATCTATACCTTAATTGGTTCGCGTTTCATTCAAGGTTTTTCAGCAGCAGGGGGACTCGTTATTTCTAGAGCTGTTGTTCGAGATGTCTATAGTGGGAGAGAACTCACCAAGTTTTTTGCATTATTAATGCTCGTCGGTAACCTTGGTCCAATTGTTGCGCCGATCTCAGGTGGTGCTATTCTCGCGTTCACAAATTGGAACGGAGTCTTCGTCGTCTTAGCTTGTATCGGTTTAATTTTAGCACTAACGGTTTTGTTTAAACTCGAAGAAACCTTACCTGTTGAAAGGCGGGTGCCAAGTAATTTTAAACAAGTCATGACCAATTTTGGATCCTTGTTTAAAGATCGGCAATTTACGGGTTATGCGTTTAGCCAAGGCTTTACGGTTGCGGGCATTTTTGCTTATGTGTCCGGCATCCCTTTTGTTTATCAAACGATTTATGGGGTCTCACCACAAGTGTTCAGTTTGTTATTTGGCATGAATGGGATCGGACTTATTATAGGGACTCAACTAGTGGGGCGCTTGTCTGATCGAGTCTCTGAAAAAACGTTCTTGAAAATAGGTTTAGCATTATCTAACACTGCCGGTATTTTATTACTTATCTCTCTTATTTTAAAAGCGCCACTTATTGCGGTGGCAATTCCTATTTTCTTCTTTGTCATGTCTATTAGTATTATTGGAACGTCCTCATTTTCATTAGCGATGGAAACGCAAGGCCATATCGCAGGCAGCGCGTCAGCACTTTTAGGTTTATTACCGTTTATCTTGGGCTCTATGACTGCACCGCTTGTTGGAATCGCGGGTGAGCATTCCGCGATTCCAATGGGTGTCTTGATGTTTTTAGCGAGCTTTTTAGCGTTTTTATCTTATTTTATTTTAGTTCGAAAAGCCTCTTTAAAAATCAGCGTGAAAGCGCCGAATCACGTATCCAAATAGAAAAAATGTAAGCAGTCGGGTTCAAATTGTAAATTTTGATTACCTTTTTCAAAATCTTTCAGGGTTCTGATCACCACTTTTATTTGAACAAAAATTTATATTTAGGGCAGGATTCAAGAAGTTCTCTAATGGTCACAAATTGATACCCTTGTTTTTCTAGAGTGGGAAGAATGATTTTTAACGCTTTGACCGTTTGCTCTCTGTTTCCACCTGAGTCATGCATAATGACGATGTCTCCATTATGAGCATTTTTAATAACGTGATTCGCGATTCTGTTTACGCCTGGTCGTTCCCAATCCCTTGTGTCTTGATGCCATGACCATAAGACGATTTCATAATGATCTTTTCGAAGTGCTTTTATTATAGACGCGCTAAGGTGTCCCTTTGGTGGTCGAAACAGGCGTAATGGAGAGGTTTGAAAGGTTTGGATCAATTTATCAGTCTTGCTGATATCCGCTAAATATTCTTGATCAGACATTTTTTCGATTACGACATGGGTAAACGTATGATTTTCAATTTCATGGCCTTCTAACACTTCGCGTCTCGCAAGGTTAGGGAATTGTTTAATGTGCTCACCAATAAGGAAAAAAGTAGCCTTAGCATGATACTCATTTAGGATGTCCAAAACCTCTGGTGTGTAGGTGTCGTTTGGTCCATCGTCAAATGTAAGAGCAATCATCTTTTCCTTAGTTGGAACTTCCCAGATAATATCCCCGCGGGTTTCATAGTAGTTTCGATCTGGAATAAAACCTGCAGCCTCGGAGACATTAATCTGACTGAAACTCACAATTAGACAACTCAGAACCGTAAAGTAACCCTTTATTGAGTGTAAAAACATATTGAACCCCCGAATTCTACAATTTAGAATTAGGTTCTGCAATTTTGGTTTTTTTATTAATAGGCGTGTATGGCGTTCCTACGATCTCGAGTTAATTCGAGTGGTGATTGACACCTTCAAACGACAAAAAGAGGCCTTTATATAGAGAATTTACTTGGTTAATTTGAAAGAAGGGACTGGTTTCAAAAAGTCCTAGTGTATCATGGTTTAGGTGGCAGCCGTCACAGAGGTGTTTCCAAAGGGGCGTTAATACAGTCTGGGAAACTTTAAGAAGCGGTTGTTTCATTTGAACGTGTTCAAATGAAAGGAATGTTCCTCCAGGTTTTAAAACGCGTGAAAGTTCTTTAAGCGCCCGCTCCGGATTTGGAATCGTACAAAAGACAAGGGTTCCAATCACAGTATCAAATGTGTGGTCGGGAAAGGTCAGCTGCTCTGCGCTTGCTGTTATGACTTTAAGAGGGACTCGGGATTCATTGACTTTTTTCTGAGCTTTATGAACCATCTCTGGATTAGGGTCCGTTGCCACTACGGACTCTATTTTTTCTGTGTAATAAGAAAAATTAACACCTGTACCTGCACCTATTTCAAGCACTTTGCCAGAAGCCTTTGCGATTAGCCTTTGCCGTTGTCTCTGAAACGTTGTGTTCTTCTCTAGCGGAGACATAAAGGTATCATAAACGCGAGGAAACCAATTACTCAATTTAAACCCTCCATAAATTCTGACATATAAAAACATAATTTAATGCTCTCTTTTAGAAAAAATGAAGCAGTAGATTCTGTCAATTTGGCGCGACCAACCAGACAAAACAGACATTTGTAATTAAAAAGTAATAGGATTAAAACACAATTCACCAATTAACTAATGTTATAATTTGAATAGATTACTTCTTTTATGTCGAAACATAGTAGTTGTTCAAAAAGTATGTCAGGATGTGTTGTCGAGTCATGAAAACATTTTATGAAAAAGCATTAGATAAAGTAGAAACCGTTACTGACAACCGTTTACGAATGGGTAGGTTTGATCGAGTAGGTAGCGGCGGGATCGTTTCTTTAAATGGGAAGCAAGGATCTTGCAAGGTAGAACTATGAAACGTCTGATAATGGTTGGTGCAGCAACTCTTTCGATGATCCTATTAACGAAATCACCTGTTGCCCTCGCTGATACCGGAAGTCAATTGAAACAACAAATAAATCAAATTGAAAAAAAACGACAATCCACTCTTAATTCATTGCAAAATAAACAATCCACTCTTAATACGAATCAAAACCAGCAATCTCGTCTAATGAATCAAGTACAGGTATTGCAATCTCAAATTAGGCTTTCCACTTATAAAATTCAAAAGAAGCAAAACGCGATCGAGGATACGAAACAGTCGATCCAGACGCTAAAGGTTAATGTAAAGAGTCTTCAAAAAAGGATGGCTCAACGGAAAAATCTGATTGGAGAACGCGCAAAGTCGGTCTATGTGAACGGTGGGACGAGCAACTATTTACTTTTACTTCTAGATGCTAAAGACTTTAATGATTTTCTGGGGCGAGTGGTCTTTTTTAATAAAATTGCACAGCAGGACCATTCCATATTGCTCCAGCAAAAAGCAGATGAAGAGAATCTCACAAAAGATCAACAAGCTCTACAGATCACTTTAAAAGGATTGAATTCTGATCTTCAGAGTCTTAAGCAAATGCAGGCGTCTCTTGATAGCAAAAAAGCACAGGAACAGACGTTACTCCAAAAACTTCAGAAAAAAGCGAGTACAATCCAACGATCGGTACTCGATCAGAAAGAACAGGCAGCTTTGCTTCAAAAACAAGAAAACGCCCATAAAGCAGAACTCGCACAATGGGAAAAAGAGCAGGAACAAAAGAAAGCCCAGCAAGTGTCTCACAACGCAACCGGTCTGCCAGATAATATTCTTCCGCTGATACAGGATGCCCAGAAGCTTCAACAATCAACGGGCGTTCCAGCAGCCATTACACTGGCTCAAGCGATTTTAGAGAGTGATGGAGGCGGACAATTTTCCAATCTTGCCACACTTGGGAAAAATCTATTTGGAATTAAAGGCGCTGGACCAGCAGGATCTGTAACGTTGCCTACCCATGAATATTACGGAGGGGTGGAAGTAACCATTGATGCGAAATTCAAAGCGTATCAAACGTTTTATCAGTGCATGGTGGACCATGCGTCCATTCTAACGAGTTCTTACTATCAATACTATTTGACAAACGCAGCCAGTCTTCAGGATTATGCTGATGGTCTACAAAGCGCAGGATATGCAACGGATCCTCTCTATGCTGAAAAACTACTATTCTTGATTAAAGAATACGGACTTGCGCAATATGATGTGGGACCGTTTTAAACAGGTATGCTAAAGCATGAGAGGGACGTCAATTGCGCCTAACCAATTGAATTGATCCTATGTCAATAGCGGAACCTCTTAGACATAACTTGATTTTATGTCTAAGAGGTTCCGCTGTTTATTCGTTATGTAAGGATTTGTTAGGCGTTATACCCTCCATATGTGTAATTTCCTTCTAATTCATATAAACTTAGTATTTTTTACAGATATAAAATGATATGGAGAACCTATTTTCCATTTTGCATATCTATTTCTAGAAATAGCGAATTCTTAAATATACGTATATAATGGAGCGTGCTCGAGAATCCGCTCAGGAAACCCAATATAAATAACATCAAGATTTGAACAAGAGGGATTAATCGTTGAATTATATTAAACAATGGCAAGACGCGTTAGATCATGAAATTACACATCTAAAATCGTTTGGGGGGACTAAATATCCCTTAACAGACGGAAGATTCGTCGAGTCTGGAAGTACTCATACCTACTATTTTGATACAGAACTCCCTTTAAAAATTCCGACAGGGTCATCGATCCGGATCAAATTGGGAAAGACTCAGGTGTCAGGGAAGATCCTTTCGATTGAGGGGCGAAGTGTGATGCTTACACTTGAGAAGACTCTAGGGGATTTGATTCAGGAGTGCGTGTTGTTCCACGACCCCTGGGAATTGCTTGAACAACTAAATCAAAGATTAGATGAGATCAATAAAAGCAAGACGAAAAGGGCACGTGTTGAGATGCTTATGGAGCCGCCTAAGACTCTGAAACATCCTATCGAAAAAATAAAAACACCTGTTCATGAACTTTTGCTACGCTCAAAATATAATCCAGTCACGTTTGTCTGGGGCCCTCCTGGAACAGGAAAAACTTATACACTCGCGCGTGTGGCAGCCAACCATTTTTTGAAAAATCGACGTGTTTTAATTGTATCTCAAAGTAATCAAGCGGTGGATGTTCTAATGGGAGAAGTGGCTACTTTTTTGAAAAAAAAGGGTCATCCCATTGCAGGAAAAGTGATTCGATTTGGGACAGAGTCTGACGCTTTAAAAGCTCATCACCCTGAATTAATCCCGAGTTTTTTGCTTCATGAGAGTGAACCTCGACTAAGTGAGGAACGGGATCACTTGTTAAAAGAAAAACAAGCCTTGACTCGTGATCTTGGCTCGTCCTTCAGCCAAAGAGATTCGAGATCACTTTTAAATATAGAAAAAAAGCTAGTCCGTGTGATCGATAAGATTCGTCAAAAAGAACATCTCCTATTAAAAGAATCGGCTATAATTGGTACGACACTTTCAAAAGCAGCGTCAGACGATGCGTTATTTAGTAAAACGTTTGATGTTGTCATTGTGGATGAAGCGAGTATGGTGTATGTGCCTCAGGCGGCCTTTGCCGCATCCTTGGGCAAACGAATTATAATATGTGGTGATTTCAAACAACTTCCTCCTATAGCCACTTCACGCGATCCCTATGTTCAGGAGTGGTTAAAAGAAGACATTTTTCATAAAGCAGGTGTTGTGCAAAATCTCCATACTAATCGACACCCGCATCTTTTTTTGTTGAATCAGCAAAGACGAATGCATCCTGAAATCTCGGCTTTTACGAATCGGGTGATCTACCAATCACTCGTGACCGACCATCCAAGCGTTCTTCAAACTAGGCGAGTCCTACTTGAACGTGAACCTTTTAAAGGTCAAGCTTCCATCTTAGTAGATACAGATGGAATGGGATCGTTTTGTATGAAAGAAAAAACTCAAATTCCCGATTCAACCTCTTGCAACTTCTTTTATCCTTTCAATTGATCATCGAGTCTGTTTTAAGTGGAGCGAAGTCAATTGGATACGTAACGCCTTATCGAGCTCAAGCGACTTTGATGGACAAATTAATATCAGAATTACTTAGTGAACAAAAGGAAGTGGATCTGTTAGCAGCAACCGTTCATCGGTTTCAAGGAAGCGAGCGGGAATGCATGATTTTTGATACAGTTGATGCATTTCCTGTTGAACGGCCTGGGTATCTCTTAAATGGAAAAGAGAGTGAACGTCTTATTAATGTTGCCCTAACACGGTCCAAAGGAAAACTAATACAAGTGAGTCATTCTTCTTTTTTTCGAGACAAAATGAATCCAAATCAAACACTTAGACAGTTGCTTGCTCATCAAGAGAAGCACAGTCAAAGAATAGGCCGGGAAAAAATCGGGAGTTGGATTAATCATCAACATCCAAAGCTACAATGGTTATATGCACGTGACTTGACCAAGGTAACCGAAGATTTGAGAGGGGCGAACGTTTCAATAGTATTATCTTTGTCTCACTCAACACCAGTATTATCTGAATGGATCCTTATTTTAAGTGAACGTCGGGCCCCGTTGACACTGATATCAGATGGATCTTTTCCTGAACTCAAGCCTGAGAACTGTGTTCATCAAGCATTTCCTTTTAATTTCATTCTGATTGATAAGCAAATTTTGTGGTTAGGATTGCCTCTATCTAACACGACGCACATTAAACCACCTCATATAGCTGCCAGATTAGAATGCTCACAAGTTGTGGAACATTTCCTAAAACAACTGCAATTAGAATGAGGGGGGAGCTCGTAATCGAACATTCTATATCGTAAGGTCCTCTTAAAGGTGAGGATCTTCTTTTTTAAATAGCGATGAAATATAATTATTTAAAGTTGTTGACTAAAGTGTAAT
>CAWHJF010000018.1:0-18202 GCA_963829575.1 uncultured Sporolactobacillaceae bacterium | reverse complement strand
CAATGACATGACCCTCTTTTAAATAAGAAACTGCCCGATCCGGTCGTTCAGTCAATAAGCATGACGGGATAAGGGAGTACGGACGTTCTTCAATATGCTGTTCGAGTTCTGGTAAGTGAATGATTTCCTCAGACTTAATCTCATTCATGCGTTTTTTAACCCGTTTGATGAGATCTTTGTTGGTAATATTTTTTAAATACATCACATAATACCGATTTTCGCCGCCTGCTCCAACCTCGATTTCTTCTGTAATTAAAAATTGATTTTTGATTAACTTTCGGACCAAAGACCGATTCGTTTCTCCGGACTCAACGAACGATTCTTTGGGCCCTTTAATAACGAGCTCATTTTCAGGTTTTTCAACTGCTCGCGCTTCAAATTTCGCCACGAGAATCACTACGGCTTCTGGCCATTCTTCTATTAACAGGACCACATGACCCGTCAACAACCCTTTGACCAACTTTTTTAACACTTGAGTTTGCTCATTTTTAGTTGACGTCAGGATATGGTCCGTCAGCAGCGTGGTGTTCCACTGGTCTCTTCAGACACTTCGCGAGATACAAGCGGCTTAATGACATGCTCTTCTAGCGCCTGATTGTCATACGTACCATTTATGTAACAGAGATACCCTTTCTTATTTAAAGCTCGAATAAAAATCGGTTTAATTAAAAAATCCGAATTGGTAGGATAAGAAAATTCCGATTTCAAGAGATCCAAATTTTCTTCGAGATCATCTGTAATCAGAAGATCTTCGCTTAAAGCGGGATCTACAACCGGGGATTGTGTTTTTTTCTTTCTATGAGAGAGCACGCATCATGACCCCCTATCGAAAAAGTCTTATTTTAGTATGAAACAATTCAGGGCAATTTATCCGAATTCTTCACATACTGGATGGGTGTTCCATCTCATTCTTCCACATTTACCTGTGCTTCCAAGATTTCTAATTTTTTGAATCAATTGGTTATAGTCTTCCGATTTTAAATTCTTATAATTGGCCAAAGCCTCTCGAACTTCTTTCAGTTCAGGAGGTAAAGAAGAGTGGGACACCTCTTCAGTAAAAAGAGACGCATAAGCTCCTGTAATCACACCAATTAGTCCTATCCCAGTTAACATAAGAAGACTCGCGACCACACGACCAAATGGCGTCACAGGAGCTAAATCCCCATATCCTACTGTTGTCATCGTCACGATCGCCCACCAAAACGCATCCCCATAAGTTGTAAATTCAGGTTCAATCCAACGCATTAAGACAGCACTCCCAATCATTAGAAAGAGGATCGTACGAAAAATGACATCCAATCGATAGCGGGTCATCCAACGGTCCATCACTTGAATGTGACGATGGACTAAAAAAAACAGTCCGAAGCATTTGGATCACTCGGATGAGACGAATCGATTGGAAGAAAAATCCAAAGGGTAATATCGCTACAAATTCAAGAATATGTCTCCGAAAAAATAAGCCTTTCTTTTCGGCCAATATGAATCGAGTTCCAAAGTCGACAACCAAAATTACCCAAATTCCGATGCTAAGCGTTTGATCTAATGCGTGTGGAATCGGTAAAAAAAAGACAAGCATGAGAAGACAGGAAAATCCAAGTTCGTATATAAAATGAAATAGAATGGGTTTAGGCATAGCGTCCTCCTTCTCTACCTTTTAAACGTCCTATTTCTTACTATCTCCATTTTTCCTGAATTAAAAGAATCGAATTTGGATCTCTTTTCGTTCGTAACCATATATATACCTAATGGAGCCTTTCGGTTTATTTAACTAATTTGATTTGAAATATGAATAAGGCCGCTAAAAATTTTAAGATAGGAGTTGGAGAATATGCCAACCTTTTGGGGAGTAGATTCAGCTCAAGAAGTCACACAAGATCTCTTGGATTGTGTCAAAGGGAATTTAGGAAAGCCCGCGTTTTGGGGACGTTATTTGGTTAAAGTAAGTGGAAGTTCAGAGGGGTTGACACCTTCTGAGTTAAACCGATTGAAACAAAATGGCATCAAACTTCTACCGATTTACAATAATTTCACGGAATCCGTAGGGTATTCAAGGGGAACCATTGATGCTCAAAACGCTATTTATCATGGGCGTCGGTTAGGCCTCGCAGAAGGGGTCCCCATTTTTGCTAATATTGAGCGTTTCTTCGATGTCGACGCCGAATGGATTCGTGGCTGGTTTGACACACTCTATAAATCCCCTTATCTACCTGGTTTCTATTTCGATTCAAAAAAAGGGAATTTCATGGAGGCATATTGTCGAAGCGTTTCAAAGGAAGCATTGATCAAAAACCCATTCCGTTCTATGGAGTGCCCGACCAGAATCTGGGGGAACGTCACCCAAAAAAACGCCCACCTTTAAACCCATCTCACCTTCCTGTGGCGGAAATGTATGGGCTTGGCAATATGGGCGGGACATCAAAAGCTGCCCGGTTGATACCAATCTCATCCTCACACAACTATATAGTAAACTGATTTAACCCGGAGCGTTCTTAGCCTAGAGGAGCGTCTCTAGGTTTTTTTATTGAGTAAATGTTCGAATTGAATTCTAATTTTGAGTTTCTAGTCTTACACTCATGAAACGCTCAAAATTGAAGCCGAAAATCAAACGGTCCTTTAGTGTTTTTTATAATCCGTTTTAATAAAATTTTAAGCTTCGGGTTGTATTCTAAGTTTACGATATCGGCATTCAATTTGAATTTAGGTGGGAGGACTTTAAACATGCCTAAAATGACTAATAAATGGATCGCACTTTGTACAACAGCTGTCGGCGTGGTCTATGGAGCCGGTTACGTTGTCACCCAATCGACTATGACGCAGTCGTCTGTTGCTTCTGCCCAAACCGTAACCGCGACACCCGCCCAATCTAATAACACTCAGAATCAACAACCATCAAATGGTTCAAGTTCTTCGAGCAAGCCAAAAGCTTATTATGGAGGCCATGATGGCCGATTTGGCGATGGTGGTCATCATCATGATTTTCATGGCGATGGTGGTGGAGTTCAGCCTAATAATGGGCGCGGAAATGGGGCAACGAATGGATCGAGCGCCGGCTCTTCCAATTCTTCAATTGGAAATTCAGGGTCAGCGAATTCTGGATCCTCGTCCAACTCCTCCTCGTCAACCCCTTATAAAAACGGGACTTATCAGGGGTCTGGTATGAACCGATATGGAATGGTCACGGTTTCCGTTACAATCAAGTCACATAAAATCACAAACGTTCAGATTGTAAGTTGTCAAACACACTATCCAGAAGATGCGATTACAAGCTTACCTCAAGAAGTCATGGATCGCCAATCGGCCAATATCGATATTGTGAGCGGGGCAACGGGAAGTTCAGAAGATTTCCAGCAAGCAGTCGCACAAGCCTTGCAAAATGCACAAGCTTAAGTTTTAAAGTAACAGACGCGTTAGGAGGTCATAACCCTGTCAGGTCACACTGCGAATAATATGGAACAAATAAAGCGAACTGAAATTGTGATGGACACATTGGTCACCATTAGAATCCATCACCGTGAACCCTGCACTGAGATTGAAGCGGCACTCGATCGGGCCTTTTCGGTATTCCGTTACGTTGAATCGGTCTGCAGCCGTTTCACACCAGATAGTGAAGTGATGCAGTTAGCCAAGCGAGTGGGTGTTCCCGTTACAGTCAGTCCTGTTCTTTTTGAGGCCGTTCAATTTGCTCTTGAAATCGCGAAAGTGACCAATGGTGATTTTGACCCAACGGTTGGTGCCCGCTTGGAACAATCCGGTTTTAACCGCCATTATTTGACCCAGAAAAAACAAGACACAAATCTTTCATTGATCGACCAAGTCTCTTATCGATCGATTGAATTAAATCCACAGAAACGAACCATTTTGCTTCATCACCCCTTAATTCTAGACCTAGGTGCGGTTGTAAAAGGAGGCTCCCACTTGATTAATCCTAAGACGGGCGCGTCCGTTCATGACCTGATCAGCTCAACCGTCGTCGCGCCATTTGCCATGCTTGCAGACGCGTTTTCAACCGCTGTTTTTATAAGCGGGTTTGATCAAGGACTCCATCTCTTAAATCAAGAAGGATTAGATGGTATACTCGTGAGCTCTGACTTTAAACTAAACTCCACAAAAGGAATGAAAAACTATGCCTTCAAACCGATCTCAATCGACTGATGTGAGGCGTTCATCCCCTCCAACTCAAAAGAAGAATCGTTTTCAAAAATATTTTCAAACTCCAAAAGGATATGTATTAGTATTGTTGATTGCCTTGAGCCTTTTTGCTCAAATCAATCTGACTTCAACACATGGCCTCCGCAATGAAATCGCTGGCATTGTAACGGCTCTAGTTATTGATACGATTTTTGCCATTGCTCAAAAGCGGAAAAAACTCTTTGCAGATGGTGGGATCATCACAGCGATGATTATCGCGATGGTTTTAAGTACCAAAGCGAGTTTAATCGCCATTGTGGTCACCACAGCAATTGCCGTTCTATCTAAGCATATTCTCAAAAATAAAAGAAAACCGATCTTTAACCCCGCAGCCTTTGGACTCTTAATTGCCACATTCTTGTTTTCAAGCGGTCAAAGCTGGTGGGGGGCGCTTTCTCTCTTACCAATGGTTACCATTCTCGGTCTTGTGATCTGTGGGTTCCTCATCACGAGTCGAACCAATAAATTTCCACAAGTGCTCACGTATCTCGGGGTTTACTCCGTTGCCTTCTTAGTAATGGGGCTCATGCATGTTGGGCTTGCAGGTGATGCGCTCCGCACTCCGTTTATCAATTCCGCGGTCTTCATGGCATTTTTCATGTTAACGGATCCCCCGACGTCACCAGGAACTTATCGGGATCAGATCATCTATTCGGTGCTCGCTTCAGCGATTAGTGTCGCGCTTTATATTTGGGTTGGTGGACTCACCTACCTTTTAGTCGGACTTCTTTGCGCCAACGCTTGGAGTGCATGGCAATCCCATTTAGTGGCGAAGAAAAGAAGTCAGCAAACCCCTCCACGCGGACAAAAGCAACGCCCTGCTCGCCCCGCACACCAATAATACAAGGAATGGGATCATGCAATCCCTCACCTTTTCACATAAAGTAGTCGAGTAGAGGAGAACCTCTCTACCTTACGGTAGATTGTGTTCCTCCCCCCTCTCAGAACCGTGCTTGCACTACTAATGCACACGGCTCCTCCAGTTCTCATTCACAGAATATAGTTGATCTCTTTTCTTAAGTCATATATGTTTACCTTCGCTCTTGGAGAAGGTAATGGATATTTATTAAGAAAGAGTCTGAACTTCTCCCAGTTGAAGGACTTTCTTTGACTTCTTCTGTTGAGCCACTTAAATAATAAGTATCCGATTTTGTCCCTAAAGTTGAGCACGCTTGGTGTATTGTCTGTGATGCAGTAATAGTTGTAGTAACCTATAAGTGAGCGTTTGAATCGATCCATTATCATATGAATATTCTTATTTCTGTTTTTCTTTAACCATTCTTTGGACTCTTTGAGTTTACCTTTGACTTTCTTACTGCTTGATTTCCGTTTTACCCGAAAATATCCTTTCTTACTCCTCCCACAATAGTGGGTAAAGCCGAGGAAATCGAAGGTTTCGGGTTTACTTTTCCCTTTATATTTTGCATCTTTTTCCGCAAATTTTCCAAAGGAAATAATTTTGGTTTTATCTTCAGCTATTTCTAAGTTAAACTTCTTTAGTCTCAGTTTTAGTGATTGAAAGAAATCAAGAGCCTCACTCTTATACTGAAAACAACAAACAAAGTGAGTAGACCAAGGGAACCTCCCCCTCAGTCTCTCTCAGAACCGTACGTGAACCTCTCAGCTCATACGGCTCCCATTATTCATCGCCGGTAGTATTCCATATTTCCAATGCGTAAATAACTTACGTTCTCGCTGCGCAATAACGCCTAACCAATATTCTGCTCTTCTTCGATGTTTTCGCTTCTTATATTTTCGGCGAACCCATTTTACCAAGCAACTATTGATGTATCGCAATACGCCATACATTTCTGACTTATAGAAATGTCCATAATAGTTAATCCAACCTTGGATTTTCTTATTAAACATGGTGGAAATGTCCTGTAGAGTTTTATCTACTTTGAGCTGTAATCGCCAACTTCTCACTTCTTTTCTGATTGCTTTCTTTGCCTTATCGGCAATAGCTGGCAAGAAGTTTGTGAAGAATTTTCCATATTTGTTCTTTGAGTGCCTTGGACGAAATGTATATCCTAGAAAATCAAAAGAAATTGTCGGATAGTCCTGCTGTCTATCATCATCTTTACAGTAGACAATTTTCGTTTTCTCCAAGTTTAACTCCAATCCAAATAATTGAAATCTTTCTTCCAGTCTTCGTTGAAGATATTTCGCCTGTTTCAATGAAGCACAATGCGCTATCCCGTCATCAGCGTATCTTGCCCAAGGAATATTCGGAAATTCTTTCGCCATAAAATCATCAAATGTGTAATGAAGAAATAAGTTCGCGAGAACTGGACTGATAACCCCTCCTTGCGGAGTGCCCGAAGTTCGCTCTGTTAACGTTCCATCCTTCATTTGAAAAGGTGTAGTTAACCATCTTTGAACATATAAGATAATCCATTCGTGATTTGTATGTCGTTTTACCATTTCAATGAGGTAATCATGCCGGATATTATCAAACAGTCCCTTAATATCAAACTCTAATACCCAGTCTTTCCGCCAACACCTTTTCCTTGTAGCCTCGATCGCTTGAATTGCCGATTTGTTCGGTCGGTATCCATAAGAATCTTCATGAAACAATTTGTCCACTTTTGGTTCAAAATATAGTTTCGCAACCATCTGTGCCACTCGGTCTTCGACTGTAGGTATCCCGAGTGTTCTTGTTCCACCATTCTTTTTGGGAATAGCTACTGCTTTTACTGGTTTTGGAAAATAGCTTCCTGAAGACATACGATTCCATAGTTTGTACAGATTATTCTTCAAGTCTAGTTCAAAACTTACAATAGACTGTTCATCAATCCCATATGTCCCTTTGTTGGCTTTTACACGCTCAAATGCATTCATTACTGCATACTTTGAAATACTATACGGTTTTGTTTCTTGCATAGGTTCCTCCTCCTTTCAAAGTTGACCTATCCTTGAAACTGAATAACTTGGATTCTTCGCTCCACTTCTATTACAAAAGCTTCATCACTACTACAACCCAATCTGCCCCTATGACTGCATTGGTACTCTTTTCTTGTGGGTCTTCCACTTGAAATACTCCCTTAACATCAGTCCGTAGGTTCCCACGTTCCATACAAACGCCTGTGTTATGTTCATGCCACCTTTATGCCGCCCATCACTTAGACAGTAAACAGGTTTCCTCTAAGCTCGTCCCAGGTTAACGACTACCCCCTAGTTTTGATGGAGTCTCTACGCTTTCGACATTTCCGTAAGTGGTTCACATGTTCGTTCATCTCCATAACACGCACTTGACAGTTCTTGACTGCCTTTTCCTTAACGCTCAATACCATAGCTTTTGACTACAGCACCTTAAGGTAGTTTGAAATCTCCACCTGTATGGCGACTCCGACGGGCCCACCGTCATCATTTGTACAGCATAGCTGCTTTGAGTAGTCTCGCTACTCACGCACACTTTCGTGGCGCACAATCATCTGCATAACGCACGATGTAACACTCTTTCAATTTAGATGAATGTTTAAGCGCATGATATTTACCTGGGTGCTTATAATCAAAGTCGGTTTTAAATGTTTCCCATTGGTCACTAATCCACCAATCCAATTCATTCAATACAATGTTGGATAACAGTGGGGATAGGATGCCCCCTTGGGGTGTTCCTTTTGTGGGGACACCTTCTCCTTGTATCTCAGCTTTTAAAAGTTTAGATATAATAGAAAGAAGTGTTTTATCATGTATTCCCAATGACCAAATTTGTTTGAGTAGTTTGCTATGATTAACATTGTCGTAGAAGCCTTTGATATCGACATCCATACAGTGATATAATCCTGTTGATTGATAAGAAATTCGAATCTGGCTTTTGCATGGTGTGTGCTTCGGTTCGGTCTAAAACCATAACTATGCTTATAGAACTTGGCTTCGCAAATTGGCTCCATGATCTGTAAGATACATTGTTGGAAGATTCGATCCCATATGGTAGGTATTCCCAAAGGTCTGTCTTTACCTTTTCGCTTTTGGAATGAAGACACGTCTTACTGTTGAGGTTCGATAGTCCCTATAAACATGGATCGAACCTTTGCTATTACATCGTCAACTTTTAGATGCAGAATATCATTAATTGTCAGTTTATCTGTTCCCGCCGTTTTACTCCCTGTGTTTCGTTTAATATTTCGGTAAGCAAGTCGTATATTTTCTTGAGAAGTCATAATGTCCATTAAATCATAGAAGTTTTGACCATTGACACTTTGAGCATACAAACTATCAAAACAATCTTGCATATTGTAATATTCGCTGTGTCTCAGTTTCTTCCGTTTTAATAAGTCGGTGACTCCCTTGGGAGTTGAACCTCTATTAGTCTTACAAGAACCTTATTAATCGATAAAGAACTGCCTTACTTGGTTGAATAAATCTTTATTAGTCTAGTGGCTATCCCTCCAGGCTGATTAAGCCGTTCATTGGTACTGTGCCACCACTTTCACTGGTATAAAGAGAAGTTATACAGTAACTAATCTCATTAATGCTTTCCTTCCAACGTTTCATAGGGAGTAAGCCCTCCACGTTATCAGCTTACAATGTTGAATTATATCTATTATAGAATAAACTTAGGTGCTTCCTGTAAGCCTGTTAGCGTTCATACGCCTGTAACGTATCATGGATTTTCATATAAGTTAGTTTTACTCACCCACATCTAACCTCACAATTTGGTGATATACACATTTCTATGTATTGCAGGTTTAGACCCGTACCTTCAGAAGTTCGTCAGCTAATCCCTTTTCTTTTAGGTTTTTCGCATTCTCACCATATTTATTTAACTCAAGCATCATGATTTACACCACCCCCTCGGGTAGGCTTTCGTCAGCCAAACTGTTACGGTAAATTCTCACGCCTTTTCACCGAGCTTATAACACGTTCATTCTTACTCATTCCAGTGCTGTTCGACTAAGAGAGAACCCTTCAAGGCGTTACCCTTTCATTTGATTCTTCGATATAACCCTTCGATTCCGAAAGGAACCGTCTAGCCTTTACCAGAGTAATGTTCACCATTCTCCATTTAAACTAGAAACATTTCGCACAACATTCCTGACCTTTAGTTAAATAAGAGAAGGAAATTACCTCGCTTCAATAGTCTTCTGTCCTTTTTATTCAATAAAGTTGATTTTATTTTCTTTACACCATTCAATCGCAATTTTTTTGAAACACTCATCACGGTATGTATACCACTGATCTTCTATGTCAAAATCAATTATTTTATCCTTAAACCTTCTAAAGGCACCCTTTCCCCTAATTACATTAAATAAGGATTCTTGTTTGCGTTGATCACTTATTGTAAAACAAAAATTTTCCACCATTTCATATTCATTTATTTCATATCTATTTGGTAACTCGATATAATCTTCAGGGTTTTCAATAACATCGATGGCAACTATTCTATTTTCTTTTTCCCATTCTGGTAAATGTTCAAATGGTTCTTCGTCTTCAGCTGCTCCCAGGTCTTCCAATGTAACGAGAACTAATTCACCAGTTTTCATATTTAGAAATGATCGTGTCTCTTCTGATTGTATTTCCATTTCCTCGATTAGATTTTTTAGTTTAATGAGAACACTCATTATTTGATCACCCGCTTAATTTTTTACTAAAGCATTCGTTAGTGGAGCAATTACATCTTAAAGTAAGCCAAAGAATTGGGATAGTCTATAATGATTGAATAGTATTTAAACACAGAACCTCCCAAAGCCCCCTCTACCTGAACATCCATTACCTGTGACATATAGTCGTGAAAATTAGAATCAGGTCTAGCAGTAAACCATACTGAACCTGATTTTAACCCTGCGATTTCAACACTTGGAACCTGAATCATCGGATTATTACCGAATTGGTCAGCATTATTTATAACTAACCATTCTGGATGTTTTTCTCTCCATCTATCAAAGACTGATTGTGTAATAAAACTTGTCCCTTGAAACTTTTCCTCTCCATTTTCTAAGTCCTTAATTGCTTCATCGGTCAAATGGACTGTTGCACCTGTATCAAACAGAAAATTTATTAATTCATCATCAATTTTTGCTTGTACTCTCGGAAATGATACTGGTCTTTTACCATTTGACTCTTCCTTAAAACCAATTGGAGTAGAATAATATCCCTCTGTATTATAATTTGTATTTGCATCCGTATAGCCCATCTCATTTTTTGGATAGTCTATGTACCAAACCTTATCTGCAAACCAAGATTGACCCAACAATCCTTGCCCCCAAGGAATACCAGACATTACGAGTAATTCATCACTGGTGTTCCCCATTGGAATAGAGGCTTCATCTTTAAACTTAGGAAATTTTATAAAATTCCTCTCTTCGCCATCTTCCATTTGACTTTTAAATATTGGTAAATTTAGTTTTTGAACGATTTCTGGCTCTATTATCATTGCTCCGCCACCAGTATCAGTATAAAACTTTAGTTGCTCACCACTAAAAGTAATAGGACAAACAAAAATACGGTTAAAACAAAATTCAGTAGGTAATTTTAGAAACTTCTGCTCCATTTTCCATCCCCCTTTTTGAATATGTCTTCTTAAACAAACCTGACCGTTCGTATTATAAGGTCAACCAGAATAAATATTTCTGGTTGACCATTTTTTATATGGTTTTATGATAACGGTAGCCGGGGTAGAACGTAACTGCCCGTGGGGCTTAGATCCCGTCAACTAAACCGTTCGCCCCCTACTTGTAGAAACATGATTGAGGCTGGTTGGGACAATAGATCTCGTATAACAAGCGAAGCTATGATACTACATAGGAGGATTAGGGGTTACCGGTGAATATACTTTGGAGGAGGAGATAAAGAATGAATCCAGTCATTGGTCTGGATGTGGCAAAGGGTGAAAGTCAGGTTCAAGCATATTTGGATAAGAAAAAGCCATACGGCAAGAGTTTCAAAGTACCACACACTCTTAGAGGGTTAAATTGACTTGTTGAGTTTCTTGAGGAAGTTAGAAGATCTGTCAGGTGTACAACCTCCTGTCGTATTGGAAGCAACAGGACATTATCATACACCAGTGGTTCAGTATCTTGGAGGATCAGAAGCTATTTATTGATTATCGTTAATCCACTCATTTCGTATCGGGCAAAGAGTTCTAGTTTACGAAAGGTAAAAACAGATCCAATTGACGCCAATCACCTCTGCGAGTTGTATTACAAGGAAGATTTAGAACCCTATAAAAAGCGTGGCATCCAACTGTTAAATCTACGCAATCTAACAAGACAACACGAGAATATTACAGGGATGTTTGTACAAACAAAACTACAATTTCAAGCCGTTTTGGATCAAGTTTTCCCTGAATATAGAGGTGTTTTGGAGATTTATATTCCGATGTTTCCTTACTATACATTACAGGCAATTCCCACTTCAGAAGATGTCTTAATAGCCGACGAAGATAGACTTACCACTAAAATTAAAGAGCTATGTAAGAGTCGTTCACTACAATGGGCAAACGAAACAGGCTCAAAATCTTAATAGCTGCCGCAGCTCAAAACCCTTTTCAGAAGACCTTTATCATAGCCATTTCTTAAGTCTCGAATATGTATATTAACATGCTTCTTCGAATACAAAAAGCATCTATCCAAGCTTGAAGATGAGATAGATGCTTTCGCTAAAGATATTGAAGAGTATCAAGATTATCCAATCAATTCCTGGTATCGGAGAAAAAATCGCCGCCACGATTATTTCTGAAATTGGGGAGATTGATCGGTTTAATCATCCTAAGAAACTAGTTGCATTTGCCGGTATTGATCCAAGTGTCTTTGAATCTGGCACATTCAAAGGTACTCTAAATCGAATTACCAAAAGAGGCTCTAGTAGACTACGTCACGCCTTGTATATGGCTGTTAAATGTGCTATTCGGGACTGTCGCAAAGTAGAAAACGACTGATGAAATCATCCCTCGCAATAAGAGATTACGAGAGTTTTATGATAAGAAACGTGAAGAAGGAAAACCCTATAAAGTAGCTGTCATAGCCTGTGCAAATAAGCTCTTACATTGGATTTATGCACTTTTAAAAAACCAAACTTCTTTCCAAGATTTAGCCTAATTTAACAATATTAACTAAATATTACCAAAACTTTCCAAACATAGATGTGGAAGGTTATTTGGTATGCCTATTTTTAGTATAACATGAAATATTTTAAGTTTTTTATTGAAAAATGTTGACAAACTATTAGCTGGTTTAGTTGAGGAACTAAATATTCTAAATTTTATATAATAATTTTAACATAAATAACCATTTAGTATCGGAAATTGAATAATAAAACAACAAAAATCACACCTGCACTAAAACAGGTGTGGTTTTGTTGTTATTTCTATAGTTAATTTCAAAATATTAACTCTGCTATTTGGCTTGTGATTTGTAATTTTCTCCGTCTCAACCGAATTACTTATCATATTTATCGGGATCCCCATATGCAAAAAAAGCTCTTAAATTATAGTTTATTGATGCAAACATCTATCTGTTGATTCCCCTTATTTCCGAACACGTTTACGTTCTGTTCGATGATTTCATCTTCTCTCGAATGCCACCAACGCAAGGTTTCTTCCCCTTGTTCAGAAAAAAATCGTTGAATTGTGTCTAAACACCATTCAAATTCTTCGGTAAAAAGGACTTTAAATCTCTTATAATTTTCTTTTTTCATGACGCTTAGCTTTCAGTTCATTTCCATTGAATCGCTTCATACCGGGGTTATCTAAATACCTTGACAATGATTCTTTTAACTCAGGATAGCCTTCAATCTCTTGTGATAAATCTTCCACTGATAAATCATTATATGAATCTGAATCATTATTTTCAACTTCAATGGAAACTAACTTACCATCTACAACAAAAACCCCAGATTGCTTTCCATTTAATGCATTAACTAATTCTTGTTTAGCCTTTTCACTTAAAGTGTTCATTTATACATCACCTCAGCTAAATTACACCAAATTTATATGAGTGAATTCCATCTGTTGACTAAGTCAATGCTAAGCATTGTTTCCAAGGTTTCAGTTGAACAAAACACTATTCTTCTGTTTTGCGCCTGATTTTTAACTAAATGTCTGATCTTCTCTGAATTAGGTTAGAAACACCACATTTTCTTACAATCCAAAAATCTGAACAACCTACTCGGCAACGGCCGAAAACCGACGTGCTTAATTGCTCAATATCTTCTTTACTACAAATATTTTGAGAGTTTTTGCGAAACACTATTTTGGGATGGTGACAGCACTTCACCCTTACACATATCTCAAACGAAGATTGATCCGATCTAAATCGAATTCTATACCCCATTGTGTACTGATCCATTCTTTAAAACTATCGTGCTCGGGATGGTTGTCATCGGCCATAGCTTTCTTGAACTCTTCATAACCGCCCTCACCGCCAACATCTTCAGGAGGACGTTCACCTTCCCCAGCCAAACAAACGGCAAATGGTTTGTCGTAATCTTGAAGGACGTCTTCTACGACGACCTCATGCTGCCAATTGTCCCCATAATCATATGTATAGATCGACCGAAAATCTAATAGATAATCCGATAGTCGCACCTCTGTATCCCAAAACATCGGTGTCTCATACCCGTATTCAAAAGTCTCTTCATCATGTACCAGCAGGGCAATCGACTTGTTCTCGTCTTTGGGCGAGACAATCTCAAACTCATGAAGATGGGAATTCGTCCATCCGAAGGCGACCTGCAAGATCTCATGAAAAGAATAGAAACTGATGTCTGTGGGTACAATCAAACGCCGCCAGACTTGGAAGTTTTCGAGCCTCATTCGAACATGAATCACAACGGCTTGTCTTTTAAAGATCGGGCCGCCCGTAAAAGCTTCCAGCTCCTTAAATAATTGTTCTTGAGGCATTATAAAGTCATGTGTATTTGAACCAACGGGAGATCGGCTTGCTTTTTTACTCATTTCCGTCTGCACCAAAGAACTGTGTTCATCAAAATCATACTCAAACAACTGAACATAATCGCATGCTTTATTCACCCAAGCAGTGGTTTGGCGATTCTTACTCTTATAGGTCTCTACCAATCCCGCCTGCTCGATATAGCGTTCAACCACCTCTTCAGAAATCCCTTCATCAAGAAGCACCGTTCGGATGGCAGATATTACAAGTATTCCCCATGACTCCCAGTCCTTTTTCTTCAATCCATATAGCACCAAGCAATAACGACTGGCCTCATTCACAAGCACAACCGTTTTTCTCCGATTAATCGTGATGAGATTCGCGTGCCAGGTAAAAAGGGCCTCCTCTTCTCTAGTAGGAGGTGCTCCTTTGATCTCTAATTGATCTAATAACTTTTTGGTAGCATGTATATACATCCACTATCAATTCCTCTATTATAATTGGTATCACTATCATCATAATGGATTTCAACGAAAAATAGAAATCGTATTAGGCTAACAAAAAGAAGGGGGCGCTTATATGGAAATCACGCCTAAAAAATGCGTCTATATCTATGAAGGAGAAATTGACTACGATCAAAAAACAGACGGAAACCTTCCATTAATCCTGATAGAGGATAAGTCTTTCTCATGGAATGAATTTGGTGAATATCTCATGCGTTACGAAGGCTTTAAAATTAAAATCGAGATGATTGACGAATAATTTCTTATATCAAATAAAGCTTGAATCAACCAATTTCAATCAATAAAAGATGCCTCACTTATTCTTGCTGTATCCCATATAAAGAAAGGCACCATTCCCTATACTTTCTTTTCCTTGCTTCAAATGATCTCGTAAAATAATCCAGAAGTATATGGTGTCTTCATATAGGAAGGCGAAAGACTAGTAGGATGATCCAGAAAGTAATGATAACTGCTCCAAGGATACTGTTCAGGTGCTCGGACCATACGGGCTTCAACAGGATTAAGATGAATGTAGCGACTGACCTCTAACATCCCTTCTTTGGAATCCACTATCTTGGAATAATATCGTTTTTCATACACATGTCCTGTCAGGCGATAGCGCGTATTGTAATAATTGGCATAGCGTTTATTAAGGAGTGACATCACTTTAGATAGTGGTTGATTGTGTGAACGAATGAGGAGATGAAGGTGATTGGTCATGAGGCAATACGAGGCAAGTTCAAAAGGGGCTTTATCATGGACCGTTTCGAGTATATGAAGATAGGTCGTAAAATCAGTCGGCTCTCTGAATAATGCATCCCGGCGGTTTCCACGCATGACGACGTGATAAAAATGATTCGGTGACCAGCTTCGTTTTGAACGTCCCATTATGACCCACGACTCACTTTTATGTCTTTGGAATAGGACCATCTTCTGAGCGTCAATGCTTCCCACAGTGCTTCATCGGTTACCACAGGTGAGCCTAATAAATCTGAGATCATTCGCGCCAATCGAAACAATCTTCACTTGGGTTCGGGTGCTCCACTGTTGTTTTCGGGACGCTTGGTTTAGTATGTGCTCTTGATGCGATGATAAAGGACTCTTCTTTAAGAGGTCGCCCACCGATACCGTGCCGTTCCACGACTCGCCTTGATACCGGTTGTGTTGACGTTCTCTTGCCTCCAACACACGTTGTGCCATCTGAACAGATGATTCATTATGCGTCATGGCTTGAGTATCTAACTGAACCGGAGATAAAGATAACAGGATATCCATTCGATCTAGGATAGGTCCAGAAATTCTGTTCCTATAAGACTGAATCTGGTTCTGTGTACACGTACAATACACTTCATTGGAACCCAAATACCCACAGGGGCACAGATTCATGGCACCAAGAAGGATAAAGCGTGAGGGATACATGACGGTCGCAGTCGCTCGGTTTATAGTGACCCTTCTCACCATCACAACACCCCCTTTCCAAAAGGGAGTGCCAACCGCCCATCCGCTTTATGTAGTTGCTCATTTAATTTTATCATAGATTAAGACCGAATAAGAATGTATGTTCTATTTATTTTTCGAAAAAATTCGGGTGGTGACAGGCAGCCCCCCCAAATAGTTCCCTAAAATACCTAATACACTCCAAAAAATAATCGCATTGCCAATAATGAGGTCGTTCACCAACCCCTGAAGGAGAAAACTCAAAATCCCGATAAAAAGGGCAACCGCTATGTCGTTTTCACGAGACGGTCGGCATAATAAGGTAAATTTTCTAAAAAACATTCTTATGAGTGTGCCTATTATAAATAAGAACAAGATCAGTGAAAAAACCCCGCTCCCGTACGCAAAATCCAAATACAGATTATGGGGCTTGTCGACAATGACGTTGTAACCTCCAAAATGAGCAAACTTGTTCGGGTCATTCTGATTAAAATCATATGGAAAGGTATCCAATCCGTATCCTAGTATGGGTTTTTTCTGAACCATTCTTAGCGTATTCTTCCAAATATAGGTCCTGCCGCTTAACGCAGAATGCCCTTCTTTTGGTAGGGTTGGCAACTGGAAGGTCGACGTCTCTTTCGCATAGGCTCTATTGTCGAGACTCTTGATGAGATCCATTGAGGCAGCCTTCCCCTGTTCCAACACGTGAATCGGATTCGTTTTGATAATGTACCCAAAGGTACTGGTCCATACGTCTTGGTTCTTATAGGAAAATCCAATGGTTTCAACGAGCATAAAGAGAACGATTAAGACAATCGATAGAAGTTTTTTCATGGTGAAACGTTTAGATAAAAGCAACAGGATGATCGTTAGGATTAAAGCCAAGATAAACGACAGAAAGCCGCTCATAGCTGTGCTCGTTAAGACCATGGTATAACACATGAACGTGATCAGCGCATACCCCACTCGTTTAAGCGGCTTTTGTTCGACTAATGTGAGATATAAGAAAACACTCAAGAACACACCGGCCATTCCACTGATATAGTCGACATTGTTAATCGTGGTGGATAAGACGTTATTCGAAACGGTTTGAACGGTCGTATTTCCTAATAAATAGGTATCAAAAACGCCGCTTTTCAAAACGTTTCGATCAAAAAAATTCAATACTCCTAATAGCGCATTGATCACAATAAACGGCAGAAAACAATAAATGAGGGTTTGCAGTTTAAGCCTTAATGGTGTGTTTAATAGAATCATAAAGATTAAAGCGAAACACACAAAGGTTAAGGTTCCGGTAAACCGATCATAAAGACCGATAAAGGCAATGTTCTTATACGGACTACATAAAAACGAGAATAAATAGGTTAGGATTAACAAGAAGGTCGCGACATTTAGTTGGTTTAATGGGATCGTTCCCTTTGAAATTTTTAACTTGTATACAAAAAGACTAATCAACAGTATGGTTTCGATCACTAACCAAACGAATTTAAAGTAATTAAAGAAGTCGACCTTATTACCAAATTTCAGCACAGAGCCTGATATTGTCGGGCTATAAAAGAACACTTGATGGGATCGCACGATTAAAGGGATCACGACCAAAGCGACTAAACTTATGATTGCGATTAAATGACTTACTTTTTCTGATTTAGCCGTACGATTTATTTTGAACTCTTTATTTGACATTTTATTTACTCACCTTTTGGATCGTCTTTAACACCTTTTTTATTTCAGGTTGATAGGATTTTGAATCAGGATTAGTCATGGCGACCTTTAATACTTGCTCAGCCTCTTGATCCTTGTGTGCCAAATGCAAGGCCCTTCCATACTGAACCATAAATGCGGTGTCTCTGACTAGATAGATTCTTTGATGTAAGGCTAACTGAAAATAAAAGTTGGCTTGCTTCGGGTCATTTTGCACCAAGTACATGCTGCCCAGATGACTCGTAATTAAGAAATCATTTGGATAGTTGTTATGCAGGTCTTTTAAATAGGAAGTCGCTAAGCGATCGACCTGACCTTTATTAAGCGTATCAATCGAATAATTATAAGAGGTATAATCCTCAAGATAGGCGTTATTTTCAGCGTTCATGACCCTAAATCCATAGATTAAAAAGACAATAAGAAGGAATCCTAGAATTCCCCATCCAACTGTAAACCATCGATCCTTTAGATGCCCCATTCTTGTTTGGCCCCTTTATCTTTTTCTTTCTTAAGACTAAGGCATTCTCCCACCATTCACAACAC
>CAWHJF010000017.1:0-85656 GCA_963829575.1 uncultured Sporolactobacillaceae bacterium | reverse complement strand
TTTAAGGTAGTCTTAATAATGGACACACAAAAAAGATAATTATCCTTTATAATTTTAGTAGATAAAAAAGGGACGTGTTCATTATGGGGAAACATTACGAAAAAGAATACAAAGACTATGTATCAAAAATGGTTGTAGAGGAAGGCAGGAAAGCAACGGATTTATCCTATGAGTTGGAGATTCCTTACGGAACATTGACGAAATGGGTTCAAGCCTATAAGAAGTGTAATCAGCAGGATGGTCAACGAGAAAAGTATGTCACGCCAAAAGAACATGAAAAAGCTTTAAGTCAAAAAGAAAAAGAGATCGAACGGCTTAAGGAGGAGAATGCAATTTTAAAAAAGGCCATGCACATCTTCACGCAAAATCCGGAATAAAGTTTAAATTTATCCAAGCTCACCAAGATGAGTTTTCAACTGTGAGGATGTGCGATGTACTGGGCGTATCAAGAAGTGGTTTTTATAATTGGGTAGAAAACCAGGGGCGCGAAGCGACTGAGTGGGAAAAGGAAAAAGAAGAAATCAAACGGCTAATCAAGAAATTCTTCCACGAAAGTTATGGAACATATGGTAGCCCAAGAATCCACGATGATTTAATTGAAAAAGACTACACAATCTCCGAGAAAACTGTGGCGCGTTATATGCAGGAAATGGGATTGAGAGCGACGCCAAAAGAGAAATACATTGTGACAACGGACTCCAATCATGATCTGAGAATTTACCCTAACTTACTAAACCAAGATTTTAAGGTGACTGAACCCAATAAAGTATGGGTGACAGACATTACGTATATTTGGACAATGGAAGGATGGGTCTATCTGGCCTCTGTAATGGACCTCTATTCAAGAAAGATCGTGGGCTGGTCACAAGCAGCCCATATGAAGAAGGGACTTGTCTTAGACACTCTTAAAATGGCAATTACCACACGGCAACCAGGTAAAGGTCTGATCCATCATTCCGACCGCGGTTCACAATACTGCTCAAAGAAATATATCGAGGAATTAGAAGGAATTGAGGCCGAAATAAGTATGAGCCGCAAAGGTAATCCGTATGATAACGCTTGCATAGAGTCTTTCCACGCGACCATAAAGAAAGATCTAATTTATAGACGTAGATTCCAAACGCGTGAAGAAGCTATTAAGGCAATCAATTACTACATCAGTAATTTTTATAACGGGAGAAGAAAACATTCAACCTTAGGCTTTAAATCGCCAAGCCAATTTGAAACAATCTATTTTAAGACGCAAGAAGATATCCAAAAAATAACCAGTTAATCCTTTGAGGGTTTAGATAAGAAACGTTAGTCTTTTTAACGTTTCTTATCTAAAGCCATACCAAGCGTAGCGCGGTAGGCATTTTTCTTTAGAGATTTTAAAAATTTTAGTGTCCATTTTATTGACAGAAGTCCAATATAAAAACTGGCGAAATAGTGTTCGTCACATCGGAGGATCTGGGAGCTGCTGAAGACGAAGAACCATTTGATCATTTACCAGAATGGGAAAAAGAAAATAGATTAGTCGCCATTGATGTTATTGAAAACTATGAAAATTATATTGAGTTACCAAATAAATATGAATTAAATGAATATGAAATGATGGAAAATTTTTGCTTAACAGTAAGTGATCAACGAAAGCAAGAGTCCTTGTTCAGAGAAATTAGGGGAAAGGGTGCCTTTAGAAGGTTTAAGGATAAAATAATTGATTTTGATATAGAAGATCAGTGGTATTCATACCGAGATGAGTGTTTCAAACAATTTGCGATTGAATGGTGTAGAGAAAATAAAATTACTTTTATTGAAGAAAAAAAGACAGAAGATTACTGAAGCGTGGTAATTTCCTGTTCTTATTAAAGGTCAGGATTATTGAAGAACATCGGGAATAAAATGGGGAGAGATTAACAATGTCAATTAAGATTATTTCAAGTATGTGGGATACTGAAAGGCTAGTAATTAAAGACCTTTTAGAAGAGGAAATTGAAACAATTCAAAAGTTATATGAACAAGGAAATTACATACACAAATGGGATGGTCTTACCTTAGATAAGGAATATGCCTATCGATGCTTTACCGTTGGAGATTTATCACCTAATGGAATTAAAGACAATTTTAAAATACAGGTTATACGAATAAAAGACACTGAAGATATTATAGGATTACTAACCACATACCACGGGTTTCCAGACGATATGACTTTATATATTAACTATCTCTACATTGAACAAAAGTTTCAGAAACAGGGATTTGGTCAAGAGGTTATATATGGATTATTAGATTTATTAAAGAGAAATGATTATATTGAAGTACGTGCAAATGTGGCATTGAAAAATTGGTCGGCTCTGAGGTTTTGGACAAAACTTGGTCTTAATAGGATAAATGGAATTTTTGGGGACAAAGAACTTTCTGCTGATAATTATGCTGACATAGAATTAATAAAGAAACTGTAAGAATTTCTTATTCCACTCCCTCAGTTAGATCCATTTTTCTCTCGAATACTCCCTTATTCGCAGGATTTCATGCCACTTGGTAGATTGACGTAGGGTGAATTGAGTGGATTCATTGGGATTTGGATGAATGAAGGCATACTTAAATAAAGGAGAGAAATTATCCCTCCAATTATTTCCATATGCTGCACGCATCTCCACACCGCCCCTGGAGGTTGTCCCTCCCATAACTCAACGGGTCAAATGCCCTTTCATTCCTTCGTCATACCTATCCAAGGGGTGGAGTCCAGTTTTGCTAACGGAATGGGTCTGTGCCCTTTTGTTGAATAAATCCGATACTCCGTGCTTTCTTTAGAAATCCTACGAATAAGACAATGCTCGATACAATAACTGCTAGTGACTTTGTAAATGGATGTTTAGTTAGATCTTTAATTAAGCTGCCAAGGATTCTAAAGGTCTTGTTTTTTCAGGACAATAAGATTCATTTCGGCGGGCAATGCTCACTATAATTCTTGCAAACTTACCAATAAGTTTCATAACGGACTTCATTCTCTTCATCTTTTTCACGTTGACATTGTAGGCGTGTAATTCTTTAAATTCAGGGTTATTCATGATTAGACTCATTGTAGATAAATATAGAAAACGACGAAGGCCAGACCTCCCGCGTTTGGAAAGTACAATTTGACCCTTCCACTTCCCAGAGCTAGCCTCCACTAAATGTAACCCTGCATGTCTTAATAGGGAATTACCATGTGAAAAGTTGCTTAGATCACCAGCTTCACCTAGAATGCCTGCTAATGTAATTGGTGACAATGATTTAATTTCTAGTAAGTTATTGACATAAGTAATTTGTTCAAGTGCTTGAGTTACTTCATTTTCAACTCGTTCGAGTTGGGTGGTAGCTAAATCAAATTCTTCAAGTAATTGTTCTAAATGAAGTTTATAGGCATCATGTGCTTTGTCACTTCCAATAGAGTGTTTCGCTAAATGGATGAGAGATTGAGCTTTCTTTAATACCAGGCTACCTCTTCATAATAGATTTCCAGCCTTTAACGATATCCTGTGGGTCCATTAATCGAATTCTTTTGGAGTAGGGAATAAACGAAGGGTTGCGACTGCACCTTTCCCTTTAACATCTTTAAACACTTGTCTTAGTTCAGGAAAGACGATATCTACCCAACGATTAATTTGGTTAATGGAACTAACTAGACGCTTAACAATCACTTCTCGATTAGACATAAGTACGCGTAACTTTTCAAAAGCTTCGGATGTTGGACGGATAAAAGAGTAATAGCCGTTCTTCACCATATCCGCGATAACGAGAGCGTCCTTTTTATCACTTTTAGATTGGGAATTATCTCTGTTTTCCTTATTCTTTTTGACAAGGTGAGGATTTACCGTAACGACATCGATCTGTTGATCATAAAGCCATTTGGAGAGGCTTAGCCAATAATGTCCAGTAGGTTCCATGCCTACGATTTCGGTTGTTAATCCTTTTGAAAGCTTAAGTTGGTTGATCCAGTTTAATAAACGTGTAAATCCTTCTTCATTATTCTCGAAAGAGAGGGGATCACCAACGACAATACCGCGATAATTAACAGCTCGTGCGACGTGAACTTGTTGGGCAATGTCTACACCGACAACAAGATGTTGATCAGAAATTCTTTCAATGAGTTGATTTTGTTTGTCCTGCATTTTAAACTTCATAGTAGAGCTTCCTCCTTGGATGTTGAGTTTTAGATTGGTGTCTATACTCATATCTTACCGAGGGGCTCTATTTTTTTCAAAGTTGATATTTAACGATCAACAGGAATGCTAACGGAAGCGTTAGTGCAAGATGACATATAATGGAAAAACGACTCGATCTAAATTCGAGTCGTCTTTTGTTTGCTTTTTAATATGTTAATTCATCGCAAAATCCAATGCTAATTAAGCTGTGTTTTGTGCTATGAATTGACATTTTCCCTACCAAAAACTTACCCTGTTAAACCAAGTGGTGGAGTTTAAAATATCTCCAGATTTGAATTTTAAAGACTTGGGAATGAGATATCCTTGCTTACGTAAAAAACGTGGTAAAAGGAGAATTTGAAGGTTGTTAAACCTACAATAATTTCTCATCTGTTCATACTGCGGCGAAAAGTTCGAAAATGTGCCCGAAACACTATTATTGACCGATTGATTGACCAAATGGGCTGTTTATTATAAAAAAGTAAAAACGCGGTTATTCGATTGTTATCGAAAAACCGCGTTGTTAATAGGATTATGTATGGTGACCCGTATTGGGATCGAACCAATGACCTCCACCCTGTCAAGGTGGCGCTCTCCCAGCTGAGCTAACGGATCGTTTATTTAATTAAGACAAGTATTAATATACCTTATCTCTGAATAAAAGTCAATCGTTTATCAAAAAAATATTAAGATAATCAAGCAATCCGCAACGACTTCTGGGACTGCTTGATATTTTTATAGAGGAGGATGATTTTCAGCGCTCGTCACATAGCGATGAAAGAAGGCGAGTAAGATCACAGTCGGCAAAGCCACTTGCGGTGAAAAGAGCGGATGATCCAAAAGGCCAGTAATTAAGATAATGGGTAACGTCAACATAAAGACCGTTGACGTGAATTGACCTCTAGTTGTTTTGGCCAGGATCATTTTCAAGTAATAACTTCCAAATACCCCAACAAAAATTAAAAAAACAAACTCTCCCACA
Organism: uncultured Sporolactobacillaceae bacterium; assembly: GCA_963829575.1. Lineage (GTDB taxonomy): Bacteria > Bacillota > Bacilli > Bacillales > Sporolactobacillaceae > KACC-23026. The sequence goes on along the minus strand of CAWHJF010000017.1, from coordinate 80,508 downwards.
ATCCCGTATTCACTCAAAAACGCAATGAAAATATCGTGCGAGTGAGGGACATATTTATGAGTCATATGTTTATAAAAAACACTGAAACCAGCGGGGGATACACCGAAAATGGGATGGGTTCTAAAAATCTTTAGACTGTTTTTCCAGATAATAATCCGATTACTATAGCTGAGATCAATCATTCCTTTTCTCGGAATTAATTGAACAAACCAATGGAGTCTAATAAGAACTAAAATAGCGGCAACACTAGAAATCTTCCAAGATAGCCGCACTAGGGCAAGGAAGAAAAGAATGAGCATGCCGATAAAGGCAGACCGTGAACCCGTATCGAGCATAGCGGTCCATCCCAATGCTACAAGCACAATAAAAAGAATCATCATTCCATAAGAACGTGCTTTAATGGCTTTGAGCAAATAAGCTAAACCAAAACCAATCATGATTAGAATAAAATAGGCAGCAAAATTCGGATTGAACGTCGACCCATACAATCGAGGTGTGGGAGGGCTTCCGAGCAACGCGCGTCCAAATAAATCATCAAATGGAAACGAGAATTTGATTTTTCCCCACTTTACAATTTCACTGAACAGGAAGATATACAATCCTCCCAAGATCATGGCTAACTTGTAGGAGGAAAACCATTCAGAGACGTTATCGACTTCCTCAAATATAAATAAATATATGCCGTAATACCCCAATAGTAAGACAGGTATTGGAATATAAAACAAGGCAGACAGATGAGTTACGGTTAACAAGGCGACAGTGGCGGATAAGGAAATCCCCAAATAAAAGAACGTTGAAACATTGAGGGGAAATCGTTTTCGATGCACAAGCCGTCGGATTAAGGTATACCAACCCAGCAACACAAACCACAAAACACCTATTGGTGGCAAAATAATTAACAACAGAATACTGATGAATAGCAGGTTCTTTGTCCCTGCTTTAATTTGATTTGAAAAGTCTATAAACAGATTATTATGTTCAAAATTCATATGCGTCATCTCAACTTCTTGGTCAGCTTAGGCTGACTAATTTGGATCCAATGAAAAGGACACCTTTTTTTAAAAAGACCCTTTGTCATTTTAACAAAAAAAAGAGTCAAGTAACAGAAAAATTATAGGAACAAATATGAAAACGATTTAACCTTTAAGGGGAGCATGACTGGTACAAGACCCTTTAGGTTTTATTTTTGTCGTGATTCATTTGTTTGATTTTACGAGTGATGAGCCATGCTCCTAAGAGAATTGGAATCGCGATTAAAGCAATTTTATAATTATATGTAGAGATCCCTAAATATAGTAAGCTTGAACTGACATAATAAGGGATAATTGCCACAATAGCCGTCACAAAATAGAGAGAAAACCTTACAGATGGCATGGCTCCCATTACGCAGTTCACAATAAAGGCCGGAATAGGGAGCATTCTTACTATGAGAAGACCCAAGACGCCTTTTTCATTCAACCATTTTTCAACGGTCTCAAATCGTGACGGATTAATTGTTTTCTGAATGAAAGTCGTCAAGAGGTAGCGTGCTCCCAGAAATAAAAGCACAACACTAATCACATAACTTGTCCATGCGTAGACAAGCCCCATAAACACGCCATATACATTAAAATAAATCAGAAGAAGGCCTTCAGATGGAATGGGGGTTAAAAAAATTAGAGTCATCATTAAGATGGCGGCGACACGTCCAGTTGACCCATAGGCTTGAATGGCGTGAGTCAGTTCGTGATGCCGATTGTAATAGAAAAACAACACCACACCAATAGCCCCAATGACAATTATGAAGTGAGTTTTGTTAAATTTCATAGAGCCTGTTCCCACGGAGTCTTATAGTGTCCACCTCATTACGATTCGTGCTCATATCCTTCAAAATAAAATCAGTCAGATGCGATCTGTGATTTAATTTAGAATATAAGTGTGAGACGTTTTGTTTCATTTCATTATAAACGGATCGGTTCGTCACGATTTCCATTACCATTTTTGGTAAATCTTCGGCTGATTTCACTCTCTTTGCAACGCGCTGGCTAATAAGGTATTTCACATTTTCTGTTTCTTGACCGGGTTGTGATTTAAATAAAAGCATAGGGAGCTCACTCATGATCGCTTCTGTAACTGTCAAACCGCCGGCCTTGGTAATGAAGAGATCAGAAAGCTGCATAAGTTCATGCATCTTGGTGGTAAAAGACAAAGGAAAAAGTCCTGGAACCTCTAACAGGTGGTCATAAAGCTTTTGATTTCGGCCACAGACCACGACAAATTGAATATCAGGGCAATTCGTGACCAATTGTTTGCAGGCTTTTTTTATGTTAATCACACCAAAAGCGCCTGCTGATATCAGAACAACAGGTTTTGTTGGTGACAGTCCCCATTTTTTTAAAAGGAACGCTTTATGAATTCGGGTTTCGAATTTGGGCATGACGGGAATGCCTGTTGTATGAATCGATGCATCGGTGACCCCTCTTTGCAAGAGATCCTGCCGAATGTATTCAGTAGGAACAAAATACCGATCCACAGAATGATAGAGCCATTGACTATGTGCCACATAATCTGTAATGACACAATGAAGTTTAAAGGGATGGGTGCCACGCTCTTTAATTTGAGCTAAGACACCTGTCAGAATTGGAAAAGTACTGATGACAACACTAGGTTGTACGTCATTTATGTAGCGTTCAAGCTTAAGGGAAAGCAATCGAGATGGAAACGTAAATAAAGGAGAATCCACCGCATTGTTTTTCGTTTTATAATAGAGTTGTTTATAGACAGGCTGTGCCCACGAGAATGTTTGGAGGTAGAGCTTTCGTAAGACCCAATCACTAAACGGATAGGCAAGACCCAGAAAGTCTACGGTTTCTACGTGTGCAAAAGGTAGGCGTGTTTTGAGTCGCGCTTCAATAGCGCCGGCTGCCATTTTATGCCCTTCGCCATAATTGGCGTAAAGAATTAAAACTCGATTCCTTTCACTCATCAAAAAACTCCTTTTTCCCCAATACGTGCAAGTATATGGATTGGACCGAAATGTCGCAAATATTAGGTGTAAATGGCTATCAGTTATTTCTTGGAGTCTTTCTATTCAAACGTACTGATAGGACCTACTATATAATATGTTCAGGATAAAAGGACTTATTTATAAAAATTAAAGTTCATACTAAGAATAGCCAAACCCATCCTTAATGTAAACGGTCTTCGAGAAACTTTAACAAACAAGACACTTCGGAATTGTTTGTCGATATACAGGAAAATGAGGGGAACGGACTTATTGCACATCCTTTTGAAAAGAAACGTATGCTATCTAATAAGAGAAATTTGAGCGGAATGAGGGGCTTGAAATGAGTGAGAGTTTTAAGATTGGTGAACTTCATGTACACACGATTGAAAGTGCATCAGGACTATTTATTGGGCAAACTATGGCCAACGGATGGAATTCAAAGTCCAAAACCAATCAAGCATTTGGTGAATTGAGTCAAACACAAGCCAAAGAATTAATTGGAATTGTGCAGGATAATGATGAAATGGATATGATGAATGTCGACCGGACCGTGTCCCTTACTAATAAAAGTGGCTTTAATAATTTTAAGGATGTGGAGATTAAGGTGAATGGCGTTCATCTTAATGCAATGGATACCAATGCCGCCATTTCGATAGGGGAAAATCAGCAAAATGGTTGGCAAACGCGCGGGAAAAACAACTTTGGTACAGGACGAATGATCGGGAAAAATGGGTTGAAACAATTTGTGAATACCATCGATGACCGAGATGGGTTTGATTTTTACAGTTTATCGAAAAATTTAATGCAAACTAATAAGTAGGGCCGCCTTAAAAGAGGCGGCCACCAAATTGTAAAAAGCCTCCTATGAAGCCCCATTGAACAGGATTTCACCAGTGCTTAGGGCTTCATCCGGTCGATGAAGCCCTGTTCGGCGTGATTTGATGGTCAAAGCGTGCTTCATCCCACCACTGAAGCACGCTCAGTTCTACATAAAAAAGCTGCCGAACCATGTTCGACAGCTAGTGGCCCCCTAAAGCAGGCGGCACCTACTTTTTTTTAGTAATAAGGGGACATCATCAGATAAACGACAACGCCTGTTAAACTGACATAAAGCCAGATTGGCATGGTCCAACGTACAATTTTCTTATGCTTGCTAATTTGCATGGTCCATCCCCAATAGAGTGCAAAAAGTGCGAGTGGCACAATGATCGCAGCCAAGAAACTGTGCGTTATTAATATGAGAAGGTAAACTGTTCGTATTGCCCCTGTTCCACCATAGTGAGGGGGAGGGGTTAAGTAATGGAAACTGAGATACGAAACGAGAAATAACACGGTTGTCGTAAAAGCGGCTAAAATGAAGCCGCGATGCAATTTAATGTTTTTTCTCCGAATGGCAAACAGGGCGATCCAAAGAAATATAAAGGTAAAGCTATTAAAAATAGCATTAAGACGGGGGAAGATCGTCACATCGAAATTAACCTTACCTTGGTAGCCAAGTGGTGAAAAAAACAAAAGTAAAATGATTAGATTCGCTACGATTGAGAAAATGATGATGGAAATGGCAAAGCGTTTGTTTTGGGTAGATGAAACAGCCATAGAATCCTACCTTTCGTTTTTTATGTGCGCAAGGCACATGTCGACAAGCTCTATTGAACTTATTATAGCCTTTGAGCAAGTAAGATGAAAGTGACAAAACAATTAACACTTAAACATGTGCTTTGATTAAGAACGAATTTGAAGAGTCAGGGCGTTTAAAAAGAAGCGACATGTCTAAGGGGTTGACTCAGAAGAAGTAAGAGGAAAGGATAAAGACAAAAAAGATCCCATAAGTGTGTCACTGTCTTTAATAAGATGGATACACTAACTATAAGAATAATCAAAATGAGTGGGAGAATATTTGGGGTTAATTTGAGAGGGGATCTATAGATGTCAGTGAATATCACGTTTGCTGCAATTAACATAAACGCCCAAGATACAGATGCCTCCTTGTCTGTAGGGGAAAACAGCCAAGTAGCATGGAGTGCTCATGCCAAAAATAATTTTGGTAATGGGATGTTGTTCGGTGTTAATAACACGGTTAATTTTCTGAATAACCTTTACGATCTGGATGGTGTGGATGCACCGATTACCGATATGGATTTTGTTCAAGCCAATCAAAATCAAACCGCCTAACCCAAAAAAAGCCTAAAGGGGCACGTTCCAAACACCTTTTCATAGACTATAAATAGGAGGAAAATGTGTTCGAAGGAGGTCGCAGACTTTGTCCGTTAACATTAGTTTTGGTACGATCAACGTCAATGCACAAGATACCAACGCGACCGTTTCAATAGGTGAGAATTCACAAGGTGGTTGGAGTGCTCACTCGAAAAATAATTTTGGAAATGGCATGCTATTTGGGATTAACAACTCCGCCAATATGATTAATAATATTTTTGATAATGATGCGGTGGATTCACCGATTACAGATAACGATGGCATTCAACCGAATCAAAATCAAAGTTTATAATAGACGAGAAATAAAAAAGATCCCAAGGCTATTGGAATCTTAGTGTGGAGACTTGTTTTGTTCAGAACGCATGGTCTCCTTTTTTTTGTTCTTTTTCTTTTTCCTCCAAACGAGCGTGCCGTACGTGCCACCCCCAGCGACAAGAACAAGGGTTGGGACCCATAGCCAAGGCGTTTCTTTAATGAATTGATAAGTATGGTTAATTAAAAGAGCGAGCGTTTGACCAAAAGTAATAAATAAGAGTACCCAAAAGAACGCGGCAATGGAGTTCCACAAGAAAAACTGAGAAAAAGGAAGTTTGTTAATCCCAGCGAGATAAGGGACAATGATTCGTATGCCTGCAATAAATTTGGAAATGACCAGGACTGGAATTTTAGCTTTTAACAAACGAGCTTGGGCGCGATCCAATACGGCATCATTCATACGAAATATTTTTTGGAAACGAAGTAAAAACGGTCTTCCTAAAAATCGGCCGATAAAATATGCGGCGGCGGAACCGGTTATATCTCCGAAAAAGCCTGCTAAAAACAGTGGAAAAAAAGAAAAGACGCCACTTTTCCATTCAATCCCTGATAAAATGAGAGTGGTCTCAGCAGGGAATGGGATTCCGATTTTTTCAATAAATACAATGAAAAACACCCCGAAAAGTCCATAATGATGGATTAGAGGTTGTATGGCCGTAAGCAGGTGCAAGTCAATCTCCCCTCGAAAAATAAGACAATTTTTGGTGAAATCCCCATATTTTTTTAAAAAGGTCACATAAGGTCATCTTTCGTACCCGTAATATGAATCGTCTATATAAACTATGCGGATGCAGGAACTGATATATCTTTCTTGTATTTTACCATGAATTGTCTAAGAAGCGACTTGTAATGCTTAATTTGTGTCTTAATTTACATACGTTTAATAATCGGTATTCGGCTGCTTATCCAAGTCCCACATGCTTAATCAACAGCAATGACCCATAAAAAAGAGTGACACCGATTAAGATACCTAATGTCGTTCGTTGTTGTCCCTTAATGGAAGGGATGAGTTCTGTTGTGGATATATATAGAAAGGTGCCGGTTGCTACGGCCATTAAAACGGTAATGACGTGCCCGCTTAAATCTCTTAGCATGAGCGTAATAACCGCTCCAATTAAAGTAGATATGGCTAAACCAAGAGAGGTTAAAAAAGCGCGTTTCCGAGAATTCCCAGCAGCGAGATAAAGCGAAGCCATGCTGAAACCTTCTGGGATTTTATGGAACGAAATAGCAAGGAAAATTAGAAATCCAGTGGATGGATTTAATGTAAAAGCACCTGCGATAATGACACCATCAACAAATGTATGAAGCATGAGGCTGATGAATGAAATGAAGGCAGATCGTTGCGTCACTTGTGCCTGTGATCGTGCTTCTTTCAGGTGGTCAACAGATGATTGTGTAACCACTAAATGCTCTGAGACATGTCCAGAATGTTGATGAGCGTTAAATTGACTGACGACTAAGATCAACAGATAGCCCATCATCATATAAAGCGGTGCACTATGCGGAAGTTTAGACATGGAATCAGGTAAACGGTCTAAGAGTGTCGCGCCTAATAAAAAACCTGCACCTAGGCTTGTAATAAATCTAATTTCACTTTTGTTAAAGGTCTTAAAAACAGTCAAAAAACCTCCAAGAACATCTGCAAGTGCAGCGATCACACATAAGATAAGAACAAACCACATTTTCATTCGCCTCCTTTGTCGAGTTTCCTTGTTGTAGATTGCTTTGTTAGTTTATCAGGGTTCCTTTAAAATGTAAATAAGAACGATTACGATTTAACGAAACCCTCAAAAACATGTATAATGATAGCGTGAGTTAATCTTTTGGGAAATCTTTTAATAGGAAGGAATAAGACGATGGATTCCGATGCCTTAATTGCTCAATTGAAAGAAGAAGGCTTCAAGTATACAGGTAAACGAAAAGCCTTAATTGATCTTTTTGTCGAGCATAAGTCCCATTATCTGACGGTTCGTGATGTATATGAATTATGTCAGGAGAACTATCCTAATATCAGTTTGGACACAATTTACAGAAATGTTTCGCTTTTAGAGGAATTAAATGTTATTGAACGATTGGAATTTAATGATTTGGCAACACGCTATCGATTAAAATGTCGTTCTGGCCACCATCATCATGCGGTCTGTACGTTATGCGGATTCACCCAAGAGTTAACGGATTGTCCCATTCCTCAAGTTGAAGGTCAACTGGAAGATTTTCAAATGCACTCCCACAAGCTTGAGATCTATGGGGTTTGTAAGTCATGCCAATCCAAATAAAGAAGAGACTGACCAAGAAGTAAGCGTCAGCCCCTTCCTGAGTCAGTCTCTTTGATTAACTAAAGAACGATCTCATATATCCCAACCATTATTAGAAGACCTCCAGATAAAATGGGGGCATAGAATTCTAAATTCTTGAGAATTGCCTTAACGCGACTGCCTAATCGGGTTCCAATCCAAATGGAAATGAGTGAAAATAATCCGATTGAAACGATATAAGCGGCAAAGGATGGATCGCTAAGTCCAACGCTAAAACTGGTACTGATACTGTTCAATGCCAGGGCGAAGCCAAGAAAAATAGATTCCTTTAGAGAGATCCGATTGTTGAGGTCAAGATCTGCTTTTTTGGGTTCGTAGACAATCTTTACGAGATCGGGTTGTTTCCCACTAATTCTTTGTTTTCTTTCATAAAATGTAGACCACATGATCAAACCGCCAATTAAAATAAGCAGGATCCCGCCGATCGCATTGGTTAGGCCAGCTGTCAAAAATCTTGAAACAAAATGACCAACCATAAGGGCGGCAAGAGAGCAGATCATGGACATGACCGCGATCATGAAGTTGGAACTGAACGGAATTTGGGTCTTCTTTAACCCATAAGAAAAACCAATAACAAGATTATCAATATTTGCGATAATCCCTATGAATATTACGGTAATGAGATGCATAGGTTTCTGATCCTCCTATGCCTAACGTATTCACAAAAGGTCGGGTGGTGAGTCATTTGCCCATGGGGAACAGCCCAATTTCTAATTAGAAAAGTTTCGATGGTCACTATTTTGAAAGCGGATACAATTACCTTTAAAAATGTGTTGAATGTTAATCTTCATTTTCAGTTTTTTTGATTGAAGCGGAAATCACCACGCATAGTTAACAGAGCAAATACTATAAAAGTAAGCTGGAGGTGGCACGATGTGGATTTTATACACAATAGTGATTGTCGTGATTGGGGGGATTGCGTTGGTTGGGACCTTGATTGCGGGGAAACAAGTGAACCAAACTATCAAGTCTATGGAAGAGATGGATCCGAACGAACAGACCAAACCTGTCAGAGCCCATCATTTTAAGGATGAAAAAAAGAATCTTAGCGTTCTCGTATGGATTTATGTCCTCGCATTTTTGGGAGCTATAGTCGCGGCTACCCTATATATGATGTTTCGTTAAGGGGAGCGAAAAGGCTTGGGACTTGGGTGGTCCCATTCGGCGACTATTATTCCATATGAGTTGTACATTCTTTTACAAAATTAGACTTGTTTCCACATAATATATAAGGTAAATTAAAGAAGGTTTTGGTTTCCTAAGAAGAAAAAATAAATTGTTGTGATCTTTTTATAGGTTACGCTAGTCAATTTATAAGACAAATTAAAAATTGTGGGGAGCGGGTCGGCTTTGCATTTAACGATGATTCAAACATTAGTTTTTGCCATTGTTCAAGGGATTACAGAATTATTCCCAATAAGTAGTGTGGCACATGGTGTCTTTACGCCTTATGTGTTTCACTGGAATTTAAGTGATACTTTTCTCAAACAACATTTTCTTGCTTACGTCGTCATGCTTCATTTAGGGACAGCGCTTGCCTTGTTTCTTTATTTCATCAAAGATTGGGTTAAAATCATTCTTAATCTTTTTACCGGTCGCGACAAGAATGCTCGAAAAATTATTTTACTCGTCATTGTGGCGACGATTCCAGCTGCGATTATTGGTAAACTTTTTCAAAATCCGATTGAACATGTGTTTAGCAATGTGACGAGTGCGTCTATTTTCTTGATTATTAATGGGTTCTTTTTGTTTTTTGGCGAACGTGTCCGTCAAAATGGTTCGAAAGAGATTGAAGACTTATCATTTGGTCAAGCCCTTTTTGTTGGTCTTTTTCAAAGTCTGGCATTAATTCCTGGATTCTCACGAACCGGTTCCACAATCACGGCTGGTTTTTGGACAGGATTGAAACATGAAGCTTCTGCTAAATTCACTATGCTTTTAGGTGTTCCAATTATTGCAGGTGCCGCTGTTTTAGAAGTTCCGAAAATGATGCATGCTCATGTTCCTGGGTTAATGAAGATGAGTTTAATCGGGGGGCTTTTAGCGGGGATTTGTGCATTCATTGCAACCTGGATTATGATGCGTTTGTTTAAGAAAAACGAGGTTAGTGCAATGCGTCCATTTGCTTATTATTGCTGGATTGTAGGCCTTGTTATTTTCCTTACGACTGTTCTTTAAAATTGGGCTTATCTTAAACTGTGGGGACTTACCCATGTAATAGGAGGACTGCATACCTTAGGATTGAAGAATCTAAGGAGGCAGATCTTAGTGACACCACAAACAGGATATGGTTATCTCCCTTATAATTCGGGTTATCACGCTACTGAGGAGACACGCGCGTTTCCTTTCTATGGCGGCTTTGGCTTCCCTGGTTATGGCTTCGGATTTCCAGGTTATGGATTTGGTTATGGATTTCCAGGTTATGGTTTCTATGGGTATCGTCCATGGTTTCGACCATTTGGGTTCTGGTATTAAATAAGATAATAATGAACGAGTGAGCGAATGCTCACTCGTTTCTCTTTTTACGGTTGACCCTGTTTGAATCGAATCAACCATCCAATTTTAAAAAATCTTGGCCAAAATAAAACAAGTCTGTCTCGACTTAGAGACAGACCTTGTGTTTTTAGAAATTAATAGACATAAGCTGTACCAACAATAATCAAGAGGATGAACAAGACGACGATTAGTGCAAATCCAGCGCCGCCAGTGTTACCGCCACCGTAGCAGCAGCCACCACCGTAACCACCTGCACCTGCACCGTAGCCGTAGCCACCATATCCATAGCCACCGTAGACCATTCTGTTTTCACCCCCTCTTACCTGGTTTCAATATATCCTATGTAAAAAGGGGGATATGTGTTTAGCCTTTAATCAAAAATGGGCACTTGCCTAAATATGGAAAGTGACATGGTTTATAACCAATTGGGTTTAGTGTAAACTAAAAATAAATCGTCAGGATTAGAGGAGTGTCTATGGAAAACTTTGATATGAAGCTTATTTCAATCGTTGTGTTATTTGCGGTTTCAGTCGGAATTACCGCTCTTGCCAAATATTTGAAACGCCCCTATCCGACAGCATTAGTCTTTTCGGGTCTGTTAATTGGTGCGGTCCATTTGCCTCAAATCCAAAGCCTATACAATCTCGTGACGTCTTCAACAGCTTTTCCTATCGTCATCCTGTCCATTTTCCTACCCATTTTGTTAGGGGAAGCCACACTGAATATGCCCGTGCATCATTTGCTTTCCAATAAAAAGACGGTTTTGCTCTTAGCCCTGGTTGGGACGCTCCTGACTTATATATTTATTGGTGTATTCTCTTATTACATAATGGGCTTATCATTAGTGGTGGCGATGGTCTTTGGTGCGCTTATGGCGACAACTGATCCAATAAGTGTCATATCGATCCTGAAATCAAAAGGGATTAATCGACAACTCTCAACGATTCTAGAGGGTGAGAGTCTGTTTAATGATGGCATTGGTGTTGTGCTTTTTAATATGTCCGTTTTTTATCTTCTAACATGGATTGATATGGGATGGAGCGGACTCGGCCAAGGCGTTCTCATGTTTCTGAAATTTGCAGTGGGTGGAGCTTTAATCGGTGGATTGTTGGGATTCTTATTCTCACATCTAACAAAACTCTTTGATGATTATCCGCTTGAAATTTCCTTCTCCATCGTATTGTTCTTTGGCTCTTACTTTCTTGCGGAAGAACTTAAAGTAAGTGGGGTTGTAGCAGTCGTAGTGGCAGGTCTTGTGTTTGGTTCATATGGGTCTTCGATTGGGATGACCCCATTAACCAAAATGACGATTCGAAGTTTTTGGGATGTGATCGCATTTATTGCCAATTCCCTTATCTTTTTCATGCTTGGTTTACAGATCAATCAAATCCACTTTGGTGAGAAATGGAAGTTGATCATACCAGCCGTTTTAATTGTGTTAGTTGCCAGAACGCTAGCCGTTTATCTAAGTTTAAGTTTTGAGAAATTCCCAATGAAATGGAAACATCTTATTAATTGGGGAGGTCTAAAAGGGAGCTTATCGGTCGCCTTAGCTTTGAGTCTCCCAAACGATTTTCCGGGCCGTGATACCATACAGGCGCTCACATTTGGAGTCGTTATTTTTTCGCTTATTTTTCAGAGTTGGAGTTTGGACCCCTTTATAAAGTTTTTAAAACTTGAACCGAACTCTAACACCTTAGATGAATTTGATGAAACGGTCACGGAGATTCACCAATCCAATACGGCGTTAGACAAATTAGAGGATATGCGGCTACGTGCATTAGTGGATGGAAAAGTGTATGAAGAATTTAAAACAGTCTATAAAGATCGAATCGGGGAAGGGCATGAAAAGCTTAACAAGCTTTACAATTCCATGCCTGAAGTGGAAGAGGATCAAAAGCGCCAAGTTCAGCGCCAATTGTTATTATCTGAATTTCAAGCGATACAAGATTTATTAAATGATGATCTTATTACTTCCAAAATTGCATCGGAAAAGAAACAAGCTATTTTGGCTAAGCTTGAAACACTTCAAAGTGGTGAAGAAGATTAACCTGCATTTGTATTGAAGGATGGGCCTCTTAAAGTTTAAGACAATCTTTTGTTAATAAACTTGGATAAGTCCTCATATGTTTTTAGAGAGGCACATCCAAACACGTCCTATACATCTAGGATAAAGAAAAACGAAAGGGGCCCTAATAAATGAATGGTAAAGCAGGAAAATGGCTTGGTTGGATTGGGATCGTTGTAGCCGTCGTTGGTTTCTTTACAGCTCATCTAGTTTTAGGTGTGATTGGTCTTGTATTAGGTATAATTGGCCTTTTCTCACCATCTAAAGGGGTCAACTGGTTCGCGATCATCTGTGGGATTATTGCTATCATAATTAATTATGTCGCATGATGATTGTACCCGCTTTGCAAGACGGTAACCTCTCTGCAGGTTACCGTCTTTTTCATGTTTTTAAAGGATTAATCGCTTTATTTTCGTTCAAATTTTTGCCATATATTTTTGAGGTTTAAGGAGTTGCTTAATTAAAAGTGACGTGGTATGATTTAAAACGTTGAAAATATACTTAACCTTGTTAAGTAATTTATTTTAAATGTTCTGGTCGCAGCAGGGGGAGGCTCATTTTAGGTGATTCGACTCGGTCGTGTTGTGCAGAGGCTTTGCTTAACCTTTCAATATAAGGTGAAGTCTTTTTAATGTATTTAAGGCTCATACATTAAAAAGAAGGCTTGTGTACACATTTGGGTTGGCCATTATGAAAGTCTTCATTCAAAATGGGCATGCTAACCTAGAATAATGCTGCGAAAGAAAAGAGGGAGGGTCATTCAATGAGTAGTTTTGGTCGTTTATTATTAACGAACATAATTGTCATTATTGTACTAATCGGTGGAGGCGCATTAGGCTATTATTATTACGATCAAAGTGCAAACTATGTCAAAACCGACAATGCGATGATTGATGGTCAACAAATTTCAGTAGCGCCACCTACATCTGGAAAATTAACCACATGGAATGGCACACAAGGTCAAACTTTTAGCGCAGGGGATACAGTCGGGCAAATCACCACTCAAAATGCTAAAGGACAATCCGTTCAAGTTCCGGTCACAATGCCTAAATCTGGAACGATTGCGCAAAACAGTGGGGTAGAAGATACGTATGTTGCAGCCGGTATGCCGCTTGCCTATGCGTATGACTACAACAAGTTGTATGTCACAGCTAATATTAAAGAAACCGATATTGACAATATTTCTGTTGGACAAAAAGTAGACATTTACGTGGATGCTTACAAAGGAACAGACCTTACTGGTCATATCGAAAAAATCGGTCTTGCAACAAACAGTACATTCTCTTTACTACCAAGCAGCAATCAATCAGGTAACTTTACAAAAGTTGTTCAGTTAATTCCAGTTCGAATCTCAATCGATTCTTCTAAAGGCGTTCAATTACGTCCTGGCATGAACACTACCGTTCGAATCCATACTTGATGGTTTAAGTGAGTTAGGACAGATGAACTAAAATGGAAGGAGGGTCCATCATGTCACCTTTTCTTTGGGCATATATCGTATTTATTGTGCTTGTAATTGTTGGCTTAAACATGATTTTTAGAAGAAATAGAAAGTCAGCGAATCAAGTCGATGATTCCCCCAATGAATCACTTTCACGGTCAAGGCGGAGAGGACGTAAGCAGCCGGGTGAAGATCAAGTTGATGAACAACCGTCGATGCAAACCGCTTCTAGATCTGAAGACGAGACACCGTTGCGTTCTCGTTCTGATCTCGATAAAGATGTAGTGTCTGACAGTACCAATCAACCGATCCGCTCTTCTGAACCAGCTGGTTCAGAAGAACATGGATCGTCTGAGCCAACTGACGAAACCTTACCTGCTACAAGTTTTGAAGGACAGGACCCCGAACAAATAAAGGAAGAGTCTGCCAAGGCTGAACGTCCAGGTAAGAAGAAGCGAACAAAGAAACCGTCTAAGCGCTCGGAGATTATTGATCCGAGTTCCGTACACCCTGTGTCCATTGTGGCCGTTTTGATCTTAGGTGCATTTACAGCCATCTTAAATCAAACCTTGCTCAACGTAGCCTTACCAAAAATCCAAACGGATTTAAACGTCAGCTACAACACGGTACAGTGGCTAGTGACGGGTTACATGCTAGTCAACGGGGTTTTGATCCCAATCACAGCATTCTTACTCGAAACGTTTACAACCCGTACTTTGTTTATATTTGCAATGAGTTCGTTTGGGATCGGAACCATTTTCTGTGCCATCTCTCCAACCTTCCCAATTCTTTTGGTTGGACGTTTAATCCAAGGAATTGGAGCGGGGATTATTATGCCGCTCATGACCAACGTTATGCTCACGATTTTCCCACCGGAAAAACGGGGCGCTGCGATGGGGACGATGGGTGTTGCGATGATCTTTGCACCTGCTGTTGGGCCAACATTGTCCGGTTGGATTGTAGAAAATTATTCATGGCGAATCCTTTTCTACGTTGTGCTTCCAATTACAATTATTGACATCATCTTAGCTTTTGTTTTCTTACGTAACATACGTAAATTAACCCATCCAAAACTAGACATTCTTGGTATCATTTTGTCGACCATTGGATTTGGTGGGGTGCTCTATGCGTTTAGTGAAGCAGGAAATGACGGCTGGAGTTCTACAAAAGTTGACGTCGCTTTAATCGCAGGGGTAATTGCCTTGGCGTTATTCTTATGGCGATCGTTAACAGTGAAAAATCCGATCCTTGAGTTTCGAGTGTTTAAATTTAGCATCTTTTCAATGACAACCATCGTAAACGCCGTTATTACTATGGCGATGTTTGCAGGGATGATTTTAACCCCAATTTATTTACAAAATATCCGTGGGTTTACCCCATTGCAATCCGGTCTACTTTTATTACCTGGGGCAATTTTAATGGGGATTATGTCTCCGATTACGGGTATTTTATATGATAAAATTGGAGCGCGTCCACTTGCCATTGTTGGCTTGTTGATCACGGCTGTCACCACATGGAATTTTGGCCATTTAACGGATGCTACGACATACGGTCATATAATGGTTATGTACACGTTCCGTATGTTTGGGATGTCCATGTTGATGATGCCTATTATGACAGAGGGGCTTAACAACTTGCCACCGAAGTATTATAGTCATGGAACGGCGATGTCGAATACCATGCGACAGGTTGCAGGGTCACTTGGCACTGCGTTTCTCGTAACGGTTATGTCCAATCGGACGACGTTCCATCAAGGCGGTTATATCAACACCATTACATCGGCCAATCATTTCTTAAGCCAAAAGTTAAACATGCTTGGTCAAGGCCTTGCCTCGACTATGCATGTGCCAACCGCTGAAGGAAGCAGTCTAGTCACGACTATGATATACGGTCAGGTTATGAAAGAATCTGCAATCCAAGGCATTAATGATGCGTTTATTGTGGCAACTGGTTTAGCTATTCTCGCTTTGATCTTGTCTTTCTTTATCAAACGTGCG
Organism: uncultured Sporolactobacillaceae bacterium; assembly: GCA_963829575.1. Classification (GTDB taxonomy): domain Bacteria; phylum Bacillota; class Bacilli; order Bacillales; family Sporolactobacillaceae; genus KACC-23026. The sequence goes on along the minus strand of CAWHJF010000017.1, from coordinate 64,673 downwards.
GTGCAAACGAAACCGAAACCAGTCAAAGAAGCTGCGAGAAAATCAGGACCACCTGCTGCAGTTGAAAAGAACGAATTAGCCACGGATCAATAAAAAACAACAACGAGAAGGACATAATGCTTGAATGTTCTTCTCGTTTTTTACAAATAGGAAGAAAATGTGTCACTTAGTTTGGAGTAAGAAGACAATGTGATTCACCTTTTGTTGATATAAGTGGGTGAGAAAAAATGGATAAAAAATCAGAGTTGATCCAGAATATCGAACAAAGATTCCGGACCATGTTTCGACAAGTTCAGAGAGGCATTAACGAATTGTTTAAAGACAATAACATTACAAGTCATGAATTTATTTTCATGAAGCGTTTGTCGGAGCAAGAACCCGTCAAAATTTCAGATCTCTCAAAAGAGATGAATGTGACTGCGAGTTATGCAACGGCGGTTGCCGATCGCCTCTTGCAACGTGGCTATGTGGAGCGCCATCGTTCAGAAGTAGACCGACGCATTGTTGAGTTAAACTCAACTGAAGAAGGGAAAACGCTTGTAAAAGAGATGGAAGTTCTGAAGAATCGCTATATGTTAAATCTTCATTCCCATCTCAGTATCGAAGAACTCAAAATCTTAGATATCCTTCTTGAAAAATTAGCCCTCCAAACCGAAACCGATTAACAGTGTTGCGCCCCTTTTCGTTAGGGGGGCTTTTTTTGTTGGATTTTTAAGGCGAGTGCAGACTCTCAATGCGTTATTCCCGAACCGCACGTCGAACCGCATTTCGGGAACTGAACGTTGCGCATAGTTCCCGAAACAAAAATTACAAAGCGAGTCGCATAGTGCCCGAAATCTCAGGCGGAACCCCGGTACGGACGCTATCTTATGTTTCAACCTAATTTTAAAGGGTAGGTGGGAAACACCCAAATTTTTTCACTAATGATATTTATCTCGGAAACGCCCATACTAACACTGTACACTTAATGAAAGGGGATGCCTTGTGAAAAAGAAAAACCAAGCCAATTCAGGTCAACCTAAACCACTTGACGGTTCAAAAAAGGTGAAAAATGGTAATCACTCACGCAACAATCATGGTGAAGGTCATTAAAGAAGTGTCAGGTACCGGTCAAAGGTCAACGGTCCGCGTTTGACGCGGACCGATAATGACTGAGCGTCAATAAGGGCCAAATATACGAATAACTATGGTAGCGATTATAAAAGGAACCGGGTAGTCCAATACCTGTTGGATAATGCGTCATTTGCTCTTCTTTAGTGATCACATCTTGCTTGATTAGAAACTGGACACCCCGTTTCACCGATTCGGAGGTAGGCCCACTAACAGAAAGCAGGGCGTCGACCGCCCATGCTGTTTGAATCGCGGTACTTGTATTGGTCACAAACTGTGACTTGGAATCACTTTGACAGGATTCGCCCCATCCACCATCTTGGTTTTGAATCAGCCTCAACCAATTGACGGCCTTTACGATCGTTGGATCCTCTATACGAACCCCTACAGACATTAGGCCAGTTAATGCCGCCCACGTGCCATAAATGTTTTGGACGCCCCATCTCCCGGTCCAAGCGCCTTTATCATCTTGATGATTCTTTAGCCAATCAATCGCCCGTTTCGCATTTGAATTGGAAGGTGTCCATTTTAAGACTTTCCCGAAAAAAAATAATGTTCGTCCAGTTAAATCGGCCGTCGATGGATCAAGAGCTGCCTCTTGTATATGTTTAACAGGGAGCAGAGCGAGCACCGACTGATCCACATTTTTTTCAAAAGCTGCCCACCCACCATCATCATTTTGCATGGATAAAAGCCAAGAAACCCCTCGATTGAATGCTTCTTTATATGCCGGCCGTTCTTGGAACGCATTCATCACTCTAAGAGCCACATGCGTATCATCAAGATCTGGGTGTTTAGTATTTGAATCTGAGAATCCCCAGCCACCTGGTGGCGTATCAGGGTTATGAATCGCCCAATCTCCCCATTCACTTTGTTGAGCGCCCTTTAGAAAGGCGGCCGCTTTTTCTAGAACGGGGTCTTCCTTAGCCGTACCCGCATCTAAAAGGGATACAGCCAAAAGAGCGGTGTCCCAAACTGGAGAGGGTGAGTTTTGAATATGAAACAAACCGGCTTCCTCCCATATTAAAGATTGAATCCCTTTTATAGCATTTAAAATAAGCGTGGAATCTTCTGAATAGCCGAGCGCAAGAAGACCATATATCATTAAATAAGAAGTACTCGCATAATTTAAGAGCGTTCCATTTTCCGAAAGTCGTTGGAGCATGTAACGCTCAATCCAACGGTCGGCAGCTGTTTTCCAAATCGTGACCTCTTCTTTAAGTTTAAAGAGGCTTGTTTTGAGGAAAGTACCAATGGAGCCTCTTGATTCATCGAGCCAGTCGGCAAGTTCTGGCCAATAGTTGGATAGTTCCTCTGTAGTACTAGAGCCGTTAAGGGAGAGTACCATTGGTGTTGGACGTATTCTCGAGGCCGACGCCTCATTAACGAGATTAGACTCGCCGATTTGTTTATAGAATTCCACGAGGGTCTTAGTCCGTTTTGGGGTTCGTTTAAACTGATGTTCACACGCAACAAGTGCAGGTGCAAAATGGGCCCGTGCGTAACTTGAAAAGGAGTAAAAGTTGAAAGGTAAGGATTTAGGGAGTAGGACCAACCAAGCTGGATTAACGGGAAGTGTGGGCCACGAATAAAGCCCATTCATGGCTAAAAAGGTGCGCGTGATCAACTCTGTTTTTTTGAGGCCACCCTTTTTTTTTATCACTTGGATCGCGTTTTGGATCATGGGGTCCTCGATCGTGCAGGTGCCAGAGAGAATGAGCGCAAGCGTGGCTTCAACGGTTGCCGAGAGATTACCATTCGGTTCGTCTGGATAGATGCGCCAAAATCCTTTTGGATCCTGATTCTCTTTTAGGCGTCTTATGCATTTCATCACTGTGTCTTCTTCGTCCAAGTTTAAATTTTTAGCCATTATTATAAAATAGGCATCGGTCATTGGTGGACCTTCAAAGCAAAACCGCCAAGAGCCATCTTCTTTTTGCAGGTTTTTGATTTGGTTCCTCTTGTTTTCCAGGATGGCATCCAGTTCTCTTTGGGTGATCATTCGCCTCACTCCTTCTCTTCACTATATGTTGGACGGAGGGATGGCAATCCTACAGGAAGAAGGAGAAGAAAGCTATTAAATGGAAAGCCTAACATGTATGCTTTTATAATATAATAGAATAAGTGCATATGAGACGAGGTTTCTGCGTCGTCTTTCTAGGGGCAACAGAGAGGGGGAGGTCATTTGGCTCAAACTCGAAAGCGCACCACTTTTTTTAACCAACTATTAGGACAAATAATGCGGGACCAATTAAATGATTTATCCGCACAACTTGCGTTTTATTTTTTGCTCTCATTATTTCCTTTATTAATTGTGATGTTGACGATTCTTCCGTTTTTAGACCTAAATAAGGACCTTCTGATTCACTGGATTGTGTCACAAGTTCCTGGAGAAGTCTCGAACTTAATTGAATCGAATGTGCGCCCTTTGCTAACGCAAGCGAGCGGTGGACTCTTATCCTTCGGAATCTTAGCAACGCTTTGGTCAGCCTCTAATGCCACAAGTGCTTTGTTCCGTGCGCTTAATAAAGCCTATAATGTGGAAGAGACTCGTCCGTTTTGGAAGGTGAAACTGTATGCCATTCTGCTTACAGTGGCCCTTGTGTTTGTCATCGCGATCACGTTGATTTTACCGGTTTTTGGTAATGTTATTTTGAAGTGGATTACACATATTGTACATCTGCCTCCGTTAATTATTAGGATTATTAATCTGTTCCGCTGGATTGTCGGGTTTATCATAATGGTCTTGGTGCTTATGTCTTTATATTTTTTGGCACCCGATGTCCATCTAGCGTTTCGACATGTGTTACCTGGAGCGATTGTCGCAACAATCGGTTGGCAGATCATCTCTCTTGGGTTTTCGTTCTATGTGTCCCATTTCACGCATTTTACCTCGACCTATGGCAGTCTAGGCGGTGTGATCATCTTGATGATGTGGTTTTTCTTAACCGGCTTGATCCTAATGATCGGTGGAGAAGTCAATGCCGTCACGTGGGAACGAGCAAAACGTTATTAGCGATTTTTTTTTGAAAGTTGATTCAAAGTATGGTATTATAATAGAGAATTGAATAAACCGTGCGTTTTTTGGAGGAGCCTGTCACCTGACAGGCTCCTTTTGTCTTTTTTAGGTTGTCCCTTGTCAGGTGCGGCACTCTTCTAACCAGTTATTGGTTAAAAGCGTACAGAAAAGGGGAGATCGGATTGGGATTGGATGCATGGGTGGCACTCGCTATTTTTATAGGAGCATATGCGATTTTGATCACAGAAAAACTGCACCGAACCATCATTGCGATGCTGGGGGGCCTCGCGATGCTTGTGTTTGGTATTGTCAGTCAAGAGACCGCCATACATCATATTGACTTTAACACCATTGGTTTATTAGTGGGCATGATGATCATAGTCAATATTACCGCTGAAACAGGGGTGTTCCGATTTATTGCCCTTTGGTCGGCAAAACTTGTCAAGGGCCGGCCAGTTCCACTTTTAATTGTGTTTGCGCTAGTGACCGCAGTGGCTTCCGCTTTCCTAGATAATGTGACCACCGTTTTGCTCATGGTGCCGGTAACATTTAGTGTCACGAGACGTTTAAAGCTATCGCCGATACCGTATTTGATCAGTGAGATTTTACTGTCTAACATAGGAGGGACAGCGACCATGATTGGGGACCCACCGAACATTATGATAGGGAGTGCTGTTCCCGAGTTGTCGTTCTTAGATTTTATTACCGTGCTCGGTCCAAATGTGGTTGTGATTGCAGTCGCAACCATTGGGGTTTTAATCTTGATCTACCGGAAGCAATTAAAAGCATCTAAAGAAGCCATCCAAGAATTGCTGACGATTGATCCAAAAAGTGAGATTAAAGATCGCAAGTTGTTAATCAAATGTCTAACCATTTTAGGGCTCACCATTCTTGGTTTTTTCCTTCATTCGGCATTGCCAATTGAATCGGCAACGGTGGCGCTAACTGGCGCCTTTCTCCTCTTGGTTTTGACAGGGAAAAAACATCTCGAATCAGCCTTGGAAAAGATAGAATGGACAACATTGTTTTTCTTTATTGGTTTGTTTGTTCTCGTGGCAGGTCTAATTGAGACGGGATTAATTAGTCAACTCGCCCAAGCAGCGATTCATTTAACCGGTGGAGAGCTTGCGTCGACTTCTTTACTCATCCTTTGGTTAAGCGCCATTGCGTCCGCTTTTGTCGATAACATTCCTTATGTTGCGACGATGATTCCTTTGATTAAAGAGTTGGGCACACTTGGGGTAGAGAACTTGGATCCAATATGGTGGAGTTTGGCTCTTGGTGCCTGCTTGGGTGGGAATGGAACATTGATTGGAGCGAGTGCAAATGTGATCGTTTCAGGGATGGCACAAAGAGAAGGCTTAAATTTGAGCTTCGGACGGTTTTTACTCATTGGCATTCCAATGATGCTACTTTCTGTGATCCTGTCCACAGCGTATATCTATTTACGTTTTCTAACCTAATGGGTTAGGGGAGGGTAGGATGGGAATTAAACGGTATGATCCTCTTAAGTCGTGCCGTTAAGAGGAGATACACTTGCAAAGGGAATAGTAAGCATACCAAGTAAATCCTAACGGGTTCACTTCAGAGGTGCAAACAAAGAAATATCATGCTAAAACGCACATGATTTCACACATGAAATCTCATGTGCGTTTTTCCTGTAATAGAAGGGTTTTTCCCACATTTTTGACCATTTCACATGTAAAATCACACCGTAATTCACACGGATGGAAATAATAATTATTGTACAGTATGTGATTTACCTTGTGATTTATGGTGTGAATTGCATTACTAATAGATTATTCCCATAGAGTCGAATCTTATTTTTGGCTATATTTTAAAAGGCTTTTTGGGGTTTTATGTTAAACTTAAATTAAAGATTGTGAAAAGTTGTACTTAAAGTAACGGTCAGTAGAGTTTAATAAGGTTTGTGTTTTTTTATGTTAGTTTTTTAGCGGGGGGGAAGTTATTGAAAACTTATATAATATTGTTTTTCATTGTAGCTCTAATGCATACGATTACTCTTGTTAATATCACTTTATTTAGTGGTGAATGGAACGGAATAGTATTAGCTCTTTTCATCGATATTATTTCTTATTGCTGTATTTTATTTTTCAACAGAGTTCAGAGCTACCAGAAATCAAAAGTAACTTTAATCGAACAATGTTAAGCTAACGACGTGCGATTGTTTAATAAGGGCAATCGCTTTTTCTGCTAAAGGTCAGATTACCAAAATAAGAATTAAAAATAAATAAGATAAGCGAGATGAAAGGAATAGTAAAAATGATTGATTTTATAGGAGTGATTATACAAGGGTTTTTCGACCTTATGAATAAGGAAAATAGGATAATAAGAAAAAACCGAAAATTATTGTTAAAAGAAAAGTGGTTTAACAATTTATTTAATAAATATGGATTTAAATTATATCGCAACCCAGTTATTAAACAACAACTGTCTCAAAAAAATATTGAAGTTATTTTGAAAGACATAGATAAAACAAGAGATTTTCGTCTTCAGATTGAACAACTGATTACTAAAGAAAACTTATAAATTATATATCATTAGTTCTTCAACTATCGACGTGCGTTTCTTCAATAAGATTTGAAGAGCCCGCTTTTATTTTTTAACCAAAAACAGGAAAAAAAGATAGGCTAAAAATATAGAATATTATGTCGCTTCACTAACGGTTCAAATAGTTAAAGAAGAAAAATAGTATTAGAATTTAGGATTTTGGGAGAGGGATTTCAATGTACTTAGAAATTTTCAGTGAAATTATTGCTATTTTTCACGAAGATTATGCAGGGTGCTTAGACAAAAAAGGTTGGGATCATCCAGACGTTTATCTTAATCAAATAAAACGAATCAAAGACCGAAATGAAATGAACGATGATAAGTTCGTTGAAATTGTCAAAGATTATATGCTTGATTTTAAAGATTTACATATGGTATTTAGATGCACTGGTCAAACAAATCAAGATCATTATGTTGGATTTACCGTAAGAAGATATAAAGACTCACTCTTTGTAATTACAAGTGACAAGGAAATGAGGCTGAAAACTGGTGATGTAATTACCGCAGTGAATGATAAATCTATCCTTGGACTGGTTAAAACTCATAGCAGGCAATTAATGGAGTCAGTAGCAGAAAGGGAAAATTGGAATGCGATTTTGTCTCAATATAACTACATTGAGGTTGATAATGGGATCGATCCGCCATTTAAACTCGAACTAAAAAAGTATGAAAGACCACCTTATCAGCCTGAGTATTCGATTAAGGAAATCGAGGAAGGCACTCTATTACTTAAATTAACGGATTTTATGGATCAAAATGCGATCTCAAACTTGATCCATAATCATCACGACCAATTAACAAATTTTAAACAGTTAATTATTGATGTCCGTTTTAATAAAGGGGGCTATGACATGGCTTATTTTAACCTGCTCCCGTATTTATTTGATGGCGAAGAGATCGATTTGGATAGTTTTAACGAAGGCGTGACGATGTTAACCAACTGCACGAATCGAAATGTTGAGCTTAGGATACAAATGATCAACACTATATTGGCATCTGTTGAAGATGATCAATCGAAAGACCAATTGAATGCTTACATACATTCTTTGTTAGAGAATAAAGGTAAAGGTTTTGTTGAATTGGATTTGGGAGAGAAAGAGAATGAAAGTCACTACCTATTAAAAACAAAAAAGGGACCTGAAAAAGTCATCCTATTAACGGATGTGTACTGCGGGAGTTCAGGTGATGCCTTTGTTGAAACGTGTAAATATTCCTCCAAGGTGACAGTTATTGGAAGACCGACATTAGGTTTAAACGACTATGCCAATCTTGCAACGATGGTGTGGGAAAATAAATTTGAACTCATGTATCCGACATCCAAATTGTCCATAGTGGATGAAGGGAAAGGAATGAGTGGAATAGGCATTAAACCTGATATTTATATTCCTTGGACTCCAGACCATATTAAAGAAGACATAGACCTAAAAAGAGCGTTAGATTTATAAATTTAGTTCAATGCTTCTTCCGCTAACGGATGCTATTGTTGAACAAGGCTATCTCCGTCGCTTCTTCAACAAAAGGGTTCAGGTTTGTAAAGACAAATATTTTTATTGTTATCTATATGGAGGGGTGTACCAAATGGGAATTTTTATAGCTATTATTATAACGAGCTCGGTTTTGTTCCTAGCGTGGAATATGGGGAAGAGAGAAAAAAATTCTAAACAATAATAAAGTTTCTAGCCTTGCTGATATCCTATATATCTTCTAACGGGCAGTATTGTGGATGTAAACATCATTTTCCTTCTTGAAGTAATGGATGATTTAGTTTAATACTGTAAAAATTCATTTTTGAGGAACTTCCATTTTATGGGAGTTCTTTTTACTAAGAATACCACCATTATTATTTAACACAGCCTTTTGATTAAATAGATTTATAAAACTCCCTTTTTTGTAAAAAATGAGAAAAAAACTATTAATGACACGGATTAGAAGCCGATAATTCAATTTATTTTTCAATTTAAAAAAGTCAAAACTATTATATAATTAATCTAGTAAAGTTAATAATTTACAAAAATGGAGGGTTTTAAATGAAAATTAATTTAGTACCAAAGTTGTTAACCTTATGTTCGTCCGCTGTCCTTATCGTTGGAATTCCAACATTTGCATCTGCAAAGACTGTGACGCAAAACAGACAACAAGGTGTTGCATTAACTACTAATTCAAATAGTTCCTTAATTACAACGACTTCTGGAGACTCGGCAACTTCAATACCGACAGCTCCAGTAATAAACCAACCAGGTGATATAACCTCAAATAATGTTGCTAATTATTCAATTTCCGGAACCGGTACACCTGGAGACCTTGTTAAAATCACTTTGACTGACTCGCAAGGAACTGAAGCATTCGGTCTAGCAACAGTCAACTCTAACTCTGAATGGTCAACTACTGTGGATCTTCAAAGCCAAAAGTTATCTAGCGGAGAAGTTAATATTACTGCGACTCAATCTGATATGAATGGTTACGACAGCCCTGTAAGTGAATCTTTATCTGTTGTAAATTCTTATGTTGCCCATCTAAGAGCGCAACCAAGTATTATCATCGGGGGTGAGGTCCACACGGGGGTATATGTATTAAACAATAGAAGCGCCGTTAATCATTTGGGGCATGTCGCAACTGCAATCGTAACTTCAAATGGTGAGGTAAATTACTGCTCATTCGACACAAATAGTCAACAGTTAGTTCCAATAAATGCTATAGGTTTCTTTGATACGCTCCCAACGAGTTATCGATATAAAGATGATTTTACCTTTTCTTCAGTTACAAATTTTAGAAAGTGGCTAAATACGAAATCAACTGGCTATTCTTTATCCGATATTGTTTTCTTTAAAGCCACTTCAACAGAGGCTCAAAATGCTTTGAATTTGGCAAAATCAAAGGAAGTAAATCCACCTAGATATTACACTACGGGTTCAGATTGCCAAACGATAATGGACAATATTTTAGGGAAAGCTGGATTTGATGTAAGTTATTTCTCATCACCAATCCCGAATCACGAAGTAGATAGTATGGAGTATCTCGTAGAATACGATGGTGGGGGTATTGACCAATATGACCCTCAATGGGAATCTATGGAAATGTGGAACCCATCGAATGATACTTACCATCGATAATTTTCGCTTGGGGATGTAGGTTCTACATAATAGAACCCTGATTCTTCTGCTAGCCATAGAAAATCAGGGTTTTTGATTTCAACAAGCAACTAACATTGATTAAAAATATTGCTAATATTATAATTAATTTATTGTTTTCACAGTAGTATTTTATGAAAGTAAATAAATTTCCATCTGTTTGCATTAATCATAAATGGTAAATCGATAATGATAATGTTTTGTAGGATTTTAATATGAAATGAGTAGAGAAAGGAGTTCGTTCGATATGCTCTTGTTAAAAAATAATCTATTATCTCTTGTGTGTTATGTTGCGATTTTATTGGTTTTATTCTTTTTAGGTATGTTATCAATATTGAATCAAACGAACTTATGGGGGTTAGTGATTTTTATTCCGCTTCTTATCGCAACACCTATCTTATTTATCCTTACGGGACGATACGCCTTAAAGCCCCAAGGCTCTCGTATAAAAGATTTAATCTCCGTTTTACTTGTGTGCATCATTGGACTTCTATTGACTCCGGGTATGGCTTATTTCAAAAGGCATGGTAGTGGTGACTGGAGCTTGAATTCTGCTTATTTTTTGTATGTCAGCTTTTTAGACACAGTAGTGGGACTAATTGCTAACAACAATGGGAGTAGTTGGGACCCATTAATGGTTGGAAAGGGAGTACCTGGACTCCTATCAGGTGGAATTTTTTCTGTGATACCAACATTACTCATGTGGCTCGGACTTAGGTGGAAGACCCGTAAACAACCTTCTCAGTGATGAAGTAAAAGGGATAAACAGTAAAATTTCTGTTCCTCTAATGGTGTGGTTTAGGAATACCAACATCATTATTTAACACAGCCTAATTAATTAAAATTTTAGATAAATCGGTAATTGGAATGGTCTTTATATGTTAAAATAAGGGAAGAATGTGAAGGTTTTCACTTAAACTCCCTCAGTAAGATTCATTTTCCTCGTGAATGCTCGCTTATTCGCAGGATTTCAAACCACTTGTAAGAGCTATAACGGATAATATGGAATGAATTTAATTCTAAAGGCAAAAGGAGGGCATAGGGAAATAGAGGAGTTAATAATAACACCATTAATTTCCATATACTGCACGTAATCTCCACGCAACCCTGGAGGCTTTCCCTCCCATGTCTCAACGGGTCCGATGCCCTTTCATTCCTTCGTTATGCCTATCCAAGGGGGGGAGGCTGGTTTTGCTAACGGGATGGGTCTGTGCCCTTTTGTTTAAGTATTCCAGTACACCGTGCTTTCTTTGAGATCCTACGAATAAGCCAATATACGATGGAGTATCTATTAATCTATTATTTATTTATGTGTTTGGACTTATGCAGCGGTAGGTAAAAAGGGATGAATTTTCTCAGGACAATAAGATTCATTTTTTCGAGCTATCCCAACTAATATTCTTGCCAATTTGCCAATTAGTTTCATTATAGACTTCATTTTTTTCATGTTCTTCACTTTGACATTATGGTGATGAAGAGCCTTAAATTCAGGGTTATTTGCCACTAAACTTAATGTTGCTAAGAAGAGGAATCTTCGTAGACGGGACCGGCCTCTTTTAGAAAGAACAATTTGCCCTTTCCATTTCCCAGAGCTAGCTTCAACTAGATGTAACCCCGCATGTCTTAATAGGGAATTGCCATGTGAGAAATTGCTCAGATCGCCAGCTTCACCTAGAATGCCTGCTAGAGTAATTGGAGACAATGACTTAATTTCTAGTAGATTCTCTACAAACGTGATTTGTTCAAGTGCTTGTGTTACTTCATTCTCTACTCTTTCGAGTTGGGAAGTAGCCAAATCAAATTCTTCTAATAACTGCTCTAAATGAAGCTTATAGGCATCGTTTGCCTGGTTACTGCCAATGGAGTGTTTCGCTAAATGGATAAGGGATTGAGCTTTCTTAAAGCCTGGCTGTCTCTTCATAAGAGATTTCCAGCCTTTCACGATCTCCTGTGGTTCCATGGAACGAAGTTCTTTTGGAGTTGGAAATAACCGAAGAGTTGCGATGGCACCTTTCCCTTTCACATCTTTAAACACTTGTCTAAGCTCAGGGAAAATAATGTCTACCCAACGATTGATTTGATTAATGGAGCTCACTAGGCGTTTAACAACTACTTCACGATTAGACATAAGTACGCGTAACTTTTCAAAAGCTTCGGATGTTGGACGGATAAAGGAATAATAGCCATTCTTCACCATATCCGCAATCACCAGAGCGTCCTTTTTATCACTTTTAGATTGGGAATTATCTCTGTTTTCCTTATTCTTTTTGACCAGGTGAGGATTAACAGTTACGACATCTATCTGTTGGTCATAGAGCCATTTAGAGAGGCTTAACCAATAATGTCCAGTAGGTTCCATGCCAACGATTTCAGTCGTTAATCCTTTTGTATGCTTAAGCTTATTGATCCATTCTAGTAAGCTTTTAAATCCTTCATCATTATTCTCGAAAGAGAGGGGATCACCCACGACAATTCCGCGATAATTAACAGCTCGAGCAACGTGGACTTGTTGGGCAATGTCTACACCGACAACAAGATGTTGATCAGAAATTCTTTCAATGAGTTGATTTTGTTTGTCCTGCATTTTAAACTTCATAGTAGAGCTTCCTCCTTGGATGTTGAGTTTTAGATTGGTGTCTATACTCATATCTTACCGAGGGGCTCTATTTTTTTCAAAGTTGATATTTAACGATCAACAGGAATGCTAACGAATTGCGTTTCTTCAATAAGAATGAAGAGACGCTTTTTAATTTTTCTAACCATAAAAAGGAGAATAGTGCTATGCTAAAAAATAAGAATATTCGGCTGCTTCACGAACGGTTAGTTTAGCACAAGAGAAAATGATAAGGATGAGAAAGGGGATTGATATGTCCTTGTTAAAAAATAATCTAATATCTCTTGTGTGGTATGTTGGAATTGGAGTAGGAGTGTGCCTTTTAACTGGTTTACCACAAACGCTCTTCGGAAATCATTTAACCTCATGGGAATTAGTGTTTTCAATTCCTATTCTTATCGTCACGCCCTTCTTGTTTATCCTTGCGGGTAGATACGCATTAAAGACACAAGGTTCTAGTTTAAAAGATTTGGTATCCGTTTTACTCGTGTGTATCATCGGATTCCTAGCGACTCCTAATATAGCTTATTTCAAACCACCTGGTTTATGTGGCAATACACTTTACTTTTTGTATCTTGTCCCTTTAGATGCAACAATTCAGGTCTTTATAAACGATTGGGATGCGTTAATGATTGGAAAAGGAATACCTGGGCTCATTTCAGGGGGGATTTGCTCTTTCATACCAACGTTACTTATGTGGATCGGACTTCGGTGGCGGTCCCGTAAACAACCTTCCTTGTGATTTAACCAATTCCACTAACGGATTGCGATACTTCAAGAAGGTATCGCTGTTTTTCGTGTTAAAGTTAATGTCAGTTTAATTCAATAAGCGAATAAAAGGGGGAGAATTATGTCTGAGGAGAAGAAAAGACTTTATTTAAGTATGGTATTCGGTTATTTAGGTATTTTATTATTGCTCATTGCTGGATTAAGATATATTTTGATTATAGATGACGTCGCTGGACGTTCGCTTATGACATTTAGCGTTATATGTCTTGGGATTTACTTTCGATATGTTGAATCCAAAATGCTATCTTCCACAAAAGAAAAGTTAGTATTTAAAAGTATTTCAATTATCGGTATCATAATTGTTTTTGTAGTTGGTTTGTTTTTTATCCTAAATAAATGATTTCCTCTACTTAAAGTAACGGAAGCTATTGTTGAACAAGGCTATCTCCGTCGCTTCTTCAACAAAAGGGTTCAGGTTTGTAAAGACAAATATTTTTATTGTTATCTATATGGAGGGGTGTACCAAATGGGAATTTTTATAGCTATTATTATAACGAGCTCGGTTTTGTTCCTAGCGTGGAATATGGGGAAGAGAGAAAAAAATTCTAAACAATAATAAAGTTTCTAGCCTTGCTGATATCCTATATATCTTCTAACGGGCAGTATTGTGGATGTAAACATCATTTTCCTTCTTGAAGTAATGGATGCAATAGTTGAAGAAGGTCTTTCCTTCTTACTTGTTCAGGTCATTGTTTAAAGCATCAAAAAACCATCAACATTATGCTGATGGTTTTTGGTTCATAAACTCTACATTTTTATAGCCATTACCTTCAAAGAGGACTTGTTTGGTTTCGGCATCAATGACTGCAAATTTTCTGCATTCCTTTTTATGGTCTTGATAAAATGAAGCTAAAAAATACACTTGTCTGTTAGGGTTAATATATTGCGGAATTGCTTGTTTTTTGTTATGGTAGGAAGCACCCGTTTTCATAAAGAAAGATTGTTCAGCTTTAAAAAAGTCTTTCATTGATAACTTTTCACGAATATTTAGGTTTGAATTCTTGTATTCTTGATAAGTTTCTTTACTTAATTGTTTGTAAAATTGGTCTGCATTAACAAAATTCTTTGATTGATTTGCTGATAATTCATCTTTTGCAAAAACTGGGTGAATTGAAACTAAATAACACAATAGCTAAAGCAATAACACTTAATAGTGCTTTTCTCAAAGTGTCATCTCCTTTATAGTGTTTTTATTAACATCTGCACTATCTCTTGAAATATACACATTTTGAGAAGTTATGCTTGTTCAACTAAAGAATTGCGTTTGTTGAATAATCGGGTTGCTACGGCAACCCCTATTTTTATATCTGAAAGGTCAGGATAATTTAACAAGATTTGCGAAAGAATACACCCTAAAAAGGGTTTGGAAAAATGAAAAAATCAATTCTTGTTGTCCTGCTTTTGTTAATATCTATTGGGATTGTTGAGAAAGCATCTGCCAGTACATCACAATCGACTGAAGTTAAATTAGAAGTCGTTAAACATCAGGAATTATCAATAAAACAAGCGATTGAATTAGCATACCCATCTGCATTAAAATGGAATAAAAATGCCCAATTATTACAGGCGATAAATATAGACTTAGATAAGCGTGGGAAGTCAATTGGCAGTAACGGTAAAAGAAAACATTGGAATATTGATTTTGGGGTGCCAGACACTAATAAGTTTTTTTTAGTTACCATTCATAATGGGAAAATTGATCAAACAAATGATTTAACTGGTAAAGGTGATTCTCCTCATCCCAAAAATGAGTTTATACAATTGAAAGATATTAAGTATGATTCACCAGAGTTGCTTAAAAAAGCGTTGGAAATGGGCAATATTTATCCAGGTAAAGATTGGGCTAAAGGTTATAATTTTATGCTTAGAAAAGACACAGAGAGAAATATTATTCTGATATTAGTGATAGGTTGGAATAGTGACCAGACAAAAATGAAAGCAACAGGCTTTAATGCTTCGACAGGTCAATATGTTGAGCCTAATTAGCTTTTTTTCTTCAACTAACGAATTGCCGCTCGACAAGTTCTGCTATAAGCGTCTCTAGAGGTGAAAAGCAGAAGATTAAAACCAATTAATCTTAACTTTGCAATCGAGGATGGGAATGAAGGCACCAAGTTTCCTGCAACCATCCTGCCAATACTCCTGCATGCGTCATGTCATGGGGTGTGAAGAACAGGTAGATTCGGCAGAACGAAGGCTAAAGCCATTCTTAACAGAAAAGGTAGGCCAACGGATATGCCGCGCAGCTGAAAAACTGGATAAGGTGAGAATCGTTCCTCCATAAGGGACTGACGAACTGCCAGGGTCTAAAGTTAGAACATAGAGGAAACCTATGTCTCATCCAACGATGAGGTGAGTGATGTAAAGTAAGAATGCATTCTATGAAATACATTATACCGAACAATGGCGGTATCCAGCTCACAGGCTTACAGGGAGCACCTACGTCCAGAATGGAGATTGTAAGGGACTTGGAAAACAAGGAACGTTGTAACATGGGACTGTCATCCTAAACGTTTGCTATAAGGCATTAGCCGAAGTGTATTTATCCTTGTGAGGGTAGGAGTATGACTGATGAACCTCCTGTAATGGGAGTGGAGGAATAGCCCCAAGTCTAGCGGAACGAAAGATTATTTTCCAAACGTTCATTGCACCGATCGGGTAGGAACGTGGGATTTCCACAGTGCGAGCTTTTAGAAAGAAGATGTGAGAACCTTCTTGTCTAAAGGTAACGCGGAACTTATAGTCGAGTATGTGATGTTAGATGGAGCGCGAAGTGCTGGGAAACTAGCATGCTTCGTGTTGAGCAGGGGAAAAGCTGGAGATCACATCAAATGCTTACCTATTGCTGACGATTGTTCAAAAAGGGAAATCGCTCCTTGTGCAAAGGGTTAGGTTTTTTGAAAAGAAAATTGACTAGGAAGGTTCTTGATGAAAAAACATATAAAAGTAAACGGCAAGCTTCTTCAAACAAACAAACGTTTTTCACAATTGAAGAATAGTCAAAAAGATTGGATCTCATCGGAACTTTATAAAATTTATCACGAAGAGATGAAAGAACGACGTACAACAAGGAAACTCCCTCCTGTTTACCGCGATAAAGTTATTTCGACTTTATATGAACAAATACAGGATAGGGAAATATGGATTCCTTATGGTGAAGTGAAAAAATACGTATATAGTAAAACCACAAAGATAGTAAAATCTTTCAAGAAAAAATTTTCTGAGTTGAGTGAGGAAATTGAAGCCGAGCATACTGACAAATAAATTGAAGCTATAAATGTCTAATGGCGTAATTAGTAAAAATTCAAGTGGGTGATCTAATAATGGGTGTTCAGGTCAAACTAAAAGATTTGATTGAGGAAATGGAAATACAATCAGATGATTCACGATCATTTCTAAATATAAAAACTGGCGAAATAGTGTTCGTCACATCGGAGGATCTGGGAGCTGCTGAAGACGAAGAACCATTTGATCATTTACCAGAATGGGAAAAAGAAAATAGATTAGTCGCCATTGATGTTATTGAAAACTATGAAAATTATATTGAGTTACCAAATAAATATGAATTAAATGAATATGAAATGATGGAAAATTTTTGCTTAACAGTAAGTGATCAACGAAAGCAAGAGTCCTTGTTCAGAGAAATTAGGGGAAAGGGTGCCTTTAGAAGGTTTAAGGATAAAATAATTGATTTTGATATAGAAGATCAGTGGTATTCATACCGAGATGAGTGTTTCAAACAATTTGCGATTGAATGGTGTAGAGAAAATAAAATTACTTTTATTGAAGAAAAAAAGGCAGAAGATTACTGAAGCGTGGTAATTTCCTGTTCTTATTAAACTTAACCAGCTAATAGTTTGTCAATATTTTTCAATAAAAAAATAAAATTAATCGTGATATACTAAAAATGCTCATGCCAAATAACCTTCTACTCACGAATGATTGGAAGGTTTTGTCTTATTTAGCTGAAACTCTTAATTAGGCTATATCTTGGAAAGTGGTTCGGTTTTTTAATAAGGCATAAATCCAATGTAAGAGCTTATTTACACAAGCAATAACGGCTACTTTATACAGTTTGCCTTCCTCACGCTTCTTATCGTAAAACGCTCTTAATCTCTTGTTTCTAGGGATAATCTCGTCGGTTGTTTTCTTTTTCCGACAATCACGAATACCCGAACGAACAGCCATGTATAAGGCATGTCGCAGCCGACTTGATCCACGTTTTGTAATACGAACAAGAGATGCTTTGAATTTACCAGATTCAAACACTTCAGGATCAACGCCTGCGAAGGCAACCAGCTTTTTGGGGTGGTTAAACCGATCGATCTCACCAATTTCGGAAATAATCGTGGCAGCGAGTTTTTCTCCGATACCAGGGATCGATTGGATAATCTTATATTCTTCAATGTCCTTTGCGAGAGTATCTATCTCAGTTTCTAGCTCTGATAGATGCTTTTTGTATTGAAGAAGCATATCAATATACATACTAAGACTGAGTAAATGACTCTGATAGAGTGTCTTCTGAAATGGATTCCGAATGGCTGCTTCCTTAAGAATTAGAGCTTTCTCTTTTGCCCAATTCCGAGAGCGACTTTTACATAATTCCTTTATCCGATCCGCTAATGACTCTTCACTAACAGTTAAAAGATCTTCAGATACTGGGAATTCTTTAAGAATAAGCAAAGACACCACCGAATATAAATCCCCAAAAACGCCTACATATTCAGGAAAGATTTGATCTAAGACGGCTTGAAATTGCAGCTTGGTTTGAATAAACATCCCTGTTATATTTTCATGTTGCCTTGTGAGATGACGAAGGTTCAAGAGTTGAACGCCACGTTTCTTATAGGGCTCTAAATCCTCCTTATAAAAAAGCTCACAAAGACGATAGGCATCAATGGCATCCGTTTTTACTTTTCTTAAACTAGAGCTTTTGGCTCTATGAGAAATCAGCGGATTAATAATGATTAACAAATAGTGATGTTCCTCTAGAAACTGAACAACTGAGGCATGGTAATGTCCAGTAGCTTCTAAAACAACGGGAGGTTGAATGCCCGTTTTATCTTTTATGCCTTTAAGAAATCCAAGTAATGACCCTAGCCCTTCAAGATCATGATTAATACTAAAACTTTTTCCGTAAGGTTGTCCCTTATCTAGAAAAGCCTGAACTTCACTTTTCCCTTTTGAAACATCCAGACTAACGACTGGATTCATTCTAAATCTCCTCCTCAAATTAAACGTGCCAGTAACCCCTAATCCTCCTAGTAGTATCATAGCTTCGCTTGTTATACGGGATCTTAGTCCCAACCAGCCTCAAACATGTTTAAACTAGTAGGGGGTGAACGGTTTAGTTGACGGGATCACAGTCCCACGGTCAGAGACGTTCTACCCTGGCTACTGTTATAATAAGACCATATAAAGAAAGGTCAACCAGAAATATTTAACATTCTGGCTAACCTTATAATACGAAGGTCAGTAATCTTTAACAAGATATTGATTTAAATGTATTTATTATAAAGTCATTTCGTCTGTTTATTTATACGAGGGGGTATCATATGGAATTTACGAAAATCTTATTTTCTATAAGCATTTTGTTTATTTTTTTAGTTGGATGCAATAACGGTTTTATTGGCAATTCTGCTGAAGTTAACCCAAATCCAACTCCAAAGGATTTTTTGAAGCATGAAAATGCAGATATATTTCTTCTTGGCGGGATTGTTTATTCGAATGCACAAGATGTTGAGTGGGTTTCTAAGTTGAAATATAAATTAGGCAAACAAATTGGAGAAATAACTAAACAAACAGATAAGGCTCGTAGTTTTAAAGATGGTACTGCAAATATATTACCTGTAGGGACTAAAATATATGAAACAGATACAGGAGCATATATTGCAATTGTAAATGGAAAAGAGATACCATATTTAAAAATGATTGAAGGTTAAACGTTATTCCACTATTGATAAGCGTTACTTGAAGATGACATTTTATGGAAAACGAAAAGACCGAACCTAAAATGATTCGGCCTTTTTTGACGTTTTCTATTGTGTTTTTACCTGTGATTTCTATTGTGAAAGGCATCGTGATTTTAGATGATAATTAACGTTTTGCACCTCTGAAGTAAACCCGTTAATTAAATCCTGGTATGCTCTTTTTGGTTATCTTTTTAGTAATAGAAATTCAACAAATGAACATCGAATTTTTCGGGGAGGGAGGTGGGATATCTCGTAATATGGTAGTTTTACCTAGTCTGAAATTCACAATACGTGGACTATTACGCCTTGACAAGAAGGTGTCGACTTTTTTTTTATTGAAGTCTGTTAGTGCTAAAATAGTAAGAAGGCGATCATAGAAAGGACTAAAAAAAATGACTAGAGGCGAATATATACTTCAAGAAAAATACGGAACAACAAAGAGGGCTTCCTCTTTTTATAAAAATCAAATGCTTAATTACTTAAATGTTAAAATGATAGAGTTTATCTCTGAACAAACGATGATGTTTATCGCAACAGCTGATTCTTGCGGTAACTGTGATACATCATTTAGAGCTGGTATAAATGGCTTTGTTAGAGTTGTTGATGAAAAAACATTGATATACCCTGAATACAAAGGCAATGGCGTAATGGCGAGTTTAGGAAATATAGTAGAAAACCCCCATATTGGTTTGATGTTTATTGATTTTTTCGATCATTCGATCGGACTACATGTTAACGGTAAAGCATCTATTATAGAAAACCAGCAATTGTCATCATTAAATATTAATGCTGATTTAATAGAAGAGATTAACAAACAAGAAGGAAATAAACCACAGCGTTGGGTAGTGACCATAGTTGAGGAAGCTTATATTCACTGTTCTAAACATATTCCAAAGCTGAAAAAGATGGACAAGGCCATTCATTGGGGAACGGATGATGAAAAACAAAAGAGTGGAGACTTCTTCAAAGCAAAGCCAAATTAAGAAGCAAAGTTAATATAGAAAAACGTGTGATTCAATAAAAGCGTTTCTTTAAAAAGGAAAGCTTATTATATACTCTAAATGAGTTGCGATAAAATTACATTTTTTGGAAGTTGAATCAGTGAACCTTAAAATTAATTCAAAACCAGCTTTAGTGTCTAAATTGAGATATTATTTAAATAGTCTTTAGGGTGTTTATTAATTTTTCTCCCTGTGATTCTCCCTATTGTTCCACGTGTATCGTTTTCTTTCGCCAGGACTTTCAAAAATAATCCGTGGATGTCTAAAATTCGACAAAATAATGGAATGTAAAAGGAGGCCGAGTCGACATCGGCCTCCTTTTTAATGTATCATGCGGGCAAGCAATTTTCGGAGCAATGGAGTCAGGACCTCTGGAATCTCTTCAGCGGTTGGAATGACGAGACTGGATTTCCCGTATATATTTTTCAGGGTTTCTTTCTCAGATTCTTGCGTGTAAGAGTCAGAAAGAAGGACGCCAATGACCTCAATTCCAAGTTTGCGAGCTTCTAAGACGGCTTCGTGGGTATCTACAATGCCATCTTCCTGATAATTAAAGGCAGACGGTTCACCGTCTGTAAATACCATTAAAATTTTATTCGTTTCCGTCCTTCGGATTAGTTTTTTTGTGGACTCTCGAATCGCTAAGCCATCCCGATTGTCTTCTTCTGGTTGTAATTGGAGCAGTTTAGGGCCTTGGTCTGGTAAGAGCGACGCTTCATAGGGAAGCACCTCAAGAAAATAGTTGGGTTGTTTCGTGTCATCCGCATGTAGGGCATCCTCCCAAAAACCTGTAATGGAATGGGCGATTCCGAGCGCTCTTAGGGATTCATGAAACAAGGTAATGCCAACTTTTGTTTCGGCCATTTTGTCATGCATTGAGGCGGAACAATCCACAAGTAACTGAAACACGACATCCAGTTCTCGACTTTCCGCTTGCTTTTTATAGAAAAGACGGGGGTTTTGACCCTCGGTTACGATCCGAGTTAGTTTCTTTCCAAACCGACCAATATGGAGGTCCGATCTTGGGGCTTGTTTCTTTTGGTCAATCAGCTTTTGAATGGACCGTTTCAAGGCTTTTTGAGCACTAAGCGTTTGACTCACCATGTCCTTATAGGTCACGAGATCTTCAGGGCTCGGACGTTCGGATTTTACAAAATGAGTGTCCGCTAAACGGTTAATCTCTTTGGCATGAGTGGACCGACGGCTAGGGATCATTCCTGGTGGGGTAGGGGAATTGGCATCTGGTAACTCATCAAATTGATTCCCATTACTTTTCTGCGTTTGGCCTTCCAAACTCGCAAACGCTTGATCCCCAGATTCCGCTTGGCGCTCCCCTTCACCCATTAGATCCGTTCCTGCGCCTTCGTCAAGATCAAATTGAAGAAACGAATCTCCTTCCTGATCTTGATCGGCATGCCAGGTCGGCAATTTCTCCTGATTTGAATCTGAATCCGGTTCTTCATCAAGATCCAGTTCGCGATCGCGGACTAAGGCGTTTTTTTCACCTGGAAAAGGCACAACCGAATCGTTTTCCAGATCAGTGGGGTCCATCATGAAATAAGACTCGGTCATGTCATGCCATTCAGATGGTAGGGTCGTGAGAAAGTTCAACGTTATAGAGGCACAATCTTCTGTGGACTCAGCCTGGCTTAACCGTTGAACCAATTCTCTGATCCCAACTTTTAGATTGGATAGGATTGGCGGAAGTGCCAATGGACGTTCGAAAATTTGTAAATAAATGGCACAAAACAAAAGATCGAGCTCATTTTTCCGTTCTTTGTGATACGTGTAACGCTCACGAAACCGTTTTTGAAACAACGCTTTGCGACTTTCAAAAGCACGGGCCATGCCAGGTCTTTGATGGATGATCACGCGCTCAAGTCGGCTATCTTCTAAAAGTGAAAAAAGTTGTTTCGAAAAAGAGGGATAGAGGCTTTGATCCGCTTTTTCCCAGAAGGCATGAACGGCTTGGTAATGGGTGTAACGTCGATTCCCATAGGCTCTTAAATAGACATCACTTTTCATACCGTCTTTCTTTCGATCATCCAAAAGGCGAGACCAATAATGACTCACGGTCACGCTTTCTGAAAGAGGACGATACGTCGAATGAAAGGAGAAATCAAAGCTTAGATCTGGATTTTTCGCGAGTGTTTTGGCCAAATCGGTTAAAGAGAGCTTGATAAAGGGATCCAGACGCTTTTCCATAAAATCAAGAAACTTCATAGGTGACCTCCTTTCTTAATGCCGTTCTCTTAAAAAAAGGTTTCGGCGATTTCGATCACGGCGGTCCGTTCCCGCTCATCTTCAAGCTTATCGGCAATGGCGCGGCGCACAGCTCGCATGGGCGGCATGAATGAAGAGAGATCACACGCATCGAGCAAAGACCGAATGGAGCCGCCTTCTTCGGAAATTTGTCCTTCTCTCACCTTGGACAGGAGGTCACCGCTCAATTGGACAAAGAGGGTCAGAATCTCTTCATCTTTCTGTAAGGACTGGTCCTGAAGCAAGGTTTGGAGCGCATCCCCTTGCAGATAAGGGACCTCAATGACCACAAACCGGTTTTTCAGCGCTTCGTTAAGTGGAGTGGTCCCAACATAGCCTTCGTTGATCGCGGCAATGACACCAAATCCTTTCGCAGCATGTATGGTTTCAGATGTAAACGGATTGAGAATCATCCGGCGATAATCGAGTGCGCCGTTTAGGATCGGCAAGGTGTCTGCTTTTGCCATATTAATTTCGTCTATATAGAGAAGTTGACCGCGTTTCATCGCTTTCTCAACGGGACCCGGAACAAACGTGATCGAAGCCTTTTCCCCGTCGCTATAATCGAGTGTTTTGTAGCCAAGAAGGGCTTCGGCATCCAAATCAACCGAGCAGTTAATTGAATACATGGGTTGTTGTAAGAAAGAAGCGAGCATGGAAGCAAGACGTGTTTTTCCGGATCCAGTGGGTCCTTTTAATAACACATTTTTTCCGAGTAAAAGAGCCGTCAAGGCATCTTCAATAATCGTAGGGTCGGGGGCCGTGTAGCCGCTTTCGCCTAATAAGTTCTGTTCTTCTTCTGTTAGCGTAACAGGAGGGAGGTCCTGTAGGTAGCTTTGAATGAACTGTTGTATGCGTTCTGGTAATCGATCGAGAGGGTTAGCCATTATATAGTAGAAACTCCTTTACAATGATAAAAAGTTCATAACTCCGAATACCCGTATGAAGCGAAAGTTTGTCGTCATCAGGTGCAATCGGCTTTATCCTTCATCTATTTTACTCGAAAAATCGCTGAATCACGAATGGTTTGCTAATCATTGTTAAATCCTAGAGAGTGGAGGTGGATGTTATGACAGAACACATTATTGCAGTTCGTAAAAATGGAGAGGGAGATATAACTGAGCTAAAATTGACGTCTGGTCAAGTTTTGAATTACAAAGAGGCTCAGGTGGCCGCTAAAAATGGAGAGATTGATGGGGTTAATGTGTTTAAGGGAAGAGATGGCGAGGAGCATTTGAGAGCCAATGCCGACGGCGACCCAACCAATAATCTGGATCAACTGCCAACTTTTTAAAAAAGTTAGATGCCTGTTTTGGGTACCCTAATTAAAAAAACTCTGTCCCGCATTGTGAGTTTGCGGAACAGAGTTTTTTGATTTTTAAATAAGGGGCGTGTTTATTCCATCCACTTATAAATGGCAGAGAGATCGAGGTCGCCCATTCCATTTTGCTTAGCTTGTGCAAACAGTTCTTTTGTTGCATTGGCGAGCGGCATGGCACGGTTTAACTCAAATGCCGTTTCCGCAACCAAGTGGATATCTTTTTGCATATGCTTTAAAGGAAACTCAGGAGAGTAGTCGCCAGTCAGCAGCTTTTGTTTTTTGCCGGAAAGAATCGGAGCGGCGACAGGATGATTTAGTAGGGTGTCCATGACTTGTTCCTTTGGAAAGCCCATGGCTTCACCTAGATGCAGGGTCTCTGAAAACGCGGCAAGTGATTGTGCCAACATCAGATTGACTAATAACTTCATGGATGAACCTTTGCCATTTTCACCTAAATAATGAGAAACTTTACCCATTGCATCGAAATAAGGGGCCGCTTCTTCAAAATCTTGTTTTTGCCCCCCTACAAGGAAAATGAGCTCACCTTTTTCGGCAGGAAGCTTTGATCCAGAAACAGGCGCATCTAGATAACGGACCCCAATAGCTTCGGATTCTTTAGCCATTTTTTGACTGAAGGACGGATTGACGGTACTCGAGTCCACCCAAAGGGCGCCTTTTTGAAGGCCAGCCTTAAGGCCATTCTCACCATAGAACGTGGCTTCGACGATCTCAGGATTACTGAGCATTGTAAAGACGACGTCGGCTTGTTCAGCTGCTTTTTTTGGCGAATCGGCCCAAGCCGCACCGTTCTCGATCAGTTCGTTGGCTTTTTCCTTTGTTCGATTATATACAATTAGGGACACACCAGACTTCAGCAGATTTTGGGCCATACGGCTACCCATAATCCCAAGGCCAATAAATGCGATCGGCTTCATATAAAATTCTCCTCTCACTAAATTTAGATTAGGTAGTGTTGATCCATCGTCATATAAAAGAGAGAATGATCTTGGATCTCATGCTATTCCTATTATGACCCAAATAAGTGGCTTGAGAAAACCAATATGCTTAGTCAAACAGGAATGTTGATATTTTTTAATAAGTGTGATATATCAGATTATAGTAAGCGTTTACAAATAACTATTGAGAGACACGCTTTCTTTACTTATTTGATGGTATTTAAATTTACAAAGTGTTTTGTATGCGCTTGCATAAATGATGTGAGTTGACCATATTAAAGAAAGTAGAAGGTTGGTTGGGCTTTCTATTTTCATAAGGGAGGGGTTGAGGATGTGAGGGCTTGGGCTATCACGCGTTCGATCAGGCTTTTAATCCAATAAAAGGAAGAGGTGTTTAAGATGGGAAATGATATCAAAATTGCGGATCCAGGACCATTAGGACTTGCAGGGTTTGGCATTACCACTTGTATTTTAAGCTTAATCAATGCAGGTGTTTTGGATGCTGCGGCAATGGGTGTTGTTCTGGGTCTTGCCCTTGCGTACGGTGGAGGCGCCCAGCTACTAGCCGGAATGTGGGAATTTAGAAAAGGCAATACCTTTGGTGCAACCGCCTTTTCATCTTATGGTGCGTTTTGGATCTCATTTTATTTTATTATTAAAGCGGCTCCTGCAAAAGGTGTTGGTGTGTATCTCTTCTTCTTTGGAATTTTAACCCTATATCTATGGTTTGGAAGCTTCTTTTTAAATCGTGCGTTATTCTTTGTATTCTTAACGCTGACCTTAACTTTCTTCTTATTGGCTTTCGGAGAGTTTGGCTGGTTCTCAGGCAAAATTGGCGGTTGGATGGGGCTGCTTTGTGGCTTAATCGCCCTCTATACCTCTGCTGCAACGGTTATTAATGCAACGGCGGGGCGGGTTGTGCTCTCCGTGGGCAGTCCGATTAAGGCCCCAACTGTTGAGACACGCTTAAGCGCCTAACGGTCTATTTGAGTAACCTCCTTATTTTCCATTAGAAGACATGGTCAGAACATGTCTTCTAGTGGGAATTTTTTTCGCGTATAACAATAAAAAATGGAAGCGCTCCCCTTGATTAATCTACCCATTCATTTTATAATAGATGTAATCGATTACATAAAGATGGATTCATCGAGGACTAGGGGTCAAAATCATGATTAAAATGAGTGATGTGGCAAAACGAGCAAAGGTCTCCACAGCAACGGTTTCAAGGGTATTAAGGAACCCAGAGACAGTACGGGAAGATACCCGTGAAAAAGTGCTGCAAGTGATCAAAGAATTAAATTATCAACCTAATGTCCTTGCTCGCCAGCTTCGAACCAATAAAGCCAATACAATTTTAGTCGTTTTACCCTCAGTTACCAATACCGTTTTTGCTCAAATTTTAGGTGGGATAGAAAAAGTGGCGAGCGAAAATGACTTTCGTGTGTTGCTTGGGAATGGGAATCATCAAAAGGAAAAAAATGAGGCCTATCTTGACCATCTTAAACAAAAACAAGTCGACGGTTTAATCCTTTTAACCTCTAATCTAGGTGAAGACTTATTGACCGAAATGGCGGATCAGTATCCAGTCGTTTTAACTTCTGAGTACATTGAGGGGTCACGCATACCGACTGTATCTATTGACAACGAAGCGAGTGGTAAGTGCGCAACTGATCATTTGCTTCAGCTTGGTCATACCCGGATTGCCCATATTTCGGGCCCTTTAAGCGGCTTGCTTAGTATTGGAAGACTGAATGGATACAAAGCAGCGCTCGACCTTCACCATATTCCTTTTGATGAAGCACTCGTTCAAGAAGGTGATTTCTCTTTTGAATCGGGCTATCGACTGATGAAAAATTGGTTGAATGGTGACTCGCCTCCGACTGCACTTTTTGCTTCTAATGATGAGATGGCCATTGGTGCGATGAAAGCGGCTCTTGAAATGGGGAAACACATTCCTGAGGATCTGGCGGTTGTTGGGTTTGATAATATTAAATTTTCCTCTGTATTTGAGCCGACACTCACAACGATTGCTCAGCCTCTTTATGAAATGGGGATTCAATCAATGGAGCTCTTACTTGAACAAATTAATCAAGTGCCTATTGAGCATCGCCAAAGGGTGTTAGAGAGTGAGTTAATCATTCGTCGATCCTGCGGGGCTTAAATGAACCGTTTTGAGTTAGGTCATTTATTAACTAAAGGGGGTGGCATGAGGATACGGGGTGAAATCGTTTTCATATATACGACGATGTGTCGCACAATTATTTAATAGAAAAGAGGAGACGGATTATGTCAAAGATTCCTGTAGCTCTACAAATGTTCACATTGAGAAATGAAACGGAAAAAGATTTTGTCGGTACACTCAAAAAAGTGGCTGAACTTGGATATAACGGGGTTGAATTCGCAGGGTATGGTGGCCTTTCATCTAAGGAATTAAAAGCGGTTTTAGACGATTTAGGGCTTGCTGCTGCCTCCAGTCATGTGCCACTTGCACAGGTTCGGGACGGGTTATCTGATGTGATCACCTATAATCAAGAGATTGGCAACACCAATATCGTCGTGCCGTTTCTCATGCCAGATGAGCGCACCGACGCTCATTATAAAGAATTGGTAGACACACTTAATCATGCAGGTGAAATTTGCCACAAAGAAGGAATGACGCTCGCCTACCATAACCATGATTTTGAGCTTGAGACGCTTTCAAACGGAAAGCGAGCATTGGAGTTCATTTTTGAAGAAACGAATCCTGAGTGGGTCCAATCTGAATTTGATATCTATTGGTTAACAAAGGCTGGGGAATCTCCTGCTGAATGGCTCAAACGCTATAATGGACGGACACCTTTGGTTCACATTAAGGATATGACAACCGATGATGAGCAGTTCTTTGCTGAGCTTGGCACAGGCGGGGTAGATCTAGAATCCGTCTTCGCACTTGGTGACGCTCAGAATGTAAAATGGTGGGTGGTCGAGCAAGATCAAAGTAAACGAAATCCATTAGAAAGCATCGAAATCAGCATCAATT
Organism: uncultured Sporolactobacillaceae bacterium; assembly: GCA_963829575.1. Taxonomy (GTDB): domain Bacteria; phylum Bacillota; class Bacilli; order Bacillales; family Sporolactobacillaceae; genus KACC-23026. The sequence continues at coordinate 36,911 of CAWHJF010000017.1, read as the reverse complement.
ATCTAAAAGAAAAAGGTATTCTTTAATTTATTGGCTCGCGGATTGCCCGTGGAAAGCGAGCCAATTTCCACCTACGTTAAAAAAACACAAAGAGTTTACGCAACCACAATTTTAAAAACAACTGTTTAGATCAGAGGAGAGAAGAAACAATGGCAAAATTAAAAGTAGGCGTAATTGGATGTGGCGCGATTGCCCAACGTCGTCATTTATTAGAATATGCAGCAAATACAGAGGTTGAAATCGTAGCGGTCTGCGATATCCGTGAAGACCGCGCCGAAGAAATGGCCGCCCTATATGGCGCCGAAACCTACACCGACTACAAAGACCTTTTAAAAGATGATGCCATTGATGCAATCAGTGTGTGTCTGCCTAACTATTTACATGCACCTGTTTCAATTGATTCTTTAAACGCTGGAAAGCATGTGCTTTGTGAAAAGCCAATGGCGACGTCTAAAGAAGAAGCGGAGCGCATGATTCAAGCCGCAAAAGATAATGATAAGCTCTTGATGATTGCACATAACCAACGCTTTGTAGCGTCCCACCAAAAAGCGAAAGAATTGATCGACAGTGGAAAACTCGGTAAAATCTTCAGCTTCCGCACAACGTTTGGTCATGCTGGTCCAGAAGGATGGAGCGTTGATGGACGTGAGAGCTGGTTCTTTGATAAGAAACGCGCGTTTATCGGTGCATTAGGAGATCTTGGGGTTCACAAATCCGACTTAATCCGCTATCTCTTAGGCGAAGTTGCGGAAGTGGGTGCATTTGTTGAGGGGAACGCCAAAGAGGGCGCCGATGTGGATGATAATGCAGTTGCCATTTTAAAAATGGAAAATGGCGTGATTGGGAACTTAACCGCAAGCTGGGCTTATGTAGCAGGTGACAACGCAACAGTGATCTACGCAGAAAAGGCCGTCGTTCGTTTAGAAGATGATCCTGATTATTCCTTAATTATTCACTATAATGATGGTGAAGTAGAGAAGCATCAGTTGGAAAAAATTCAAACCAATGAAGAAGGCGGGCAAACCACTTCTCATGTCATCGACCATTTTGTGGATGCAATCTTAAACAACAAACAACCTCTGATCACAGGCGAAGAAGGTAGTAAGTCTTTAAATGTCATTTTAGCTGCCCTTGAATCTAATGAAACGGGTCAAATCGTTAAGATTAAATAATCATTTTATTTTAAAGGAGATGAGCACATTGAAACTTGGTGTATTTACTGTTCTATTTTCTGAAAAATCGTTTGAAGGCATGCTACAACGCGTCAAAGACGCTGGACTCGACGCGGTTGAGATTGGGACAGGCGGCTATCCTGGGGGCGCTCATTGCCCACTAGATGAGTTATTAGAAAGTGAAGAAAAACGCACGGCCTATAAGAAGACGGTAGCGTCTTACGGACTTGAAATCAGTTCGTTCAGCTGCCATGGTAACCCGCTCACGCCTGATGCTGCGTTTGCGAAGGAATCGGATGAGACACTTCGAAAAACCATTAAACTCGCAAGCTTGATGGGTGTTCCAGTTGTCAACACCTTTTCTGGAACGCCAGGGGATCATGAGGACGCCAAATATCCAAACTGGCCGACGACTCCATGGCCTACTGAGTATCAAGATATTAAAAACTGGCAATGGGAAAACAAACTTATTCCGTATTGGAAAGAAGTGGGCAAGCTCGCACAAGACCACGGTGTCAAAATTGGTCTTGAACTTCATGGCGGTTTCTTGGTCCATACCCCATATACCTTGTTAAAGCTTCGTGAAGAAACCTGTGACGCCATTGGTGCTAATCTTGATCCAAGCCATATGTGGTGGCAGGGAATTGACCCAGTCGGTGCGATTAAAATTCTGGGTAAAGCGGGCGCGCTTCATCACTTCCATGCAAAGGATACGTTTATTGATCAAGAAAACGTCAATATGTATGGGTTGACTGATATGCAGCCTTATGGCGATGTTCAAACACGGGCTTGGACGTTCCGTTCCGTTGGTTGTGGTCATGGCCTTCAAGAATGGTCGGATATCATCAGTGCGCTTCGCACATACGGTTACGATTATGTCGTGAGCATCGAGCATGAAGACCCACTTATGTCGATTGACGAAGGGTTTGATCGAGCCGTCTCGAATCTTCAATCCTTGATTATTAGAGAAACCCCTACCGATATGTGGTGGGCTTAATACTTAGGAACATCCGCAATATAATTGAGGGTCCGCTAGAAATATTTTAGCGGGCCTTTATTCCATTACCCATAAAAGAGGATGGCTTTATAAGTGGAATTTATAAAGCCATCCTCTTTTTGCTGGTGTTTTTGTATAATGAAAGGAAAGAGAGGTGCTAAAACGTGTATCGTGTGATGATTGTTGAAGATGATCTCAAAATAGCGGCTATACTCACACAAGCCATTCAAAAGTATGGGTATGAGACCGTGCAGGTCCAAAATTTTGCAAATGTTAAAAGTGACTTTATAGAATCAAAGCCAGATCTCGTGATTCTTGATATTAATCTCCCACAATTTGATGGCTATTATTGGTGTCGGCAAATCCGTGTGTTATCCAATGTTCCAATCCTTTTCTTGTCAGCCCGAACCGGAGAAATGGACCAAGTCATGGCAATTGAAAATGGTGGAGATGATTATATTACCAAGCCGTTTCACTTAGACTTGATTATGGCTAAGATTAAAAGTGTGTTAAGACGAGCCTACGGAGAATATGCGGTGAACCAATATCAGAACATTCGTGAGTTAGATGGCCTTTTCATTAATCGCTCCAAAAGCAGTTTAGAGTGGAACGAACAAAGAGTGTTTTTAAGTCAAAAAGAATTTCTGTTATTTGAGTGTTTGGCGAAAAAGAAAGATGAGCCTGTATCACGTGATGAATTGTTAGAAGTCCTTTGGGACGATGTTGATTTTGTGGATGATAATACCTTAACTGTGAATGTCACGCGGGTTCGAAAAAAATTAGAAGACTTAGGGATCCAATCCGCTATCGAGACGGTAAGAGGGGTTGGCTATCGGTTGAATGTAACATGGAGGCATTAAAGTGACAATTTGGACGTTTTTGAAGGATCGCCTATTTTTTATTGTGATTTATTTTAGCAGCTTAGCAGTGACGCTTTTAGTCATTCAATTAGATCTTTTACAATCCCATCTATATATACATAAAGAGAATATTGGATACATCCTCGTCCTTTCTGTCTTTTTAATTTTAATGTACTTAATAATAAGTTTCCTGAGACAATCCCATTATTATCGTCAGATCAATCGAATCATGAAAACAAAAGGCCTTGAACGAACCACGGGTTTGGATGGGGCCGTGACCGCTGAACAAAAACACTACCAAGACCTGTTTCATGATCTATATCGAGATTACGCGATTGAGCTTAATCATTTTGAGGAGCAAAAGGAACGCTATTCAGATTTTATCAACCAATGGGTTCATAATATGAAAACCCCCGTCTCGGTGATTCATTTATTGGTTCAAAATGGTAGTCAAGCAGCGGAAGATGAAACGGTCGATGAACGCTTTAGAAGCATCGAAGAGGAAGTCGAACGTCTCTCCGAAGGACTTGAAATGGTCTTGTATGCCGCACGGCTCGACCAATTGGAAACCGATGCTGCGTTTAAACGGGTCGACATAGTGGCGTGTATTCGGCAAGTGATCAATGAAAATAAAAAACTGATGATCCGTCATGCGATTTTCCCAAAATTAGTTTCTAATAAGGAATCCGTGTATGTGGAAACCGATTTGAAATGGCTTTTATTTCTATTAAAGCAACTTACATCAAATGCGATGAAATATTCGCCAAAAGGGAAGAATCTTTCGCTTACCTATGAAGTAATTGAAGACGAGCGGGGCGTCACACTTTGTCTGCAGGATCAAGGCATTGGCATCCCTAAAGAAGATCTACCGCGTGTGTTTGATCCATTTTTTACGGGTGAAAATGGCCGGATAGGGGCCGATTCAACGGGTATGGGGCTTTACTTTTCAAAAGCGGTTTGCGATCGCCTTGGACATGCCCTTTGGTTAACCTCTCGGGAAGGAGATGGGACCCAAGCTCACATCAGTTTCTTAGGCGAAGGGATTCACAGAGAGTTGGTCAATGAAAAGATGACAGTTTTGTAAGGTTAGAGTAGTCGATTGAAAGATCAATCGATGGGAACGGTATTTGTCTAAAGCGTATACTGGATGGACGCAAACGTTTTCCTTGGGGGTGAAGGTAATGACGGTTCTGATTGCAAAAGCATTAACCAAGATCTATAGCACCAAAAGAAGTGGTTTGTCCTATCAGGCACTCGATCATTTTAATATAACCATTTCTGAAGGTGAATTCGTTGGGGTCATGGGGCCTTCAGGAAGCGGGAAAACAACGTTATTAAATGTCTTATCTACGATTGATTCGCCGACTTCGGGAACCGTTGAGATTAATGGCATTGAAACGAGTACCCTTTCAAAAAAAGAATTGGCTTTGTTTAGAAGACGAAAACTTGGCTTTGTGTTTCAAGATTTCAATTTATTGGATACGTTATCGATCAAAGAAAATATTATCCTTCCACTCGTCTTAGATAATACCAAACCATCTAAAATCGAAGAAAAAGTTCATGAGGTCGCGAGCACTTTAGGCATTCAAGACATCTTGGAAAAAAGGACTTATGAAGTATCCGGAGGTCAACAACAACGGGCGGCTGCTGCACGCGCTTTGATTCACGATCCATCCCTTCTTCTGGCCGATGAACCGACGGGTAACTTGGATTCTAAATCAGCGAAACAACTGATGGATTATTTAGAGAGGATGAATCAGAAAAAAGGGGCTACTTTATTAATGGTGACCCATGATCCGTTTACGGCGAGCTACTGCAACCGAGTTGTCTTTATTAAGGACGGTAAGGTCTTTTCTGAAATTCGCAAAGGTGAAAATCGCCAAGCCTTTTTTCAAAAGATTGTTGACTCATTAAGTGTATTAGGGGGAAGCTTTCAATGACCTTTCGAGAGCTTGCCCTTAAAAATATAAAAGGTCACTGGCACCAATACATAGCTTTTTTCTTCAGTTGTACATTTTCGGTAATGATCTTTACAATGTTCGCCTCGTTTATTTTTAATCCGGATGTTGTAAACGGCCATATTCAAGGGGAAAGAGGGGTTCGAAATGGCCTCCTCGCCTGCGAGTATATCATCTTTATTTTTTCGTTTTTCTTTGTCCTCTACTCGATCTCTGCGTTTATTAAATCTCGAAAAAAGGAATTTGGCTTATTTTCTCTATTTGGAATGACGCGATTTCAAATTCAAAAGCTAGTTTTACAAGAACATATGATCATTGGTGTCATTTCGATTGGATCCGGTTTGATCCTTGGCCTTTTGTTTTCGAAATTGTTCATTATGGTCATTAGTTATTTGTTAAAGCTAGACACACCCATTCATTTCAGGATTGTACCTGAATCGATATTCGTCACAATTATTGGTTTTCTAATGCTTTTCGGATTCGTAACCCTCTTGCAAGTGTTAAGAGTCGGGAAAAGCGAGATTATTGAGCTCTTAAAAGCATCGCGCGAACCGAAAAGTTTGCCGCTCTATTCGAAAGGTTTAGTGACCCTTTCGGCTATCACGCTATTAGGCGGTTATGGGTTGGCATATTTTTCGACCTTGAAAAACTTCGGTAACTTGATGTTTCCGGTGCTTGGGCTCGTCATAATCGGGTCCTATTTTTTGTTTACACAGGGGAGCGTTGCACTATTAAGAAGGCTGCAAAATCAACCCAATCTATACTATAAAAAAACGAATCTTTTATCGATTTCTCAATTTATTTTTAAAATGAAAGACAATGCTCGGATGCTTTTTATGGTCACGATTTTAAGTGCGGTGGTTTTGACCGCTGCTGGAACGCTCTATATTTTTTACAAAGGCATTCTCTATAATGTGAGTGGGGCTTATCCTAGAACGTTTAGTTTCATTGAAAGAGGCGCTCAAATCCAAAGCTCCAATGTGCCTGATCGGGTGACCCACCTCTTGAATACAAGTGGAGCGGTTGTAACGGATCGGATCCATCTAAAAGGGTTTTTGGGCAAACTTAAAGTGACCTCCAAGGGACCCGGCTTTAATCCCGATGCCTTTGTGGTTTCAGAGTCAACCTATAATCAAGAGATACGAAAGTTACCTGGAATGTCAACAGTCAAGCTTGAAAACGGGACAGCCCTCCTGTCGTATTCCGGTCCAAACATAATACAGGGTTTTCAGAAAGGGGAGAAGGCTTCTATTCAATTAGATGAAAAATCACTTCCGCTTCATTTGTCCAAACAGCAAACTCTTAAGAATGGTTTGCTCAACCTTGGAGGGACCGCGTTTGGAACGTTAGTTTTGAGTGACCAGGACTATAAGCAGTTATCGCAAGGCTTAACCGACGCACAAAGAATGGAAGCTTTTGGGTACGATTTGAAAAATTGGAAGAAAACTGAGCCGATTATTAAGAAAATAAAGAGTGTGATGCCATCTGGTGAACGGATGACCTTTGAAACCAGAGTGGATAATTATATCATTGCAGAGCAACTCGCTTCGCTCACGTTATTGATTGGTGTGTTTGTGAGTTTGCTGTTCTTTATAGCAGCGGGAAGTATGATTTATTTTAAATTATTTACAGAGTTGGATGAGGATTATGCTCAACTGCAGGCGCTTAAGCGAATTGGTGTGACGGATGAGGAAATGAAACGCATGCTGACGCGCCAAATTGCGCTTATTTTCTTTATTCCATTTGCAGTGGGGGCGGTTCATACCGCGTTTGCCTTCAAAATGCTCCAAAACATCCAAGTGTTTGGGATTATTTGGGGATATGGCGGAATCGTAATCGGGATTTTTTTCCTCATACAATTGATTTTTTTCTTGGTCACTCGCAAAACCTATATCAGTCGGTTATTAAAATAAAAAAGCAGCGGATCGCGCAACATGGCGATCCGCTGCTTTTATGTGGTTTCTATTCGGACACTTTGACGACGTATTTTCCAAGATTGTCTCCATTAAATAAGCCGAGAAAGGCCCCTGGAATGCGGTCAAATCCTTCAATAATGGTTTCGCATGGTTTTAATTTTCCTTCTTTTGTCCACTGAGAAAGGTTTTGAATCGCTTCACCAAAACGGGTGTGATAATCGCTAACAATGAAGCCTTTCATCAACGCTCTGTGAATCAGAAGGAGGGTTTGAATCCTTGGACCAACATCCAACTTGGTTAAGTTGTATAGCGCAATTTGACCACAAATTGGAATGCGAGCGCCGTCATTGATGAGGGAGAGGACATTGTCTGTCACCGGTCCGCCGACGTTATCAAAATAGACATCTACTCCATTGGGACAAGCGGCTTTCAACTGAGCACGGAAGGTGTCCGATTTGTAATTGACGGCAGCATCAAACCCGAGTTCTCGAACCAAGTACTCACATTTTTCCTCGGTACCCGCAATACCAACGGCACGGGCACCTTTGATTTTGGCAATCTGACCCACCGCCATTCCAACTGCACCAGCCCCCCCTGATACAACAACCGTTTCATTAGGTTGTGGCTGACCAATATCAAGCAATCCAAAGTAAGCAGTCATTCCGGGCATACCTAGGAGCCCAAGATACGTTTCTAGTGGTGCGAGGATCGGATCAAGTTTTCGGAGACCGCGTGCTTCTGTGATTTGCTCTGTTTGCCAAGGCAGCTCACCGAGCACAACGTCGCCGACTTGATACCGGTCACTCTTGGATTCCGTTACTCTCGCAACGAGTCCTCCCTCAATCGGTTTGCCTACCTCAAACGGCGCAACATATGATTTTTGGGTGCTCATTCGTCCTCGCATATAAGGGTCAACGGATATGTAAAGCGCTTTCAATTTAACTTGACCTTCATTCAGCGATCCAAGTTCAACGTCCAGGTAGTCAAAATGATCAGGGGTTGGTAAACCAACAGGGCGTTGTTTGAGTCGAATTTGTTTGGCTAGTTCCATTCAATTGATTCCTCCTTTTCTATTAGTATAGCGCGAAAGAATTGAGCGGGCTAGTCTAGCTTTCTAATTAGTGCAATTTGTTCGTGTCCGTGCCCGTACTAGAAAATGAGAAGGCGTACGGGAACTGAAAAGAGGCGATCGTTCCCGAAAGACGGGTGAGCTCGCGCTACGGGAACAGACGAGCGCACATAGAATCCAAAAAGGGAGCCACACCCTTTGGTGTAAAAAATTGGATGCTTTTAACTCAAACTAAGGTAATCGATCCACCAAAAGCGTATACTAATAATATTGACTTTTAGTGAACTGTGAATGTTCTTTTTCTGTTGACGACTCGTAGAAATTGGCCATTAAAGTCAAAACCAAGACGTAGAAAGGACAGCACCCATAATGAATAATGCGCATTCTTTCCATATTCCGTTTGAAAGTATGTCCCATTTTGAAGATTCTGCTCAAAATCTATTAAATATAATGAGTCAGTTCTTAAATCTTAATACACTATTTATTGCGCGAAATGACACCAGGCGAAACAAAATAGTCTATGCTAATTAACAAAAAAGACGAACTCATAAAAGAAGGACTCGATCTCCCGTTCCAAGACACCTTCTGTAAGGCTTGTGTAGAAAATGGCCAAAGTGTGCTTGTTATTTCGGATATCACCAAGAATGATTGGACAAAAGACCTACCAATTACAAGACAATATGGACGCGGGTGTTTTATTGGGATTCCAATTAATTTCAAGGATGGCGAAAATTACGGAACCGTTTGTGGGTTTGATTTAGAAACCTATGAATTTGAACCTTCTCACATCGCGTTGTTTCAATCCATTGCTTCTCAATTAAGTTATGTATTGGAATTAGAGCGGGCGCAAAAACAAGTTGAAACGCTCTCTGCACCGTTTGTACCTATTAAAAAAGGCCTTGCTGTCCTTCCTGTTATCGGCATCCTTAATGAGACTCTCTTACATAATATGGTTCAACTGACACTGAAAAAATGCCAAACACTCAGTCTGGATTATCTAATCATTGATCTTTCAGGTGTACAGAAAATTAATACGCTCGTCGTTGATTGGCTTTTCAATTTGGTTCATTTATTAAAATTAATGGGTGTAACCCCAATAATAACTGGAATTACACCTGAATTTGCGATGAAAACGGTTCATCGTAGTGAGTCTTTTGGTGATATTATGGTAGAAATTAACCTGGAGAACGTCTTGAAGAAAATGGGTGTCTATTTCGAAACGATTGGCGATGGAGCCATTTAATTCATAACTTAAGAGTTTAGTTCGGCGAGTTGTTTTCGAATACCACGTAGTTCTTCTTCAATCGAGTTAAGGTGTCTTTCAAGTGGGCGTACGGTTCTTCCAAGGGATTCAATTTTTTCGATATCACCTTGAATTCGGGCATAATCACTTTTTAATTCAAGCATCCGGTCTTCCAATTCTTTGCGATTCAATCAGTCCATCCTCCCTTTTTCTTAATAAATCAAGTATACAAAATCAGAAGAGATTGGTGAAACCATCTGTTTTCAACAGGGTGAATTTATGTAGAAGAAAGCCTATAAATAAGTTCGGCAGGAACGATTGGGTTCCTGCCTTTTGGTCTATTTTTTAACAAGCAAAAAATGTCGCTATAGGCGATTAAGGAAAAACGTATAAGAATAACTAAGCCTTGCGCCATTAAAGGTTTGGCGCGCTAAGTTTTTCTAAAGGATTCTTACCAAACGTAAGAAGTCCCTACGATGATTAACAAAATGAACAATACTACGATTAGCGCGAAACCAGCGCCGTAGCCACCACCTGCGTATGCCATGTGTGGTCACCCCCTATAGTCCAGATGGTACATCTTACGCACACGAGACAAAATTGTTAAAGTGAATGTTTATTTTTTTGAAAAAAAAGAAAGGCCACCCGAGTCACGATTTAAGCGTGACCGGATGGCTTTTTTTTGTGGATCTAAGACTCTTAAATGTAAAAAGAAAGGCAACGGCCAAGACAATTCCAACACAGGCAGGGACAAGCCAGAATTGGTGCCACTCATGCATCGTGTTGCCACCTTTTGTGGAAATCGTTGAATTATACAAGGCACCGGCAATTAATGAGCCGAAGAACGAGCCAATGCCGTTCGTGAAAATAGATAAATAAACTTTGCGTTTGTGCCTTGATTTCGGGTCCGGCTGCCTTCTCAGCATAGATCGTACCTGTAATCATAAAGAAATCTGCGCAGATCCCGTGGATGGCAATTCCGACAATAATCAAACCTGTTAATCCTGCTGGGCCAGCAATGGAAAAAATGAAAAATCGTATGATCCAGGCGGTCATGCCAATTAATAACATATTTTTGATCCCCAGGCGGACAAGGAAAAACGAAATACTCAACATAAACAGAACTTCAAGCATTTGGCCGATGGTCATGATCGACCCGACATTATGAAAGCCGACGGCACCCAGGAAGGTTGCGGTAAACGAGTAGTAAGATGAGATCGGAATGTAAAACAACAGGGCTGTCAGCATAAAGACCGCGAAATTCCAGTTTTTAAACAATTTAAAGGCATCTAAGCGAAACAAATCTCGTTTTGAGAACGTTTTCCCTTTTCCGGAAGCTGGGGTGTATGGCAAAGTAAAACTATAGAGTCCTAGAATAAGAGCAGCGGTTCCTGAAATGAAGAAAATCATTCGGCTATCAGAGAGGCCAAGTTGACCGATCAATAATCCAGCGACAATCCAACCAATGGTCCCGAACACACGAATCATTGGAAAGTGCTTCTCACTATCTTCTACATGATGAAAACCAACATTATTTGTTAAGGCAAAAGTCGGCATGAGACAGAGTAAGAAAAGAAACAAAAGAATGAGGAAAAGGGTTTGATGACCGAATGTTAGTTGTCCTGGGATCAAAAAGAGAAGGATCGCGCCCACAATATGTAAAACACCTAAAACATATTGAGAAGGAAAGAAGCGATCGGCGATCACACCTAATATAATGGGTGCCACAATGGAGGCGATGGCCACGAGAGAGTAGCTGAGGCCAATAACAGAAGAAAATCCATAATGGGCCATGGCAAGTCCGCATGTAACATACCAGGCACCATGGACAAAATACTCAAGGAACATCATCGTTGATAATCTAAATAAGATAAAACGTTTCATGGCTTAGGCCTCCTGTTGATGAATGAACGATACGCCTTGCAAGACGTTCTTTAAAAATTATGAAAAATAATAAGGGAGGAAAAATGAATGGCAGGGCTAAAACGGTTTCGGTTTGCCATAAAGTATCCGCTTCCATTTGAACTCTTTAATCAAGAATACCGTATTTGAAGGTGGTGGTAAAGCGGATTCTTCAATGAAAAAACGTAACTTTTTCTAGCGTTATAACTGACTTTATCGAGAAAAGTTTGATATGATGGAAGGAGAAAGAGAAGAGGGAGCACTGCACCTGAATGCGTTGACTTAAGATGGAGAAACTAAAGCTGGATACATAGAGTCAATTGGCAGGTGTTTTGTGACCATCCTAAATAAAAGGGGTTGAATACATATGTTAGATTTTGAAGCGACACTCGATAAGTACGCGGAGTTAGCGGTTCGAAACGGTGTGAATGTCCAAAAAGGACAAGATTTGGTGATTATTGCCCCGCTTGAAGCAGCGGAGTTTGTTCGCCGAGCAGCCAAAAATGCTTATGAGGCAGGGGCAAAACGGGTTCATTTTCGCTGGAGCGATGATGAATTGACCCATATCCATTTTAAATATGGCTCAGACGACTCCTTTGAAGACTATCCGGAATGGGATGCAATGACCCTTAAAATGATGGCTGACGAAGGGGCTGGCTTTCTTCTTGTCAAGGTTCCAAATCCAGATCTTCTAACAGATATTGATCCAGACCGTGTGTCGGCCTATAACAAGGCCACGGCTACTGGGGAGAAACCGTATCGCGAAGCCCGAATGAACGATCAAGTCAGCTGGTGTATTGTGTCCGTACCATCTATTAGTTGGGCGGATAAAGTCTTTCCTGAACTGAACCAAGAAGAACGTGTTCCTAAGCTTTGGGAAACGATTTTTAAAATGACGCGGGCTGATCAAGAGGATCCTGTTGAAGCTTGGGAGGCTCACAAAAAGAATTTGGCTCAAAAAGCCGACTATCTTAACCAGAAAAAATATAAAAAGTTACACTATAAAGCTCCAGGTACGGACTTGTCCATTGAATTTCATCCGCTTCATCTTTGGTCGACAGCAGCAGCTGTGAACAATGAAGGGCATGATTTCATTGCCAACATTCCAACTGAAGAAGTCTATACACTCCCATTGAAGACGGGCGTGAATGGAACCGTGACCAGTACAATGCCCCTAAATTATAACAGCACGTTGATTGAAGGGTTTTCATTAACCTTCAAAGAGGGACGGATTGTTGACTTTTCGGCCGAAAAAGGAGAAGAAACCTTGCGCCGTTTGATTGAAACCGATGAGGGTTCTCATTATTTAGGCGAGGTCGCTTTGGTTCCAAACAATTCGCCGATTTCACAATCAGGGATCATCTTCTTTAACACACTGTTTGATGAAAATGCGTCTTGCCATTTAGCGATCGGAAAAGCCTATCCCACAACATTGGAGGGTGGGCAAAACATGACAGAAGACCAATTGGCCGCACATGGGGTCAATGACAGTCTTAATCATGTTGATTTTATGATTGGATCGGCAAACCTAGCAATTGATGGCGAATTGCCAGACGGCACTCAGGAACCCCTAATGCGCGACGGGCTTTGGGTGATTTAAAAAAAGCGTTTTTTGATTAGTAATCGCTAATGGTTTATATTTCAGCAGAAATACGCAAGGTGTTTGGAACACTTAATTTATGGTGTTCCTCAGCTTTGCTTACTCACAGAAGCATAGACTACAAAAATAGCAAACTTAGGAGGAGACAGGCATGTTAAGCTTTGAAACTAAATTAGAGAATTATGCAGAGCTAGTTGTAAAGAATGGGGTCAATATTCAAAAAGGGCAAGATCTTCACATTACTGCCCCACTTTTTGCGGCAGACTTTGTAAGAAAAGTGACCAAAAAAGCGTATGAAGCAGGAGCAAAACGAGTCAGTTTCCGATGGTCTGATGATGAATTGACACTCACCCGTTTCAAGTATGCACCGGACGAGTCGTTTGAAGAATTCCCGGCTTGGGAAGCGGAAGCGATGATTAAACAAGCCCAAAACGGAACAGCTTTCTTAAGCATCTATACCCCAAACCCAGAGTTGTTGAAAGACGTAGATCCAGAACGGATTGCCAAAAATAATAAAGTAAGCGGACAAGCTATGAAACCTTTTGCACAGTACACAATGGCCGATAAAGTGCGTTGGTCACTTGTATCTGTTCCATCTGAAACATGGGCAAAAAATCTGTATCCAGATTTAGACGTTGAGGAGAGCATGGCTAAGCTTTGGGATACGGTCTTTAAAATGACACGCGCGGATCAAGAAGATCCCGTTGCAGCATGGGAAACCCATAAAAACAACTTAAATGAAAAGGCCTCTTATTTTAATCAAAAGAAATTCAAAAAATTGCATTATAAAGCGCCTGGGACTGATCTTTCGATTGAGTTTCATCCCGACCATTTGTGGTGTACGGCGGCTAATACAACCGATGGTGTCGATTTCATCAAAAACATCCCGACAGAAGAAATTTATACCGTTCCACTAAGAACGGGTGTGAATGGAACAGTCTCCGCCACCATGCCACTCAATTACAGCGGCAATTTGATTGAAGGATTCTCTTTGACTTTTAAAGACGGTGAAATTGTGGATTATAAAGCTGAGAAAGGTTTGGATACACTTAAGCATTTGGTCGACACAGATGAAGGGTCTCATTACCTTGGGGAAGTGGCACTTGTTCCAAACGATTCTCCGATCTCACAATCTGGCTTGCTTTTCTTAAACACGCTTTATGATGAAAATGCGTCCTGTCATCTTGCGATTGGGAAAGGGTATCCAACCACTATAGAAGGTGGAGACAACATGACTGAAGATGAGCTCAAGTCCCATGGTGTCAATGACAGTTTGACGCATGAAGATTTCATGATTGGGTCAGCTGAACTTGATCTAGATGGCGAGCTTGAAGATGGGACCATTGAACCACTCATGAGAAAAGGGTTATGGGTCATTTAAGTCGAAATTATTAGATTAGAAAGAGAGACAAAACGTCTCTCTTTTTTTGTTATAATAATAAAAGTTGAATTTATTAGAGTTGGGTTGAGGAGGAGTGGTTGTTATGGTAAAGGTCGTCGTAACGAAAGAGATTCCTAGTGGTATCTTAGAATCGCTAAGCCAAAACCATGAAGTGGTTGTGGTGCCCGATTCGGATTCGTCGTCATTTAAGACGCGTTTGACGGGTGAATTAAAGGAAGCGACAGCGCTCATTACAACCGGAATTCCGATTGAGAAATCCCTTCTACAAAATGCACCAAAACTTAAAATTGTGAGCGATATTTCAGTCGGTTATGACAACTTTGATTTGAACGCAATGCGGGAGGCGGGTGTCATAGGAACCCACACCCCCGGTGTTTTAGATGAGACGGTTGCGGATTTAACATTTGCGTTACTCTTATCCGCCTCAAGACGTGTGGCTGAATTAGACCAGGCGGTGCGCTCAGGTGAGTGGATCACGAAAGACGAGATGGATTTTTACGGATCCAATCTGCATCATCAAACGCTTGGAATCGTTGGGATGGGGCGGATCGGTGAAAAAATTGCCAGAAGAGCCGCGCTTGGATTTGACATGAAGGTTCTTTATCATAATCGAACCGCCAAACCAGACGTTGAAAAAGAGTTAGGGGTACAGTATGTCCCATTTGAGACTTTATTGGCGGACTCTGATTTTGTCGTGTTGGTGACGCCATTGACGAAGGATACGTACCACCTTATGAATCGCAAAGCTTTTCAACAGATGAAGGAGTCTGCCTTTTTTATTAATGTATCAAGAGGACAAACGGTTGACGAAGCGGCGCTTGTTGAAGCGCTGAAAAACGGAGAGATTAAAGGTGCTGGTCTTGATGTGTTCCAAACGGAGCCAATTGAAGCGGATCATCCCTTGTTGGCATTGAAGAATGTCACGCTCCTTCCACACATCGGATCGGCGGTGTTTGAAACACGCCTTGATATGGCGAAACTAGCCGTTCAAAACGTTGCAACGTTTCTCAATGGAGGAACACCACCTAGTATTGTTCCAGAACTCAAAGCATAAGCAAGTAGGGGGACGAGTATTGTGAGTGATCAGACTATGACCGAATTAATGGGGGAGAAAACGTTCGACAAAGCCTTAGAGGTTTTAAAAGAAACGTTTGGCTATGAACGCTTTCGGACGGGACAAGAGGCCATAATAAATAAGGTCCTTCAAAAGAAAGATAGTCTTGGAATTATGCCGACAGGGGGCGGAAAGTCCATCTGTTATCAAATCCCTGCCTTACTTTTTTCAGGTCTGACGTTAGTGGTCTCACCCCTCATCGCTTTGATGAAAGATCAGGTAGATGCCCTGGAGAAGGAAGGGGTCCAAGCGACCTTTCTGAACAGTTCCATTAGCCATGAAGAGGCGCGAATCCGAATGAATGAGATTCGTTCCGGTACGTATAAATTGGTTTACCTTGCCCCTGAGCGATTGGAGTCGACTTCTTTTCTTCAATGGTTAAAACAATTGCCAATTGACCTCGTTGCGGTTGATGAAGCTCACTGTATTTCCCAGTGGGGGCATGACTTTAGACCCAGTTATCGGTATATCCGTACGATGTTGGACAAGCTGACCACCCGCCCTGTTGTGATGGCCTTAACGGCTACTGCAACGCCAGAAGTGACAGATGACATTTGTGGACTTTTAGATATCGATCGCGAGCACGTCATCAAAACCGGTTTCGCTCGGGATAATTTGTTTTTTCAAGTGGTAAGAGGGCAAGACAAGCGAAGCTTTATTGATTCTTATTTAAAAAAGAATCCGGACGAATCAGGCATTCTCTATGCGTCAACTCGAAAAAAAGTCGACCAATTGTACACCCATTTAAAAGGAAAAGGCTATCGCGTAGGAAAATATCACGCGGGTATGAACGAAGGAGAGCGGATTCTGCAGCAAGAAGCGTTCTTAAGAGATGATGTGAACGTCATGGTTGCGACATCTGCTTTTGGGATGGGTATTGATAAATCCAATGTGCGTTATGTCTTGCATTACAATATGCCGAAGACTATTGAAAGCTATTATCAAGAAGCTGGGCGTGCGGGTCGGGACGGAGAAAAAGGAGAATGCGTCCTTCTTTTTTCACCACAAGACGTTCAAATTCAAAAGTTTTTCTTAGATCAATCGGACATGGAATCCGCTCAGAAACAACTTGAATACGGACGCCTCCAGCAAATGATTGCCTATTGTCATACAGAAGAATGTCTGCAAGCCCATGTGCTTCGGTATTTTGGTGATGAAGAGGACGATCTCTCACATTGTTCCCACTGTGGAAATTGTCAGGATGAGCGAGAGAAAGTGGAGATTACGACCGACGCACAAAAAGTGTTCTCCTGTATTAAGAGAATGAAAGAGCGCTATGGAAAATCTTTGGTGGCGGGCGTCTTAACGGGGTCATCCAATCAAAAAATTAAAGAATTCCATTTTGATCAGCTTCCAACCTATGGCATTATGAAAGACTCGACGCAAAAAGCGGTATCGGAATTGATCGATTACTTAACGGCGGAAGTGTTCATTCAACCATCAGGAGGCGCCTATCCTGTTTTACAATTAACAGAACGGGCAGTGGATGTCCTACTTGGAAAAGAAAAAGTGTATCGAAAAGAAGCTGTGAAGGTTCGTGTGATCCAAACGGATGATCCTCTCTTTTTGGAGTTGAAGAAGTTGCGAAAAGGACTAGCCGATAAAGAAAATGTTCCGCCTTTTATGATTTTTTCAGATGCGACGCTTCGTGAAATGAGTGCCAATCACCCTCAAACCAAAGAAGA
Organism: uncultured Sporolactobacillaceae bacterium; assembly: GCA_963829575.1. Classification (GTDB taxonomy): domain Bacteria; phylum Bacillota; class Bacilli; order Bacillales; family Sporolactobacillaceae; genus KACC-23026. Next base: position 19,993 of record CAWHJF010000017.1, on the reverse strand, counting down.
CCTACTGAAAGTAAAAGGGATAGGCAATGTGAAGTATGAGCGTTATGGGGCGCAATTTTTAGAGGTTCTACGAGAAGTTGTAAGTTAAACACTAATAAAGGTGACTAAAAAAGGTCTCAGGATGTCGAATAAATGATAGGTTCCCCTTCGGATCGACAGATTAAAAAATATAATCTGTTTTACCTTAAGGGGAGTTTTCTATGTCCAATAAATACTATTCTAAAGAGTTTAAGTATGAATTGTTGATGAAATATAAGAATGGAGATTCTACAGTTGATGGTTTTTGCGAAAGACATCAAATTCCTAAAGTAACCTTATATAATTGGTTAGAGAAATTTGAGAAAGAGGGATTAATTGGACTGGAAGACTCTAATAAATGGAAGCCGTATTCTAAAGAGTTAAAGGAATTAGTTGTTAGAGAGTATTTATTGGGGAAGTATTCTCAATACGAGATTGTTCGAAGGTACAATCTCTCAAGTAGATCAGTCCTCCAAAGTTGAAACACGGGTATCCTCCCAACATGAAAAAGCCTAACTCTATTTAAACATGAGGGACAGGTGATGAAAACGCTCTAAAAACGTTTTGATAGTGAGCCTTTTCAATCCTGTCTGAATGATAAATAAATACAGTTTAAACGGATAAAAGATTAAATGAATAGAAGGGTTATGGTTATAAAAGTAAAAGCCCACTTTTAATTTTCAAAAAAAGTTAATCTAAATTGGTCTGTGAACAAAATGACCATAATATTAAATGCGTTTTTAACCTTCACACGAAGGGGTGTTAGCGTTATCATTGATGTATGGAACGTTTATGATAAATGCTGTAATGATTCTAACAAAGAGATAGGGGAACGCTATGTCATACAATAATCTGATTGCTCGAGTCGAATTAACTCAAATATCTTTTGGTCAACTGGCATCTATTATAGGGGACTCTGGTGGTGATATCATCTCCATTGATATGATTAGTTCCACCAACACGTCATCTATTCGAGACATTACAATTGCTGTAGGGGATGCGGATGCAGAGCAGGTCCTTGAAAACCTAAAATCGACAAAAGGTGTTCGTGTCATAAATGTTTCAGATCGCACGTTTCTTGCACATCTTGGCGGAAAAATAGCGATGAAGTCAAAGATGCCAATTAAAAACAGAGACGACTTGTCAAGAGTCTATACTCCTGGTGTTGCACGTGTTTGCGCCGCGATTCATGAGGATGAGCAAAAGGCCTATTCTTTAACCATCAAAAGAAATACAGTAGCAGTCGTCTCAGATGGAAGTGCTGTATTAGGATTAGGGAATATAGGACCAGCAGCAGCCGCCCCTGTCATGGAAGGAAAGGCCATGCTTTTTAAGCAATTAGCGGATGTCGATGCCTTTCCAATTTGTTTAGATACCCAAGATACGGAAGAAATTATCCAAACCATTAAAAATATCGCCCCCATTTTTGGTGGAATTAATTTAGAAGATATCAGTTCACCTAGATGCTTTGAGATTGAAGCGCGTTTAACAGAAGAGTTGGACATTCCCATTTTTCACGATGATCAGCATGGGACAGCAGTGGTTGTGATTGCGGGACTAATAAACGCGCTCAAGCTTGTTGGGAAACGAATTGAAGACGTTCGAGTCGTTGTAAACGGCATTGGGGCAGCGGGTGTGGCGATTTGTAAGATGCTGTTAAATGCGGGGGTAACAAAATTAGTACCTGTAGACCGGGATGGGGCCATCACTTATGGCGAAACATACCATTATCCAATGTGGCAATGGTTAGCCCAACAAAAACAAGTTGAAAGCCAAAAAGGCAAGTTGAGTGAAGTGATTAAAGACGCGGATGTCTTTATAGGGGTATCAAGAGGCAATGTCATAACAGCTGAAGAGGTCCAAAAAATGACGGAGGACCGAATTGTTTTTGCGATGGCAAATCCTGTTCCAGAAATTGCACCTGAAGAGGCCCTAGAACATGTTCGCATTTTTGCGACTGGCCGTAGTGATTTACCCAATCAAATTAACAATGTGTTAGTGTTTCCAGGTATGTATCGCGGAGCACTGGATTGCCGGGCAAAAGTCATTAATGAACCGATGAAGCTTGCAGCTGCTCGCGCCATTGCCTCAGTTGTTACGGATTCTGAGTTAAATGAACAATATATTATCCCAAGTATTTTTAATGAAACTGTGGTTTCGAGAGTCCGCAAGGCGGTTATTGAAGCGGCAATCTTAACAGGAGTCGCTCGACGAATCCCGTCAGAATTTAGATGACTTTGATCCATGCCGTATCAGGTTGGGTAGAGTTCAACCGTAGTATCCGAAAGGGTTGATCCGAATGCTCACTTTTTTTGATGCACACTTACATATCATCGACCCCTGTTTCCCACTCATCGAAAATCAAGGTTTTATGCCTGAACCGTTTACCTGCGAGGATTATGCCAATCGACTTTCAAACTTTAAAGTCGTGGGAGGGGCTGTGATTTCGGGGGCATTTCAGGGGTTTGATCAGGTTTACTTGATGGATACGCTTAAGACGCTTGGATCACGGTATGCAGGGGTCACTCAGTTACCTTACTCTGAAAAAAAGTGACCATAACGGTCACTTTTTTGTTTTAACCTGCTTGTCGATAAGGACGACGAAGGAGTTTGGCTTCGGCTCTGCGAAACGGTTTGGTTCTGGCTAAGGTGAAGACTACGAGTGCAATCCAAATTAAAAAGAAAGCGAAGAGATGACTGGAATCAAACGGTTCGTGGTAGAGCAATGTACCTAAAATCAACATGAGTGTTGGTGCAATATATTGGAAAAAACCAATCATGGCAAGTGAGATCCGGTTCGCACCGGTAGCAAATAGCAAAAGCGGGATGGCGGTTACAATACCTGCTCCCATTAATAAAAGGGCTAGACCCGGTTGTTGAACGGAAAAGGTTTGCCCGGCAGTAGGATCAAACCCAAGTAAATAAATTAAAGCAACTGGGGTAATAATTAAGGTTTCAATCGCTAGTCCAGACATAGCTGGAAGTTTGACCGTTTTCTTTAAAAGCCCGTAGATACCAAAACTTAAAGCGAGGGTTAATGAGATCCATGGAAACGTACCCGCTTCCAAAGTAAGAAATAAGACGCCGATTAACGCTAGAATGAAGGAAAGGATTTGCCATAGCGATAGTCGTTCTTTTAAAAAGATAATGCCTAAGAGAACGCTCACGAGAGGATTAATATAATAGCCTAAACTCGATTGAATAATATGTCCGTGAGCGACCGCCCAGATAAAGGTGTACCAATTGACCGTTATAAAAAGGGAGGCGCCAATTATAATTAGGAGGCGAGTTGGCGTTTGAAATAATGTCTTAAGGTCACGAGTAAACGACTTTAAATTCCGTGTAACAAGAAGAACTAAGATCATAAACACAAAGGACCAGATAATCCGATGGGAAAGCACCTCTTGAGGGGTTGCTCCGTGGATCAATTTCCAGTAGATCGGCATTACGCCCCATAATACATAAGACCCCGCCGCTGCAAGACCGCCTAGCAGTTGTTCGTTTGTTTCTTCAGATCCCATGCTCTGACCTCTTTTCTTCAGTTAGATAACATGTTTATTTTAGAGATTCTTAACTTAGGTTTCAAGAATTTTAAACTGGAAAATATAAAGCCAAAGGTGGAAGAAGGTCAATCAGTGGGAAAACCATAAAGAATAAGGTATGATGAGAAAGGAATTTAGGACGAGATCGACTAAAAGGATCTTTTCTAAAAGATTGTTGCTTTAACGAAAATAGACGTGGGTTCGGAACCCAACACATCGTGAGTGTTCCTCAGCGCCGCTTACTTAAGAAGCGTAACCTAGAGGCTTGCGGGAAAACCGAACCAGGCGAGACCCTGCAGGTCGCAGACCAGAAAAGATACCTGAAAATCCTTGTCTAAAGGAATGGGAGTTCAGGCAAGCCAGCACGAAGGTTCTCATTAGTGAAGACTCACAATGAGAATCAAGTATTAGGCTGGCTCGCCGACCGCGGCAATAGAATCCGTTCCCGCGATTGAACTTTGTTTTGCGACGAGGAATGTACGTCCTCGAGATACTTGTAGAAGCAGGAGCAAGAACGTGTGTTTTCTCGCATAAGTAAAAAAACAAAGATTACGAAAACAGCCAAAATAAAAAAGGACCACTCGAACGGGTTCGAGTGGTCCTTCCCTTGCTATGCATGGGTCCTTACCAAACGTAGGATGTACCTACGATGATTAAGAGGATGAACAATACAACGATCAAAGCGAAGCCTGCGCCGTAACCGCCACCTGCGTATGCCATTCCAAATCCCCCCTTGGTCTTTAGTTATTAGTAATCTATGTCAAGTTAGGGTGTTTGGTGTGGGCGTCTGGCCTTACTTTTTTAAAAAATAAGTGATTATGAAAAAGAAAAGGGAAATAGTAAAAAAGCCCACTCAAGAAAATGATCTTGAGCAGACTTCATTAAAATACGCTTCGTTTGGTGATTACCAAACGTAAGCAGTACCAACAATAATCAAGAGAATGAACAATACGACGATCATAGAAAAACCGCCACCAACACCAGTACCAGCACCGTATGCCATGATTATGACCCCCTTTGTTTCAGGTAACTTTTACATGATTCAAAGGAGGACCTTTCTGTGCGGTGCCTAGGTTCTGGTCACTGGTATTTGTGGGTTCTGCGTGTTTCTTATTCTTTTGAACGCACAATTACCAAACATAGACGTGTGAATGCGGTTTAGAAAAAGGTCTTATAGGCTTGCTCGTGTTCTCCACATTCATTGCAAGTGTATTCAATTTCAAACGCGCTCTCCTGGACGACCTGCATGGTTTCTTTTTGACAATTCTCACAAAAGTGAGGAAGGGTGCGAACTTCCACCTAAAACACCTCCATTTAAAGTTATCCCGCCTTAACGGACAGTAATCCCTCGTTGGGGACAGACCTATGTCTGTTCCCCCTAATAACAGTTAAGGGGGAACAATTTCCCGTAAAGGTCTGATAAGTGCCTCTAACATTCAGTGAGTTGGGATCTCCCCCACTGAATGAAGATTACTTTATGCGACGTTCTTTCTTACATTTTGAGTCTCTTCTTTAGAAATCATTCATGATTGAAGTAAACTTTACAACAATTGAGGGATACAGATATGGAAAATGGAATCGACAACCAGACAAACCTAGCAAAAGTGAATCCTTGGCTTGTTTTTTCGGCCACAAGTTTAAGTGCGATTCTGGTTATGTTAAATCTTGGTGCCTTGAATGTCGCGTTACCCGCGATTTCTAGACATTATCAGACAAGTGCTGCTCTTTCGAGTTGGATTCTACTTTCCTATATGTTGGTCAACACCATTTTAATTTTAATCTTTGGCCAGTTATCGGATGTGTTTGGTCGGCGTAATTTCTTTCTCATTGGAACCGCCATTTTTACCGTTTCAAGCTTTGCTGTAGGGTTTGCACCGAACATCTGGATATTTATTGTGCTCAGGATCATTCAGGCTGCAGGCGGTGCCTTAATCATCACAAATAATTCTGCCTTGATTTCGGACGCTTTTCCAAAGGATCTATTAGGAAAAGGCTTAAGTATGAATGTGCTCGTTGCCTCTTCTGCTCAACTTTTGGGTCCTGTTGTGGGCGGTGCCATTGCCACAACCTTTGGCTGGAGATGGGTCTTCTGGTCCGGTGTGCCGATCGGGGTGATCGGCCTCGTTTGGGGACTGTTTGTTTTAAGAAAACTCCCCTCCATTGGATCAAGAAAGCCGATTGACCTCGTTGGAGGCGGTCTCCTTTTCTTAGCCTTAAGCGGATTGATCTTAGGCTTATCGGAAGGTGGGTCCCTGGGTTGGACATCTCCATTTGTCTTAGTGAGCTTTGTCACGTTTATCATTTTGATGCCCATTTTTATTTTTGTGGAGCTTAAGAGTGTCTCACCTATGTTTGATTTTAGTTTGTTTCGTGACCTTTCTTACGCAATGGGAAATGTTTCGGCTTTCTTAAATGCGTTTACGAGAGTATCGGTCGTGCTTCTTGTCAGCTTGTATATGCAATCGGTCCAACATTATAGTGCGTCATGGGCAGGGCTTGGGGTATTGCCTGTCACAATTGGGATGCTTGTAGCCTCGATCTTTGTTGGGAATTTGAGCAATCGCTATAGTGCACGGATACTTTCGACAGTTGGTCTCGGAATTAGTGTGATTGGTTTAGTGGAATTGATCTTTGGAATGCAACCGATGACCCCATATTGGATCAATGGCTTCGGAATGTTTGGTGTGGGGTTTGGCTCTGGTATTTTTATGACGCCGAACACGAAAGCCATTTTAACGGCGGTGCCTTTTGATCAAAGAGGGTTTGCCAATGGGCTTCGTTCTATGTTGCAAAATATGGGACAGGTTCTAAGTACCGCATTAAGTTTAACCATTGTGGCCGCGGCGCTCCCAAGTCGACTTAAAGATGCTGTAGTTGGCGGCACTTTAAAGACCTTGCCGCTACACGATCAACATTTAATGACGATTGGATATAAGTGGGCGTTTCTAACGTTGCTTGTAGCGACCATTCTTGGCGTTATGGCTTCCTATTCAAGAGGGGGACGACAACCAAGAGCACTGAGAGAATAGATGGGTTATTAAACTCGAAAAATGAGTATGAGTGTGAACAACTTTTTGTCTATAATGAAATGGAACTCAGCTTTAATGGATGTCTTTTAAGGCATTTGGAGGTGTTTCGGTGCTTGTGTTTCTTATGCAAATAATCGCTAAGAGCGGTGTGGAACTTCTTACACTCTTAGCAGGTATTTTTATTATAGGATTCATCCTTGGGCAAATGGAAGGCCTGGCTAATCAAACTCTTTGGCGAACCTTTGGTAAAAAAGGGATTCTTGTTTCAGCCTTCATTGGCACGCCTGTCCATGAAATGAGTCATCTCATCATGTGCTTTGTGTTTCACCACAAGGTGGAGAAGGTGAAACTCATTCAATTTCGATCGAATGATGGAACATTAGGCTTTGTTCGACATCGGTATAATCCCGGCAGTTTATACCAAAAAATGGGGAATTTTTTTATTGGGATTGCCCCTATTATTGGCGGCATTGTCACGGTATTTCTTCTTATGAATTGGTTAATGCCCGAGACGTTTCATACGTGTATAAGGCTGATTCTGAGCTATAATCATGGCGAAACAAGCAGAGGAACAAATGCTTTGTTTGCTTTGGGACTTGCGTTACTTAGAACGGTCTTTGCTTGGCACAATCTAGGTTCGTTCCGTTTCTGGCTTTTTCTTCTATTATCCATGGGCGTTTCCGCACATGTCTCTTTGAGTAAGGAAGATGTGAGGGGGGCAGTGAGTGGGATCACCTCTTTATTTATTCTTCTCTTTCTAATAAATAGTGGCATGGCGCTTTTGGGGTTTGAAATGGGGTCTCTTGAATCCATTTTCTTGATGGGGAATCTTTATTTGGTCACAACAGGCAGCCTCGTTATAGGTCTATCTGCTATCCATTTAGCATTGACGGGACTTTTTAGGCTTGTCCTTGGTCAAAGAAACCATTACGGATTGCCGTCGCGTGATCCTTTTGATGTCGATTGAATTATAACTATAATAAAACAGGGCGCTCACCTCAAATGGTGAGTGCCCTGTTTTGAATACAATCTATTCTCTGCCTTAGAAGGTCAGATTAGTAGACGTAAGAAGTACCAACGATAATCAAGAGAATGAACAAGACAACGATTAAAGCGAAACCTGCGCCGTAACCGCCACCGCCACAGTAACCTGCACCACCAGCTGCACCGTATGCCATTGAGCTACACCTCCTTCTTTCTCAATAATTTATCTTATGAAGAAGGAGGGAAAGTGGAAGGGCGGAATGTGCAAACCATAAAAATTGGGTGGTTTTAAATCTTAACGCGGAGGGTGTTTTTTAGAAATAAAACATAACTAAAATCTTTTGAAGTACAATGAAAGTATCTTGATAGGGTGTGAGGGATCGTGATGAAGGCTTTGACTTTAGGGCTTGCTGCCTCTTTGTTTTTTGCGGTAACATTTGTCTTAAATCAACTCATATCGGTTGAGGGCGGAAGTTGGATTTGGAGTGCCTCTCTCCGCTATTTTTTTATGATTCCATTTCTAGCTGGGATCGTTCTAATACGAAAAAACAGACGAGCATTATGGAGGGAACTCAAAAACCATCCTTGGCAATGGCTTTTGTGGAGTCACGTTGGCTTTGGCCTGTTTTACGCCCCTTTATGTTTTGCTGCCTCTTACAGCCCTGCATGGATGGTAGCCGGGACCTGGCAGATTACGATCATTGCGGGCGCCTTGTTAGCGCCTTTGTTTTTTGAATACCGATCGACTGAACAAGGCCGGTATAAAGTTAGACGTCGCATTCCGTTTAGAGGAATGGGGTTTTCACTCGTTATTCTTATTGGGATCGTTTTAATGGAGGCCTCTCTTGCTGGGCATGTGTCCATTCAATCACTCATTTTAGGATGTGCCCCGATTGTGATTGCCGCTTTTGCATATCCTTTAGGAAATCGGAAAATGATGGCGCTTTGCAATGGCCGTTTGGATGCCTACCAACGAACCCTTGGGATGACGGTCATGAGCCTTCCTTTATGGATCGTGCTTTCATTTGTTCAATGGCAGAATTCAGGTTTGCCTAGCCTCAATCAAACCTTTCAATCTTTACTTGTGGCCCTATTTTCAGGTGTGATTGCAACCGTTCTTTTTTTCAAAGCAACCGATCTCGCACAAAACCACATGTCAAAACTCGCAGCTGTTGAAGCTACACAGTCGTGTGAAGTTTTATTTGCGACACTTGGTCAGTTGTGGTTAATTGCTGGAACAAAGATTGGGTTTTTGGGAGTGATGGGGCTAGTACTGGTCATTGTCGGAATGATTTTCCACAGTATGCTGTCTTCAAGACAAGTGGGGGAGCGCGCGTTAAATCGACAAAAGCGGGTAGGCGTGTCTTGAGGCATGGTCTATACAAATAGAGAGGAAGAGACGCACTATGCTATGCGTTCTTTTCCTCTCTATTTGTAAAGAAAGGCAATGCTCAAGTGAGATGAGAAATTTGATTATAGGCTTTAACTTTCCATTCGTATTGATCAAATTGAATATGATTTAAGCCACCGTTAAAGAGTTTAAATTGTTTTTTGCTGATGGTTCCGTTAGAAAGATGGTCCAAAAGCGTGTGAATGACGGCTCCATGGGTGACAAGCACGACGTTTTGATTAGGGAATTGGTCTTGAATAAAAGATAAGCCGTTCATAAGCCGGTACAAAAAATTTGAATCGGCCTCTTGATCGGGATAATTTTTATCGGGAAAGGCGTCTTCACGCTCGGTCTGAGTCATACCTTCCGCTTGACCGAACGAGCGCTCTTTGAATTCTTCCATAATCATATGGTTTAGATGAAGCTCTTGATTGATGCGCTCTGCCGTGTCTTTTGCCCTTGAGAGGGGGCTCGAGATAATCGCATCCCATTCAAAGTTTTTTAAGAACGCCCCACAATCTCGGGCTTGTTGAATTCCTTTGGCATTGAGTGGAACATCGGTTTGACCTTGTAATTTTCCGAGCGCATTCCAATTTGTTTCACCGTGACGAATTAGACAAATCATGGTCATCTTTGGGCCCTCCTTATGTAGGGGTATCTTTAATTATAGCAATTCCTGTTTGGACTCATTTACTTAATTATCAATAAGTTTAATAGAATGGAAAATTAAAGTAAACCCTTTTAGCTTAGCAGAGGAAGAAGTGGGGAGCTTGATCGGAGTGGGCGAGCGGTTTCGTGAATGTGATTGAATTTTTTGTATGGGTAGTGTGAGGTTCGGACAGGAAACGAGAGACCGGCGATAGGGCTGTCCGAAGATCAAACAAATCAGCCAGATAAAAAAAGAAAAAGAACAAGCCAATGGCTTATTCTTTAAAGGTTATGTAATGAACGGCCGCCTATGCCGTCACGTACGTGTTTCAAAACCTGCTCTTAAACAGGTGGGTGTCCGCATGAGAATCTTCATCTTCCAGCTAAGGCATGATGGCCATTCTCAAATGTAAAACTCCCAAAATAACTGCATCGGTTGAAACATCATAACGCAACGCACATCGCAGCTTGTAAAATGATTATAACAAAAAAATGAAACCTGTGCACTGTTAAATTTTTCATGATGTGCTTTGGCGGTCTAAGTTGGTTTCAGAGCGTCCGGCATTAAGTAGGAGCGACAGCAAAATACCGACTAACAAACCATTGCTGATCAAAGGACGTACAAGCATTGGAGCACTTGAAAAAGTCGCAGATGGAAAGGTCATGATGGACAACCCGACAAGCGTTGGAATCGCAATTCGATACACTGTTTGATAATTAAATGAGACCCCTTCTATATTTTTTAAGGCTGAACCAAATAACTGCAAATAGGCGACGAATAGAACCGAATCTCCGACGCTTACTGGCAGAGTTGAAAAGAAATGCCCAAGATACGGAATCGAACCGAGTAAAATAAATAAAAGAGCACCTACTATGAATGGAGCGCGTTCTTTAATTCTCGTAGATTGAAGGAATCCAAGAGAGGAGGTGTATGGCGCATAAGGCACAAGACCAAACAAACCGCTAACGACCCCGTTTAATCCAGTTAAAATAAACGACCTTTTATATTGCGAATCTGAGACCGACTTTTCATAAATTGCTTCAGCCCCCTTTAGAGTCGCGACAGTATTGGATGCATTAATTAATCCAGCAATAACTCCCATTAATATAATACCGAGGTTCCAACCAGGCTGACCCCAAGGAAAGATCTTATAAAGAGTGGAGGATTCTCCAAGGCGGATCGCTTGTTGATGAGGAAATATAAGACTAAAGGCAATCCAACCAAAGATAATACCAATTAATAAAGCAAAATTACTTATAAGGCCTTTTCCTTTTAATAATAGTAGATTAACAATGATGACGAGTAGAATCGAAAGGCCCGCAATTGGGAACTGGATCTGTTTATGATCCGATAAGCCGAGCATCCCTTTAAAAAAGATCAGAATGAGCTGAGCGGATAAAAGAAAGAGGAAGGCGCTCATCACAACCGGAGTAAACCACTTTTTTAAGAGTTTGCCCATTCCAAGCGCACCCAACACCGAAACCAATAGCCCCGATACCAGAATTCCGACAGCCAAGGAACCGCCTAAATTGACCGCCGAATCCTTTGGTAATGAAGCGGTTAATCCTAAAATAACCCCCCACCATAGCCCGGATTGGCCTTCCATTAAAGCAAGTTGGTGACCCAATAGAGCTTGCAGTAAACACGCGATGCCTGTATAGATAAATGCGCGCTGTACCGAAGCGGCAATGTCGCCGTCGGATAGACCAAGGGCCTCTCCAATGGAGAGGGGAATCACAACGGTATTGGTAAACATAAATAAGAGCCATTGGATGCCGCCAAATGTCGTTGTTGTAAAAAAAAGAGTTCGCCTCATGTTCAACCCCCTTTACCTTAATTCACCATTTTTATCCTGACTTAACGGGCAGTAATACCCACACCTCAAAACTTTTAAAAAAATAAGTTTAGGCGGAGGATCAACTACCCGTAAAGGTCCGATACGTGCATCTAACATTCAGTGGGGGTGGGTATGTCCCTCACTGAATGTTAGATTTACTTTATTATACAAACAATGACAAAATAGAGACAATAATAAAATAGAAGGTTTCAGGAGGGATTCGGGTAAGAAATCAAGTCATTAATGGACAAATAGGCCATATATTAGTTGTAAAATTCAATTCTTATTTACTTGCATATAGAACACCTTCCAAACGCTGAGTAATAAGAATTGACAAATATATCGAAGTTATGCGACTATTCTTCTAATCCCATTTGAAAGGAGAAGAACTATGAACGAAGACAAGAAAGCAAAAAAGTTCAATGCCTGGTACCTTTTATTGATTGTGCCTTTTATCATCACTTTATTTCCAGGTATGTATGCCTTTGATACCCCTCGATTATTTGGTTTCCCATTTTTTTACTGGTATCAGCTTCTCGCCGTTATTATTTCGGCAGCGCTTACAGCAATTGTCTATGTGAAAACAAAAGAAAACAATTAACAGGTTAAAATTCTGGTTATGAAGGAGTGACGTAGCCGTGAATTGGACGGCATTAACGGTATTTATTATCTTTTTTATTTTAGTTACGGTCCTTGGCTTTTACGCCGCAAACTGGCGGAAAGGCGATCTCACACAACTTGATGAATGGGGACTTGGTGGACGTCGCTTTGGCACATTGATCACCTGGTTCTTGCTTGGTGGGGATTTATATACTGCGTATACCTTTATTGCGGTACCAGCTTTAAACTATGGAAAAGGGGCAATGGCCTTTTTTGCGGTGCCTTATACTATTGTTGTTTATCCATTTATTTTTATGGTGATGCCTCGGCTATGGTCCGTGTCAAGAAAGCACGGATATGTAACCGCTTCCGATTTTGTGCGTGGACGCTATAACAGCAGTTGGCTTGCTTTAGCGATTGCGGTCACAGGGATTTTGGCCACCATGCCTTACATTGCTTTACAACTTGTCGGGATGCAGGCCGTAATTTCTGCCATGGGATTTAATGCAAATGGATTTTCAGGAGAAATCCCACTGATCATTGCTTTTGCGATTTTAGCGATCTATACGTATTCAAGTGGACTTCGAGCACCTGCCTCCATTGCAATTGTGAAAGATTTAATGATTTACATTACCATTTTAGCAGTCATCATCGTGGTTCCTATGAAACTTGGTGGGTTTGGTCACATTTTTGATGAAGCAAGCAAACAATTGGCCACGCATAATCCGCCTGGTGCCTTGATTTTACCGCCTTCCGCTTTCATGGCTTACGGAACATTAGCGTTTGGGTCAGCCTTGGCACTGTTCTTGTATCCACACTCTTTAACCGGTGTGCTCAGTTCTGCAAGTCGCAAATCGATTCGCAAAAACGCAGCTTTGCTTCCAGCGTATTCGCTTGTATTAGGGTTGATTACGCTTTTAGGATTTATGGCATTGGCTGCGCATGTAAAAGCCGCATCCGGGAATGATGCGATTCCTGCCTTGTTCTTAGCGATGTTCCCGAGTTGGTTTTCTGGCTTCGCCTTTGCTGCGATTGCGATTGGGGCTCTCGTTCCAGCTGCGATCATGTCCATTGCTTCAGCGAACTTGTTTACTCGTAATATCTATAAGGAATATATCAATCCGAATTGTACGCCAAAACAAGAATCCAGTGTTGCAAAAATTGTGTCTCTCGTGGTGAAAGTTGGGGCTCTAGCCTTCATTTTATTTTTCCCGAAAGCTTATGCGATTAACTTGCAACTCCTTGGTGGGATTTGGATTCTGCAAACCTTCCCGTCTATTATCATTGGGATCTACAGCAATTGGTTTAACAAATGGGCGCTTGTCCTTGGATGGGGTGTCGGTATGGTTTCGGGAACGTGGATGGCGTTTTCTCAAGGTATGGCCTCCATTTACCCGCTTCATATTGGTGGTTCCACGGTCTCTGCTTACGCGGCTGTATTTGCCGTTATTTTGAACTTCGTTGTTTCCATTGTCTTTACTTGGATCTTTAATGCAATGGGTCTTAGAAATGGGAAAGATGAAACCGTTGAAGAAGATTACAAGGTTGCTTAATTAATATGAAACGACATCTTTTTTAAACAAACCCCGCTTAACTCATCTTAATAGAGGGTTAAGCGGATTTTTTTGGTTAATTTTAAAAATAAAAAAGGATTTTGTAGAGTTTTGTTGAATTTTGTCTATAGCAAGTTTTCCTCGCTTCACCCTTCTAATCTTTGAACCTCAAGAACTCCCTTCATTAAGGGAGACCACGCATGACCACCTCAAGTATCATTAGTCGGGTGAAGCTTCCCCCATGGATGGGCGCTTCTCTGTGGTTTTTACCCAAAAATGCTATTGAATCATTTTGGTGACATACATAAGAAAGGATTGGTCAAAAATAAAATGTACCCTTTGTAAAGGACATTTTAAAAATGGCCCAATCCTTTTTTTGCTTGTTTAAACTCCGAATGTGTTACCGCCGTTAACGGATAGCGATTGACCAGTTATGTACCGTGCTTCGTCGGACGCGAGGTACACGACCGCATGCCCGATATCTGACGGTGTCCCGATCACACCAAGCGGAACGCTTTTCAGGTAGTCGGTGGGGTCAATTCCTACATGACGTTCCACGGGTATAAATCCTGGGTTGATTAAATTGACCGTAATCCCATGAGCGCCAAGCTCACTTGCCCAAGAGCGCGTCATCCCAAGTTGGGCGGATTTTGCTGTGACGTAATTTGAAAACGTAGCGTTGCCAAGTTGAACTACTTCACTACTGATGTTAATAATTCGACCGTGTTTTTGTTCTTTCATGGCGGGTAAAACTGCCTTTGTAAGAAGGAGTGGGGCTTTCACGAAAAATTCAAGTTGATCTAAATAATCCTGCCAACTGCATGCTTCGATAGCAAGCTCAGGCTGTGGGCCAGTCGCATTATTAACTAGAATATCAACGGGTCCTAATCCCTTGTTCTCAATGTCTTGGATTAAGAGTTGAACGGCTTTTTCATCGGTAATATCAGCTTGGATGGCGGTCGCGGCGCCACCTTGTGAACGAATCCAGGCTACCGTTTCTTCGGCAGTAGAGGCATTGTTCGCATAATTCACAATGGTATGAGCCCCAGCGCGAGCCAAACAAGCGCTAATGTGTTTGCCTAGGCCTCGTGATCCACCGGTTACAAGCGCGACTTTTTCATTAAGTTGGAAAATAAAAATCCCTCCATTTCCAAATTCAAACCAATAAATTCCCCCTAGTTAGAAGTAAGGGGCAGACCCTTTCTAAGTCAATCACAAAGCACTTAATGGATGTCTTCTAAGACACGCTCTAATTTCTGGTTGGACAGACGCTTGATGGGTAATAGCGTGCCAATTAAGGCGATTGCGGCACAAGCTAGAAATAACTTGGAAAGCCCAAAAGTCGCGACAAGTGCAGATGTGCTAAAAATCACAATGTCTGCTAATGAGTCAACAATGGACAAAAGCGAAATCGTGGTTGCGCGCACTTTTGATGGAATCCAATCGTTACTTATCTGTGAATAGATCGGATAGCGAACGGCTCGAACGAACCTTAATATTAAAAACGCAATCAAGGCGAATAAAAGAGTGTTGCCCATTAAACTAGCCACTAACAATCCTAAACTTGCGAGAAAACCGGTCGCGTACATTAGAAAAACTCTTGAGAACCGTTGGGTTAACCAGCCGATCGACTGAGAAGCCGTAAAGGCAAGCCCTGCTCCAACCGCATAGACGGTACCGAGCATGGCAACCGGTAATCCGGCTTTTTGAAGAAAAGGTTGATCAAAGTTACCAAAAACGGCTCCCGCTGGAATAAAGACAAGGGTGACATTTAAGAACATGAGCAAAAGTTGCGGCGTCCTTCGTATGACTTGAAGACCTTCGCCCACTTGATTAAACGGGTTTTCTCTGTAATTAGCAAGGGATGGCGGTCGCTTTATGAGTGTGAGCAACACCATTCCAATCCCCTCTGAAAAAATTCCCAAACTAAGAAGCAGGACGAATTCTCTTTGTGTCAGATCTTGAGCGATCACGCTTCCCAAAATAACAGCGGCAATCATAGAGAGAAAGGGAGCGGACTCAATCTTACCCATCACCGCGTCCATCCGGTTCTCTTCATTAGAGGTTTTAAGTGATTCATAGATGAGTGCCTCGTCCGCCCCAGAGAAAAACGAGGCTGAAAAACCACTCAAGAATTGGCTTATGAAAAATACGAAAGGATCGTGGGCAAAAATTAACAAGATGAGACTCAAAGTTTTGACAAATGCCCCGCACAAAAAAGAGACTTTTGCACCAAATCGATCCGCTAACACGCCAGTTGGGAGTTCGCCAATTAAAACAGCCACACTCCATGCAAGCATCATCCATAGAATTAGACTTTCACTCAATCCTCTGGAAAAATAAAATAAAGTTAAGACCGGTTGTATAAAACTAATGGTGCCTAATAAGTTATACCAGAATAAAACACGACTGTTATGCGTGCCAAGTGAATAGGTGGTGTTCATTGTTTTCAACTCCTTGCTTCATTTTTAATTGCGTTCGTCTCATCAAAACTTCATGTATGAGGACGCAAAGAAGAAGAAGGAGCGGCTTTCATAAGAAAACTGTTTTAATTAAGATCTAGTGTTCTTTTAAAAGACGATCCCCCTAACTTCTTTGCCTGTTTGAATTAGTGTTTTTTGCATATGAATGCCTCCGATATTAAAAGATGGTTTCATCATATCATATCCCCTTGTTCTGTGGGAGGGCTTTCAAAGACGCTTAGAATAGGTTTTAATTCAACATGAAAACTAAAAAACAACAACCTATTGTGTCCAGAACATTTGCGATTCGCAGCTATTCCTTTTATGATTAAAATGAGATGGAAATTGGTTTTGTTTTTAAAATTGAAAGAGGTGTTTAAAGGATGAAATACAGACGTTTAGGAAAAACGGATTTAAATGTTTCGGTTGTAGGTGTTGGGACCTGGCAATTTGGCGGGGACTGGGGAAAGGATTATAATCAATCGGAAGTGGATGCCATCCTTTCGACTGCAAAAGAGCTAGGTATTAACCTAATTGATACAGCAGAGTGTTATGGTCCTCATCATATGTCTGAAACCTTTATTGGCGACTACTTGTCTCGCGATAAAAGAGAAGATTGGGTGTTGGCTTCAAAATTCGGACACCATTGGGACACGCAATGGGAGCATGCCTGGAATGTGGAGCAAGTCCGTATACAGCTGGAAGAATCTTTAAAAGCGCTCCAAACCGATTACATAGATCTTTATCAGTTCCATTCTGGTCCCGATGAGGTGTTTGATAATGATGCGTTATGGACCATGTTGGACAAGCAGGTTCAAGCTGGTAAAATTCGAAACCTTGGGATTTCAATTGGAAGCAATGATAATGTGTATCAAACCGATAAAGCGAGTGAATTAAACGCTAAGGCGATTCAAGTCGTCTATAATCGATTGGATCAAACGCCGGAAACACGCGTTTTTCCATCTTGTGCGCGTCAGGATCTCGGCGTTTTGGCAAGAGTGCCACTTGCAAGCGGCTACTTAAGCGGGAAATATAAGCCAGGTGCGGTCTTCCAAGATAATGTTCGAAAAGGAAGAGAACAAGGAGAAATCGATGAAAAACTTCGATTAGTGGAACAGATCAAACAAGAAGAAGTACCAGAAGGCGTGAATATGGCCACATGGGCTTTAGCTTGGTGTCTAAAGAATCCGGTGGTCTCTACGGTGATCCCAGGATGTAAATCACCGGAACAAGTGAAATCGAACGCTGCAGCGGCAGAATTAGTCAACGATTAATGGATTGTAGAGAAGGCTTCCCAGGAATTGAGGAAGCCTTTTCAATCCAAAATAAACGCATAATAAGTATGAATTTGTAAAATTTGCGATTAAAGAAGGGGCCTTGCTTAACTTAAACGAAATGACTCGTGTCCCAATGGATGCGGGAAAAAAATAAGCATCGCTGTATGAACAAGGAGGCAAAAGAATTGGTTACTGGTCAAGTTTCAGAGCAGGAAAAACAGACTGCTTTTCATATGCTCGGGTTTCGGCCCCGTACGGCTACACGTTTTTACGCAGATGGGGTTGTGCAATTTTATTTGGAAACCATCCGTAGCTTAAAAGAGAAGGAGAAAGCCCTACTTACGGATGCTTTGAAAGTGTTTGTAGAATATATGGAAACGATTCGTGCGGATGGATGGAGCGCATGTGATCAAGGTTTTTGGGAGAAACTCTTGTCGTTTTCGTATCTTGATCTTTCCTATGAACAAACAACTGAGAAGACAAGATTCTTTTACCAAACCATGGTAAATTGGGTCAATTGGTTGAGTGCGCGGCAGATTATCCACGAGGAAATCAGGGCTAATGTTGAAACTCTTGCTAATAGTATAGAAGAGCCTGTTTTAGCGGCTGTCCAGTTCTTAGATACCTATCAACAAAAAATTGATCAACCGTTTTTATCGAGTTATGGGGAAGTCAAACGACAGGCTTTGCTTGAAGAAGAAGGGGATGCTCCATTATCAGAAGGTCTGTTTGTGGTTACCAAACAAATGGATCTTGGCTGTGAGGTAACGTCTCTCCTTAAATCACAGACCTTTGAGGTCCTGGTTCCTGCGGACTTACGTTCATCGCTAGATCCAGATATGAGTTTCATTGGCGTTCTAAAGCAACACCCAACTGGTCAATGGGAGATTCTTGTGCTTGATCGTGTCTTTCCTGCGGTTGCCTTGCCTTTTGTTAAAAAACAAGTTTAATTTAATCAATTTAAAATGGATCGGGCTCTGTTATAATCACAGAACCCGGTTTTTTTGAGTTCTCCCAACTAAGTCGTAGTCCTACGGAAGCGCCAATTGGACAGGGAGGGCGAAAAAATGTGAGTGGCTGTCCGAAGGGAAGCGCCAATTGGACAAGTAAGGCGGAAAAATGTGAGTGTCTGTCCGAAGGGAAGCGCCAATTGGACAAGTAGGGCGGAAAAATGTGAGTGTCTGTCCGAAGGGAAGCGCCAATTGGACAAGTAAGGCGGAAAAGCGCGAGTCACTGTCCGAATTAAACCCCATTTCGGACACTTCACTCTACTTTTACAAGCAAAACCTATCCGATCACGACCAACCATAAATTTAACAGATCGTTAAGTTGGAGTTATAACGGTGAAAAATTCAAAAGAAAGGCTGTTTATGAAGTTAGATAATCAGTGGTTGCTCTTAGCGGACGGTTTAGTTATTCAACTAAACCGTGCTTATATGTAGTATGATTTCCCACCGTTTTCAACGTAAGACAACGATAGGACTTTTACTTGGAGAGGTGGGTATGATAGGCTCGTTTGCCTGATGAAACAACCCTTCAGCCTTTCAAGACAAATCGTACCCACAGAGGCTCCAAGTCAAGTCCTTAAACATCTTTTCTATGGATACATATAAACAATGATAAAGGGTCTCCATATCAATGTTTTGAAACGGATACTATATATAAGAAAGCGTTACTCCAATAAGGTATTGCTGTTTTCCCGTGGTTAATGAAAGCTGAGGTGGATAATTTGAGAAAAGTTAATTGGCTTATACCTATATGTCTAGTTTTTATTAGTTTAATCGCTTTTTGGGGCTTTAAATTCTGGGAGCATTCTTCACCGAAAAAGGCAATGGGTACTAAAATAGTATTGGAAACAGTCCCTTTTGCTAATGGAGTGGTTTTATTAACGTTGGACAAAAATAGTTTAATAAAAGCCTCATATTTATCTATAGGTTTTTTGGGATGGAAAGTTCAAAAAAATACGCCAGCAATGCAAGAAGTCCCTTCTAATAACGCAGATATAAGTATCACTTCAATGACCATTAATAATCATACGTTTGCTTGGGGATTCAAAAAAGATGCAGTTACTGTGTTTGGCAAGCAAAAAATACACAAAATGGCGGTGTTTTTTTACATAACCCTTACCAGCCTAAAACACCCGATTTTTACAGTAAATTCTGTGAAATAATAGAAGATGTGTGTTCCTAAAATGGAGGAATTTCAATCTTTTTTTCTAACTCTTCCTTTTCCCTCTTTGATATTCAACTTGTTGTTTAAGACCCTTATTTTTGGTTTTATCGTCTGTGCCATCTTCGTAAACTTTTCCCTCACATCTTAGTAAATCCAAAAATCGATAAAGTTCCGTCTGGTGAATTATCCCTTGGGATTTCCCATTCTATAAGCCATTCTATAACCATTTGTTTAGGCCCTATTTCATCGTTAATCCTACAATAGGTGTTAACTCTTGAACGGAAAAGTACATTGATCAAATATATCTTATCTCTTTGACAAGGCATTCCTTAGTCTGTAACTTTCCCCAGAAAACGAGAGGATATGGGCATGATGGACCAATCGATCGATGATCGCAGCTGTTAACCGTTTATCCCCAAAAACTGTGTTCCATTGACCGAATTCAAGGTTGGAAGAAACAATAATACTTGTTTGCTCATA
>CAWHJF010000016.1:0-575954 GCA_963829575.1 uncultured Sporolactobacillaceae bacterium | reverse complement strand
CGTCAAATAATCCCCACCTAAAAATCAGATGGGGATTTTGTTATGATTTAAGTATTCTTTTTAAAGACTTGACAAGCTAATGGAATCGTTTTTGACCAGGGTAGGAGCTGATCCAAAGCTGCCTTGTCATTAATATCAATATTGGGAAGTCTTTCAAAAAGAAACGTTAAATAGTTTAATGGATTTAAATTATTTTCCTTGGCCGTTTCAATGACGCTGTAAATGATGGCACTGGCATTTGCCCCCTTCGGGGTGTTTGAGAACATCCAGTTTTTGCGCCCAATCACAAATGGCTTAATTGATCGTTCGCCTCTGTTATTATCAATTTCGAGTAGACCATCTTTCATAAAGGCGATCAGTTTACTCCATTGGTTGAGGCAATATTGAACAGCACCGCCAAAGGTGCTTTTAGGTAGTGCTTTTTGATTTTGATCTTTAAGCCATGCTGAAAAAGCATCCAAAATAGGTTGGCTGCGTTCAAGTCGTTTTTCAAACCGTTCTTTACGAGTCGCGTCTTTCAAATCGCGCTCAACCGCAAATAATTGGTTACAAAATTGTAAACCTTCCTTTGCTGGAACAGATGCTTCAGACTGAATGTTGTCAGGCAAGGCTTTTAATGCCTCGTCGAATTTTCGGCGAGCGTGCGCAAAGCACCCTACCAACGTCACCTCAGACAGCACATTGTATCCTTGATAACCGTCTACATGAAGGTACCCCTTAAAGCCTTTTAGGAAATCACGAGGATGGCTTTTTTTACGGGTTTCTTTATAGTCATAAAGGACGATGCTTGGTCCAACTCTTCCTGTTCGATACAACCACATATAAGACTTAGAGGTCGCTTTTCGACCAGGCTCATGTAAGACCTGTACGGTTGTCTCATCCGCATGCAGTGCTTCCTGTTGAATTAAGATTTCCTTCATTCGCACGTATAATGGATTGAGCCAGGTATTCGCTCCGTATAGAATCCAATTGGACATGGTTTGGCGCGAAAGAGGAAATCCGAGTCGCTCAAATTGTTTTTCTTGGCGATAAAGTGGACAAGCCTCCACATATTTTTGTGACATCACAAAAGCCACACTTGAAGCTGAACCTAAACTCTTAGGAAAAGCAGGTGCAGGCATAGGGGCCGTGACAATGGGAGTTTCACTCTCATTTTGTTCACATGAGCGGCAGCCATAAATATACCGCACATGTTTAACAACTTTCAGTTGTGCTGGAATAGTCTTTAGCTCACTACGTATCTCGGAACTCATTTCATGCATCGCTCCACCGCAACACGAACAGACCTGTTCCTCTGGAGAAAGGCGATATTCCACCGTTTCCGTAGGCAGGTTATCAAGCATGGCTTCCTTTTGACCCCGTTTTTTCCGACGACGCTGGGTAACATGGGTCTCAGAAACAAATTCCTCTTCAATGGCTGTGGCTTCAACCTCAGCCTCATTAAATAGAGGAAACTCAAGTTGATCGGGATGTGACTTCTCGCTAGAAGATCCAAATCGCTTCATCTGGCTTAATCGAATCTGTTCTTCAAACCATTTAAGCTTGTTCGTAAGATGCGCGACTTGGTTCTCTAGGGAAACACACCGTTCTTGAAGTTGTTCAGTTGTTTGGGTGGGAAATTCTGTCGTGGTTTTCATAATACAATATATTCGACACTCCCCGACAAATTCCTTTGAAAGAGGGCTTGTAATTTTATCCATTACAAGCCTTAAATCACGGTCCTTTGTTTGACTTCTGTATGGGCTTGTCTTTGTTCAATTGAAAGTCCCTCTAGAAGCCACTGTAACTCGCGGCGCCCCACTTTTACTGGATTGAGTGCTTCTCCAGATGGCCATTTAAATCGACCTTTTTCAAGTCGCTTATAATAAAGCCAAAAACCTGTATAATCCCAATGCAGAATTTTAAGCTTATCTCTTTGCCGATTACAGAATACAAATAAACTTGGCGAAAAAGGATCTAGATTGAATCCTTCTTGTACCAGAACGGCCAATCCGTCAATTGATTTACGTAGATCCGTGCTTCCTTGAGCTAAGTAGACGGATCCCACATTCCAGACGTTTAACATATTGACTTTAACGTCTTTACGACATCCGCAAGGATGGCTGCATTAAACCCAGGTTTGACTTCAATAGAAGCAGCTCCAATTCTTACGACTAATCCCGCGTTGTTTTCAATTGAAGAATCCTCCAGGTTGACTGGTATCCAGTTTGGATTTGTATCATGGTTTGAATCCGGTCTTTCAATTTTCTTAAGCCAGTATTTTAATTGATGAAGATTTAAGTTGTTGATCTTACACCATTCAACTTGGGTCTGGCCACTACTTCGAAATACCGCTATACGTCTTTCCCATTCTTCTCGTAATTCAGTGTTGGCCATAAAAAACCTCCTTAATTTTTTAACTTAAGGAGATTATCTCACAGCCAATATTAGATTAGAATGTGGGGACGGTTTGACGCTTACGAAAAAGCGTGGTAGTGTCCAAAGGGGAGCGCCAATCGGACAAGGCAAGGAAGGAAAAGTGTGGTGGTGTCCGAAGGGAAGCGCCCATTGGACAGGACGTGATAGAAAAAGCGTGGTAGTGTCCAAAGAGGAGCGCTCATTGGACAAGGCAAGGTAGAAAAAGCTGAGTGGTGTCCGAAGGGGAGCGCTCATTGGACAAGGCATGGTAGAAAAAGCGTGAGTAGTGTCCGAAGGGGAGCGCCCATTGGACAAGGCAAGGAAGAAAAAGCGTGGTAGTGTCCAAAGGGGAGCGCCAATCGGACAAGGTAAGGTAGAAAAAGCTGAGTGGTGTCCAAAGGGGAGCGCCCATTGGACCAGGCAAGGTAGAAAAAGCTGAGTGGTGTCCGAAGGGGAGCGCTCATTGGACAAGGCAAGGTAGGAAAAGCGTGGTAGTGTCCAAAGGGGAGCACCCATTGGACAAGGCAAGGAAGAAAAAGCGTGGTGGTGTCCGAAGGGGAGCGCCAATCGGACAGGACGTGATAGAAAAAGCGTGGTAGTGTCCGAAGGGGAGCGCTCATTGGACAAGGCAAGGTAGAAAAAGCGTGGTAGTGTCCGAAGGGGAGCGCCCATCGGCCAAGACACAATTAAACCAGCTAAAAAGGGGCCGAACCCCCACGCTAACTTCCAAAAAAAACGTACACGAAACCAACAAGTTAATCGAATCCGGCCAACTTTAAATGGAATTATTTAGATCGAGAGGTTCTCTTTGTGGCGGCTATCAAATCATAGTATACTTAAATAAGTGAGGTGACGCGTGTGCAAAGAGTAACCAATTGTTTGCTTAGAAAAGACGATCAGGTGTTGTTGCTTCAGAAACCAAGACGAGGTTGGTGGGTCGCACCTGGCGGTAAAATGGAATCAGGGGAAACGGTGAAGGACACCGTGATTCGTGAATTCCGTGAAGAAACAGGGCTCTATCTACAAAACCCAGTACTAAAGGGCGTGTTTACCTTTATAATAAAAGAAGGTGATCAGCTCATCGATGAATGGATGATGTTTACCTTTTATAGTGATTCCTTTGAAGGGGAATGGGTGCAAGAAAGTCAGGAAGGCAAGATTGCCTGGCACCCGTTTGAAAGCATTAAAGAATTGCCGATGGCTGAAGGGGACCGTCATCTTTTAGAATATGTCCTGCACGGAAAAGGCATTATTTTTGGCACGTTCCATTACTCCCCGGATTTTGAGCTTTTAAGTTATCGACTTGATCCAAGTTGAACGGGCAGCATCACAGGCCAGCGGCGGGGAAGGCGAACCTGTTTCCCACAAAGAACGTGGCTTGTTGCAAGACTCGCTTTCATAGCCCGAGCGCGTAAGGCGTTGTCGTGCTCAGAACCGCATCAAGCCATCAACCAACTGACTTGGAAAACCTTTTTCAGCAATTAGTCTACGGAATGGGGGTTTTATGATGGCACAATCCATCCAAATTGTGATTATAACGGGCATGTCTGGTGCTGGAAAAACAGTGGCCATGCAATGTTTTGAAGATCTTGGTTTTTTCTGCATTGATAATTTACCCCCAACACTTCTTCCTAAATTTATTGAATTAGTGGATGAAACCAACGATAAATTGACGAAGTTGGCGCTTGTCATGGACCTAAGAGGTCGGGAATTTTTTGATTCCTTGTTCGGTGCCATTGATTTGCTCGATCAAAATGAACATCAGATCAAACCTAAAATCTTATTTTTAGATGCGAAGGATCCGGTTTTGGTGAGGCGTTACAAAGAGTCACGTCGCTCACATCCGCTTACGCCAAAAGGGCTACCGCTTGAAGGGATTCAGATTGAACGGCGCTCTTTAGAAGAGATCAAGGGTCGGGCCCAGTATTACATTGATACAACTGAGCTCAAGCCACTTCAACTCAAAGAAAAAATTACAGAATTCTTTGATGAACAAAAAGATACGCACTTTACCATCAGTGTTGTATCCTTTGGATTTAAATATGGTGTGCCGATTGATGCTGACTTGATGATTGATGTTCGCTTTTTACCGAATCCACATTATGTCGAGCATATGAGAGAGCGGACTGGGCTTGAAAAGGATGTCGCAGAGTACGTGTTTAAATGGAGCGAGACGAAGCAATTTATGCAGAAATTGATGGATCTGTTAACTTTTATGCTGCCCCAGTATAAGCGGGAAGGAAAGAGCCAACTTGTGATTGCCATTGGCTGTACAGGTGGAAAGCATCGCTCGGTCGCCTTGTCGGAAGAAATTGCGACACGTCTTTCCGGAACCTACCCGGCAAAAGCGACGCATCGAGACATTCATAAAGGAAAATTGAACGAATGACAGAAGTCAAATCAAAGGTAGTGGCCATTGGCGGTGGCACAGGGCTCTCCGTCTTGTTGCGCGGTCTCAAACATCATGAGTTAGATCTCACAGCCATTGTCACAGTTGCGGATGATGGAGGAAGTTCTGGAGTCCTACGTGAAGAACTGCAGATTCCTCCACCAGGGGACATTCGCAATGTGTTGGTTGCTCTTTCTGAAACCGAACCACTTTTCGAGAGTTTATTTCAGCATCGTTTTCAAACGGGTAACGGTTTAAGTGGCCATTCTCTAGGCAATCTATTGCTCGCGGCTATGACGAGTATTTCGGGTGATTTTGTCAAAGGGATTCGTGAGATCAGCCGTGTCTTGAATGTAAAAGGAAAAGTCTTACCCGCTGCGAACCAAAGTATTATTTTAAAAGCTCAAATGTCAGATGGCACCATCGTCGTGGGGGAATCCAACATTCCCAAACAACAGGGCAAAATTCAACATGTCTATCTTGAGCCACCAAACGTTGAACCGCTCGAAGAAAGTGTGGAAGCGATCCGTGATGCGGATCTTATTGTCATTGGACCTGGAAGTCTTTATACGAGTATTCTTCCTAATTTATTGGTGCCGCGTCTCAGAAGTGAAATCAATCGCTCAAAAGCGAAGAAATTATACATTTGTAACGTCATGACCCAAAAAGGGGAAACGGATTCGTTTACGGCATCTGATCATGTTAAAGTGTTACTTGACCATGACCCGTACCTTCATCTAGATTATATAGTCGTGAATAATCGATCCGTCCCTAAGACGATTTTAGAACGGTATGCGCTTGAAGGGTCAACACCCGTTCAATATGATAAAAAGAAGCTTGAAAGCTTTGGTTTTAAAGTCATTAGTGATCGAATTATAAAATACGATAAATCCGTTATTCGTCATGACGAAGTGATTCTTGCGAGTCATATCTTATCTGTTTTAAACAATGGCTCTTAGAATCGATCTTCTTGAATACAATGAAATTAAATAGAACAGGCAATCCGATCGTTATTTTTAGAGGAATGAAAAGAGAGAATGGGTTGTCCTCTGAGTTGATGGGGGGGTTAAAATGTCGTTTGCCGCGGAAACAAAAAAAGAATTAACACGTTTAGAGCTTGAGACTTGCGGAGCTCAATCCGAGCTTGCCGCTTTAATCCGAATGAGCGGCTCAATTTCGATCGTTAATAAACAGCTGGGATTAGACATCACGACAGAGAACGCCGCCATTGCGCGACGGATTTACTCGCTCATTAAGTTTGTGTTTGATTATCCCGCTGAAGTCCTTGTGCGAAAGAAAATGCGTCTGAAAAAGAATAATGTCTATATTGTAAGAATGCGCGAACATGCCAAAGAGATGCTTGAAAGTCTCAAAATTATGGAGCAAGCGTTTTTGTTTACCCGTAAAATTGATCGATCCCTCATTGACTCGACCTGTAAACGTCGCGCGTATTTGCGAGGCGCTTTTCTTGCCGGTGGGTCCTTGAATCATCCGGAAACGTCTTATCATTTGGAAATCTTCTCAAACTATGAGGAACATACCCAATCGTTAGCGCAATTAATGAATCGCTATGATTTAAACGTGAAATTTCTGCCCCGAAAAAATGGCTTTATCATTTATATGAAGGAAGGCGAAAAAATCACGGAGTTTCTTAACATAGTGGGCGCCCACAATGCGCTTTTTGCTTTTGAAGACATTCGAATAGTAAAAGACATGCGAAACAATGTAAACCGACTGGTAAACTGTGAAACCGCTAATTTAAATAAAACGGTGAGTGCAGCCATGAAGCAAGTCGAACACATCCGATTGATTTCTAATAGAGTGGGACTTGAGAAGCTTCCCAGAAAGCTCCGCGAAGTGGCAGAGCTTCGTCTTGAATATCCAGATGTCACGCTTAAAGAACTAGGCGAACTCGTTCAGGGAGAACCGATCAGTAAGTCGGGCATTAATCATCGTTTTCGAAAACTGTCCCAGATTGCAGAGAAGCTTGAAAAAGGGTTGGAACATGAAGTGAAATGGGATTAACCTTTCCTAAAAGTGGGTAAACTTGGAATTGATTCATGATTTTATTAAAATCAACAAGACAGGTCTTGATAAAAGCGCTACAATAAAAGTATCAATAACCTTTATTTTATAATAAAGTTTAGTTAATAAAGGTGTTGGGCATTGCCCAAACACCCGCAGTTTTTTGCGGTGACCGACTAGTAAGGGAACGGAATATCTGACTTGGGGAGGGATAAGAGATGATTGAAAAGAAAGTGACTGTCCAATTGAAGAATGGTCTACAAGCGCGTCCAGCGGCTTTATTTGTTCAAGAAGCGAACCGTTACAGCTCAGATGTGATGCTGATTCAGGACAACAAAAAGGTGAATGCCAAAAGTATTATGGGGATTATGAGTTTGGCCATTGGTCAAGGAGAAGCCATTAAGCTTCAAGTCTCAGGTTCTGATGAAGAAGAAGCCTTTGTTGCATTATCTAATTTCATTCAAAATGAAGACCAGTAAAAAGACGCGCCGTATGAGCGCGTCTTTTTACTTAACTTGTAATGGAAATCCCTAAGAAGGCGAGGAGAATGCCGCCTATGTAGGTGATCGAAATGTACAGGGCAAACAGCTTCCATTCGGTGTTTAAATGCAATTGTAGGGATTCCAATTTGAAAGTGGAAAAGGTGGTAAAGGCACCTAGGAAACCTGTTCCAACTAGAAAGGCAACGGGTCCCGTTACAGGAGCCATAAGCCCTAGACAAAAGGCGCCAATTAAATTGACGAGCACGGTTCCAATCGGGAATTTGGTGCTTATGGTCCGTTTTACTAACTGTGTAAGGAGATATCGGGCAATTGCGCCAAAAAATCCCCCAATCCCTACATATAAAATCGTCATCTCGCGGCCACCTTTCCGTTTCGCCCTAAATGATACCCGAGAAAGGCGAGAAGCCATCCGCCTAGTAAGCTGATTAAAACATAGAAGATAGCGGTTTTATAGTGAGCACCTAGAAATAAATGTGTCGTCTCGACACTGAACGTGGAGAACGTGGTGAAGGAACCTATCATGCCTGTTCCAATTCCAGTCACAATCCATTGTGGAACACGCTGAGCGCTCGCCATTTTGCTTGTAAGCCATGCGAGACCAAACGATCCAATCATATTTGCAAGAAAGGTTCCGAGTGGAAAGGCGCCAGGCTGAGCGGGAGCAAAGGACATCCCAATCCAATACCGTAAGATCGCGCCAAGCACGCCTCCGAGTCCAACAACAAAGGCCATTTTCATTCCTCCTACCTATTTAATTGTGGGAAAAAAAACAGACTCCTGCTGTTAGACGGTATAGACCGCACACAGCAGGAGTCATTAGCTTCGTAAGCAGTTTTTTAGCGAATCGATGTTAGGCTATCGAATATCCCTAAACGGTGAACTCCATCACCATTATGTCGTTGTCCGTACACACTTCATTAATGAAAACACGCCTATAATAATGATTTGGAACGTTACCCAATCTTATGACCCATTTTGCGTCGGCGAGTTCCTAATTATTTTTTGCTATCGTTGTTGCTGTTGGCCTTTGGATATAACACTTCGTCGATTAAGCCGTAATTTTTGGCAGCGGCCGCTTCCATGAAGTTATCACGATCCGTATCACGCTCGATGATTTCAAGCGGTTGACCGGTGCGCTCAGCCATAATTTGGTTGAGTTTTTCGCGCATTTTAATAATGCGACGGGCGTGAATTTCAATGTCGGTCGCTTGACCTTGTGTGCCCCCAAGTGGTTGGTGAATCATAATTTCACTGTTTGGAAGCGCAAAGCGTTTGCCTGGCTCACCGGCAGTTAATAAGAAGGCACCCATTGAAGCGGCCATCCCAATACAAATGGTTGAGACCTTAGCGTTGATGTGTTGCATGGTGTCGTAAATAGCCATACCAGCAGAAATCGAACCGCCGGGGCTGTTTATGTACAATGAAATTTCTCTCTCAGGATTTTCTGCTTCTAGGAAAAGAAGTTGAGCGACAATCGCATTGGCAACATTATCGTCAATTGCAGTCCCGAGCATAATAATACGATCTTTCAATAAACGTGAATAGATGTCATAAGCTCTTTCACCACGGTTCGTTTGTTCAATAACTGTAGGGATTAAAGGCATATGGTTTCCTCCTTTTGATCAACGTCATCTTTAGAAATAGATGACAGAGTTTGTGTTGAAACTGACTTTATCATAACGCAATAGGTCAAATTAGGTCAAATAGAATGACTAGTTATGTATTCATATGTTTTACCTTTCATCATCATTCCCTTTGGGTACATTTTTAAACCTTATTTTTGAGCAAGCACTAAGAAAAGCTTGTGACTAATTAAGGGGGAGGTGGGGGAAGTTCGATTTCCTATAAAATCGTTCTGTGTTTATGAAAAATAGGGAGGCTTTGGCCTCCTCAGAGAGCAAAACCCAAAGAAGCCCAATCGTCTTAGTTTTCACCGGATTGTTGGGTTTCATCCCGTCGATTGAAAGCTCTGTCTACTAATATAACGACAAAAAAAGCTGCCGAGGGGCTTAGTCGACAGCCAAAGCGGGAGAGTGAGCCTCCTTTATTTTTTTCTTAAGGGTTTAAATGGATGGGCAAGCCTGCGGATTCAAAAGCTTTCTCGATCCATTCTCGTCTCATCGTGCCATATTCGAACATGACGGACACGGAATCTTTCTTTGTATTGTAGACAACCTCGTCAATTCCAATTAAGTTATGTACGGTTGCTTCGATTTTCTGTTTCTGGCCTGGCTCATCTAAATGAAGATCGTAAAAAGTGACACTATTATCTCCAGCATGGGTCTTAGGTGGGCCTGCTTTTGCTAGAACTAAGGCTGCCCCTAAGGCGAGGGCAAGGCAAACAACTAGCAGACTTTTTTTCCACATCGATGTTTCCTCCCATAATTAGAATTTTGATCATCCCGCCTTAACGGGCTGTAATCCCCTTACCTCAAAACTTTTAAACATATAAGTTTAGACAGGGGGATCAACTGCCCGTAAAGGTTGGATGCGTGCATCCAACATCCAATAAGGAATAAACAACACCCTATTGGAATGAAGATTTACTAGATAGGATTCCATATTTTTTTGGGAAGTATGTATGAATGCTAAAAAGAGGAAGCGGCATTGAAGAAAAAAATATTGCAGAACCTGAAAAGATGAGTTATAATACAACTTGTCTCGTTAAAAGAAAGTCTTGAGAATGGTTGGTTTTGACCGACCTCCATTTTAAAATAAGCGCCCGTAGCTCAGTTGGATAGAGCGGTGGTTTCCGATACCACGTCTGCCGGGGGTTCGAATCCCTCCGGGCGCGCCATACATAATTTACAGAAGTAATTAAAATAACCCTTCGAACAAAACCGACTAAGTCTAGAACTTAGCGGTTTTTTTGTTGTTTATGAAACGGGTTTCTTTTTAGGACCTGTAGAACCCATATCGTGCCTAAGGTTTTTGCCTAGTTTTGAAAAATAGTAGTGTTAGGGCTAGGAAGTATTTATAAAAGGTTTTTTGTGCGAATTGTTGAGGAGGTCCAACACGGAAACGTTGGCGAAAGAGTAAACGGCGCAAATAGTAGGGGGAGGTCAGACACAGATGTCTTTCAATGTCGAAAGTTCAGTATATGTTAATTTATAGGTCGTCTATAAGTTAGTGTTGTGCAAACCAGGCTAGCGAGGCCTTATAATTCTTCTAGGTTGAGATTTCTTTTTGTGATTTCGTTGTTGAGTTCATTTAAGATATAAGTGTCTAAGTTCAATTCTAAGGCTTTCTTATATGTGTGAATCAGAAGCTCATCCGAAAATAAAGTTATTTTGTACACATCTAACGCTCCTAGGTCAAAAATTTAGTCACAAAAATTATTATAGATATAAATGAGTTAAATGTTGAGTGTAAATATTACAATTTTGTTACAACTTAGAAAGACTTTCTAAAATCAAACAAGCTTAAAAATGAAATGCGATCCGTTAGAACTCGGTTTTAGTGGGTCTTGATATGTCCGCGTTCGCACATATTAAGAAAAAAGAGACAAAAAAACGATTCTCAAAAAATTAGACTTGAGAACCGCTTTTAAATAAGTCCCTCATATATTTAACGCGTTGTCGGTTAGAGGGATGATTGGCTAATCCAGAGATGATAAAGGATCGACCAAGAGTATGGACAAGATGTTGGGTTGTATGACGCATGTCATCCTGAACCTCCTTCTTATTATTTTCTAACTTGATTTGGGTTCATGGACATGGATACAGCGTCAATATAACGACCGCTTTTGCTGAAGAAGTTGCTTATTTTATCTGTGAATTTTTTCATTTGATTCACCACCTTTCCTGTAACTCCATTATCTTCCTCTAAAGGAATTTTTACAAAGTCGTGTAAAGCGTTAACATATAACAAGAAAGCGAAAACAATTAAGATGTAAACGTGTGTCAAGAGGTATTATCTTAGTTTTGCGTCAATTTCCTCGAAATATCTATGTAATGTACTAGGGTGAAGGGCTTCCAAGTGAATAGAAAGTCGGCTATTGCGAAGGAAATGGGGGAGAACATCGCGGAGTTTCTTGAACGCTGAAAATAGAACTACGGAACTGAACAGAACGCCCAGTGCCGTAATAAGTCACGCACAGCATATGAGGAAATGAAGTCCTCGGTGATCTGAAAAACTGCAAAAAAGCATATAGAGAAAATACGTGATTTCTCTACATGCCTCTGATTACCTGAACAACAGAAAGGTTTGAGTCCCTTTTTTAGTTTTGATCGAACTGGTTTTGATCGTGGGTCAAGTCCCATATATTCTTGATCGTAAGCTTTTCTCCGTTAATTTCACCAAATCCTTGATTTTCTTTCTTAAACGATTTCCATCGTAAAGGAGCATTTTCGTTATTTTGCAATAATGCGGAACTATTCTTGACTTTGCTTACTTGTATCGATTTAATGTTGAATTTGGGCATTTAAGCGCCTCCCACTAAGGATTTCAGTTTTTTTCGGCTTGTTTTTTAGAAGGTGGATCCGAATTATTGACCAGTGAGTAGACATTTTGAATGGTTGCAGAGCCGCTTACCTTTAAGCCTGTGTTACTTTTACTGGTCGATTCCCAATTGTTTGTTGAGTGAGGTCCGTCAAAAAAAAGACCAGAAGCCTGTTCCACCGACTCCACCTTAAGTTCATCGATATGAAATGTGGGGGGTTCCCTGTTTTTATTTTTTTGTGACACGACGAACACCTCGTTTTATGAGAGCTAGTAATTAAACCTTTTGAGTTGCTTAACGGAAAGACGGTGGGCGTTCGGGGCGGGCACTTATTCGGTTTTCAATAATCGTATGCCGTACTTTTTCTTTTATGAATCACCGCCTTTTTTCTTTTTATAGAAAGTAGTAAGGAGAAGAAGGCAAATGTATAATTAAATAGTGAGAAAATTCGAGGGCCACTGCTTATCCATTAACTTTTTGCTCGTTAAGTGTAAAATAATAGTGGAGAAAGCGACCTTGTTAAATTTTCATTGGAATCGAAAAGGATGGCTTCTTATAATCTATTAATCTAGGGGGAACGTCGATGGAGTTAAGACAAACGCAACAGCAACAACTCAAAATGGCTCCGATGCTTTTTGAGGCGATTTCCCTGTTACAATTTAATCAAACGGATCTCGTGACTTTTATAAAAGAAAAAGCGTTAGAAAATCCCTTGCTTGAGTATCGGGAAACCAATCCGCCTCAAATGAAGGCTTCCCGTCAGTCGCAACATTCTACAACGGATATTATAGAGAACACCTTGTCGGACTCGATTTCTTTTAGGGAAGAGTTGAAGCAACAAGTTCGTTTAAAGTCTATTCCTCAGCCCACTCAAACCTGTGTCTGTGAGCTCATTGAGGATCTTGATGAGCGAGGCTACTGGTTGGAAAACACGGCGGAATGGGCGAACGAGAGAGGCTATGCCTTTGATGAGGTGGAGAAGGCCTTGGCTGTGCTCCATACGTTGGAACCCGCTGGATTAGGGGCTCGGAATCTACAAGACTGTTTAATGTTACAAGTGGAACGGATGGAGGGCTTGGATCATGCCTTATTTCATGCCTTGATTATGGACCATTTGGAGTTGCTCGCAGCAGAGTCCTGGAAGATGTTAATTGAAGAGACAGGGGTGGGGCTGGAGTGTCTTCAAGAGGCTTATGCGCAGATCAAGAGTCTCACGCCGTATCCGGTTCAGGAAATGGAGCCAACCCCCATTTCCTATATTATTCCAGACTTGCTATTGGAAGAAGATCATGGACGTTTTGTTCTGAAGCTTGATCCGAGCGTTTTACCCAAGTTATCCGTTAATACGAGTTACTATAATGAATTACGCGACGCGACAAAAGGGACTGAAGCTCGTTCTTATGTGCGTGAAAAATGGTCGGAAGCGGATTGGTTATTAAGAGGATTAGCCAAACGAGAAGAAACGCTTTCGCTGATCGCTCAAGTCCTTACAAGTTGGCATGGGGTGTCGCTCTCTCACCCACCTGATAAGTGGTTGCCCCTCCATTTGAAAGAGGTCGCGGAAGAATTGGGGGTTCACGAGTCCACCGTCAGTCGGGCCGTGAAAGAAAAATATGTGAGAACCCCCTACGGATTACTGGAATTGAAACAGTTCTTTCCAAAAGGAATGAAACAAATAGGCGGGAAGAGCATGTCCATTGGTCAAATAAAAAAAACAGTGGCGGATGAAATTACTAAGGAAGACCCCAAACATCCCCTGTCGGATCAAGACCTGGCCATTTGGTTTCAAGAGGTGCACGGCCTTCATCTTTCGAGACGGGTCATTGCTAAGTATCGTTCTGAACTCAACATCCCCTC
This sequence comes from uncultured Sporolactobacillaceae bacterium, assembly GCA_963829575.1. GTDB lineage: Bacteria > Bacillota > Bacilli > Bacillales > Sporolactobacillaceae > KACC-23026. The sequence goes on along the minus strand of CAWHJF010000016.1, from coordinate 562,342 downwards.
ATCTATGAAGCGAAAGACCCATTAAAGAGGCGAACGATCCTGAGTTCGTCTTTTTTTATTTGAGTAAAACTAAAAAGACCAAGTGGTATGAGAAAGGCTCATGTTCGTAATAGGGACACCCGTAGTTCCAAACGTTAACCGACTCTAAAAATTCCGAAATACCCTGTTAGATTTTCTAACACAAATGGTGTTCCGTTAAAGGGCGAATCCTATACTACAAGTAAGATTTAGAAAAAAGTAAATCATGGCTCTCCAAAGAATAGAAAAAGTGTGGGAGCAACAAGGCTGTCTAGAGATCCGTTAATGACAATTATTTAAGAAAGAACTGGCATCCCCTTCGTTAGTTTTCGATCTTTTAATTGTCATTAATCCCGGTCCGAGCGCGTGCGTATAGAGAGAGGGGTCATCTTTCTATAACACGGAGGGATAAAAGCCTGGGAGGATCACTCCCGGTTTTTATCCTTTTTTGTTTAAGTGGTCAATTAACATCTATACTTTTGGGTGACGGGAATGAAAAAGGCTTCGGGTTCTTTTTGAATTCTAAAAAAGTTGAACAAAAAATAAAAAATGTAAGATAACCTGACAACTTAATTGAGAAAGGTTTTGAACCCTAATATATTAAGGTTAAGTCAAAAAGGTTTCCGCCCGTTGCGGAAATTTAAAACTTTCTAGGACTGGGTTTAAAGGAGCGTCACCTTTAAAGCCTAGTCTATGAAGAAGGTGTACAGTGAGCAGCTGTATACAAGTAGCGTTAAAAGTCTGGGAGATCTTGAACTCCCAGACTTTTAATGTTTTCTGATCGCATTTCTTGATTGCGAGGGATTGGAAGTTGTGTGCATGAGGAAGGGCCCACTGCGCTAACTTGCAAAACACCATCCAAGAACGTGTTTTTGACACCGTTCTTAGGTGGTGTTTTTTTTCGTCTCATTAGATTAAACTAATAGATAGAGTCAATCCGTAGAAGAGGGAGTGGGAGTGTGGGTGCACCGTCTATTGTTTTATATACCAGGAAGAAATGTCCGCTTTGCGAGGAGGGGAAAGCAGCATTAGAACTGGCAACTGAAATGTTGAATCTCACATTTTCCGAAGTGGATATTGATCAAGATGAGCGCCTCCTTGAGATCTATCAACTCATGATTCCTGCCATCACTCTAAATGGTGAACTTATAGCAGCGGGACAAGTTAATATGGAAGCGCTACTAGAAAATTTAACAAAACTTAGGTCTTGATCTTATGTTTTTTTATTTGTTAAACTATTTATGAAGGCATGGGACGCAAAATGACTGACTGGGACTTTTCCAGTCCCGACAAAAGACTTTCACTAGACATTTTTAGTAATAAAAAATGAAAGTCGGACAAAAATACATCATGACCACCCATGGCTTAGTTAACAGTTCGTTTAAACGGGCACGTTAGTCCAGGAGGGATCTCATGGACACCATTGTAAAATGGCAACACAAGTTAGTTCCTGATTTGCTTGAGACAATGTCTTCGCGCTATCGGATCTTACAAGCTGTTTCTTTTCTAGAGCCAATCGGAAGACGGATGCTTTCTTCTCACTTAGGCATGACAGAACGCGTGCTTAGAAGCGAGGTTTCCTTTTTATCTTCCCAAGGCTTGATCGCGATGGAAACATCTGGGATGCGCGTAACCGAAGATGGTGGTCGATTGCTCGACGCGTTAGATGAGATTATCAATGAGGTCTTGGGCATTCCGCAACTTGAAGAGCAACTTAGAAATAAGCTCCATTTGAATCGAGTGGTCGTCGTCCCTGGAGACAGCGACGAATTGCCTTGGGTCATTAATGATCTCGGACTTGCCAGTGTCACCGTCATGGAATCTCTTGTTAAAGAGAATAGCATTATTGCCGTGACGGGCGGAACGACGATGGCAGCCGTCGCTCAAATGATGCACCCTTTAAAGCGGTTGAAACATCTCCTTTTTGTCTCAGCTCGCGGCGGATTAGGTGAGCAAGTGGATAATCAAGCCAATACGATCTGTGCCAAAATGGCAGAAAAAGCGGATGGCGTGTATCGACTGCTTCACGTGCCTGATCAAATCAGTGAAGAAGCTTTTAAGACCTTGATTAATGAACCCACCATTCAGGATGTTTTAGAATTGGTTCAATCAGCAGACATTGTGGTCCATGGAATAGGGGATGCTCTTACTATGGCCAAGCGCCGTCGCTCTTCTGATGAATTGCTTCAACAGATTGGCGAAGCACAAGCTGTTGCCGAAACCTTTGGCTATTACTTCAACCAGGAGGGCCAAGTGGTTCACAAGGTCAAAACGTTCGGTCTTCAATTGGAAAATCTTTACGAAGATCGAAATGTGATTGCAATTGCTGGCGGAAAGTCAAAGGCTAAAGCGATTGAAGCCTATTACAAACAAGGCCCCAAGTCAATCCTAGTAACGGATGAAGGAGCCGCGCGCCAGTTATTGAAAATGTGAGTAAAGAGGTTTCATCACCTTTTTAAAAATTATGGTTTAATTCTGAGGAGGAAACAAAATGGTAAAAGTAGGTATTAATGGTTTTGGACGTATTGGTCGTAACGTATTCCGTGCTGCATTAAACAATCCAGAAGTTGAAATCGTAGCGGTGAACGACTTAACAGACGCTAACATGCTTGCCCACCTTCTTCAATATGATACAGTTCATGGAAAACTTGATGCAACAGTAGAAGTAAGCGGAACGGACCTTGTTGTAAACGGCGAGACAATCAAAGTTTTATCTGAACGCGATCCTGCTCAACTTGGCTGGGGAAATCTTGGCGTTGAAATCGTTGTAGAATCCACTGGTCGCTTTACAAACCGTGACGATGCTGCAAAGCACATCGAAGCAGGTGCTAAAAAAGTTATTATTTCGGCTCCAGCGAACAACGAAGACATCACAATCGTTATGGGTGTGAACAACGACAAATACGATGCAGCATCTCATGATGTGATCTCTAACGCTTCTTGTACAACAAACTGCTTAGCGCCATTTGCTAAAGTCTTAAATGACAAGTTTGGCGTGAAGCGCGGTATGATGACAACGGTTCACTCATACACGAACGACCAACAAATTCTTGACTTGCCGCACAAAGACTACCGTCGTGCACGTGCTGCTGCTGAGAACATTATCCCTACATCTACTGGTGCTGCAAAAGCGGTTTCTCTTGTACTTCCAGAACTTAAAGGGAAACTAAATGGTATGGCGATGCGTGTACCAACTCCAAACGTTTCGATTGTTGACCTTGTAGCTGAGCTTGACAAGAACGTGACAGTTGATGAAGTGAATGCTGCTTTGAAAGAAGCTGCTGAAGGCGAATTAAAAGGTATTCTTGACTACAGCGACGAGCCACTCGTTTCTACAGACTACAATGGCAACCGTCATTCTTCCATCGTGGATGGTCTTTCTACAATGGTTCTTGAAGACAACATGGTTAAAGTTGTTTCTTGGTATGACAACGAAACAGGTTACTCCAACCGCGTTGTAGATCTTGCTGCTTTCGTTGCAAAACAAGGGCTTTAAGTTATAAATCGGGATTCGTCCCAAATAATTAAATGAAAATCAATATGAAAAGAGGAGACCGTCTCCTCTTTTCATCTATGTTTTTACATAGGTAAAGATTTAAGGGGAAATGGGCATCCTGTTGGCGTGCACTTATTTTCACTCTCAGAATGTATAAAACGTCGCGTTCACGATTAAGGAAGATCATATAAGAAAATACTAAGGCTTTCGCCATCTCGTGCGTTGCGATAAGCCAAGTTATTCTAATCTTTTCGTAGCAAATGTTACACTCAATTAAACTACAAGGGGGTTTTTCGATTGGCAAAGTTGACGATTCAAGACGTTGATTTAAAAGGAAAAACTGTTTTTTGCCGGGTTGATTTTAATGTCCCTTTAGATGGTACGAAAATTACCGACGATACTCGGATTCGTGCTGCTCTTCCAACCATCCAATTTTTATTGGATCAAGATGCTAAAGTGGTGTTGGCTTCTCACTTAGGTCGTCCTAAAGGCGAAGTGAATGACGCATTACGTTTAACACCTGTTGCAGAACGCTTAAGTGAATTGCTCGGTAAACCCGTTGTCAAAACCGATGAGGTCATTGGCGCTGCCGTTACGGAAGCCGTCCAAAACCTAAAAGAAGGCGATGTCCTTCTTCTCGAAAACGTTCGTTTTAACCCAGGCGAAGAGAAAAACGATCCTGAGCTTGCAAAAGCCTTTGCTGATTTGGCAGATGTCTATGTCAACGATGCATTTGGCGCTGCTCACCGCGCACATGCGTCAACTGAGGGGATTGCGCAATACCTGCAACCCGCAGTAGCTGGTTTACTCATGCAAAAAGAGCTAGATGTTCTAGGTGTAGCGCTTGAAACACCAAAACGTCCATTCACAGCCATTATTGGTGGGGCAAAGGTTAAAGATAAAATTGGCGTCATCGAGAACTTGCTTGATCTCGTTGACAATTTGATTGTCGGCGGTGGTTTAGCGTATACCTTTATCAAGGCAAATGGCCATGAAGTAGGTTTGTCTTTGCTTGATGAAGAAAAAATCGACCTCGCTAAATCGTTTATGGAGAAAGCCAAAGAAAAAGGCGTGAATTTTTATACACCAGTCGATGTGACGATTGCGGATGATTTTTCGGAGAATGCCAACATTAAAATCGTGCCCGTTGATCAGATTCCAAGCGACTGGGAAGCGCTCGACATTGGTCCTGAAACGGTTAAACTTTACAGCGACGTGATCCGTTCTTCCAAGCTTGTCATTTGGAATGGACCTATGGGTGTGTTTGAATTAGATGCGTTTGCAAAAGGAACACGCGGCGTGGCTCAAGCGTTGGCTGAATCGAAAGAAACTTATTCTGTTATTGGCGGTGGAGACTCTGCGGCGGCCGTTGAAAAATTTGATTTAGCGGATCAAATGGACCATATTTCAACAGGCGGTGGCGCCTCACTTGAACTTATGGAAGGCAAAGTGCTTCCTGGAGTAGCAATTTTGACTGAAAAATAAAAAAGACGTTCTTTTTTTGAACGCCTAATATCCAAGGAGGACGATTATGAGAACTCCAATTATTGCGGCAAACTGGAAAATGAATAAAACAATTGGCGAAGCCCATAGCTTTGTTCAAGAGATTAAAGGGTTAATTCCTGCTGAAGACAAAGTCGAGAGCGTCATTTGTGCACCCGCTCTTTACTTGGATGCACTCGTGGATGAAACCAAAGATTTGGACGTCAAAATTGGCGCGCAAAATATGTACTTTGAAGAGAACGGTGCGTTCACAGGCGAAATCAGCCCAGTGATGCTTGAATCTCTTGGCGTTCAATACGTCATTCTTGGCCACTCAGAGCGCCGTGATCTTTTTTGTGAAACCGATGAATGGGTGAACAAGAAAACCCATGCGGCCTTTGCGCATGATCTAGTGCCAATTGTGTGTGTCGGTGAATCTTTGGAAGAACGTGAAGCCGATCAAACGGAAGCACGCGTTAAGGATCAAGTGGTAAAAGGCTTGGCCAATCTCTCAGCCGACCAAGTTTCAAAACTTGTCATTGCGTATGAGCCAATCTGGGCTATTGGAACAGGTAAAACCGCTTCATCGAGTGATGCAAATTCGGTCTGTGCGTTCATTCGTCAAACCGTCTCTGAGCAATTTGGTGACGCTGCAGCTCAAGCTGTACGCATTCAATACGGTGGCAGTGTCAAACCAGCTAACATCAAAGAATTGATGGCAGAATCTGATATTGACGGTGCATTGGTTGGTGGGGCAAGCCTTGAAGCTGAGTCCTTTGTTCAATTGTTAGAAGGCGCATACCATGGCTAAGTCTCCACGTGCCTTAATTATTTTAGATGGTTTTGGTTGTCGAAAAGAAACAATGGGGAATGCCGTATCACAAGCGAATAAACCTAATTTTGATCGCCTCTGGGAGACATATCCACATGCACAACTTCGAGCAGATGGTTTGTTCGTTGGTCTTCCAGAAGGTCAAATGGGAAACTCCGAAGTCGGACACATGAATATTGGGGCCGGCCGGGTGGTTTATCAAAGCTTGAGCCGTGTGAACCTCTCCATTGAAAACGGTGAGTTTTTTGAAAATGAAACGTTGGTTGAAGCGATGCGTGTCGTGAAAGAACGTGGCAAAAAGCTTCATGTGCTTGGTTTATTGTCCAACGGCGGGATCCACAGCCATATTCAACATATGTTTGCGGTTTTAAAATTAGCGGCTCGCGAACAGGTTAATGATGTATTCATTCACGGATTCTTAGACGGCCGTGATGTTGGCCCGCAAACGGCCCCAACTTTTATAAAACAAACTTTAGAAGAAACTGAGAAAATTGGTGTCGGGAAACTGGCGACGCTTTCCGGCCGCTATTATGCCATGGATCGGGACAATCGTTGGGAACGAATTGAAAAAGCGTATCGTGCGATGGTCTATGGCGATGGCCCAGACTATACGGATCCACTTGAACTCATTCAAGATTCCTATGATCATGAAATCCATGACGAGTTTGTGTTGCCAGCTGTCTTGAAGAACGAAGATGGCTCACCGGTTGCGACGATTGAAGATGGCGATGCCGTAATCTTCTTTAACTTCCGTCCAGACCGTGCGATTCAAATTTCTCAAGTCTTTACGAACGAAGATTTCCGTGGGTTTGACCGTGGACCTAAGTTACCAAAAGACCTTCACTTTGTCTGCATGACCCATTTTAGTGAGTCGGTCAATGGCACGGTCGCGTTTAAACCAACTAACCTGGATAACACGTTAGGTGAAGTATTAGCCCAGAACGGGTTGAAGCAACTTCGTATTGCTGAAACGGAAAAATATCCGCACGTCACCTTTTTCTTTAGCGGTGGACGTGAAGAACCCTTCCCAGGTGAGGAACGGATTTTGATTAAATCGCCTAACGTTGCGACTTATGACTTGAAGCCGGAGATGAGTGTTTACGAAGTTACGGATGCGCTCCTAGAAGCCATTGCGGCGGATAAATTCGACGCGATCATCTTGAACTTTGCTAATCCCGACATGGTGGGTCACTCTGGTAAGCTTGAGCCGACAATTAAAGCGATTGAAGCGGTGGATGAGTGCCTAGGTAAAGTAATTGACGCACTTATTGCTAAAGGCGGCGAAGCGATCATCACGGCCGACCACGGGAATGCGGATGAAGTGCTTACGGTTGAAGGCAACCCGCAAACGGCGCATACGACGAACCCTGTGCCCGTGATTGTGACGCGTTCTGGTGTGGAACTTCGTACGGATGGGAAGCTTGCAGACCTCGCTCCAACTCTTTTGGATTTGTTAGATGTTCAAAAATCCAAAGAAATGGACGGCGTGTCGTTAATTAAGCATTAAACTGGTTAAACTGTAGGATGACTTTTTAAGAATTATATCGAAACCTTGAATGTTCAAGTTGATTTTTTTAGAGGAAGGGTTGATTGAAAGTGAAGGTCTCGAGACTCCCGCGGAGAGTGCGTGTACTGGAGCGAAAATCAACACTCAAGCTTTTAAGAAGAACAAACAAATAATTAAAGATGAATTGGAGCTGACAAATATGCCAATGATCGTGGATGTTTATGGACGCGAAGTACTAGACTCTCGCGGAAATCCAACTGTTGAAGTAGAAGTCTATCTTGAATCCGGAGTTATTGGACGCGCAATGGTACCAAGCGGTGCGTCAACAGGTGAATACGAAGCTGTTGAACTTCGTGATGGTGACAAAGACCGTTATCTTGGAAAAGGCGTTTTAAAAGCGATCGATAACGTAAATTCCATCATTGCCCCTGAACTTGCGGGTTACAGTGTATTAGATCAAGTTGCCATTGACCAAGCGTTAATCGCTTTAGATGGTACAGAAAACAAAGGAAAACTCGGTGCGAACGCGATTTTAGGTGTGTCTATGGCTTGTGCCCACGCTGCCGCTGAGTTCCTTGAAGTACCTTTATACCGCTATCTTGGCGGATTCTCTGGAAAAACTCTTCCAACCCCAATGATGAACATCTTGAATGGTGGAGAACATGCGGATAACACCGTTGACTTCCAAGAATTCATGATCATGCCTGTGGGTGCTGAAACGTTCCCAGAAGCAGTTCGTATGGGCGCTGAAATTTTCCATAGCTTGAAAAAAGTCCTTCAATCTAAAGGCTTGAACACTGCTGTTGGCGACGAAGGCGGTTTTGCACCAAACCTTGCTTCTAACGAAGAAGCCATTACAACAATCATCGAAGCCATCGAAGCAGCGGGTTACAAGCCAGGTGAACAAGTTGCGATCGCAATGGACGTGGCGTCTTCTGAGCTTTATGAAGATGGTAAATACAACCTTAAAGGTGAAGGCGTCGTAAAAACTTCTGAAGAAATGGTAGACCTTTACGAGCAACTTATTGATAAATACCCAATCATTTCAATCGAAGACGGTTTGGATGAGAACGACTGGGAAGGCTGGAAGCTTCTCACAGAACGCATCGGTAAGAAAGTCCAACTTGTTGGGGACGACTTGTTTGTTACCAACACGACTAAACTTGCTGAAGGAATCGAAAAAGGGATCGGTAACTCTATCCTTATCAAAGTGAACCAAATCGGTACTCTTACTGAAACGTTTGAAGCGATCGAAATGGCGAAGCGTGCAGGTTACACGGCCGTCATCTCTCACCGTTCTGGTGAAACGGAAGATACAACCATTGCGGATATTGCGGTTGCAACAAACGCGGGTCAAATCAAAACGGGTGCACCTTCTCGTACAGACCGTGTTGCGAAATACAACCAATTGCTTCGCATTACCGATCAGCTTGCTGGCCAAGGTCAATATGCCGGTCGTACCGCTTTCTATAACTTGAAAAAGTAATAAGTAATAGAGTCAAAAATAGCCGGCCCTTTAGGGGTCGGTTATTTTTAATTTTGCATATAAGAGGGCGAGTTCCACTCATAAAGTAGCCTGCGCTCATATAATCTTCAAACTGCTCAAAAGAGAAGGCGTTTCGCTCATATAATCATTTTTCCGCTTATAAATCAGCGAGTTCCACTCGTAAAGTAGCCTGCGCTCATATAATCTTCAAACTGCTCAAAAGAGAAGGCGTTTCGCTCATATAATCATTTTTCCGCTTATAAATCAGCGAGTTCCACTCGTAAAGTAGCCTGCGCTCATATAATCTTCAAACTGCTCAAAAGAGAAGGCGTTTCGCTCATATAATCATTTTTCCGCTTATAAATCAGCGAGTTCCACTCATAAAGTAGCCTGCGCTCATATAATCTTCAAACTGCTCAAAAGAGAAGGCGTTTCGCTCATATAATCATTTTTCCGCTTATAAATCAGCGAGTTCCACTCGTAAAGTAGCCTGCGCTCATATAATCTTCAAACTGCTCAAAAGAGAAGGAGATTCACTCATATAATCCCTTTTCCACTCATAACTGAGCGAGTTCTATGCCTTACAGAAGTTTGTCATTCTACTCTTTCTTTTTACCCAAGCGAAATGATATAATATAAATTAAGTGTGGTTATGCCACAATGTTCGGTAATCAGGAGGTGGAGCCTTATGCATATTCTTCTCGTCGTACTACTTATCATTTCAGCACTTACAATCATTGCCATCGTCCTTTTGCAATCCGGTAAAAGCGAAGGGTTATCTGGAGCGATTACAGGAGGTGCTGAGCAGCTTTTCGGTAAGCAGAAAGCGCGCGGTTTAGATAAAGTTTTGCACAGAATTACAGTAGTGTGCGCTGTGGTTTTCTTTGTGGTCAGTTTCTTGCTCGGTTTTTATTTTAAATAAGTGAATCAATTGGTCAACATGGTGTTGTGTGCTAAACTTATAAATGGATCCAATCAGCAGCCGAGGTTCGGGTGCTGTTTCTTTTTGGTTTTAACTCTCCAGAATTGAGGGAACATATCAAATACATAAGACAATAGCTGGGATTGCCTGTAGGTGACAGGCACGCTAAAGGAGGATTTCATCATGAAAATCGTACCACCAAAACCTTTTACTTTCGAAGCGGGACCGCGTGCTGTGCTCTTACTCCACGGGTTTACGGGAAACTCGGCCGACGTTCGGATGCTTGGACGCTTTCTCCAAGAAAGAGGGTATACGTCACATGCGCCTCATTATAAAGGACATGGTGTCCCACCGGAAGAATTGCTTAAAACTGGACCGGAAGATTGGTGGGGAGACGTCAAAGGTGGCATCGAACATCTGAGAGATTTAGGCTATGAAGAAATTGCAGTCGGTGGATTGTCACTTGGAGGGGTATTTTCGGTCAAAGTTGGATACACTTTTCCCATAAAAGGACTTTTTACCATGTGCTCGCCGATGACCGCAAAAACGGAGGAAAACATCCGAAAAGGGGTCATTGAGTACGCGAGAGATTGGAAACAGCTTGAAGGAAAATCAAAAGCGCAAGTTGCGTCTGAAATGGAAGCTTTTCAAAATGCACCGATGGACACGCTCAATCAATTAAGCGACTTGATCATAGACGTGCGCGCCCATTTAGATCACGTCTATGCACCGATTTTTGTTGCACAAGCACGAAATGATGAGATGATTGACCTTCAAAGTCCTGAAATTATTATGGACGAGGTTGAATCCGAACAAAAAGAGTTAAAATGGTATGAGGACTCGGCGCATGTTATTACGTTTGGACCTGAAAAAGAACAGTTGCATCAAGATGTATACAGTTTTCTTGAACGTTTAGATTGGACGGTGGGGTGACCCGGTTAGAGGCCAAAACCAAAGGACGTCAATACAACAAGAGGCCTCTTAGGTTGGAACTCCTCACCCATTGAGGAGGAAATAAGTTTGAATGAGGAATTAAAAGAACGAATTTTGGATTACATGGGGGAAGAGGCCGTTAAGCCACTGACCCTGCAAGAGTTAGAAGCGCTTTTTAGCATGCAAGATGCGGAAGACTTTAAAGATTTGGTCAAGACGTTGAATGATATGGAAGATCAAGGGCTCGTCGTTCGTACACGCAGCAATCGATATGGTCTGCCAGAAAAAATGAATTTGATTCGGGGCCGTGTGCAAGGGCATGCCAAAGGGTTTGCTTTTATTATCCCAGATGAACCCGATAAGAGTAAGGATGTCTATATCTCTCAAGGCGACTTGAATGGTGCGATGAACGGTGATACGGTTCTTGTTAGACTGCAAGGGAGTTCACGCGGAGATCGACCTGAGGGCGTCGTCGTTCGGATTGTTGCGCGTGGGACAACCCGGATTGTCGGAACGTTTACATCGAGTGAATTCTATGGTTTTGTCCTTCCGGATGATAAACGGATTCCAAACGATGTGTTTATCTCAAAAGAGAATATGAATGGTGCGGCAGAAGGTCATAAGGTTGTTGTAGAATTGACCAAATATCCTGATGGTCGAAAAAATGCCGAGGGAATTGTCGTTCAAATTCTTGGTCATAAAAATGATCCGGGTGTGGATATTCTTTCGATCATCCATAAATATGGTATTCCGACTGAATTTCCGGAAGAAGTTGTTCAACAAGCAACCAAGGTTCCCGATACGATTTCGGAAGTTGATTTTGAAGGGCGACGCGATCTTCGCGATTGGACAATTGTCACGATCGACGGTGAAGACGCGAAGGACCTTGATGATGCGGTTAACGTCATTAAATTAGATAATGGAAACTACCAATTGGGCGTTCATATTGCCGACGTCAGTCATTACATAACGGAAGACTCGCCGATTGATAAAGAAGCGCTCGAGCGTGGGACAAGTGTGTATTTAGTGGATCGCGTGATTCCGATGATTCCACATCGGCTCTCAAACGGCATTTGCAGTTTGAATCCGCAAGTTGATCGTTTGACGATCTCTTGTTTGATGGAAATTTCGCCAAACGGAAAAGTCGTCAACCATGAAATTTTCCCAAGTGTGATCAAAACGAACGAGCGGATGACGTATAAAAATGTACGTAAGATCCTAGAACGAGACGATGAAGAGGTTTTAGAGCGGTACAAAGACCTCATCCCATTTTTTGATCAGATGGGTGAATTGGCGTCGATTTTAACTGAAAAACGCCGTGAGCGTGGGGCGATTGATTTTGATTTTGCCGAGGCAAAAATCTTGTCGATGATGACGGCCATCCGTCAGATGTCGTGATCCGAGAACGCAGTGTGGCCGAGCGCTTAATTGAAGAATTCATGCTGGCTGCGAATGAAACGGTGGCCGAACATTTCCATTGGATGGATGTCCCATTCCTGTATCGGATTCATGAAGATCCGGATCCGGCCAAACTTGAGCGATTCTTTAAGTTTGCTGTGAACTTTGGTTATGTGGTAAAAGGGAGCACGGATTCGATCCATCCGCGCACGTTGCAATCCCTTCTAGAAGAGGTCAAAGGAGAACCCGAAGAGCCTGTGATCAGCACGGTGATGTTGCGTTCGATGCAACAGGCAAAATACAATCCGGATAGCGTGGGGCACTTTGGCTTGGCAGCGGAATTCTATACCCATTTTACGTCACCAATTCGACGTTATCCCGACCTTATTGTCCATCGTTTGATTCGCACGTATCTATTTGAAAAGAAAATTGATGCGAAAACCCAACAACATTGGGATGCGCATTTAGATGAGATTGCAAAGCATACGTCTGAAATGGAACGCCGAGCAGTCGATGCTGAACGCGAAACGGATGATCTGAAAAAAGCGGAATATATGTTAGATAAAATTGGTGAGGAATTCGAAGGCGTCATTAGCAGTGTCACGAATTTCGGGCTGTTTGTGGAGCTTCCAAACACCATTGAAGGGCTTGTCCATATCAGCTTCTTGACCGATGACTATTATCATTATGTCGAGGAACATATGGCGCTCGTTGGTGAGCGGACGGCCAATGTATTCCGCATCGGTGATGAAATCACAGTACGCGTGCAGAATGTGAATGTGGATGAACGCGCGATTGATTTTGAAGTCGTTGGTATGAAAGGCACAGCGAGACGGGCCCGTCCGGAACGCCCTCGCGTGATTACAGGACCAAAATCGAAATCCGGAGGCGGAAGAGGCAGTGAAAGTGGGCCACGTGGGAAAGGTGGCGGTGGTGCTGGAAAACGTCGTGATGGGAAGCCAGACACACGTCCAAACCCAGCCAGTCCCCGTTCCAAGAAAAAGAAACGCCGCCGTTAAATAAGCAATTGTCCTGACTAGAGAGGGTTTGACTCCTCACTGAGGGGTCTTCCCTTTGCTTCTTGGTCAGCCGCGGTCGCTTCATGGTATAATAATTAGTAATGATTAATTACCCTGTGGTCGATCGTATTAAAGGAAGACCTAATAGACAGAAAAGAAAAACGGAGAGGGGGCATCGAGTTGCCTGGAAAAAAAGACAATCAAGTTGCAGAAAACCGTCGTGCGCGACACGATTATTTTATTGAAGAAACGTTTGAAGCGGGGATCGTGTTAATGGGGACAGAAATTAAATCCATTCGCAAACGCTCCGTCAACTTTGTGGATGCCTTTGCTCGCGTTGAAAATGGCGAAGTGTTTGTCCATAACATGCACATAGCGCCTTATGAGCAAGGCAATCGTTATAACCATGACCCACTTCGCACGCGTAAGCTCTTGCTTCACAAAAAAGAAATCAACAAGCTTATTGGCATCTCTAAGGAATCTGGTTATACCATTGTGCCGCTTAAAATGTACATCAAAAATGGCTATTGTAAGCTTCTAATTGGTGTCGGTAAAGGTAAAAAGAATTATGATAAACGGGAAAGTATTAAGCAACGAGATTCAGAACGACAAATTCAAAAAGCGGTGCGTCGCGCTGAAAAAGGCATATAAAAGGCAGTGAGCGTGTGGCTGCTGCCAAATTATGCCTGTGTGGTTGAATTCAAACTTGAGCCGTGCTATACTTTTAAAGTAACTTAAAGAATCAGTGACACGCTCTCTGGTCTTCCGAACACTTCCTTTCGTGCGAATACGCGCGGAACTTATGGGGACGTTCTGGATTCGACAGGGGTAGGTCGGGTTTAAGTTGCGAGCCGAGGGGGTCGGCCTCGTTAAAACGCCAAAAGCCTATAACTGGCAAAGAAAACAACAACCTCGCTTTCGCAGCGTAAGCTCTGAAGCGGTTCCTCCCTCCATCACCCACGTGGTAGGGTAAGGGACTCACTCTTAGTGGGATACGCTTGAAGCTCTCCGCCTGGGGGCGTCAAGAAGAGCACAATCGGGCTAGCCGCATGAGTGCCTGTCGGTAGGCCGACATGTTGGCGAAAACTAAGTATGCCGACTATGCTCGTAGAAGCTTAAATTGCGTTATCTCTGGACGTGGGTTCAATTCCCACCGTCTCCACCAAATACATATTTGGTGGTTTTTATTTTTTTGATTTGAATTTTAAAATTGCCATTTTGGAAAGCTACTCTAGTCAAAAGTAACTTTTTCAGAACTCGAAAATATAATATTGCCCCAAAAAACTGTAAACATAAATTGTTTGCAGTTTTTATTTGCAAATAAAGGATATGTCCACTTTAAAAGCGATGATTGTATTAAACATACAATCATCGTTTTCTTTTGGTTAACGGCACTATTTAGTCAGCATTTGCTTAACGTGTGCATTATTATAATCAGTATTTAGAAGTCCTATAAGTTTTTAATAATTGAGCTTGGGGAAAAACGGTGCTATAATAGTCGAAGTTATAATTCATACTAATATAATCGGGATAGGAGGAATTATAGATGGATGCATCTACAATTCATAAGAATGAAACGCAATCTTCTTCTAAATCAGTCGCTAATCGCCTACCATCCCCTCAATCGCTTTTAACAGGGGTAGGCGTACTTATAGCCATTATCGTAGATCTATTGGCCTACCATTATGGCGGGGCAGGATTTGCGGTTCAATTGTTACTAGGCTTACTTTTAGGGTTCTCACTTTTTCACGCTCGCTTTGGGTTCACATCAGCCTTCCGCAGGTTTTTAGCGGTTGGGAATGGTCAAGGCATTCGTGCTCATATGGTGATGTTAGCCATTTCTAGTACGTTGTTTGCGATTATTTTATCAACGAAAGCGAGTCTTTTTGGAGGATCACCGACCGGTTACGTATTTCCAGTTGGAACAAGTGTTGTGGTGGGTTCCTTTTTATTTGGGATTGGCATGCAACTTGGTGAAGGGTGTGCATCGGGTACGTTGTATCATATTGGTGCGGGCAAAAGTGAGAATTACTACACTATAATTGGATTTGTCATCGGGTCGGTTTTGGGCGCATGGAATTTTAATTTCTGGGTCAATGACACCCCGCATTTCCAACCCATCTCACTTGCCACCTCAACAGGATTAGGCTACTTCGGGGCATGGGTGGTTCAAATCGTTGTGTTTGCTTTGATCTTTGGCCTCACTTTTTATATCGAAAAGAAGCGCCGTTCGCCAAGACTTGCAGCGCTCCCATCTGATAAAGGTTGGAAACGTCTTTTCAGAGGATCTTGGCCAATTATGGTTGGGGCGGCAAGTTTAGGGATTTTAAACGGTCTAACTTTACTTGTTAGACATTCACCATGGGGGATTACGTCAGCCTTTGCTTTGTGGGGATCGAAAATTGCACTTGCAGTTGGAATCCCAGTGGATCATTGGTCGTACTGGTCTGGTGCAAAAGGAGCTGCGCTTCATCAGTCGATCTTTGCTGATTCTACAACTGTCATGAATTTTGGCGTGATTCTTGGTGCCTTTCTTGGTGCCACAATCGGAGGCTTATTCCTCTTAAGAAAGCTGCCATTTAAAGTGGTTTTATCAGCGCTTATTGGTGGAATCTTAATGGGATATGGCGCACGTATTGCTTTTGGATGTAATATCGGGGCTTACTTTAGCGGGATCTCATCCTTTAGTTTACATGGTTGGGTATGGGCTGTGTTTGGTCTGCTTGGCTCTTATGTGGCCCTTTTCATTCGTCCGTTGTTTGGTCTTAAAAATCCCAAGCCAAGTGACAACCATTGCTAAACGGACACATATTAATAACAGATTGTACCTGAAAACGCACAGTGGAGAACTGTGCGTTTTTTATATGCACCCAATAAGTAGACACTAATATATCACAGTGATATATTGGTTTGTAGTAAAACAGTGCTTTAGATTGAGGTGAATAACTTTTGTATGAACTTATTATCTTGGGCTTTCTCATGAAGTCACTCTCACATGGTTACCGGATCTCCAAAATTATTAACGACATGATTGGTCCATATGCCAAGATGAGTCCTGGGAGAATTTATCCATTGTTCAACAAGCTCAAGGAAGAAGGCTTGATTTGCCTAGTTGAGGGAGAAGGCGCATCTCGCCATAATGAATATACCATTACGGATAAAGGGCGCGAGCGTTTTCGACAACTCCTGATGGATACAACTAGCAATCTGGGTGAATATCGAAAACTCTTTCCATTCAAGTTTGTGTTTATTGAATGGCTTCAGCCGAACGAGCAGAAGTATTTACTCGATCATTTCATTAACTATTGCCAAACGCACCTTTTCCATATTGATGCCGAGATTGAAGATTTAAAACAACGTGAATCTGAGATTGGGACAAGTGTTTGGTCCTCGCTTGTCATGATGGCACACATGAAGACACAATGGCAATTAGAGCTTGATTGGGCAAGCAACATTCGTAAAGAACTGAACTTAAACTAAAGGAGGAATAAATGAATGAACGAAACGGTTAAGACCCACAAATGGTGGGCGTTAGTGGCGGTGTGCGTGGGCTTATTTATGGCCCTGCTTGATGTCACGATAGTGAATGTCGCGTTACCATCCATTCAAAAAGATTTAAATGCGAGCTTTTCTGATTTACAGTGGGTAATCGACGCCTATGCCTTAGCATTTGCCGTGATCTTGGTCACCTCATCACGTCTCGGTGACATTTTTGGAAGGAAACGGATCTTTATATTAGGGCTCGCTGTTTTTAGTATCGGCTCTCTTTTATGTTCGTTGTCCGGAGATATTAAGGTCGGGAGCTTATCGCATATCACGATCCTTAACCTGTCGAGGGCCTTTCAAGGACTAGGTGCTTCTGCTATGATGCCGCTCGCGCTTGCGATTATCTCCACACAGTTTCACGGTAAGGACCGTGGCATTGCATTTGGAATTTCTGGAGCGGTCATTGGACTTTCCACCGCAATCGGTCCGCTTGCAGGCGGCCTTCTTGTTCAGAACATCAGTTGGCAATCGATTTTCTATATCAATATTCCAATTGGTATTATTGGGATTCTTTTATCGATCTGGGCAATAAGAGAGACCAAGGATGAGCGAAGTGCTCATTCCATTGATTTCTTGGGATTGATTCTTCTTACAATTACTATGCTTGGCTTAGTGTTGGGAATCATGCAGGGCAATGACAAAGGCTGGGGCTCCGCCTACATCCTCACGCTCTTTGTTGTTGCGGGCATTGGGTTGATTTTGTTTATTGGTGTTGAATTAAAACTCAAAAACCCAATGGTGGATCCGCGTCTTTTTAAAAATGCCAGTTTTACAGGTTCCTGTATTGCGGCCTTTTGTTTAAGCGCAGGGCTTTATTCTCTGTTTTTCTATCTGACTCTTTATCTGCAAAACTTCTTAGGATTTGATGCGCTTCAAGCAGGACTCAGAACTTTGCCTTTAAGTGCGCTCGTTATATTAGGGGCACCGATTGCAGGACGTTTTACGGATAAGCTTGGGGCAAAGGGGTTAATTGTCACTGCGCTCTCGCTATTGACTCTTGCGGTTCTATTAATGAGTCGAATTTCACCCCATGATCAACCTTCAGATTGGGTGGTTTTACTTCCTGCCTTTATCATTGCTGGAATTGGGAATGGAATGGCGAATCCGCCGTTGTCTACGCTTGCAATGGGGACGGTTCACCCAAGACGCGCGGGTATGGCATCAGGTGTTAACAACGTTTCTCGACAAGTCGGCATCGCGTTCGGCATCGCATTTCTTGGGGCCATTCTGAATAGCCGATATAACCATGCCATCGCGGATAAACTTAATGCACTTAAGGTAGCAAATCTTCCTAGTGCCGCTAAGGAGCAGATGATCAACGGAATACAAAAAGCAGGGACTATTGCTGGGAGTTTGGGCCTACCAAATGATCCTGCGCATCCGAATCCATATGCACACAACCCTATGTATTCTACGATTCAGGACATTGCGCGTACGTCATTCGTTGATGGGACGATTACAATCTTTAGAATTGCGGCGATTATTTTAGCGGCCGGCGCCATCCTGAGCGCTGTCCTTATCAAGAAATCTGATATGTTCCAGTTTGAAAAAAGCCAACAATCAGGTGAGGATCAGTAATTGTTTTGTTTAATCTTGTGAAACCATCCTCCTTTCTAAAAAAGTACCCCGATGAAAGCAGTGAGAGAATGGTTTCATCGGGTTTATGGGCGCCAATTCTATCGAATGTTTTTCGGTAATTGGCATCATCACACCAATAACGAGTACCCCGGGTAATACGCTACGCGTAATCCTGAGCCCAGTGGTGAGAATCCGCGCATCTTTTGCATATAGATCGGTACAACAATTCGGCACCCAACTTTGTCATCATGACGATCATGCTTGTAGCGCTCATAAAACGGAGCGTCTTTCCTTGCGGTTTCGTCGGTTTTCCTTTACTTTTAACTTAGACTTATCGTTATATTTAACTAACACTGTAATCGACTTGGGAGCTCATCAATCAAGAATATATAAAGAGGTGTCCAAATGGGAGAGCAATTAAAAGGGAAACGCGTCATCATCACAGGTGCTAATAGTGGAATCGGTTATGAAACCGTTAAGGAATTGGCAGATCAAGGCGCCCACGTTGTTATGGCGGTTCGAAGCAAAGAAAAAGGCCAGAAAGCGATGGAAGCGTTGATTGCCGACCATCCTGATCGTTCGATTGAATTAATGACGCTTGATTTAGCCGATTTAAAGAGCATTCACCAATTTGTTGACATGTATTGTGCACAGTTTGATTCATTGGACCTTTTAATTAATAATGCTGGCGTGATGATCCCGCCTTATTCCAAAACAAAAGACGGGTTTGAATTGCAGTTTGGCAGTAACCATTTAGGGCATTTTGCTTTAACCGGTTTACTGTTGCCAGTATTAAAGAAAACAAAGCACTCCCGTGTTGTCACCTTAAGTAGTCTTGCCCATAGAGGCGCCGCTATTTATTTTGATAATCTTGATGGATCAAAAGGCTATAAGGGCTTTAAATTCTACGGTCAAAGTAAATTAGCGAACCTTTTATTTTCAAAAGAATTGGATCAGCGTTTAAAGGCCAGTGGAATCGAAACGCTAAGCATTGCGTCCCACCCAGGTGTTTCTTCTACCAACTTGTTCAAAATGGGCGGAAAGCTCGGGAAACGTCTGATGAACCTATTTTTCCAACCGGCCTCAATGGGCGCCTTGCCGAGTATTTATGCCGCAACCGAACCCAGTCTAAATGGCGGGGAATATATTGGCCCAGATGGAAGAGGCCAACGAAGAGGTTACCCAACCATTGAACACCCAGCCAAAGGGGTCTATGATGAAGAAACCATGAAGAAACTTTGGGATGTATCTGAAGAATTAACAGGTGTTCATTTTGATTTTTCTTCTTGAAACGAATCGGATTTCTACTAAATAAAAAACACGAAGCTCTCTCAGGACGTTTTCTGTGAGAGCTTTTTAAGTGGGGTCAAATGTGCGAATGAGCAGTTCGGATCCAAATTACTAGGATAAAAAGACTTTTCAGGCTGCATAATAACGGAGGTTACATACGTTGGTATGCGCCTAAAAAATTGAAATAAGTTGAAAGAAGGAGAGTTAAACATGAGAAAAATGAAATGGGTTTCAATCGTAATGATGGTAATGCTCATCATGTCTTTTTCGACAGGTGCGTTTGCATCAGAGAAGCCCACAGCAAAGAAAGACATTGTAGATACAGCCCTTTCATCCGGTCAATTTAACACATTGGTCGCTGCACTAAAGAAGGCGGGACTCGTCAATACGCTTAAAGGGAAGGGCCCGTATACCGTATTTGCACCAACGGATGAAGCATTTAACACACTTTTAAAAGAGTTAGGCATTACCAAAAAAGAATTGTTAGCCCGAAAGGATTTAAAAACCATTTTGCTTTACCATGTGGTTTCGGGGAACGTGATGTCGAGTGACTTGAAGGACGGCATGAAGGTCAAAACGTTAGCGAAGAAAAACGTCATGATTTCCCTTAATCCTGTTCGTGTTAACGATGCCAATGTAATTACGAAGGACATTCAGACATCAAATGGTGTCATCCATGTCATCGATAAAGTCCTTTTACCGAAATAATTGAACCATTAACTAAAGGCTGGACCCGAGTAGGGTTCAGTCTTCTAATTTGTCCTATGGACCAGGACAGATGAAGGATTCAGACACTAGACACATTGCCTTTTCTTGTTTATGATTTTTAGAAAGCTTTGATAAGTCGAAAAGGAAGTAGAGATGTTGTGAAAACTAGAAAAAGCACTGTACATAGAAAGTGGGTCCCGTATGGGGGAGCCGTTTTGATTTTGCATATTGTAGGATTGACTTTTTTGGCGCTGGGTGCCCAAAATCATCCTTTACTGCTCGGGATGGCCCTTCTTTCGTATACGTTTGGTTTGCGACATGCTTTTGATGTGGACCACATTGCCGCGATCGATAATACTGTTCGAAAATTATTGCAAAAAGATAAGGAACCCGTTGGTGTGGGCTTCTTCTTTTCATTAGGTCATTCAACCGTTGTCTTCATAATGATAGTTCTCCTCGCGTTTTCAATCCATTGGGCTGAGCATGAAATGCCACGCTTTCAAGAAATTGGTAGTCTAATAGGAACGGTTGTGTCTGGTCTTTTTCTGTTAATTATTGGTCTACTAAATGCCTTTGTTCTATTAGACTTGCAAAAAGCCTTTTTGAAAATTCGACAAGGTGTGGGGTACGAACAAGAGCTTGACAGTCTCTTGGACAATCGAGGGTTGATTACACGATTGATTGGACCGCTCTTGCAACTTGTTACAAAAAGTTGGCATGTCTATCCGATTGGCTTTTTGTTCGGTCTCGGTTTTGATACAGCGAGTGAAGTCGCGCTATTGGCGATCTCAGCAGGCGCTGCCAAACACGCTTTATCCATTTTTGGAATCTTGTCGCTACCGATTCTATTCTCAGCAGGTATGAGCCTAATGGACACCGCCGATGGCTTTTTTATGGTCCATGCGTACAACTGGGCCTTTCGAACACCGCTTCGAAAAATTTACTATAATCTAACGGTCACAAGCTTGTCTGTTCTTGCTGCGCTTTTTATTGGATTCATAGAGTTAGTTCAAAGTTTTTCAAAATGGAGGCATTTAGATCAAGGGTTCTGGAAATGGATGAACGCGTTGAACATGAATGGGTTGGGCTTCGTATTAGTCGGATTGTTTCTGGTGACGTGGGTGATTTCTTTTTTACTTTGGAAAGGTTTAAAACTTGAAGAGCGGTGGGGGAAATCCAGCGAAAATTAAGAGCGGTTAAAAGGACAGCAGGTGTTTGCCTTTGTCTTATAGAATAGTTAAATAAAGCGGTTTGTAATCCATTATATCAAGGAGGACGAGGCGTGAAAACTTTAAAAAAGCCACATGAATTTGACGTACGAAAGCAAAAATGTTATCTGGAGACATTGACGATACAAACCGGAGAAACGAAAACATTAGCAACGTTTGATCAAGTGATTGAAGCGCCGAACTGGGCGCGGGATAATCGATTAATTTACAATAGCGGCGGAAGTCTGTATGCGTTTGATTTGGCGACGTACGAGTCGATCGAAATTAAATCAGGGTTTGCGAACTTTTGTAATAACGACCATGTGTTGTCACCCGATCACAGGCAAATTGCGGTCAGTCATCACACGCGTGAAGACCGCCAATCCCGTATCTATGTTTTGCCCATTGAAGGTGGCGTGCCAACACTCGTGACGCCAATGGCACCATCTTACTTGCACGGGTGGTCGCCAGACGGAGCGACGCTAAGTTACTGTGCGGAGCGGAATGGTCAATACGACATTTATACGATACCAAAAGAAGGCGGAGAAGAGACGCAATTAACCGATATAAAGGGGCTTGATGATGGTCCAGAATATGCGCCGGATGGGAAATCGATTTGGTTTAATTCGACCCGATCGGGATTGATGCACGTTTGGCGGATGGGGGCAGATGGCCGCGATCCGACCCAGATGACTTTTGATGCACGCAATAATTGGTTCCCACATGTGTCACCAGACGGAAACAAGGTCGTTTACATCTCTTATAAGAAAGATGATGTAGAGCCAGGTGACCATCCACCTAATAAAGAAGTTGAGTTACGTCTGATGCCGAGTTCCGGTGGCGAATCGCGCACGCTTCTAAGTCTCTTTGGCGGCCAAGGAACCATTAATGTCAATTCCTGGTCACCTGATAGTACTAAAATTGCTTATGTGCGCTATGAACGCGTGTAAGAAATTATTTATTTATACGACCTATTTATTACCTGTGACGGGGTAGTTCCCGAAACGAAGTGCCACCCACCGTACAGAGGCAAAGACTTTTTAAATCGCACCTGTAATTGACAATATTCGAACAAGTAGAACTAAGCAGAAGAGGGTGTCCAACGATGGACACCCTCTTTTTAGGCTTCAAACCGAAAGATTGTCTTTTGGTTGTAGCGTTCCTCTTTTTTAAGCATGATGGACGGAAATCCGTCGAGATGTAAGGAGGCAGGTGAGCTTTGGGTTTCGAGACAGAGCCCTAAGTGGTCTTCGGACTGTCGCTCCAAAAGCTCAAGTCCATCACCTAATGTATTCGAGGTGTAAAATACGACACCGGGTTGTGTGGTTTCAACCGTCATTTTTCTTCCACTTATTGGATCCTCAACGATTGCCGCTGCCTTTTTTTCTTGATCAAAAAGGAAGAAATGGTCATAGCCATGGCTTGCCACTAGATTTTGTGGATGAGAAGTGTCAATGCCGTCTTCAACGCGTCGTCCACCACGGAAATCAAATGGCGTACCGTCGACCTCTAAGATCGTTCCAGTTGGAATCAACGCGTCATCTAACTCAACAAAGCGTGAGGCATCCAACGTCACGTTATGATTTTTAATCGTTGTTTTGAGATCTCCGCTTAAATTGAAATAGGAATGATTGGTGAGCGTGAGTACCGTGTCTTGGTCTGAGACCGCCTCATACGCAATCGAGAGTTCATTTTGATGAGTCAAGCTATAGGTTACTTTGAGTTCAAGAGTACCAGGATAGCCACCTGCTCCATTTGGACTTTGATGGGTGAGCACCACGCCAATTTCTTGTTCATTTTGATAAGTCGTGCTTTCCCAAAGCACTTGATTAAGACCCTCCGGACCGCCGTGTAGGTGGTTCGCGCCATCATTTATTGGCAGGGAATAAGTTTTCCCATTTAGCTCAAATTGGGAGCCTTGAATCCGACCGGCTACTCTACCGATCAATGCACCCAAAAAGGGTGGGTTGGTCAAATACTCTTCATAATTTTTAAAGCCAAGTACCACGTTTTCAGACGTTCCGTTTTGATCAGGTACTCTAATTTTGGTGATAATGCCCCCGTAATTAAGCAATTCAACGCTCATATTCGAATCGTTGATCAACGTATAAGCGATCCAGGTCTGGTCTTGGATCGTGAGGTGTTTCTGTTCGATTTTCATGAAATTTAGCTCCAATTCTGTTTAGGATTGATTGAATTGATGAATCAAGCGCTGAAATGCGTTCCGACCGGCGGCGCTTTGTTTGAAGACACCCGCATCTTCTAAAATTCGAGTGAACCGAATGCCGAGTGCTTTCTTCAAACTGTCTGAAACCGTTTCTTCGGAGAGCGTACTCTTATAAACCTTCTTTAGATCCTCAGCCCACGGTCGATGATAATCGGCGATCTGATTCGGCAGATCCACCAAAAAGCGTTCCACCTCTTGCAATTCTTTTTCCAAGCGAGCGGGAAGAACCGCAAGTCCCATCACCTCAATGAGCCCAATGTTTTCTTTTTTGATGTGATGGACGTCTTGATGGGGGTGGAAGAGTCCGAGTGGATGCTCCTCCGTTGTGCGGTTATTGCGCAATACAAGATCCAAGATATACGTCTTGCCGTGCTTCCGTGCGATCGGAGTGATTGTATTATGTGGCGTCTCGCCACTAAATGCCAAAACATCCGCTTCAGGATCACTATACCCCCGCCAAAAGTTTAAAAGAGCCTCTGCCGTATTGGTCAGCTCACTCTTATCCGTACTTTTGAGTCGAATCACAGACATTGGCCACTTCAATATCGAAGCTTGAACGTTAGGATGATTGGCGAGGTCAAATTGAGCAACTTCAGACGCCCGCATCATGGCAAACTCATGGTGCCCACCTTGATAGTGGTCATGGGTGAGAATGGATCCACCGACAATGGGTAGGTCTGCATTGGATCCGATAAAATAATGAGGGAATTGGCTGACAAATTCCAAAAGATTGGTAAATGTATGGCGGTCGATCCGCATGTCACGATGCGCTTCAGCAAAGACAATACTATGTTCATTATAATAGACATAAGGCGAAAATTGCAGATACCATTTTTCGTGATCCAACGCGATTGGAATGACTCGGTGATTGGAACGTGCGGGATGATCCACACGTCCAGCATAGCCTTCATTTTCACGACACAAAAGACATTTAGGATAGGCCGTGTTTGTTTGTTTCATTTCCCGTTCCCGTTTGATTTGTTCCGGATCTTTTTCCGGCTTAGATAGATTGATCGTGATCTCCATATCCCCATATTCTGTTGAGGCTTGAAATTCAATATTCTTTTCAATTCGGTCCATTTGAATATAATGACTGTGGATGCTTAAGTCATAAAAATAATCCGTGGCTTCTTTTGGTGACGTTTGATAGCGTTCAAAAAAGATTCGTTGCACCGTAGAAGGGCGCGGAACGAAAACATTCATGAGTTGAGCGGATAAGCGCTCTTTTTCACTTAAAAGATCTTCAATAAGTCCTTCTGATCGGGCATACGCCAATAGGGCCTCTAAGAGATCAGGTATGGTTTTATCGGTGGAAGAAGGTTCAGACTGAACATAGGCCTCAAGATCGAGAAGATTTAGTAACTGATTCCGACAATAGATATGATCTGGTTCTTCAATGAGATTGACCTTTGTTGCTGCTTCAATTAATTCTGTTATGAGAGTATGTACGGAGGGAGTACTGCTCATGGCGCACCATCCTTTGTGTGTGCGGGTTAGCACCTGGATTTTATTGAGTAAGGTTGCGGTTCACAACTTAATAAATTTAATTAATTAACTAATTTAAGGATAGCGCTTTTTGATCATCATTTCAACCGGACAAAGAGAAGTTTTTAGTTATGAAGGTCAGGGAGGAAAACCTTTGATACTATAATCCATTTTTTCAGCATAATCTTTTTGTAAAAGAACGCGTAAGGAGATGGGACTCATTGATTTGCCTCATAATGAATAGTGGCGAGAGGGTGGAACTCGAGATGACCTTACATCAGTTCTATGAGAAACTCGACAATCAAGTCAATGAATACGGGTTTTTATGGCTTTTTTCGGATTATGCCATTATGCCGAATAACATTTCAAGCATACAACTCGTATAATCCGTTTTGGCCACCTTAATCATCACAGGTTACCCTTAATATGAAGGAGATCTTATCACGTTTTTGAATAATTGGACAATCTATATAATAGAATTTATCTGAGGTGATCTATTATGAAAATCGTCATTGCGAATTTCAATAAAAACAAGACGCACATAAAGAATCAGAAGGCTCTAGAAGATTATCAAAAAAATACAACGGAATTGATCGGTAAAGCGTTTCGAACACTCGGTGAACAAAAAGCGAAATCTTAAACGTTAAAAAAGAAGGGACGGATCTTTTGCTAAGTGGAAGCAAAGGATCCGTCCCTAATTGTTTCCTATTCGAGATTCGCGTGGCGACCAAACATTTGCCCGGTGTTCAAATCTTTTTTCCCCATGATCCGCAAAATGACGGCATCGTAGAATAATAATAGGGTTTGTTCATACAGGGAGCCCATTGGTTGTATGGTGCCTCGGGCTTCATTTGTGTTTTCCTTTGGTGTGCCTGGTAAGGTTACGGTGACATGTGCGGCTTTTCCGAGCGTCGAATCCGGTGAGAGCGTGACTGTAGCCATTTTCCCCCCGATTTTTCCTGCTTTTTCAGCCATCGCAATTAGGCTTTTGGTTTCACCAGAGCCTGAACTGAACACGAGCAAGTCGTTCTCTGAATAGCCAGGTGTTACGGTTTCGCCAATGACATAGGAATCAAATCCCATATGCCCTAAACGCATGGCAAAGGCTTTGGCCATTAACCCGGAACGCCCTGCCCCGGCCACAAAAATACGACGTGCTTCTAGCAATGCGCTGACAAAGGTTTCGGTTTCCTCATCAGAAAGCACGCTTGGCGCCGATTCCAATTCACTAAGAATTTGCTTTAGAAAATCTGAAGTAGTTGCTGGCATTCCTTAAGAGCCTTGTTTGACTAATTCTTGCATCGCTTTTGCTGCAGCTTTTTTATCTTCTTGACCTGTGATTCCGCCACCAACAATGACGAGATCCGGTTGAGCTTGGACCACTTCTGGAAGGGAATCAAGCTTGATCCCACCAGCTACGGCAGTTTTCGCATTCTTGACAACACTCTTGA
Source organism: uncultured Sporolactobacillaceae bacterium (assembly GCA_963829575.1). Taxonomy (GTDB): domain Bacteria; phylum Bacillota; class Bacilli; order Bacillales; family Sporolactobacillaceae; genus KACC-23026. The sequence goes on along the minus strand of CAWHJF010000016.1, from coordinate 535,756 downwards.
TGGTTTTAAGGTCTTCAAATGAGTTTTGACCAACCGCTTGAAGGTCGTAGCCCGTGTGCACACAGATATAATCCACACCAAATGCATCGACTTCTTTAGCTCGTGTTGCAAGATCTTTGACGGCGATCATGTCGACAAGGATTTTTTTGCCTTGTTTTTTCGCTTCTTCAACCGCCCCTTTAATGGACTCATCTTCAGCAGCCCCAAGAATGGTGATAATGTCTGCCCCAGCTTCAGAAGCTTTCATGACTTCATAGCCTGCTGCATCCATAACTTTTAAGTCAGCGAGAACTTTTAAGTTCGGGTAGGCTTGCTTCATTTCTTTAACAGCCTTTAACCCTTCATTTATAACGACCGGTGTTCCGATTTCGACAATATCAATGTGTTCTTCAACTTCTTTGACCAATTCAATGGCTTCTGGGATGTTTACAAGGTCAAGTGCTAATTGTAGTTCCATGCTGTCACTCCTCTAAAAGTATTGGATTGGCGCACAAAATTAAAATGCCCCTTAATAATACGTAATGCAAGGGAAGTTTCCCCATTATCAATTAACTTATAAAAAGAGAGATTCTTACTTTTGATGCGCAAGTTTCATTTTAAAGGATTTGTCTAAAATGGAAAAGTACTGTAATTTTTCATACATAGTGCAAAAAAGTATACTGTGGGACTGAAACTCGGTTACACTGTTATCCGGAGGTGTTTCGCTTGTCAAGATTAGCTGAGAAGGTTTTTAATTGTGAGAAGGAGTTAACCCTTTCTGTAATTGGAGGAAAATGGAAGATGTTGATTTTATGGCATCTAGGCAAACAAGGGACCAAACGGTTTGGGGAATTGAAGGCTTTAATTCCAGGCATCACACAACGGATGTTAGTTAATCAGTTACGGGAATTAGAAGACGATGCGATCGTTCATCGGGAAGTCTACCCCGTTGTGCCACCGAAAGTCGAATATTCGTTAACTGAGCACGGGGTCCAATTGATGCCGATTCTGGACGCCATGTATGAATGGGGAAAGGCCTATTCTGGGACCCTTTCTGATGAGGTTACAATAAAAGGGGTCAATTAGGGTATCTTTTAATGAGAGAGTGGGGGGAGGATCAAGAAGATCCTGAGACGCCACAAAGTGAATTTAAGAGGATCCAAATTTTTTGAAAAAGGGATGACACAACATATGACGACAAAGGATTTAAAAGAGATTAAACGTTCCGTGCTGGATCTTGCACCGATTTTAAAAGGCAAAACAGCACAAGATGCGTTTCATAATAGTTTGAAACTCGCTCAGTCTGTGGAAGACGTTGGGTATACGCGTTATTGGGTTGCGGAACATCATAATATGGAGGGGATTGCGAGTTCGGCTACGTCTGTTTTGATTGGCTATTTAGCTGGCGGAACAAAGTCAATTCGAGTAGGTTCTGGTGGAATTATGCTCCCGAACCATGCCCCGTTAATTGTGGCGGAGCAATTTGGTACGTTGGAGTCCCTTTACCCAGGACGAATTGATTTGGGGATTGGTCGAGCACCTGGTACCGATCAATTGACGTCTATGGCGCTTCGCCGTGATTTGAAGGGTTCGGTTAATGAGTTCCCGAGTCATGTTCAAGAAGTGATGGACTACTTCGAGCCTCGATCAGAAGCACAGCGCGTCCACGCTGTTCCGGGCGAAGGCTTGCGCGTTCCAATGTGGTTACTAGGCTCAAGCACGTATAGCGCTCAATTGGCAGCAATGTTAGGGCTTCCGTTTGCCTTTGCCGCCCATTTTGCACCTACACAGTTGAGTGAAGCCTTGGCCATTTATCGTGAACGCTTCACGCCATCCGAGCGTTTGAAAGAACCTTATGCGATGGCTTGCGTGAACGCCATTGCCGCAGATACGGATGAAGAAGCTGGGTTTTTGGCCACTTCTTTGTATCAATCCTTTTTGGGAATTATTCGTGGTACGGCGCGTACGTTACTCCCACCTGTTGAGAATATGGACGCGCATTGGAACGCTGTTGAGAAAGCACATGTGGAGCAATCGCTTCGCTACACATTTATTGGCGGACCGGAGACGGTACGTGGGAAGCTTCATCAGTTTGTTCAGGAAAACGGCGTCGATGAAATCATGATTGCCTCTAATATCTACGACCAAGACGCCCGTGCTCGTTCGTATCAGATTGTTGCAGAGAATTGGAAGTAAGGCAAGGTAAGGCTCACCGATTTCGCCAAGCTGGAGCTAGGTTGGAATTGATGGGGGGTTCTATTATCAAAAAAACAAATGAAAACAGGCAGAAGAATGGTAATAGAAGCGTACTATTACGAAAAACTCGGCAAATAGTTCAACAAACAAAGAGGCTTCCCACGCTAGGGAAGCCTCTTTCCGCATTCTCGTCAATCTTAATCTTACAGTTCCACAATGGTCCTACCTTTGGCTTCACCGCGTAGAATGCGAGCCAAAACGTCTGGCAGGCCATCTAAACCAACCACCTGATCAATCGCATTTTCCAAGTGGTCAGGCTTAAGGTCCGTCGCAATGCGCGACCATAGTGGTGCGCGTTCTTCCATTGGGCAATAGACGGAGTCAATGCCCAACAATTTGATGCCTCTTAAGATAAAAGGGAAGACTGTGGTTGGTACATGGGTGCCGCCGGTCAGGCCACTCACCGCAACCGCCCCACCATATTGAAGGCGACTTAAAATGGCAGCCAGTGTCTCGCCGCCAACCGGATCCACCGCTCCGGCCCATAGTTGTTGATCCATCGGACGAATTTTTTCAGGCACAACCGCTTCACGGCTAATTACTTCCAATGCACCTAGCTCCCGCAGATAGTCATGAGCAGAAACCTTCCCGGTACTCGCTACAACTTGATAGCCTTTTTTTGCAAGCATTGAAATCGCGAGGCTCCCAACACCACCTGTTGCACCAGTGACCAAAATGGGTCCTTTATCAGGAGTGACACCGCTTTGTTCTAGGCGCTGGACAGAAAGGGCAGCAGTGAAGCCAGCGGTTCCAATGATCATCGCTTCTTTTAGTGAAAGACCATTTGGAAGGGGAACCAACCAATCCGCCGGAATTCGTGCATATTCACTATAGCCACCAGAATGGGAGACCCCAATTTCATAACTTGTGGCAAGGACTTCATCACCAGGCTTGTATCGGTCGTCATTGGATTCCACGACAACACCCGCGAGATCAATGCCCGGTACGAGCGGATAATGGGCGATAATTTTACCGTTCGGAATGCTTGCCAGCCCGTCCTTATAATTAACACCAGAATAGCGTACTTCAATTAAGACCCCTTGATCAGGTAAGTCCAATTTGTTAAGCGTTTTCAATTCAGCGGAAAAATGATCATCCGTTTTGTTTACGACAAATGCCTTAAACGCTTCTGCCATCTCATTGCCCTCGCTTTCGTAGATCTAAAAAGTTTTGATTTCAAAATAATAGTAACGCAAACAAGCCCGCATTGCACTGAAAAAGGGTCTGCCCCCTCAAAATCACCATGAGGGAGTCAGACCCTTCTAAGTCTGCCTCTTTATATGCAATTAATATGCGAGTGCGAACAAGCCTTTGATGTGCGTTAAGTAGCGGATGTTGCTCGCTTCTTTCATAAGGGAAGCAGGCATCCCTTTAAGCGGCGTTTTGTGTCCGCCCACAATTGCTACCGCATCTTTGCGACCAAGGCTAGCAAGTGTTCCGGAATCCACTGGGTTAAACTCTTCCATGGTTTTTCCGTTCATTAAAGCAAAGAGGTTGTAACCGACGAGTTCACCCATTTGCCAAGAGTTCTGAGCTGTTGGTGGATATGGACGTTCGCCACCTTTAGGGAATGCGACGGCGCTGTCACCTACAACGAACACGTCTTTGTGGGAAGCGGATTGTAAGTTTTCGTTTACTGTTGCGCGACCACGGTTGACTTCAAGTCCGGATTCGCCAACAAGCGGATTTCCTTGTACACCACCGGTCCAGACAAATGTGTTGGTTTCAACTTGTGAACCGTCTTTAAGGTCTACCACATTACCTTCTACCTTTGTAACAGGAACGCCTGTAATGAAGTTCACACCGCGTTTTTCAAGGCTTGCTTGAGCACGTGCGATGAGATCATCTGGAAGAACAGGGAGAACTTTAGGACCAGCTTCAACAAGAGAGAGCGTGATGTCTTCGTATTGGACACCATATTTTTTGCAGAGGCCTGGAAGAACGTCAGCAAGTTCACCAACCAGTTCAATACCTGTTAAACCGCCACCACCGATTAAGATCGTCGCATCGGCTTTGTTGCCACTTTCAGCGTAGCTGCGAATGCGATGTTCCACATGATTGTGGATTTTAAGGGCATCTTCTGCAGATTTCAAGACGAAACTATGTTCTTCGAGCCCTGGGATACCAAAATAGGCAGTCACGCTACCAAGTCCGACAACAAGATAGTCGTAATCTAAAGTGGATTGATCGGATAGCGAAATAGCTTTCTTTTCAACGTCAAATTTGTCCACTTTTGCGATTTTAAGGTCAATGTTCTTTCCTTTGAAAAGTTTCTCAAGTGAAAGAGATACCGCTTTTTCTTCCACATTTCCAGCAGCAAGGCGATGCAATTCCGTAATAATTTGATGAGATGGATATTGGTTTACAACAGTAATGTAGGCCTCTTCAGGACTTAAATAGTTGCGAGCAGACAATGCTGTAAGAAGACCACCATAACCGGCTCCTAAGATGACGATATGTTTTGACATAGATATCCTCCGTCCTTTTATTAGTTTCTCTATTACTTATTTTTCGTTGCGATTCGCGATTTCAAGATACGCTTGTGCGAAACGGAATAATTTCTGAGCCTGAGGGTCTTTAATCAATTTAAGAAGACCAAAAAGACCGATCGTTTCATGACTTGCCTCCGCCTTATCTTTCGCTTCAATAGCGGTCGCAGCCACTTTTTTGACAGAACCGACTACTGGGGTAAAGACTTCTGAAATGGCACTTACTGTGTCGTTTTTGAAGACCTCATCTGTTGCAATCGATTTAACGGTGTCGTAACTTGCCATCATAAGATTTACTAATTCAGTGAGCTTTGGCAGGTTGTCAACGAGAGCAGTAAGGGATTCCTGGACTTCAGGATTTAACAGCTGATCAATGACATCGCGTTTCTCTTGAGAGGACAACACTTCATCATTTGATTGGTTTTGAGCATTTGCTTCTGACATATCAAATTCTCCTTTTCTTTAGACAACTCTCTTATTATTCAAATATTAGAGCAATTTACCTTAAAAACAAGCTGTCTTTAATAAAGTTAGCTCAGTATTTCACATTCTATTCCATACTGAGAGATCACTTTTTTCACTATAAATATATCCTATACAAGAATACCACTTTTTCCTCATAAGAACACACATTTGACCATTTTCCTGCAATAAAGATTTTTCTGAAAAATAACATTCTAATGTGCACGTTTGCCATATCTTGATGTCGATTAAGCTTGTCCAAAAAAACAGGTGTAGTCTAGATCCTTTAAGGGAAATAAAAAAGTGCAGGGGTGTTTTGCCTCTCTGCACTTATACTTAAAACATTACTGTAAGGATAAATCGACCCACTTATCTGCCCAGTTTTGGACTTGTTGCATGACAAGGTGAAGATCTTTTCCTTTTTCAGTGAGTTCATATTCAATTCGGACGGGGGTTTCCGGATACACGGAGCGTGTGACAATGCCTGCTTGTTCAAGCTCTTTAAGCCGTTCTACAAGCATGCGATCGCTCATGTGCGGAATCATTTCAGAAATATCAACAAAGCGATGACAGCCTGATAACAAGGCATTTATAATTAGTCCGGTCCATCGTTTTCCAAGCAACTCAAAAGCCGTCTCGAACTTTGGGCACAATTTAATGTCCATAAGAATCACCCCATTTAAATGTATTATATCATATTTTTTGACAGATGTTAGTAGATAACAGGTGATGTAAGCTATACCTTACATCAATCGAATACTACTTACAAAGATAAGTTCTTAGTAAATTTTATTGAAATAGTTGACGTACCTATTTTTATGAACTATACTTTATTCATAAACTTATTAAAAGTAAGTCAATACATTTGATTTAAATAAAACTTTGGAGGTATTTATCAATGGCAAAACAAACATTAGCAGTCGACCTAGCGCATAGTTCATTAGAATTCATGGTAAAACACATGATGGTCTCAAAAGTGAGAGGGAATTTTGATCAATTCGAAGCAACTGTGATTGCAGATCCGACAGATTTGTCAGATGCTGAAATCGATTTTTCAGTCGATATCGACAGCATCAACACACGTAATGCGGACCGTGATGCACACTTGAAGTCAGCGGATCTATTTGAAAAAGACACGCACCCAAAAATGACCTTCAAATCAACTAAAATTGTCAAAACTGACGATGATGAATATGATCTAACAGGTGATCTTACTATTAAAGGTGTAACAAAATCGGTTACATTCAAAACCACGTTCGAGGGTGAAGGGAAAAACCCTTGGGGACAAGATGTTGTTGGTTTTTCAGCAACAACTAAAATTAAAAGAAGCGATTTCGGCCTTTCCTGGAATGCAGCCCTTGAAACAGGTGGCGTTTTAGTCGGAGATGAAGTGAAAATCACCGCAGAAATCCAAGCTGCAAAAGCGGCTGAGTAAAACGTTGTCAAAGAGATGGGTGATGCCATCTCTTTTTTTATTAGAAGAATATGAAAGTTGAAGGAGTGTAAGCGGATGAAATTAGTTGCATTGTTAGGGAGCTTGAGGAGGGATTCTTTGAATCGGGCTATTGCCGAGACAGTCAAGGCACGCTATGCCGAGCAATTTGAATTGGAGATTCCTGATTTGGGCAAGCTTCCTTTATTTAATCAAGACGATGAATTAGAACCTGCTGAAGAGGTTGTTCAGTTAAAAAAATCTATTGCAGCGGCAGACGGGGTTTTGATCGTGACACCTGAGTACAATTGGAGCATTCCAGGCGTCCTTAAAAATGCGATTGATTGGTGCTCGCGCGTCGACAAAGTGTTGATTGGAAAACCGGTTATGGCGGTCGGCGCCTCTCCTACGGCATTTGGAACCATTCGAGCACAGGCCCATTTGAGAGATGTCCTCGCGAGTCCGGGTGTTCAGGCTCGCGTGCTGCCAGCGGCCACTAGTGAAGTGCTAGTAAATTTTGCAACGGATAAAATCAAAGATGGTCAACTCGTCGATGACAACACATTGACCTTTTTGGATACCGTTGTGGAGTCACTCCTTAATTCCATTAAAAATTAAATATTCATAGTAATTGAGAGGGTCGATTTTGTGTCGACCTTCTCTTTTTTGTTTAGGGGGGACAGTCCCGGGACTGTCCCCCCTAAACAAAAAATTCTCGCTAAATCGACAAAATTTGATTAAACTGAAGAAAGAAATGGTACTTGGATGCTGCACGGTCATTTTGAAAATGGGAAGGGGAGCATGTGCTTGAAAGATTATGAGGATTTAGTTGAACGAATGGAACAGCTGCTAGGCCTATTAGATGCCACACAAGCCTTGAACTCAGATCTGGATCAAGAAGACGTGTTTAATCAAATTTTAAAGCAGATGGCGACGCTTCTGGGTGCAGAGGCTGGGACGCTATGGGTGATTGATTCAGATGAAACCCTTACAGCCAAGGCTGTTTTTGGTCCAACCTCAAAGAACTTAATCGGAATCACACTAAGGCTTGATGAGGGCATTGTCGGTCATGTGATCCAAACGGGAGAAACAGGACTGATCGAAGACGTCACCCTGGACGAGCGTTGGTCCTCTCGGGTTGATGAAGAGAGTGGGTTTATCACGCGCTCGATGTTGACCGTCCCTTTACAAGTGAAATCGAAAAAAATGGGCGCGTTACAGCTTCTCAATAAACAAGGGAACGCCCTTTTTAATGAAGAGGATCAGAGACTTGCGACGGCATTAGCAAGCCATTCAGCTTTAGCGCTACATAACAGTCAAATGTATTCTGAGATTTATCAACTTTTAATCAGTCTAGTTAAAACGCTTGCGCGAGCGCTAGATGCACGTGACCCTTATACGGCGGGTCACTCTGAACGCGTGGCACGCTATTCACTGCTTATCGCCGAAGGGCTTATGCTGTCGAAAGACGAAAAAAAGGAACTTGAGCGGGCCGCTTTGTTGCATGATATTGGCAAATTGGGGATTCCAGATCATGTTCTTGGGAAGACGTCCCGTTTAACAGATGAGGAGTATGAGTTAATCAAACAACATACAACAATTGGGGCCGAAATTTTGAGCAACATCGAACCGCGTCCTTTAATCCAACATTCAGTTGAGGTGGCCATCATGCACCATGAGAGACTGAATGGATCAGGCTATCCAAATGGATTAACGGCTGAGCATATTCCCTTGTTTCCACGAATTGTCGGGATTGCGGATTCATTTGATGCCATGACAACGGATCGCCCTTATCAAAAAGGCAAGTCAATTGATGAGGGGATGGAAGAACTCATCCGTTGTAAAGAGTCCATGTATGATGCCCTATTAGTGGATGTTTTTTGTGAGCAGATGAAAAAATCGTCGCTTCAAAAAGTGGCGAAGCCATGAGTCCTTTTAATTGGCTATTCATCGGGCACTTAGTGGGTGATTTTCTCTTCCAAACCAATTGGATGGCGACACGCAAAGAAAAAGAATGGGTCCCCTTGTTGGTTCATTCGTTTGTCTACACCTTATGTGTGGCTATTTTTGGTTTCGCTACAAAAAATCTCGATTGGGTCGGGGTTTCGGTGATCTTCCTTTCCCATGTGATTCTTGACCGACGCTTTTTTGTTCGTTTTTGGGTTCGAACCATTCAAGGAGCTAAAGGGGCAGAAGAAGGTTGGTTGTCCATAGTGACCGATCAAATCTTTCATCTTATTATACTAGTTATAGCCTTATGGCTGTCCAAGATTTAAAGGGACGGATGTACCTATGAAAATTAAGCATTATACGTTTACGATCCAACTTTCGATGCCAATTGAAACCGTTTGGAAACTTCTTAGTGATACCGATCACCTCAATCGATTTATTGGTCTTTTTCCGGTTCACTTTTCCATTCCGGATTCGAATCACCGTCCTTTTTTTCGCTGGGCAGAAGCTAAAGTCCTTGGGATGGTTCCGATTCGATGGAAGGAATTTCCTTTTGAGTGGGAACAGCAATCCTACTATGCGGTGGAACGTCAGTATGAAACGGGTCCCATCGAACGTTTTTATGGAGGCGTTCGATTAAAAGAGGTCGGGCATGAAACAGAAGTGACGCTTTTTGCTGATTTTACGCCACGTGGTCTGCTCGGATTGGTGGGTGTCCCGTTCATTGGAAAGAGAGCCATGAAACAAACCATTCACTACCTCCGGTTCATTGCAGGAAAAGCAGCCTCACCGTCCCAGCTAAACCACCAAACAGGGATTGAACCGCCAAGAACAATTAAATGGAATGCCCTCCAGCTTGGAACTCGGATGGCGCAATTAAAGCAATCGCCCGTTGATCTGACCATTGCGGATTTGCTAGACACGCATATTCGCTCAAGCCATGACGATCGCGTCTTGAATATGCGCCCTTACGAATGGGCCGATCGATGGGGAGTAGACCGCCATGAAACGCTTCGGGTTTTCCTGTATGCCACGAAGCTTGGTTTGACAGAGATCAGCTGGCACTTGATGTGTCCGAATTGTCGAGTTTCAAAAGTGGAAGTTCCACACCTTCAAGATGTCCAAAATCATGTTCATTGTGATTTTTGTGGGATTGAGTATGATCTGGATTTTGACCAATATGTCGAGATTCGTTTTTCTGTTCATCCGTTAATTCGAGTGGCACAAGAACAAACATATTGTGTATCAGGCCCAATGATTACACCCCATATCCTAAATCAACAATTGATTAAGAGTGGGCAATCTTCAGTCGTACCCCATAATCTCCTTGTCGATGGGAAATCCAGACGACTCCGCGTGTTACAGAAAAATTGGTCTTATTATCCGAATTTAATGGATGCTCAACTGAGCCTTACGTCAAATGGGTTCGAAAAAGGTCCATTTACCCCTTCTCAGACTGATGGGAGCAATGGGATGATGGTAAAGAATCAGACGGGTGAAACGCAAATCCTCGTCGTAGAAGATTTAGCTTGGACTACGCAACTAACAACGGCGAATCATGTGACGTCTATGCAAGAGTTTAGGGACTTATTTTCTTCTGAAGTGCTTTCACCGGGAACGCAAATCAAAGTGAGTTATTTGGCTTTTTTGTTTAGTGACCTAAAAGGCTCCACGGCTCTTTATGAAACAAAAGGAGATGCCGAAGCCTACGCCCAAGTGCGCCATCATTTTGAGTTGATTACAGAACGTGTCAAACAAAATAAAGGCGCTGTGGTCAAGACCATTGGGGATGCCGTCATGGCGGTTTTTCAAGAACCCAATCAGGCAATGGGGGCCGCAACCGAGCTTTTAAAGGACATCCATCTTTTTAATGAAGAAAATGGGTATTCCATTATCTTAAAACTGGGGCTTCATGCGGGTTCTGCCATTGCTGTGAACTCGAATGACCGTTTGGATTATTTTGGTCGAACCGTGAATCTTGCGGCGAGAATTCAAGGTCTAAGTGAAGGAGAAGATCTTGTGCTTAGTGACACACTGCTTCAAGATCCGAGCGTACAAAAGATCTTAAATGCTCTTGAAGTCTCTAAAGAAGGATTCAACGCGCAGTTAAAAGGCATTCGCGAAGGCGTTCCAGTGACTCGCATACGGTTAGGTGACACGTAAAGATTGAGTAGTAATTTATGGTTTTTAGTCATTTAAGGTGTTGGATGCCATACTTTTTGTTAAGCTAGTGTTAAGACTTGCTCGTTATATTTGATTCAATAGGGCAGAATAAGTAAAATTTAAAATAGAAATGAACTTTTATTTGAAATAAAGGTCTTTTGACGTGAACCCGAAGGCTGAGACCACGTAACCGTGATCTTAGAACTGTGGGTTGGACAAGAGGCCAAGCTAAGCGTTTAACGTTATAAAAACTAAACAATTAGGCACAAGGCTAACTATAGAAAGTGTGTTTGAAATGATGAAGCTCGCGATTGTAACGGAAACATTTTATCCCCAAATTGATGGGATCGTAACAAGACTGACTGCAACTGTGGATTGGTTAATTCAAGAAGCGGGTCTTGAAATTCTGGTCATTGCACCGGAAATGGGGATCAAAGAATACAAAGGAGCACGCGTGGAAGGTATTCCAGGTCAGACCTTTTTCCTTTATCCTGGAAAAAAATTCGCGTTTCCAACTAAGAAAGTGGATCGACTTTTAAGGGAGTATCAGCCGGATCTTGTTCATGTGGTGAATCCCGCATTTCTAGGGGTATCAGGGGTCTACGCTGCCAACCGGCATAAATGGCCACTTTTGGCGTCTTATCATACCCATGTCCCTATTTATGCGGACTATTATCGACTTCCGTGGCTGAAGCCAGCCCTATGGTGGTATTTTAGAAAGCTCCATAATAAGGCCGATCTGAACCTTTGTACCTCTAATTCGGTTTCCAAAGACTTGAAAGAACAAAACTTCCATAATGTTCATGTCTGGCAGCGCGGAGTCGATACGAAGAAGTATCATCCGGGTAATTATGATCAAGCCATGCGTGAACGTTTGACAAACGGACATCCTGAAAAGAAGTTGCTATTATATGTAGGGCGGATTGCACCGGAAAAAGAGTTAGAAAAAGTAAGAGATGTGCTCGAAGCATCCGATGAATTCTGTATGGCAATGGTAGGAGATGGGCCGCATCGTCCTGCGCTTGAAAAATATTTCAAAGGGACCCAAACGGTCTTTACAGGATTCTTACAAGGGGAAGAATTAGCTCAAGCTTACGCCTCCTCTGATATTTTTATTTTCCCTTCCACAACAGAAACCTTGGGCCTTGTTATCTTAGAAGCCATGGCCTCCGGACTTCCGATTGTGGCAGCAAAGAGTGGCCCAACTGAAGAACAAATTAACGACGGCATGACAGGTGTTTTATATAATCCGAAAAAGAAGGGTGAATTTGTTCAAAAGGTTTTGACGTTAGAAAATGAGTCTTATCGCCAAACTTTATCTGAACAAGCTCGAGCTTCAAGTCGTCATTTTAGTTGGGAAGCTCAGGCAGAGCAACTTCTGGGCTATTATAAAGAGGTCTTTAAAGTAAAAGAGCGACAACTTAGAATCCTTGATGACATAAAATAAGGGAGCTTAAAGTGTGAAACAAGGACTAATCAAAGGGTTGATTCAATACCTAAAGTTTGGGACTGTGGGCCTTACGAGCGGTGCGCTTGATTTGGGCAGTCTAAATTTGATGCTGTGGTTATGGCCGCATGCGAATCATTTAGTAGATGTCCTATTCAATACCATTGCTTACTCTTTGGCTGTTTTAAACAGTTACATCTGGAACTCGCGATTTACGTTTCGAGATGGGGTTCAAGGGACTCACACCCAAAAAGTGGCGTTTGTGGCTCAAGCATTCGTGAGCTTATTAATTAGTGATGGGATCTTCTATGGGGCGACAATCCTTTTAAGTAATCTTCACTATTTACCGACACTCGTGAATGATAATATTGCCAAACTCTTGTCGATGTTCTTGTCCTCACTCTGTAGCTTCTTTTTTATGAAATATTTTGTGTTTCGTGACGCGTCAAGGAAGCGGAAAGCTCGGTCTTATTTGAAAGAAGACCCAAAACCATAGAAACGGGGACAGTGGATGCATCATTTATCTTCGAGTTTGATCAGTTTTATTAATACTTTAGGTGTATGGGGAATTTTTATTGGTATGATTATCGAGAGCGCCTGTATTCCACTTCCTAGTGAAGTGATTATGCTTTATGGCGGTTTCATGGTCGGACAAGGGACGGCGTCCTTTATGACGGTCTTGCTCGCGGGTGTCTTAGGAAACTTGCTCGGTTCCTTGTTAATGCTTTGGATTGGTGCACGCTATGGACGACCGTTTGTGGAGCGGTATGGCAAATACGTGTTATTCAATTATGAACACTTAGAGAAATCGGAGCGTTGGTTTGCAAAGTATGGCGATTGGGCGACCTTCTTTGGGCGTAACTTGCCGGTGATCCGAACCTTTATTTCGCTCCCAGCCGGGATTGCCAAAATGAAGGCAGGCCGATTTATAGTCTTTACTTTAATTGGCTGTATTCCATGGAACGCTGCCTTGATCTACTTTGGTCTAAAACTTGGGCAACATTGGGAAAATGCACAGAAGTATTTGCATCCGCTCACCTATATCGTCGCGTTGATCGTTGTCATCCTGGTAGTTCGCTATATTTATAAAGGACTTAAAGATCGGAAACAGATTTCCTAACACTAACTTAAATAGATTTAAAAACGTTTCTCGGGGGTTTTGTGGGGACGTTTTTTTTATTTATAAGAATAGAGGGATTAGATGAAGCTTGCGGAGGAGTTTGTGCAAAAGGTGACTGGGGCGTTTGGCGCGGTGGGGCAGGATTGGCTTAACACGTTATTAGAACGCGTGGACCGAATCTGTAACAAGTGGAACCTTCACACTTTAACGCCTGTTCCGAATTTATCTTATAATTATGTTTTAAAAGGGTTAGATGGACATGAGTGTCCCATTATTTTAAAATTGGGACTTCATGGGTTTGATTTTCAAAATGAAGCTCGGACTTTAGAAACTTATAATGGAGCGGGATGTTGTCGACTGCTTCGTTTTGATGATGGAGAAGGGGCAATGTTACTTGAACAACTTGACCCCGGGTCTATGCTCTCGCGTTTAGATGATGAAGAAGCGGTGATTGAGCACTTTGTTCATGTTTGGCGATTAATTCGTCGACCGACACAAAGTGCATCGCATCGAGTTCCAACGATTAAACAATGGTCCGCGGGGTTAGATCGTTATAAAGAGGCGTTCGCGACTTTGAACGGTCCGATTCCCCTTTTAGACATTGAACGCGCGGAAATGTATTTTAATGAGTTTTTTTCGGCAGATGAACCGCTTGAACTGCTTCATGGTGATCTTCATCATGAAAATATTCTCTACTCATCAGAGCGGGGATGGCTCGCTATTGATCCGAAAGGTGTTTTAGGTTCACGCTATTGCGATACGGTATCCTTTTTCATTAATCACTTACATAACAAAGAGAACCCAAGAGACCTTCTCAAATTCCGTGTTAAGAAAATAGAAGAAGCGCTCGGTTTGGATGAGATTAAGTTGCTTAAAGCTGGTGTGGCCATGTCGACTTTGTATGCGTGTTGGGCGCTTGAAGATCATGATCCCGAATGGACCGCAGCCTATCAATGTACAAAATGGTTCACAGAATTTTTATTTGAAACAACGACTAATAAAAGGAACTGAATTGGCGCTGCCAATAGGCAGATATGGATTTTTCAGTTGATTTGAGTGGATGCCTATACGCTTCTATCCCTATTGAATAGTTTAGTAAGGACAAATAGTGGAGGAGAGGTCGAAATAGATGGACGATTTTAAACGGCAGCGCTTGAGCGACCGGCTCGGTTCAGACGGACAATATGAAACTAATTTAACTCAAAATCAGTTGATTCAAGTATTGGATGCGTGCAGTGCTCATTGTAAAGAAATGATTACCTACCTTCTTGATAAAGAAGATCTTACTCAGCGAAGAAGACAGCTTAAGCTTTTAAGAGATTGTGAAGGCATCTGTGATTTTACATCTAGTCAAGCGGCGAAAGGAAGTTTTTTAACACCTTCTCTATTAAGATTATGTGCCTACACCTGCAAGCATTGCAGTAAGGAATGCGCGCAGTTCAGCGACCCCATGTCGGTCAAATGTTCCTATATTTGCGAGTCGTGTGCGAAGTATTGCGAACACGTTTTAAGGGAAGAAAAATAAAGGGATGGAGCGGGATGCTCCATCCTTTTTAATACTCAATCGAATCATAGTCTTTAGGCTGTGGTGTCGGTTCTGGCGGACTAATCACACTCGATTTGATTTTAACGCTTCCCTCTTCGGCACGTTGTTTTTCCGGTTGAAGGGGATTCTTGGTCATCCGCTCATTAGGTTTCATATGCAACACCTCCCAACCTTAGAATGCCCAATCTGGGAGGGGGTTCATTCACCTGTTAGTTCAGTTCCACCACTCATCAAATCGTGAAGGTGGAAGTTCACGCTTGTGCTGGGTTAACGCATAGCGCGTCTCGAGCGCCTCGGCCACTTTGTCCGTAACGTCTTTTCCTTCTAAGTAATCGTCAATTTCATCATAGGTAATTCCGAGTTCGGTTTCGTCTGCTTGTTGAGGCTTTTCATCTAAAAGATCGGCCGTTGGTTTCTTCAGATACAACTGTTCTGGACAGTTTAAAAATTTAAGTAAGGCTTTCCCTTGGCGTTTGGACAAACCGGAAAGCGGTAAGAGGTCCGCACCACCATCCCCATATTTGGTGAAAAATCCGGTGATCGCTTCCGCTGCGTGGTCGGTACCAATCACTAAAAGCCCATTCATGCCTCCAAATGCATACTGGGCAATCATGCGTAACCGTGCTTTGACGTTTCCTTTTTGAAAATCACTCAAAGGCACCGTACTGACTTCGTTGAATGTTTCTGTGAAGGCGTTTGTGCTCGGTTCAATGTTGAAAGAAAGTGGATTCTTAGGATTAATGAATTCAAACACCAACTTGGAATCCGCTTCATCTTGCTGGGAACCATGCGGGAGACGAATCGCTATAAATTGATAGCCTCCACCATGTTCTTGATTAAGCTCGTCCACTGCCATTTGCGCAAGCTTCCCGGCGAGCGTTGAGTCTTGCCCTAAACTAATCCCTAAAACAAACCCTTTTGCCTTCGTTTTAAGTGTATAGGCCTTTAAAAAATCAATTCTCTTGCGAATTTCCTCCTCAGGGTTAATGGAGGGTTGAACATGAAGAGCTTCAATGATCTTCCGTTGTTGTTCGCGCATCCCAAAAAAACCTCCAATACAAATGTAGACTCTTTCTATATTATAACCCAGTGTTACATAACTTTACATGGAATTTAGGCGGAAAGGCACACGTTTACTCCTACATCCCGGGTACAGACACAGGATAGCGGAACGACGTGTCCCTAAAATAAAATTAGGGACACGAGCATCCGTTAATGCATAAAAAAGAGGGACATGGAGAAGAAAAGGTAGACGAGCATCCGCTATTCCGCTGACATGACGAGAAAACGGGGTAGAAATAGAGCAATAGCGACCTATGGATGACGCAAATTAGACGAGACCAGGTACAGACGTAGGATAGCGGAACGACGTGTCCCTAAAATAAAATTAGGGACACGAGCATCCGTTAATGCATAAAAAAGAGGGACATGGAGAAGAAAAGGTAGACGAGCATCCGCTATTCCGCTGACATGACGAGAAAACGGGGTAGAAATAGAGCAATAGCGACCTATGGATGACGCAAATTAGACGAGACCGGGTACAGACGCAAGATAGCGGAACGACGTGTCCCTAAAATAAAATTAGGGACACGAGGTTCCGTTAATGCATAAAAAAGAGGGACATGGAGAAGAAAAGGTAGACGAGCATCCGCTATTCCGCTGACATGACGAGAAAACGGGGTAGAAATAGAGCAATAGCGACCTATGGATGACGCAAATTAGACGAGACCAGGTACAGACGTAGGATAGCGGAACGACGTGTCCCTAAAATAAAATTAGGGACACGAGGTTCCGTTAATGCATAAAAAAGAGGTGCATGGAGAAGAAAAGGTAGACGAGCATCCGCTATTCCGCTGACATGACGAGAAAACGGGGTAGAAATAGAGCAATAGCGACCTATGGATGACGCAAATTAGACGAGACCGGGTTCAGACGCAAGATAGCGGAACGACGTGTCCCTAAAATAAAATTAGGGACACGCGGTTCCGCTAAGCGTGTGCACGAGCTGCGGGAACTCGCCCGCCTTAATAAATAGAAGTGTTCGTATGGTGGGTGAGCATGAATGGGTCAATGACAAGCATATAAATGGTGTGAGGTGAGGCTTATGCACCGAAGAAGACTGTTTCGGCCGAAAGGCGTGCGAAAGAATCCAATCTTGTCCCCTTGGCCAAAAGGCGTCGTATTTGGACTGAGTTTTGTTTTGTTTATAGTGATCACCATCTTGGCTTTTTTAATGGCTTCGCGCTCGTTAAAGCCTGTTTTAACCACTTATGCGGAGTTTCAAGCCAAGCAGGCGATGTCCTATGCGTTTAATTATGCCCTGAGCAATGTACAGTTAAAAGACCTAGCCACTCAAGGGGACATGCTAAAGAAAACGCCAAAAGAATCTCATTCTGAGTTTTTCGATATAAAAACCAATAATGCTGGAGAAATGACGCTTGTAAACGTTAATACCATTGGGATGTCTCAGTTTTTGCACGACACTACACAGCGCTTAGAAGATTTTTTATATGCATTAGACAGTGGGCAGATTACGATTGATCAGAACGCGAAACACATCATTCAAATGCATCAAAAACCTGTGGCACGATCCGTGTCCGTGCCGCTTGGTGTGGTTTCTCATAATGCGTTATTAGGAAACCTGGGACCCAAAGTGCCGGTTCGGTTTGACTTTTTGAGTAGTTTAACAACAAATTACCGACCAGACGTTCAATCGGTTGGCATCAATAGCGTCCACGTGACCCTCTATGTTCACGCCAAAACGACTGTTCAACTGATCCTACCGTTTCGCACTAAAAAAATAACAGTTGTAAAAGACATTCCAATCGCAGAGACGACAATCAGCGGTGAGGTTCCAAAACTGTTTTCTTCGTTGAAAAGTGGTTCATTGCATACTTCCACCAAGCCATAAAGCGAGGTGTCTCTTACATAAATCCCATATAAAACGGACACAATGAGTAAGAGGTGATGAACTTTGAGCGAACTTGTAAACGAAGCAGACATTCAAAACCTTTTGGCGACGTGGAAAGGTCAAACAATACGGGTTGTAAAGGAAGAGTTGGAAAATGTGGATCAGGCCTATCTGCATTTAACCGATGTCCGGTTAAAGGAAGTGACCCGAGATACAGATGACTACTTAGCAAACCGTGCGATCGAATTGGTCGGTGGTGGGGAGACTGTGGAAGAAAGCGGCGAGGCAGTCCTTCCGTATGCGCGCTATGATCTGCCGCTTACCGATCTTCACGATGTTGAAGCGAACCAAGACCACTTGGTATTCAAAAACGATCGCGCCTCCTACACCATCCAACCGATTTAACCCTAATAAAATAGAGAGCAGAAGTCAGATTCCATCTGATTTCTGCTTTTTTAATTTATATTAACTATTAAGAGGTAATCATTATCTTTTTATAAAAAAATAAAACAAACCTCTTGAAAGTTAGAATTGGTCAAAGTATAATAGGGATACAAACCTAATGACCCAAGCTGCTCTGATCAACTTGTTATTGATATTATAGTCATATTATATAATGCAAATGACTTGTGTTGCTCCGAGTTTTCTTTTAAAATAAAGGTCAAAGATAGTCAAAGTTAATACTACTCTTTCAACTAAAAATTAATGAACAAACTATTAGGAGGAATGTTTCAATGAGATGTGATCGTTGTAAAGAAAACCAAGCTGTTATGGGCTGGAATGTACAAGTTAACCACCAACGAGCAGAGTATCATCTCTGCGAATCGTGTTTCCAAATTGTCAAAAATAAAACAGGACTTTTATATAATCAAGGCGGCGGCTTTTCCATGGAGGACTTTTTCAAAGGATTTGCGGCACAAAATCCAAACAACACGAAAGCTCCACAAGGCCAAGGGGCCATGTTTGGTCATCCTCAAACGGGGAATGGGCAAGGTGGCGGCCTTCTTGATCAATTAGGAAAGAACTTGTCACAATCCGCACGCAATGGCTTGATTGACCCAGTGATTGGCCGAGACAAAGAAGTGGAACGTGTGATTGAAACATTGAATCGTAGAAACAAAAACAACCCAGTTCTCATTGGGGAACCTGGGGTGGGTAAGACCGCAATTGCGGAAGGATTAGCCCTGCGCGTTACAGAAGGGAATGTCCCAGCGAAACTTAAGAAAAAAGAAGTGTATCTGTTAGATGTGGCTTCCTTAGTTGCCGGTACAGGTATTCGAGGTCAGTTTGAAGAGCGCATGAAGCAATTAATCAGCGAACTCCAAGCCAATCCTAATCTCATTTTATTCATTGATGAGATTCACCAGCTCGTTGGCGCAGGGTCCGCAGAAGGTTCCAGTGATGCAGGGAATATTTTAAAACCAGCGCTTGCTCGTGGTGAGCTTCAAATGATTGGGGCAACCACACTTAAGGAATACCGAAAAATTGAAAAAGATGCAGCGTTGGAACGTCGCTTTCAACCAATCATTGTGGACGAACCAAGTAAGGCTGAGGCTATTGAGATTTTAAAAGGGCTAAAACCGCGCTATGAGGCGTTCCATCAAGTCGAATTTACCGATGAGGCAATTGAAGCGTGTGTCACACTTTCTAGCCGATATATCCAAGATCGCTTTTTGCCGGACAAAGCCATTGACTTAATGGATGAAGCAGGTTCAAAAGTGAACTTGGCGAACAGTGGAACGTCCACAAGTGAGATTCAAGACCGCTTAGAACAAATTGCGGATGAAAAAGCAAAAGCAACCGCCCAAGAGGATTATGAACAGGCAGCTAAATTAAGAGATGAAGAGCTTGCTTTGCAGACTCAACTTGAAACGTCTACTGAGAAAGTGGACCATCCAGAAGTTGAGACGACCACTATTGAACTCTTAATTGAGGAAAAAACAGGGATTCCAGTGCGCCGACTTGAGCGAGACGAACAAGAGAAAATGCGCGATCTTCCAGAGCGTTTAAACGCCCAAGTCATTGGTCAAGAAGCGGCTGTTCAAAAAGTGGCGAAAGCGATTCGCCGTAACCGCACTGGATTCCGTCGTAAGAATCGTCCAATTGGGTCTTTCTTATTCGTCGGTCCAACTGGTGTAGGGAAAACGGAGCTTTCTAAGACGCTTGCGAACGTTTTGTTTGGCGACGCAGAGGCCATGATTCGTCTCGATATGAGCGAATACATGGAGAAGCATTCAGTGTCCAAATTGATCGGGTCTCCTCCAGGCTACGTTGGTCATGAAGACGCGGGTCAATTGACGGAACAAGTCCGAAGAAAACCATATAGCTTGATTCTTCTTGATGAAATCGAAAAGGCGCATCCGGATGTGCAGCATATGTTCCTACAAATTCTTGAGGATGGGCGTCTGACAGATAGTCAAGGTCGTACCGTCAGCTTTAAAGATACCGTCATTATTATGACAAGTAACGCCGGTGTCGGTGCCGTTAAGCCGTTTAAAGTTGGGTTTGGGGCAGCGGAAGAAACCAGCGCACAAGTGTCTTCAGAAGGACTTGAAGAACTCAAAAACTATTTCCGACCAGAGTTCTTAAACCGATTTGATGGGATCGTGCGATTTGAGGCGCTTTCTAAAACAAGTCTTGTTCAAATTGTTGATCTCATGCTTGTGGAAGTTGAAGAACTAGCCAAAGCTCAAGGGATCGAGCTTGTTGTCACAGCCGAAGCTAAGGAGAAATTAGCAGATCTTGGATATGATCCAGACTTCGGTGCACGTCCGTTACGTCGTGTGATCGAAGAACGAATTGAAGATGCGATTGCGGACGTATTATTAGAAAAAGACCACGTGACCGCCATCAAAGTCGATGTGCATGAAGGTGAATTAGTCATTCAATAAGTCATTTTTATAAAAAGTGTCAACCGAAATGGGGTTGGCACTTTTTTATTTGAACTAAGAACGGATCAAATTAAAGTGGAGCTTTCGTCATTAATTTTCAGGACAAATTCTAATCAAAATCAAATCCTCTGTTGGTTAAATGTCATTAAAGAGAAACCTTTCTATGATTCCACCGTATAAGAATTTAAACAACCACTTTGGTTAGGGGGAATTGTATTGAATAATCATGCTATAGATTATAAAATTTATGGAGATGACATGCAGTTTGTCGAGATTGAGTTGGATCCGTCTGAAACAACCATTGCTGAGGCGGGTGCGCTCATGATGATGGAAGACCAGATCGAAATGGAAACCATCTTTGGTGATGGCAGCAATCAAAGCGGTGGGTTTATGGGCAAGATGTTGGGGGCGGGCCGGCGTCTTTTAACTGGAGAAAGTCTATTCATGACTGCTTTTACAAATACTGGATATGAAAAACGCCATGTTTCCTTTGCAGCACCTTATCCTGGTAAAATTATTCCGATGGACTTAAGCCAATATAACGGAAAGATCATTTGTCAAAAAGATGCTTTTTTGTGTGCGGCAAAAGGGGTATCCATTGGCATTGATTTTAAAAGGAAATTAGGGGCTGGCTTTTTTGGTGGTGAAGGGTTTATTATGGAGAAGCTTGAGGGGGACGGCCTTGCCTTTGTTCATGCAGGCGGAACCATCAAGTCGGTTCAATTAGTACCTGGCGAACGTCTCAGAGTGGATACCGGTTGTTTGGTAGCCATGACGGGAGGGGTTCGCTACGACATTCAATTTGTTAAGGGGATTAAAACAGCTTTGTTTGGCGGCGAAGGGTTGTTTTTTGCAACCTTAGAAGGGCCGGGAACCGTTTGGGTTCAATCCCTTCCATTTAGTCGTTTGGCAAGCCGCGTATTTAGCGCAATGCCACAGAACCCAGTCGGAGAACGACGAGGGGAAGGCAGTGTGCTAGGTGGTTTATTTGATGTTATCGACGGAGATTGAGTGTTCGGCGACCTTTCTTAGCACGACCACTAGAAGCGTGTCCGATCGACAAACGCCTATCCACACCATTAATCAGGTACCAATCTTTGCGGTTTATGAAAGATTGTATTAATCTATTTTTAAGCGCCAATATGTAAAGTCATGAATGAGCCAGTTAACTCTTTTATATATTTTAATAAATCCAATACAGAAAGTGATTTGAGGGATAGCGATGAGTGGAGAACAAGAAGTGTATGATGTAACGATTATTGGCGGTGGTCCGACTGGGTTGTTTACAGCTTTTTACGGTGGACTTCGTCAAATGAAAACTAAGATTATTGAGAGCATGCCGCAATTAGGTGGTCAATTGTCGGCCCTTTATCCAGAAAAATACATTTATGATGTGGCAGGATTTCCTAAGGTTCGAGCTCAAGAACTTGTGAATCAGTTAACCGAGCAGGCGCTTCAATTCGACCCAACGGTTGTGCTTGAGGAATCCGTCAGTGAGTTGAAGAAAAATGAAGATGGTACGATTACATTGGTATCCGATAAAGGAGCAGAACATCATACTCGTGCTGTGATTATCACAGCAGGTGTCGGTGCGTTCCAACCACGTCGCCTAGATGTTGACAAAGCGGACCATTATGAAGGTAAGAACCTACATTATTTTGTTCCTGATTTGTCTATTTTTAAAGGGAAACGCGTAATGGTCTCTGGTGGTGGAGACTCCGCAGTGGACTGGTCTAATATGCTTGAACCGATTGCGGAAAAAGTGTACCTGGTTCATCGACGTGATAAGTTTCGGGCTCACGAGCACAGTGTGGAACAGCTCAAGAATTCCAGAGTGGAAATTAGGACACCGTATGTGTTGGATTCTTTTATCGGGGACGACGAAGGGATTCAAAAGGTTGTGTTGACCGAGCCGCGCGGTGAAGCGAGAGAAGAAATTGAAGTCGATACTGTGATTGTCAATCATGGCTTTATTTCAGCACTCGGCCCTATTAAGGATTGGGGCTTAGATATCGAGAAAAACTCAATCGTTGTGAACACGAAAATGGAAACGAATATTGAAGGGGTTTATGCCGCGGGAGACGTCGTCACTTATGACGGTAAAGTCAACCTAATCGCTACAGGTTTTGGTGAAGGACCAACGGCGATCAACAACGCCAGAACATATATTGACCCGAAAGCTCGAACCCAACCGATGCACAGCACTAGCATGTTTGGACAATAATTATTGTCAATAAGAATATGAAAAAACGGCTGTCGAAAATTCGGTAGCCGTTTTTTCGGTTTGAACCATAAAGGGGTGCAACAGAAAGGCTTTATAGCTGGGATGAAGCCCTCTAATCGGGAAAAATCCCGGTCAAAGGGGCTTCATAGGGTTAAGACTTAATGGTTAGACGAAACCGGTGGAGATTTGTCCAGGTATTTTTTCGTGGCGTAAGCCCAAGCCTCCGTTGTAAACCCGGAAGACAGAGCGATCATGGCGGTTAAAAATCCAGACATGAAGCCGTGTGTGGCAACCATGGCTAAAATCGTTAACGCGTTCAAAAGAAAAAGGCTAATCGACAAGGGCAACTTCAATCCGGCTTGAAGCAATTGACCAAGACTAGTAAAACCGCCGGTGGAGTAACCTCTTGATACAAGAAGTCCAATCGGGAATTTTGAAAAAAGCAAGATGAAGCTAAACGCCATCCATTTGGGCCAGTCTAGGTCTATTGGGAGAAGAGAAAAGGCCCACATACTGAACCCGGTGAGACAGGCGCCAACGATTGTCCAGAAAGCGGTGGTTTGGCCTCCGAATGTTAAGACGAGAAGGAAGATGATCGTTTTAATACTAAAATTCACTATAACAAGGTTCATGTGGAAAAAATCGGAAAGTCCAATGCTTAGTCCAGATACGCCTCCTGATGAAATATGGGAGTCTTTTTCCACTAATACAGAAATCCCGGACATTAAAAGACATCCAATAAAATAACGAAGTGGTGGTTTTGTAATGGACATCCCAGATGCCTTCTTTCTTTCAAATATCGTCACCTATAATGTTCGGAAATGGTGGAAAAATTATGCATTGGAGCTTGAAATAGACTTACAGAATACAACGACTTATCTGATTTTATCGAAAGGTTTCGACAACAAGCGTTGGGGTTTCTTTATTCGTCAATCCTTGTTAAGATAGAAGAGATTTTAAAGGATATGTCTTTAGGGATCCTTCAGAGAAGAGGAGAACGGAATGACAGATAAATGGGCTTTTCTAGATACAGGGGTTCTGACACCATCTGTTAACATGGCGGTAGATGAGGCTTTGCTCATGTGGCACAGTGAAGGTCTGCTTCCACCGGTTCTTAGATTTTATGAATGGAAACCGGCTGGACTTTCAGTGGGTTACTTTCAAAAGACAAATGGAAAAATAGACGTGGAGGCCGCAAAGCGCCACGGTTTTGAGATTGTCCGTCGCCAAACAGGCGGTCGGGCTGTTTTGCATGATAATGAACTGACCTATAGCGTGGTGGTTAGCGAGTCGCAGGAAAACATGCCACGTTCGGTTACCGAAGCGTATCGTGTGTTGTCCCAAGGCCTCCTCGAAGGGTTTAAGAATCTCGGAATTGACGCAGGATTTGCCATTCCAGAGGGAAAACTGGGACAAACCGGTTCTGCGGTTTGCTTTGAAGAGCCCTCATGGTATGAGTTGATTGTCGATGGCAAAAAAGCGGCGGGAAGCGCGCAAACCCGTAAAAAAGGCGTGATCTTGCAGCATGGTTCCATTCCGCTTGAAGTCGATGAAAAAACGTTGTATGATCTTTTCATCTATCCGAACGAAAAAGTCAAGGCACGAGCGATGCGCGGATTCGGGAGTAAGGCGATCGCGATCAATGATGTTGTGGATCAACCGAAAACCATGGACGATTTGAGGGGCGCTTTTAAAAAAGGGTTTGAAAAGGGCTTAGACCTTGAACTCGAAACCTTAACTTTAACGGATGATCAGTGGACGTTCATTTATGAATTAGCCAAGAGCAAATATGAGAACGACGAGTATACGTATTCCCGCTAGGAGGGCTAGAAGAGATGGCAAAGAAAGAGGAATATCTTAGAAAACCGGAATGGCTAAAAATTAAATTAAATACAAATCAAAATTACACGGGCCTTAAAAAGATGATGCGTGAAAATCGCCTACATACCGTGTGTGAGGAAGCAAAGTGCCCGAACATTCATGAGTGCTGGGCTGTGCGTAAGACGGCCACATTTATGATTTTGGGTGATACATGTACCCGTGGATGTCGTTTTTGTGCAGTCAAAACCGGACTCCCGACGGAGCTAGATTTGCAAGAACCAGAACGCGTTGCGGAGTCTGTTGAAACGATGGGACTTCGTCATGTCGTGATCACGGCTGTTGCGCGAGACGACCTTCAAGATGGTGGTTCTGCAGTGTTTGCTGAAACGGTTCGCGCGGTACGCCGTCGCAGTCCAATGTGTACGGTTGAAGTCCTTCCTTCTGATATGAAAGGCGATTATGAAAGCCTTCATACATTAATGGATGCAAAGCCAGATATCTTTAACCACAACATTGAAACCGTTCGTCGTTTGACGAAGAAGGTTCGGGCACGCGCGACCTATGATCGTTCTTTGGAATTGTTAAAGCGTGTGAAAGAGATTAGTCCAAACGTACCGACGAAATCAAGTTTAATGGTTGGTTTAGGTGAAACGAAAGAAGAAATTCTTGAAGCGATGGATGATCTTCTTGCGCATAACGTCGACATCATGACGATTGGGCAATACTTGCAACCCACTCGTAAACACTTGAATGTTGAGCGTTATTATCGTCCTGAAGAATTTGAAGAACTGAAACAAATTGCGCTTGAAAAAGGCTTCCGTCATTGTGAAGCGGGTCCACTTGTCCGTTCTTCCTACCATGCAGATGAGCAAGTGAACGAAGCAGCGCGTCGCCGTCAACTTGGTGACGAAACAAACACAGAAGCAGAAGCGAATTAATCAAACAAAAACTGGCGAAAGCGTTCTTACAGCTTTTTCGCCAGTTTTTTTATAGGGTGGATCAGGGTGTTGTGTGGGGTTCGAAGCATGCCTAAAGGTGTTGCTATGCCCTTACCTTTACCCCTTCTAACGCTATATTATTGCCCAAACCGGTCTAACCGGTCATAGAAATTTTGTAAGTGACGATACAACATTTTCTCTGATGGCGCGAGTTCACGGTGACGTGGGATGATGATCCCAACCGAGCGTGAAACATCGGGTTCTGAAATTGGAATGCCAACTAATTCGTTCGACAGATCTAAACTGGTATGTTCTGGAATAATCGCAACACCAAACCCTGAAGCAACCAAAGCCTTAATCGTATCCATATCTTCGCCTTCAAAGGTGAATTTTGGGGTAAAACCTGCCGCATGGCAAGCTGCTTTAACGCTCTCGTGGAGCGGAAGTCCTTGACGAAAAGACACAAATTGTTCTTGCCGGAGCTCAGCTAACCGAATTGAGGAAGATTCTGCTAAATGATGATGATTCGGTAAGATTGCCCAAAGTTTTTCCATATAAAAAATGGTGCCGTCTATGCTATCATGGTTAAGAGGGACAGGTGCGGCAAACGCAATATCAAGATGCCCCTTTTCAATGGAATCAATTAGGTAACGCGTTGACCCTTGATGTAGCTTGAAAGAGACATCAGGGTGTTCGGATCGGAATTGTGAAAGCACAATGGGAAGAGTGTGGACCGATAAGCTTGTGGCAAAACCTAACCGAATCACACCGAGTTCAGGATTAAGATAGTCTTCAATTTTCTCTTTTGCTTTGTCAATTTCAGAGACCGCCTGTTCAACATGGCTAAGAAAAATACGGCCAATCTGTGTTAGTTTGACGTTTCGACCTTCTCTTGTGAAAAGAGGGACGCCTAGCTCATCTTCTAATAAAGAGATTTGGCGGCTAACGGCAGACTGGGCGACATGCAGGTTTTGTGCCGCTTCTGTGACATGTTCACGTTTCGCAACTTCTATAAAATAGTGGATTTGACGCAGTTCCATATAAGGACCTCCTTCGATTCATCTCGCAATTAGATCGTTTATATATATATTATATATTGTTTAGAACGGTAAAGTTCAAGTACAATAAACTTAAATCAAAAAATCTGAATTTGCGAAAAACGGAACGGAGAGTGACGCAAATGACTTCGTATCCATCTGCCCAAGGGCTTTATCGTCCAAGTTTTGAACACGACGCCTGTGGCATTGGTTTCTACGTAAACATTAAAGGTAATCCTACACATGATATTGTGGAAAAAGCAATTGATATGTTGAAAAAGCTTGATCACCGAGCGGGTCATACAGATGAAGGTGGAGATGGAGCTGGAATTTTACTTCAACTTCCACACACTTTCTTTAAAGAAGTGGTGCCATTTAATCTGCCGGAACAAGGTGATTATGCAGCGGGCATGCTCTTTATGCCACAATCACAAGATCAAATAAAGGTCATTCAAGAGACCTTTGAAGAAGAAATCAGAACGTTACCATTGACTCTTTTGGGATGGCGAGAGGTTCCAGTTGATTCAAGCTCATTACCTTCATTAGCACGCACTCATCAGCCTTATATTCAACAAATTTTTGTTGGAAAACAAGAAGCGCTTGATGATTTGAATTTTGAAAGACAACTTTATGCTTTACGCCGTCGCGTAGAAAAACGTCTCTCAGAGCGTGTCGAAAATGGATTCTATGTAGCAAGTTTATCCTCTCAAACCATCGTATACAAGGGTATGGTTACGCCTGATGCCCTCCCCGCATTTTATAAAGATCTAAACCAGTCGTCCTTCACTTCTGCCCTTGCCTTTGTTCATTCACGATTCAGTACAAATACATTTCCAAGTTGGGAACGCGCCCATCCATATCGCCGTTTGATTCATAATGGCGAAATCAACACCCTTAGAGGTAATGTAAATTGGATGAAAGCCCGTGAAACACAGTTTAAGACTGATGTATTTGGTCTACCTTTAGACGAACTGACTCCGATTATTGACGAAGCAGGAAGCGACTCGGCGATGTTGGATAATGCAGTCGAATTCTTAACGCTTAATGGTCGTTCATTAGCCCATGTGGCGATGATGCTTGTCCCTGAACCTTGGGAAGACGATCGTCATGACGTGTTATTGAAAGATTTTTATGAGTATCACAGCGCGATGATGGAGCCATGGGATGGTCCAATGGCGCTTGCGCTTACTAACGGAAAACAAATTGCAGCCCTGCTTGACCGAAATGGGTTGCGCCCAGGTCGTTACTATCTCACGACCGATGATCAATTAATTTATTCCTCTGAATTCGGTGTGATTGAAGTCGAATCCGAGAAAATCATTGAAAAGAAGCACCTCATGCCAGGCGAAATGTTGTTTGTTGACTTGGAAAAAGGTGAGATCGTTTCCAACGACGCCTTGAAAACAAGTATTGCAACAGAGCAGCCTTACCAAGCATGGATTGACCAAAACGTGGCCTTTCTCTCAGAAGATGCGGTCGCTCAACCGGAGGTTCTTTTTAATAAAGAAGAATTGACTCAACAACAAAAAGCGTTTGGTTATACCCATGAAGAAGTCGATAAGAACTTAGCGCCAATGGTTTCTGAAGGAAAAGACCCAATTGGTGCGATGGGGATTGATACACCACTTGCTATTCTTTCGGATCGACCATCGTTATTGTTTAACTACTTTAAGCAGTGGTTTGCCCAGGTTACGAATCCACCGATTGACGCGATTCGTGAAGAATGTGTCACGTCGACCACGACTTGGCTTGGACCTGAAGGGGATTTACTCAACCCGGATGCACGCAATGTGAAACGGATTAAACTTGAAACGCCATTGTTATCTATACACCAATTTAATCAACTGAAGACGAATCAATTGCCTAAGTTTCAGGCCGCTGAACTTTCAACTTTAGTAGAAATTAAAGATAATAAGGCAGGCTTTGAAAAAGCGCTTGAAGCGTTGTATGAAAAAGCGGTGAACGCGGTTCAAAATGGGTGTTCACTTTTGATTCTCACAGACCGCAATGTCAACGAGACTCACGTTTCAGTACCTATTTTACTCGCCTTGTCCGGCTTGCATCACCATTTAATTGAAAAAGGATTACGTACTCATACGAGTCTAATTGTAGATTCAGCTGAAGCACGTGACGTCCATCATATGGCCATGTTACTTGGGTATGGAGCAGATGCCATCCATCCGTATCTAGGTACCGAGACGGTCCTCGCACTTCAAAGTGAAGGTGCATTTGGTGGCTTCACACCAGAAAAAGTTGAAGAAACGTATCTTGAAACACTCATTTCTGGCGTAGTCAAAACGTTGTCTAAGATGGGGATTTCTACGATTCAAAGTTACCGTGGCGCTCAAACGTTCGAGGCGCTTGGATTAAGCGAGGCAGTCATCGATGCGTACTTTAAAGGGACGGTTACACAACTAGGTGGAATCACGCTTCAAGAAATTGAAGACGAAACCCTTAAGCGTCATTTTAAAGCCTTTGAAAAGGACAATCAACGTGAACTGGTATTAGATTCGGGTAGTGAACTTCAGTGGCGCCCACAGGGAGAAGACCACCGTTTTAACCCTGGTACGATTCACTTATTGCAACAAGCTTCACGTCGAAATGATTATGAAACATATAAAAAGTTTGCCAAGCTGGCAGATGATGAGCGTTGGTATAACCTTCGTAATCTATTTAATTTCAAAGAGGTTTCACCGATCTCAATCGATGAAGTCGAACCGGTTGAAGAAATTTTCCACCGTTTTAAAACGGGTGCCATGTCTTTTGGTGCGCTAAGTAAAGAAGCCCATGAAGCACTTGCCATTGCGATGAACCGAATTGGCGGGAAAAGCAATAGCGGTGAAGGTGGGGAAGATGAAGACCGTTTCACCGTAGATGCGAATGGCGATAATCGTCGAAGCGCGATCAAACAAGTAGCCTCTGGCCGTTTTGGTGTGAGCAGTCATTATTTAAGCAATGCGGATGAAATTCAGATTAAAATGGCTCAAGGCGCGAAGCCGGGTGAAGGTGGCCAATTGCCGTCTCACAAGGTTTACCCTTGGATTGCAGAAGTTCGCCATTCTACACCAGGTGTGGGCTTAATTTCACCACCTCCGCATCATGATATCTATTCAATTGAGGACTTAGCACAATTAATCTATGATTTGAAACGTGCGAATCCAAATGCACGTATTAACGTCAAACTGGTTTCTAAGGCAGGCGTTGGGACAATTGCAGCAGGTGTTGCAAAAGGCCTAGCTGATGTGATCTTAATCAGTGGATTTGATGGGGGAACCGGCGCTTCACCAAAGAGTAGTATTTTGAATGCTGGTCTTCCATGGGAACTCGGGCTTGCTGAAACGCATCAAACTTTATTGCTCAATGGTCTGCGCAGTCGCGTAGTGGTTGAAGCGGATGGGAAATTGATGACGGGTCGCGACGTCATTATGGCAGCGCTACTCGGTGCCGAGGAGTTTGGTTTCTCAACTGCACCACTTGTCGTCCTTGGCTGTATTATGATGCGTGCGTGTCATTTGGATACCTGTCCTGTCGGTGTGGCAACTCAAAATCCCGAACTTCGTAAACTCATGACAGGAAGTCCAGATCATGTTGTCAATTACTTGACGTTTATCGCACAAGAAATGCGCGAAATCATGGCAAATCTGGGTGTGCGTACGATTGATGAGCTTGTTGGCCGTACGGATCTTTTAGAAGTTCGCGAAGAAATTAAGAACCATAAGAAAGCCAAACATTTAAAATTAGATGAAATGCTTTACCAACCAGAAGGTACTGAAGATTGGAAAGCCAACCGTCGTGCACAGGATCACCAAATTGAAGAGACATTTGATGTACGTGAAATCCTTCCATACGTTCAAGAGACCCTTGAAAATGGAACGCCGATTGAGTTGACGCGTGAGGTCGAAAATACAGATCGTTCAATCGGAACGATGCTAGGCTACTATATCTCAAAAGCCTATGGGGCAGCCGGACTTCCAGATCATACTGTGCAGTTGAAGTTAACGGGTTCAGCAGGTCAAAGCCTTGGCGCGTTCGTACCTAAAGGTGTGACTATTGAGGTAACAGGCGATTCGAATGATTACGTCGGCAAAGGGTTGTCAGGTGGGCGTGTCGTCATTCGTCCAGACCTTGGAATGGCTCAACCCGATGGACAAAAACTGGTCGGAAATGTCGCATTCTATGGCGCAACCGCAGGAGAAGCTTTTATTCGTGGTGGAGCCGGTGAACGCTTTGCTGTCCGAAACAGTGGGGTTCAAGCGGTTGTTGAAGGAATTGGCGATCATGGTTGTGAATATATGACAGGTGGAACCGTTGTTGTACTTGGGGGCACTGGCCGTAACTTCGGTGCTGGAATGTCCGGCGGGGTCGCGTACTTGCTTAGAGATTCCGTGAAACAAGATTTTATTAATCTAGACGGTCTCTTGATTGAAGAGTTAACAGAGGAAGACTTGGAAACTGTTCAAGGGCTATTAGAGAAGCACATTAGCTATACGGATAGTCCGCTCGGAAAAGATGCGCTCGCGACACTTGCCCATTCCAATTCGTTCGTTAAAATAATTCCTGAAGAATATAAAAAGATGAAACAACTCATTGCCCAACTTGAAGCAGATGGCTTAAATGACTATGATGCGAAACTCAAGGCATTTCAGGTTTCGATGTCAAAAAGTAAAGAGTCTGCTCAAACACTGACAACTTTTGAAACAGTTTAAGGAGGGAATGCCTCATGGGAAATCCAAGTGGGTTTAAGGATCTTCCTCGCAAAGCGGCTAAAAAACGTCAACCAACAGATCGTGTGAAAGATTGGCGTGAAGAGCCTCTGACTTCCACAGAAGCGGAGCTCAGAAGCCAAGCCTCGCGCTGCATGGATTGCGGAACGCCATTTTGTCAAATGGGAACGATCACGCATGGACTTACTGCAGGATGCCCTCTCTATAATGTAATTCCGGAATGGAATGACTTAGTTTATCGGGGGAACTGGAGAGAAGCGTATAATCGATTGGTTTTAACGAATAATTTCCCTGAATTCACAGGGCGGGCTTGTCCTGCCCCTTGTGAGGGATCTTGTACAGCTTCGATTCCTACAGAGTCCGTTACAATAAAAAATATTGAACAAGCGATTATTGATCGTGCGTTTGCAGAAGGATGGATTACACCAAAGCTTCCAGCGACACGTACCGGTTATAAAGTGGCCGTTATTGGATCTGGTCCGGCTGGTCTTGCCGCAGCCGATCAACTGAACCAACATGGACATTCGGTGACCGTCTACGAACGGGACGACCGTCCAGGTGGATTGCTAATGTATGGAATTCCGAATATGAAAATTGAAAAAGACGTGGTCACACGCCGCGTCAATCTTCTAAAAGAAGAAGGCATCCAGATTGTTTGTAATACGGAAATCGGTCGCGATGTGACACTTGAAGAATTACAGAATGACTATGATTCCGTCATTTTCTGTACGGGTGCGCAAAAACCGCGTGAGTTGAATCTTCCAGGACGTGAGCTTCAAGGCGTGCATAACGCCATGGACTATCTGACTGCTACAACCAAAAAGTTGTTAGATGCGACACCACTGGATCCTACTTTTGATGCGAAAGGCAAGAATGTTATTGTCATCGGTGGTGGGGACACGGGTGCAGACTGTATCGCCACAGCCCTTCGTCAAGAGTGTGCGAATGTGGTTCAGTTTGGGAAACACCCTCGTTTGTCTAGTGAGCGAACTGACCGTAACCCTTGGCCGGAACCGCCACAAATTTTCACGCTTGAGTACTCACATGAAGAAGCTGCGAATGTCATTGGGAATGATCCAAGAGCGTACGGTATTCTTTCTCAAGAGTTTATCGGTGAAAACGGTGTGATTACCGGAATTAAAACAAAAGAAATGGTTAAAAATATCGAAACCGGTGAGTTTACTGAAGTCGAAGGTTCAGAGAAAATTTGGGAAGCAGATCTTGTGTTAATTGCAATTGGTTTCCAAGGCTCTGAAACAGCCGATATGATTCCAACCAAAACAACTCCGCTTAACAATCATTACGAAACAGGCTCTAATGGTTTGTTCTTGGCTGGAGATGCAAGAAGAGGCCAAAGCTTGATCGTTTGGGCAATCCGCGAAGGCCGTGAAGTGGCGGATGTGTGTCATGAGTTCTTAGTAAAAGAGGCATCTGCTGCCGTTTAAAAAAAAGCGTTCAAAATCAATTTGATTTTGAACGCTTTTTTACTATATATAAGGATTTAATCAATCAATGGCCGCGGCTTTGGACAGGTTTGGGCGGACGTGTCGTGAAGCATTCCAAAAGGAGCCGCCCATTGGACAGTGAGGAGCGGAACCGGCGTGCTGCAGTCCGAAAGAAGCCGCCCATTGGACAGTGAGGAGCGGACGTGGCGTGAAGCAGTTCAAAAGGAGCCGCCCATTGGACAGGGAAGAGCGGACGTGTCGTGAAGCAGTCCAAAAGGAGCCGCTCATTGGACAGGGAGGAGCAGACGTGGCGTGCTGCAGTCCAAAAGGAACTGCTCATTGGACAGGGGAGGAGCGGACGTGTCGTGAAGCAGTCCAAAAGGAGCCGCTCATTGGACAGGGAGGAGCAGACGTGGCGTGCTGCAGTCCAAAAGGAACTGCTCATTGGACAGGGGAGGGGCGGACGTGTCGTGAAGCATTCCAAAAGGAGCCGCCCATTGGACAGTGAGGAGCGGAACCGGCGTGCTGCAGTCCGAAAGAAGCCGCCCATTGGACAGTGAGGAGCGGAACCGGCGTGCTGCAGTCCGAAAGAAGCCGCCCATTGGACAGTGAGGAGCGGACGTGGCGTGAAGCAGTTCAAAAGGAGCCGCCCATTGGACAGGGAAGAGCGGACGTGTCGTGAAGCAGTCCAAAAGGAGCCGCTCATTGGACAGGGAGGAGCAGACGTGGCGTGCTGCAGTCCAAAAGGAACTGCTCATTGGACAGGGAAGGAGCGGACGTGGCGTGCTGCAGTCCAAAAGGAGCCGCTCATTGGACAGGGAGGAGCAGACGTGGCGTGCTGCAGTCCAAAAGGAACTGCTCATTGGACAGGGGAGGAGCGGACGTGGCGTGCCGCAGTCCGAAAGGAGCCGCTCATTGGACAGGGAAGAGCAGACGTGGCGTGCTGCAGTCCGAAAGGAGCCGCTCATTGGACAGGGAAGAGCGGAGTGCGTGCGGCAGTCCAAAAGGAGCCGCCCATCGGACAGGGAAGAGCGGATGGCGTGCTGCAGTCCAAAAGGAGCCGCCCATCGGACAGGGAAGAGCGGACGTGGCGTGCTGCAGTCCAAAAGGAAGCCGCTCATTGGACAGGGAAGAGCGGATGTGGCGGAGTCCAAAGGAGCCGCCCATTGGACAAGGTAGAACGAACGTGGCGTGCTACAGTCCGAAAGAAGCCGCTCATTGGACAGCGATGAGCGGAACCGGCGTGCGGCAGTCCGAAAGAAGCCGCTCATTGGACAAGGTAGAACGGACGTGGCGTGCTGGCAGTCCGAAAGAAGCCGCTCATTGGACAGGGAAGAGCAGACGTGGCGTGATGTAGTCCAAAAGGAGCCGCCCATTGGACAGGGAAGAGCGGACGGCGTGCGGCAGTCCGAAAGAAGCCGCTCATTGGACAGAAATAAGAGAAAAGACCCGTATGCGGTCCGAACCGGCGCCATTGGCCCAATTTAGACAATCATACAGGTCCGTGTTTTTAGTTTTTATCCGGAATCTTCGCTAGTTCTAATGTTGAAATAGCCGCCTCTAAATAGGCGCGATAGGCGTCAACCTGTTCGGATTCCTTCTCATGTTTGAGAACCTCTAATAGAATCTTTTATTTCTTTCAAAACAGTAATGCGTTCGGCTTCTTCTGGCTTGACCGTATAAAAAGAGGCCAGTCGTCCACCAACCAGAATATGTGGGGGCGTATTCATGTGAGAAAACGTATGGATCGTTTCCTTATAAATAGGTAATTGGTAGACCATTCCACCAGACAAACCAACGAGATCAGGCTGTTGCCTTTCTACGTAATCGACGGCATAGTCTAAAGGCAGGTCGGCACCCAAATAAGTGGTTTTCCAACCATAGTTTTGAAATAACATAGCAATCATTTTAGAGCCAATGCTATGCGTCTCCCCTTCGATGCAAAATAAGACAGCATGCTGGACCTTAGGGTTGTCCGGATCCGTAAGCCAGTTAGGGTTGTTAAACGTCTAACGTGTGAGGAGTTCAAGACACGCTTGAGAGGCCATGTGTTCGTCGGCGACAGTTATGAGATTACGCTCCCATAATTCGCCGATATGACGCATCGCATCCGTTAAAACCATTAGAATAGGTACCAATGCTTTCTGGTAATTGGTTTTATTTATAAAAGAATCAAACACATTCCATGCTTCATCCTGTTGTCCTGTTAGAAGCTGCTCAATTAGATTATAGAATCGGGGCGTACTCATAATCTCTCCTTATCGGTTTTTATATATTTTGTCATGAAAAACATCACGGTAAAAAAAACGAAATTACAACAATACTACCATTTTTTTGTCTAGATTTCGATCGATTAATAGGGTCTAGGCGCTTTTGATAATTTCCAATATTTATAAGATCTATTTTCAAATACAGTGATAAAATGGAAACGATCTATGTTAATATAGGATAGGTAAACTCTATACTGGTGTTATGGCTGCATTTTGCTGGAAAAGGTAGGTTTGGAAGATGATCGGAACCCAAAATATTGTTGACATAATACCTTTGCCTTTTTTTAAGGTCTTTCGAGATGGCGCGATAGCAGAAGCCTCGGGACCCA
This sequence comes from uncultured Sporolactobacillaceae bacterium, assembly GCA_963829575.1. Taxonomy (GTDB): domain Bacteria; phylum Bacillota; class Bacilli; order Bacillales; family Sporolactobacillaceae; genus KACC-23026. The sequence goes on along the minus strand of CAWHJF010000016.1, from coordinate 500,322 downwards.
CGTTTAATATTTTTCCTAAATCCACTAATTTCTTAGATCTCGTCGATTTAGGGAGCCGCAAAAAGGCAAGGACTTTCATTTTTAATAGTCAAGATTTTCCAGTTCGCTTGGAATTAAATATGGCCACTATTGGTGAGTCCGCTCATCTCTTTGATGTTGTGGCTGATTTGGATTCCACAGAAGACGTGATACATATAATTTGTTTGTCCAAAGGGAATTATGAATCGATGGTCAAACAACGCATTGCGACACTTGAAAAACGAACGGGTGAATTAGGTGAATTGCTTCATTCTCGTGATACTGAATTAGAGGAAACATTAAATGCTATGAAAGACCTTTCATTAAAATACGACAATCTTTCTTCTGTTCGAAAATTGGCCGCGAGCGTTGCCCATGAGATTCGTAATCCGCTAACCACAGTAAGAGGATTCATGCAGTTAATGAAGCCTTATTTAGAGGGGACTGGCAAAGAATCCTATGCGGATGTGGCCATTGAGGAAATCGATCGTGCAAATAAAATTATCTATGAGTTTTTAAATGCCTCAAAAACACAAACACCGAAAAAAGAAGTCACCTCCATTCATAATGTAATTGAAGACATTGTCCTGCTTTGTCAAAGCGAAGCCGTTCTTAATAATGTAGAACTTCATTATGTAGAATCAACTTACGATTTTAAAGTTCGGATGGATAGCAAACAAATTAAGCAAGTGTTATTAAATTTAATCCAAAATGCGCTGCAAGCGATTGACATGGCTCGTCTTAAAACAACAGGGCAGATCCTCATTCGTACATCACTCAACTTCTCAAAAGAAGTGCTGATCGAAATTAAGGACAATGGAATAGGCATGGAGCAAGCTGTACTAGATAATTTGTTTAAACCGTTCTTTACGACAAAAGAAGATGGGAATGGGATTGGTCTCGCGGTATGTTCAGAGATCATTAAAGACCATAATGGAGACATCCAGGTCGAAAGTGATGTTGGGAAAGGTTCTATTTTTAAAATTATGCTCCCAACTTGCAAAGGTTAAAAGATTCATGTGGTTTTGCACCTATACTACTTAAATACACATTTTTCCTTTTTTAAACCCCTTTTTTATTTAAGAAAATATGACAATTATGACAATCCATTCACAGGTTCATAACTGTTTGATTTTTACAATAAAATGCGTTCGAATCTATGGTTTAATTAAAGAAGAGAATCATAAGGTTCCTTTTTTAAGGAAAGTTTAAGAAAAAGCATGTACACTATAGATAGATTAAGTAATGAACAAATTTGAACGGGAAAGGAGGGGGAGAACATGCCAAAGTGGCTTAAACAAGCATTTGTAACGTTCGTCACAGTGATTACTTTGGGAGCTGTTGCCCCTTCATCCGCTCCAGTTCCAAGGGAAACCACAAAGGTTCCCAATATGGACGTTCAAGGGCAAAAGACTCCATTTGGAATACCGGATTCTCATCATGAAGCAACCGTTGAAACCAAAGAATCCAGGAAGAAGAAAAAAGATTGGTCGACGCTGGTTTCTGACACCCAGGATCCGGATCAATTACTTGCTCTTCTATCAGACTTTGCGGCAGAACAAGCCAAGGATCAAGGTATGAAAAAATTCGGTCCTTCGATTGGAACCAAAATCGGCGATACATACACGCAAACCATTGTTCCAAAATTTGGTGAAGCGGTCGCTGAGTTTGGAAAAAATGCAGACTTTGAAACGATTTTGAACATGGCAGTCAGTGATAACCCATCGGCTGGGCAAGGCGAGCGAATTCTTCATTTTTACGATGAACGAACCGGTCAAGATTTAATCAAGTTCCATGTTCGTCGCGATCACCCACCAATGGATGGGTATTGGTTTAATTTTCACTATCATACGGCATCCGATAATTTTCAAACGCACTATGAAATCGGAAAAATTTATTGGAGCAAAAACACTCCTCCTGGCTGGATGGCGTAAGACGCATTCAGTTGGAGGAGTGTTTTATGTTAATAAAAAAGAGCTTGCTCAGACGAGAGCTGGGCTTTATCGAGATGACTTGCCACTTATAGAATTATGTGATAGCTTTATTAAGTCATGAATGAAAATAAAAAATTAGGATTCTTATAATCAATAACGGACGTTTAACTTGGCTTTTTCTGCCAAGTTTTTAATTGTTTAAGAGTCTCAAATAGGAATTTGGTGCTTCCCGTCATATTACAAGGGGCCTCAGGAAGGGGAGTTCTATGAGAATTCGAGATTGGGATTTAAATCTCAAGATCCGTTTATTTGGAGAAGGTGCCAACAATCTCTTGTTCTGGATGTTCTTTCCTTTTATGGCGATTTACTTTTCTCAATCGTTTGGAAAAGAATGGGCCGGTATTTTGTTGGTCAGTACTCAGTTTATTAGTGTAATCTTGGGATTAGCAGGCGGTTATTGTGCGGATCATTTTGGTCGAAAGCGCATGATGGTCCTTTCCACATACGGTCAGGTCCTTTCGTTTCTGGTCTTCGCTCTTGCCAATTCACCATGGCTCCATTCGCCTGTTCTTACATTCATTAGCTTTACCGTATTAGGGTTGTGTGGGAACTTCTATTGGCCAGCAAGCCATGCCATGGTGGCTGATATGGTCGATGAAAAACACCGAAATGAAATCTTTGCCGTTTTTTACACGTCAATCAATATCTCGGTCGTTCTCGGTCCGATTATTGGGGGCTTTCTCTTTTTCTCAGCGCGTTTTGCTCTTCTGATCGCTTGCATGGTGACAAGTTTGGTTGTAGCAATTGTGTTACAAAAGTTTGTCCGTGAAACTGTCGTTAAGAAAGAAAAAATCGTTGAACAAGAAAAGCAAAATTGGAGAGTCTATATTTGGCATCAATTATCCGATTATCGCGTTATTGCAAAAGATCGGATTTTTCTTTTGTTTATCATTGCTGGTGTTTTAGTTTCACAGACCTTTATGCAATTGGATCTACTGATTGCGGTTTATACAAATGACGTTGTTCCAAGGCAAACCCTGTTTCATTTGGGACATTGGGTGGTGCAAGCGGGAGGTAAGCAAATTTTCAGTTGGTTGATCTCTGAAAATGGTTTACTGGTGGCGCTCTTTACGCTCGCTGTAACCAAATGGATGACTCGTTATCAAGAGCGTTCGGCTTTTATTGGCTCCTGCATGTTCTATGGGGCATCGATGCTTGTCATGGCTTTGAGCCATAATGTCTGGGTGTTAGGCAGTGCGATCATCTTATTTACAGTGGCAGAGCTCATGGTCGTGAGCATTCAAGAAGGGTTTGTTTCAAAACTGGCACCCAAAGAGATGCGGGGTCAATATTTTGCAGCGTCAAGTCTCCGGTTTACGATGGGCCGTATGATTGCACCCATTGCGATTCCAATGACGGTTTGGATTGGCTATTTCTGGACCTTTATTGTACTTGCTGTACTAGCCTTTGTAGGAGCAGGACTCTATGGGGTCATGTTTCACCAAAGAAAAAAGGGAATCCAAAGCCCTGTTCAGCCAAACGCTTCATCTGTGTAAAACAAAAAAAGCGCCTTCCGGGCGCTTTCAGAGTGTAGAGAAACCCCTATTTTTCTCTACACTCGATTTTTTTGCGGTTTTTGAACGCGATAATTTATTGTTTTTTGATCAAATTGTGGACATTCGCTCGCTTGCCGCGGACGAACGTCCGAGCCTCCTCACTTTAAATAGGGGCTGCGGGGTCTCAGCCGCCCGTTTTTCCGCAGGCGTCTCGCGATTTCCACTTGGTTATTTTGTATTTAGCTCATAGATAAATGAGCTAAGAAGATCGTCAACGACCTGTAAGCTTCGCGAGGTGATTGGCGATCTTTTTTATATTCTGGACCGTTGCTGGCATTAAGGCTTGTTCTTGTGCATGTTCTCTTCCGCGTAAATAGCGCGGTGATTTGATAAAGTTGAATGGCGTAAAAAAGGCGCCGAAGACTTTTTCGACAACCTGAGCGCCTTCCGGGCGTTTTTTTTTATTGTGTTTTATTAGGTTATTAGGGCTGTAGTGCATAAGGGTGTCCGCTATAAGTTCATATCCTTCATTATTAGGGTGAACGCCATCTCTAGAAAGTAAATAAGGGGTGCGCCCTCTAAAGACGCTATAGATGTCGACGATCCTCACCGATGGTAGTGGGGTTAGTTGATCAATGTGATAATTATATCGTTGAATGCCGTGATCTGCTTCAGGCAGATTTGGAAAAGGATTGTACATATTTAAAAGGTAAATTTGCCCGTTGGTCCTGAGCTCATATTGAAGATGCTGGATATGTTGCACGAGCTGCCAATTATTCTGCAGCGCAATCTGAATGGCGGACTCAATGACAGCTAAATGTCTGTTTCTTAAAAAAGCTTTACCTCCGTCAATTAAATCATTTCCACCGGACGTTAAGGTCACGATCTCCGAAGCTCCAATGATTCAGCAATCTGAGGAAGTCGGGGGTTGTGTTTAAAATTTCTTCAGAAGTCATACCATTTCTGGCGAATTTCAAAGGAATAATGGGCTGTTGTTGAGTCCAACTTAATTTGGAGGAGAAGCGTTCCACAAAACCCGGTTCAAATAATCCAGATCCCTTTCCGACTGTTAAAGAGTCTCCAACGGCAGTATAGCGTAGCCCGTTTGGTACTGGTTTTGAGAGGGTTGGAATTGGCAATCTGATCCCCCCTTTTTAACGAAATTTCAACTTCCCAATACTCTATGGTATTCGAAAGGGAGGGGGTCTGTTCAAAGGGACGTCCGTTCTAAGAACCTAACTTCCATAAAATCCGCCATCGTTCATCATTTTTTGAATCTCGTGCTAAATAAAGCAGAGATTGTAGACGTTCTTCTCCAAACTGACTGTCAAACGTTTCGGATAAGGTGACTTTATAAACATCATTGAATTTTGGGGCACTAGTGGTCGGACTCCAAGAACTTAAATGTTTAATATGGAGGATTCTATAAGAGATTGAGGTTGCTTTAAAGTCATTAAGAAACAGTTGGGAGCGCATTTTCTCATAATCGGATTGAGGGAAGTCCTTTTTCATGTAGGAATGGAGAAGATCCCAGGAGGAGCCATAGTTCCCTTGTTTTTCGTCATTCATAAATGTTCGCGTAATCGAGCGGACACGGTAATGCCGTGTCGAAAAATAAGCATATAAACTTCCGCCGACTATGAGAACAACGAGAAGGGTAATGGCGAATTTTTGAATGGGAGTTGATTGTCGCTTCACTTTTGATCGTCTCATCTTGTCCACCTCCATTTTATTTATATGAAGGAAAAGAAACGGACAGAACCTGACTTATGGAGGGGATGACGTGTGGAATATGGAAAAAGAGACTAAAGGGAAACAAGAAGGGTCTGACCCCTCGAATAGACATTAAGACGAGAGAGTCAGACCTTACTGAGTTAATTTTATATAATTAAGTATTACTCTTCTTTGTACATGGACTTGAGTTCTTCCACAACCGATGGGTCAGCTAGCGTTGTGGTATCGCCAAGTACTCGACCTTCAGCGATATCTCGAAGTAAGCGACGCATGATTTTAGCACTACGCGTTTTTGGAAGCTCAGCGGTATAGTGGATTTCTTCAGGACGCGCCATTTTTCCGATTTCTTCAGACACTTTATCCTCGAGTTCTTTGGTCAACTCATCTGAGGCATCAAAGCCTTCTTTGAGTGTGACGAAAGCCGAGATCGCTTGCCCTTTGAGCTTATCAGATCGGCCAATAACCGCGGCTTCTGCGACGGCATGATGTCCGACGAGTGCGCTCTCAACTTCGGCTGTTCCAATTCGGTGACCAGAGACATTAATGACATCATCTAAGCGGCCAAGGATCCAGATATACCCATCTTCATCTTTGTGAGCACCATCACCTGGAAGATAATATTCAGGGAATTGACCAAAATAGGTTTTTTTGAAACGATCATCATCGCCCCAAACCGTTCTAAGCATAGAAGGCCAAGGATGTTTGATCACCAGTGTCCCGCCTTCCCCGTTTCCAACTGGTACACCATCATCATCGACGACATCCACCAATATACCTGGAGTTGGAAGTGTTGCAGAGCCTGGTTTTGTAGATGTAATCCCAGGAAGCGGTGCGATCATCGCACAACCTGTTTCGGTTTGCCACCAAGTGTCCACAATTGGACACTTTTCATGACCAACGTATTTATGGAACCACATCCAGGCTTCTGGATTAATGGGTTCACCAACGGTCCCGAGTAAACGAAGGGTACTCAAATCTTTTCCTTCAAGGTATTGAGGGCCCCACTTCATGAACATACGAATCGATGTAGGAGCTGTATAGAAAGTGGTGACGCCGTATTTTTCGATGATGTCCCAGAACCGGTTACGATTAGGGAAGTCTGGTGCGCCTTCGTACATGACAACTGTGGCGCCTGCCGATAATGGACCATAAACGATATAAGTATGGCCAGTGACCCATCCAATATCAGCGGTACAGAAGAAGATGTCATCGTCTTTCAAGTCAAAGACACTACGCATGGAGTGGTTGACACCAACCAAATAACCACCAGTGGTATGGACGATTCCTTTAGGTTTACCTGTCGTACCGGATGTGTAAAGGAGGTAAAGGACATCTTCAGAGTCCATCACTTCTGCTTCAAGTGGTGCGCCCGATACTTTTTTAATTTCATCTTCCCAGAAAAGATCGCGGCCTTCCTTCATAGTGATGGAGGCGTCTTCACCAACGGCTTTTACAACAAGGACGTTTTCTACTCCACTGCCTTCCACTGCCTCATCTGCATATTCTTTTAACGGAACTTGCTTACCCCGACGCCAGCTCGCATCAGAAGTGACGAGGAGTTTCGCATCCGCATCGTCAATTCGGTCTCTAAGCGATTTAGCAGAAAATCCACCGAAGACAACCGTATGAATCGCACCGATTTTGGCGCAGGCGAGTAAAGTGATCGCGAGCTCTGGAACCATTGGAAGGTAGACCGCAACGCGATCGCCTTTTGAAATGCCTAGATTTTTAAACATACGCGCGGTTTTGTCAACTTCGCGTCCTAACATATCATACGTGTATATTTTTTGGTTACCGTTTTCGGATTCCCAAATAATGGCAGCTTTATTTTTTCTAATAGGAGATTCTCGGTGGCGGTCCACGCAGTTATAAGCAGCATTCAATTTCCCATCAATAAACCATTTGGCATGTGGCGGGTGCCATTCCAAAGCTTCGGTATAAGGTTGGAACCACGAAATTTCCTTTGCTTGTTCTTCCCAATAGCCGACAGGATCCTTGGAAGCCTTTTCATAAATGGCCGGATTATTAAAGTTCGCTTGCTCTGCAAACTGGGTAGGGGGAGCAAATTTGCGATTTTCTTTTAATAATGTGTCTAAATGATTGTGTTCGGATACCAATAGAACCACCTCTTCCAAGAAAATTGCTTGTCCTTTACAGAACAAGTTAAAAATTTACCTACTAATTACACTATATAGGAATTCTCAAATAATATGAATTGTTTTGCATAAAAAATACTATTTCTTTCAAAAGATTTCATGCATTCTGTTTGTTGCTGAATAAAATGAGTTTTTTATTAATATAATAGGATTTCAAAAATATAAAAACGCTTGAGAGCGCCTAGATTTACACGAGTCTATGTTATAGTTTTATATAACTATCCCTTACTTTCAAATGAAAGGGGTGTTGGAATGCAAAATAAGAGTCTTTCGCAACAGAAGACGTCATCGAAATGGTATTACGGCTGGATGATTGCGGGTCTTGGCGCCTATGGGGTCTTTTTCTCTGGTCCAGGCCAAACTTATGGAATCTCTCAATTTATTGATTCCTACATCACCACTTTTGGTTGGAGTCGGTCTCTTGTCTCTGGAATTTATTCAGCTGCGACATTATTAGCTGGATTTCTATTATTCCTTGTGGGTAAGGGAGTGGATCGATTTGGGCACCGTATCATGAGTGTGGGGGTAGGAAGTTTACTCGGCTTTGCCTGTCTTTGGAACAGTCAAGTAGTGGGACCAACGATGTTATTCATCGGTTTCTTTGCGCTTCGATTGTTTGGTCAAGGGTCTATGACGCTCATTTCAAATACACTTGTTCCGCAATGGTTTATTAGTAAAAGAGGCCGGGCGATAAGCATTATGACGGTTGGCGGGTTTCTAAGCTCCGCGCTATTTCCACCCCTTAATAATTGGCTTATTCACCGGTTCGGTTGGTCACATGCGTGGATGATTTTGGGCGTTCTGCTTTTGGTTTGCTTTGTGCCGGTAGCCGGACTCTTAATTCGTAATCGTCCTGAAGATCTCGGGTTATTACCAGACAACGCACCCACCCCTCAATCTATTAAATCATCTGCTGTTCATAGGAATGAGTCATTATCTGTAGTTGCCGAGGCTAATTGGACATTAAAAGAAGCAATGAGAACCCGAGCGTTTTGGTTTATTTTATTTTGTGTCAGCTTGCCGGCGATGATTAATACTGGCATTACGTTTCATTTGGTGTCCATTTTTGGTCAACACCATCTTGCTCCTGCACTTGCAGCGCTCGTCTTAAGTTTAATGGCAATTCTTGGGTTTCCAGTCAGTTTTATAACGGGCTTTCTCATTGAAAAAATACCTGTAAATAGAGTGATGGCACTCTCCTTTTTTGGTCAACTCCTATTTTTGGTTCTTATTATATGGGCGACAACCCCTGGTCTTGCCATTTTGTTTGGTGTCGTTTGGGGGATTGTGAACGGGTTTGAACGGATTACACTAAATATTGTATGGCCAAATTATTTTGGCCGACAACACTTGGGAAGTATAAAAGGCTTGGCTCAGACCGTAATGGTCATTGGGTCTGCGTTTGGTCCGCTTCCGTTTGGCTTCGCGTTTGATCACTTTCACAGCTATACCCAAATTATTCTCTTAATGATGATTTTCCCTATTCTAGGAGGACTGGCTGCTTTTTCCTCTGGTAAACCGTCTAAACAGGGGAAGGCAATGTAAATGCTGAGTTAACGGAAGGAGTGTTCGTAAACTGAAAGAGATCCCAAAAGAGAGAGTTAACGAAACAGAAATCCGCCCAGAGTTTCTGAGTGGACTTCTGTTTCGTCGCTATTTATTGTAGAGTGCCTGTTCCATTATTAGGAAATTGTTGTTGGGCGTAATTTTGGAATTGTTGAACCGTTTTTTGGATCTTTTGTGTATCTTCGGCTTCAATACCGTACCAGCCTTTTTTGAACATAAGGTTGTAGAGATCGCGTTGGCATTGTTCGGTTTCTTCATAAATGGATAAAATGTCTTGATAAAGACCTTGGTGACTCATCTCATGAATGGCAACCGAATAGGAACTTGTGAGATACTTTTCGGTCATTAAGCAATCGTTCACGAAATCTCGGTCATTCATCTGTGGTGTTTTGGAAATTTGCATTTCTGGATTTTGAATCTTATTAGCCATTACTGCATCCCTCCCATTTGCGGTTGCCCTTGTGCCTGTGGTTGACCAGAAGGTTGCATTTGGCTTGTGACATCTTTTTGGAGGTGGGTTAGTATTTTTTGGTAATGACGCTGATGCATCATCATCATGTTTTGAATCGCTTGTTTAATTTCTTGATCTTGACATTGTTGGGCAAAAAAGTTGGCTTTTTTGACCGACATTAAGTTCCAAGAAAGCATATCTGAAAGATACAAATGGTCTTTAACGGAAAGTTTAGCAGGGGGCTGCATCATCACATTACCTTGCCCTTGATTCATCATCGGATTCGATTGCTGTTGCAAAGGTGTCCGCCTCCTTGTTTGTTAAACCGGGGTCAATGAGAGCAGGAAAGAATGCTCCCATATTAATGTCACCGAATCGCGCGTGGGTTATTCGATATTACAAAGTGAAAAATTTGGGTTGTCGGTTTCGCTGTGGAAAGGCTTAAGTGGTGACCAGAGTCCTTATTCCACCTGTTGTTTGCACACAGATTAAAATAGCGACCGAATCACGAAACTTAATGGAATTTTTACAAACGCTTACATAAAAATTATTGCGAACATTCGAGATATATATTATAGTGAACTTGTGGTTATTTTTTTCGAATAAAAATGAATGAGCATTCATTCAAGTTTTTAAGAGGAGGTTTTCGCCGGATGGATCAGATCAAGAATGCAGTCGTCATAGGCTCGGGTGTTATGGGGTCTGGGATTGCTGCACATTTAGCCAATATCGGGATTCCTGTTGCGCTTCTCGATATCGTCCCAAATGCGCTTCTTCCTGCTGAGGAAGCAAAGGGGCTTACATTGGAATCGCGTCAGGTTCGAAACCGATTAGCCCAAACGGCTGTACAGAAACTTTTAAAGCAGAAACCCGCCCCTTTAACTGTGAAAGGGAATTTAGAACGCATCCAAGTCGGAAACTTAGAGGATGATCTTAACCTTTTAGCGACAGCAGACTGGATCATTGAAGTAGTTGTTGAAAATCTTCAAATTAAGAAAACTGTTTTTGAAAAAGTAGATGCGCATCGAAAGAAAGGCTCGATCGTCAGCTCAAATACATCCGGGATCTCCATCAACGCAATGGCTGAAGGCCGCTCTGAAGATTTTAAAGCCCATTTCTTGGGTACGCACTTCTTTAACCCACCGCGCTATTTAAAACTCTTGGAAGTGATCCCAACAGAAGAAACGCTTCCAGAAGTGGTGTCCTTTATGAAAACCTTCGGTGAAGATGTCCTTGGCAAAGGGGTTGTCTTAGCTAAAGATACGCCAAACTTTATTGGCAACCGAATTGGAACCTACGGCCTTCTTGTAACCGTTCGTGAAATGTTGAATAGAGGGTACAGCATTGGTGAAATCGATTCTGTAACAGGCCCGCTTATTGGCCGGCCCAAAAGTGCAACTTTCCGGACTTTAGATGTCGTGGGTCTAGACACGTTTGTTCATGTGGCTAACAATGTTCGAGACAATGTGGATGATCCTGAAGAAAAAGCGGTGTTTGAAATTCCAGAGTTCATCCAAAAAATGGTCCAAAATGGTTGGATCGGTAGTAAATCAGGCCAAGGCTTCTTTGTTAAAAAAGGTAAAGACATCTTGGAGCTGAATCCTGAAACATTAGAATATGAAGCGCGTAAGAAATTGAAAGCGCCTTCTATTGAACAAGCCAAACAACTTAAATCAACGAAACAAAAGATAAAAGCGCTTGCTTTTGCAAACGATCGTGTTGGCGAAATTATGTGGGTGCTCCTTAAAACAACCTTGCTTTATTCTGCGGAAAAGGCGTTTGAAATTGCCGATGACCTTCATTCCATTGACCTTGGGATGAAATGGGGTTTTGGTTGGGAACTTGGGCCATTTGAAACATGGGATGCCATTGGCCTAGAAGCCTCCGTCCAAAGAATGCAAGAAGAAGGCGAGACCATACCGCAGTGGATTCTTGATATGCAGGCAAACGGTCACACCACTTTTTATAAAGAAGAAGCAGGTGTGCGTAAGGTGTATCAAAAAGGTGAGTATGTGGCAATTGAAGAAAATCCAAAAGTGTTAAACCTTAACGTGCTAAAGAAACAAGATCGCGTCATTAAGAAAAATACGGGGGCTCAATTAATTGATTTAGGTAATGACGTCGCCTGCCTCGAATTCACGTCGCCAAATAATGCGCTTGGGCTAGACGTGCTTCAAATGGCGCTTCAAAGCGTTGAAGAAGTCGAAAAGAATTACAAAGGATTGGTCATTGGAAACCAAGGGAAGAACTTCTCCGTGGGTGCTAATATTGCCTTGATGCTGATGGAAGCCCAGGACGATAACTATGCTGAACTCGACATGGTGATTCGTCAATTCCACAAAGCGATGATGACGTTAAAATATTCATCACGTCCAGTTGTAGCGGCGCCTTTTGCTATGGCACTCGGCGGTGGTGCAGAAGTCTGCTTTGCAGCGGACGCCGTACAGGCTTCCATGGAAAGCTATATGGGACTTGTTGAGGTGGGCGTTGGATTGATCCCAGGTGGTGGAGGTAATAAAGAGCTTTATATTCGTTACCTTGAGAAGATGTCTTCAGGTGTTCCAGTGGACTTGACCGCTGTGACCAATGAAGTCTTTAGACAAATTGCTACCGCGAACGTCTCAACATCTGCAGAAGAAGCCCGGAAGAATGGCTTCTTACGGGCCAGTGACGGCATCACGGTAAACGGTGATCATCTTTTACATGATGCGAAGCAAAAAGTGCTGACACTCTTTAATGAAGGGTATAAGGCCCCGATCCCTCAGAAAATTCCAGTATCGGGTGAAGAAGGCTATGCTTCTATGGTACTTGGCGCAGAGGGAATGCGACTTTCAGGCTATGCGTCCGATCACGATGTGAAGATTGCCAAAAAGTTAGCGTATGTATTATCTGGTGGTCGCTTAGCGCTTGGAACAGAAGTGGATGAGCAAGTCTTCCTGGATCTAGAACGAGAAGCGTTCTTAAGTCTCTTAGGTGAACCAAAAACGCAACAGCGCATGCAACATATGCTACTCAAAGGGAAGCCGTTAAGAAACTAATTGTAGACGTTGAAGTGAAACCCATTACGTTGATTAAAAGGAGGGAATCGCCCCATGAGAGAAGCGGTAATCGTATCAGGTGCCCGGACACCTGTTGGAAAAGCAAATCGAGGCAGTTTTGCCCATACTCGTCCAGATGATCTTGGTGCCATCGCTGTAAAAGAAACGCTCAAGCGCTCGGGATATGAGGGAGAAATTGATGATGTGATTATAGGCTGTTCCATGCCGGAAGCCGAACAAGGCATGAATATGGCCCGACAAATTGGAGCTTTGGCAGGACTCCCAGATTCTACACCAGCGACCACCATTAATCGGTATTGCTCATCGGGTCTTCAAGCCATCGCCTTTGCAGCGGAGCGCATTATGGTCGGCCATGCCGAAGCGATCATCGCTGGAGGTGCAGAGACCATGAGTTTGATTCCGATGGGTGGTCATGTGATCCGTCCAAATGCCAAACTTGTTGAAACTGCGCCAGAATACTACATGAGCATGGGTCATACAGCCGAACAAGTAGCGGCCAAATACGGTGTTTCAAGAGAAGATCAAGATGCGTTTGCCCTTAGAAGCCATCAACGGGCAGCAAAAGCTATAGAAGAAGGCAAATTTGATGATGAGATCGTTCCAGTAGACGTCGTGCAACGTAAAGTAGACGCAAATGGAAAAATTGTCGAGTCTTCTTTTACCGTCACAAAAGATGAAGGTGTGCGCCGTGATACCTCATTAGAAGTGCTTGGAAAACTACGCCCTGCATTTAGCATGAGAGGATCAGTCACAGCCGGAAACTCTTCACAAACGAGTGACGGAGCGGCATCTGTCCTAGTGATGGACCGAGAAAAAGCAGAAAGTGAAGGATTGAAACCCGTTGCGAAATTCAGATCGTTTGCAGTGGCGGGAGTGCCGCCAGAAATAATGGGGATTGGCCCGGTTAAGGCGATTCCAAAAGCTCTTAAACTGGCTGGCCTTTCACTTGAAGATATTGGTGTCATCGAATTGAATGAAGCTTTTGCGTCACAGTCTCTCCAAGTCATTCGTGAGCTAGGTTTAAATGAAGACATCGTGAACATCAATGGCGGTGCAATTGCCCTCGGCCATCCACTTGGATGCACAGGTGCGAAACTCACGCTTACAGCGATTCATGAGATGAAACGTAGAGGCGCCCAGTTTGGACTTGTCACAATGTGTATCGGCGGCGGTATGGGTGCAGCGGGTGTGTTTGAATTAATTTAATTCGTTCACTAAATGATTAAATTTTTATTCGAGGGAATCGTGTTGTCCAGCAGCACATTCCCTAAAATAGACAAGCATCTTACAAATTATTGGAGGTTTTCTAAAATGGGAAACACAACTGAAAAAGCCTTAAAAGGTGGAATTTTTCTCGTTGAAGATTTAGATCCAAATCAACTTTTCGTGACAGAAGATTTGACGGAAGAACAAAAAATGATCGCCAAAACAACAGAGGACTATGTGAAAAAAGAAGTCCGTCCTCACATCGATACGCTTGAAGCGCAGGACCTCGAGTTGACCAAAAAGTTACTTAAAAAAGCAGGAGATCTCGGCCTTCTTGGAGCGGATGTCCCTGAAGCTTACGGTGGGATTGGGCTTGATAAGATTAGTTCTTCTCTAATCACTGAGAAGTTTGCCGCCGCTCGTTCGTTCTCATTAAGCTATGGCGCCCACGTTGGGATTGGCTCGCTTCCAATTGTCTTGTTCGGTAACGAAGAACAAAAACATAAATACCTTCCAGGTCTTGCAACTGGTGAAAAATTTGCGGCTTATGCCCTCACAGAGCCAGGTTCTGGTTCCGATGCTTTAGGTGCCCGGACAACCGCCCGTCTCAATGAAGAAGGGACGCATTATATTTTAAATGGTGAAAAACAATGGATTACGAACTCTGGTTTTGCGGATGTGTTCGTGGTGTATGCGAAAATTGACGGTGAGCAGTTCTCCGCTTTTATTGTTGAAAAAGAGTTCCCAGGTGTTTCTACAGGTGCTGAAGAGAAGAAGATGGGAATTAAAGCGTCTTCCACTCGGACTTTGATTTTGGATAACGTCCCAGTTCCGAAAGAAAACCTTCTTTATGAAGCCGGAAAAGGCCATGTGATTGCGTTCAATATTTTAAACATTGGGCGTTATAAATTAGCGGTAGGTTGCGTGGGTGGTGCGAAGCTTGGCGTTGAAATTGCAACCAAATATGCCAAAGAGCGTCAACAGTTCAAACAACCGATTGCCAATTTCTCACTCATCCAGAACAAACTCGCTAATATGGCGATTCGTGCGTTTGCCACGGAAAGCTCGGTTTACCGAACTGTAGGACTCTTCGCCGATCGTTTAGACGCACTTACTGAAGAGGAAGCCAAAGATGGCTCTAAAATTGCTGGGGCCATTGCCGAGTACGCAATGGAATGCTCTCTGAATAAGGTGTTTGCTTCGGAATCGCTTGATTATATTGCCGATGAAGCCGTTCAAATTCATGGCGGTTATGGGTATATGCACGAGTACGAAGTAGAAACCATGTATCGCGATTCCCGAATTAACCGAATTTTTGAAGGAACGAATGAAATCAATCGACTGCTTGTGCCAAATACAATCCTAAGAAAAGCGATGAAAGGGGAGCTTCCACTTCTTCAAAAAGCGCAAACCCTTCAAGAAGAGCTCATGATGCTCATGCCTGAAGAGCCTGGAACGGAAGTCCTTGATAAGGAAAAATACCTTCTTAAGAATACTAAGAAAATCTTCTTAATGATCGCAGGACTTGGCGTTCAGAAGTTTGGTAAAGCGCTTGAGAAGGAGCAAGAGTTGCTATCTAATGTCGCGGATATCGTGAACGGAATCTATACAATGGAATCGATCATTGCCCGGACTGAAAAAGGCATTTTAAAAGACGGTGCAGACGCTCACAATCAAAAAGTATTAATGACTGAAGTCTATTGTCAAGAAACGTTTGAAACCATTGAGCGTCTTGCAAAAGAGTCTCTATTAAATATTGAAGAAGGCGACCAACTTCGCCTCATGCTTGCTGCATTGCGTAAATTAGGACGCTTTAATCCTGAGAATGTTATTGCGAAGAAACGTCAAATTGCAGCACGGTTAATTGAAGCAGAAACCTTCGTCGTGTGAGAAAACCGAACCCTTTAATTTAACACATTCCAACTTTACCCCTCTTAATTTGAGGGGTTTTTTTTACTCTTGAATTTTACAGATAATCGTCTTTTGTATGAAAAAAGGCGCAACGATTTAGACTATAGATAAATTAGTTTGTTTGAATTGATTTTGATATAATATAGAATTGATAATAGTATTTTAAGGAGGCGAACTATGTCTAGGCTATTACAAGAAATTCCAATGGGCGACTTTGCGGTCACCTTAAGAGAATTGAATAATGGGAATCATCAAGCTAAATTAACCTCAGCAAGTCATGGCCCATTAATTGAAATTGAGAAATTAGAAAATGGCCATCTTAAAATTCGAGAGTTGGAATTCGGCAGTGCCAAAATGACAGTTGAACATTTGGCAATTTTATTTACTCTTCTCGGGATCGAAGATGAGATGATGGATGAAATTAAACGAATTAAAGAACTCACTCATGAAGACGAAGACGACGATTAGACCCTGTTCGCTTAGTCTATATTTAAACGAAAAGGGGGCAAGAAGATGCTAACTTTCTATGGTTATCCCCAGTGTGGGACATGTCGTAAGGCGCAAAAATGGTTGGATGACCATCAGGTTGCCTATGAGTTTATACATATTGTGGAACATCCACCTTCAATAAAAGAACTTAAAAAAATCCTTCAGTTGTCCGGGAAACCGATCGCAAAGCTATTTAATACGAGTGGCCAACGCTATCGGGAGGTTGGAATGAAGGATAAAATGAAAGACACCTCAGAAGATGAGTTACTTGGATGGTTGGCCTCAGATGGCATGTTGATTAAACGGCCTTTAACTGAAGATGGCGAACACGCAACGGTTGGATTCAATGAGACGCTCTTTGAGGACGTTTGGGGTTCGAAACAAGGCTAAGTCATTTTAATTGTATCGAATTATGTGTAAAATGGAACAAGATCAAACTTTGGAGGGATTAGATTGTCTATACCAAAAGATTTAGTGTATTCTAAGGAACATGAGTGGGTCAAAAAAGAAGGCACGACTGTAAAAATTGGAATTACTCATTTTGCACAAGATGAACTGGGAGATATCGTGTTTGTCGAACTTCCAAGCGTTGGTGATGTTTTGAAAGCCAGTGCCCCATTCGGAAGTGTGGAGTCGGTCAAAACCGTTTCTGAGCTTTATGCGCCAATTGGTGGAAAAGTGGTGGCGGTTAATGAAGAACTCGATGATTCTCCAGAATTCGTGAATGAGTCTCCTTATGAAAAGGCTTGGATGATTGAATTGGAACCAACCGATGAATCCGAGCTAGAAGGTCTCATGAATGCTGAAGCTTACGAGAAAATGGTTTCAGAAGCCTAATATTATTATTAGATTGAATGAACCTGTAGCCCTGTGTTACAGGTTTTTATTTTACTATCAAAAAATATAAAATTTCGCGTTCGCGATTAAGGAAGATAGTATAAGAAAAACTAAAGCTTCCGCCATTATGGACTTGGCGTCAAGCCAAGTTTTTCTAAGAATATATAATCAAATAACGAGTTGGAGGAGATGGCCGTGACCCCAATTTCAATGAGAGACTTTGATCAACAGATTCATCCTACAAAAGAAGTCATTTTTTTCCATACCCCTTTTTGTGGAACTTGCAAATTGGGTGAGCAGATGCTTGAAATTGTTGAGAGCACATTAGGGGATCAAGCGCCACAGATTTACACCGGTCGAGTATCGGAATGGCAAGAATGTGTTCAAATATGGCAAATTGAGAGTGTGCCGGCTCTCGTTTTTCTTGAAAATGGTAAGGTTTTGAACAAAGTTTATGCGTTTCGATCTGTTCCCGATCTTCTGACCATCTTTAATACGTTTTTAACCTTGTAATCATTTTGTTAGAATTTGTAATGAGAAAAGCCCCTAGTTTATCCGATATAATAAGTGAAGATTATTGGGTAACCCAGAACAACTCAGAATATGCGACCATCGTCTCAAGGGGGTGAGAAGGACCATGCGTTTTTCAAAAACACAATTAAAGGGTGAAAATGGCAGTTTTAAGGAGACTCTTGAAGCGACAATTGCAGCGATCCAAGGCGGCAATTCGTATCTAAGAGAAGACGTGATCGGTGCCTATCAACCTTTTATTAAAAAAGCTATTTCCAAGGTTTGCAAGCAATTTATTGATGAAACCCGGGATGAGTTCAGCGTTGGACTTCTCGCCTTCAACGAGGCCATTGATACGTATAGGCCAAATGAAGGCAGTCAGTTTTTGAGCTTTGCAGAATTGGTTATTCGCCGCCGGGTGATTGATTATATTAGAAAAGAAGTTCGTGAAACGCGCCATATCCAATTGGATGATGCCCGTTCAGAAGACGAAAACAAAGGCCTTACTTATATTCAACAAAAGGCCGCGCTTGAAGCCTTTTCAAATGAGCGTGAAGCAGAAGATCGGGCAATTGAGATTCAGAGGTACCAAGGGATGTTAAAAGACTTTGATATTTCCTTTGAAGATTTGAGTAAGAAAAGTCCCAAGCATGAGGATGCGAGGGAAAATGCCAAACACATTGCCCGCTTGCTTGCTCAAGACCATGGATTGCGACATGCGTTTCTGAAGTCCAAACAACTTCCAACAAAAGAATTATTAAATTTGGTGGCCTGCAGTCGTAAAACCATTGAACGCCATCGAAAATATATAATAGCGATATCATTAATCTACATTGGAGATTTTACCTCATTGATTTCTTACATAGAACCTAATAAAGTAAGTGATCTTTGAGTGGTGGTTCGTTATTTTTTAAAAGGCTGTATTTACTAAAGCAATCACTCAATTAATAGGTTAAACTGGTTTTATGTTATTTTAGTCGGAACGAGAAGGGAGGGGTGAATGGTGGTAAAAGGCATCCTCATGTCAATTGAAGGAAATCATGGACTTATTTTAACGTCGGATGGAATGTTTGAGAAGGTTCCTCTGCCAAAAGAGAATTCAGTTGCGATCGGCGAAGAAGTGACGATTGACAAAAAAGGCTTCCGCGTGCCAAAATCATGGCTTTCTATTGCTGCTGCCTGTCTTCTATTAGTTGGATTAGTGGGGATTTGGAGCGTAGGTGGAACGAAATCCGCTGTTGCGGCATACGTAAGCTTTGATATTAATCCAAGCCTTGAAGCGAAAGTCAATGCCGATTTGAAAGTGGTTGCCCTGAAGCCTATGGATTCTGATGGAAAGCGACTTATTAGTGCCATTCATTATACGAACAAAATGCCTCTTTCAACACTTTCAAAAGAAGTTGCAGATGCTTTGGACAAAGAAGGGTACTTTAACAATCAGCCTCAGATGGTCGTCAGTACAACGTTTACGAACGCTGTTCACTCCTCCAATCAACAAAGTTTGGAAGACAAGATTAAACAATCGGTTCAGCCCCTAACGTCGCAAAAGGACTTCGCTTCACACCATGGTTCTGTCCAAATGCTGGTTTCCTCGAATCAAAATCGACAAGATGCGGTAAAAAAGGGACTAACTGCAGGGAAATACGCGCTTTATTTAAGGGTCAAACACGTTTCGCCAATGCTTACTCTTGACCAAGCGAAACGGATGACCGTTAAAGAGTTATTGGCGGTTCAAACTCAACATTCTGCTCATTCAGAGAAGGAAATCACACAAGAACCACAGGCTAATGGACCAAAATCAGCTGAACCATTTGAAAATAAAGCCATTCCTAAACAAGCGCAAAATAAGCCTGCTAATCAATCTAATAGTAAAAAGAATTCAATTCCGCCTAAAGAAAGCAATCCGAATCCGAACCATTCGAAAGAAAATCAGTCATTAAATCAACCAAAACAAACAGAACCGAAAGGCCATGTAATTATGCAACCAAGTTCTAAATCTGGTGTTGACGCAAATCATAAATCAACGCCAACCCAAAAAAGTGATGAAAATGAATCGTCAGGCTCCGATATTCATTCTGCCCGATCCACTCATTCAGAGCCGAACACTGAAGGGGAAAAACAACCAGGTCAAGGTGTGCATTTTATTCAAAAGAAAAATAAAACAGAGTCAGGCTCCTGGGGAGCGGTCATATCGAAGCTCACCCATTCATCTAATCATAATGTAGAGGGCGATCATTAAGTGAAGCGTAAAAGGAGGGGAACTCTATGCTCAAAGAAGCCACTTATAAATTTGTTCAATCATTGGAGGGGAAATCAACCCTTATGCCGCTTTATAAGCAAAAATCGCTTATTGTGGAAGTGATTGGTAAAGAAGAACCCATTTGGCTCAAAATCAATGCAGAAGGTCATCAAGTGTGTCATTCAAGACCCGTTGAGGACGTCTCACTTGTGATATCTGGATCGGAAGATAAATTGATCGAAATAGCTTTAATGGGGAAACGACCGCTTTTGGCTCTAAAAGAGGAAGGGGGACTTCAGGTCACTGGGCCTTTTAGTCACCAACTGACTCTTGAGTCCCTTTTTATTCTTTCTGGAGAGCAGTCTTTTTTAGTACTTTAAGAAAGTATAAAATTTCACTAACACGATTAAGGAAAAAAGTATAAGAAAAACTACGGCGCGCGGCTTAAGGTCTTGGCGATAAGCCAAGTTTTTCTAATCGTTTAAAAGGGATGAGAGGGATTGCATAATATCGACAAAGGGTACTTTGTCACCAAACGTATGGATGACTTGCCCCTGTTTATTGATTAAGACTGTGGTGGGAACGCCTGAGCAACCATAAGCCTCATACGTGTGTCGACCTACATCTGCTAAGACCGGAAACGGAAGCCTGTGTGTTATAGCGAATTCTAAGCCATTGCGCGGATCGGCTTCGCGGCCGGTCACATTAATGCTCAAAAAATGCAAGACGTCTTTATCCATATTTTTATAAAATGCGGCTTTTATAGGCAAATCTCTTTGGCAATCCGGACACCAGGACGCCCAAAACGTCAACATAATGGGTTTTCCAAATAAATCGGATAACGTCCAAGTTTGATCATCCAAGAGGTTTTTTAACGTAAAGTCAGGTGCCATTTTTCAGGGACAACTCCTTATTGGAATGGGGGAGACGTTGATCTCCTTGTAGACCTAATTTAACATAGTTAACGTTTGTTTTTCTTTCTAGGACACTTTCTGCGCTCTAGAGACTACTGTAGTCGATGAGTGTGTCGCATGGCAGCTTTCTTAATTCGGTGGTTTAGTGCCAACTGCTAAAATCATCCATAGTATTAGGGTTGACGACAACACGAGCAAATGCTACTATAAAAAAAGTTAATTTGTGCTTGAGTTGTATGAATATATAAATTTAATAATTTTCTTATCCAGAGAGGTGGAGGGACTGGCCCTATGAAACCCGGCAACCCCGATCGTTATGATCGGAAAGGTGCCAAATCCTGCAGGACAATCGTCCTGGGAGATAAGTGCGGATTTAAACCCCTCTTTCTCGAAAGAGGGGTTTTTTAATTTATTAAGGACTATGAGAAGAGAGCAAGGTTGGTTTTACTGCTCAGGTACAATGTATAGAGACGCGGCCAAGTTGAAAGGATGGTAATAATGGGCATTAATATATGTTTGTTGGGATACGGAACGGTTGGATCTAGTGTCTATGACCTTTTACTCACAAAGGGCGGAGAATTGACGGAGCTTTTGGGGCAACCGCTTAACGTGACACACGTGGTTATTAAAAATCAGAAACAGCCGCGTAATCTTGATTCTACTGTTAAGGTAACGGATGATTTTAAGACGGTGATTGAGAGTGACGAAATTGATTTGGTGATTGAAGCGATTGTCGGTGTGGAGCCGGCTTTTACATATGTGAAGCGGGCGCTAGAATCGGGCATCCCCGTTATTACGGCCAATAAAGAGATGTATGCCCATAAAGGGCGTGAACTTCAGGAATTGGCCAAAGCGTGTAATACGGAAATCGGATACGAGGCGACGGTAGCTGGGGGAATTCCAATCATTCGGACGCTTTCCGATTTACTGCATGTTAACAAGGTTTCAAAACTTGAAGGCATTTTAAACGGGACATCAAATTTTATTTTATCTGACATGAGGAAAAATTTAAGGTCATTTAAAGACGCTCTTCAAATCGCTCAAGAGGAAGGGTATGCAGAAGCGGATCCGTCGAATGATATACAGGGTGATGATGCGTTCTATAAATTAATGATTCTGTGCCGAGATGTTTTTGGCAAGCAGCCCAAGTGGGAACAGGTTAATAAAGCGGGCATTGAGGCGATTACGGAAAAAACGCTTCATGATGCAGCGGTAAAAGGTGGGCGAATCAAGTTGGTCGCTAAAGCTGAGCTCAAAAAAAATGGCGAGATTGTAGCCTCCGTCCATCCCGAGTTTGTCGATAAGGCGCACCCGCTTTATGGCGTCGAGGACGTTGAAAATGCGGTGGCGGTACACACGGATCTACTCGGTGTTCTGACGCTTAAAGGGCCTGGTGCAGGCGGACCACCAACCGCGAGTGCAATCCTAAGCGATCTCGTTTGCTTTTCTAAATCTGGATGTCTAATTGACAAGAAAAAGGCATCACAATCCGTTTCGGCCTAAAAAATAGTTGGACCAATGGGGGCTTCCTCCAAAGGTCCATTTTTGTGGGTCATATTTTGGCGAGGTACTGGGAGTAGTGCCCGAAAAGAGTTGAGTGGGGTCATATGGGCACTCCCCGAGCCTTGAGTGCTGGAAAGAATGCCTAATCAGGCAGTTTATAGCCGATTTATTTAGATTGCCGTAGTGTAATTTTTTTAAAATGGCGTGTTTTATTGTGTAAGCGCTCTAATCGGGAGGTATTGGCAGGAAATCTAACAAATGCTTTTATAAGTTAAAGGAATGGGGTTAAACCGTTGTCAGAACAATCATACCCTTTAATTTCGAGTTTGTTGAGTCGACCGAAAAGGTGATAAACTTTAAATTGTTAAATAATTTGAAAGGGATGATTCTTCATCAATCCAATCAGTGTCAATTACACAAATGAAATGGAAAAAGCGATGTTTCAAACTCACGGAATTAACTATGCCGAATACGAAAGAAGCTTAGACAAGAGGTTGGAAGTTGAAAAGAAGCGCGAAAAAGACCATTCATGGTGTATGACCTGGGTATCTCAAAATGTAAATAACGCTTTTAAATAATTATTCAAAGGGCCGCTCCATTACGAGTGGTCCTTTTGATCTTTTATCGGTCGATTCAATTGAAATGCGCCTTATTTACAACATGCATGGGGCCAAAAGTTTTTGGAATAAATCGGTTTAACTTTATTAGAATAGCGAATGCTAATGAAAAGTTCGCCCACATTCCTTTATATATAAGAAAAAATCTATTTAAAATGTTCGGGTCTCGGACAAGGGGTTCAGCTTGATTTGAAGTTAATATTAGATTAGAATGAGAATAGATTGAGAATCACTTTCCCAAGTGGGAAGTCATATAGAATATTGAAGAATAATTGGAGGTAGCGTTCATGTCTCAACCAAATTTAAAGATTGAAAATCTTCACGTTTCAATTGAAGGAAAAGAAATTGTAAAAGGATTAAATTTAGAAATTAATGGTGGCGAAATCCATGCCATTATGGGTCCAAACGGAACGGGTAAATCGACACTTGCTTCAGCACTAATGGGGCATCCAAAATATGAAATTACTGAAGGAACAGTGACGTTTGACGGGGAAGATCTCCTTGAAATGGAAGTGGATGAACGCGCTCGTGCAGGTCTTTTCTTAGCGATGCAATACCCAAGTGAAGTGAGTGGTGTAACAAATGCCGACTTCCTAAGAACAGCGATTAACGGTCGTCGCGGAGAAGGTAATGAAATTCCATTGATGAAGTTCATCAAAACTATGGATAAGAAGATGGACGTTCTCGATATGGGTGAAGAATTCTCAACGCGCTATTTGAACGAAGGCTTCTCCGGCGGTGAGAAAAAACGCAACGAAATTCTCCAACTCATGATGCTTGAACCTAAGATTGCCGTTTTAGATGAAATTGACTCGGGTCTTGATATCGATGCCTTGAAAGTGGTTTCTAAAGGCGTGAATGAAATGCGTTCTCCTGACTTTGGTTGCTTGATCATTACGCACTATCAACGCTTACTTAACTACATTACTCCTGACAAAGTTCATGTTATGATGCAAGGTCGAATTGTGAAATCCGGCGGCCCAGAACTTGCTGAACGCCTTGAAGCAGAAGGGTACGATTGGGTAAAAGAGGAACTTGGCATTGAAGATGAAACAGTTGGAGAAGAGCAAGAAGCGTAAGAAGATCGCGTCCCATTTGGAGACAATTAGAGGATGAACAGCCCTTTAAGGACTTTAGGATCGATCTGGCAAACCAAGTAGTAGGAGGAAAAATGATGTCAACGGAAACGAAATCGTCGAAATTTGACGCTCAATATATAGAAGACTATGCCAGTCGTCGTGGTGAACCGAATTGGCTAGTCGAACTTAGAAAAAAAGCGCTTGAGGAATCGGCCAATCTTCCTCTTCCAAAAGCAGAGAAAACACGGATTGTCGGTTGGAATTTTACAGAATTTGAACATGAGGCACCCGCTCAAGCGGTGGACTCGATTCAAGCGCTCCCTGAACGTGTCCAACAACTTGTAGGTAAAGGTGAACAACAAGGTCATGTACTTATCCACCGTAATGGAAATCTGACCTATTCTGTCCTATCTGAAGACCTCCAAAAACAAGGTGTCATTTTAACAGATATGCAAACCGCTGTTAAAGACCACAGTGACCTTCTGGAGAAGCATTTCTTTGGGAAAGCCTGCTCGTACAATGAGAACCAATTAACCGCCTTAAATGCAGCGTTGAACAATGCCGGAACGTTTATTTATATTCCAAAAAACGTTGTGGTTGAAACCCCGCTTCAAAGTATTTATTGGCAGGAAGATCCAAGTTATGGCCTGATTAACCATGTTGTAATTGTGGCTGAGACAGGAAGTTCTGTCACCTACGTGGAAAACTATCTTTCGGAAACAACCGAAGACTCCGGCGTTGCGAATACAATTGCGGAAGTCTATGTTGGCGATAATGCACGCGTCCAATACGGTGCTGTGGATTATTTGTCAAACAATGTCACGGCTTATGTGAATCGTCGGGCTCATGTCGGCCGGGATGGGAAAATTGAATGGGCACTGGGTCAAATGAACGATGGCAATGTGATTTCTGAAACGTATTCCGCTCTTGTTGGAGACGGATCGATTGGAGATACGAAAGCCGTTAGTATTGGTCGCGGCGACCAAAGACAAAACTTCACGAACTATATCCAGCATTTTGGTAAAAATACAGAGAGTAAATTGTTGATTCACGGCGTACAGCGTGAATCGGCTAATGCGATCTTTAATGGGATAACCAAAATTGAACATGGTGGAACGAAGTCAAACGGTGACCAAACGCAACGTGTGCTTATGCTAAGCGATAAGGCACGCGGTGACGCGAACCCAATTCTTTTAATTGATGAAGACGATGTTGTAGCCGGTCACGCCGCTTCTGTAGGACGAATTGATCCGATTCAACTATTTTATTTAATGAGCCGCGGAATCTCAAAAGAAGAAGCCGAACGTCTCGTTATTCATGGTTTCTTGGCACCGGTTGTCATGAATTTGCCTGTTGAAGGTGTTAAAGAACAATTAATTGAAGTTATTGAAGGGAAAGTTCGAAATGCTTGATGTTCAAGCCATTCGCGAACAGTTTCCAATCCTACATCAAGAAGTCAATGGGCATCCGCTTGTTTATTTAGATAGTGCGGCTACCTCCCAAAAACCGATTTCTGTTATAGAAGCAATTGACGAGTATTATAAAACCTATAACTCAAATGTTCACAGAGGCGTTCATACTCTAGGCACTCGGGCTACGGATGCTTACGAAGGTGCTCGTGAAAAAGTGAGACGTTTCATTGGTGCCGCGAAAAGTGAAGAAATCATCTTCACGCGTGGGACGACAACCTCGCTAAATATGGTTGCGCAAAGCTATGGATTAGACAATCTTAAAGAAGGTGATGAGATTGTTCTGACTCAAGTTGAGCATCATGCGAACTTGATCCCATGGCAGCAAATCGCCAAGCGTACGGGAGCGTCACTTAAGTACATTCCTTTGAATGATGATGGAACGGCTAGTTTAGAATCCATCAAAAAAACCATCACCAATCAAACAAAAGTTGTCGCCATCTCCCACGTTTCAAACGTACTTGGGACGATTAATCCAATTAAAGAGATCACAACAATTGCTCATGAGCATGGTGCTGTTATCGTGGTCGACGGTGCGCAGAGCGTCCCACATATGAGAGTAAATGTCCAGGACCTCGATGTTGATTTTTATGCGTTTAGTGGACATAAAATGTGTGGTCCAACAGGAATTGGTGTGCTTTATGGAAAGAAAGCCTTGTTAGAAAAAATGGAACCCGTTGAATTTGGCGGTGAAATGATTGATTTCGTCGACCTGTACGATTCAACATGGAAAGAGCTTCCATGGAAATTCGAAGCTGGAACACCGATTATTGCAGCAGCAATTGGCCTTGGTAAAGCTATTGATTTCTTGGAAAGCATTGGACTAGACGACATTCATGACTATGAAACAGAACTCGCTCAATATGCTTTAGAAAAATTATCTCATGTTGAGAACTTAAGTATTTATGGTCCAAAAGAGCGAGCCGGTCTCGTCACGTTTAATGTAGGGGACGTTCACCCCCATGACCTTTCGACCGTTTTGGATGCAGAAGGTATTGCTGTAAGAGCGGGTCATCATTGTTGTCAACCGCTTATGAAATGGCTAAACGTCTCTGCAACAGCACGTGCCAGCTTCTACCTCTATAACACAAAAGACGAAATCGATCGTTTGGTAGAAGGGGTTCTTAAAGCGAAGGAGTATTTTGGTTATGTCATCTAATCATTTAGATCAATTGTATCGTCAAGTTATTATGGATCACTACAAGAACCCAAGAAATCGCGGGAATCTTGAAGCGAACGATTCGCTTACCATTGATATGAATAACCCTACGTGTGGGGACCGTATTCAACTTCAATTAAATGTTGAAAACGACCATATCACGGATGCTAAGTTCACAGGCGAAGGCTGTTCGATCAGTATGTCATCGGCTTCGATGATGACCGAAGCGATTAAGGGTAAGACATTAGAAGAAGCTTTGAAAATGTCTGAGATGTTCTCAAATATGATGCTTGGTAAGGGTGTGGATGAAGACGACCTTGATCTTGGTGATATTCAAGCCTTGCAAGGGGTATCCAAATTTCCAGCCCGCATCAAATGTGCCACTTTAGCTTGGAAAGCGATGGAAAAAGGCATTCAGGAATAAAGTGAAGACTATTTTTAACAAAATTTACGTCGTATTCAAGTGACGTGTCTTTTGTTAGAATGAACGAATAAGTAGATATTGACCTTGATTATATACGTTTTCGTTTGGATAAGGTGTGAGGTTTCGCACAGAATGCTTGTCAAACCCCTATTTGACAAGTGATGCTAAAAAGGAGGGGAACTAGATGGCGAAGAAAATGCCGGATATTGGTGATTACAAATATGGTTTCCATGATAAAGATGTGTCCGTCTATCGTGCCGATCGCGGTTTGACTAAAGAAGTGGTTGAAGATATCTCTAGACGTAAAAATGAACCTCAGTGGATGCTTGATTTTCGTTTAAAATCCCTTGAGCATTTTTATAAGCGTCCAATGCCTCAATGGGGTGGGAATCTGAACGATCTTAATTTTGATGACATTACGTATTATGTTAAGCCGTCTGAGAAATCAGGGCGTTCTTGGGATGAAGTTCCTGAAGAAATTAAACGAACCTTTGATAAGCTTGGAATTCCGGAAGCGGAACAAAAATATCTTGCAGGTGTTTCCGCTCAGTATGAATCTGAAGTGGTTTACCATAGTATGAAGCAGGAACTGACAGACATGGGGATTGTCTTTAAAGATACAGACTCGGCCCTTCGTGAAAATGAAGAGCTATTCAGAGAGTATTTTGCATCTGTTATCCCTTATTCTGATAATAAGTTTTCTGCCCTTAACTCGGCCGTTTGGTCAGGTGGGTCCTTTATCTATGTACCAAAAGGGGTCAAATGTGAAACACCGCTTCAAGCGTATTTCCGAATTAACTCGGAGAACATGGGACAATTTGAGCGTACGTTGATCATTGTCGATGAGGGCGCTTCAGTCCATTACGTTGAAGGCTGTACAGCACCGGTTTACACGACCAACTCACTGCACAGTGCTGTAGTTGAAATCATTGTTAAGAAAGATGCATATTGCCGTTACACGACCATTCAAAACTGGGCCAACAACGTTTACAATCTTGTAACGAAACGCGCAGTTGCAATGGAAAATGCGACAATGGAATGGATTGATGGAAACATCGGTTCTAAGCTGACAATGAAATACCCTGCCATCCTTTTAAAAGGAGAAGGCGCAAGAGGGAACACATTATCAATTGCGATTGCGGGTAAAGGCCAACACCAAGACGCTGGTGCGAAAATGATGCACTTAGCACCCAATACGTCGTCAACAATTGTCTCTAAATCGATTTCAAAGCACGGCGGGAAAGTCACCTACCGCGGTATGGTACACTTTGGCCGTAACGCATCCAACTCTCGTTCAAACGTGGAATGTGATACGCTCATAATGGATAATGAATCAACGTCTGATACGATTCCATACAACGAGATCTTAAATGAAAACATTTCACTTGAGCACGAAGCGAAGGTTTCTAAGGTATCCGAAGAACAACTCTTCTACCTTATGAGCCGTGGTGTAACCGAGCAAGAAGCAACGGAAATGATTGTTATGGGCTTCATTGAGCCATTTACAAAAGAACTTCCAATGGAATATGCCGTTGAGATGAACCGTCTCATCAAGTTCGAGATGGAAGGGTCGATCGGTTAAGTTCAATTAAGATAAACAGGCATTGGACGCGTTTCTTCGCGTCAATGCCTGTTTTTTGTGTATTCGATGTTCCGTTATTGCCTTCGAGCAAGCGGTTGATCCAACTTTATGTCATCGTCATGTCGCTATTGCGTGAATTCAGTGGGTTCTCGCCCCACATTAAGGGAAATAAGGGATCCATGTGTCCATATTCTCGCCCATACGCGCCTCAATTGAGGAATAGCGGATTGAAGTGTCCCTATTTTAATTTTACGTGCACGACAATCCGTTATTCAATCGGCCCCCACTCCCGCCGCACCCAGGAACCTTTTCATCACTCTAGCATAGAGTAATGGCAGGGAGGGGTTTGATGATTGAAGTAAAACCATTATTTATTGAAGGTCATCCATTTACAGCTGTTTCAGTTGAGCTACCTAAAACCACTTTACTTGCCGTATACAATGATCACGGTTATATCATGTGCGGTGCTTTAGATGTCGGACTCCTAAATGAAAAGCTGGCTGACCGCGGTATTCTTGCTGGTCGAGCAACAGGGGTCAGAACCATTGACCAACTTTTAAACGCACCATTAGAATCTGTTACAATTAAAGCGCGTGAGCTTGGAATCACCGAAGGTATGAAAGGAACCGATGCGTTACTCAAAATGGTTTAAAAACTTTTACACAAAGTTTTAAAATACATCCCTCGGACAAAGCATATACATGCTTTTAAAGGGGGATGTTTCATGTTCAAAGTAAGAGGAAGGCGTCCTCGGAAAAAGCTTCCATTCAGCTATGTGTTTGTTCTCACGATCTTGTTATTTATAGGGATGACAACCTGGGGGTTAAGGTATATCAACCATGGCATTAAGCCTACTCTAAGGGATATTGCAGAAACGCGGGCCACTCAGATCGCGACATATGCTATAAATATTGCAGTAGGTAAAAAAGAAATTCGTGATATGGAACTCGAAATGAACCAAACAGGAGCAAGCGCTTCAAAAAAGCAATTATTTATACCAACTTATGATGATGCCGGAAATATTACGTCTTTTACATACAATACCGTGGCGATCAACCAATTAAATAATTTAATTACGAATGATGTACAGGAATATTTAAGGCTTATTGAAGAAGGCAAAACACCAATCAGTAACCCAACGTTAGGTGAAGTAGAGAAAACAACTCCAAATAAGCAAGGGTTAGTGGATAAAGTTCCGTTAGGTCAAGCGACGAATAACGTGTTGTTAGCGAATTTAGGTCCCAATATTCCGATTCGTTTCCAAGTAATGAGTAACATTCAAACCAATAATATTAAAGAGGTTAAGTCTGTTCCAATTAACAATGTATGGGTGGATGTTTCGATTCAAGTAGTCGTTCATGTCAAAATCGTCATTCCATTTGAAGTTAAGACCGTGACCGTCACAAATAATATACCGATTGTCACGCAACTGATTCCAGGACAGGTTCCTATTTACTGGGGAGGAAATAATTCGTCTAATCCATCAGTGGTACTCCCTGATCAATCTTCAAATAAGAGTAGCACGAACTCGAAAGGAAACGTCCAGAACTCTAAATCAACCAGCAAAGCATCCAATACTACATCCTCATCAACCACAAACAAAATCAATGGTTAATATAAAATACAATAGAAGAAGAATTAGCCTAAAAGGTTAATTCTTCTTTTGCTTTTGTTGCCGTTCCCATAAACGTAGAAAAGGGTAAGGGTCAAATCCGTAATCGTCTTTTCCATTAAACGCATAGATCCCATAATGAAGATGCGGTGGGAATTTTCCTTGTGTACCTTTAGGGCCATATCCAGAGCTGCCGACATATCCTATTGTCTCACCTGGTTTGACAAATGAACCGGTTTTGATCCCTTTTGCAAAACCCATAAGATGTGCATAGTAGTGATAATTGGTACGAGGATCACGAATCCCAATTCGCCAGCCCCCATATTTATTCCAGCCCTTCATCTCGACAATCCCATAAGTGGTAGAGAGAATGGGTGTGCCATAAGAGGCAAAAATATCGGTCCCTTCATGGCGTCTTCGTCCACCCCATCCGCGACCAGCTCCCCAGTTATGAACCATGTCATAATTGCGAGTCAATGGCATGATAAAATGGTGGTCACCTAAATCAATGGTTCCAAAATGTTGATAAATTAAAGCAATTTCGTTGATAACATCAATCGTTTTGGATTGGCCATATAGTGCCATAAGGCCTTGATCTTCGTTTTGTAAGGTGTATCCATATTTCGATAAGTAATCGCCCATGGTGAATAGAACATCTTCAGGATTGGTTTGATCAATTTTCCCATCCCCATTTCCGTCTTCTCCTAATCCATCAAAAAATGTGATCGTAAGTGGAGACGTATCATGGAGGTCAGGATTGAGTGGTCCAGCCCACTTTTTAGCTTCAAAACAAATTCCAAGCTCTTCACTTTTTCTTTTATGAATGTGACGTTCAACTTGATCCACTGCGGCTAACACTTCCCATGGCACGAACGTCAGAGCTTCTGTTTTTTTATAGAATCCTGTAAAGTCAATTGGATTCAATTTTTGTGTTTCTTTAGCTTGTACGTGTGAACTTGCGGTGCAAAAGAACAACGTAAGGGAGAGAAGGAGGCCAAAAACAGTTCGTCTCATCATTATTCACCTCTGTCACTTTCTTTAAGGATTTCGCTTTTACCATCAATCCGCAACCCCTTTGGAGTTCCCGGTTCCTTGTGGAGACTGTTTCATTTGTTCAATCATGGCGGGAAGCCAGCGATGAACGGCTGAGGAGCTTGAGGAATACGCCTTATAACGAGCAAGATCAGCTGTCGCATTATGAGCATCTGAGACGTAAATTTTATAGTAATTCGGAACGACAGATAGAGCTGCTGCCTTAACTTGTTGGGCTGCTTCTTCCCGATCTGGGTTATCGGATTGATAACCAATCAATACATATTGATCGGTCACTAGTGTTCCGGCATCGTAGACGGTTGGCAGTGATAACGTTAAACGTGTGACAATGTCAGCTAATGCTTTATAATCAATTTTAGGGATGTGATTTCCTGTTAAAGCATTGTTTGTCCCTTTTTTCCGTGTATAATGGACATAACCGAAGGCTCCATTTTGTACATGGTCTGAATTATGTTGTTGAAGGGTGTTGGATGGCCCGTTGTACGTCACATTGGTAGTGGGGTCTAACGTTCGGTTTTGACCCGTTCTAAGATGATTATTGCTCGTGCTGAGCCCACATCCTGTCAAAATCACACAAAGCGCCAACGTCAACGGTATTTTGTAGAACATCTCAGGTCTCCTCCTTATATAAATTAGGGTGACCGTTCACTCTGAATAAATTGCTAGTAAATGATGGATATATTATATAAAAAAATGAAAGCATGACAACGAACGAGTGGTTTGGAGGGTAGAAAATGGATCAAAAATTGTTGTTAAAAGTGGATCATCACTCATATGAACTGATTACAGACTATCGAGAGGCTTGGGATCAAGAGGCCTTTCTAAAAAGATATAGCGATATTTTGTCCAAATACGATTATATTTTTGGGGATTGGGGCTACGAACAACTCAGGCTTCGCGGGTTTTATGAAGATGACAACCGCAAAGCCCCCTTTGATTCCAAAATCGGGACGCTGCCAGACTACATTTATGAATACTGTAACTTTGGCTGTTCCTATTTCTTAATTAAAAAAGTGTCAAAAGAGCTGGAACAAAAAGAGGCGTAAGTGACAAAACACCCCCCAATTAATCGGGGGTGTAATTGTTGTATGGAGGAACCTTTTCTACACCCTTTTTATCATGTGTCGGGTGGGCGCCTGGAAATTGTCGAGGCAAATTTTCATGAAAGGTTCGATATTCATAGCTCGAATTCGTATAAAACTGTTGGCCGTCTTTCCAAGGGGTATCCTTGTTAGAAACAGGTTTAGTTTTATTAAATGGTGCCCCGTAAGTGCCTTCCGGAAATTCTTCTGCTGTCAGAAAGTTTTGTTGAGTCACTGCGTTTGAAACATCGGTATAATCCGGTTTCTTGCCCATGATCTCTCACCCCTTCGTCCTTAAAGTTTGCGGATTTCGTGTTCTTTATTCTTTGGGAAATTAATCCTAATCTAGATGGACTGCGCCAAAATTAAAGATGTTTATTTATGATTTTGTCCAAAATAGTGTAGAATCAGTGAGTAGACCTTATGATCAAGCGGATTAAAAATGGGGGTTCATTCATGTATTTTATTGATCGAGAAAAAATGGAAACCATTTTGAAATTTATGGAAGAGCAGTTTCACTTACTAGATCACGCGCTCGCGTCTCTTACGCTCACACCTATTGAAAAAAGAGGCATCGAGCGAATCTTTCATGTCATTATTGAGTCCTTTCTGGATGTTGGAAATGGGATGATCGATGGTTTTATTATGAGAGACCCAGGAAGCTATGAAGATATTGTGGAAATTTTAGTGGACGAGTCCGTCCTTTCTGAAGACGAGAAAACCGCTTATTTGAAGCTTATTTCCCTTCGAAAAGGTTTGGTACAGAACTATGCGGTGCTGGCTCTTGAGGAGCTTATCGAGCCGTTTAATGCGTACGCAAAGGTCTGGCGGATGTTTCCGACGAAAGTTCGAAATTATTTAATGTCAGAATTAGGACCCGTCTCTGCGTTTAAACCGGAAAAATAGAGAGGAGTTGTGCCTAATTGAAGTCTTATAAAGGCTATTTGATCGATTTAGATGGAACAGTTTACAGAGGATTAGAGCCGATTCCTGAGGCCATCGACTTTGTGAATCAATTAAAGGAGAAAGGAATCCCTTATCTCTATGTCACAAATAACTCCACGACAACACCGGATCAAGTGGCGTTACGGCTCAATAATATGGGGGCCCCAGCGGAAGCGAAGGATGTTTTGACGACAAGCCAGGCGGCAGCACGGTATATCTCACAGAAAAAACCAGGCGGTTCGGTTTATTTTATAGGAGAAGAGGGCCTAAAAGTTGCATTAGCAGACGAAGGGTTGATCATTCAAGATGAAAAGCCAGATTTCGTAGTAGTCGGGTTAGACCGTCACGTCACCTACGAAAAGTTTTCCAAGGCAGTTCTAGCGGTTCGAGCGGGAGCGACCTTTATTTCCACAAACCCAGATGTTGCGTTAATCACTGAAAAGGGACTTGAACCTGGAAATGGTGCACTCACTGCTTTAGTGACAACCTCAACAGGGGTTCAACCGATTTTTATTGGCAAGCCTGAAGCAGTGATTGTTGAACAAGCGATCGATTATTTGGGACTGAAGAAAGAAGAGTGTGTGATGGTCGGTGATAATTATCATACCGATATTCTGGCAGGCATTCACGCCGGCTGTGATACGTTGTATGTGTCTACCGGGGTCACGCCAAAAGGCGCGCTTCAAGGCTTTGATTCCCAACCTACGTATAGCTTAGATTCGTTAAAAGAGTGGACCCAATTCTAGGGGTCTGCTTTTTGTTCTAGTGGGGGGTGGATGGGGATGAAGCCGAATGAGCGGGAAGCGATGATCCGTTTTGTCCGGCTCCATAAGGGTGAAACTCTATAAAGATGAAAGGTGAAGCATTTTGTTCGAGAAAAGCCTTTAGTCAGAGCCTACACTATGGGCAAGGCGGCTTGAAGCGGCTGCAGCAATGGCGCCGACAATGTCATCGAGGAAGGTGTGGCATTCTCCTGTCCTTTTATCATTAAGACGTTTCAGAATTCCTGGTTTAACTTTGTCCACGTACCCGTAATTTGTAAATCCAATGGACCCATAGACATTAATAATTGAAAAAGCAACAATTTCATCCACACCATATAGGCTTTCGTCACGTTTCAATAGATCCAATAAAGGTTCTTGAAGAAGGCCCTTCTCCGTTAAACGATCCAGTTCAATTCCAGTCAAAATCGCATTTTGAACTTCTCTTTTATTCAGAACGGCTTCTATATGCTCTTCACATAACTCAATCGTCAAGTTTTCATGATAGTCCTTTTGGAGAAAAAGGACGAGCTCCGCGATATCTGGAACTGTAACCCCACGCTCTTTCAACCAAGCACGTGCTGCCTTATTGATCGACTGTTGTTCCACCACTTATATCGCTCCTCTCTTGATTATTAACGAGCAGTTCGTACGCTCCTTTTGACGTCCGTCGGCGGCAAGTTTCCGCCGATTAAATAGGGAATTGTCCCTGTTTCCATCCGTTTTGCGCCTATTTACTGGCATTTCCCGCCGATTGGTCCACCATTTGTGCCGATTTCTGTTAAACTCCCGCCGATTAGCTAAACAAAAGCTATATTTTATAGAATCACCTTACATAGACTGTGTTATGCAATTGGGCGTTTTCGCATGGATCGAGTATCTGTCGCATAAAAATGTTAGAAAGGACTTAATGTCGAGGTGAATGGTGATATGATCTTGCAACATTTATACGAAATCTATGGCTTGTCCTGTCATTTTGATCGGACGTCGACCGGGACCTGGTTGCGATCGGGTGAATGGACCATTTATCCCACACCGCGCGTGGCCTTTCAGGAATCGTCCATTGAGGCGCTAGCGTCCGTAAGTCAACATTTGTTAACAAATGGCGATCACGTTGCTCGTATCCTTATAACCAAAAATGGTGAGTACAGCTCGATGTATGAAGGAGAAGAAATGGTTTTTTTAGCAGCGCAGACTGAGGAACAGGTTCCACCATGGGATGGGGAGAGAATGGCTTCTTTTCATGAATTAACTCATTTCGACCAAACGATCTACAGTACTGAACGTCCGTATTTAAATTGGGCTGTATTTTGGCAAAATCGTGCGGATCAGGTGTACGCGTGGATTGAGGATCGCCTAAAAAGTGAGGAGCCGACTGCCTTTGAACAGGCTATGATTGAACAGTACCCTTATTATTCTGGCCGTGCAGAAAACGCGATTCAATATGTGGTAGATCTTATGATTGACGCCCACGTGGACGAAGGGGCTGGTTTTTGCCATAACCGCATTCGATCAACTATGTGGAAACAGGAACAGGGAGAAATCCAGTGGCCAACCGAATGGGTCATCGATCATCCTGGGCGAGATATCGGAGAGTGGCTACGCTCGGTCTGTTGGGAGGCTGCGGACCCAGAGCGAGAAGGGTTGGCATTTTTAGAACGTTATAAAAGGAAAAAAGACATCACACAGGTTGGCATGAGTTTGGCTTATGCTCGACTTCTTTTTCCATTTCCTTTTTTTGAAACAGTAGAAGGTTATTTTGCAGGTCAATTCAACGAAGAGGATGCTCTAAAGAAATTGGATCGGTGCTTAAAGATGAGCGTTCGTGAAGAAGCTTTACTAAGTCGATTCTCAAACCTCGGCTTAACACCGGTTGTAGAAGTCGATTGGCTTAAGACGCAAGCGACTCATTAAAGTAAAATGATCTCTTAACAGGTGCATTCAAGCCCATTAAAAAAATCCTCCAGACCCATAGGGACCTGAAGGTTTTTTTTGTGTTCGACCTCTGAGAAAGGTTCAAAGATAAAACTAGGCTTTCGCCAATAAGGAAAGGGCGAAAGCCTAGTTTTGCTCATGTATTATAAATTAAAAAACTTGTTCAAGTTCTTTAAAGCCAGGCACTTCTTCAAACAAGGCACGTTCAATTCCTGCTTTTAACGTAATGGTAGAACTCGGGCAACTTCCGCAGGCACCCATTAAGCGAACGCGAACGACACCCTCATCGACATTGACGAGTTCAACGTCTCCACCGTCACGGAGTAAAAAAGGACGAAGCTTTCCTAGTACTTCTTCAACTTGTTCACGCATGAAGATGACTCCTTTCATCTTTCCATTCTCACTTGTTAAAAGTGAGTTCCTTAATTTATATTATACTTGTTTAAACTTAAAAAATCCATTAACAAAACTTAGGCTGTCCCAATTCGAGATAGTCAGAACCAAACTTCATTTTAAGGGAACCAAAGGTTTGATGCAACTGGGATGGTCCCAAACTAAATATTGGTGTGGATCGAGGCAAAATCTGTGATATGATGATGAAAAGTTTTTATGCTTTTAGAAAGTATAAAATTTCGTAATGCGATTAAGGAAAAAATATAAAAAACAAGGACTCTCGCCATTTAGGACTTGGCGATCAGCCAAGTTTTTCTAAAGGAGCGGTATTATGGAATTGACAGTTTATGGAGCCGAGCTGCTTTGTGCGAGCTGCTTAAATGCTCCATCCTCAAGAGAAACCTATGAATGGTTAGAAGCAGCGATTAAAAGGCGTTTTCCGGAAGCCCCACTTTCCCTGCGTTATGTCGACATTAATAAGCCCGTTACAGAAGAAGATCGTCACTTTACGGATGAAATCAAAAAGGACACTTATTTTTTTCCGCTAGTGGTTGGGGCAGGTCAAGTATTAGGCGAGGGTAATCTAAGACTAAAGCCCATTTTTGAATACTTGGAAGCATTGGGTTAACCGCATTCCTAAGGCGTTTTAAAAAAGTTGACGGCGTGTCCCATACCATGTAAATTGAAGGGGTAAAGAGGTGAGCCCCAATGAATCCGATCATCGAGTTTTGCATGAGTAACCTCGCCAGCGGCTCGCAAAGGGCACTTGAAATTTTAGAAGAAGATCCAAATTTGGATGTAGTGGAATACACGTGTCTCGATTATTGTGATCTTTGTTATGAGGGGCCTTATGCTCTTGTCAATGGTGAGTTAGTGTCGGCTCAAACGCCGGAAGATCTTGTGAAAAAAATCTACCAATTCCTTGAAGAAAACCCAATGTTTTAATATGAATGTAATTCGGAAAATGATGTGATCGGACCAATCGATCCAGTGAGTATATTTTCCGCCGAATTTTAGGCAACAAAGTTTACGAAAAAAGTCTTTAATTAATATAGACGTAAGGCACCGCTCCATTTGC
The DNA here is from genome assembly GCA_963829575.1 of uncultured Sporolactobacillaceae bacterium. GTDB lineage: Bacteria > Bacillota > Bacilli > Bacillales > Sporolactobacillaceae > KACC-23026. The sequence continues at coordinate 463,050 of CAWHJF010000016.1, read as the reverse complement.
GGTGTTTCTTTAATACGATCAGAAAGTAACTAAAACGTACGGCTAGGACTTGGCGGTAAGCCAAGTTTTTCTAATTATTTCTTAAGGAGGGATGGCATGTCTTCTTTTTCCCATACTTGGCCTTATGATGTGCTCGAAAACGATTTGTTTCTAAATGAATGCCCATTCTGTGGGGCTTCCTCGGTTTTAATTTCAATAGAGGGTGAGAAACTGGAACTTGCCAAAGAAGGGTTTAAAACCCATGTGGTGATGCCCTGTTGCCATGAAAAATTAACGATTCTTTCTTTGGATGATGATTACATTTGGGCGGATCGCCCGCTACGCTAGGTTCACGGAGGTTCTGTCAATATATAGTGTATTTTATATGAAAAATTATGCAAATCTACTAAATAAGGGGTTTCGTTGTTAGAAAAGGGGGTATATAATTGGTAGAAGAACTTAAATTCACTAAAATGCATGGTTTGGGGAATTGTTATATTTATCTCGATGGATTTGAGACAGAGTATGATCCTGATCAGTTCCCACAATGGGCCATACAGGTCTCGAACCCAAATACAGGAATTGGCTCTGACGGGTTAATTGCGATCCTCCCCTCTGATCAGGGCGCGGCTAAAATGCGGATCTTTAATAAAGACGGCTCTGAAGCCAAAAATTGTGGAAATGGGTTGAGGTGTGTCGCTCGATTCATTTATGAGAAGGGCTATGTGACATCGACTCATTTTCCGATCGAGACGGCTTCGGGAATGGTTCAAGCGGACATTCATCTAAAAGGCCACAATGTGGACCGTGTCACGATCAACATGGGTCAGCCGATTTTGGAGCCCGAACAGATTCCAATGACCGCTTTAACACCTCAACCCGTAATTAATCAGGCGTTTCAAATTGATGGAAAGCCCGTTCATCTGACCGCGGTTTCAATGGGGAATCCTCATGCCATTGTCTTAATGGGGGCAATAGAAGAGGCCCCGATTCATGAATTAGGCCCCATATTAGCAGACGGACATGATTTATTTCCTGAAGGTGTTAATGTTGGGTTCATTCAACCTAATGGCAAAAATGAGGCTATATATAGAGTCTGGGAAAGAGGTTCTGGAATTACCCAAGCCTGTGGAACGGGGGCTTGTGCCGCTGCTGTTGCGCTCATTTTAAATAAGAAAGCAGAAAAAGACCAAGATGTTTCACTTCACCTAGATGGTGGTGACCTCGTTATTAGATGGGATTCTCAAAGTGGAGAGGTTTGGATGACAGGACCTGCTGTTACGATCTGTGAAGGTGTTTTTTTTGCCGATTGATATAAATGAAGTGAAAAGTGTTTAAAAAGAAGTTCGTTTGACGAAGCTTAAAATTAGGCGCACAGTGAATTCCCAAGGGAAAATCAGTCAATAAACCAACGAAACGAGGGACTCCGTATGAAAAAAACAACGCACTATGAATACAAGAAAATGGAAGAACTCCGTAAGCAAATGGTCGATTCAGCTGAATTACTGGGATTGTGTCACCCGACAGTTTTAAGTTATAGTAAGGAACTTGATGCCGAATATACACAATCAATGCGTCATAAGTATCCAAAAAAACAAGTCCGAACGGTTTAAAATCGGTTTAGATATAGGGTTGAAATATTTTTGGAATCGGTCTTGGTCGATTCCTTATTTTATTTAAATGTCTCAGGTAGGTGCTAACGGCATCCTCTTTTTGAGAAGCGGTTTTTCTTGAGTCAGAGGGGATCCTCGCGTTATAATAACTTTAAGTAAACGGAAAGGAAGGTGCCCCGGATGATTACAATCACAGAGGCAGCCAATAGCAGAATTAAAGAAATGATGGCGTCATCAGAAGAACCGGCTCATGTTCTTCGTTTGGGAGTAAAAGGTGGCGGGTGTACCGGACTCACCTATGGAATGGGTTTTGATGAGCGTGCCAATGAAGCCGATCAAAGCTTTGAAACCGATGGACTTAATGTTGTGGTAGATAAAGAAAGTGCACCTTTACTCGATGGTGTCATTATTGACTATAAACAAAACTTGATGGGCGGCGGGTTTACGATTGAAAATCCGAATGCGATTGCCACATGCGGATGTGGACAATCGTTTAAGACGGCAACGAATGCCGGTACGCCGTCAACGGATTGTTAAGTTAGAGAACGCCTGAAACCTCCCACTTTAGTGGGGGGTTATTTTAGTCTAAGAAAGACTAAATTTCCGCTGACGGACCATTAAAGCGATCTGCTTTCTAACCCAAAAAGCCTTCCCGAATTGTGTACTTGGGAGGGCTTTTGTTACCGTTTGAAATACACTTCTAATATAATCACGATGAAGATGATGATGCCAACGACCATCCAAAAGAATGGACTTGTCAGTAAGATCCCAAAGAACACCACGACAAAATAAATCCCCGCTGCGATTAAATAGATGGCTAGTAGGGCAGCTAGAACAGCGATTAACAGATCCACCAGACCATCTCCTCCTCCCTAAAGGTTGATATGAACAGTTTATGTGACCGGACAGAATCTGTTCACCACCACTTCTTTCACCACTTATGGAATTCATTTTAATAATTATCTTCTCAAGTTGGGCATTCTACGTATAAAAAGGGTTGAAAAAACCACCTTTTATGCCTATTATTATTAAGGGAAGTTCGTGAAATGTTTCACAAAAGTTTATAATTGTCTTACTTTAATAAAAAGAACATGATTTCTTGCCGAGTGTTAGCTACTCGTCCTAGTTTTTCTTATCCTTTTTTAATCGACAGTGCAATTTTATATTTTTTAAAATATATAAAAAATATAACGTATGAGCAATATGGAAAGATCGTAATTTGAACCCATACCTTCCTGTTTTTTTGAGCCGATTTAAAGAAGAAAGAAAAACCATCAAATTTCATGAGAGCTGGAAGTGATCCTATTGAACAAACCAAAAATACTCATATTAGGTGCAGGTTACGGGGGGATGATGACAACCACCCAACTTCTAAAGCGGCTTCGCCCGAGTGAAGCAGACATTACGCTGGTGAACAAGTACAATTATCATTATCAATCCACGTGGTTACATGAACCGGCAGCCGGAACCTTACCACCGGACCGCACGCGCATGTTCATCGAGGATGTCATTGATACCAATAGGGTTCGCTTTATTCAAGATTGTGTGTCCTTGATTAAAAAAGAGGAACAAAAAGTTGTACTTGAAAATGAAGGGGAGCTGGATTATGACTATCTCGTAATCGGCTTAGGATTTGAGTCGGAAACCTTTGGAATTCCAGGCTTAAAGGACCATGCTTTCTCAATTGAAAATGTAAATACCGTCCGACAAATCAAAGAACGGTTAGAATACCAATTCGCGTGTTACAACAATAATCCGGATGCGTCTCCATGTGACCTCACAATTGTTGTTGGGGGCGGCGGTTTTACTGGTGTTGAATTTCTAGGTGAGTTGTCGAGCCGTATTCCAGAGCTCTGTAAGGAGTATGACATTGATCGTGAACTGGTTCGCTTGATCAATGTTGAAGGTAGTCCGCGTATTTTACCGGGGTTTGATGAGGAATTGGCTCAGTATGCAATTGATAAATTAGAAGCTCGTGGTGTTGAATTTATTTTCAATACCCATATTGTGGAATGCGCCGAGGACCATGTGTGTATTCAAACAAAGGGAAAAGACGATCGTCGAGAAGTCAAAGCAGGGACGGTCATCTGGACCGGTGGGATTAGAGGAAACTGTATCGTCGAAAAATCAGGCTTTGAGGTGACTCGGGGACGTCTAAAGGTCAATTCAGATATGCGGGCGCCAGAGTTTCCAAACATCTTTGTAGTAGGAGATTGTGCGCTTGTTTTTGGTGAAGGTCAAGAGCGCCCTTACCCACCAACGGCTCAAATCGCAATTCAAGCGTCTTATAAGGTGGCTGAAAATATTAAGCATCTTATAAGAGAGGAACCAACTGAACCGTTTACCTATAAATCAAAAGGTACCGTTGCATCACTCGGTCATGGCGATGCGATTGGAATGGTGTTCGATGGAACCAAGTTAAAAGGGACATCCGCTTCAGCTATGAAGAAAATTATAGATGATCGCTATTTGTTTTTATTAGGTGGCGTTGGATTGGTTCTAAAAAAAGGAAAATTAAACTTATTAGGTAAATAATAATAAGACAGTGCAGGGAAAAACGGAATGTGAGTCCCACACTGTTTTTTTTATTGCAAAAAAAGCCTTTTCAAATTTTCAAAAACTTGTTATTATAGTTTGAAAAATTAGAAAGGTGGAACTCGAGTTGAGCGCAAAGGATTTAAACAGTCAGATGCCATGTACGTACTGTGAAGGGCAAGGCTATTTCCAGTTGTTATTAGGTGGATCTGAAACCTGTCAGAAATGTAATGGAACCGGAAAGGAAACGGACTGTCACTCGTAAAATCGCGGCCATCCATTAATGGGAAGGACGCTTCATTGACGGCTTGGCTCTTCAAAAGGTAAACTTTTTGATACGGAGGTGAACGTTTTGAGTCTATCGCTGCCCCAATTTATTTTGTCCATGCTTCTTTTTGCCGTACTCTTTTTTGGAATCGGATTCATAATTAATATGCTGCTTAAAACCACTTGGCTTGTTGCCATTCTCTACCCCATTATTGTCTTGTTAATGATTGACAAAGTTCCAACCTTCAGTTATTTTTCGTCACCCGTGCAAACGTTTTACAAAGTAGGTGCACGCTTAAGTCATCTTGCAGCGTCGGATTGGACGGTTTTGGCTTTGGGATTAGTTGGCGCCATTATTTCCGGGGTCACAATGAAATTACTTCGATCCCGAGGTTATACTATGTTTTAAAGGGCGATACCCACTTTTTCACGCGTTTATTTTCAAGAAGTCATACCAAAAAGAAATCCCAAACGCATCTTTTATTTAGAGTAGCCTCATCCATCACATAACGGTTTTGTGTATAGTTTCCCCTCTCTCTGGGAAGAATGTTCTTCAGAGGAGAGTGGCGATTTTGGAAACTGCAAAAACGGTTATGAGAAATGTGATGATGGCTATTTTGCTTTTGACAGCCATTTTTTCAACTTTCTATGCGATAACGGGTCTTCTACCATCTGATTTTAATAAAATGGGTAAAGCCCAAGCAACGTCACCGTTTAATGGACCCAAACTATTAAGTAAAGTCGATGATCGGCTAGCCGCAAAACCTTTGACTTTTAATCCGAAAAGTCAATTTGCAGATCATTTGACCAAACAAGTCTCGTTGCAAGAAACGCCGAGTCTCGATCAATATCCATTCAAAAAAGTGACGGCAACGGGATATACAGCTGGAAAAGAATCAACAGGAAAACATCCGGGCGACCCAACATATGGCATTACATATAGTGGGGTAAAAGTGCGAAGGGATTATGTGTCGACGATTGCGGCGGATACCTCCATTTTTCCAATTGGCACCTTACTATATATACCAGGCTATGGATACGGCATCGTAGCTGATACGGGTTCTGCGATCAATGGTTACAAATTAGATCTTTACTATAATTCTGTTAAAGATGTGTATAAAAAGTGGGGAAAACGAGAGGTGAATGTCTATATTATTAAACGAGGAAAAGGGAATTTATCCGAACAAACCCTTGATGCGCTTAATACGAATGAAGCTTTACCTGTTTTTCAAGATCAACTTAACAGTTAATTTAAATCAACAAAGGGTGTCCTTTATATGGGGCGCCCTTCATTCATGATGTCAGAACGACCGGAGACCCAAGGTGGGATCGAATCAAGACGCGCTAAAGGGTTTAAAGGGTTGAAAGCGACCCCCATTTTCTTTACTTTAGAAAATGGTTTCGAATTTGGATGTGAAGTGGTAAACTAATGAAGAAATGTAGGATGACCTTCGCGTTTAGTAAACGCGCGATCTGGAATTTGTCTTAAATCAAGCCAAAGTACAACTGGTTTGTCAGTAGGAAAGGAGACATCTCCATGTGTGGATTTGTTGGATTTATATCAAACAATGAACTTGAACCCAATCGTCATGAACAAAATAATATGGTGGAACGAACTGAAATTATAACACATAGAGGGCCAGACGATAATGGATTTTATACGGATGATGCCGTTCAATTAGGGTTTCGCCGTTTGAGCATTATTGATTTGGAAGGCGGTCACCAGCCCCTTACCTATTCAGACGATCGGTATACGATTATCTTTAATGGTGAAGTGTATAATTACTTAGAATTAAGAAAGAACTTAGAAGAAGATGGGATGACGTTCAAAACGACATCCGATACAGAAGTAATCTTGGCGATGTATGCGGCTAAAGGTGAAGAAGCGGTAAAAGAGCTTAGAGGGATGTTTGGGTTTGTCATTTGGGACAAACAGGAGCGCACGCTTTTTGCAGCGAGAGATCCGTTTGGCATCAAACCTTTCTATTTTATGGTAATGGATCAGGGAGTATTCTTTGCTTCAGAGAAGAAAAGTCTTTTGCTCGGACGCGATGCAGGACCTATTAACCAAGAGGCCTTCCAACATTACCTCACGTTTCAATTTGTCCCTGAGCCTGAAACACTCTCACAAGGGATTAAACGATTGCAACCAGGTCATTACTTAACCAAAAAACCAGGAGAAGCGCTCAACGTTCAAGCGTATTGGAAGCCTACTTTTGTGCCCGTTAGGCAAGAGTTGGACACCGCGAAACTTGCTATTCGCAATGTGTTAACAGACTCTGTAAAAATGCACATGAGAAGTGATGTGCCGGTTGGCGCGTTTCTTTCAAGCGGGATCGATTCGACAAGTATCGTGGCGCTTGCCAAGGAGTTTCATCCGTCCATTCTTACGTTTACGGTGGGGTTTGAACGAGAAGGTTATAGTGAAATTGATATCGCGAAAGAATCCGCGGAGCAACTTGGAGTAACCAATATTCATACGGTCATCACCCCTGAAGCGTTTGTCGAAGAACTTCCTAGAATTATTTGGCATATGGATGATCCTGTCGCGGACCCAGCTGCGATTCCACTTTATTTTGTGGCAAAAGAAGCAGCTAAGCATGTTAAAGTTGTGCTTTCCGGTGAAGGCGCCGATGAGTTATTTGGTGGTTATAACATCTACCGTGAGCCACTTGCGCTCAATTGGTTTAATCGTCTGCCTAAAGGCGCGAAAACGCTTCTGAATGCAACGGCCTCTCGACTGCCGGAACAAATGAAAGGGCGAAGTTATTTGCTTCGTGGTACCACTCCGATGGCTGAGCGTTATGTCGGGAATGCGTTTATGTTTGATGAGTCAGAGAAACGCTTTGTGATGAAAGGCTATGACGAATCCACTCATTTTACACAAGTTACAGAGGGCATTTACAACAATGGCGCAACATACGGCGATGTTGAGAAAATGCAGTATGTGGATCTCCACACCTGGCTTCGAGGCGATATTCTTGTGAAAGCTGATCGCATGACAATGGCACATTCTTTGGAACTTCGCGTTCCTTTTCTTGATAAGGAAGTGTTTGAGGTCGCCTCTAAACTTCCCTCAGAGCTTAAGACAGCCAATAAAACGACGAAATATGCATTAAGAGAAGCGATGCGTGGCATCGTGCCAGATTCTATATTGTATCGGAAAAAATTAGGATTTCCGGTCCCGATTCGCGTCTGGTTGAAAAATGAGCTCCATGATTGGGCAATAAAGACGATCAATGAAAGCGAAACGGATGCGTTAATTAATAAATCCTATGTGTTGAAACTTTTAGATGATCACGTTCATGACAAACAAGATAATAGCCGGAAAATATGGACGGTTCTTGTGTTCATGATTTGGCATAAAATCTATATTGAAAAAAAGCTTTCTTTTTTTCAACCTGAACTGACAATGAAATAAGAGTTACGAAGAACGAACGGGAAACCGTTCGTTCTATTTTACTTTAAGAAAAGTATAAAAATTTCGCGATCGATTTAGAAAAAAAGGATTAGAAAAATACGGCTTCCGCCATTAAGAACTTGGCCATAAGTCATGTTTTTTTCTAATTCATGGTTGGGAAAAATAGAGCGTCTCTAAAGTAAGTGAAATTTTTAAGTCCTTTCAAAAACAGTGCAAATTTGCCATTAAAACAGGCAATAGGCTATGTTTTTCGAAAAAGAATTGTCGAGTTATTTCCCGGGAGATAAGAAATGAAAGATTAATGGAGTATTATGTCGACTCTTGGTTTTAGTATACGGCTTATTTAAATTGTGAGATGTTTGGGAATAAGAATGGACAATAGAAGATTTAAAATAGACGCAAATTTTATTTTTATGGCTGATTATGTTATACTTTTAGAGGTGCTTTTTTCGGAAAGAAGAACTTTTGCCCTTATTCTGGGTGCAAAGTCGCTTAATAATCATGTAGGAGTTGTTCGTATGTTAGATCAGTACACAGTCGGTGATATTATAGAAGGAAAGGTGACAGGAATTAAGCCTTTTGGTGCGTTTGTTGCAATTGATGATGAGCATCAAGGTCTTGTTCATATTTCTGAGATTTCCCACTCTTTTGTTAAAGATATTAACGACATTCTAAGTGTTGGTGATACAGTTAAAGTCAAAATATTAAAAGTGGAAGAGGATTCAAAAAAAATCTCACTTTCCATTCGTCAGACAGAGGAAACACCAGAACGCCGTCCGGCTCCGAAACGTCCAACTGTTAGCAAACAGCAGAGTGACAATAAGCCAGGATTCAATACACTTGAACAAAAGTTGAAAGATTGGTTAAAGGAATCGAATGAAAAACAAGCTCAGCTTAATAAACGTTTAAAGAAATAAATTAACAAAAGAATACAACAACAAAGAAAAGGTGTTCCGAAATGGAACACCTTTTTTGGAATCTATAATCGTAATGTGGATTCGGATTAGGTTCTACTGGTTTCGGTATCAGGGTCATACGCCACCGAAGGTTTAAAGAGCAATGTGAGACAATAGAGCGCCGATAATCCGACGATTCCGTAAACAATTCGGGCAAGGGCAGAATCTTGACCACCAAAAATAGCGGCTACGAGGTCAAATTGAAAGAAGCCAATTAGTCCCCAGTTAATACCCCCAATGATAATGAGAGCCAAAGCTGTTCGTTGTAAACCACCCATTGAATACCCTCCTTTGTTTTTTTTTTATGTTACACAATAATAGAATGCCGTATTTTGAGACAAAATATGCGTAAGCCGTTTTACTTTACAAGGATCATTTGGCTCGACATAATGGAGATTGCAAAGGGGGTCGTTTTATGGATAATTTTACATACCATAATCCTACAAAATTAATTTTTGGAAAAGGCCAATTGGCTGCTTTAAAACAAGAAGTACCAAAATACGGAAAAAAAGTTCTTTTGGTGTATGGTGGTGGGAGCATCAAGCGAAACGGTTTGTATGATCGCGTTTTAGATGAACTCAACAGCATACAGGCAGAAGTCTCTGAACTCCCTGGGGTTGAACCAAACCCACGTTTGTCAACAGCAAGAAAGGGTATTGAGATCTGCAAAAATGAAGGCATTGATTTTATTCTTGCGGTAGGCGGCGGTTCTGTTATTGACTGTGCCAAAACAATCGCAGGAGGCGCGACTTATGAGGGAGATGTATGGGACCTCATTATGGGACGCGCGAAAGTGGAATCAGCCCTTCCAATCGGAACAGTGCTCACACTGGCGGCTACAGGTTCAGAAATGAACTCAGGTGCCGTTATTACCAACTGGGAAACACAAGAGAAATATGGTTGGGGCTCGCCTCATTTCTTTCCAAAGTTTTCAATTTTAGATCCTGAAAATACGTATACTGTTCCAAAAGATCAAACGGTCTATGGGATTGTCGATATGATGTCACACGTCATTGAACAATATTATTTCAAGCAAGAGAACGCTCCGCTTCAGGACGAACTTTGTGAAGGCGTGTTACGCACCGTAATGGAAACCGGACCAAAACTTCTGGATGATCTTGAGAACTATGACTACCGTGAGACGATTCTTTATTCTGGAACCGTCGCTTTAAACGGGATGCTTCAAATGGGAACACGCGGGGATTGGGGAACTCATAATCTTGAGCATGCCGTCTCGGCTGTTTATGACATTCCGCACGGTGGCGGTCTAGCCATCCTTTTCCCTAATTGGCTGACCTTTACTTTAGATGAAGGGTTGCAAAAGTCAAAGCGCTTAGCAATTAAAGTATTTGGCGTTGACCCAACTGGTAAATCCGACCGTGACGTCGCGTTAGAAGGGATTGCCCGTCTTCGCGAGTTTTGGACCAGCATCGGAGCGCCTTCCCGATTAAAGGACTATGAGATCACGGACGAAAAAATTGAGGTCATGGCCGATCGCGCGATGAAACGGGGACCGTTCGGTAATTTCTATAAATTTACAAGTCAAGAAGAAGTCGCAGAACTTTACAAAATGTCTTTATAAGTCCTGTGCAAACAAAAACGCAATCCCTATATAATGGGGTTGTGTTTTTGTTGCTTATATTGAATGAGAATGATTAGGGAACAGCTGTGTACCCTCCAACTTTGATCTAAAAATGTTACAATATGTATTAAAATCACAGATGCAACCGGTTACACCCTAAACGCTTCTTGATTTGATCGAAACCATTGGGTAAAGTAGAAAGAGATGTAAGATCGTTTCATTTTCAAGAGTTTTCCTATAAAAAACGGGGAAGCCTACTTGAAGGTGAATGGTGAGTGACCGAATCAACCTAATTTTTTGGAGGTGTTGAATGATGAAACGCGTCACATTTAATTATCAGCCCGCTACTCCTTTCTTTGAAAAACGGGAATTGACTTACTTAGAAGACCAAGTGAAGTCTGCCCACCATAAGATACATAATAAAACCGGTGCGGGTTCTGATTTTCTTGGCTGGGTGGACTGGCCAACGAACTATGACAAAGAAGAATTTGCCCGAATCAAGAAAGCGGCAAAAAAAATCCAATCGGATTCCGACGTCCTTGTTGTTATTGGGATTGGTGGATCGTATCTTGGGGCACGTGCTGCCATTGAAATGCTTCATCACAGTTTCTATAACTTATTAAGTCCGTCCGATCGGAAAACCCCACAGATTCTTTTTGTTGGGCATCAAATCAGCTCTACTTACACCAAAGAACTCTTTGATGTCCTAAAAGACAAAGACGTTTCGATCAACGTCATTTCAAAGTCCGGAACCACAACTGAACCGGCCATTGCCTTCCGCATATTCCGTTCTTATCTCGAAGAAAAATATGGACAAGAAGAAGCGCGCAAACGGATTTACGCGACAACGGATCGAGAAAAAGGAGCATTGAAAACGTTAGCCGATGAGGAAGGCTATGAAACCTTTGTCATTCCAGACGATATCGGCGGACGCTATTCGGTTTTAACGGCTGTTGGATTACTCCCAATTGCGGCAAGTGGCCTTGATATTGAAGATATGATGGCAGGAGCACGTGCGGCAGAAGAGGATTTAGCCGTTGAATCACTTGAGGACAATCCAGCCTATCAATATGCTGCGGCAAGACAAGCCCTTTACAACAAAGGAAAATCCATTGAGCTTCTTGTGAACTATGAGCCAAGCCTACATTATTTTGCAGAATGGTGGAAACAACTTTTTGGTGAAAGTGAAGGGAAAGACCAAAAAGCGCTTTATCCTGCTTCCGTTGACCTATCCACGGATCTTCATTCCATGGGTCAATACATTCAAGAAGGCCGCCGACAATTATTTGAAACTGCATTACTTGTGGAAAACGTTCGCGAGTCGATCGAGTTAAAAGAAGAAGCGAATAACTTAGATAATCTTAATTACCTAGCTGGAAAAACCATGCAAGAGGTGAACGAGAAAGCGGCGCTCGGTACTCGGTTAGCTCATACCGATGGAGACGTTCCGAATCTGATTGTTTCGATTCCGGAATTGACCCCTTATTATTTCGGTTATTTGGTGTACTTCTTTGAAAAAGCCTGTGCATGTAGCGGATACCTACTCGGCGTCAATCCATTCGATCAACCCGGTGTTGAAGCTTACAAGAAAAACATGTTTGCCCTACTTGGAAAGCCTGGTTTTGAAAAAGAAAAAGCAGAGCTTGAAGCCCGTTTAGATAATTAATAAAAGGTGTGAGTTTGGAAGCCGCTTTATGAGGGCTTCCATTCCTTTTTTAGCTTAAGACCTGTTATAATGGATGGCGGAGTTGTTATTTTTTTATTTTCAAGTTTGAGTGAGGAGGAAGTAGGATGGACTATAGAATTGAGAAAGATACCATAGGTGAAATTAAAGTACCGGCGGACAAGCTATGGGCGGCGCAAACCCAACGTAGCCGTGAAAATTTTAAAATTGGTTGGGAAAAGATGCCGCTTGAAATCGTTAAGGCCTTTGCAATGCTAAAGAAAGGTGCGGCACTCGCTAACATGAAGCTTGGAAAATTAGAGGAAGTCAAAGCAGAAGCGATTGTTCAAGCTGCTGACGAAATCTTAGAAGGCAAATGGGACGAACACTTCCCTCTCGTTGTATGGCAGACCGGTAGTGGAACGCAATCAAATATGAACGTGAACGAAGTAATTGCGAATCGTGCCAATCAAATCCTTGCCGAAAAAGGATCGGACGCGAAAGTTCATCCTAATGATGACGTCAACAAATCGCAAAGCTCAAACGATACCTATCCAACAGCGCTACATATTGCCGCAACCCTTGCTGTTGAAGAGGATGTTCTTCCTGCGATTGACAAATTAAAAGCAACGCTGGATCAAAAGTCAGAAGCGTTTCAAGATATTATTAAAATCGGGCGCACGCATTTACAAGATGCGACGCCACTGACATTAGGACAAGAAATTAGCGGATGGTCCGCCATGCTTGAAAGATGTAAAAAAATGTTTCAAGAAACGGTGTCCAATATTAAAGAATTGGCGATTGGTGGAACCGCAGTTGGGACAGGCTTAAATGCGCATCCTGAATTTGGCCGTATGACTGCAGAAGAAATTTCCACAATGACAGGAAAAGAATTTATCACGTCCGATAATAAATTCCATGCGCTCACGTCCCATGACCAAATTGCAGTTGTTCACGGTGTGTTACGTGCACTTGCCGCGGATATGATGAAAATTGCGAATGATGTGCGTTGGCTAGCAAGCGGTCCGCGTTCCGGTCTTGGTGAATTGACCATTCCAGCTAATGAGCCGGGAAGTTCGATCATGCCAGGGAAAGTTAACCCCACACAATCCGAAGCGGTCACGATGGTTGCGGTTCAGGTTATGGGGAATGATTCGGCGATTGGATTTGCGGCAAGCCAAGGGAATTTTGAGCTCAATGTCTTTAAACCGGTCATCGGTTATAATTTCTTACAATCTGCTCGTTTACTCGCTGATTCTATTGTATCCTTCAATGATCACTGTGCGGTTGGTATTGAGCCGAATCTTGAGGTGATTGAGTCTCATTTGAAGAATTCCTTGATGCTTGTGACAGCTTTAAACCCTCATATAGGCTATGAAAATGCAGCGAAAATTGCGAAGACGGCTCATCAAAATGGGACCACTTTAAAAGAAGCAGCGATTCAAACTGGGCTTCTTACAGAAGAACAATTCGATCAATGGGTACGCCCAGAAGAGATGACTGGACCAAAAGCTTAATTTTTAATATAAAAAATCCTCGTACGACATCATCGTGCGAGGATTTTTTTGCGATTATTATTCAAGACGGGATTTGATCTGAAGATTAAGGGCATCGGAGTTCGCGAAAACGTGTCACCCGCAATGAGACGGCGAAATAAGGTCGCTCGAGTCTGCCAAAAAAATAGACGTTTTCCTAAACCACACTTCATGGTACTATTTATGGAGCAACTTAGATGGCTTGTATAAAGGACGGATTTCAATCGTGAATCAGAAGATGAGGCGTTTTCGCCAGCTCGACTTAGCGTCATATGGCTTGTTAATCGTCATGAACCTTGCGCTGTCGGTTTGTGCGTTCTTTAAAGATGTCGCGTTTGCGCATTACTTTGGGACATCCGGCACTGCGGACGCGTACTCGCTTGGCTTTTTTATTCCAGATATGATTGGCAATAATTTATTAGCCTCAGCGCTCGGCGTGACCTGCATTCCTATTTTTTCAAGACTCTTGATCCGCACAAATAAGTCTGTTTTTATAAACGTAGTCAAGCGTTTATCTCTTTTTATCTTCCTATTTACAGTGGGTCTAACGATCGTGCTCGCACTAGGTAGCCATCTCATCATCGAGTGGTATGGTCGTCATTTGCCTGATGCAACGGAACATCAAACATTGCTTCTGTACCGAGAAATGTTGCCAATTGTGGTGGTCATTCCCTTAACCTTTATAGGTGTCGCGGCCCTTCAAACCGAGAAAAAGTTTAAGGCGCCCGCGGTCGCACCGGTTGTGTACCATCTTTTCTTACTCATAAGCTTAATTGTAATGGCGATGGTTGGAATCACTTCCAAACGCGGCGGCCTTTTTTATGGAGGGCTAACCACGCTCGCCGCCATTATATATATGGGGCTGGTTTGGGGCGCGCTATTCAGGAATTGGCGGACTGTACCCAAAGTGTTTATCAAGCGAACACGAAAACAGGCGAAAATTGCCCCTTATTTAAGGGCGATTTCAAGAGACCTTGTCCCTTATTTAGTCATTTTGCTATTCACTCAAGCCCTTTTATTTATTGAACGCTACTTTGCCTCAAGTCTTGAGAGTGGGACGCTTGCTGCATTGAATTATGCTTACCGATTGGTCGAATTCCCAATTACAGTCTTTGTTGCAGCGGTGACAACTGTTTTATTGCCTGATTTCTCAAGAGATTTATCAGCCAATCGCTATAATTCGGTGATGAAACAAATGAAGATTGCGCTTTTAATTACTGTGATTTTAACAGGTCTCGCAAGTTTAGGACTCTTTGTCTTAAGACAACCCATTGTGGCCTTGTTGTTTGAGAGAGGGGCCTTTGATGCGCACTCTGTCAAACAAACCGTGACGGTTCTAACTGGGTATTCTTTTGCGATTGTCGGTCAAAGTGTGTCGTTATTAGGCTTAAGATACTTTATTGCAAGTCGAAAGATGAGTTTTCCATTGGTGGCTTATTTAATTGGCATGCTGACGTCAATTTTGATTGATTGTTTCTTTGTACCGAGAGTTGGCGCGATCGCGCTTGGGTTTGCCGGTTCCATAGGGGCTACACTGACCGCTGTATTATTTCTTATTGGTGTGAGCATTGAAAATCGGAATTTGAAAGGCTAACAATAGGTTATGGGTTCACTTTAGAACGCTTCCTCATGTAAAATGAAAGGGTAAGTGCCATTTGAGGAGGCGTTTTTTATGTTGGAAAAATGTGCCGCGCAATTGTTCACGGTTCGTGAAGAACTTAAAAGAGGGATTCGGCCTGTTTTTGCAGAATTAAAGGCAATGGGCTGGGCCGGTGTCCAATTGTCCGCGTTACCTGAAGGGTATGACCCAGAGGAAGTGGCGGCTCTTTTGAAGGAATTGGAACTAGGAACGGCAGGCATACATATTTCTTTAGAACGACTTGAGAGCGATTTCACCGCCGTCTGTGAGGAGGTCAAGCAATATGGCACACGTGACATCGTGTGTCCGTTTCTATCGGCTGACGTTCGGACCGAAGCTGGCTATCGCAAGGTCAAATCTCACTTAAACGAGTTAGCCAAACAGGCACCTGAGTTTCGCATCAGTTACCACAACCATGCGTTCGAATTTGAAACTGAAATCGATGGGCGCTCCGCTTTAGAATTTTTGCTTGATCCAGAGGACGAGAATCAAATTCATGCTGAGGTCGATGTGTTTTGGGTAAAAAAAGGCGGTCGGGATCCTCTGACATTTATTCAACCTTACCAAAATCGCATGCCAATTATTCATTTAAAGGATATGACGACAGACGAGCGTGAAACCTTTGCAGAACTCGGAACGGGAAGTCTTGATTTTATACCACTTTTAAAATGGGGAGAAACAAACGGAATCGAATGGTATGCGGTCGAACAGGACCAATGTGACGGTGACCCTATGAAAAGTTTGGAAATCAGTTTTAATAATCTTAAACAAATGGCAATAGAACTATAAGTGACAAGGTTTCGCTCGATTAAGATTAACCGGTTTTAGGAAGGGTGTGACTACGGATGAAAAGCGTACGTGTTGGAATCATTGGGGTTGGAAATATGGGGCAGCAGCATGCGCGAGACATTGTTCAAGGTGCTGTGCCGGGTGCAATTTTGCATGCTGTATGCGATGTAAGTCGTGAACGCCAGGAGTGGGCGAAAGCCACATTTGGCGAATCGGTTACAGTCTACGAAAACTATGAATCCTTTTTTTCAAAAGCCCAAATTGACGCGGTCATTATTGCAACCCCTCATTTTGATCATCCGAAATTGGCCATCCAGGCGTTTGAACAAGGGTTGCATGTGTTATGTGAGAAACCAGCAGGCGTTTACACAAAAAATGTCCGTGAGATGAATGAAACAGCCAAGAAAAGTGGGAAGGTATTCAGCATGATGTATAATCAGCGCACCAATCCCCTTTATCAAAAATTGCGCGATTTGGTTCAATCCGGTGAACTTGGTGAAATCAAACGGACCAATTGGATTATTACAAATTGGTATCGCTCTCAAAGTTATTATGATTCCGGGGATTGGCGGGCGACATGGGCAGGTGAAGGTGGTGGTGTGCTGCTCAATCAAGACCCACATCAACTCGATTTGTGGCAATGGACCACTGGGATGATGCCAGTTCGGGTCCGAGCCTTTTGCGGGTTTGGAAAATTTCATGAGATTGAAGTGGAGGATGATGTGACCGCCTATGTGGAATATGAAAACGGCGCAACAGGCGTTTTTGTGACCTCAACGGGTGATGCACCAGGAACCAATCGATTAGAAATTTCGGCCGACCGCGGTAAGGTCGTCATCGAAGACGATACGCTCACGTTTTGGCGTCTAAGAGAATCCGAACGCACCTTTAATCGGACGTATAAAGGTGGATTTGGCGAACCCGAGTGTTGGAAAATTGATCTTCCGATCAAGGGTAAGACGTCCGGGCATACGGGGATTATTCGGAACTGGATCGAGGCTATTCAGTCAGGAACGCCGTTGATTGCACCAGGTGAAGAAGGCATTAAAGGGCTGACGCTTTCCAATGCGATGTATTTGTCGGCCTGGACCGATAATTGGGTCACACTTCCGATTGACGAAGACCTATATTATACCAAGCTAAAAGAAAAGATTGAGACCTCTACGTTCAAAAATAGGCATGAGAGTGGTCAGACTTTGGATGTGAAGGGAACGTTTTAAACAATTGGAACGATTAAGGATTAAAGCATCACGAATGGCTCACAACCGCGACTTTAATCACAACTGATGGGGCACACCATCCAGTGGTTATTTTAAATCAATAAAAAATGGGCGCAAGTTTTCATAAGAAAAGGGGACGCTAAAAAGAAAAAGGATTGTTGAGATTGAAAACGCGCCGGAAACTTAGACTATATTTAATTCTTCTATTAGTGATCCCCTGGTTCAGTGCCCCACTACTTGGGAAGAAAACGCTCAAACGTTTTTTTCCAAGTGTACTCATGCTGCATAGCTTAATTGTGGGTGAACAATATCTCGCAAAACGACGGGTATGGTGGTGGTATTTCAAGAAATTTAATGGGAAATGGTCGGGTGAATCCTCTTTAGTATGGGGACCTTTTTTGATGAGCTCTCTTTGGGTTTTAAAAATGACATACGGCCATTTTCTAAGGTATTTTGTAGTCAATACAGCCGTTGATTCCTTTTATACGTACTACATAATGGATTGGTTTAAGCGGATCGGATTTGCTTCTTTAATTCGGTTGAAAAAATATCAGCTTTCTTTATTGTTTGTCTGTAAAGCGCTCATTCTTTATGGTCTCCAAATGCTCGTGGAGCGTGTGTTTCGTTCTCAAAAACTTAAAAATTTGTGAGTAGATCATTTATTTTTAAAAAACGTAAGATAGATCACATCTTTCTCCTTCTTTTCTTCCTACAATAAGAATCAATGAGTAGGAACTTGAGGAGGTTTTTCTATGGAGACGAACAAACCGTCGCGTGTTGTGGTAATTGGAGCTGGAGCAGTCGGCTCAAGCTACGCCTTTACGTTATTAAATCATTCGATCGTGAGGGAATTGGTCCTATTAGATGTGGATCAAAAACGGGCGGAGGGCCACGCCATGGATTTGAATCACGGGATCCCGTTTGGCTCGCAAATGAAAATTTGGGCGGGGACTTATGTGGATTGTAAAGAGGCGGATCTCGTGGTGATCACAGCAGGGGCTAATCAAGCGCCAGGCGAAACACGGTTGGATTTAGTTGAGAAGAATGTGTTGATCTTCAATGAGATTATTGGAAAGGTGATGGCCTCTGGATTTAATGGTCTCTTCCTGGTAGCGACCAATCCGGTCGATATTCTCACCTATACAACTTGGAGCGTATCTGGACTACCAAAGGAGCGCGTGATTGGATCGGGAACCATTCTTGATACCGCGAGACTTCGCTATCTTCTCGGGCATCATTTTAACGTGGATACACGTAACGTCCATGCTTATATTATTGGAGAACACGGCGATACGGAGCTTCCGGTTTGGAGCCATACGCAAATTGGCAGCCGGCCGATCCGCTCTTTAATTGGGTCAGAGGAACAACCTGTATTAGACGATATCTTTGTTCAAGTTCGAGACGCCGCCTATCATATTATTAATAAAAAAGGCGCGACATACTATGCAATTGCGATGGGCTTACTTCGTTTAACCAAAGCGATACTAAGAGATGAACATTCGATTCTAACTGTTTCGAGTTATTTGGAAGGCGAATACGGTTTGAGTGATCTGTATATGGGTATTCCAGCGATTGTCGGAAGAAATGGCATTGTCGAGAAGATTGAGCTTGAATTGACCGAAGATGAACTGGGCAAGTTCAAACACTCTGGGACCGTATTAAAAGGTGTATTAAACAAACTATATGGTTAAGAGGTTGATTGCCCCCATTGCTAATGAAAACGTAATGGGGGCTAATAATCAACATTGGATTTATCAAGAAGGCTTGACTTGTACAGTTATCCATGCTATATTATTTCTTGTCTTAAATAAAATATTTATGGGGCATTAGCTCAGCTGGGAGAGCGCCACGCTGGCAGCGTGGAGGTCAGCGGTTCGATCCCGCTATGCTCCACTTGGAGAATACCCATAAAACCGTGACTTCTGACAAGTGCAGAGGGTCGTGGTTTTTTGTGTTTAGGCCATAATTGCACATTTACTGCACAGTTGATTTGTTTTTAAAAAAACTTTGCTCATAACGAAGTGCCGCTTCATTTTGCAAATCGGATGTGACATGGGAATAGACGTCTAATGTAATGCCTACGCGACTATGACCTAAACGCTCAGATACCACCTTTGGATTTTCGCCAAACTTTAGCATGAGTGTGACGTGTAAGTGTCTCAGGTCATGAATAGAAATTCGGTACATCGGCTTGTTTAATGTACCGATTGAATTCCCTTAAGACATTGTTGGGATCCTTTGGATTCCCATTAAAGGCACTAAACACCAAATCTTGATTTTGATAAGCGTCTCCTAATCGCTTCATAGCGATTTTTGTTGTCTAAGATGTTTCTTTAGTTTTCGAATGACAAAGGGGGAAATAGATACCTGTCGTTTAGATTTCTTTGATTTCACATCTTTTAAAATGAGCTCTTTGCCTCTTAATCGACTTAAGCTTCGAACCACGTGAATTTTTCCCTAATCTAAATCAATATCCCCCCATTTCAATACCAAAATTTCCCCTCGTCTCATTCCCGTAAAGAAAGCTATGATATACAAAGCTTCAGTATCTGTTGTTTTCACAACCTCTAAAAACGTTTCAGCCTGTTCTTGTTTCCAAGGGTGAACTTCTTTAGTTTTAATTTTAGGTGGTGTCGCAATGGAAATGGGATTGTCTTTTAACATAGACCATTTAATCGCTTGTGAAAATGCTCGATTAAACAAGTTATGAAATTCTCTGATGTATTTTGGTGAGAATCCCTGATCCAGTTTATCGGTATAAAACTGATCAATAAGACGTGAACTCACTTGACTGATTGGAATAGCTCTGAAATAAGGGTTTCCTTTATGTTAAATAAAAAATACTTTGGTTAATCGGTCGAATAAAATTTATATGAATGAATCAATTTCATAATTGCTTTTGAGAAAGAAACGCAGTTTAGCAGAATTTCATTCTTGAATTTTTTAAAACGTTATATAGGACTAATTATTTATATGGGGAAACTACTCGCTTGCCGCGGACGAACGCCCGAGCCTCCTCACTTTTTTATTGGTGTTGCGGGGTCTCAGTCGCCCGTTTTTCCGCAGGCGTCTCGCAGTTTCCCCTTAAATAATGGTGATTCGGCAATTATACCTTTAAGCTACTTGTTGTTTTACCAATGAGTTGATGCGATCACAAGCTAATTTTGAAGCGTTAAAAACAAGGGTAACTAAATCAAAATGAACTTTCGCTCGTTTTCCAGTACGATGCCTCACATTATCTAATTGGAAGAATTCTTTGAGATAAGCATTGACTCGCTCAACAGCGGTTCGTTTTTTAAATATCGACTTCCAAGCGTGTGAGCCTCGTGCTGGTGCTGAATATTTGCGGAGATCGGTTGTTATTTTCACTTTATATATTTTTTGACACAGATCATCGTGGGCCAAAGGACAATCCTTACATTCCCTTGGACGAGTGTATTTTAATGTTTCATATCTAGTGTCAAAACTGTCATAGCGATAGGAATGTTCTCTTACACAAGTTTGAGCAAAATGTTTGTCAAACCCTACGGGTTCTGGTTCATTGCGCTTATTATAGGCAATTACAGATCGAAGGTTGACGCGATGAATCTGCTCATAAATAGGCTCATAATCATACCCTGCATCCATGATTGCATATCGAATAGTTGGAATTGATAATCGCTCATGTATACCTTTTAACAAAGGAATAGCTGCTTTACCATCATTTAAACTGCCAGATGAAAACAAGGATTGAAGGATGTATTGACTCGTTGTTCCTACAGCTAGATGAGCTTTGTATCCATACCAGAAAACATTTTTACCCTCACTGTTTTTCTTAATGCCCCATTCTGGGCTTTCAGGGACTTCAGTTCTAAGTACATTTAAAGGTACATTAAGTTGGGCTTCAATTTTCTTTTTATAAAGTGGGAGATTGGATTCGTGTTCAGCTTTTTCAATAAGCCATTGGTTTCTTTCATCCTTTGGTTTTCGACCGCGTTTTTTCTTGGGCTTTTCTTCTTTTTTGTAAATCTTTGGAGGAGCTTGATCACGGGCCTCGAAATGTGTGGCATCAATGGCAAAGCATCATCCATAATGTATCCTTCAGCAATAGCTTGCTGAATTACCTTCTGGTTTGATTCTTCAAGGATATTGGTATCACTTAGTTTTGAAATTAGGCGTGAATAGGCAGCCTCTGATGGGATTTTATCTGAAACCAAGAAGCCACAATCGAGTTTAAAAATGAAATCATAATTAAGGCGTCTAATTTGGTTCTTAATTGTAGGGATTTTCTCGGATATACGAATAATTAAAGAATGAATCATTGCACGATAATTTAATTCCACAGGCGCACCGCGCCAAGACTTTTTACCTACTTGATAAACAATTGAATCCACATCGATTGAAGACAAAATGGCTTCATAACGTTGGGTAGGTTCCAAATCATATAAATCTTGCAGGTCAAATAGGCTTCCTTGTCGTATAATAGACAATAGGGACTATTCCTCCGATCTGAAATGTTTTGGTGGTACTTAACTATTTCTAGATTTGGGGAGGTAGCTCCTTTTTTGCGTTCTGAAAACCTTGGCCCGGAAGGGCTATACTTTATGAAATTCACTCATTCGAATATAATTTAATTCTTTTTCAAGTAACGACTGCTTATGTTGAACAAGGCTGTCTTGTCCCTTATCTAAAAGTAAGCGTCTCTCCAATAAAGTGAAGAGATGCTTTTTATTTTTTAACTAGAAACAGGAAAATAATGATATGCTAAAAATATAGAATATTATGCTACATCACTAACGGTTCAGGAATATTTAATAAAAAAAGGGGGAGATTTTTTGCTCAAAAATAATGTTTTATCTTTAGTCTGTTATTTCCTTGTTTCAATTATAGCTTTAATAACTCCGCACCAAAATGGAATTTGGGAAAGTGTGACTGCGTTTATTCTAATAGTTGTTATTCTTGCACTATTTACTCTAATTGGAAAATTTATGTTGCGAAATATGGGTTCAATGTGGAAAAATGCCTGTTCCGTGCTTCTCCCATTGATTATTGGATGGTTTATTGTAATTTTCGGATGGTATTGGGTAAATAATGTCGCTCAAGCAAATGAAATGTACATTGGGGGACTGTACTACCTGTATTGTTTACCTTTTACTGTTGCACTTCATTCCATCTTTAACATCGTGCCATATGAATCATATGTGGCTTTTGGGATAATATTTGTTTCCATTCCATCTTTATTTTACTTCTTTGGGCTACAATGGAAGTCAAAGAAAAAGAACGCTTAAAGAACTTCGTGCCTTTTTTAAGTAATTTCCGTTTTTTTATTAAACTCCCTCAGTAAGATTCATTATGGTTTTGCCGGGATATTGGTGATAAATGAGAAAAAGCAAGTCGGGTATTGACACCTACACGAGGCAGATGTACGCAAACCTCTTTTCTCAAGAAAATACATAAAAAAGCATTCACTGGGTCTTAGCAACATCGTAATCAGATCTTATTATCCGAATCTTACGGATTATTTAGGTTTTATTTAAAATTAAAAAGGTCTGCCGATAAAGTCGACAGACCGAAATCTCTCCTTAAAAAGTTACTAATTTAATTTCTTGAGAATAATTGAAGCATTAACATTTGTTTGGGTACCACCGGCCAGTGTCTGAAGAGTTACCGCTGCAGCGGATGTATGATTGTTTAAAGTAAGAGTATCACCGGCCGCTATAGTGATTATTGCCTGGCCATTATTTTGCTGAGTACCTGCCCCCGAACCGTATACGGTATTCGTAACGGGGGCTCCGTTTAAGAATAGAGAAAATTGGTTAGGTTCAACACCAGAAACAGAGAAAGTAACCTCATAATCGCCTTGAGTTGTAATAATAATATCAGATGATCCAGGAGCATGACTGATTCCAGGCGTAATTATACCAGTTGAATCAAAAAGTACAGGCGCCTCTACTGCCACAGTTTGAGGGCTAAAATTATAAATGTACCCGTATTGGGATAGTCCACCAGCAGCCCCCGTTGTTCAGGCCCGATTGCACCAGTGGCCCCCGTTGTCCTGCAGGCCCGATTGCACCAGTGGCCCCCGTTGGGCCTATGTTTCCTTTTGGGCCTTGTGGTCCAGGAGGACAATTACAAGAAGGAGAAATGGGAGGAAAGAAACTACAACATCCTAGAGGGGAAGGTAATCCATTTTCTTTGGGTACAACTTGTGCGTTAATTTTCTTTTTTTGTGAATTAGATTTATTAAAAGCAAAAGTCTTATTTTTATTTCCGTTCTGAAAATTATCCACCATAAAAATCTCTCCAATTTAGAAATGTTTTGTATTGATCGTTGTGTTCTCTTATCTTATAGTTACTATAATATGTCATGGATCTTGTAAACTTTTGGACTTAGTATAAAATGTGCTCGTGAATCAATTTCATAATTTCTTTATTTATAAGTCTCAATAAATTTCTTGAGATCTTCCCATGTTTTATAAAGTTTTTCTGCAACTTACGATTTAAAGCAACACTAAGCTAGACCCTTTAAATCATTTAAAATTAATAGAGGAAGTACACGCACTTTCCTCTATTCACTTTTTTTATCTTCTTTAAACTCCCCTAGTTTTTTAAAAAATAGACCAATTTAAAAAGTTATGCTTCTTGTTGAATGCTAATTGTTTTGGGCGTTAATGTTGAATAAGCATGACGTGAAAAACAGATTAATTTATTGCGTAGTACAAGGGTACTGTTCAATAGAAAACGCCATAAACCAGTATATGTGGAAGACCATAAGCCTAATTCCTCGGTTAAAATAGTGAGGGATAGGCTTTTTTAGTATCAAAATACTTGTGCTTTAAATACAACCCTGACACTAACTAATAGTTAATACACTAGAGACAAGTGCTACATTAGCAAAATTTAAAGTCTTTTGGTATCCATTATATATTACGACATGGTTTCCCTTTGAAATCATATTTACTTAAGTGAGAAATAAAAACAGAGTCATAATATTGGTTTAACCAATATTATGACTCTGTTTTTTGCTGCTTATTGTACTTCTTGTATAGGAAGTCATTTTCTAGTCCTTTTTCAGTTAGAAGAGTGTGCCTTGCTTTGTAACAGCTAGCACAAAGTGTGATCAAATTATCGATATGCTCTGAGTTTTTATCGCCATTTTTTATAGGAATGATTTCAGCTATATCCACTTGAACACCTGGCGCTAAATATCAAGGTAACCTTACTGAAAAACAACAGGAAAACATGGTTTAACTAAAAGACATGGAGTTAAAAACAGGGCGAGCTTATCGCTTAAAGATACTCCTACAAAAGATGTGGATGACCAATCGATGGATCTCAGGAATATATTTTGATGAGTGGTGTGATTGGGCGGCACGCTCAAGACTTCAACCGATGGTTGATGTCGCAAAAACCTTAAGGGCACATAAACCAGGGATATTAAGATGGTTTACCAGTAAGATGACCAACGGTCTGCTTGAAGGCATTAACAGTTTAATTCAAGCCGCGAAACGTAAGGCTAGAGGATATAGAACCACGGAAAATCTAATTGCCATGATCTACGCAACCATCAATAAACTTGAATTTGGTTTGTTGAGCTATCGAGCTTATTAATTCCTTGTTAGCGTATAGACACCTCCTCAACTGGAAAATCGGTTGTCAAGTGCTTTCCTTGACGAGCGATTTTTCAGTTGAGAAACTATGAAAAGCTAACAGAAATAATAGTCTAGGATACTGTCTCTTGTTCTTAAAGTTAAACACTAAACGGCGAGGAGCCTCTCAATTTCTCCTCCAACCAATCAAAAACCTGGGCTCCTGTGAGATCAGGATGTTCCTTTAACCACCCCAGGATTTCTTCCCTAAAGGGATCAAGTTTTTTTGTTCTAGTCTGCAATGAGACGGAAAACACATAAAATTCCTCTGGAGTCATTTTCCCGTATTCAATCACCCTATTCCTTGAAATTGCTAATTTTCTGGCTATCGAGCTATTTGAAAATCCTTCGCTGCGAAGCCTATGAATTTCGTTGTACGTACTCAACTTTTCCACTCCTTGTTCCTCACTTTCCATAGACTAAATTAAGTATATAGAAAGCTAGAATATTAAGGTATACTGTTGAGTCTTATTTGTTGAATTCTGTTCACTCTTATTTATTGAAATCTGTTTACTCTAGTTTAACGTTTACAACATCTCACGTCTAAAGGAACGAAGAACTTATAATCATTTAGCATCGGTAGATGGAACGCGAAGTGCTGGGAAACTAGCATGCTTCGTGCGGAGCAGGGGAAAAGCTGGAGATCACTTCAAAGGCTTACCTATTGCTAACAATAGTTGAACATGTTGAACATGTCATTATTTGGAAATTCAATCCAAAGACGATATGACTGCATTTAAAGATTGATAAATGCCACAAACATTTGCGAGTGTCAATTTGTTTGTGGCATTTAATAATTGGACAAGATAAAATGGATCACTTGTAATGGTGACTTTTATAATTCAAAAGGATAGAAGGGGATCTTATGATCTCGTATTCTATGAACCTACTATTTCTCGTTAAATACAAATTACCCATGGTAGAGATAAATGATCAAAACGCTTGAACCACTTGATAGGATTGGGTTTCAAGCGTTTTTCGTATTTCAAGGAAACTAACAAAAATTCCATTAACGTAAATTAGACTTTTCCGATTCAGTTTAGATCCAGAAGTATTTGGCAATCGGGTCAGATTGTGGGGTAACTCTTTGATTATGGAGTAGTTATATACTGCGTAACAATAACTTTATTATTTACGATGAAACATGTATTTAATAAACGATTTAACACAATTCCTATTAAAAATTTTTTAATAGTGTAGTGTGTTTGTATTTTTTTTTTTTTTTTTTTTTTTTGTGGACTTTTGTGGGTTTTGGTATGTGGTATTCATTTGTATTTACGAAAATTTACTGTTTGGTTACATAATCTTTACACCAAATACACGATTCCTAAACATTCATCTGATAAATTGATAATAGAAACAACAAAACACCACAACAAAGCACAACAATGTGGTATAGACAAAATGAAAGACTAGGAAACAGATGCGTTCATCCTGGAGAGGAGATGTTAGAGAGTATGAAGCAGAAACTGGTTGTCGTTATTATTGATGGTCTTAATGATGAGACAGCTCGTGAAGAATTAGGGTTTGCAGAAGGTCTCATTGAAGTGAAGAAGGGACTCAAAACAACAGTACAAAGTATTTTACCAAGCTTATCCCGGCCGTGCTATGCATCTATTTTTACAGGAGCACCTTCACATGTGACAGGCATTGTTTCTAACACGCAATCTAGTAAATTAACAATCCCTTCTATTTTTGATCTGATAGAAAAAGAGGGGGGCGTATCGGCGATTAGCGGTTATCATTGGATGAGCGAATTATATCATGAAGCACCATTTGATTACGTGCTTGATCGTGAACAAAATCATAATGAGACAGGATTTACATTCGGTAGATTTTATTTTGATGACATTTATCCTGATTCACATGTCTATGTCGATGCAGAAGCGATACGGCTCCGGAACAATCCGAATCTACTTGTCATTCATCCTATGGGAGTTGATGATACAGGTCATAAATTCGGTTCGAAATCATCGGAGTATAAGGGGAAAGCAGCCCAAAATGATGCTTTACTCGCTAAATTTCTTCCAACTTGGATTAAGGAAGGCTATCAGGTTATTGTGACTGCAGATCATGGGATGAATCACCACGGTTCACACGGTGGTACGACCGATGCGGAACGAGTTGTCCCGTTTTATCTATTTTCTGAAAAAATTGGTACTTTTGGAACGCTGGAATTACGCATTCCTCAGACACAGCTTGCTGATATGATGTGTTACTTACTCGATCTTCAAAAGACAACCACGATGCAATCCTTGGAACAGAATACTATAGATCAACTATTTAATAGAAAAGGAGTCGTTTTAAAATGAAAAAACAGTTTCTTAAAGGGGCAGCACTCACACTGACAATGGCGATCGGATTAACAGGTTGCGGGGTGGCAAAAAATCAGACGGCAAGCACCTCGTTGGCATCCGGCTCAATAGGACAAAAACAAAGTGCAAAGGGAAAAGAATTACCGGTAACAATCCCAATGGATACTTTAGTCAGCAAGGCGAAAAATGAAGGCGGTGTTCATGGATTCGGGATGCCTGGCGACTGGGCGAACTTAGGGAATATGTGGAGTTCATTTTCGAAGCAGTATGGTATTAAAACAACATATAAAGCAGAAGGAAGCATGTCCTCCGGTGAAGAGCTACAAGGTTTCCAAAAGGAAAAAAATCATCCTATTGGTGATGTAGGTGACATTGGTATTCAGTTTGGAACTACTGCTCAAAAAATGGATATCATTGCACCATTTAAAAACAAGTATTGGGATCAAATTCCTAAAAACTTAAAGGATCCAAACGGATTATGGGCAGCGGCCTATTACGGTGTTATTTCTTTTGAAGTTAATACAGATAAAGTAAAAGATATTCCGCATACCTGGAAGGATCTCTTAAAGCCAGAATATAAAGGACTTATTGGTTTTGGCGACCCGCGTCAGGGAGCTGAAGAATTTGATGCCGTTATTGCAGCAGCATATGCAAATGGTGGAAGTACGCAAGATATTAAACCAGGAATCGAGTTCTTCAAGAAACTTCGCCAAAGTGGCAACTGGACAGGAACGCCTCAGGGTTCGAGTGTTATGAAGACAGGTCAGGCAGCGATTACCATCAGCTGGAACTATCTTTCTGAAAACGATGCGAAGAAATTTAATGGCAGCCCGCATATTAAAACAATCGTGCCGAGTGACAGTACAGCAGCCGGTCCATATGTTGAAGTGGTTAATAAATATGCACCACATCCATATGCTGCACGTCTCTTAAATACGTATTTATTCTCTGATGCAGGTCAAATTTCCTATGCTGAAGGCGGAGCTTACCCTGTAAGAATGAAGGATTTAAAATTACCAAGTAGTGTAAAACTGCCGAAGTTAAATATGAAAAACGTCCATTTCTTAGCTGGTAATTTTAAAAATGCCAGAAATCAGATGAATCAGTTGTGGGGTAAGGACGTCCTTGGCCAATAAGTGGAATTAAATTACCTTTAAGGTATAAACTATCTTATTTGTATGAATGAGATCGTTTATACCCAGTCATGAAGGAGGAAAATCATGCGTTGGGGATGGCTTTTATTCGTACCCTTTACATTATTTATCGTGGTTTTTGCGATCATTCCAGCTTTTGGTATGTTCGTAAGCAGTATTATTTCGGTAAACGGGCTGACGTTTCAGTATTATGAGAGTACTTTTACAGGACAATATCTGCACTCGTTTATCACGACAACAGCCCTATCATTATATAGCAGTTTGTTTAGCATGGCATGGGGAATGGTGATTACGTGGAGTCTTGTTCGGACGAAAAACAATTGGATTCAGCATACCGTTACCGCGTTATCAAGTACCATGGCTAACTTTGCAGGACTACCGCTTGCCGTCGCTTTTATGACAACTTTGGGCATGTCGGGATTATTGACCGAATTGCTGAAGTCGGTCAATATCAATTTAATTGCCTGGGGCTGGAATTTAGCTTCATTTAGCGGACTGATGGTCGTGTACACCTCTTTTCTTGTTCCTTTATGTATCATTTTATTGCTGCCCGCTTTGTCCTCACTAAAAGCAGAATGGGAAGAAGCATCCGCTACTTTGGGAGCCCCTTTCAGGACATATGTCTGGCGGGTTGTCGGACCGATGATGCTTCCGAGTTTAGTCGGTACGTTTGCACTTTTGTTTGCCAATGCCTTTTCAACATATGTAACGGCGTTTGTTGTAGCAGGAGGCAGTGTGAATTTAATTCCGCTCATTATTGGTTATATGATCAACGGTAATGTGAGCCTGGATGTTTCACTGGGTGACTCATTGGCGATTGAGGAAATGGTTGTTCTTGGCCTGGCTGTTGTTCTCTTCTTGTCAATGCAAAAAAAGCGTGCTTCCAAGAATGTAGGAAGCACTACGGGGGAGGTTCAACATGCTTCGTAAGAGTCTGACAAAAGTTGTTTTAATTTTATTCGGGTTAGAGATGCTTATTCCATTAGTTGGTTTATTTATATTTAGTCTGAAATCGGGGCCTCATTTATCTTTCAGTGCTTATTCGGGTTTGTTAAAAGATTCCACGTTTCAACAGGCGCTTTTGCACTCGGTGATCATCTCTATTATTACGATCTTGTTTTGTATTGTTCTGTTTACGCCTCCTGTATGGTATGCGTATATGTATATGCCTTCTGTTGTGCGAATCATAGAAGGGATTAGTTTTATCCCCTTTGTCTTACCGGGAGTCGTTTTGGGTCTTGGCTATGTTCAGTTTTTCAGTAACCCGCCTTTCGCCTGGGCAGGAACGCCTAATCTGCTTCCGTTTGCCTTTACTTTGATTGGTATGCCTTTCTATTTGCAGGCAGTGATTAACCGGCTTCATTTAATTGATACAAAGACCTACAATGAGGCTTCACAAAGTCTTGGTGCATCCCGGCTGCGATCCTGGTTGCAGGTCCATATGCCATTGCTCAGTCCCGGAATTATTAATGGTTCCATACTTGTTTTTAGTATCAGTATGGGTGAATTTGCGATCACTCAGTTAACAACGGGTGGCTCATACATGACATTGGCCGTTTATCTGCAAGTGCTATTTCAAAGTAATCCTGTTCAAGGATCCGCCATGGCGATCATAGCATTATTAATTGCAATTTTTGCTGTACTTTTAAGCATTGTCAGTGTTGCTGGCGAACAGAAGGAGGTATAAAAAATGTTAGAAATTAAGCATCTTGTTAAGGAGTTTGGCCATTTCAAGGCAACAAATGATGTCTCTTTTCATATCGAACAAGGTGAGTTTGTGACGATACTTGGCCCGAGCGGCTCAGGTAAATCAACGGTTTTAAGAATGATTGCCGGACTTGAAATACCCACTTCCGGTGATATTTTTATTAATAAAAACAAAGTCACGACATTAGATCCGCAAAAGCGGGAAATCGGCTTAGTGTTTCAATCCTATGCGTTGTTTCCTAATATGACGGTGACAGAGAATATTTCTTATCCACTACGGGCTCGCCGATGGAAAAAATCAGAGATGAATGAGCGTGTCAAGGAGCTTCTTCACATGGTCGGACTGGAACATCGCGCGCACCATTATCCGCATCAGTTGAGCGGCGGTGAGAGACAGCGGGTGGCTTTAGTCCGTTCATTAGCTTTCAACCCTCCTCTTTTACTTCTTGATGAACCGTTATCTGCACTGGATGCGAAAGTAAGGGAAAAATTAAGGGTGTCTTTGAAGGAAATCCAGAAGGCAATGGGCGTGACCACGGTGATGGTCACACATGACCAAGAGGAGGCCTTTGAACTTAGTGATCGCATTATTGTTATGAACGAGGGGAAAGTTGAGCAAGTTGGAACACCGACAGAAATTTATTACACACCAAAGACAAATTTCACCGCATCTTTTGTGGGGCAAACGAATCTCTTAACGGGTATTGTGAAAAATTCAGAATCATGGAATCGTGAACTGAGAAGAGTCAGAATTAACTTTAACGAGATGGATGTGGAATGGCTTCTTCCAGAAAGTGAAGCTGTCATTGGAAATAAAGTCTCTATTAATGTACGGCCTGAATCTTTTATTATAAAAACAGAAGACGCTCAAAGCAATTTATCAGGTCAAGTGAATAAAGTTCGATTTATGGGGCCGATTACCCGTTACACCGTCGAAATGAATGATCAGCTGTTGATCGTGGATTGTATGTCTTCGTTAAATCAATCGCTTTCCGTTGGCGAAAAAATTCATCTGGGGCTTGTTCACCCCGGGATTGCTCATTCATATAACGAGCGACAATTAGAAAAAAACTACAGCTAAGGGTGATTAGAAATCGACTTTTCAACACGGGAATTTCATAACGATCATGAATTAGAAAACGATTTATATTGGAATGGGCATACGCATACACAGTTTTGCAGGCACGGGGATGAAGCCCCGCTGAAAATGTATCTGGAACAAGCCATTAAAAGCGGATTGAAGCGCTATTCTGTGACAGAGCATCCGCCATTACCAAAGGGCTGGTTAAAGGATCCTTTTAAAATGAATAAACTAGAGATGCCGGCTGATGAATTGGAAAGCTATTTCTTAATGGTTGAGAGGATGAAAGATGTTTATCAGGGAACGTTGGATATTTTATCAGGACTTGAGCTGGATTATTTGTATGGCAAGGAGTCTTTTACAACTAAAATCGTTGAGCAATACCAGCATAGGATGGATGACGCGATTGTTTCGGTGCATTTTTTGCCAGGACGTGACGGCATGTACTGTATTGATTGGTCGTCTGAAGATCTGACATCAAATCTATTAAATTATTATGGGAACATGGATAACCTCATTGAGTGTTACTATGATCATGTTGAATTGGCGATTCAATTTGCAGCAACCCTTCCTTTTAAAAAAGTGAGGATTGGTCATATCAATCTGATCCAGAAGTTCCAGCGTGAATTACCTGCTTTTGATATGGATAAAATGAATGCTCGTTTAATACGTCTTCTGGTATTATTGAAGAAAACAGGCGTTTTGGTTGATGTCAATACGGCAGGTCTAAGAGTCCCTACATGTCGTGCTCCTTATGTACCAGAATGGTTTATTTCTGAATGTATTCAAAATGAAATTGGACTGGTGTTTGGATCTGATGCACACAAGCCAAGTGATGTGGCAAGCGGATGGAACTGGTACAGGGAAGTTATAGAGAAGTCTAGTCAAACCAGCATTTTAAGGCCTGCTCCTTAGAATAGAGGTTTGCAGCGGGAGGTTATTGTATTGCTAGCAGCAGATCGAATGAGAATCATTACCGATTTAGTTTCACGTCATACGTCTGTTAAGGTGGTTGAATTGGTCGAACAGTTCGGTGTATCCAATGAAACCGTTCGCCGTGACCTGGAGTTATTGGAGAAACAAGGGACCATTCGCCGGGTGTATGGCGGTGCTGTCAAAGCCCAATCAGATGCCGAGCAATCTTATCAGGAACGGAGAACTCATCATATATCAGAAAAAGAAGCTATAGGTAAATTAGCCTCCCGATTAGTCCAAGATGGAGATACGATTATCATTGACGTCGGGACAACAGCGTTGTCTTTTGCAAAGCATTTGGTTAATAAAAATAATTTAACGGTGATCACACCCTCACTTCCCGTTGCACTTTTACTGTTAAAAAGTTCCAATGCACGGGTGATTGTAACAGGCGGCGAATTAGAACGTGATGAACCGTACTTAACGGGTCCTATTGCCAAGGATGTATTTAACAGGTATTATGCCAGCCGGGCGTTTATTGCCGTTGGCGGCATTTCAATGGAACGAGGTTTGACTGACTATAATGATCTGGAAGTTGATACGCGCAAAGTGATTCTTAATAGTGCCAGCCAAATAATAGGATTGGCAGACTCAAGTAAAATGGGAATCATAGCAACATCTTTTATTTCAGAAATCGATGCACTCGATATTCTTATCACAGATGATGGAATATCTCAAGATATGACAGATTATATTGAGGGACTAGGTGTTAATTTAAGTGTCGTAAGAAAGCAGACGAACTGAAGAGACGATTCCCCACTTTCCCGATAAAAATAAAGGACCATGATCAATTAAAACAATAGCTCGAGATCTTGGCACATTACACATTGATAGGATACGACAACTCGGGATCCTATTGGTCTTTTCTTTATTATGGAAGAGTATGGTGTACAAGTGATACCAATCAAGGAAGCCAAATACCAAATCGGAAGTCGGATAGCAGCATAGTACCAATGAAGTTAGTAATACCGATGGAGGAAAGGCTAGCTACCAGCTATCAACCTTCTTAGGGACAGATTGACTACACTCAGAGGTAGATATAATGATGGGAACAAAACTATTGAAGGATAGCAGAAATGTCAAGGGGGAACTAGGCGGAGCCGTGTGTGTGAATAGGGCAAATACGGTTCTGGGAGGGGGAGAACACAATCTACTGAAAGGTAGAAAGGTTCTCTTCTACTCGACTAAAAAATGAATAGTTCGATGGTGATTTTTTATTGTACCTGGAATCAAAATTGATACTGTTATTCAACTAGCAGGTACCTTAGGTATGAGCTAAGGATTCTCGTCCTCGTTAAATGAGAAACTTCAAGTGACGGTTACTGTCTGATATTCAAAATCGATATCAAACTATGGAAAAGTAGTAATTCCCCTTGTCGTAAGCGTATTTTTAAAACCAAAAAACCCCTCATCTATTCCTTCATTTTCAGCAACATCAAGAAATTGAGTAGCTTCTTCAAGCGACCAAGGGAGCCCGAATAAAACAACGAGTGTATTTTAATTATGGAAGGATCAGATTAAGAATAGAGTAAATTACATAATTATAGATTCGGAAAGGCTGCACATCTGATAATGTCTGTATGGAATCCATTCACACCACGCTTAAAAAGAAGAAGTATATCAAACCGTCTAGCAGAATTTTGAAACCGTAAGGTGCCACTCTTTCAATACATTGACAGTTATTACAACAAAAAACGTATTCGGGGGGGTTAATCAAGTGTTTAACACCTCAAGAGATAGAAGATCATGCCTCAATCAAGCGAGTTAAGGGAGATCTATTTTTTGGCTGGTTTTGTTGGACACAGGACACTTCATATATTTGTGAATTATAGGTCAACAACATCTTATTGAAGGGCTGTAACAAGAATTAATAAACCAAGATTATTGCTGAGCACTTTTTATATCTTAGGATTGCATTCCTAATAAATGGTGAGAGTGTTGAGAAAATAGTGCTATCTAACGTCTTAAAAAGGTTGAACAATGAAGCTAACTCTCATAAACTTATGTTATATAGGACTGTGGGGGGTGCTGTAGTGATTAGACTAACCAATTTAACAGAATTTGTTACTAAAATGACTGGAGATGGGACGATCCTATATGTATCGCCATCGGTAGTCAATGTACTAGGGTATAACGATACCGAACTAGTTGGTCGTTCCTGGAAAGTATTTATTGTTGAAAGTGATTTCGAAAAAATTTTCACCTTCTTTAATAGTTATCCTTCGTTAGACGTTTCCACACACACTTTTCATATGTTTAATAAAAAAGGGCAGAAGATATTTGTCGAAACTTCCGTTGTTGTTATTAAAGATTCAAGGACGAAAGAAGGAAAAGAGCTTGTGACCATAACAAGAGATATCACCTCATCTATAAATGCTGAGAATGCATTAGTCCAACCATCTCAGTCATACGAGCTTTTGGTTGAAAACTCTCTTGATTTAATTGCAATTGTACAGGATGGTAAATGGAAGTATGTTAACACCTCAGGTCTTCTTCTTCTTAAAGCCAATAGCTTTGTACAGTTAAAAGATAAATATGTATATGAGTTTATGCATCCTGATTATCACGAGATATGTAAAAGAAGAGGGCAACTCATTCGAACTCAACAAAGACCAGTTGATTTTATGGAGCAGGTTTGGTTTGATCTGTTAGGTAACGAAGTCATTGTGGAAGTTTGCGGGATTCCAACCCAATATGAAAACAGGTACGCGACACAAGTGATCGCGAGAGATATTACCTCCAGAAAAGAAACGGAAAAAGCACTTATCGAATCTGAAAAGTTAAGGATTACGGGTCAAATTGCAGCAGGAATAGCTCATGAAGTAAGAAATCCTTTAACAACTATTCAAGGTCTTCTCCAACTATTACAAAAATATGACCCAGTAGATTTTCAAAAATATATCGATTTAATTTTGTCAGAAGTTAAATTCATTGATTTAAAGTCAAATGAACTGTTAACGTTATCCAATCCAGAACTCGGTCATTATAAAGAGGCCAATGTTATTCGGATTTTAGACGAGTCAATGAGATTACTTGAGGCTTTTGCCTTTACACATGGTGTTACCATTCATAAACATATTGGTGACGAGGATAATCTTCGTGTCTGGTGCATACCTAATCAGATTAAGCAGGTTTTTGTAAATATCTTAAAAAATGGGATTGAGATTATGAAATCCGGTGGAAAACTTGATATTACTCTGATAAGGTCTAAACGAAATATAATAGCAATCGGATTTACAGACGAAGGAGACGGCATCGAAGAGTCGGTCTTAACACAAATTGGAACCCCTTTTGTGTCAACAAAAAAAGACGGATTAGGGCTCAGTCTAATGATTAGTTTAAACATCATTGAAAATCATAAAGGAAATATAAGGTTTAAACGTAATAAGATTAAAGGGACTACGGTGGTTGTGGAGCTCCCTGTTATAAAAGAAGCCCGCTTAAAGAGTTCTTTGTAATAACGAAAATAAAGTATGACTGAACAGT
Source organism: uncultured Sporolactobacillaceae bacterium (assembly GCA_963829575.1). Lineage (GTDB taxonomy): Bacteria > Bacillota > Bacilli > Bacillales > Sporolactobacillaceae > KACC-23026. The sequence continues at coordinate 427,505 of CAWHJF010000016.1, read as the reverse complement.
TGAAGGCTAAATAAAACACTTGACCCAGAGGATCGTAAAACGTTATTTGTAATTTAAAAAGCTTTTTTTAAATTGTTATAACCGGCATTTAGTTTGAGTTGGGTGTACGGTTAAGGAAAATGAAACAGGAGTTATTCAGGAGTAACTTCTTTTTAGTTTGATGGAAATTGACCCAGTTTTTATTTAATTATCACCCTTATTATATCAAGTATTCCAAACAGCGCTTAACATAACAAAAAACGGATAATCCTTATATTAATCTGACTACCATACTAAAACTGAGTTACTTTCATTAATCACTTCTGTTACAAATGCAGTTAAATATAAAATTAATAAATTTGATTTGACATAATGAAGAATAAAAGGTGATGCCTTGAACAAGGCATCACCTTTTACTATGGAATTCACTTTTCTTGATGGAAGGTTAAATAGCCAAAGAAAGGTTGAAGCATTGATTCCAGGAATAAAAACCTCAACCCTATTTTGGTGAATCGTTCAGACAATAATGGAGCGATTAGATCATTAAAGGGAGACTGTCTTTATTTCCATTCTCTTTTAAAAGGACCTGTGTCAATGTAAAGTGTGCCCTTTGTAAAGGACATTTTTAATAGTAATATTTTTCGTTTTTAGAGAGAATCCGAACTAGCAAAATCTCATTCCAATGGTTCCGAGCGCCATTTTAATATTTTGGGTAGTGACGATGAATTATCGTTTTATAATGGACCAAATCCAACGTCTAATAATTGCGTTCTTGAAGTTAAGATAGCCTTTTAATTTTAAATCCATGCTAAAAAATAAAAAACCGTATAATTTAATATTGTTATTGATGTCACTTTGGTTAACTTGTTTCAGATTACCGAATCGAGGTAATTTCTATTACTTAGACTCTTCTTATTAATTACATGATATTTCTACTTTATAAAAAGGGTATGATAATTCCACTAATATAGAACACAATACATAAAGTATGAATGGATCACTAGATAAAACTGGTTTGTTCTCTAAGCACCGCTTGCTATCTTCTAGCTCTAAAAAGAATACTTACTTCTCTTAAAGTTAATAATACTCGTAAAGGGATTAATTATAAAAAGGTGATTATATGAGTAAAGGCAAGATTAGTGGATTTTATTACCAACTTATTGTTATAACAGCCATTTCTATTTTTAATCACGTCATGGTTATTCCAAATGTGTTAGAAACAGCCCATCGAGATGCTTGGGTTTCTGTATTATTTACAGGCTTACCCTCAATTCTCTGGGTCTTCCTTTTATATATGATCAATAAAAGGAAAAGTCAAAAACATATAAAACTGTGGCTCCAGCAACAAATTGGTAAACCTTTTGCCTACATATTAATAACTATCATAGCAGTGTACATACTTATCAATGTCTATTTCACGCAAAAAGAGCTAGTAATATGGACAAGTTTAACATTTATGCCACAAACACCAACTATTCTCCTAAATATGACATTCCTTATCGTTTGTTGTTATGCAACTCTTTCTGGATTAAAAACTTTAGCAATATTCAATGGGTTATTGCTACCTCTTGTAATGGTATTGGGAATGTTTGTCGGAATAGGGAATATGCCATATAAAGACTATTCGTTATTATTTCCTATTTTGGAAAATGGTCCAACTCGTATCTTGAAAGGTATGCTATTCCCATCTGTAGCTATGGGCCAGTTGGTTATAAGCCTACTTATTACACATAAATTAAAAACGAAATTAAGTATTAGATCAATGCTCTTAACAAGCTTTGTCATATTTTTTCTTAGTCTAGGTCCACTAACAGGTGTTATAGCTGAATTTGGCCCTTATGAAGCAGGAAGACTTAGATTTCCTGCATCCGAAGAATGGAGTTTATTGCAGTTTGGACGATTTATAGAACATCTTGATTTCCTTGCCATATTTCAATGGCTTTCAGGCGCTGCCATTCGAATTTCATTCTTTTTGCTGATTATTATAGAAATGTTAAACATATCGAATAAAAAAATGAGGACTATTTTGACAATAAGTCTATTCGCCTTAATTTTTGTTGCTGCCGAATATCCTATTTCTGATTTGGATTTTGTAAACTTGATCCATAATATTTTTTACCCGCTTTCACTTGCTAGTCTTATTTTAATAACAATAGGACTATTTATTGCTTCATTGTTAACTAGAACAAAATTAAAAGGAGAGTAAAGCAATGGGCATTGTTATTAAAAAAAAGAAATCAAAAAAAGAACACTCAACAGAAATTAAGAGCGAAGAAAGTTACAAAACAATCACTTATAAAACGATAAAAGATCATTTTGCAAATTGTAATGATGTGTCGATTGACCAAAAGACGTTTTGTCAGAAGGAAAAGAAAATAGTGATGTACCTTATTGCATGCGAAGCAAATTTCGATAGTGATAAACTGAATAAGCTGGTCCTTCCAGTATTAAGCCAGTTAATGGAAATTCATCCTCTCAATAAAGAGAACATTCAAGATCGTTTGACCAATTCTTCTTTACCTACCGTAAAAAAGGTGAATGATTTAGATGAGGTAACTAAATATGTATTTAATGGAAAGTTAATTATTTATTTCGAAACATTTAACGAGACGTTTTCTATAGATATTGCAAAACATCCACAACGTAATCCTGAAGAACCAAATACAGAAATATCTGTCAAAGGACCAAGAGATGGTTTTATTGAGGAAATACCTACAAACATTGCTTTAATTAGAAAAAGGTTAAAAACAAACACATTAAAAGTAGAGAAGTTTTGCATTGGTACTAGAACACAAACGGATATTGCCCTGCTCTATGTAAAAGACATAATTAATGAGGATACATTAAAGGCAATTAAAGATCGGCTCGATTCAATCCCTAAAATTGATGCACTATTCAGTCTTTACCATCTGCAAGATTTGTTAACAGAAGCACAATTTAAATTAGTCCCCATTTTTAATTACACCGGTAGACCAGACTTTGCTGTGCAATCGCTTCTACAGGGACGGTTTACCATTTTAATGGATGGTGTACCAACTGCAATACTTGCACCTGTCACTTTATCATATCTGACTAAAAGTCCTGAAGATGATGAATATATTACACTTTATGTGGGTTTTACACGAGCACTTAGGTTAATCGGCTTATTATTAGCAACATTTTTGCCTGGTTTTTGGGTTGCTCTTGTTACTTTCCACCAAGACCAGATACCCTTTGTTATGTTAGGAACACTCGCTGAAACAAGGAGAGGAGTCCCATTTCCTTCCCCTATAGAAGCCTTTTTAATGTTGGGATTATTCGAGTTGTTTCGTGAAGCAGGTATGCGCCTCCCATCAGCAATTGGGCAAACCTTAACAGTTGTTGGAGGACTCATTATTGGTCAAGCGGCTATCCAGGCTGGTCTTACAAACCCAGCAATGGTCGTAGTAATGGCAATAGCCCTCGTTGCTAATTTTACTTTAATAGATCAATCACTGATTGGGACGATCACAGTAATACGTTTACTGATTTTAGTTGCTGCATCAATACTTGGGCTATTTGGTGAGATTTGCTTTTCGTTTATTGTCTTAATTTATTTATCTAATGTAACATCATTTAATATTCCATATTTAGCTCCAATATCCCCCCTTTCGTTTGTTGATTTATTTAGTGCTTATTTACGACTCCCATGGAGTGAAAGAAAGAAACGTGCCAAGATTCTCGAAACAAAAGATACATCACGCCAGGAGTGAGTTACTTGTTAACTAAGTCGATAAAGGTTACCTTCGTTTTGACTTTTATTTTAATTCTCACACCGTTACTAACAGCCTGTTGGAATTCAGAGGAATTAGATAAAATGAGCTATATCCATTCTTTGGGAATTGATTATAAGAATGGCCAATATAACGTCTATATACAAGTTATAAATTTTGCATATTTAACCAATCAGTCGGCATCGACTTCTCAAAACCTTTCACAAGCTGTCGTAGGGGTTGGGGTTGGTAAAACAGTTGTAGATGCCATTGATGATGTTTATAGTAAAACGTCGCGTCGAATGTATTGGGGCCATTTATCTTCTGTTATTTTTACGAAGGAAGGTTTAAAACATGGGTTGCAACCCACATTAGATCTGTTTTCTAGATATCATGAAATTCGTTATACATTATGGGTTTACTCGACCAAAGAATCACTAAAGGAGATTTTAACAACGTATCCACCAACCGAACAATCGGAAGTCTATTCAAGGATCGGGGATCCTGAGGATGCTTATTCACAAGCTTCATTTATAAAACCTTTAAGAATGTTTGAGGTGATCCGGAATCTTTATGAACCTGGAGGAACGGTTATTTTACCTGAAATTAGTTTAGGCAAAAATAACTGGATGGACAATAAGAGTTCTACACCTGGATTGACTCTAGACCATGCCACCATACTTAATAAGTACCACATTGAAGGAAATATAAATCCGAATGAATCAAAAGGTCTCATGTTTTATAAAGGTGCAAACCGATTTTTCGTTTATATTAAAATTAATGATCAAAGGAATGTAACCTTGACATTTTCTAACCCTAAAAGTAAAGTTGTGGCACATTTTAAAAATGGAGAGCCATCATTCGACCTCTATATAAAGGCAAAGGCTATCATTGAGGAGTTAGATAATCGAATACCGATTGATGACCTGCAAAAAAAATCTGTTTCTCAAATCTCTGATTCGATTAACCGGACATACCAAACTGGTTTGAAAAAAGACATGGACATTTATAATTTGTCGCATGTGTTTTACTTAAAATATCCCCAAATTTGGCACAAACTAGAAAAAAAGGGAGAAATACCACTAAACGAAGGTTCAGTGCATGTTCATGTCAATTTAAAACTAATCAATTCATACAAAGCTTATTATAAGCCTCTATTTGGGAAATGACGTTCAAAAACTCGTGGTCAATGTACTTTTAAAGCGTGTTAGGTACCAATACAAACATTTCTAACTTCAATTGAATATATATAGTTACAAATAAAGCTAAATTTTAAGGGGGTAATTCGTATGAACGGAAAACCCGACGAAACTAACGTACCAGATGGTGCTGCGATGTCCATTCAAGCCTTAAAAGTTTTGGGTGTAGCTATTCTTGCGGTTGGTTCAATTGTTGTTTTCATTTCAGAATATAAACAATTACAATTTATGAAAGAAGACGAAGGTTACTTCTAAATTCAAGTCTGAATATGTCAATCCCTGACCTCTATATAGCAGAGAATTGGTAGGTCAACCTCACATGCTAAATCTGGGTCAGTACCTCTTTATTTTGTTTAATTGTTAATTTAAAGTTAAATACTATTCACAACTCTATTTTAGCCACTCCTTAAAAATTTTTGATTTTACAAATCCTTTTAAAGATGTTACCAAAGGACAGATTCGTACTATATAACTAATTTAGCAGATGAATGGAATGTTTGGTACCATAGCAATGAAGCGGATAAGAAAATTGAACCATGGAGCATTGCACCACCACAACTGGAAGATCAATATAATTTCGAGGATGCTTTACTGGTTGGATGTATGTTAATTACATTACTTAAACATGCTGACCGAATAAAAATTGCGTGCCTTGCCCAATTGGTAAATGTCATTGCCCCCATTATGACTGAAAAAAACGGAACAGCTTGGAAGCAGACGATTTTCTATCCATACATGCACGCTTCTGTATTTGGACGTGGCGTTTCCCTGAATCCCATCATTTCAAGTCCAAAATACGATAGCAAGGATTTTACGGATGTGCCTTATTTAGAATCGGCAGTTCTTTATGATGAAGAAATGGAACAGTTAACGATTTTTGCGGTAAACCGTCATTTAAAGGAAGGCATGGAACTAGAATGCGAGATTCGTAATTTTAATGGGTATGATGTCATGGAACATATCGTACTTGAAAACGAAGATTTAAAACAAACCAATTCAGCTAAAGGCACACCAGTAGCGCCACATTCAAATGGAAATGCCGTAATTGAAACGGGCATGATTAAAGCTGTCTTGCCAAGATTGTCCTGGAATGTCATACGGTTAGCAATTCGTAAATAGTTTACATATTCACAAGTAGGCTAGACCCCCACTACTTTGTGGGAGTGTTCGGAATCCCGCCATTCTACCTATAAAACCGCAACCCTCTGTCAAGTGCAGAGGGTTGCGGTTTTTTGGTGTAATGTCAACTCATCTAGATCATCTCGCGGTTTGTTAGCGTTTACATTCATGTCATTCTAAAGTATTATTTAATTTATAAATTTTTGTAAATTCGAGGTGAGTGTGATGAAAAAAATCCTTTTGGTTTATGGAATGTTAATTGCTTTATATCTTGCTTTTTTCATACACTATAAAGCTACTAATAGTACCGCCTCTAGTAAATGGATCGAGTCCGGTTTAAAAGGGAAAATTAATGAAAAATATGTGATGGTAACCTTTCAATCTGGAATGGATTATTGGAAGAATGGTTTTAAAGGGTTTGAAGATTCAGCGAGTCTTTTAAATGTTTCGGTTGAATATCGCGGCGCTATGCAGCGGGATGTGCATGAAGAAACCACTGTAATGGAACAGGTAATTAGTGAACATCCCGCAGGAATTGCGGTATCTGCGATTAATTCAAAAGCTCTAACCAATGTGATTGATAAAGCCATTCAAGAGGGAATACCTGTTGTGACGTTTGATTCGGGGGTCACCGGAAGTAGAGCGTATTCATTTCTAGGTACAAATAATTATAATGCAGGAAAAATAGCGGCGGACAAAATGGCGGAGTTAATCAATGAGAAGGGCGATGTTGCCGTCATCACATCACCGAACCAGCAAAATCACGAAGAACGGACAAGCGGTTTTATTGATACCATTACATCAAATTATCCTCATATTCATGTGGCAGCTGTCTTAAATGGTAAAGGCGATCAACTGGCATCAAAAAAAGCCGCGATGAGTATTTTTAAAAAATACCCCAATATATCAGGGATTTTTGCTACTGAAGCCAATGGGGGTCTCGGTATAGCCGAAGCCAAAGAAGATAAGGCCCCAAAGTCTCGGGTTAAAATTATTAGTTTTGATACGGATAAAGGGACATTGGATATGGTTAAGAATGGCACCATTTCGGCAACGTTAGCTCAGGGGACCTGGGATATGGGCTATTGGGCGTTGCAATTTTTGTTTCAAATGAAACATGGATTAATCAAATCGAGCAGTAATGAAACAATTTCCACGACCTCAGTACCACCCTATGTGGATACAGGGATTACGGTTGTCACAAAAGCAAATGTTGATAAATTTTATACAAAGTAATATAGGGATCGGATTGATCGGGTTGCAAAAATTAAGTTCTTTAAAATTAAATAATTTGCCGATTCGTTATAAGTTAATCATTTTCTTTTTATTAATAAGTATCTTCCCAGCAATAGGGTTGGGGACGCTTATTGAATTAACGACAAATCGAATTGTGGATACACAGATTAATAATGATACGATGCAATTGATCGGTAAGGTGAATCGATCTCTTGAATTTTATATGGACGATATGCAGAATGTCACCTATTTCATTGCGTCAGATTCAAAAATTCAAAGCTTTTTAAATGATCATAAAACCAGCCCCACTGATTTAAATAATGATTTTTATGGAATCCGAAAAGACTTAGAACAGTTTCCAACTCTTTATCCAGAAGTTGCAGGCATAATGGTGATAAAGAATGATGGTGAATATATTAGTAATGAATTATATAAGGATTCGGGTGTCCATTTAACGACAGAATCATGGTATCAAGAAGCAAAAAATAATGGTGGGATTTTTGAAATTATTGGACATCCCAAGAACAATGATGTAAAGAGCTTAGTTAATTATCAAAATAGTGATTTGGTGATGGTGGTGCGCTCGATTATTGATCCGAATACACAACAGTTATTAGGGGTCGTGATGATTGAATTGGATTTAAGGGTCATTGCCGAAACGGTTAAAGATATTCATCTTGGAAAGACCGGGTATTTAATGGTTTTAGACAAACAAGGGGATACGATCTATTCCCCATCTAACCCTGTTATTTCCCATATTCCGCTATCCTGGTTTGGTTCAAGCAGCTCCGGAGATTTTTCAAAACGCATCCAAGGACAAAATTTGGAGTTCATCTATCAAAAGTCACCTTATACGGACTGGTTAACAATTGGTGTCTTTCCAAAGATGGATTCGGCATTCATTTTAAAGAAAATTCATTTTTACTTGATTACGTTTGTTTATATTGTGATCGTTTTGGGGTTAACCGCTTCATTACTATTAGCCTATAGTCTTTCAAAACCCATCTATGAATTGATGTCCTATATGAAAAATGTGGAATCTGGAAGTTTAGGAGACAGCCATTGGGAAAATCGAAAAGATGAAATCGGCTTACTGGGTCAGAGATATCATAAAATGCTGGGAGAAATTAAAAGATGGATGAGATTCTCTGAAGAGCAAAGCCGATTAAAAAGAGAAGCGGAATTAAAGAGTTTACAAGCCCATATCAAACCCCATTTTTTGTACAACACACTTGATACGATCCACTGGATGGCTCGGAAACGGGGAGCAGACGATGTGGCAGAGGTTGTGGATGCTTTATCTAAATTATTTAGATTAGGATTAAGTAAAGGACATGATAGTGTGCCTCTCGCTAACGAAATTGAGCATATCCGAAGTTATTTAAAGATCCAGAAAACAAGATATCAAGATAAATTACAGTACGCCATTCATGTCGACCCAGAAGTCAGTCATACCAATGTTTTGAAGATTGTTCTTCAGCCTATCGTCGAAAATGCCATCTACCATGGTATTAAAGAACGAAGAGGTCCTGGATTTATTCAGATTTCAGCCTATAAAGAAAGAGACGTTCTGATCCTTCAAGTTGAAGATAATGGGAAGGGTATGAGTCCTGAAAAACTAAAACGGTTGCAAGGTGATCTAGAAAAAGCCATGGGAATTAATGAGAATGAAGAAGCATTAAGCGGGTATGGGATCGTCAATGTACAGGCAAGATTACATTTACATTTTGGAACACCATTTGGATTACGAATTGAGAGTCAAGAGGGAATCGGTACAAAAGTTTTAGTTGTTCATCCATGGCTCGAAAACAAGAGCAAAGGAGGACATTTGGAATGAAGCAGGTCTGGAAGGTTTTAATTGCAGATGATGAGCCAATTATTCGCGAAGGGATTCGAGATTCTGTAGATTGGGAAACAATGAATATGACGGTTGTAGGGGAAGCGGAAGATGGAGAAGAGGCGCTGGAACTCTGCTTGGCGCACAGGATTGATATTCTTCTTGTGGATTTAAATATGCCAATCATGAATGGAATGACACTTATTAAGCGTATCCGTGAACAGATACCAACTTGCAAAGTCGTTATTATTACGGGGCATGATGAGTTTCCCTATGCTCAGGAAGCGATCCGAATGAATGTAGAGGAATATCTCTTAAAACCGACGAATCCGGATCAACTTAAGAGTGTCTTGAAGAAAGTCGAGAAGGGATTAGACACAACAACAAAAAATGAAGCGTATTTAAAGATTGCCAATGAGCAGATTTCTAAGAATCTTGCTCTTTTACGCGAACGATTTGGATTAGAATGGATACGTGGAAATTTATCGGAAGAAGAGATTGTGGATCAATTAGAGTTTCTGCATCTTCCGGTAACGTGTCCTAAACAATTAGGAATCATTCGATGGCCGGAATATAATGTCGATTCTGTGTTGAAAAAAAATGATCGTCAATTGTTTCTTTTTGCATTGGACAATATTATTTCTGAGTTGTTTAAAGGAAAAGCTTATTTAAACTTTCGAGAAACCGGAGACAGTATTGTGGTGTGTTTATGGGAGCACGTAACAGATGAGATTTATAAAATTGAAACAGTTGCACAGGAATTTTTAAAACTGAACGTCAATGCCCATTTTGAGAATTTAACGGATAAACGTCTAACCGATCTGGAAGCTACTTTTCAAGAATGCCGTGTTCAAGTATACAAGGACTCACAAGTATCACCTCTCGTGAGAAGAGCCCGACAATTAATAAGGCAAAATTATGAGAGCAGAAATTTATCATTGGATTGGGTAGCCCAAAAGCTTCAAGTTTCCCCAGGTTATTTGAGTCGGGTAATGAAACAAGAATTAGGAGTTTCATTCATCACGTTAGTCACCCAGTTTCGAATCAATCGAGCCATTCAATTGTTAAATTCAACGGAATCCACCGTACTGGAAATTGCAGAACATGTAGGCTATGATACTCAGCATTATTTCAGTACCGTTTTCAAAAAAATCACGGGTGTTTCTCCCTTGCAATACAGAAATGGTGTTGCATTTGAAAGGAACCTAGATGAAATGAATTAGTTCACTATTTTTTTATAAAAGGCTGAACAAGAAGCAAGGGTCAGACCCCTCAAAACACCATATTTAGATCTCGGTCTAAATATAAAAATGAGGGAGTCAGACCCTTTTTTCTTAGGTTCTTCTTTAATTAATTTTAAAAAGTAAAAAAAGTATAAAAAACTGCAATTTATTTTAAAGACTAAAAAAACCGCTTTCATTAGAATTAAGGATGAGGAAAGTTAAACGTTTTCATTTGAATGTTAAATGTAAACAAAAAAGGGGGACATTTAAATTGAATCTTAAAAAGTTAGCAAAGATGGCTGTTATAACACTAGCTAGTGTTGCAATGTTGACAGCTTGTGGCAGCTCTACCCGTGGGACTTCAGCATCACCATCAAAAAGTAACACGCTTAAAAAAGGGGATTTGGTTGGGATCTCAATGCCTACCAAAGCTGATCAGCGTTGGAACGTGGATGGTGCCAATCTGGTTAAGGATCTTCAAAAAGCAGGATTCAAGACTAAGCTCTTGTATGCAAATAACAGACCCTCACAGCAGTCCGATGATATTAACAATCTGGTTTCTGCTGGTGCAAAAGCCATTGTCGTTGCAGCGGTGGATGGTACCGCTGTTGGGCCGGCTGTTGAGCAGGCAGAATCACAAGGCGACGTTGTCGTTTCTTATGATCGGCTAGTAATGAATACCAAAGCCGTCAATTATTATGTGACGTTCAATCTTGAACGCACGGGTATCCTTGAGGCAAATACGATTATCGATAAGCTTGATTTGAAGGGGAATGGTGGTAAGACGACACCTCTTAACATTGCACTCTTTGCGGGTTCTGATGATGATAACAATGCACCCTACTTCTTCAAAGGGGCTTGGGATTTGCTAAAACCATACTTCCAGTCAGGGCAGTTGGTGGATCCTTCAGGTCTTATAACCAAAGACACGACGGATGCAGATTGGAAGAAGATTTCGGTTCACGCATGGGATCAAAGTCAAGCACAAAAGCAAATGGATGCTTTTATGACCAAGCTTGGACAAAAGCCACTTGCCGCTGTCCTTTCTCCATATGATGCCATCTCACTTGGTGTTATGAAGTCAATCAAGAGTGCACGTCCTGATATGTCTCCGACGATTCCATTCGATCCTTCAAATCCACAGAACAAATCCGCATGGCCAATCATCACCGGCCAGGATGGTATGGATATCGGGATCACTAACATCACGTTCGGTGCACAGGCAGAGACGGTCTTCAAGAATGTTGCCCTACTTGCTGATCAGACCACGTCAATCTTGACCCAGGTTGCGGATGGCAAGACACCGAAATCAACCGATGCGCCTATGAACAATGGTAAGAAAGACGTTCCAACTTGGTTGTTGAAGTCTGATGAATTAGTTAAGAACCCAACAGGTGACCAAAAAGATTTACACTATGAAGTTAAGGTTGGATTCATCACCGAATCACAATATCAGAAAGATATCGCGGCTCCGATTATTAAATAAGTAAATGGAAGATTTTATGGCGACTTGCGAACAGACTTGCAAGTCGCTATAAGATTACCAGTCGTTGTTTATTTAAATCTTGAGAACTTGCGAGCGATGAGCCAACGCAAACGAGGAGTGTAATATGTCAAATTCCCAAATGATTTTACAGATGCAAACCATCACTAAAACATTCGGTCCTGTTAAAGCTCTTACAAATGTCAATTTAGAGATTGTTCGTGGTGAAATCCATGCCATTTGTGGTGAGAACGGTGCTGGAAAGTCGACATTGATGAATATCCTGTCAGGTGTATATCCATATGGTACTTACTCAGGTAACATTTTTTATGATGGTAAAGAATGCAATTTTAAAAAAATCTCAGATTCTGAAAAACTAGGCATTGTCGTCATTCAGCAAGAGTTAGCATTGATTCCATATCTTTCAATTGCTGAGAATATATTTATCGGTAACGAGCGTCAGAAGAATGGCGTGATTGATTGGGAAGTGACTCGTGCTGCTGCCGTTAAGGTGATGCAACAAGTTGGGCTTCGTGAAGATCCTGACACTAAGATTAATGATATTGGTGTGGGTAAGCAGCAACTTGTGGAAATTGCAAAAGCTTTATCGAAAAAAGTAAAACTTCTGTTACTCGATGAGCCTACTGCAGCGTTGAATGATGAAGATTCGGCTCATTTACTGCAAATTATTCGTGATTTACGAGATAACCAAGGCGTGACATCGGTTATTATTTCTCACAAGTTGAATGAAATTGAAGCCATTGCCGACAATGTGACGATTATTCGCGATGGTTCCACGGTTGGTCGGATGACGAATTCAAAAAAGCATCCACTTGATCAGGATGAATTGATTCATAAAATGGTGGGGCGCGAACTGACCAATCTTTATCCCAAGCACGTTTCCAATATTGGGGACGAAATCTTTCGTGTGGAGAATTGGACCGTCCATCATCCACTTTATCAGCAACGTGTGATTGTGGATCATGCCAATATCTATGCGCGTGCAGGTGAAATCGTTGGACTTGCTGGACTCATGGGAGCAGGTCGCACAGAAATGGCGATGAGCCTCTTTGGACGTACTTATGGTTCGGGTGTGTCTGGAAAAGTCTATGTGCATGGCAAAGAGAAGGACACCTCGACCGTCCAGAAGGCGATAGAAGCAGGCATTGCCTATGCCACTGAAGATCGCAAAGGATATGGTCTCAATCTCTTGCAAAATATTCGAGAAAATGCGTCGCTAGCGTCCCTCATCAAGCACTCAAAGCATGGTGTCATGGATGACGGCGTTGAACGTGTTGCTGTTGAAAAGTATCGCAAGGACTTCAATATCAAAACGCCACACATTGAAGAAAAAGTATCGAATCTATCAGGTGGAAACCAACAGAAGGTCGTTTTATCCAAATGGGTGATTTCGAATCCAGATATTTTGATTCTTGATGAGCCCACACGTGGTATTGATGTTGGTGCGAAATACGAAATTTATGAAATTATTGATCAACTTGCTGATGAAGGTAAGGCAGTCATTGTGATTTCATCTGAGCTTCCTGAGCTTATTGGGATTTGTGATCGTATTTATACGGTCAGTCAAGGTGTCGTCACGGACGACGTTCCAAAGACAAATTTCACTCAGGAGTTTCTCATGAAGGGTATGACTCAAGAAAAGAATCAGTTAAAGAAGGTAGGAGAATCATGAGTTCAGAATCTTTAACACCTCAGAATAAAGAAAATGTAAAAAGAGGATCCGTGTTAGCTTCTTTTGCTTCTAATGCCCGCCAATACGGAATTGTTGGTGCGCTCATCGTAATCATTATTGTATTTGAAATTCTGACAAAAGGACTTTTACTCCAGCCAAATACAATTGTTCAATTAGTTCAGCAAAATGCTTACGTCATCATTCTTGCAGTTGGTATGGTTATGGTCATCATTGCCACTCATATTGATTTGTCGGTAGGTTCCTTAGTAGGCTTTATTGGGGGTTGCGTCGCTTTACTTATGCAGAATGCTCATTTTAATTGGTTCGTAGCCATTCTTGCAGGGTTGCTTATTGGCCTTCTCGTGGGCGTTTGGCAAGGGTTCTGGGTTGCTTTTGTTGGAATTCCAGGGTTCATTACCACTTTGGCAGGCATGCTGATCTTCAGAGGTCTTGCAACCACGATGATTAATGCCTCTGTGCCAGTCAACAATACGTCATTTAATGCCATTGCTGCGAACTATCTTCCAAATATTTTGGGGTTTTGGGGACCATTTGATGGTTTGAGTATTGTTGTTGGACTCCTTGCGATTGTCGCTTATGCGTGGACTCAACTTAATAAGCGGATCAAAGTTTCTAAAGTGGGCTTGACCCCGGAGCCTATGCTCGTAACTTGGGTTAAGATTGCGATTGCTACAGTCGTCATCGGGGCTCTTACATTTGAGTTTGCCTCTTCTGGAAATGCCAATCGAGGTGGTATTCCAATTATGTTGGTCATCGTTGGCGTTCTTGTTTTTGTTTACAACTATATTTTGACTCGTACGGTTTTTGGGCGTCGCGTCTATGCAGTTGGTGGAAACCGTCGAGCAGCACGTCTTTCGGGTATTAACACGCGTCGTGTCGATTTTTCACTGTTCATTCACATGGGATTTCTTTCCGCTGTTGCGGCTATTGCGATGCTTTCTCGTTTGAGTTCCGCATCCGCTGCAACGGGTACGTCTTTCGAGCTCGATGCGATTGCGGCCTGTTTTGTAGGTGGTACTGCTGTTACAGGCGGTATTGGAACGGTTCCAGGTGTTGTTGTTGGTGCAGTAGTTATGGGGGTTATTAACCAAGGGCTCTCGATTATGGGCGTGGATTCCGCATTAATTCAAACCATTAAAGGTCTTGTGTTACTCCTAGCCGTTGGGGTCGACATCATGTCCAAGCTAAGAAAGCACTAATAGATGAGCGAATGGGGCTAGGTATGGAAAGTTGATCTAAACTGAGACGCGAGCAAAGATTAGATGGTCCATCGATTATTGACGATCAAGCCGTTTAAATAGATAGCCTGAAAAATAAGGCGAATTCCTGAATGAAAAAATTTGTGGGGAAGAGGGAGAAGAATGAACGATATAGCAAAAATGCGCTTATATGCCTTGACCTCTATAACGTGTTTCGCATGGCTCGTTCAAGCCATGTTTCAAGATCGACAAAAAGGACAAATGTGGTCGTCGTTAAGTCTCATTTTTTATGGGTGCATGATTTTTGTAGTTCTTTACACGGCATACTCCGCCGTGCAAATATGGAAGATGAAAGAGACACCTGGAAAAAGGGATGATCCAACGAATTAGGTATAGGCAATAATAGAAATTGTGATAATACTGATCAAGCCGCGGTTTTCTGTCAAGTGCAGAGAAGCGCGGTTTTGGTGATTAAGGGTTTTTCACTCTTGAAAGTTAGCCCAAAATAAACGGATCGGATTCCAGTTCACTCCACTCATTTACCGGTTTTGTTGTTTTTAAAAAAGCTTGAGCCCTCATCCTTTTTTTTTATCATTATTATCATTGAACAAAGACGTGACAATTCTATGATTCTTCTCCATTTTCCAGATCACATACGCCCATCCATATAATCCAACATCTTGAATGATATTTGCTAGAATCCCTTCTTTATGAACCAAGAAAGCAAGGACTAACACAATTGTGGTCAGCCAGAATTCTTTGCTAATTAAGAAACTGATCATTACGCCACCTTATTTCTCCGCAAAGTAAGTAATCACCTAGTTCATTTATATGTATCTGTTTTCGTTTTTAAACACGTTATCTATTGCACTCCAGCCTAAAGGGGAACACTAAAATAGTTGGGGTATGTACTTAATTCACCAAGATTCATCCAAACTAACGCGATGAAAAAATCGTACAACGTGATCTTCATTTAAATGGGATAGATTAACGTTCATCGTCCGCTCTAAAAAGATTCAGAGTATCTATTACCAATTAATGAAGCTTATGTAAAACAGATCCACTAAGCGATCTCGTGGAATTATGAGACTTTACAGGTTATACTTTTGTGTGTTAATGCCATTAGATTTTATAAAAGATAAATTCAAAAGAACTTTAACCCGATCAACAGTGTTTGTATTGCAGTGGAATATGTGTGATTGATTTAAAAAAAGAAAGGGTGGTATCAATCGATGGAGAACAGTCCTGTCCTTTCAGTCCGACACCTTCAAAAAAAGATACGCCAACGCCTGATCGTAAAAGACGTGACCTTTGACATACAACCCGGGCAAATATTCGGTTTTCTTGGGCCTAATGGAGCGGGTAAAACAACGACCATTCGTATGCTGGTCGGTTTGATCCGACCGACTTCCGGAGACATTGTGATTAATGGTTATCATTTACGCGAAGAGCCTACGCGTGCGATGCAGAGTGTAGGCTGCATTGTTGAAAACCCCGATTTATATCCGTATATGAGTGGCTACGAAAACCTTTATCAATTGGCTGTCATGCAGGGTCCGGAAGCCGTTAAACGGATTGATTATGTCGCGGAATTGGTTCACCTTAGTGATCGCCTGAATGAAAAGGTCGGGACCTATTCGCTTGGTATGCGGCAACGACTTGGGATTGCTCAGGCCTTACTCGGTAATCCGAAACTTTTAATATTAGATGAACCGACAAATGGGCTCGACCCCGCGGGCATCCGTGAACTCCGCGAATTCCTACATAAGCTTTCACAAGATGGGCTCGCTATTTTTATCAGTAGTCACTTATTGGCTGAGATTGAATTGTTATGTGATCATGTTGCGATCATTCGCGAGGGTGAGATTGTGGTGACAGGGGATGTTCAGGCTATGATTTCGGAGGCTTCAACGGACGTGGTTCTGTCTGTCGAGCCGATCGACATAGCGCGCTCGATTCTTAAACGTTACGCTGAAAAAATCCAAGTTCTTGAAGTCGATCATCGACTTCGCTGTTCACTGACTGAGACTCAAGTCTCTGAAGTCATCACGAGCCTTACAAAGTCTGGCTGCCATGTGCATGAAGTCACCCGGCTTAAGGCAACGCTCGAAGATGTCTTTCTGCAGTCTACAGGAGGTGAAACACAGTGATCTTCCTACATATGGTTGAGAATGAAGTCACAAAGATGCTACGCAAACGCCGATTTCAGGTGGTTCTTATTATTTTGTTTGTGCTTATGGCGGTGTTCTCCTATGGTGAAAAACAGGCTGGTAAAGCTTTGAAACAGCAACTTGGCACCACTGATTGGCATATTAGAGTGCAAAAGCAAATCACGGATGATACCAACCAAATGCAGAGCCCGTTCCTCACAAGCGCTGAAAAGGCGGCAATCAAGGCAGAGATAACCAAGAATCAGTTTGAGTTGGCCCACAACATTGATCCATACACCCCTGGAGCCCCAGGCTTTATGAGAGACTTTATGGATGAAGGGATTCTGCTGATGATTCCATTATTGGTGGTGGTCGTGGCTTCTGATATCGTATCCTCCGAGATGAGCGGTGGTACGATTAAGGTGCTATTGACGCGTGGGGTTTCACGATGGAAGTTACTCGCAAGCAAGCTCGTCGCTCTCATTCTGCTTGTTGGGATGCTGTTTCTAGCCATTGCAATCTCTTCCTATGTCGTATCAGGGCTTTTTTTCGGTTATAAGGGCTGGCAGTTACCTGTCCTTATGGGATTTCAGACGTCGTCCACAGGGTATGTCAACGTCGGGCACGTCTACACCATCCCGCAATGGCAATACTTGTTCATGGATTTTGGATTAGGATTTTTTGTCTGTGTCTGTATCGCTTGTCTGTCGTTTATGGTGTCAACTTTGGTTCGCTCAACCGCGTCGAGCATGGGAATTATGATGGCTGCCCTCATTTCTGGTACCTTGCTCAGCATGCTTACAACGAGTTGGAAAGCGGCTAAGTATTTACCTGTTGTGAACCTTCAGCTAAGCAATTTCCTTAATGGGAGTCCACCGCCAATTGTCGGGATGACCTTTCCCTTTTCCTTAACCGTCTTGGTTGTGTGGGCATTACTTGCTCTCTTAATCAGTTTCACCGTGTTTATTCGTAAAGATGTGATGTGATGAGGAAGGATGAGTTGGAATGGAACCGACAAATGATTCAGTACGTCAAGATAGCACCTTACAAAAACGATCCAAACCATTAAGCGGACTGGTTAAAATCGCCCTAACACTCAGTGTTCTTTCAACCGTCATTCTGATCGTTGGATTTAGTTATGGCGCCTCTACCACTTTAGGAGCTCGCGGTCCTCACCATTTATCCGTTCCGAACGCCACGTCGGTTAACCAATCAGGCTTAACAACCCAGTCAGAGTCAGATAAAACCGTTCATTTGTTCGCGATCGGGGACTCATTGGCACACGGGCTGGGAGACGCTTCTGGCAGAGGATTTGTCGGAGGTGTCAGCGAGAAGTATCGTAATAAAGGATATAAGGTCATTCAATCGAACTTGGGAGTTGATGGTATGACCTCATCGGGTCTACAAAGCGAAATCCATCAAGCCTCATTAAAACCGATGATAGGTTCAGCCAATGTGATCCTTATTTCCATTGGCGGAAATGACTTGAATAATTCAGCAGGGCTCCCCAAGATCAATACCCAGAAGATTGCGGGGGCCGAGTCGACTTTTAGCACCAATTTGAAAGAGATTTTGGCCACCATTCGGAAGGATAATCCAGAGGCCCCAATTTTTCTCGTTGGGCTTTACAATCCATATGCCAATATCGCTTCGAACCGCGCTGCCACAGATACGGTTGTCCAAACCTGGAACATGAAGGAATTGGAGATCGCGAATCAATTCGTCAATACCGTTGTCGTGCAGACTTATGATTTATTTGAACGCCACGATGACCAGTTGCTTTACGTTGATCACTTTCATCCGAATCAAACCGGCTATCAATTAATTGCCACCCGGATCTGGCAGGATATTCAGGGCTCTTAAGAGTGTCTATTAAATAATATCCTGATATTAAATGGGAAACCCTCACACCTATTCCATTTAATTGGGTTGTGAAATGCTTTAGGCTTTGGGTATTTGGACTGTTGTTGTTGCTTTTATTCTACTTTCACTGAAAATAATATTATAAAAGAAATGAGGATTAATATGAAGGTATTGGTTTTAGGAGGCACCACTTTTTTCGGTCGCCGCTTGGTTCATCTGTTAATAAATGAGGGACATGAGATCACGGTTGCAACGAGAGGAAGGTCGCAGGATGACTTTGGTGACGCAGTGACGCGAATAAAAGTGGATCGGACAGATCAAAATGAAATGATTCAAGCTTTTGGCCATTCGCACTATGACATCGTCTATGATCAGATTTGTTTTAATCCAAGAGAAGCTAAACTCGCGGTTGAAGCGTTTGGTGATCGAGTGGGCCGTTATATTTTCACCTCAAGTATGGCGGTCTATGGACACAAAGAGGACGAGATTACTGAGGAAGATTTTTCACCGAATCCCTATCACTTTGATTTAGAAGCGGAACACTATTCTTACGCTGAAGGCAAACGTCAAGCTGAGGCCTACTTTTTCCAAAAAGCCTCTTTTCCAGTGGTGGCTGTGCGAGTTGCAATGGTTGTATCAGGGACAGATGATTACACGGGGCGTTTTGATTTTTATGTTAGGCATGTGAGTGAAGATGAATCCATTGGGGTAGTTGCTACTGAACATCCGATAACTTATGTGACCGCTTGGGATGTCGCAGCGTTTTTGAACTTCTTAGGAACCCGATCGGATTTTGTCGGACCGATTAATGCCGCAAATAGTGGTTATTTAAGCATTCAAGAGCTAAGCCGAAAAATTGGAACGATCATTGATAAAACGCCACGTTTCCATGTAGGAAGCCATGAAGCAAAAACGCTTTCCCCGTATGCCATGTTTCCATTTACATGGAAGGTCTCAAATGAACACGCAACAGCTATTGGATTTAAATTTCCATCTATACGAGAGTCGATTCCTTCAATGGTTCAGGAAAGTGTACAACGTTTAGGACTTAAGGACTCTAAGGATGAAATAGAAGAAAAGCTTGACTAATTCAGAACCTTTTGAACGATGTAACACGTGACAAATATATTTTTAAGGAGTGCTATAAATGGATTTATTTTCACTTGAAGGACAGATTGCAGTCGTAACAGGTGGCGGCAGCGGGATCGGAAAAACGGTGGCTGAGGCATTAGCTGAGAGCGGTGCAACAGTAGTCTTATTAGGAAGAACGTTAGAAAAAGTTCAACATGCTGCGGCTGATCTTTCTAATAAAACAGGTGCAATGGTTACCGCTTATGCCTGTGATGTCACGAATAGAGAGCATGTTCACAATGTCGTGTTGAAAATCATTGAAACGTATCAGCGCATTGATATATTAGTAAATAATGCAGGCACGACAGCACGGGGAACGATCGAAAGCTTAACGGAAGACGATTGGGATAAAGTGATGGACACCAATGTAAAATCCGTATTCTTAATGAGTCAAGCTGTTGTGCCTTTTATGAAAAAGGCTCACTATGGCCGAATCATAAATACGGCATCTGTTGCGGGTGATGTTAGCCTCTTTTTCGGCACGGTATATGGACCGAGCAAGGCAGGTGTCATTCATTTAACGAAACAATTATCGGGTGAACTGGCGGGTCACAATATCACGGTCAATGCGTTCAGTCCTTGGTTCTTTAAAACAGATTTAAATAGTGCAACTCTAGAAGATCATGAGTTTAGACAGATGGTTGAGAGCCGAACCCCAATTAAACGAGTGGGCCAATTAGATGAATTAAAAACTACCATTTTGTATTTTGCAGCAAAAGGGTCCAGTTACGTCACAGGGCAGAATATTTTTGTGGATGGTGGCTTGACATCATTTGGCTTATAAATAATTGTTGCGGATTCATCCTACAAACGACTACACTTCAATTGAGGTGTAGTCGTTTATTTTAATAGTAAGGTTAATTTTTCTAATGAAAACTTAACTTTCACTTGGTAAAATTAATGCAGATAGGAAGGGGTTTTTACTTTGAATGAAATAAAAGAAGATGGGGTCCAGAAAGCTCAGGACGCCCAAGATTTGCATAGTGGAAACGAGCAAAGTAAGATCCAACGAATAGATGACGCACAAGATGTGCTGAAGTTTGCAGAACGGGCCCGATCCAATTTTGTCGGATTAGCGCCATTTCTTCGCATGAGTATCGCGGGTGGCGACTTGACGGAGCTCAGCCAGTTGCTTCTTAACGAAGCTGAACATGACGAAGGTAATGCCTGTCTATGGATGAATCTATCTACAGCACTGTACGCGCTACATATGGACGATTTAGCCACCACAATTCAACAACAGGCGCTTACACGACAACGCACCTATCGGGTATACCCATCCAACCAACCCGTTCAGTTTCGCCTACTGATGTTAATGGTGCCGGGCAATCTCTCGGATAACATGCCCCTTGACTGCTTACTTGAGGGATCCCCTGTGGAACTGGTTTATTATTACATGTCAGAGGACGAGCCCCTGCCCACGCCGTTACCAGAGCACGACGCGGTCATCGTTGCCATTTCAGATGGCGCCGCTCCCAACCACTCGCTTCTAGAACAGCTTACCGTGCTGCTTCAAGATTGGAACAGGCCAGTCCTCAACTTGCCACAACATGTATTGAATACTGAGCGACACCGGGCAAGCGCATTACTACAGGATGTGCCGGGACTACAAATTCCACCTACTCATGAGGTTCCACACGCACAATTGGATGATGTGGCAAATGGACAGACACCTGTTGACGAGCTTTTCATGGGGAGTGTGTTCCCGATGATCGTTCGACCCGTTCGTTCACATGGCGGTCATGGCCTTGAGAAGGTTGTTGATGCTCCAATGCTCGCGGTCTACCTGGAACATAATAGCGCTGAACGCTATTATGTCTCACCGTTTATTGACTATAGCAGCTCCGATGGTTTATTTCGTAAATATCGGGTTGTGTTGGTCAATGGCCAACCGTTTGCAAGCCACATGGCGATCTCTTCAGACTGGATGGTACACTATCTCAATGCCGGTATGTACGAGGACGCCGCAAAGCGTATTGAAGAGCAGGCATTTATGGAGCACTTTGACGAGTTCGCGGGACGTCATGCGGATGCTTTGAGCGCGATCCATGAACGGGTCTCGCTTGACTACCTGTGTATCGACTGTGCTGAAACGCGTGACGGAAAGCTGCTAATTTTTGAAATTGACCACTTAATGGTGGTTCATGCGATGGACCCTGTTGAGCTATTTCCTTATAAACAGATTCACATGGCCAAAGTTCGCGAGGCATTCGAAGATTATCTTTTCGGCTTGAGCAAAAAGCAAATCCCTAATGTGAAACATACGAAAAGGATTCCATTCAATCCTCTAAACCGACTGAATTTTTCCGGTGGCCCTGGGGCTTTGCCAGAAACGGTTCTCGAGCAAGTGCAAGAGGCGATTGTCGAAGTCCCAGGTGTTGGACTGTCGGTGCTCGGGATCAGTCATCGTTCAGAGTGGTTCGCTCAAGTCGTGGACGAGTTGGAAACGAACATCCGTGAATTACTCGGACTCGGGTCGGACTACCACGTCCTATTCCTTCAAGGGGGAGCCACCCAACAGTTCTCAATGGTGCCCATGCACTTGTTGCGAGGTAGTGCTCACCCGGCGCAATACTTGCACACAGGCTACTGGAGTGGCAAACCATTGCCAGAGGCACGACGTGAAGGGCCGCTCGACGTCGCCTGGAGTGGTGCGTCAAGTGGATTCCGCCGCCTACCAAGTGACGCCGAGATGGAGTTGGACCCTCGAGCACCTTACCTGCACTATGTATCTAACGAAACCGTAGAGGGTTTACAGTTTCATCGCGTGATCGGACGCGATGATGTTCCACGGATCTGCGACATGTCTTCGGATTTTCTATCGCGCCCTGGTGACTATGATCGTTTTGAGATGATCTATGCGCATGCGCAGAAAAACATTGGTCCAGCAGGGGTTACCGTGGTGGTGCTCAAGGATGACCTTATGAAGCGTATGACAGGAGATGTACCAACGTTCCTCGACTACCGTGCTCAGGCATCCGCGCACTCGATCCTAAATACGCCGCCTGTGTTTGCTATTTATGTCACGTTGTTAGTCACGCGCTGGTTGCGTGATGAGGTCGGTGGACTTCATGGTATCGCTCAAACGAACCAGGCAAAGGCGCAGGTACTATACCAAGCGCTCGACTTGAGTGACGGCTACTATCTTGGCCGTGCTGCCACCGAAGACCGCTCGCTGATGAATGTCGTGTTTAATTTAGCTGACGCTGACCTAGAAGCACGCTTTTTGGCTGAAGCAAAACGCGCCGGTTTCTCTGGTCTCGCCGGTCACCGCAGTATTGGTGGAATCCGCGCATCGATTTATAATGGCCTCGAGTTGTCAGCTGCGGAGGAACTGGCCAATTTCATGGAGGATTTCAGAAAACGAAATCTTTAAAGTGTCCAGTTTTACTTAAAGCAAAACGATCACCCACGTTAGGGCACCGTTCAATCTAAATGGATTTAGAAAATTAAATCGGGTAGAAACAATTCTGATTTTTATGTTTACAACGCATCATGACTCAGTTATAATCAGTTTAAGTTAATAGTTGTCTTTAGGACTAGGAGAGGACCTTTTATACAGCACCTATGGTTACAGGTGCGTTATAAGGCCTCTTTTTTTTTACAAAAAGTAAGCGCATTCAGCGCGAAGGGAGTGATGCTGAAAATAGTGGTATAAAAATTAGTGCCATTAAGACAAATAATAGGGGGATTACAGGTGGGAAAACAAAGGAAATCATTTATTACTTTAGCGGTTCTTATAGTTATTATTTTGATAAGTAGTGTATTTTCATTCGCTATTCAAGCAAATTGGGGAAGAGTAAAAGTATCTGATCTAAGGTATGCGAAAAACTCGGGTCCTTGGACAAAAGACCAAAAAATTCAGGTCCAAGGGTCGGTTGTATCCGGATTACTCTTTGTTCCTAAGGGCGCCAATGCTGGCCACAAACTCCCAGCAGTCGTGTTGACACATGGCTATTTGAACAATAGAGAATTTATGGTACCTGAAGCAACTGAACTCGCACGTCGCGGTTTTGTTGTCTTAGCAATCGATCGAGAAGGGCATGGCAATTATGATAGTACAAATCAAGCAGGCAATTCTAAAGGCTCATTGTTCTCGCGCGGTCTGTATGATGCTGCAAAATATCTTTACAATTTAAATTATGTGGATAAAAGTAAGATTGGTATTTCCGGTCACTCCATGGGTGGATTTGATACAGCGGCAACCTTAATGGAAGACTCGAGTAACGTAGCAAAGCTGGCTAAAACGACAACGCTTGGCGCTTTCACTGGTGACGTCGCAAAACCTAACCTGGACCCACAAGACGGTTATGGTTTAGGGATTATTTCAGCGGGGTTAATGCAGGGCTGGGATACTTTTAATGGCGCTAATCAAAATGTATCCGTTGGGATTAATAAAGCTAACGACGATGAGTTTTTCTTTGGTGGAAATTCTTGGTCAAACCCAGGTAATACCCTTGCGGATGGAACACCTTCACTTTCGCGCCAATTCCTCAACTCTGTGAATGGGGCAACCTTTATTGGAATACCAGCTAAGGGTTCAATCAATATTCAAAACGGTGGTATTTATATTGATGGTAAATTAAAAAACATTCAAGACGGCAAGGCTGCCAATGCACCATTTCGTGTTATTTATCAACATAATGAAATTCATCCGTTGAACACTTGGTCGTTTGGTACTACAAAAAGTGTCACAAACTTCTTTTATACCGCATTCGGAACACCAAATGGTGCGTCTTATATCTCGAGCGGTAATGAAGTGTGGTGGATTCAAGCTGTCTTTTCTTTCATTGGCTTGTTAGCCTTTTTCGCTTTGATCTTCCCATTAGCCAATTTGTTCCTTTCTATACCATTCTTTGCAGGTCTTAGAAAAACGAAATCAGATCATGAAGAGGTTGGTACTGAACTGAAAGGTCTCCAAAAACACCTTTCTTACTGGATTACTGGGATCGCCGTTACGTTGTTTGCAGGCTTTAGTTTACGATCCTTTGCCACAGGATTGGGCACTTATTGGTTTCCACTTACGCAAAGGTATCCACAAGACACGACAAACTGGATAGTGATTTGGGCCATTGCTGTCGGATTGTTTGCTTTAGCAATAAGCCTTGTAGTATGGGGAATCAATGCTCTTATTAACACGGCACGTTTTGGTAAGAACTCAGCCCTATTGAATAACAGCAATCCACTGGCAACCGCCCAAATCAAGGGTGGTCTTGGTTCACTTGCTAGGACGCTACTCCTTGCAGCCCTAATTATTGGAACCGTCTACTCAGTTCTCTATATTGTGTGGGGGCTCTGGAAGGTTGACTTTAGAATTTGGACGTTTGATGTGAAAGTTTTTGATGTTCCTGCCTTGTTACCAACCATGCTAAGATATGCTGTTCTCTTTGGAATTTTCTGGTGCCTAAATTCGATATTGAACCAGAATTACAAAGTTAAAAATCTTCCAGAATGGGCGACGGTCACAATCAATATCTTTTTTAATATGTTTGGTGTACTTCTTGTAATCCTAATTCAATACATCCATTTTAAAAGTACGGGGACACTTTGGCAGCCAAGCATGAACCTAGGCTACATTGTTGCCATGCCACTTGTACCGATCCTTATTATTGCAACGATCATTTCAAGGCATTTTTATAAACTAACCGGAAATGCATGGCTTGGAGGGTTTGTTAATACGTTGTTGTTCACTGTTATTACGTGCGCAAATACAGCGACTTCTTTCCATTATATACTTGGTTAATAGAAATTTTAATGAGGGGGCCTCAGACGGGAAACGTTTGAGACCCCTTTTTGTTTAAAGCTGTTTTCGTAAACTTTGTTGCTTTAATTAGAGAGGTGCAAGTGATCGTCTCACTCAAACTATAATGCTTAAATTTAATTAAGGACATTTAACAAAGGATCAAAAAGTGAGTCATCGATTGAACCAGGACTATATTTCCTTGGGTACTTAACTTCTCATAGAAGTGATTGTGCAAGACTACTATGAAAGAAAATAATTAAACTTGTACAATCAGACCTTCCAGGTGAGGTGAGAAACAATCTATTTAAGATGCATAAGTTGGATTTTCTTTTCACCTTAAAAAAACTTCTATTATTTTTCTAAGGTTATTGACTTATATACTATTACGTAGTATATTAATAAATGTCGCTTCTGCGATGTACTAAATTTCGACAAAAAACAACAAAAAATATTGACTTCAATTTATCGATATGATATTATGAAGGAGTCGCCTTTGATAGGTGTTAATGAAATTAAAGTTTGAGAGTTAAACTTTTGCACATTGAAAACTAAACAAAAACCAAAGCGCCAGTCAAAGTTTAACTTTGAGAAAAAACGCTAGGAATTAAACGAACGATATTATGGATGGTAACATCCTTTTTAAAAGATTGCACTTTAAAGTGCAACGCCAGCAGAAATGGCTCGTTCTAACGACGACTCATTGTCTGCTCAAATTTTGAGAGTTTGATCCTGGCTCAGGACGAACGCTGGCGGCGTGCCTAATACATGCAAGTCGAGCGCGTGAAACACATCGGATCCCTTCGGGGTGACGATGTGTGAATCGAGCGGCGGACGGGTGAGTAACACGTGGGCAACCTGCCTGTAAGATTGGGATAACCCCGGGAAACCGGAGCTAATACCGAATAATCAAGGACACCACATGGTGTTCTTGTGAAAGATGGTTCTGCCATCACTTACAGATGGGCCCGCGGCGCATTAGCTAGTTGGTAGGGTAATGGCCTACCAAGGCGACGATGCGTAGCCGACCTGAGAGGGTGATCGGCCACACTGGGACTGAGACACGGCCCAGACTCCTACGGGAGGCAGCAGTAGGGAATCTTCGGCAATGGACGAAAGTCTGACCGAGCAACGCCGCGTGAGTGATGAAGGTTTTCGGATCGTAAAGCTCTGTTGTCAGAGAAGAACAAGTGATAGAGGAAATGCTGTCACCTTGACGGTATCTGACCAGAAAGCCCCGGCTAACTACGTGCCAGCAGCCGCGGTAATACGTAGGGGGCAAGCGTTGTCCGGAATTATTGGGCGTAAAGCGCGCGCAGGCGGCTTCTTAAGTCTGATGTGAAAGCCCACGGCTCAACCGTGGAGGGTCATTGGAAACTGGGGAGCTTGAGTGCAGAAGAGGAGAGTGGAATTCCACGTGTAGCGGTGAAATGCGTAGATATGTGGAGGAACACCAGTGGCGAAAGCGGCTCTCTGGTCTGTAACTGACGCTGAGGCGCGAAAGCGTGGGGAGCAAACAGGATTAGATACCCTGGTAGTCCACGCCGTAAACGATGAGTGCTAGGTGTTAGGGGGGCCACCCCTTAGTGCTGAAGTTAACACATTAAGCACTCCGCCTGGGGAGTACGACCGCAAGGTTGAAACTCAAAGGAATTGACGGGGGCCCGCACAAGCAGTGGAGCATGTGGTTTAATTCGAAGCAACGCGAAGAACCTTACCAGGTCTTGACATCCTCTGACAACCCTAGAGATAGGGCGTTCCCCTTCGGGGGACAGAGTGACAGGTGGTGCATGGTTGTCGTCAGCTCGTGTCGTGAGATGTTGGGTTAAGTCCCGCAACGAGCGCAACCCTTGATCTTAGTTGCCAGCATTTAGTTGGGCACTCTAAGGTGACTGCCGGTGACAAACCGGAGGAAGGTGGGGATGACGTCAAATCATCATGCCCCTTATGACCTGGGCTACACACGTGCTACAATGGGTGGTACAAAGGGCAGCGAAACCGCGAGGTCGAGCGAATCCCATAAAGCCACTCTCAGTTCGGATTGCAGGCTGCAACTCGCCTGCATGAAGCCGGAATTGCTAGTAATCGCGGATCAGCATGCCGCGGTGAATACGTTCCCGGGCCTTGTACACACCGCCCGTCACACCACGAGAGTTTGTAACACCCGAAGTCGGTGAGGTAACCTTTTGGAACCAGCCGCCGAAGGTGGGACAAATGATTGGGGTGAAGTCGTAACAAGGTAGCCGTATCGGAAGGTGCGGCTGGATCACCTCCTTTCTAAGGAAACAATTCGTAGCGTTTGCGCTTTGGTTATTTGTTTGGTTTTGAGTGTGTGAACACTCAAAGTTTTTTTATACGTTAAGACGTATAAAATTTTAGCGATGAAGACGACTCGACGTCGTCAAAATTTCTAAGAATAAAGTATAAGTAAAACTAAGGTTTCGCCATTAAAAACTTGGCGACTAAACTAAGTTTTTCTAATGTCCCTTGAAAACTAGATAATGAAGTGAAACAAGACATCAATCAATCTTTAATTAGGTTAAGCGAATAAGAGCGCACGGTGGATGCCTTGGCACTAGGAGCCGATGAAGGACGGAACGAACACCGATATGCTTCGGGGAGCTGTAAGTAGGCTTTGATCCGGAGATTTCCGAATGGGGAAACCCTCTGCCCTGAACGGGCAGAATCCATACCTGAATTCATAGGGTATGAGAAGGCAGACCTGGGGAACTGAAACATCTTAGTACCCAGAGGAAGAGAAAGCAAACGCGATTCCCTGAGTAGTGGCGAGCGAAACGGGAACAGCCCAAACCAAGAGGCTTGCCTCTTGGGGTTGTAGGACACTCATCACGGGGCGGGCGCTGTAGACGAAGCGGTCTGGAAAGACCAGCCATAGAAGGTAACAGCCCTGTAGTCGAAACAGACCCAAACCAGAGTGGATCCTGAGTACGGCGGGACACGTGAAACCCCGTCGGAATCCGGGAGGACCATCTCCCAAGGCTAAATACTCCCTAGTGACCGATAGTGAACCAGTACCGTGAGGGAAAGGTGAAAAGCACCCCGGAAGGGGAGTGAAATAGATCCTGAAACCGTGTGCTTACAAGTAGTCGAAGTCCTTTTATGGATGACGGCGTACCTTTTGTAGAATGGACCGGCGAGTTACGATTTTAAGCAAGGTTAAGCTGATGAGGCGGAGCCGCAGCGAAAGCGAGTCTGAATAGGGCGACAAAGTTTAAGGTTGTAGACCCGAAACCGTGTGATCTACCCATGTCCAGGGTGAAGTTCAGGTAACACTGAATGGAGGCCCGAACCCACGCACGTTGAAAAGTGCGGGGATGAGGTGTGGGTAGGGGTGAAATGCCAATCGAACTCGGAGATAGCTGGTTCTCCCCGAAATAGCTTTAGGGCTAGCCTCGAGGTAGAGAGTCTTGGAGGTAGAGCACTGATTGAGTGAGGGGCCCCCACAGGGTTACCGAGTTCAGTCAAACTCCGAATGCCAAGTACTCATACTCGGGAGTCAGACGGCGAGTGATAAGATCCGTCGTCGAAAGGGAAACAGCCCAGACCATCAGCTAAGGTCCCAAAGTATACGTTAAGTGGCAAAGGATGTGGCGTTGCCCAGACAACCAGGATGTTGGCTTAGAAGCAGCCACCATTTAAAGAGTGCGTAATAGCTCACTGGTCGAGTGGCGCTGCGCCGAAAATGTAACGGGGCTAAACGTATCACCGAAGCTATGGATCCCATTTGGGATGGTAGGGGAGCGTTCTAAGGGCAGAGAAGATAAACCGGAAGGTTTGTTGGAGCGCTTAGAAGTGAGAATGCCGGTATGAGTAACGAAAAGAGGGGTGAGAATCCCCTCCGTCGAAAGCCTAAGGTTTCCTGAGGAAGGTTCGTCCGCTCAGGGTTAGTCGGGACCTAAGCCGAGGCCGGAAGGCGTAGGCGATGGACAACAGGTTGATATTCCTGTACCACCAAAAGACGTTTGAGTAATGGGGGGACGCAGGAAGGCAAGGCAAGCGCGCTGCTGGTTATGCGCGTCCAAGCAGTAAGGTTTGTGGTGAGGCAAATCCCGCCACTCTAAGACTGAACTGTGATGGGGAGGGAATTTAGTACCGAAGTGCCCGTGCTTACACTGCCAAGAAAAGCCTCTAGCGAGTCTTAAGGTGCCCGTACCCCAAACCGACACAGGTAGGCGAGAAGAGAATTCTAAGACGCTCGGGAGAACTCTCGTTAAGGAACTCGGCAAAATGACCCCGTAACTTCGGGAGAAGGGGTGCTTGGCGGGGTGAAAGCCCTGCTGAGCCGCAGTGAAAAGATCCAAGCGACTGTTTAGCAAAAACACAGGTCTCTGCTAAACCGAAAGGTGATGTATAGGGGCTGACACCTGCCCGGTGCTGGAAGGTTAAGAGGAGGGGTTATCCTTCGGGAGAAGCTCTGAATTGAAGCCCCAGTAAACGGCGGCCGTAACTATAACGGTCCTAAGGTAGCGAAATTCCTTGTCAGGTAAGTTCTGACCCGCACGAAAGGTGCAACGACTTGGATACTGTCTCAACGAGAGACCCGGTGAAATTATAGTACCAGTGAAGATGCTGGTTACCCGCGACAGGACGGAAAGACCCCATGGAGCTTTACTGCAGCTTGATATTGGATGTCTGTATCGATTGTATAGGATAGGTAGGAGCCTGAGAAGCCGGACCGCTAGGTTCGGTGGAGGCGTCGGTGGAATACTACCCTTTCGGTATGGACATTCTAACCCGGAACCGTAATCCGGTTCGGAGACAGTGTCTGGTGGGCAGTTTGACTGGGGCGGTCGCCTCCTAAAATGTAACGGAGGCGCCCAAAGGTTCCCTCAGAATGGTTGGAAATCATTCGCAGAGTGTAAAGGCACAAGGGAGCTTGACTGCGAGACCTACAAGTCGAGCAGGGACGAAAGTCGGGCTTAGTGATCCGGTGGCACCGCATGGAAGGGCCATCGCTCAACGGATAAAAGCTACCCTGGGGATAACAGGCTTATCTCCCCCAAGAGTCCACATCGACGGGGAGGTTTGGCACCTCGATGTCGGCTCATCGCATCCTGGGGCTGAAGTGGGTCCCAAGGGTTGGGCTGTTCGCCCATTAAAGCGGTACGCGAGCTGGGTTCAGAACGTCGTGAGACAGTTCGGTCCCTATCCGTCGCGGGCGTTGGAAATTTGAGAGGAGCTGTCCTTAGTACGAGAGGACCGGGATGGACACACCGCTGGTGTCCCAGTTGTTCTGCCAAGAGCATCGCTGGGTAGCTATGTGTGGAAGGGATAAGTGCTGAAAGCATCTAAGCATGAAGCCCCCCTCAAGATGAGATTTCCCATGACTTTAAGTCAGTAAGATCCCTTAGAGATGATGAGGTAGATAGGTCCGAGGTGGAAGTATGGTAACATATGCAGCTGACGGATACTAATCGATCGAGGGCTTAACCTAATTTTTTCACTTCATTCTAGTTTTGAAGGGATATCCTTCAATTGAATACTTGTCTGGTGGTTATGGCGAAGAGGTCACACCCGTACCCATCCCGAACACGGTCGTTAAGCTCTTCAGCGTCGATGGTAATTGGGGGCTTCCCCCTGTGAGAGTAGAACGCCGCCAGGCAAAATAGAGATAAGGAATTGTATTTAATATACAGTTCCTTATTTTTTTGGTGTTCACCCGAAGGGTGATGGAACCCGGGCGAGGGTTTCGAGTGACAAGGAGGTCGAGGAAACAAGTGAGTGAGAACCGGAGTGTACGTTGTACACGAGGATCGCAACGAGCGAAGGTGACGAAGAGATCCGCAGTCAATCGGAAGCCGCAGCCCCGAACACGGTCGTTAAGTTCGAGCGTCGATGGTAATTGGGGGCTTCCCCCTGTGAGAGTAGAACGCCGCCAGGCAAAATAGAGATAAGGAATTGTATTTAATATACAGTTCCTTATTTTTTTGGTGTTCACCCGAAGGGTGATGGAACCCGGGCGAGGGTTTCGAGTGACAAGGAGGTCGAGGAAACAAGTGAGTGAGAACCGGAGTGTACGTTGTACACGAGGATCGCAACGAGCGAAGGTGACGAAGAGATCCGCAGTCAATCGGAAGCCGTAGCCCCGAACACGGTCGTTAAGTTCGAGCGTCGATGGTAATTGGGGGCTTCCCCCTGTGAGAGTAGAACGCCGCCAGGCCAAATAGAGATAAGGAATTGTATTTAATATACAGTTCCTTATTTTTTTGGTGTTCACCCGAAGGGTGATGGAACCCTGGGCGAGGGTTTCGAGTGACGAAGAGATCCACAGGCAATTGGAAACCGCAGTTCCATTTTTAAAGAAGTGGGAAAGCAGTTCTTATTTTGTGTATTTAGGACTAAAAAATTTTTCAAGGTTGGAAACATGCGCAAAAATCAAGGTTGAAAGCAGGTGATTTCGCACAAGCCAGCACGAATTTAAAAATAAAAAAACGATAATCTTACCTCTGGACAAAGGAAAAGTGCGTAAAATCTTTTGACAAGAAAATGAGATTTTACGCAAGCCAGCACGAAGTAAAGTCAAAGAAGTTTAGTCATGAAGGAATTTCAAGTAGTAGGCTCCCTACTGTAAGTATTTTCCATTGTTAGTTTCGATCCAATAGTTCTCTAAGAAAATTCTAAGAGAGTTCTGATATAATTTCTATGGAAAAGTTATAAATCGAATTGAGGGATCGTGAGTGACGAAAATGGATAAGAAATGGGCGGTTTTGTGTTCGGCAGCAGTTGCCGCAATCTATGCGACCGGTTATTATTCAACCTCTGGTCAAGCCGCTGCAATTGGGCAGCCGGATCAAGCCTCTGTTCAAGTCGATGCATCGGTCCACACGAATCATCACTATCATAATCATAAGTCAGGCAAGCAGCCCCAATCAAAGACAAGCAGCCCCTCTAAGTCGGTAAATCAGACTCAAAGTCAATATAAAAATGGGACCTATCAAGGGTTAGGTATGAATCGTCGGGGGCAAATTGGGGTTACTTTAACCATCAAACAAGGAAAAATTGCGGATGTGAAAATCAGTGATTTTGAAATGCATTATTCCGAAAGCGATGTCGTTGGATTACCAAAAGAAGTTGTGCAAAAACAGAGTGATCAAGTAGACAATGTGTCGGGTGCCACCTATAGTACGGAAGCCTTTCAAAGTGCCGTTCAAGATGCCTTATTGAAAGCAGAAAATGCCTAATGATGATTAGACAAACAAAGCTATATATGGATACCGTTGTGGATCTTCAGATCGTGATTGATAATGAAACGTGCAAGGCAAAAGCTGAGAAGAGAATGGAGCTTGCTTTTGATGCTTTTAGAAAGGTAGAAGACGCTTGTAGTCGATTTACGCCAGATAGTGAATTGATGATCGCGTCTCAGAGCATTGATGAACCAGTTCCTGTGAGTCCTTATCTTTTTCAACCGCTCAAATTTGCCCTTGAAATGGCAAAACTCACAGAGGGGTTATTTGATCCATCAATTGGAAAAGCGTTAGAGAATCTGGGCTACAATAGGCATTATTTAACAGGGGAACGAATGACGAGTTGGATAGAGTCTGATGTGACGTACAAAGACATTATTCTTGATGAACAAGCCCAAACTGTGCGGTTTAAGAAGCCTATGGTCATCGATTTGGGGGCCGTTGCTAAGGGCTTTGCCGTTGATTTGGCAGCTGAACCTTTGAGGGATTTCCCTGGATTTATCATTAATGCAGGCGGTGACTTATTTGCAGGTGGTTTAGACGAAAATGGTGATAAGTGGAAGGTCGGCATTCAGCATCCT
Source organism: uncultured Sporolactobacillaceae bacterium (assembly GCA_963829575.1). Taxonomy (GTDB): domain Bacteria; phylum Bacillota; class Bacilli; order Bacillales; family Sporolactobacillaceae; genus KACC-23026. The sequence continues at coordinate 394,115 of CAWHJF010000016.1, read as the reverse complement.
TTTGAAAAAGATAAACTTATAGAAGTTGTTGAGGTTTCTAATGAGGCGATCTGTACCTCTGGAAGCTACGAAAGAAAGGATGATGAAAGACCAGGTCAGCATCACATCATTTATCCCGAAACCCAAGAATCCCCAAACGCTTGGATCAGTTGCAGTGTCATTGCACCATTTGCGATGTTAGCCGATGCGTTTTCTACAGCTGTTTTTCTAATCGATTCAAAAAGTGGGACTGAATTGATTGAAACAATAGGAGGAAGAGGGCTGTTCATTACACCTGAATTAAAAAAGGTAAGGGTTGGAGGGAGTCAACTATGACCATCAAACAATGGATGAAAACACCGAAGTATTATGTCACGATCACCTTGATCGGGTTCCTCCTCCTTGCTTCTATTGGAACACAGAGCTTCTTAGGAATCTATAAAACGATCATTGCGATCGTAGTGGGTGTCGCATTAGATGTCATCTTATCTCTTTTTGAGAAAAGAAAACGAATTTTCCCAGATGGTGCGGGGATCACGGGATTAATAATTGGGTTAATCTTAGGCACCGTGACGTCAATCGGGATTGTGGCGGCAACGGCTGCTATTGCAATTTTATCCAAGCATCTTATCGTCTATAAGAAAAAACCCATTTTTAATCCCGCAGCCTTTGGATTGTTTATTTCAATCCTGCTCTTTCACACGCAACAAAGTTGGTGGGGCGCATTTGGAGATTTGCCAGGATGGACTAATGTTTTTCTTTTAGTTGGTGGGTATATTGTCGTGAATCGGGTGAATAAACTGCCCCAAGTTTTAATGTTCCTTGGCGTCAGTTTTGCTCTATTATTTGTTTTAGGCCTCTTACATTTTCAGAATATACCAGATGCCTTCCGGCCACCTTTTATTAATGCCACGCTGTTCTTTGGCTTTTTTATGCTGACCGATCCGCCAACCACTCCCGGAAGAGACAAAGATCAACTCATCTTCAGTCTCGTGGTCTCTATTATAGGAACGTTGATTTATGGATTTTTTGGTGGATTGATGTATTTGTTTATCGGATTATTTATTGGAAATCTCATGCATGTTGTTAAAAGACGATTGGATTTAAAAAATATAAGAGTACATCAGAATATGAAACATGGTAAGAGAATGTCAAGTTAATAGAGCGTATTTAAGTGGTCCCCATCCCGTTTATACCGCAACTTTCTGCAACCGTCAGAGGGGTGCGGTATTTGGCGTTTGTTATAGTCTCATCGGCCATCCAGTAGTTGTCTCTGATTGAAAGATAAGTTGATAAAGGTCATTCAGAAAAAAAGCGAGAAAAATGTAGAGTAATGTCAAAAAACGCGTTTCTTGTAGGATAAATATGACAATTGACCTATGTGCAACCGTTTGACAATACATAGTTTAGATGACAAAATTAAGTATGTAAGCGGTTTAAAAACTAGATGGTATAGGCCGTTTTGAATTTTTTTATTCTAATTCGCGCAATCGATTGCACGGAATTTAAAGGAGGCGTTTAACGTGTTCAGAAAAGGATTAATTGTTCTATTAACACTATCATTGGTTTTACCAATGTCTCTGTTCAAAGCGGTACATAAGGTAGAGGCAGCGGACTCCACGCAAGTGACGATTCACTACTACCGTTTTAACAATGATTATACGGATTGGAGTCTATGGCTATGGCCAAAAAATGGGAATGGATCGAGTTATGACTTTACGGGTTCAGACAATTACGGTAAGGTCGCACAGGCGAATATACCTGGCAATCCATCCCAGGTTGGCCTCATTGTGAAAAAAGGCAATTGGGAAGCGAAAGATATTGACAGTGACCGTTACATTGATTTAAGCAAAGGGCATGAAGTCTGGCTTGTTCAAGGAATTGATAAGGTTTTCTATAGTCAGTCGGCGGCAGAACATGCTGCAAATCCTTCTGTTTCGAATGCCTATTTAGATTCTGCCAAACAAGTTCTCGTGAAACTTAATCAGAAGATGACACTCACTTCTGATGGCAGTGGCTTTAAAGTCACGGATCAAACAACAAACAAAACGATCCCAGTTTCTTCGGTTGAAGATGCTAATTCGGTGACGGCTGTCCTAGTTGGAGATCTTCAAAAGCAACTAGGTGCGAGTGGAAATTGGTCGCCATCCGACCATACTACACAACTACAGAAGATCAATAGTAATCTATATCAATTCTCAGCAGATTTATCAGAGGGAACCTATCAATACAAAGTTGCCCTTAATGATGGGTGGAATGAAGCCTATCCTTCAAACAATGTCAATCTATTGGTTCCAAAAGGCGGAGAAAAGGTTGTCTTCTCCTATGTTCCATCAACTCATAAAGTCTTTGATAGCGTGACTAATCCTGATGTGATCTTACCTACTGATGGCACTGGGGTAACAACAGATCTCGTCAAGGTAACGCTAGCTACAGCGCCAGAGGTGACCCACACTTTGTCAATTGGAACAAACGACTTCCAACCAGGACTCATTATCCCTCGAAACGTTCTCAACTCATCTAATTATTATTATAGCGGGGACGATCTAGGAAGTACGTATTCACCAACTCATACGGCCTTTAGAGTTTGGGCGCCAACAGCAAGCCAAGTGAACCTTTTACTTTATAATAGTGCGGATGGTTCTCTAACCAAGTCGATCCCAATGAATAAGTCAGAAAAGGGAACTTGGTCGGTTTCGGTTCATCAAAATCTAGCAAATTGGTATTACCTCTATCAGGTTACGGTTCATGGAATTACTCAAAAAGCAGTCGACCCTTATGCCAAAAATACGGCACCAAATGGAACGAGGGGCATGATTGTGGATCTCTCCAAAACAGATCCAAATGGGTGGGAATCTGATAAACACGTGACACCAAAAAATATAGAAGATGAAATTATATATGAAATGCATATTCGAGATTTTTCGATCGATTCCAAATCAGGTATTCAAAACAAAGGGGAGTATCTCGGGTTGACTGAAAAGGGTACAAAAGGTCCTGATAATGTTAAAACAGGTCTGGATTCCTTAAAACAATTGGGGATTACAAATGTACAATTACAGCCGGTTTTTGAATTTAACAGCGTCGATGAAACGAACAAAAATCAATACAATTGGGGATATGATCCTAGGAATTATAATGTTCCTGAAGGTCAATATGCCACAACCGCAAGTGGGAAAGCGCGGATCACAGAATTCAAGCAAATGGTAGAGTCCCTTCATAAGAGTCAGATCGGGGTTAATATGGATGTCGTGTATAATCATACTTTTGCGACCCAAATTTCTGATTTTGATAAAATTGTCCCGCAGTATTACTACAGAACGAATGATTCCGGCCAATATACTAATGGTTCAGGGGTTGGGAATGAAATAGCAGCCGAGCGCCCAATGGTTCAGAAGTTCATCATCGATTCACTTGAAACATGGGTTAAAGAGTATCATGTCGATGGATTCCGTTTTGATTTAATGGCCTTACTTGGTACTGATACGATGGCGAAGATCTCAAAAGACCTCCATGCCATTGACCCAGGGATCGCCATATACGGGGAACCATGGACAGGGGGGACATCCGGACTGCCAACGAATCAGTTGCTAACTAAAGGTCAACAAAAAGGACTTGGGGTTGCCGTCTTCAATGACAATTTGCGCAACGCACTAGATGGTAATGTATTTGATGCTTCAGCACAAGGATTTGCGACAGGAGCTACAGGAGAAACTGATGCGATCAAAAAAGGTGTAGAAGGAAGCATCAATGATTTCACTGCTTCACCTGGTGAAACCATTAACTATGTGACCAGTCACGATAACTTCACATTATGGGATAAAATTGCAAAGAGCAATCCAAATGATTCCGTAGGCGACCGCATTAAAATGGATGAATTGGCCCAAGCGGTGGTTATGACCTCTCAAGGTGTGCCATTCATGCAAGGCGGTGCCGAGATGTTAAGAACAAAGGGTGGTAACAGCAACAGTTATCAAGCAGGAGACCAAGTCAATGAATTCGATTGGTCAAGAAAAGCGCAGTATCCCGATGTCTTTAACTATTACAGCGGATTAATCCATTTAAGACGCAATCATCCTGCTTTTCGCATGACAACCGCCCAGGAAATTCAGGACCACTTACAATTCTTAAACAGTCCAGATCAAACCGTGGCATTTGAATTAACCGGTCATGCGAATCACGATAAATGGGGCAATATTGTGGTTGTATACAATCCAACCAAACAACCGGTTACGGTCAATTTGCCAAGCGGTAAATGGGCCATCAATGCGACAGATGGGAAAGTGACGGAATCGACACTTGCTCACGCACAAGGTTCGGTCAGCGTACCAGCTATAGCTATGATGGTTCTGCATCAATCCGCAAAGGGACCAATTAAAGCAGGCGTTAATAAGTAAGTCCGGGAAAAAACGATCTGATCTTTAAACAGTGTTGTATTTTATCCCGCCTTAACGGGCAGTAATACCTCGCTGAATGTAGGTTTACTTTGTAAAATGAAAAGAGACTGTTCCCATAGGGGGGTACCCCTTGCTTCTGGGACAGTCTCTTTTTTGATTTATCTAGTAATAAGGGTAAGGTCGGAAAAAGGCAATATTTGCGAGTGCGACACCGGTAAAAGCACCAAGGGCACCGCCTGCTGCTGCTGCACCAAAACCAAAGGCATACATTCCAGGGCCACCAGGACCTGCGAATCCGCCTTGGCCTCCCCCAGCTTGATTAAAAGATCTTATATGAACATGTGTTTGATCCACATGATCGATGATACCATGGTGGATCATGCCATCATGGGTGTGGATCTCAACCGCGCGACCAACGTGTTGGTGGCATAGGTTTTTATAATAATCGACTGACATGAATCTCCCTCCTGGCTGTTTTGAATTGATAAGAGTACGAGACCCTTATAGTGCTATCATATGGATTTTTTTGAAAAACGTGAGCTTTTGTCCAAAAAAAGGAACAAGCGCTACAAAAAGATTGGCAAACTGTGAAATTCCTCACACCATATCCTCGGATAAACCTGTAGATTAAGAGTATCAAAGGAACCTTATTCTAAAAGGGGATGACGAGATGACAACATTGGCAAAACGCATTTTGGTCTGTTATGACGGTTCAGAAGGAAGCAAGAAGGCGATCAAGTTCGCTTCTCAATTCGCCCAATTAGATGAACAAACAGAAGTGGATCTTGTGACGATCATTCGAGTTCAATTGCCTTATGAATTCTATGCAGGTTCTTTACTGCTTGATCAAAAAAGTTTGCTCTCGGAATACGAACAGAAGGCAAATGAAAGTCATGACGCGGTGAAAGAGGAATGGACGTTAGCGAACCCGATTCATTCCTATGTGATTGAAGGGAATCCAGTAGAAGAACTGTTAGCTTTTGCAAAGGAACACCAAAACGACCTGATTATAATTGGGAATCGAAGTTTGGGAACCTTCAAAGAATTACTCCTAGGTAGTGTCAGCCATCATGTGGTTCAACATGCCCATTGCCCAGTTCTCGTCGCCAAGTAATCCAATTTGATTTCAAACGGATCAGTCACGTAAATGATTACATGTGTCTGCACTCTTTCTGGCATGAGGGATTTCCCATCCTTAAAATCGGGGAATTCCCCGATGTTCAGAAAGAGTGTTTTCTTTTATTCTAAGTCTATAAGATCGTTGCGGTCCAAAACGATGCAAACTTGCAAGGGAGGAAGACACATGCTCGCAAGTTCTAAAGTAAACAAGGTAACGGTTGCCTCTAATACAGATCATTTCAAAGGGTTTGAAGACCTTATATCAATTATGTCAGAGAAAAAATTTATCAGAAGTACCTCGGTTTATTGTGAGGGAGATTCCCTTCGTCATCTTTATTATGTAAAAGAAGGGGTCGTTAAACTCTCTAAGGTGAGTGATGATGGAAAAGATTTGATTTTACATTATTTTTACCCAGGAGATTTATTTGGAGAGTATTATGGAGCGGAAGCCCATATGGCCACATTCAGTGCCGAAGCGGTTAAAGATTGCAAAATTGGGTTACTCAATTTAGATGATTTAAATGACCTTCTGTCACACAATGGAGAGCTTGGGTTGAATTTTTCAAAATGGTTAAGTCAAATGCAATGGTTCACCCAAATTAAATTAAGAGATATCCTTTTTCATGGGAAAAATGGGGCGCTTGCTTCGACCTTAATCCGAGCAGCTAACACGTATGGAATTACGCAGGGTGACAGCATCATCATTACGCAGAAGTTGACAAACTATGAACTCGCCAATTTAATCGGTGCGACTCGTGAGACCGTTAATCGTATGCTAAATCAATTTCAAAAAGATCATTTGATTGATGTGAAGAACGGAAGAATTACGATTGTGGACCTTCAAGGCTTGAAACGGATTTGTCATTGTGAAGAATGCCCCATCGGTATTTGCCGTCTTTAATGGTGTACCTTAAGGTTTTTTAAGAGCGTTTTATCCCCCATGTTATAATAAAAAGCAGATAAGTCTTTTTTGGGGGATGGAGTCGATGGACAGGACAAAACCTTTGAGTGTGTTAATAGCCGATGACCATATTATCGTTCAGACTGGCGTTAAGATTCTGATTGAAAAAGATGGCGAGATGGAAGTAGTGGGGACCGCAAGTCAAGGGGAAGAAGCTGTGAAGCAAACGCTTCTCCACAAACCTGATGTCGTCATTATGGATATCAGTATGCCGCCTGGAATAGATGGTTTAGAAGCGACTAAGCGTATCAAACAAGCATTACCGAATTGCCATATTCTGATCTTGACCATGCACGATGAACCTGAGTATTTGTTTAAATTATTAAAAGAAGGCGCATCGGGTTACATTCTTAAGAATGCGTTGGAGGGTGAATTACTTTCAGCAATTCGGGCGGTTGCAAAAGACCAGGTGTATCTTTATCCAACAGCCGCTAAGCTGCTCGTAGAAAACTTGATGGACCCGACCACAAATAAGGAAAAATCGGATGCGGTTCACATTCTGTCGGACCGTGAACAGGAAGTCCTGGTCTTAATTGCAAAAGGGTATGCCAATAAAGAGATTTCAGATGAATTATTTATTAGTGTTAAAACGGTTGAAACGCATAAAAAGAACATTATGGAGAAGTTGAATCTATCAAAGAAGCATGAATTAGTAAATTTTGCATTGAAAAATGGGCTTTTAAAATAGACGATTAGAAAATAAGTCAGACGTCAGGGAATTCCCTGAGTCTACTTTTTTGCAAATGGGAACAGCTTGCATCTAATATTCAATGGGGGATACGCCCACTGAATGAAGGTTGATCTTATGTGAAAGGACTCGGTTGGTATGGGGTATACAATATTAGCAGTGATCACTCCAAATAAAATGGATTCTATCATGGCGGTGCGTGAAGCCATTGGGATTGCAAAAGGGATTCCGAATGCGAAGGTTCGCCTGATGTATATGTATCCCATTCAATCCAACCAAATGGAAACCTCTATGGCGCTTGATTTCCAAAAAGGGCTTTCACGTGAATCCGATGAAGCATTTGCTGAACCGGTGGCGCTTTTGGAAAAAGAGGCGATTCCTTATGAAGCCTATGTAGGAATTGGAAATTTAATCCATGAGGTGAGAATTCAGACCCAGCTCGGTCGATGTCAGCTTCTTGTTTTGACCAACCGCCAAGCGAAATTATTAGCAGGTCCATCAAAAGAATTAAAAGAAAAGCTCACCTGTCCAGTCCTATTTGCATAGGGCTGTTTTTTTTGTGTGAAAAAAGGCTGCTCAAGTTTGGCAGCCCATTCTATGCTTTTCGATCTTTGTTTTATAAGTGATCTTCGGCGTAATTTAAAACATTTTCGAAGGCCTCTTTCAGGTCTTCAATTAATGTGGGGAGGGAGAGCGCGTCTTGAATTTTAAACGCGTTTTCAATGGCCTGACTGTTCTCTCGGAAAGGGCCCGCTTCAATAACAGCCGCCGCTCCTTTTAGACCATGGGCAATTTCTGCGCCTTCTTCATAATGCTTAGAACTCAGACATGCTTCGAGATCCTTAAGCATGGGTGGGATGGTCTCTCTAAACAATGTGTAGAATTCACGCAGGGTTGTCTTGTCTTCTCCGAAGGTTGCTTTCAATTTTTCCAGGTGAATCGGTGGTTCAATCGATCCCTCAGAGGTCTTGGCTTCATTAAGAACTTGAGATACCGGAACATTGGATGCGTTCAACCATTTCTCGAGAGTATGTTCCAGCGTTTCGAGGGACACGGGTTTACTGATATAGTCATCAAATCCGTTTGAAAGATAACGTTCTTTATCGGTTGACATCGCATTGGCAGTCAAAGCAATAATTGGAACGTGCTCGCCAGGTAATTCAAGTCGACGAATATGCTGGGTTGCTTCAATGCCATCCATCTCTGGCATTTGAATATCCATTAAAATCAGCTTAAATCGAGTGGTTTTCACTTTTTCGAGCGCCAAGCGTCCATTTTCAGCTAATTCAGCTGAGTAGCCTAACTTTTTTAGCTGATAGTGAGTCACTTTCTGATTCACTGGATTATCCTCAACCAAAAGCAGTTGAGGACTAGGATGCGCTTTGTCCTCAAAGGTGTGTCGAGTTTTGCCCTCCGACTTTAGTTCTTTTGGTTGAACAGGGGGGGACGATTGGGCTGCCGTTTCAAACAATGTATTGAGGCAGGCTCTTAATTGATTTTGTTTAATGGGTTGGAGCAGTTGCGCTTTAAACCCGGCCTTTAACGATTCGGAAAGGCTATAGGTCCGTTCAGAATCGGAGAGTTGCAGCAGCTTAGTCTGCCTGAGATCCGAATCTTTTTGGACAATTTCCGCAAAAGAGACGCTGTCGATGCCTGAATCCTTTAAATGAACAAATGCTATGGAATAAGGGGAAGACGATGTCGCCTTTTGTTTAATCATGGACAAGCCCTCAATGCCGTTTGTGCACGTCTCTACATGGCAACCCCAGGATTCTAAGTAAGATTTGAGAATCTCGCGTTCAATGGTTTGGTCAATGACTAAGAGGACATTAACATTTAAAGTATGAATAAAGGTACTTTTTTCTTCGATAACGGGGCTATTTACTTTTTTAAAAGGAAGTTTAAACCAAAAAGAGGTCCCCTTTCCTTTTTCACTTTCAAACCCCATGTCGCCTTCCATAAGCTCGACCAGTCGTTTCGAGATGACGAGACCAAGTCCAGTGCCACCATATTTTCGAGTCGGGGTTCCGTCGGCTTGAACAAAGGGTTGAAAGAGCACCTTTTGTTCGTCTTCAGAAATGCCAATCCCAGTATCGGTGACTGTGAAATAGAGACTAAGGGCCTCCTCATCCTGCTCTAGATCATTCACCCGTAGGACGACGTTCCCAGCGGAAGTGAATTTAATGGCGTTATCCGTTAAGTTAATGAGAATTTGTCTGAGTCTCATGGGGTCACCTTTTAGCAGATTCGGGATTTTGGGGTCCACAAAGGTCAAAAGGGTCAACCCTTTAGCTTTGGCTTTTGGATGAAGCATTTCAGCAATGCCTTCCACAAGGCTCATCAATTCGAATTCCACAAGATCAATCTTCATTTTTCCGGCTTCCATTTTTGAAAAATCTAAGATGTCATTAATGATCGTTAAGAGTGCGTGAGACGAGTCGTGAATAATGGACACCCAATCCAATTGTTCTTTGGATAATTCGGATTCCAAAAGCAATTCGCTGACCCCGATAATGCCATTCATAGGGGTTCGGATCTCATGACTCATGTTGGCGAGAAACTGTGACTTTGCACGAGACGATTCTAAAGCTTGATCGCGCGCATATTCGAGCTCTTCTTCCATTTTCTTACGATGTGTGATGTCAATCCCTGAACCGACTACTTCCAAAACGCTTCCGTCTTCAATAATTGGCGATAACGTGATATGAAGCGCACGGTCCTCGACATAAGTTTCATAATTGACGTGTTCCCCTTCATATGCGAGCTTATATTTTTCAATAAGCCAGTTACTTTTTTCGGGGTCATACACATCTTGTGGTCGCTTGCCAATCAAATTTTCAGAGACCTGGCCAATCTCTTGTGCCAATTTACCTTCTGAGAGCGTATAGATAAATTCGCCTCGAGCATTCCGTTTGAATTTGAACACCAACGTTTGAAGGTTTTTTACGGTGTGACGAAAATCATCTCGTAGGGCTTTTCTTAGGGCTTCTTCGGTTTGTTTACGGACGATAATGTCTTCAATAATTCCAATAAAATGAACGTCTTCCCCAATTTTAAATTTGGTTACGGCTAAATCCATTGGAAAAAGTGACCCATCCTTACGCTTTCCAACGACTTCGCGACCAATCCCAATTATCTTAGCGTGACCTGTTTCAAGATACCGCTCAATATATTGATCGTGTTGACTATGATAGGGTTCAGGCATAAGAAGACTAATGTTTCCACCAATGACTTCGTCTTTTGTGTATCCAAATAAATTCTCAGCAGCAGGGTTCATCGTCTCCACAATGCCCCGATGGTTAATGGTAATAATTCCATCCAGAACGTTGTCAATCACAAGTTGTGCGATCATTTCTTTTTCGGTTGAAAATTTATCTTCTCGCATCATAATGAAAACTCCTGACTTAAAGGTCTTAGTATATGTAATTCAAAAAAAAATCGGCGTTTAAATTGTTTATTTTATTTTCCCACGCACATCGTTACAAAACAAGAACTTGCAAAAGTTTTTATGAGTACTTAATGTCGAAACGACTTATACTAAAAAGGTCAGATCAAAAGAGGTGGAGACTATGTCAAAAAAACAAGCGCAACCCACAAAATTATTTGAGCCCTCTGACTATAAAAACCAATCAGAGGTTTCAGAAGGGCTTGCGATTACCCATGAACAAGCAACGGACACATTGACAGAGGGAACCATTGACGGGGTTATTGAAGATGTCAATGGCCGCGACATTCCATTGAAAAACCGTAAAGAAGATTAAATCCAATGGCCTCTATAACTAGAGGCCGTTTTTTACGGACTATAAAACAACTTCATTTCATAATTTTTTTAACAAAGATGTTGTGAATTTAGTGAATTTAGGAGAAAATGAAGGAAGGAAAATCTTTTATATAATAGAAATGGCACTTTTCTAAACATGTTGTTAGGATCATCGATTAAGTGAGAAATTTTTGCGAAACTTATATCCATAATGTTTACGAGAGTAGCCAAAATAATAGAGGAGACCGTGGATGGATCAACTCATCAATTTATTTAAAACTAGAGGATTTAAACGTTTTGTTACGATTGCCGTTTTACTTTTGTTGCTTTATCTATTAAGAGATCTCATGAATTTAATCTTATTCACTTTCATTTTTTCTTTTTTAATAGGAAGACTGCATGTGTTCTTAATGACGTACTTGAAGAAGATCATGCCCATTAACTCTAATTTAGTTGTGATCTTATTGTATTTATTAATTGTCGCATTGGTGGTATTTGGAGTTTACCGGTATTTGCCCGTCGTCATTCGACAACTGAGTCAACTCACCGATCAATTTATTTTTTACGCCAATCATCCACCGAATCAGATGTTCAAAGATGTTTTTGATAAGGTAAAAGGGGTGGCTTCGCCTACTGGATTGACGGACAAGCTGCAACTGGCTTATGGCTATATTACTAATATAGGTAAGGTGAGCATTCAAGTTTTCTTAGCCCTTCTTTTGAGTTTATTTTTCTTGCTTGAAAAGAACAGCATAACGAACTTTACCGCACGTTTCCGAACGAGTGCGATTGGGCCGTTTTATAAGGAACTCGAATTCTTTGGTCGGAAGTTTGCCAATTCATTTGGAAAAGTCATTGAAGTTCAGTTCCTGATTGCGTTTGTAAATGCCGTCCTTTCGAGCATTGTATTGGCCATATTAGGCTTTCCTAAAATCTTTGGACTCGGCTTAATGATTTTTTTACTTGGATTAATTCCAGTTGCAGGTGTGTTTATCTCGCTCATTCCATTGCTTACGATCGCGTACACAATAGGCGGCGGACGAGAGATGATCTATGTGGTGATCATGGTTGTCCTCATTCATGCACTTGAGAGCTATGTGCTAAATCCAAAATTCATGTCAGCAAAAACCAATTTACCGGCGTTCTATACGTTTATTGTCTTAATTGTATCCGAACATTTACTTGGCATTTGGGGACTTATTATAGGGATTCCAATTTTCATCTTCCTTTTGGACGTCCTAGGCGTTCAAAATATCAAGAAAGTTGACCCTGTTAGAAAAACCTGATGGGTTTACTCGGAAAAAACTTGTATTATAATAGACCATAAGAGTTATGAAGGACTGTGAACCCACTCTTTTCTCACAATTTGTGGAAAAAATGGCGCTTCACAGTCTTTTTCTTTGATTGAAATAACAGGGCTATTGGGTAAAGTGAATATTTAGGAGGTTTATTGAATGATCCATTTAAATTCAAATGCTGTTTTACCGGCGATTCGAGATTTGAAGGATCTTGATAAGGTTTTACAGTCTCAACATACGTACTTCGCGCTTCTAGATATGCATTTGGCCCAACTCAAACCTATTCTACGCGAGGCCAAAAAATACAAAAAGAAGGTCCTATTACATGCGGATCTGGTCCATGGTTTAAAAAGTGATGAGGCGGCAGCGGTCTTCCTTTGTCAGGAAATCTGTCCGGATGGAGTGATTTCAACCCGTTCAACTATGTTAAGCGTTGCAAAGCGGAAAGGCTTACTCACCATCCAACGGATCTTTATGCTCGATTCCCTCTCTTTGCAAACGAGTTACCGGACGCTTCAGAAAGTGAAGCCAGACATCGTGGAGTTACTGCCAGGTATCATACCACAGATGATTGAAGAAGTTCGAAATGAAACCCATCTTCCAATCATTGCCGGTGGTCTCATTCGAACAGAAGAGGATATCAAACAGGCGATATTGGCTGGTGCATCTGCTGTTTCAACCTCCAATTTCAAACTATGGGATTACCAAGTTTAATTCCTAAATGGGGAAATCTGTGTTGTTTTTTCAAAAAAAAACGATTTAATATTGTCAACGCTTACATATTGTGTTAACTTTTTATTTAAGTTGATCGTCTTTGTGAATGAGACCCTGAGACTCACATTTTGGTTCAAACTTAAGTGGTTTGAACTTAAAAACGTGGGTTTTTTTGTGCATTTAAACAATCCAAACTCACGACCTTAAACACGTCTTGTTTGAAATACAATTTTAAAGTGTTATGAGAGGGGAGATCTAATAATGGAGAAAAAATATATCTTAGCATTAGACCAAGGTACTACAAGCTCAAGAGCCATTCTTTTTAATAAAAAAGCAGAAATTGTTAAAAGTGTTCAAAGAGAATTCACACAGTATTTTCCGAAGCCAGGTTGGGTAGAACACGATGCGAATGAGATCTGGTCGTCCATTTTAGCAGTCATTGCAGAAGTTCTGTCTACCTCTGGGATCGATGCAAATGAGGTGGCGGGAATTGGGATTACAAACCAACGCGAAACGGCAATTGTGTGGGATAAGCACACAGGAAAACCTGTTTATCATGCTCTTGTATGGCAATCCCGTCAAACGGCTTCAATCTGTGAAGCATTAAAAGCAGCAGGACATAACGATCTTTTTCGTGATAGAACGGGACTTTTAATTGATGCCTACTTCTCAGGAACAAAAGTCAAATGGATTTTAGACAATGTAGAAGGCGCACGCGAGAAAGCTGAAAACGGAGATCTATTATTTGGAACCGTTGACACATGGCTCATCTGGAAATTATCGGGTGGAAAAGCACATGTCACCGATTACTCGAATGCGTCGCGAACCCTTATGTATAACATTTATGATTTAAAATGGGATGACGACCTACTTGAAATTTTAACGGTGCCAAAATCAATGCTCCCTGAAGTGAAACCTTCGTCTGAGGTCTATGCTTATACTGTTGATTATCACTTTTTTGGTGAAGTGGTACCGATTGCTGGAGTGGCAGGGGATCAACAAGCAGCCTTATTCGGTCAAGCGTGTTTTGAAGAAGGTATGGCCAAGAACACCTATGGAACGGGTTGTTTTATGCTTATGAATACGGGGGAAAAAGCGGTCAAATCGCAAAATGGTCTTCTTACAACATTAGCGTGCGGGTTAAACGGAAAGGTCGAATATGCATTAGAAGGCAGTATCTTTGTTGCTGGATCGGCGATTCAATGGCTTCGTGACGGCATGAAGCTCATTAAAGATGCGCCTGAAAGTGAAACGTATGCCGCGCAGGTTGAGTCCACAGACGGCGTTTATGTCGTGCCGGCGTTTGTTGGGTTAGGGACACCTTATTGGGACAGTGATGTGCGGGGTGCCGTATTTGGTTTGACACGTGGATCAACCGATGCTCACTTTATACGTGCAACGCTTGAGTCGCTCGCTTACCAAACAAAAGACGTCTTGGATGCGATGGAAGCGGATTCTGGCATTAAACTTAAAGCCTTGCGTGTTGATGGAGGCGCGTCTCTCAACAATTTCTTAATGCAATTCCAAAGTGACCTTTTGGATGTCCCCGTTGAACGCCCTATTGTCAGTGAAACGACAGCACTTGGAGCGGCCTATCTTGCTGGTCTTGCGGTTGGATTCTGGGAAAGTCGTGATGAGATCTCAACCAACTGGAAAGTCGACCAATCCTTTGATGTGAAAATGGACAGCGAAATACGAGATTCCTTGTATGACGGCTGGAAAAAAGCGGTGCACGCTACAATGGCATTTAAATAAGCCAATTCTTTCGTTTACAAATTCGTTGTAGTGTCATACAATAAGAGTAAGTTAATAATAACGGTCAAGGAAGTATGAGAGACCACGAAAATCCTAGTCATGTGATCAACCTAGGTATTTTCGTGGTCTCTTTTTTTGAACCTCATTAAAAGACTATAGATTGATTACCATATTTAATAAGACTCAAAGGGATCTGACACTAATTCGAGGTGAGAGAGATGACATTTTCAAGTTTGGACAGAGATCAGATTTTAAAAGATATGGCAGGTAAGACTTTAGATGTGCTTGTGATTGGCGGAGGCATCACAGGGGCTGGCATTGCCTTAGATGCAAAAGTTCGTGGGTTAGATGTTGGACTTGTCGAGATGCAAGATTTTGCTGCCGGAACGTCCAGTCGCTCAACTAAGCTCGTGCACGGTGGACTTCGCTATCTCAAACAATTCGAAGTGAAGTTGGTCGCGGAAGTGGGAAAGGAACGGGCGATTGTCTTTGAAAATGCACCGCATGTGACGAGTCCGGAATGGATGCTGTTACCGATGTATAAAGGCGGGACGTTTGGACCTTTTACAACGTCCATTGGTCTTAGAGTCTATGATTTTCTTGCAAAGGTACGTCGCCATGAGCGGAGAAGTATGCTGAGTCGCGAAAAAACCTTACAAAAAGAGCCACTGTTAAAGAAAGAAGGGTTAAAAGGCGGCGGCTACTATGTGGAATACCGAACCGACGATGCACGTTTAACAATGGAAACCATGAAAGCGGCAGTAGAACGTGGGGCACACGCAGTGAACTATGCGAAAGTGGAAGACCTGATCTACGATAATTCTAAAAAACTTGTGGGTGTTCAAGTTGTGGACCAGATTTCTGGGGACCAATATGAGCTTTATGCGAAAAAAATTGTCAACGCTGCAGGCCCATGGGTCGATACGATTCGTGAAATTGATGGCTCTAAAAAGGGGAAATACTTGCACCTGACAAAAGGGATTCATATTGTTATTGACGGTGAACGTTTCCCAATGAAGCAAGCGATCTATTTTGACACGACAAATGGTGACAAACGGATGATTTTTGCAATTCCGCGTGAAGGCAAAGTCTATATTGGGACAACGGATACAACTTACACTAAAAATCCGATCAAACCACGAATGACCAAAGCGGATCGGGACTATCTGCTTGAAGCGATCAACGGCATGTTCCCAGATGTCCAACTTAAACCGGAAGATGTGGAATCCAGTTGGGCGGGTGTTCGACCTTTGATCCATGAAGAAGGAAAATCCCCATCGGAAATTTCTCGGAAAGATGAAATCTTTTTGTCGGACTCTGGCTTGATCACGATTGCCGGAGGGAAATTAACCGGGTATCGAAAAATGGCGGAACGTGTGTTAGACCTTGTGGGCAGTCAGTTAACTGAGGAAGAAGGACGGAAGATTCCGGGGTGTTCCACTGACCGGATTCGGTTATCAGGTGGCGAGGTTGGCGGTTCCAATGGCTTTTCTCAATTTATTAAGGAGCAAGTCAAAAGAGGGGAAGAACTAGGTCTTGAGCGGGATGTCGCTCAATGGCTTGTGGAACGATATGGATCGAATGTCACGAAAGTGTTTCGTTATATTCAATCCGGTGAAGAAGAAGCGAAAAAACATGGTCTGCCGATCCAACTTTACGCAATGGTGATGTATGGAATTGAAGAAGAAATGGCGGTCACGCCGGTCGACTTTTTCACAAGACGTACGGGAAGCAGTTTGTTTAATATAAAATGGGCAGAAGAATGGAAGCTTCCGGTTGTCGATTTCATGGCATCACTCTTAAACTGGAGTGATCAAGAGCGAAGTGAGCATATCGAACGGCTCGAACGAGAACTAGAAGAAACGCATGTCCCTATTGAAGAAGACTAAGTCCGTTTGGGCTTTTAGTCTTCTTTTTTTGGTTTGGGGTTGAGGGTGGGTTGGACGGGGCGTTTTGACACTTGTTTTTTTCAGCTATAAATCCACCCTGACGTGCGTATTCCCTCCATGATATAATAGATAAGGATCTAGAGAAAATGGAAGATTGACAGGGAGGCTATTCAATTGTCTGAAAAGAAAACGATCATGTTAGTTGACGGAATGGCGCTTTTATTTAGAGGCTTTTTCGCGACGTCATATAGAGGCCAATTTATGCCTAATAAAAAAGGAGTGCCGACGAATGGTATTTTCGGTTTTCTCCGTTATTTTATAAATGCCTTTCAAACCTTTCACCCAACCCATGTGATTTGTTGTTGGGATATGGGGAGCAAAACGTTTCGAACTGAAATGTATGATCAGTATAAGGGCAACCGGGATGAACCACCGGTGGAATTAATTCCACAATTTGATTTGATCAAAGAAGTGGTGACCGCACTTGGAGTTCCGAATGTGGGTGTGACTGGTTTTGAGGCGGATGATTGCATTGGCACGCTGTCTCGCACCTTGCCTGATGAGACGGATGCAGATGTCCTTATTTTGACGGGTGATCAAGATATTTTACAGCTTGTCGACGATCGGGTAACGGTTGCGATCATGAAAAAAGGGCATGGCAATTATGCGGTCTATACACCGGAGTCTTTCTATGAAGAAAAAGGCATCCAGCCTTTGCAAATGATTGATTTAAAAGGGCTAATGGGAGACCCGTCCGACAATTACCCAGGTGTTAAGGGGATTGGCGAAAAAACCGCATTGAAACTCTTGCAAGAGCATGGTTCGATTGATGGGATTTTGGACAATCTCGCTGCGTTGTCTAAGGGAATTCGTTCTAAAATTGAGACCGATCTTGAAATGCTCCATTTATCGCGCCAACTGGCTGAAATTCACAGGGAAGCCCCTGTGACCTGTTCCCTTGGTGACGCGGAATGGTCAATGGATCCCGTAGAGGTTCTAGAAAAACTGAAGGCGATTGATTGTGACCACTTGGGAAAATTGGTTCAGGTGTCATAAGGGATGCAATGAAAAAATTTAAGTCGGTCGCGGTTGGAGCGAGCGTTTTCACTGCTTATTCCGATTTCTACAGAAGCTTGTACCAATGATCGTGGGGTACAAGCTTTTTTTATTGAGGATATGCGAGTGTTGTAATTTTCTATATATTAAAATAAAATGGATTGAACTGGTGTTAGTCACACTAAATCCAAGAGTCATGGAAGGAGAATGCCGATGAAGTATAAAAAACGAGAGGTTTCAGAAGAACTGAAAAAGAAACGAGTCCTTCATCTTAGGAGCAGTTGGTCAGAAAAGGAGCTCAGGCAATTTTTATATGATGAAAAAGGCTTTGAAGGCGAATTGCAGTTTGATGGTCGGGTTGATCAACTACCAGAAGAAAAGTATGGGATTATTGAGGATTTACTATTTGAAGTGAATCAATCCTATGCGCAGGCCGATTCGATTTTACTCGCTCAACGAAAGTTGATTTTAGCTGAAATCAAAAATTTTGAAGGGGAGCATTACTTTGAGAATGGTAATTTTTATATGTCAACGGGTTATGAATTGAAAAACCCAATGGTTCAATTGGAACGAACGGAAAGTTTATTACGCAAGTTGTTGAAGTCTATAGGTCTCACGCTCCCCATTGAATCTTACCTCATTTTTATGAACCCCA
Organism: uncultured Sporolactobacillaceae bacterium; assembly: GCA_963829575.1. Lineage (GTDB taxonomy): Bacteria > Bacillota > Bacilli > Bacillales > Sporolactobacillaceae > KACC-23026. The sequence continues at coordinate 375,844 of CAWHJF010000016.1, read as the reverse complement.
ACTTCACCCTTTTTCAAGCCCCAAGGCATACCGCAAAACTTATTTTACCCACACAATTTGAGCCGTTTCTACAAAAATTGGAGATGGCCTCAACCCTAGTTGGCCCTGAACAATATGAATGGGCTTCCAAATTGGTCAATTTGCATCAAACGACGAATCCTTTTGCCCGTGTACCCAATTTTGAGTATGACACATTGAAAAAAGGCGTATATTGTGAATCGTGTAAGGCCTTTTCGTTGGAGATCAGCGAGCCCAATCTTGTTTGTCGAACATGCAGGCATGTTGAATCGATCCAGCAGGCCATTATGAGGATGGTGGACGAATTGCAGCTCCTGTTCCCGGAACGCCGGATCACAGTAAACGCGCTGCGGGATTGGTGTAAACTGGATCTTTCCAGAAGGCAATTGCAGTATGTGTTGTCGAGGAATCTAACATTATTTAAGAATGGTAAATATTCGTATTACGTTTATGAGAACAGAAATTGAATGAATGAAGACTTGCGTAGACAAAAGAGGGAAAGTTAAGCGAGTTGTGTGCGCAAGAGAAGTCAACCGCACACAAAAGGGCAAAAAATGAGTGAGGTGTGTGCGCAAGGGAAGTCTCACGCACACAAAAGGGCAAAAAATAAGCGAGTTGTGTGCGCAAGAGAAGTCTCACGCACACAGAAGGGCAAAAAGTGAGCGAGGTGTGTGCGGAAGGGGAGTGTTGCGCACACAAAAGAGGAAAAATAAAGCGAGGTGTGTGCACAAGGGGAGTGTCGCGCACACAGAAGAGGAACATTAAGCAAGTTGTGTGCGGAAAGGAAGTGTCGCGCACACAGAAAAGAGAAAAATTAAGCGAGCTATGTGCGCTAGGAAGTCTTGCGCACACAAAAGCTCAAGAAAAAGCATGACCGTGTGCAAGGGTGGGCCCAGGCCCCTTGCACACACAAAAAGGCTTCGTAACCAACTCTATGAGTTTGTTACGAAGCCGCAAATAGGTTAGACACTCACAACATGGTCTAGTTTGCCTGTTTCAGGGTCGATGACCAAGCCGTGAATGTTGACATCTTGTGGAATTAGTGGGTGATTTCGGATGACACTCACACTATCGTGTACACTTGCTGGAATGGATTCAATGCGATCTAACCACTTGTCCAAATCGATACCAGCATAATCTAATGTATTTAAAGTTTCCTTAGAAATGCCGCGTTCCACCATTTTCTGCTTGGTCACATTAGAATCTAAGCTCCCCATTCCGCAGCCATGGTGGCCGATGACAAAGATTTCTTCAGATTGAAGCTCATAGACGGCAACAATCAAGCTTCGCATAATACTTCCAAATGGGTGGCTGACAACAGCGCCTGCGTTTTTCACAATCTTGGCATCACCATTTTTTAAATTCAGAGCTTTTGGAAGGAGCTCAATTAAGCGCGTGTCCATACAGGTTAGAATCGCAATTTTTTTGTTTGGAAGTTTGGATGTGACATATGGTTCATAGTCTTTATTTTCTACAAACTTCTCATTGAATTCTAGGATTTCATTTAATTTTCCCATGGTCTAAGCCAGTCCTCCTCGAGTTCATTAATTAGTATGATGTCCTTTTAACTTTACCATGATCGGTTCTAAGTGTCACATCTTTATAGCAGTTTGGGTGTGCTCTAATCAAGCATTTTGGTTTTTTTTAAAAGTGCGGTATAATGGAATTTATAATTGTTTCTAAAGGGGGATTAAACATCATGGCGTTTAATAAAAACCGCCGGGAGCCGGTTCCTGAAGTAGAAACCTCGATTTGGGCTTGTACAAATGAGGATTGCACAGGCTTTATGCGAGATGCCTATTCATTTAATGCTGAACCCAAGTGCCCCTTGTGCCAGTCTGAAATGGTAAAAGAGACACGTTCTTTACCTGTATTAGATTAAGTGTTAGGGAAGGGCTGACCATTTTGTGTCCCTACGCTCCGGCGTGGAAGCAAGAGGGTCAGCCCTTTCGATCGTTTAAGCCTACTTATTTTCTTGGATTAAGGCCTTGATCTCATCGAATAAAGCCTCATTATTTTTCCTAATGAGTTCTTGCAGACCTAAGCGCAATCGGTTGACATCCAATGTGCCACCTTGGTTTAAAACATAATTGTAGAGAATCATTTCAAGCTCAGAATCTGAAATTCCAATTGGTTTTTCTTTTTCCATACTCTCATCTCCTCATTATTAATACTAATAATTTCTACATAAAAATTCAATTAAAGTGCGCTCTTGAATGTTTGGACCCACCTTAACGGAAAGTTCCCCCCCCCTCCTGAATGACGATTTGCTTTATTAACTCTGAAGAGATGTTCTACGCTTCATACCAAGTTTAAGGTTGGGGTACACTACTGTCTAGGAGGTGGCTCAATATGAAAAAAGAGATTCGGTCTCACAGTGGTAAAACAGCGAGCAGTGTGAATCCTCAAGGCTTGTCAGAAGATGTGGCGAATCAGCGTCCAACCACAGAACTTGAGGATCGTGCGAAAAAGAAAAACACTAAAATATAACACAAACAAAGAGGGAATGGTCTTTGAAGCCGCTCCCTCTTTTTAAATGAGTTTGCCCCTTTTATTTATAATGCGAGTTCTCGAATTCCACCTCACGAAGAATCGTTTTACCACATCCCGCAAACATCCCTTTTTTTAAAGCTTGACCGGACGGGTATTGAGCCTATTGCTCAATATAGGATTGAACGGTATACTTGTTTTTGTATGTCCAGAAATGGCGTAAAGGCGGATACCTTGAGGTGACAGATATGTTTGATCCAACCGTTTTTGAAAATCTAAAAGTTGTGCTCGAAGGGTCGGTTTATGATCTTGATTTATCCGGTGACATTGAGATATCGGATCGAAGCGATCTCGTGGATCTGGCCAAACTCTCTCGTGCCTATACTGTCGCTTTGAAGAAGCCCAAAAGCAATATTGAAGGGCTGCTTATTTTAGCTAATGAAGCAGAAGGCTGGGCAGGGGAAGTTCTTGAGGACGACTATGGGCCGTTTTCGTGTGAGCTCATGATTCAGTTCTATCTCAAGATAAAAGAGGTCGACCATGACTGTTCTGGAATCCGCTTCCGGTTGAACCAAATTTGGAAAGCCTTCAAGCCGCGGATTGAACAGCACTTGTCTTTTGAATATGGTCATGAATCGGATCTGACCAATCAAATCACACTGACGTTGCCTTTTCCGATTGATGAATCTTTTATAATGGAACTTCCTAGTGTATTGACCAAAATGGTCGAAACCCTAAACAGTTTGGAACAGTTTTCCAGTCCAGACGGATCAAAACGGAATAATCTAATCTAATTTATAAAAAAAAGATTCACTGAGCAAAGAAAGCTCTAGTGAATCTTTTTTCTTAGTCGCCAAACTTTATGATTCAATTGTTCTTCCATCATAAACTCAAACCCGTGCTTCTGATAGAAACGAAGCGCACGATCATTTGTTGGGGAGACTCTGAGATGGTATTCATCCATTTGGTAGCGTTTAAAGAATGCTTCTGCATAGCGAATTTGGTCAGCGCCGATACCTTTTCCGCGATAGTCTGGGAGTAAATAAAACAAATCCACATAGCCGATGTTTTTGCCCATGTAATGCAACAGTTCCAGTTCAATTTGGCCAACTAAGTTGTCATCGTGTTCCATCATGACAAAACTGCCTGGATACATCAGGTTGTTCATTTCAATCCATATGATATAACCGTTTGGGTCTCCAAAACCATCTGGATCATCAAAGCTTACATCAAACGAGTCTCTTCGAATTTGTATGGCGGTTTCGCGGTCCTTGACTGGATCAATCATGCGATACGAATAGGGTTGGGACATGATGAGGACGCCCCCTTTGTTTTTTTACTTCTCTACACTATATCGAGGGACGAGCCAAAACGTGAGGCTTTTGTCTATTTAACAGATCTGACATTAAATGGGTTGGAAAAAATTTTTATATGGATGGGTTTAGATTTCTTGAAATTGACCATACTAGGGGTATAGCGAATTATCTTCTCCCCCTTTTTTAAGAGGCCGATCCCCGTCGGCCTCTTTTTTGTTCATTTTGTATGTCTAGTGGGTGGGGCAGTTAATTTTTTGGTCGATTTGCAGTGATCTCGGGTCGAGTCCGGGATTGTAGTGTTGAAGCGTGCCATGCGGCCAACCGTGTTGGGATTCTAATTTCCAAAAACTGTCTCCTTTCTGGATGGTTAAGGTGTGGGGGGATTGGTGGACAGGGAATGGTTCGGAACCGATCTGTGTCAAACCATAACCTTTAGGAGTTGAGTTAGGGTTCGCCCAATGTTCAGACTGATTTTGATCCCATTCATTCAAGTCTACATGGCCCCTAATTCCAGGTATAGCCCCACTATCCGTGTACTGAAAGACGGTCCAACGGTCCCAAATCCCGTTTTCATGTGGCGGATTCACCCCGTAATGGGCAATCCAGAGCGGGAAAATCTTAAGTTCCGGAGAGAGATGGCCCTCTGCAAAGGCGGTTGACGTATAAAGCATGAGTGTCCGACCCGCTTTTTTCTCGATGACCTCTGAAAACCTTAAGACGCAGTCAGAGAAAGCAGTGCGAGACAATCCTTGAGACGTTTCAAGGTCCAAAACTGGTGGGAGCTGTCTCTCGCATTCGATCAAGTATCTCGCAAAATGAGCGGCTTCAAGGGCGGCCTCTTTCTGAGTTTTGAAGCGAGCAAAATGATAGCATCCAACCCGTAAACCCGCGTTCGTAGCCCCTTTCACATTTTGTATGAATAGGGGATCCTTGTAATCTTGTCCTTCTGTTGCTTTCACGTAAACAAAGTCTAGATCTGTGCTTTGCACGCGGTCCCAATCAATCGTTCCTTGCCAATGGCTGATGTCAATCCCTTTCCAATTACCTATGGCCCGTTTTTGCATGTATAGTCCCCCTATCGTTATGCTTGGCTCTATCTTAACTAACCATTTGTCTTATTAAAAAGAACCCAAATAAAGAAAAGCCCTTCTTGGATTGGATCAAAAAGGGCTTTTCGTAAGATGAAAAAATAGGTTTGAGCCAAGCACCCGTTGAGATGAGCGATTTTGGCTCCAATTTTATGTGGACTGTCGGACAAAAAAATCAAAGCATTTGGGGCTGGTTGGTGAGTTTTAGATCGGCCAATGCCTCATAACAGGGTTTTAAAAGCGAGTTGAACGTAAAGGTGACCGTTTTGCTTAAGTCCTCATATCTAAGGTCGGTTAAAAGTGGAATATGAACGCGTTGGTCCTCCATCATCACCGCTACGGTTTTGGACTTGAGGCGCTTCATCCGTTCGGTAATATCAGATGGGTTTAAATGATCCAAGCTAAAATCGACCATGTGCATGGTATAAGCGTTCGCCTTAGGAGGAATCTGTTTAATATGGCGGCCAATGGCCATCATTATTTTTTTCTCAAATAGACGAAGATCGTCCCAAATCGGTTCAAACAAAGGGTCGTCGGTCGTCACGATCCCACCCCTTTCAAGTGAGTTAGTATCGCGCGTTGTGTACGATCGTTTAAAAATTACTCATATAAAGGTTAGCTTGAGGAAAGTTCGCTCAATGCTTGGTCGATTGGGACGTCACCGCTTAGGAGTTCGAAGGTTTGGTTATAGGCCGCAGGATTTTGGATGACAGCCGTCATGACACGCGCGAGATCTTCACGAGGGATCGATCGTCCTTCGATGTGTTCAAGCTTGTGCGTGATGTCGACTAGACCAGTACCAGCATCAAAGGTTAAGCGTCCTGGGCGTACAATGGTATAGGTTAAGCCACTTTCTTTGAGATAACGATCCGCTTCACCTTTTGCTTCAAGGTATTGTTTGAGCGGTTCAGTGGGGGTGTCGGCTCCAATCGAACTGAGCATGATGAATTGCTTACTATGGTTCGCTTGAGCGGCATCAACCAAGCGCTTGGCGCCTTCTTGGTCCACGCTGATCGTCTTATCTGGTCCGGTCTTCGAACCCGATCCTGCTACGAATAAGACGACGTCGCAATCTTTCACCGCTTCTGTAAGATCATGTTCCAAATCGGCCACCACATAGTCGGTTACCCCTAATTCTTTAAGCGCTTCGGCTTGATTTTCATCACGTATCATGGCAATCGCATTGTAAGTTGGATGGTCCGCGAGTTCTTTTATTAATAATCTTCCAGTATGTCCATTTGCACCAGCAATAAGAATATTCATAATAGCATCATACACTCCTTTTTAAAGACTCCTTGTAGTGAAGGGGGATTCTTTTTCCTGCTTCCCATTTAATGCTAAAGGAAAATTAGGCAAAATAAAAATGATCTGCATGATCGATGAGGACAGGTGGGTATGAGGAGTGGATCCGCTTAATCTAGAAATGGGGCTTGCGTTTGGAAAAAGCCCCACAAATGGATCTGGAATGCGTTAACCTGCTATTAGTCGAAAAAAGTATCGACTAAGCGTTCGATTTCTTGAGGGTCGGGATCTTGTCCTTGAAAAGTAAACGGCATTTCGTGAACAAATTCTCCATTTTGAAAAACGTGCACGGCACCTTTTTGCAGCATTTCACTATATTCGATATCAAATGTAAAACCATTCTTTTGAATTGCGCCCATAAGAAAAATAAAACTCCTTTCACACAAAAACATAACCTTATTTTTGCACAGAATTATGAAATCTATTCCATTTTTGGTGGGGATCTGTGACTATTTTTTGGCAAATCAATAGATTTGTGCCTGGACTGAAAATGGTGTGTCCGTTTGTCTTATTTTTTAATAAACTATAAGAAATAGAAGTCTAAAAAGTCGCCCAATTTCGCCTGAATTGTTTCGAAAGCGTTTAACTTATGGGAAAAGGGGTAATGATGTATAAACTTACACATTCAATAAGCACGTTTGGTGTTCGCGTACGTGTGGATCGATATAAATCTTGAAGAGATGAAAAATGGAATGGGAGGCGACATACATGGATTGGAATCAAGCCGTACAGGTATTAGATCGGATGCGATTGAAAAATGGGGCTTACACCGCTAGCCTTTCCAAAGATTATGATTATGTTTGGATTCGCGACGTGGTGTACACGGTATTACCTTTTCAACACTGCCAATCGGAACGCTATGAAAAGGCGTTTCATGCTTTATTTGATTTGTTTCAATCGTATGAATGGAAAATTGACATTCATACCAAGCAAAAACCGGTGTACTTGTATGAGTACATTCATGCCCGCTATTCAAAGGATCTAAAAGAACTTCCCGTTGAATGGGGCCATGCGCAAAACGATGCGATTGGCGCGTTTTTATGGGGAGTGGGTGAGGGGAATCGCTTGGGAAAAGGGGTCATTCGTAATGATCATGATCTCCGAATCGTTCAAAAATTGGTGGATTATCTAGAATGTGTGCAATATTGGCAAGCACATGACAACGGCATGTGGGAAGAAAACATGGAACTTCATGCTTCTAGTGTGGGCGCCTGTGTGGCGGGGCTTAAAGCCGTGAAATTATTAGTGAATGTTAAAAGTGATCTCATTAAAAAAGGGGAGGAGACCTTACGCTTCTTACTCCCACGTGAAAGTCAAACAAAAGAGACGGATTTAGCACTGCTTTCTCTGATCTACCCATACCGAGTCGTGGATCGCCAAATGGCCGAGCGTATTCTTTCAGACGTGTCCTCAAAACTTGAAAGAACTTATGGGTGTATTCGTTATAAAGATGATCAGTATTATAACGAAGGTCAAGAAGCCGAATGGTGCTTTGGATTTCCTTGGTTAGGACTGTGTTATCTCGAACTTGGATTGATGGAACAAGCCGATTATTATCTTGAGAAAACATTGGATATTGTGCCTAATAATTGGGAGGTTCCAGAATTGTATATAGGCGGAAAAACACTTGCCAATGGAAATTGTCCGCTGGCCTGGGCCGTGTCGATGTCGCTTCTATTTATATCAAGGTGTGAGGACGACCCGTGGTTTTCCAAAGAAAGTTCCGTCACACACTAACGCTTCCACATCTTGTGGAGGTGTTTTTTTTTGAGGTTTTACTTTAGGATTTCCCGTAGGTTTTTCAAATCCAAGTGATGAAATCTGAAAAAAATAAACATTCGACTAATTTTGACGAAACTAGACAAATCTCTTAAAAGGAATGCCTGAATCAATCGCGAATACCTTCATTATACTAATATTTTTTCTTCAATTTTATTTAAGGAGGGGGATTAAAACACATGGCGCAGCTCGATCAATCAACTGATCAATCGGAAGTAGACGTGACCTTGACTCAGCCAACTGAGTTTGAACAATACCTTTTTCATGAAGGGACCCTCTTTGAAAGCTACAGAATGCTTGGTGCACATTGTTGTGATCGGCAAGGCATCAATGGCGTTCGATTTGGCGTATGGGCTCCTAATGCCCAGCATGTTGCGGTTGTTGGTGACTTTAATCAGTGGAATGGATCCAAGCATGGTATGACTCAAGTCTCGCAATCAGGTATTTGGACGCTTTTTATTCCCAATTTAACAGAAGGCGATCTCTATAAGTTTGAAATTCACGATCGCAAACACCACCGTTTTCTAAAAGCAGATCCCTTTGCGTTTTATTCTGAAGTTCGCCCCCAGACGGCTTCTATCGTATGGAATGTGAACAAATATGAATGGAACGATCAGGCCTGGATGAATCAACGGAAAAAACAAGAGGTTTACCATAATCCCATGTTGATTTATGAAGTCCATTTGGGTTCATGGAAGAAAAAAGAGGATGGGTGTTTTTTAACGTATAAAGAGTTAGCCTATGAATTGGTTGATTATGTCATAGAAAATGGGTATACCCATATTGAACTCATGCCCATAATGGAACACCCTTACGATCGATCATGGGGCTACCAACTCACGGGGTATTTTTCCGTCACCAGCCGATATGGCACACCAGAAGACTTTATGTTTTTCATGGACCGTTGCCATCAGAATGGGATTGGGGTCATCCTGGATTGGGTACCTGTCCATTTTTGTAAAGATGCCCACGGATTGGCGCGTTTTGATGGAACACCAATATACGAATCCACGGATCCCGAGCGGGCCGAGCGCGCCAATTGGGGGACTTATAATTTTGATTTTAGCCGGCCTGAAGTGAGAAGTTTTCTGATCTCTAATCTGATGTTTTGGTTGGACACCTATCATGTGGATGGGTTTCGAATCGATGCTGTATCACATATGATTCATTTAAACCACGACCGAACCTCGAACCTTCGACTCAAAAATATAAATAATGGTGAGGAAGATCTTGACGCCTTGGTGTTTGTTCGAACCATGAACGAAGCGGTTTTCGAAGCCCACCCAGATGTTTTAATGATCGCGGAAGAGGCAACGGATTATCCCCTCGTAACCGGACGGACCGATCAAAATGGTCTTGGATTTAATTATAAATGGAATATGGGCTGGGTCCATGATGTGTTGCGTTATATGGCCTATGACCAAAGTGAACGACCACGACATCATGATCTTTTGACATTCTCTCTGCTCTATACCTACTCGGAAAATTTCATTTTGCCTTTTTCTCACGATGAACTTGTCTATGGAAAAAAATCGTTACTTAATAAAATGTCTGGAAGCTATGAAGAAAAATTTGCGAATCTACGAGTATTGCTCGGTTTCTATATGACCCATCCTGGTAAGAAGCTATTATTTATGGGATCTGAATTCGGACAGTTTGACGAATGGAAGGATCTCACTGAATTAGATTGGAATCTCCTCAATCAATTTGATTCCCACCGGAAATTTAAAACGTATTCGACCCAATTAAACCAATTCTATAAATCTCATCGTTGTTTTTGGCGTTTGGATCATGAACCGGATGGATTTCACTGGATTGACCCGAATGCTCGCGACGAACGTGTCATAACTTTTATTAGAAAAGGAAGGCACAGAGGGGATCAAGCAATTGTCGTGTGCAACTTTTCATCTGAGTTTTACGAATCGTTCGATATTGGTGTTCCTTCTAAGGGCATCTATCTTGAAGTGTTTAACAGTGACCAGATTGAATATGGTGGAAAGACAGACACGCCTAGTCAACGGCTTGAGACGATCGATGCCCCTTATCAAGGAATGGCACGCAGAATCACAGCCACTCTCCCTCCTTTAAGCATGCTGGTCTTCATGAAAGAAACGAAAAAATGGCTAAGGAGCGACAAATTATGAGACAAAAAAAATGGGTGGCCATGTTATTAGCAGGTGGTCAAGGCACACGTTTAGGAGATTTAACAAAAGGAATTGCGAAACCTGCTGTTCCATATGGAGGAAAGTATCGAATCATCGATTTTGCTTTATCTAATTGCAATCATTCTGGCATTGATACGGTGGGAATTCTGACGCAGTACCAGCCCCATCTTTTGAATGCGTATGTCGGAAATGGAAGGGCTTGGGATTTAGACCGTTTATTTGGCGGTGTCTCTGTGCTTCCTCCTTATAAAGGCGATGGTGGCGGTGAATGGTATAAAGGAACCGCAAATGCTATTTTTCAAAATATTCATTTTGTGGATCAATATGACCCTGAATATGTCGTTGTCCTCTCTGGTGATCACATTTACAAAATGGATTACAATCTATTGCTTCAGGTCCACGAAACGAATGGAGCCGATGCCACGATCGCCGTTATCAAAGTGCCATGGGAAGAAACCAATCGGTTTGGGATTATGACGACGAATTCAGCCGGGCGTATTATTGAGTTCGAGGAAAAGCCTGAACGGGCGGTAAGTAATCTGGCTTCAATGGGGGTTTATATTTTCAATTGGAAGCTTTTGAAGAAAACCCTTATTGAAGATGAAGAAAATCCGTCATCCTCCAATGATTTTGGTCAAAACATCATTCCGAAATTACTTGAAGAAGGCCGAGAATTATATGCGTATCAATTCGATGACTATTGGAAAGATGTTGGGACGGTTCAAAGTCTTTGGGAGGCCCATATGGATTTATTAGAGGAGACCCCCGCTTTTGATTTATTTGATCCGGATTGGAGAATATATGCAGGAAACGCGAACCACCCTCCTCAATACATTTCTTCGGAAGCAAAAGTGACACGCTCGTTAGTCAATGAAGGCTGCACGATTTTTGGGGAGATTGACCACTCAGTGCTTTCTTATAATGTTCAAGTGGGGAAAGGGTCGGTCATTAAGGATTCCGTCATTATGCCGGGCGTGAAGATTGGTGAAAATGTACGAATTGAACGGGCGATCTTGGCCGGTAAAACCGTCATTGCAAACGATCAAGTCATCGGGTCACCCAATCCAGATGAGGCGATTACCCTCTATGTTGGTGGCCAGCCATTAGATCTTCATGCACAAGAGATTTAATTAGAAAAATGATCAAAAGTGAAAAGAGGATGCGATTATGGATAAAATTTTAGGGGTTATTAATCTTGTGAATGAAGCGTCTTTCTTAAAAGAACTAACCGCCCATAGATGTCTAGCCTCTGTGCCGTTTGGCGGGCGGTATCGTCTGATTGACTTTACGCTGACCAATTTTATTAACGCAGGCATCACAAAAGTCGCGATTTTCCCAAGGGAACGGTTTCGCGCTCTAATGGATCATCTCGGTTCCGGAAAAGAATGGGATCTTGACCGCCAAACCGAGGATGGGCTATATATTCTTCCACCTGCCCATCCAAATGAACCGATCAAAGGGGACCTTCAACAGTTCTATGATCATATCGAAATGTTCAAACGGTCCACGGCCAACACGGTGGTCATTTCCCCAGGTGTTCATGTTAATAAGATTGACTTTAATGATGTGATTAAAGCCCATCGAGCAAACGATGCCGATGTCACAGTGGTTTACAAAACCTATGACGGTTCCCGGGTTTATAAACCACTCTTTCACAAATGTGAGATAACGGAAACGGGTGATCTACTAGATGTCGAATTTTTCACACTCCCTAAAAAAGGAGATCCAGTTCTCTTAGAAACCTATGTGATCGATAAAGATCTCTTAATCTCGTTAATGGAAACCTGTATTGATAATGAAGAATATAGTTTCCTCAAGGATATTGTGAAGGCACACTTAGGTGATTATAAAATCAAAGGCTATGAGTTTAAAGGAGAAATGCTCTTCTTTCATTCGATCAAAAGTTTTTATCAATGCCAACTTGATCTTCTAAATCCTGATAAAGGGCATTCGTTTTTTAGCGAAGGTGGGGAAGTTCTGACAAAGATCAAACATGAAGCACCCGCTCGTTTTGGCAGTACGTCCTCCGTTTCAAATTCTTTAATTGCAAACGGCTGCGAGATCGACGGCCAGGTTGAAAACTGTGTCCTTTTTAGAGGGGTGAAAGTTCATAAAGGAGCGATCGTAAAAAACAGCATCATCATGCAGAAAGGCGAGATTGAAGAGGGCGCCTATATCGAGAATGTAATTGCCGATAAGCAAGTGACGATTACTAAAAATCGCCATGTGGAAAGTCAAGGAGAGCCCCGAGTCATTAAAAAATTAGAGGTTATGTAACGGTTGGAGGCAAACGGGATGAACATTGTATTTGCAGCATCGGAATGTGCACCATTTATTAAAACGGGCGGATTAGGGGATGTCATCGGCGCGCTTCCAAAGACATTGAAAAAACTTGGCACACAGGTCATGGTTTTGTTACCCAAATATGGCGACTTGCCACAAGTCTATAAAGATGAGATGCAGTTTCAAACGAGTATTGAGGTGCCAGTTGGTTGGCGGAGACAATACTGCGGGATTGATAAACTCGAGTGGGACGGCATTAACTATTATTTTTTGGACAATGAGTATTATTTTAAAAGGCATGGCAGTTACGGCTTTTTTGATGATGGAGAACGGTTTGCATTTTTTTCTAGAGCCATTTTAGAAGCACTCCCCCATTTGGAGGCGAAGCCAGATGTTTTACATTTACATGATTGGCAAACCGGCCCGGTCGCTGCGCTATTGAAGGCTCATTATCGGATGAATCCATTCTATGAATCCCTTCAAACCGTGTTCACAATTCATAATCTCCAATACCAAGGTCGCTATTCGAAGAGCGTGCTTCATGAACTGTTAGATCTAAGCGAACTCTACTTTAATCCAGACGGATTGGAATATTATGGCGATGTTAATTACTTAAAGGCAGGTCTCGCCTTTTCGAACCGCCTCACCACCGTGAGTCCGAGCTATGCCGAAGAGATTCAAACGTTCTTCTACGGGGAGGGACTGGATGGCTTTCTTAGAAAAAGAAGTCCTGATTTAGTGGGCATCCTTAATGGGATTGATCAGACTGCTTATGATCCAATGACGGATCGCGCTTTGGCAGTTCCGTTTGAAGACTATGAAGGAAAATTAATGAACAAGGCGGCGCTTCAGAAGAAGGTTGGGCTACCTGTTGAGGATAAGATTCCAGTTATTTCGATGGTGACGCGTCTTGTTGAACAAAAAGGGATTGATTTGGTTCTCCATGTTTTCCATGAAATGATGGATCTGAAGGTCCAATTTGTGCTGCTCGGAACAGGAGATGGGGAGTACGAGGCACAGTTCCGAGAGATGGCTGCTCACTATCCGGATTCGGTTTCGTATCATGATTATTTTGATGAGGGTTTGGCACGACAAATCTATGCGGGATCGGATGTGTTTTTGATGCCGTCTAAATTTGAGCCCTGCGGAATTGGCCAACTGTTGGCGTTTCGTTATGGCACCGTGCCACTTGTCCGGGAAACGGGAGGACTGAAAGACACCGTTGACCCTTATAATGAATTTACAGGGGAAGGCACGGGCTTCTCTTTTACCAATTACAATGCGCATGACATGTTTTACACGATCGAACGAGCGATCTGGCTCTATCGCTATCAACCCAAAACTTGGCGAACATTGTCCGAGCGAGCGATGGAACTGGATTTTAGCTGGGAAGCATCTGCTCGGCAGTATTTGGCTTGTTACGAGGAATTGGCTGCACGTTCGTCGCATTCATAACAAATTAGCTGGTGATCCGGACCCATGATGCCTTGCAAAAAACCGCCGTCACAATAGATCTTTTTTCCGCAAGATTCACACGTTCCGACCAATTGTTTTTCCATCCTAAAGGCCTCCTATTTGCCGAAGCTTAGTCTTCTTCATTATACTGTTTCTAGGTTAAATGTGCTAAAATATAGAGGATTCAGATTTAATGAAATAAAGAGGTTTACACTAAGCTAACGCTGGAGGTTACTATGAGATATTGTCGTTTTCGCCAAAAAAATGAAGTGAAATTTGGAATGGTTGATGCAGATAAAGTTGTGGAGTTGACGGGGGATTTTTTAGCGCCATCAAGTGCGCCAACCGATAAAATCCATAAATTGGATGAGGTTGACTTACTTGCACCGGTTGAGCCTAGGCAGCTTGTGGCGATCGGATTAAATTATGTCGATCACGCGAAGGAACAAAATAAAGATCTACCAAAAGAACCCATGATGTTCATGCTTTCCCCAACGGCCATTATTGGACCAAACGAAACCATTGAATTGGCACGCGCTGAACATCGTATTGATTACGAGGCAGAACTAGCGATTATCATTGGAAAAGAAGCTTATCAGGTTTCCGAAGCGGATGCTCTAAATGTGGTGTTTGGCTACACCATTGCCAATGACATATCAGACCGTGACCTGCAAGATTTCGATGGTCAATTTACTCGAGCCAAATCCTTTGCGACATACAAACCGATGGGCCCGGTTGTTGAAACAGACTTGAACCCCGGAAAACTCAGCATTCGATTGACACAAAATGGGGACGTCAAACAAGATGGTCACACTCAAGATATGATTCACTCCATACCCCAAATTATTAAAACAGTGACTGAAGTGATGACGCTCCATCCAGGGGACGTGGTGTTGACGGGAACCCCAGCAGGAGTGAGCCCGTTATCTTCGGGAGATGACCTTGAAATAACGATTGAAGGCATTGGAACGTTGAAAAACTCAGTAAAATAATAATGAAACATAATCTGAAGGGTGATGGAATTCCATCACCCTTCAATTGTGATGTCTGTCATAGGCTCAGGCCCTTTTTTTAACATACGAACTTCCAGAACACCGGACTTGAACTCGGCTTTCGTATATTTGGGTTTAATCGCGGACGGAAGCGGAACGACCACTTCACCGTTCGGCTCATCTGGGAGTCCTTTTACATACAATTTATAGGTATCAAGCGAAAGCTTAGGCTTGGTTTGCTCGTTAGGAACTGGAATGCGCGCGACGACAAAATCATGTGTCTCAAAGACCTCAATATTCGATTTAGACGATGAGGGCCTGTTTGATTGTGGAACTTCGTTGTTGGTTCTTAAGAAATCAGGCATGGAATTCGCAATCGTATTATTGATATGCTCTTGAATTTGTTGAGAGTTAAATGGAAAGCCTTGTTGAAATGGACTGGACCAATTCGAAAAAGGGTTTTGTGAACCAGAGTTATTGGCTTGATTGTTTGGATTCGTCGCATTTTGATTTCCAAAACCGTTTTGAAAAGGGTTTCCATTTGAAGGGTTTGAAAAGGGGAACATCATAATCGTCTCCTTTCTAATGAGAGTAAAACTAATAATTCTTTCCTTTTAAAATATATTTATGGGTAAAGGCCTAAGTCACGGACCTTATTTAGTTTATTCAGAGGTTGGGCTTAAGGTGACCGGTTTATTTATGGACCGGATCGTCGCAAAAACTCGAGTGAACGAAATGGGATCTGAAGTCAAAAGAATGGGAGAGGAAGTTAATGAGTTTTTTATCTCCAAATTTTTTAATAAAAGAATTTAAAATTGGAACGATTTCGGATGCCTCTTGTTTAAACATGGGGAATAATTGGCCCACACAATTTGAAAGCCATAAAAAACAAAATCAGGGGTTTGGCTCAATTACGGGTGATGAGAATCACATTGAAGATATTCGAGCCCTATTAAATGATCCTGATTTTATTGATCAGCTAAAGATTGAAGATGAAGACTCGATTCCAGATTGGCTGGAAGAGGCGTTTAAGCAGGAAATGAAGAAAAAGTAACGCATTGTGACGACAAAAAAAGCCCGCCGAAACGGCGGGTTAAAAAATGAAAGTGTGTTGGGGTTAGGGTTAGTTATAATTTACCCGGGTTTAAGCAGGCTTAAACCTCTTTTTTATTTAAAATCTTTTTTTTTTAAGAGAGGTGGATGTGCAGGTTTAGCCAATCGGTTCACTCATAATGATTCTGGACAAGCTGCCTCCTATTCATAGGCCATAGGTTTTTCGTTAGATTTAATTTTGGAGAAAATGAACGAGGTCTTGTACAATAGAGGAGATTAGTTGTGAACTAGAAAAGAGGGACCTTGATGATTGATTTAAGAAGTGATACGGTAACCAAGCCGACTGAAGCGATGCGACGCGCTATGTACGAAGCAGAAGTCGGAGACGATGTATATGGGGAAGATCCCACGATTAATAAATTAGAAGAGTATGCAGCAGATTTATTAGGGAAAGAATCGGCTTTATTTGTGACGAGTGGTACTCAAGGCAACCAAATTGCGGTACTAACCCATTGCCGCCCGAGCCAAGAAGTGATCTTAGAAGAAAATGCGCATATTTATGTCTATGAAGGTGGAGCGATTTCCGCCTTGGCTGGTGTTCAACCAAAATTGGTGCCAGGAATTCGTGGAAGTCTTCAAGCGGCGGATGTTCAGTCCGCAATTCGGGCTGATGACATCCATTATCCGGAAACTGGATTAATCGCGATGGAAAACACGCATAATCGAGCCGGCGGAGCAATCGTCCCGCTTGAAGACATGAAAAAGGTCTTTCAAGTCGCAGAAGCGCACCACATACCGGTTCATTTAGATGGAGCTCGATTATTTAATGCCTCTGTTGCGACCGGTCATTCGGTCAAAGCATTTGCGGAACAAGCGACCACTGTTCAGGTCTGCCTGTCTAAAGGGTTGGGTTCTCCTATTGGTTCTCTCATTGCGGGTGACTCAGATTTTATCAAGCAAGCCCGGAAATGGCGGAAGCGTTTAGGTGGAGGCCTACGCCAGGCTGGAATTCTCGCAGCTGCTGGGATGATTTCTTTAACTCAAATGGTGGATCGACTTGCTGACGATCATGAACGAGCCAAACGTTTGGCAAAGGCTTTGTCTGAGACTTCGACTTTTAGTATTGCGAATCAGGTGGAGACCAATATCGTGATGCTAGATGTATCCGGTACGGGAAATACAGCGGATCAAATCGTGGAAACCTGTAAGAAAGAAGGCATTCTTGCTTCGAGTTTTGGGCCAACTATTATTCGATTAACCACCCATTTTGATTTGACAGATGCGGACATCGATACCGCGATCTCCGTTTTCCAGAAACTCGTTAGGTAATTTTTCCAAGGGCTATTCGCGTAAGTAAGTATTCTCCAGCCATATGGCGCCTATTTTTAGCTGAAATGGGCGCCCCCATGATCCAAGCACCCAATCCATTTTTGACTTTTTGCATAAAAAGGTGTAAGTCCACCTTTCCGTGGCAATACTAATTGGAAAAGCTTGGAGTGGATGCAAATGGTTTTTGAGAATCAATTGCGACGTGCTGTGAATATGAGACGTGAACATCTAATCAATCATTTAAAAGCCCTTTCAATTGACGATGATACACCATTTGAGAACCTGACCTTATCCGATTTGGAACGCGAATGGGATTATTATATGAATGTGAATCAAGCCACTGATGAAGCAAATTAACAAATGGATTGGATGAACCAAAGGGAGATCGAACTCATAAATATAGATAGGGCGCAACCCCCCGAAATCGGTATAAATATAAAAGGCATTTCTTTTTACATGCCGTCCGATAACACGTATCTTTAGAGGAGAAGATTAGGCATTTATGAGGTGACGAACCAGGATGGAGTTAGATTAATGGAGGAACAAGTGTTTCTTTTTGAAGACTACTATGAAAATCAAGTTAAACTCTCTTTTGAGAATCATCCTTTTCATTCAGCGCCCAAGCATGTTTGGGTGATCTGTCGGTTTAAGGACCAATGGCTTTTGACCCGTCATCCTAGAAGAGGATGGGAATTTCCGGGAGGGAAAGTCGAAGAAGGGGAAACACCAGAGGAAGCCGCCATTCGAGAAGTGAATGAAGAAACCGGTGCGTTTGTCGGGTCGATCCGTTATGTTGGACAATATAGAGTAGATGGACGTAGCGGAACGATTATCAAAAATGTGTATTATGCGGAGATTCGCGAAATCAAGGCAAAGAACGATTATATGGAAACGGATGGTCCCGTTTTTATTCATACACTCCCTAGTGACATTCGGACAAATGAAGTTTATTCATTTATGATGAAGGATGATGTCCTCAGACTGTGTATGCAACGTATTTACAATGACATTTTTAAACCAAACTAGTCGTTTAGGTCGTTTCCCATACCC
Source organism: uncultured Sporolactobacillaceae bacterium (assembly GCA_963829575.1). Lineage (GTDB taxonomy): Bacteria > Bacillota > Bacilli > Bacillales > Sporolactobacillaceae > KACC-23026. The sequence continues at coordinate 357,524 of CAWHJF010000016.1, read as the reverse complement.
TAAACGGCTTTTTTGGTTAAGGGTTTTGATTGACCTCTTTTCTACAGTGCGCTATTCTTATGTAAGTTAAAATAAAACTCGACATGATGGGACGCAGTATGCCCTATGAAAGGAACGTTTTCCTGAGGAGGCTCCAAAATTGGAAAAAACATATTCAAGACGGCTTTTTACATCGGAATCGGTGACAGAAGGCCATCCAGATAAAATTTGTGATCAGATTTCTGATTCCATTTTAGATGAAATATTAAAAAAAGATCCGAATGCCCGAGTGGCTTGTGAGACGGTAGTCAACACGGGATTGGTATTGGTGACAGGGGAAATTACTACTGAAACCTATGTGGATATTCCGAGTGTGGTTCGTGACACGCTTCGTCATATTGGGTACGATCGTGCAAAATACGGATTTGATGCCGAAACCTGTTCCGTCCTGACGTCCATTGATGAACAGTCACCTGACATTGCGCAAGGGGTCAACCAGGCTTTGGAATCAAGAGAAGGTCAAATGAGTGAGAGTGAGATCGAATCGATTGGTGCGGGTGACCAGGGGCTCATGTTTGGGTTTGCTGTGAATGAAACGCCAGAACTTATGCCGCTACCGATTTCACTTGCGCAAAAGTTAGCTCGCCGACTTGCCGACGTCCGAAAAGATCATACCGTCGATTACTTAAGACCGGACGGAAAAACACAAGTGACCGTTGAGTACAACGAAGCGGGTAAACCGGAACGGATTGACACGATTGTCATCTCCACGCAACACCACCCTGAAATCTCACTTGACCAAATTAAAAAAGATATGAAAACCTATGTGATTGACCCGATCGTTCCAGAGGGTTTAATTGATGAGCATACGAAATATTTTATCAATCCTACCGGACGATTTGTTATTGGTGGACCTCAAGGAGATGCAGGGCTCACTGGGCGGAAAATCATCGTCGATACTTATGGCGGTTATGCTCGTCACGGCGGTGGTGCTTTCTCAGGAAAGGACCCAACGAAAGTCGACCGCTCTGCTTCCTATGCCGCTCGGTATGTGGCCAAAAACATTGTGGCAGCAGGTCTTGCTGACAAATGTGAAGTGCAACTTGCTTATGCGATTGGTGTCGCTCAACCGGTCTCGATTTCCATTGATACGTTTGAGACTGGAAAGGTTAAGGAAGAGGTTCTAATCGAGCTTGTTCGCCGTCATTTTGACCTTCGACCTGCCGGAATCATTAAGATGCTTGATCTTCGCCAACCGATTTATAAGCAAACCGCAGCTTATGGTCATTTTGGCCGCACGGATGTCGATCTTCCGTGGGAGCAAACCGATAAAGCTGCCCTTCTAAAAGAAGAAGCGCTTGGCTAAATGTTTGAACGTTTAGGGTGCGATCTTGTGAACGAATGGATTCGTTCATAAGGCTCGTACCCTTTGTTTTATAGGAAAGCAAGTTCTTTTAATCTCTTTTTATTCGATCAATAAAATGTTAAGATTGATAAAGGATGATGTCGCTTTCAAATAAAAGGAGAACCTTTTGATGAAGAAAAAAATCATAGTGCTTGCCAGTTTAGTCGTGTGTTTGGGCTTAATTAGTTCCGGGGTCTATTTTGAACATCTGTATACCTCAGCCCAATCAACCGCTCAGAAAATCTACAAACCCCTTTCCTCGGATCACGCTCAATCTACTAGTAAATCGGTGGACTCTAAATCGACCAAATCCTCTCAACCTCAACCGCAAAAATACGAAAAACCAATTTCGATCCTGCTTATGGGAGTCGACCAGCGCAAATATGATAAAGGCCGTTCGGATACTTTAATTGTGCTCACTCTTAATCCTCAAACTAAGACCATGCAGATGGTCAGCATTCCGCGCGATACACGGGCAACACTTGGTGATACTGGCACCATTACCAAAATTAATGCAGCTTACTTTTATGGGGGGCCAGATTTAGCCGTTCAGACTGTGGACCAATTCCTTAACATTCATTTGGATTACTATATCCGAATAAATATGCAGGGCTTAGAAGAGTTGGTTAATGCGGTTGGTGGAATTACGGTGGATAGTCCAATTGCTTGGCATGATGAAGGCTATTATAAAAAAGGGTATTATTTTAAAAAAGGCACCATTCATTTGAATGGCGCGCAGGCTTTAGGCTATGTTCGAATGCGTCACCTGGATCCGCAAGGGGATTTTGGCCGAAATAAGCGCCAGCGTTTAGTCATTAATGCTGTGGTCAATAAAGCGATGAGCTTCAATGGCGTTGCGAAATATCAAAGCATCTTGAATGCCATCTCAAACAATGTGGAAACGAATCTCACCTTCGATGATATGAAAACTATTGCTCTTAATTATCGTCCGGCGAGTCAAAATATGAAAACCTATGAAGTTCAAGGCCAAGGTAAGATCGTCGACAAACTATGGTATTTAGTGGTTGATCAAAAAGAACGACAAAAAGTTCATACGATGATTCAAAACCAACTCTCCGACTCAGGCGTATAATGAACAGGTTTGATTTTTAAATAAGTAGCACAGTTTTCCAAACCATTACGTAAACTAGGGAATAGATGGCCAAATGTAGATGAGGTGATCTTAATGTGGATTTGGGAAACGACCTCCGAGGACCCAAGAGGAACGGTTGTTGTGGTTCACGGCGCAAGTGAGCATCATGGCCGCTATCACTGGCTTCGTAAGCAGTGGCAAAAGGCCGGTTATCATGTCGTCATGGGGGATTTACCAGGCCAAGGAAAGGCTCCCAAAAATCGAGGGCATGTGGATTCATTTGATGAATATATTGTAACGATTGCCAATTGGGTGGATCAAGCGGAATCGTTTGGATTGCCTGTTCTTTTATTGGGACATAGTCTAGGTGGATTATCTGTCATTCGAGCGCTTCAAGAAAAGAAAGTTCAACCGGATCTTGTCATTTTATCGTCCCCTTGTCTCGGCCTGGTCGTGCCACCACCAGAATGGTTAAAACGGACTTTGAAACCTGTGAACCGTTATATGCCGACGGTCAAAATTCCAATCAAAAGATCAACGGAAAACATTTTGGCTACGCGTAATGAAAGCATTCTAGAACGAGACAAAAAGGATCCTTATATTGTGAAAAAGGTTTCGGTTCGTTGGTATTTTGAACTGGATCAAGCGATGAAAACGGCAGATGAAAAAATAAAACAAATGCCAAACATTCCAGTCTTGATCATGCAAGCAGGAGAGGACCGAATCGTTGATAAGCACATGGTCTACCGGTGGTTTCGCAGACTTCCTATTCCAAATAAGCAGTATAAGGAATGGTCTGGATTCTATCATGAAATTTTTAACGAGCCTAAGAGAGAAGAGGTCTTTCGTTATTTGATTCGAGCGATTCATCGTTTGATCTAAAGCAAAAAATCTTGTAAATTGAATGTTCCAGGTTTTTACTTTTAAAATTACGGCTAAAATTGGAGTAGACCATACTTGTTTAAAATTGGTAGAAAAAGATTAGAGGTGCTTCCATGAATGTTCCAACACGACCCATTGGACTCATGTCACGAATTTACCGGCATGTGCTTCCACAAGTACACAAAAAATTAGGATATTGGAAGAAACGAGCCTCTGAAATCCCGAATCCAGAGCTTAGAAAACAGGCTTTGGACAGTATCCGAACCAAGACGTTTCACTGCGAGGGAGGCGGCATTTATAGCCTCTTAGCCAAAGAAAATCTAGAGGATGCGGTCTCGTTTATTGTGGCTTACCAAACCATAAGCGATTACTTGGATAATTTATGCGATCGAAGCACATCGCTTGATCCTGAAGATTTTAGAGCTCTGCATTCCTCTATGCGTCATGCGTTGTCGCCTGGTGTTCAAACCGAAAACTATTATCGATATCGAACTGAGACAGAGGATGGTGGTTATCTAAATGAATTGGTCCAAACCTGCCAGACCTTTTTGGGCAAGGTGGCTAAATTAGAGGTGATCCAACCTGCACTATGGGAGCTTGAAGGGTATTATAGTGATTTGCAGGTTCATAAGCATGTCAAAAAGGATGAGCGCGTGCCCAGATTACAGGCTTGGTTTGCGTCGCATGAGCCTAAGCTACCAGAGATGACATGGTATGAGTTTTCGGCGTGTTCGGGTTCAACTTTAGGGATCTTTTGCATTGTCTCCTATGCACTTTCGCAAAATAACATGACGGAATTGGTTCATCAATTGAAAAATGGATATTTTCCTTGGGTTCAAGGCTTACATATTTTATTAGATTATTTTGTGGATCAAGATGAAGATAAAAATGGTGGAGATTTAAACTTCTGCTTCTATTATGAAGATGAGGAAACAATGATTGAACGTTTCCATCATTTTATTGAACAATCGGATCGGAGTATTTCGCATTTACCGGACAAGCGTTTTCATCAAATGATCAATCGCGGGTTACTCGGGATCTATCTCGCGGATCAAAAGGTTAAAGCGCAAAAAAGTGTTCGTCAATTAGCCCGTCGCATGATGAGACAAGCAGGCGGTGCGGGATTATTCTTTTTTATCAACGGCTGGTTATATAGACGGCTCAAGCCAGGGTTATAATTTATTACAAAGAAAAGAGACTGTCCGAGAAAGATAACGGGTTTAATTCTTCTCGCTCTCAACCGAACGGGTTACCTTTGATTAGGTTGGTGGTTTTTTTTTCTAGGGATTTGCAATTGTTTTTGTTTTCTGCTATGATAAAGAAGAATTATTTTTGTTCGGTGTAAAGGATCGTTTAAGTTTGACTTTTCGTCTTTATGATCACTTGAAGCAAGGATAGTATTATTTATGTGTATGAAACACATTTGGAGGCAACAAAAATGGAACAAGGTACAGTAAAATGGTTTAATGCAGAAAAAGGTTTTGGTTTTATCGAGCGTGAAAATGGAGACGATGTATTCGTACATTTTTCTGCTATTCAAAGTGATGGCTTTAAATCACTTGACGAAGGTCAAAGAGTAACATTTGACGTTGAGCAAGGTCAACGCGGAGCACAAGCTGCTAACGTTCAAAAAGCTTAAGTTATAACAAACACAGACAGGTTCCCAATGGGAGCCTGTTTTTTTATGTCGTTTTATTAATGAAAAACCCCACTCATTCAAGGTGAGTGGGGGGAGATGGTACTGGTAAAGTAAAATAATATTAAGCTTTTGAAGGTTTGTTTAAGTATAAATAAAATGTACCCTTTGTAAAGGACATTATAAAAACAGACTAAGCAGCTGCTATAAGATGATCTTTGTATTGTACAGGGGTCATCTTATTTAAATTCCATTGGTATCTGCAAAACGGAACCCGTTATAAGAAGGATCAGTCTCTTTTTTCAATGGCAATGATGTACGGTGGGCGATTGATTTGGTTGATCATTTCAATTTTTTGTACGATGAAGCGGCTCTGATCAAGGTTCTTTGCCCATTCGTTAAGTTCTCTCGACTCAGCCTGTCCTTCATCGTGGCCCGGATAGATGACGAGGACGATCATGCCTCCAGACGCCAAACGTTCAATCAACGCAATGGCAGCAGCTATTGTAGTGGAAGCGCGCGTGACAATCGATTTGTCGCCACCAGGTAGATAACCAAGATTAAATAGTCCAAGTTGAATCGGTTTGGATTCTTCTATGTGCCGATGAAGTTGATCATGACTGTCGTGGATGACGGTGGCGCGTGGCGTCATGCTTTGACTTTTTAAAAGGGCGGTCGTCTTTTCGACCGCCTCTTTTTGGACGTCAAATGCATAGACATGGCCGGTGTCACCAACGCATGTGGCCAAAAAAAGAGTGTCTTTTCCATTGCCAGCGGTGGCATCGACCACCACATCACCTGCTTTTACAGCCTGTTGGATCAGGTTGTGGGCCGTTCGGACGGCTGGTTTAAGAATCATTGGACAACGGACTCTGCAGATTGAAAGTATTTACCTTGCCAACTGTTACGGTCCGCAAGCTCTTTATCAATAGCGTTTAAAACTTCCCATTTTTTAAGACTCCACATCGGACCTATTAAAAGATCCGGTGGGCCGTCCCCTGTCAAACGATGAATAATCATCTCAGGCGGAAGAATCTCAAGCTGGTCGGCTACGAGCTTAATATACGTTTCAAAATCTAGAAGCTCAACCAACCCTTTTTCATATTGCTTGACCATTGCGGTCTTTTTTAAGAGATGTAACAAGTGAATTTTGATCCCTTGAACATCAAGTTCAGCGACTCGTTTAGCCGTCTCGAGCATCATTTCAGGCGTTTCTTTAGGAAGACCGTCTATGATATGCACACAGACATTAATGTTATGAGCGCGCAGTTTGTTCACACCATCTACAAAACATTGATAATCGTGCGCACGGTTAATAAGGATGCCTGTTTCATCGTGGGCGGATTGCAGGCCAAGCTCAACCCAAAGATACGTGCGTTGGTTCAGTTCGGCTAGGTATTCAATGACGTCATCGGGCAGGCAGTCAGGGCGAGTGGCAATGGAAAGGCCGACCACGCCTTCTTGTTCTAAGATGATTTCGTAGCGTTGTTTTAAAATGTCAACGGGCGCATAGGTATTGGAGAACGCTTGGAAGTAGCCGATGTATTTCCCTGTTTTCCATTTTTCATGAAGTTGGTCTTTAATAGTGTTAAATTGGGTGACGAGGTCGTCGCGCCGGTCGCCGGCAAAGTCGCCAGAACCCTTTTGACTGCAAAACGTACATCCACCAAAAGCGACGTTGCCATCACGATTTGGACAATCGAATCCTCCGTCTAATGGCACTTTGAATACTTTTTCACCAAATTTATTTTTAAGGAATGTGTTCCACGAATAGTAACGTTTCTGATCACCGAAATGGCTCGGTACTGTCATGACGTTCATCCTTTCATTTCATAAAACTATCAGTATTAACATCTCATTTTAGCATGGATGGATAGGGGATGAAAGGAAAAGAGGGGATTTGAAGGATCGGTCGATAGCGGAGCCTATTTAACAGGCTGAGAGTTTACCTGGAATGTTTGGATGGACATAGGATCCGTTAACCTTCGAGTTACAGGTGGAAAGACGAGTGGGCGGATAAAGTCTCTTTTATTTTGAATTTCTCCCTAATCTTTTCCTTATCCACAAGGGATCTGATCCAAGGCACCATCAAAAAAAGTCGATTTAAAGAAAAACTTGACATATTCCCTCTTTTTTTAATAAAATATTAAAATAATCACTGAAACTTAATTTTTGTAACAACGTTGAATGAGGACTAGTAATTTGTCGGGTCATTTGAAGTGAGAAAGAAGACTTCATCAGAGAGTTGGCGGGTGGTGCAAGCCAATATGAGTCGTAAATGAACTCCCCGCATGAGTTGCGGTCGTGAACGAAATGTTTAAGTAGCGACTGCCGTCCGCCGCGTTAAGGTCGAATGAAGCGGGTGTCCATGGACACCAATTCGGGTGGTACCGCGGGAAGCTGTTAATCAATCTCTCGTCCCTAACATAATTGTTGAGGGCGGGAGATTTTTATTTTTATACGAATGAGTATGAAGCCTCTAGGATTATGAAAGAATGCCATTAAGAGAATCTTTGATGGTGTACTGGCGCGCGTTCGCCGCAAAGTGAACATATAAAATGTTATGGATGGTGTCAATTAGGGGGTCAAAAAATGAGCTTTCAGCACAAAGAGATTGAAAAGAAGTGGCAAGATTATTGGAAAGAGCATCATACCTTTCAAACGGATTCCAACTCAGAAAAGGAAAAGTATTATGTGTTGGATATGTTTCCTTATCCGTCCGGAGCCGGCTTACATGTTGGCCATCCAGAAGGGTATACGGCAACCGATATTCTCGCTCGTTTTAAAAGAATGCAAGGCTATGAAGTGCTTCACACAATTGGGTGGGATGCCTTTGGCTTACCAGCTGAGCAATATGCACTAGACACAGGGAATGATCCGGCAGAATTTACGGCTAAGAATATTCAGACGTTCAAAAGACAAATTCAGTCGCTTGGCTTCTCCTACGATTGGGATCGTGAAATCAACACAACGGATCCAGAGTATTATAAATGGACTCAGTGGATTTTCTTGCAACTTTATAAGAAAGGCCTCGCCTATGTTGATGAAGTACCTGTTAACTGGTGTCCGGCTCTAGGTACCGTTCTTGCCAATGAAGAAGTCATTGATGGAAAGAGTGAGCGAGGTGGTCACCCTGTCATTCGAAAACCAATGCGTCAATGGATGCTTAAGATTACCGCTTATGCCGATCGCTTACTTGAAGATCTAGATGAAGTGGATTGGCCTGAGAGCATTAAAGACATGCAACGCAATTGGATCGGACGCTCTGAAGGAGCTGAAGTGAATTTTGAAATCGCAGGGCACCCCGATTCAAAGATCACGGTGTTTACCACTCGCCCTGATACGCTTTATGGGGCAACCTATGCAGTGCTCGCACCTGAACATAAATTAGTTGACCACATCACAAAAGCTGATCAAAAAGCAGCAGTTGAAGCGTATCGTGATGAGGTTGCAAGCAAGAGTGATTTGGAGCGCACGGAACTCTCTAAAGAGAAAACCGGTGTTTTTACTGGGGCCTATGCAATCAATCCAGTTAACGGCGAAAAATTACCAATTTGGATTGCGGATTATGTGTTAATCACATACGGATCAGGTGCTATTATGGCTGTTCCAGCACACGATGAGCGTGACTTTGAATTTGCTCAAAAATTCGATTTGAAAATTGTCCCTGTTTTAGAAGGTGGCGATGTCACAAAGGAAGCTTTTACAGGGGACGGACCGCATATTAATTCCGAGTTTTTAAATGGTCTAAACAAAATAGATGCGATTAAGAAGGTTATCGATTGGTTGGAAGAAAAAGGAATTGGGACTCGGAAGGTCACCTATCGTTTAAGAGATTGGTTGTTCAGTCGTCAACGTTATTGGGGTGAACCTATTCCAATCATTCATATGGAAGATGGCGAAACCATCCCAGTTCCGGACGATCAGCTTCCACTTATGCTTCCAAAGACAGATGAAATTAAGCCATCTGGAACAGGCGAATCGCCGCTTGCCAATATTAAGGACTGGGTGGAATATACGGATCCAGTGACAGGGAAAAAAGGACGTCGTGAGACCAACACAATGCCGCAGTGGGCGGGGAGCTGTTGGTATTATCTTCGGTTTATTGACCCTCATAATGATCAAGCAATTGGCGACCCCGAACTTTTAAAGAAATGGTTGCCGGTTGATGTCTATATTGGTGGGGCCGAGCATGCCGTACTTCATCTGCTCTACGCGCGTTTCTGGCATAAGGTCCTGTATGATTTGGGGTTTGTTCCAACCAAAGAACCGTTCCAGAAATTGTTCAACCAAGGCATGATCTTAGGTTCTAATAATGAAAAAATGAGTAAATCAAAAGGCAATGTCGTCAACCCCGATGAGATTGTAGGGACGCACGGTGCCGATACACTTCGCGTATATGAGATGTTCATGGGACCACTTGATGCGTCGATTGCTTGGTCTGAGGAAGGGCTAGACGGTGCGCGTCGTTTCTTGGAACGCGTCTGGCGTTTAATGGTCACACCAGACGGCACCCGATCGGATAAAATCCAAGAAGGGGCCTCTCTTGATGGCTTAGAACGTGTCTATCACCAAACGGTCAAAAAAGTGACAGAGGATTATGAGAATCTGCATTTTAATACCGCGATTTCACAGTTAATGGTGTTCATCAATGATTCATACAAACAAGATGTACTTCCCAAAGTTTATGTCGAGGGTTTTGTCAAACTTCTTTCACCAATGGCGCCACATCTTGCTGAAGAACTTTGGAGAATATTAGGTAATGAGTCGCCGGTTTCACTTGCGGAATGGCCAGCGTTCGATGAATCCAAATTAACGGAATCACAAGTTGAAATTGTGCTCCAAATTAATGGTAAGGTCAAAACCAGAGTCACGGTTGCGGCTGATGCTGGAAAAGACGCCTTAGAAAAACTAGCGTTTGAAGATGCTGTGATTAAGGAACAAACCAACGGAAAAACCATTGTAAAAGTGATTGCCGTACCAGGGAAACTTGTAAATATCGTTGCAAAATAAAGTCCATGAACTCCCAAACCTTGTTTGGGAGTTCATGCTGTCTAAAAGGGATGTACGGCAGCTTTTTTTTGAGGGGTATTACAGTCAAAGGGACTACAGTGAAGGGATGAAGCCCCAAACGCCGGATAAATGAGAGAAAAAAACATGCTTTTCGCTACACTCCGACTCCCAAATTCCGTTTGGGAGTTTTTTATATGGGTTTCTCTAAACTAAAAAAGTCAATGAACCGTCATTTATTCGACAAAAAACCACATGATTTCGACAAGGTTTCTTGACAGGAACTAGTTAAACAAGAGAAAATGAAAGAGATATTTATACTCTAACTCATACTTTTATATATAAAGGAGCGTTAAAATGGTGGCGGTTAAAGAAATCACTCCCAAAGCTTTGATTGAAAGACTAGAATCTGGCGACGCAACGATTCAGGTGGTTGATGTACGCGAAGATGAAGAAGTAGAGATGGGTAAAATTAAAAATGCGATTCATATTCCATTGACACAAGTTCCAACTCGGACTGAAGAATTGGACGCTTCAAAAACTGTCGTTACGGTATGTCGTTCCGGTCGCCGTAGCGAGCGCGCAGCGGAATTTTTAGAATCCCAAGGTTACCGGGTTTTGAACATGGACGGCGGCATGATTAAATGGACGGGTGAAATTGTCAGTGCATCGTTTTCTAATTAAAAATCAAATAAGTTCACGAAGAAGCGAGAGTAAGAGACTCTCGCTTTATTTTTAATTACAGGGAAGAGACCCAATCGCACACAATTTTACCGAAGTCCGCGTGATCAATCTGTTTTTTTCTAAAAGAAGGTCTCGCCTTTTTTTCGTGTTGTGATAAAATACAAGGGATTTAAAGAAGAAGAACTCGGTCAATACTGAGTAAATGATCATCAGTGGGGGACAAAACCCCGCTGAATGTTAGTGGCACTTTATGCAAATGTTTACTATAGCAGTCAGGGGTTGTCCAAATGTCTGAATCCCGTATGGTTAGGGGAACGCTGATTTTATCAGCGGCAACTTTTTTTTCGAAGTTTCTAGGAATGTTATTTGTGATTCCTTTGTATGCGATTGTGGGTAATCCAGGTGGACAACTATATGGTTTTGCCTACACACCCTATTCGATTATTTTAAGTATTTCAACAGTTGGCGTTCCACTTGCTGTTTCTAAGTTTGTGGCAAAATATAATGCTCTTGGCGATTATTATACGGGGCGGCGTTTGTTTCGTTCTGGGCTTTTATTTATGACCTTAACAGGATTCCTTGGTTTTCTTGTGATGTATGGGTTTGCTCCGTTTTTTGCTATGAGCTCAGCTGCAGGTGACGTTAAAGTCGCTCATGAATTAACGCAAGTCATGAAAGTGCTTAGTTTTGCACTTATTATTGTTCCGGCCATGAGCTTAATCCGCGGGTATTTTCAAGGCTTTCAATCGATGGGGCCAACCGCAACCTCACAGACCGTTGAACAGATTATTCGAGTGGTTTTTGGCCTTGCAGGTGCCTATATTGTCATGACGTATCTCAATCATTCCGTTTCAACCGCTGTTTCTTATGTGACCTTTGGTGCGTTTGTAGGGGCTGCCGCTGGTCTATTGATTCTTATACGTTATTGGATGAAACGAAAGCCTCATCTTGATCAATTGGTTGAACAAAGCACCAATATACAGGATGTGAGCTTGCCTGAGATCTATAAAGAAATTATTAGTTATGCGATTCCTTTTGTAGCAGTCGGATTAGCCAATCAATTGTACTTTTTGATTGATCAAGAAACAGTCGGGCATTTTCTAAGTCAGTACTTTGATTTGTCCAAAAAAGAAATTGGGACAATAAATGCAAACTTGTTTACATATGCCCAAAAAATTGTTCTCATCCCAGTGTCTTTGGCCGTCTCACTTGGTGTGAGCGCGGTTCCCGCGATCACCGAATCGTTTGCAGAAGGGCGTCCTAGGGATATGCAGACCAAAGTCACGCAAGCCTTTCAAATGACTCTATTTTTTACCATACCCGCTTCTATTGGACTTTCGATTTTGGGTTATATGATCTATGGGCTTCTCTATGGTGGATTTGGTGAAAGTTTATCGACCGGTGGAAGTATCCTGCAGATGTATGCTCCAACAGCGATCGTATTTGCCGTTTTCTCCGTGACAGCTGCCATCCTCCAAGGTATTAATCGGCAAAAAGTGACAATTCTGAGTCTTGGATTGGGGATATTATTAAAGCTTATATTTAACCCTATATTTATTCATTGGTTCGGAGCAAATGGCCCGATTCTTGCCACTGATCTCGGTTATCTTGCATCGATTGCGCTTAATTTATTTGCGATCAAATACAGCACAGGCTATGAGTATACGTTTATTGCAAAGCGATTTCTCTTAATTGTTATTTTCACTGCAATGATGTCAATGGGGGTTGCCATTGTCTTATTCGCAACAGGGGGCTTTATTCCTCAGTCACGCCTCCATGCTTTGATCGGCTCACTTGTTGGCGTGCTGGTAGGTGGGGGGATTTATTTTTTCATCTCCTTAAAATCTGGATTGTTGAGACAAGTTCTAGGCAATCGTTTCCGACGGCTTCAAAGATAAATGTAAAAAGCTCTTGCCTTTTGGCAAGAGCTTTGATTAAAATGAGCGTTTGTCAGGATTATGGGTTCTTTTAATAAGGTTGCCCCATGTGCCCGGGACCGCCCATTGGGTTAGGCATTGGCCATGCTCCATATTCAGGCAAAACCGGATTGGTTGTTTCGTTCAATCCAGGGTAGACCGTATTCTCAGGAAACATAGGTGTTGTTGGAGTAGAGTAGCCCTGTGGCCCTGTGTGCAGGTTGCCTAATTGGTAACCGCCAGCTTGTTGTGGCGTTCCCCAAGGCATGGATTGCGCCGCCATGTTTTCATTATTCATGCCGGGTGTTGTTCCCATCATATATGGGTTAGTTCCAGTAGGTGTCATTCCTTTGGTTGAACCGGTCACAGGTGCCTTTGTCATGTTAGATGGCGTGGTAGCTGAATAAGGATATGGGCTATATTGTCCTTTCATAGTGGGTGGCATCTGTTGGTGCATTTTTCCTGGATTTACATTTTGGTAGGGGTTCATACCCATGCTAGGATAAGGCATAGGGGATGAAGGGTTGTGCATCATTGGTGCGCCCCCCATTGGCATCATTCCTGCACCGTATTGAGTGGAAGATGGCATTCCTGGGACACCGCCTGTTTGATACGGGAAGTAGCCCGTCGTTTGTTCTGGCATCATTGTTCCATAACCAGGAAACATTCCATATGGCAGATTCGTCATTCCGGATGGGTTAACCATTATATCACTCCTCAAAAAGTTGGGTATTGCTTTAGACTTTGGTCAAGATCAAAGTGCTAGAATTAAGTAAGGTGTCTTAATTCATTATCCTAAAACTAAGGAACGCGCCTAATTGCTTTACACAACTTATATTATGTGAGACCTCTAAATCAGTGAGTTTACAAACTGCCCATTTTTTTGGAAAGGAAGGAGGAAGATTAGGGATGCGCTTAGATAAATGGCTTGCGGGAAGCGGAATGGGCTCTCGAAAAGATGTTAAAGGGATGATAAGGAAAGGCCGAGTCAAGGTCAACGAAGACATTGAAAAAGATCCTGGAAGGCAATTGACATCGGGTGTCGATCAGGTTTGGTTGGATGAGGTGCCGGTGACTTATGTTGCGCTGGTTTATTACATGCTGCACAAACCTCAAGGGGTGATCTCGGCAACGGAGGATTCGACTCATCGAACGGTGATGGATTTGATTGGGGCGAAAGATCAGAGGGACGGCTTATATCCTGTTGGGCGTTTAGATAAAGACACAGAGGGGTTGCTATTAATCACCAATGATGGGCCGCTTGGTCACCAGCTTCTTTCACCTAGACATCATGTTGATAAGACCTATGAAGCGGTCATCGACGGACCGGTTACAAATGGGATGATCCAGCAATTTGAGGAAGGAATCGAGCTGAACGGAGATGGTCGAACTCGGCCTGCATACTTGAGCATTCAAGAACAAAGAAAAGATGAAACTCGAGTGCAGATTGTAATCACCGAAGGGAAATTTCATCAGATTAAGCGAATGTTCCATGCCGTTGGGCGAGAGGTGTTGTATTTAAAACGGACTGAGATGGGGCCGTTGAAATTGGATCCGACTCTTTCTATAGGGGATTATCGCGCTTTAACTGAAGAAGAGATTGAAGCGTTAAAAGAACCTTAAATGACATAAAAAACAGCTGGACGAGATGTTCCAGCTGTTTTTTATGTCATCGAACACTATAAAAGAGTACCAGAATTCCTAAAATAGGGGAATTTAGACAAGCCCAAAATGGACAAAGAACAAACTGCGAAGCCTTTCGGGAAGGGGCACTCTGCGCGGGACAAAGATTTCATAGTGTCGGGCACGTCCGAATTTAGGAGACTTTGACTTTTTTGTTCGTCAGTGTCCATACGCCGCGACTCGGACTTGTCACCAATTTGTTGTAGGTGAGTATATTGAGGTCGCGTTGGATCGTGCGTTGGGTCATCTCGAACGCTTCAACCAATTCTTGAGTCGTAACGGTTCCTCCCTTTTCTTTAATAAAAAGGTAGACATCTTTTACGCGATTCAACATTCGATCAGTAGAAGAGTTCAAATTACCTACCACTCCTTAACGTTTAATCTTTTGAAATATCCCTGTATTGCATATCTATGGTGCAACAGGAAAAACTATTCAAAAAATTCCCTTTTTACCAAGGCTCTACAATAGAAGTCTCATGATGATTAACGTAAGGTGTATATATTAGGAAACCATAACCATTTTTCCTTAAAATCTATGTTACTTTATTTTTCAAAAAAGTCAAATTCAGAATGTTGAAACCTGACGAAAAATAAGAGTTTTCTACTTAGTCAGTGTTTTAGTTCCCGTGCCGAAAACTGAAGCAGTGTACGGGAACTGACATGGTACCATAGTGCCCGAACCGGTTCTCGGCTAGCATTACGGGAACTGAAGGGGTCGCATCGTGCCTGAGCAGGTCACGTATAGGTGCCAGGGCACCAGAATTCAACACAAAAAAAGTTGCCCGATTTAAGGGCAACTTTTAAAAACCACCTTTTATTCTGAAAAGAGATCACCTGAAAGATAGCGTTCGCCGGTATCGTTGGTCATGCAGACGACAATGGTGTCCTTTGGTAGGCGTTTGGCCACTTGAATCGCCGCAAACACTGAGGCACCAGAAGATGGACCGACTAAAATCCCCTCTTCTCGTGCGAGTCGTCGGGTCGCCTCATACGCATCCTCATCCGATACTTGAATAATCTCATCAATCACGTCAAGATTAAGGATGGATGGAATAAAACCAGGGCTTGTCCCAACAAGTTTATGACGTCCAGGCTTGCCACCAGATAACACGGGGGAACCTTTGGGTTCAGCAACGTGAACGGTGAGCTCAGGGAGCGCCTCTTTTAACGTTTCACCTGTTCCAGTTACCGTTCCGCCTGTCCCGGCTGTTGACACAAACGCTTTAAGCGGTTGACCGATTTCTTTCACAGCTTCGAGGATTTCAAGGGCTGTGCTCGTTCGATGGGCATCGGGGTTTGCTGCATTTTCGAACTGCATCGGCATAAAACTATTTGGAATGCCTTGGGCGAGTTCATGAGCTTTCTCAATGGCCCCTGGCATTTTATCGTCAGCAGGTGTCAAATGGACTTCGGCACCATAGGCCTTTAATAAATTAATGCGTTCTTGAGTACTATTATCTGGCATGACAATTATGGTCTTATAGCCTTTTGCCGTAGCGGCCATCGCGAGCCCGATGCCTGTATTACCTGAAGTTGGTTCGACAATCGTAGCCCCTTTTTTTAGTAAGCCGGCTTTCTCAGCTTCTAGGATCATATTCAGAGCCGCTCGATCCTTTACACTTTTACTTGGATTACTGGATTCTAATTTCGCATAGACGGTTGCTCCGTTTGGATCGGGCAATTTGTTTAAACGAACGAGTGGTGTGTCTCCAATTAGCTCCAGTATTGAGTTTGCAATTCGTTTCATGTGTAAACACCTCTCATTAAGTTTTCAAAATCAACGATAGACCTTTTATATTTTATTAAGAATAGGCCTTTTTTAAAAGGTAAAACACAAAAAGTTCTTTCCCTTTACGAAGAAATTTTACCATAGTTCGTCAAAACTTGTTACTATAAAGGAGTCGATGGGTTTGTCCGGAAACGCTCACTACTTTTTTGCTGTTCCACTTCCGAACGGCGTCAAACACCTTCTATCTAATTGGGCGGAACGCATTAAAGCGCTCCCCTTTGATTATAAAGAGTGGGTCCATGAAAGAGATTTTCATCTCACAATCAAATTTATGGGCGCTCTATCCGATAATAGTATAGAACCTCTTTGTAAGGAAATTCAAGAATGCGTGAAGCACACCACGCCTTTTACAATGTCAGGTCATGGATTTGGAACGTTTGGGGCCCCGCAATCTCCAAGAGTACTTTATGCAGGGGTGAAAAGTGCTCCCATTTTATATGAGCTCCATAATCAGGTAGAACGGGTATGTACCCACTACGGTGTTCTAAAAGAAACAAGACGCTATAGCCCGCATGTCACATTAGCAAAAAAATGGAAATGCGGGCGTTTCAACCAAGCAGAGCTTCCACCACTCCCTAAGGACTATGCTGAGAGCTGGGGGGTGGCCAGAATCGTGCTCTATCAGATTTATCCAGAAAGAAGACCGAAGTATGAAGTCAGAGCTTCTTTTCAATTTGGTTCTGATCACTTTGTTTCGAAATAAAGACTAGAGAAAACCAGCGGCCATTTATATTTAAAGGGAACTTCAGGATTGGTTGTGAGTGGACTACAAGGAATGGCGTTCTGGGGGGCGGGGGAACAAGCATGGCTCAATTAGTAAAATGTCGGGATTATGTGTCACGTTATGAGCAGAACTTAAAGCGTTATGTGAATCAGTTTATTTCTAATAAATCGAGACGCTGGAACGCATTTAAATCCAAGCATTCAGAGGAAGAAAAGGGATTGTTTTACGAACGTCTTTTTAATCATCAATTAATTTGGGCCTCTTCCACATCATTGAGACGTTCCAATGGGATCGTGGGATTAAAACACGATGAGGTTTTAAAAGATGTATTGAAATGGTTCGGTGATACAGGTTTATTGTTCTATCGACCTGTTCTTAAGCTGGATCAGGTTGAAGTGGAAACCGATCTCATTTTAATAACACCGACCACGATTTGGGTGATGGTCTACCTAAAAGGTGAAAAAGGCAGTGTTTTTCAGGAACAATCCCGTCGTCAATGGACGGAAGTAAGGAGTGGGGAGATTCGGACGCTTGTGAATCCGCTCCTCTCACTTGCCCGTTCAACCGAAGTGGTCAAACAATGCTTAGGTCGGATGAGTGAACGGTTACCTATTCGGTCGGTGTTGATGGTACCCGAAAGTTTTGTCGAGTTCTCAGAGCCCGGCAGAGGGGTACAAATTCTGGACCAGTCTCTATTTCCAGCTTGGTTAAAAACGGTCGAACCTTATCGGGCAGCGTTCAAAAATCTTCAACTGAGATGTGTCGAAACCTTACTCAACCATTCCATCACCGAAGCAGAACTTCGTTGACTCACGTTAAAAAATATTATATCTTATAAGAAGTCGTTTTTTTTAAAAGAGCAAGTAAGAGAAAAGTGGTGACAGGATGCGGGTCTTTGATAATGAGGATTGGGTGATTTCTTCAGCAGGTGGGGTTACAGGTGAAGCCTATCTTGCACAATCGGCTCATAAAAAATTGTTTCTTAAACGAAATTCATCGCCTTTTTTGGCTGTTCTTTCCGCTGAAGGGATTGTGCCCAAACTATTATGGACCAAGCGCCTAGAAAACGGTGACGTTATTTCAGCCCAGAGATGGTTGGAAGGCCGGGAGCTCAAACCACATGAAATGAAGTCTGAGCAGGTTGCCCGTCTTTTGAAAAAAATTCACGAATCCGAACCGCTAGTTTTCATGCTGGCTCGTCTTGGTAAAGAAGTTGTGACACCTGAACGCTTTTTAAATGGAATCTTAGATAAAATGGGAACTCTTCATTCAGAGTTAGATGTCGTGGTTAAAAAAGCCGTTTCATTTTTAACAAGG
This sequence comes from uncultured Sporolactobacillaceae bacterium, assembly GCA_963829575.1. Classification (GTDB taxonomy): domain Bacteria; phylum Bacillota; class Bacilli; order Bacillales; family Sporolactobacillaceae; genus KACC-23026. The sequence continues at coordinate 339,406 of CAWHJF010000016.1, read as the reverse complement.
ACGGTTCACCTAGTTAAAACACATTTAAAGAGAGTTTGCCATACAGATCTGAATCATAATAATTGGCTTTTAGATGAAGACGATCAATTGTATCTTGTTGATTGGGATCAAGCGATTATTGCCGATCCGGCATTAGATTTAGCCCTTATTTTAAATTGGTATGTTGAACACAAAGACTGGAAAGATTGGTTAGAAGGCTATGGATGGTCCTTAACGCCACATCTTCAGCTTCGAATGCATTGGTATATGGTAGCTCAAACCTTGTTGTTCTATTTTTGGAATGTCTCGCATGAGAAACCAAAGGAAGCAACGACCTATTATCAAGACCTCTGTTACTATTTAGAGTGTGCCGAACAATTTAAACAAAATTAACGGAAAAGCCAAGTGGCGAGCCACTTGGCTTTTAAATACTTAAAAGGAAGTTTTGCATTGGGCACCCTAATACACGGTAGGTTGTTCCACTTTTTGAATAAGGGCGTTCAGATCTTCAGCGGACGTTTCACATGCACCATTTGGGTTTTGGCTTTCAACTTGATAATAATCTTGGATTTGGTTCAACGTCTCTTGTTCGCCAAAATCCATTACTTGATTTTGTAAGGTGGACGTCAAACGTTGGAGTTGATCCAATTCATTTCGTCGCGTCATTTGCCCAGACTGGTGACTTTTTAATATATCTAACATGAGTCGCTTTTGATCATCTCGAGAAAGGCCCATAAATGTCACTCCCCTTTCAATTTAGGGTGCGCAATTAGGAGCTCTTTCATTAAGTGAAAAAATTCCTTAAATGAAAAAACATAGATGCTGGAGGATTAATTTATGAGAGTCAGACATAAGCCTTGGGCGGAGGGAAAATTAAACGACTATTCGCAATGGGTGGTTAGTGACCCGGAATCCCAAAAAGGGAAGTGGTCCGAGCTTTTTGGTAATGATCGCCCCATTCATATTGAAATAGGAACGGGGAAGGGGCAATTCATAACGGGTATGGCTAAGACCCATCCCGATCTCAATTTTATTGGGATTGAGCTTCAGGCGAGCATTTTAGTTGAAGCATTGGACAAGCTTCTAGAGGCTCCTCAGGAGAATTTGCGTCTTTTGCATATCAACGCCACGGACCTTGCCAAAATTTTTGATGCTAAAGAAATTGCGGTCATCTATCTTAATTTCTCTGATCCTTGGCCGAAAAATCGTCATGAAAAGCGCCGGCTCACCCATGCGAATTTTTTGGGAAGCTATCAGCAGATTTTGACTGAAAATGGGCGAATTGAACTTAAAACAGATAATCAAGGGTTATTTGAATATTCGCTAGAAAGCTTCTCGTTAAAAGGGTTTCAAATTAAAAATGTGAATTTAAACCTACATGCGATCGACGTATTAGGTAATATCAAAACAGAATATGAAGAGAAGTTCTCAAGTAAAGGTCAGCGCATTTATCGATGTGAAGCGTGGTTATTTTAAACAGAGCCTTTGATGGATTTTGAGGCTTAATCCAAGCTCGCCTACAGAAACTGTGGGACGAGCTTAAATTTTCACTTTTCTATGAAAAATTAAAAAATTAAGCGTTGTCATTTGTGGATTTATGGTATTATTAAGTAAAATGGCTCACTACAGGACTACATAATGATTTTTCCGAATGACCCGCAACGTAACTTTGAAGAGAATTGGTAAAAAGCAACGTGTAGGCAGATTAAAAATGGACAGGAGGGTACCTATGTTAAGAAAAAGTCTTGCAACGTTATCGGCTGTTGCCCTAGCCTTTTTCTTTCTATTTAGTGTTTCGGAAGCCGCAACACTAACAACTGGAAAGATGTTCGACACCTTTCTTAATAAGTATAAGACGGAGAATTATGATTTTAAACCAGGCTCATTCTCACTTCAAGATGCCCAGACCTTCACATTAGATAAGCCGATTACGATCAAAAAGGGCACGGATCAGGTTCAAGTCACGAAGATACAGGCGGCCATAGCGCATTTCAAAACAGTTCGCGATGGGATTTTCTTTAAAGACTGGATTGATTATGCGTATTACTCCCCTGAAACCGATACCGTTTTGACCGAAGGGGATGTGATGAACATCCAGGCGATCAAGCAATATGAAGCGGCACATCATACAAGCGTTAAGCTTGAATTAGGACCGATCGTAGGTCTTTTGCTACTGTTGTTTATTGTGCCTATGATTTTTGGATTGATCTGGTCGCGCACGCGTTATTCTTCCCTAGAATTTAAGCTTAAAAACAATCTGTTAGACCCAAAAGGCTAAAAACTAAAAAAGGACGATTCTTTGAGAGTGCGTGACGCACTCTTTAAAGAATCGTCCTTTTGTCTTTAGTGGCTTACATCTGTGGACTTAGTGTCAACAGGGCACCGGATTCTGAATCGACAACAAAGTCATAATGGTTCAATTGGTCGCCAGTACGTTCAGTTAGTCCGCCGCGGTAAATCTTTTGGGAAACCTGGTTTTCATCCCATTCCTCTGTGTGCTGATAAATCCACGCGCCATCTATATCCATTGCATTTTTTACTTTTCCTTTAACACTTCTTAACGCTTGTTCAGGACTTAGTACGGTTTTTACCATTTTTTTTTGAAGTAAATATCCCCCTGCAAAACCGAGTGCAAACAGCACAGCTGCTTTTCTTTTTGACATAATGCTCCTCACCTTTCAAATCCAACACTAGTTTCTTTATTTAAAGTATACAGGAATGGGTAAAATTAAACCAATTCCCTTGTTTCATCCGCTTAGTTCTTGAAAGCTTAGCGGAATTAGGTTTCGGGCACTTAGACCTCGTTTCAGTTCCAAAACGGGCTTTGATTGATCGATTCGGGAACTGACCCTCGCTGGATGGTGCTGGAACGTCGTGGACCATTTGTTTTTCGGGAGTAATCAATAGCTAGGGTTTGAACCCCATTTGGACATCAAGTAAAATAAGAGGGTACATAAATTCAAGTTAGGTGCTTAAAGTCGGGCACCACCACAAGATCAAACGCACCGTCACAAACTCTGAAGGGATGATCGGTATGGACCAAAGTACTTTAAGTTTATTTAAAACGTTAACAGAGCTTCCAGGAGCTTCAGGGTTTGAACATCAAGTTCGAGCTTTTATGAAGACGGAATTGGAAAAGGTTAGTGATGAGATTATACAAGACAATTTAGGCAGTGTTTTTGGTGTCAAAAAAGGGCCAGAAGAAGGTCCACGCGTCATGGTGGCCGGCCATATGGACGAAGTCGGTTTTATGGTGAGTCAAATCACCGAAAACGGCATGATTCGCTTTCAACCGCTTGGCGGCTGGTGGAGCCAAGTTTTGTTAGCGCAACGTGTCCAAATTATGACGCCGAACGGTCCGATCACGGGAGTCATCGGCTCGATTCCACCACATTTATTAGATGATGCCGTTCGAAATAAACCGATGGATATTAAAAACATGCTGATCGATATCGGAGCAGATGATCGTGAGGATGCGGAAAAAATTGGTGTCCGTCAAGGTCAATTTATCGTTCCAATTTGTCCGTTTACACCAATGGCCAATGAGAAAAAAATCCTAGCAAAAGCCTGGGATAATCGTTATGGGTGTGGATTGGCATTAGAATTGCTTAAAGAAGTGAAAGGGCTCGATTTGCCAAACACGTTGTACTCAGGTGCAACGGTTCAAGAAGAGGTGGGATTACGAGGTGCCCAAACGGCTTCACACTTGATTCAACCCGATGTATTTTATGCGTTGGACGCCTCTCCTGCAAACGATGCGTCAGGAGATAAGGAAGCTTTTGGTCAATTGGGTAAAGGGGCGCTCTTACGTATATTTGACCGATCTATGGTGACGCACAAAGGGATGCGTGAATGGGTTCTCGATACAGCCGAAACACATGGGATTCCGTACCAATATTTTATCTCACAAGGTGGAACGGATGCGGGTCGAGTACATACGAACTTAAATGGTGTTCCGTCAGCTGTTATTGGAATTTGTTCACGGTACATTCATACATCCGCTTCCATTATTCATGTGGACGATTATGCGGCAGCTAAAGCCCTTTTAGTTGAACTTGTTAAAACAACAGACCGAGCAACCGTTGAATCACTTAAAGGGTATTGAGTATTAAATAGAATTTTTTAATTTATAGAAGTCAGAGTAGTGGTTTTTGTGAAGAAAGGAAGAGGAATGTGAGGATACGTGTTGGCTCGATGAATCCAGCAAAAGTAGAGGCAGTTGTCGCCTCAAGTCCGAGTGGAAGTACGGTGGTTGGGATCGATGCCCCATCGAACGTTTCCAATCAGCCCAAAGGGGACGAGGAAACCCTTCAAGGGGCGATCAACCGGGCTCGAAACTGTTTGCAGATGGATCCCGATGCGGAAGTTGGGGTTGGCCTTGAAGGTGGGATTATGACAGTTGGCGATTCGGTATACCTTTGCAATTGGGGAGCGCTGGCCACGCGGTCGGGAGATGTACATGTCGCTTCAGGTGCCCGAATTCCATTACCACAGAAAATTGTTGAGGGTTTGAAACAAGGGATGGAGCTTGGAGATGTCATGGATGACTATGCCAAAACAAAAGGTGTTCGCCTTCATTTAGGTGCAATTGGGATCTTGACACACGGCGAGGTCACACGGGTCGAGATGTTTACGCACGTCACCAAACTATTGTTTTCTCAAGCTTAACAAATCGGAATAACAGACTGAGGAGGTTGACCTAAGGAAGGAGATCATGCTTCCTTTATCAGCTTCCTTTTTCTAGTAAAAAAAGTCAAATAAAGGCAGTCGAATTGACCATCGAATGAGGCCGATTTTGTGGTATGATGAGTTCTAGAGGAGGCGAATCATGTCGAAATCACTCGTTAAAGTTGGGCTTGTGATGTGTATAGGGGTGTTTCTCGTTGCCTGTACCACAAAAGGTCATGTGGCAAACCAAATTGTGGATTCGATGAAAAAGGAATGGGGACATCCCCCCATCAAGACGAATCACGAAGCGAAATCATTCTCTTATTACCTTCCAAGTACTTATAAAGTTCAATCCACTGGACAAAGCAATATTATTTTTAGGGATCACTCGGGTCACCTTTACATTCTTTTTGTAAATGGGAATGAAGGGCCAAAGAGCCAGGTGAACTATAAAAACGATCAAAATGCTCTAAATAAAAGTGACGTCCACCAAACGATGAGTGACACTCATTCATTTAGTTATGTCATCATTCGGAAATTGGAGAAAGACCAATATGAGTTAATTGTGGATCGAGGAGGGGTTAAGGTTTCAACGAAAGCATCGCTTGCTGAACTGACGAAACTCGCTCCAAATATGGAAAAAATTGTCCACTCTGTAACCCTTCATTAAAATCAATTGAAAAGCAAACACCACCTAATTGTTGTCACATTCTCCATGACACAAATCAAGTGGTGTTTTAATTTTCATTTAGAACGAACGGATCCATTAGCTGTGCTTTTCTGAGTTGTCCTCTTGATCCGTTTCAGTCTCTTCTTCGGTGGATAGAGTGGCAGCCGCTTCTTCATAGGCGGATGGAATGTCGATGTCCTCACGCGCCTCTAGTGGACGCTCTTCTTCGAAAGTGGTGGTTTCAAGGTCAAACTTGACCACTTCTTTCTCTAAAGCAACGGCAATGTCTTGTAAACCAATTGCAGCTTCATTGACCTGTTCGATCGCTTCGGTTTGCGCAACACTCGAAGCGGAAACCTGCTGTGTGCTTGCGGCTGTTTCTTCTGAGATGGCACTGATTTCTTCCAATTTTCGGGTGAGGTCCTGAGTGGTATTTGTCACCTTAGTCACGGCATCTTGAATGGATCCAACTTTGGTCGTAATGGCTGTGACATTATCGGCAATCCCATTGAAGGCATGGCGTGTTTCTTTCACGCCTTGTTCCTGTTCGTTTGAAAACTGGTTCAATTTCGTTGTTTCTTCAGAGAGTGCCCTTAACCGTTTTGTAATGGCAATAATTACAGACTGAATCGTTTGCGTCTCTTTCTTAGAACGTTCGGCAAGCTTGCGAATTTCTTGTGAAACGACCGCAAATCCTCTACCAGCTTCACCTGCTCGCGCCGATTCAATCGCGGCATTGAGGGCCAAAAGATCCGTGTTTTTCGAGATGTCTTGAATAATCTTCAAAATCGAATTAATCTCCTCAGATTGCTTGGCTACTTCTTGAATATCTCCAACAAGTAATTTGGTAATCTGCAGGAATTGGTTCGTGGTGGTCTCCAACTCCGTGATAACGGATATCCCCTTTTGACTAACCAATTGGGCGTTTTGAGATTGGGAATCGATCTCATCGCTTAACGAAGCTGTATCATTGATCGCCATTGTTACGGATTGAATCAATTCCATTCCATCTTCCAAGTGTTCAGCCTGGGTTTGTGCACCGGCTGCGACTTGTTGAATCGCTTCATTGACTTCAATCGATTGGGCGCTGGTCTCTTGAGAGATCGCGGCCAAATTTTGTGACGAGGAGGATAGCGTGTCCGTCGCGTACAAAACCTGTTCGATCGTGAGTTCCATATTTGCAGCCATTTGGTTAAAAGCACCTGCTAATTCAGTTAATTCATCATTTCCTATAAGAGGAACGCGATATTTTAACTGACCTTTGCCCAAATGCTCGGCCCCTTTTTTCAGAACGTCAATCGCTGTCATAACAGATTGAATTAAACGATTTCCAAATAGAACGAGTGCAATAATGGTGGCTAAACTTAATAGAATCATTAAAATTAAAATAATGTTTTGTACGAGAGATTGTAAATGCATTAATCCAGTACGTTGCTGATTTAATGTGTTGACTATGTCCGTGGACGTTTTTTGAACCTGGCCAGCACTTTGATCAAATTTCTTCATAAGCATCATGGTGAGATTATAATGGCCGTTTAAATCTTCCACCGCGCTCTTATAATCCAACATGATCTGATTGTAGTCGGATTGAAGTGAGGTGTTCAGGTTTTTAGAGACAAGATAATCGAAAGAGTTGGCTTCTTTCGAAAAATTTGTCCAGTTTTTGGAAGATGGATCTAAAACCGTTTTGTTGGCAACGTGTTGAAAGGTATTATATTCGACTAGAACGGGTATATTATTCGTTTTAGCCATGAGGGTTAATAATTCACCTTGCATTTTCGTTACCGTTCCTCTAGAACCACTCGTGTCATTATAGCCTGTCATCTTATTAATGGTGACATAATTTTTGAAACTTGACTTATAAGTTGAGACATCACGCTTCAAAGTTTTGAGTTCGTTAGCGCTTACCTTTTTTGCGTCAAGAACAGCAATCTGTTTCTCGAGATCAGCAATGTCTTTGTTTACTCTGGTTACCCCTGCATCAGACGGTGCGTTCTTGTAAGCGCCATAGTCAGCCTGTGCATTAGACATTGCGTTGCTGATGGACTTAGCTGTGAGCACCGTTGAGTCGATCGAGCTTACTCTTCCGTCCACAGACCTTTGGGTAAATGTTGCGATTAAAATAAAGATGGCTAAAATTAAAATTCCTGCTAGACTCCCCCAGAGTAGCAATTGTATTTTCCGTTTGATTGTTCCATTCATGAAGAAACCCCCCCTAACCTCTGGTTTAAATTGTTTAATAGTATGTTCTAAAAAGTATTTCGGTCATAATGGGAAAGTTTTTAACAGATTTTAAAAACATTTCTAAATGTTTTTCTATCGAAGAAGACATGGTAAAATGAAGATTAGACTCCGATTGGAGGGATTGTATGAAAGAAAAGGACATGGCCGCTCTATTAAAAGAGCGTCTTAAAGCGGAAAACCGCGAGATTACATACGACAAAAAAGAAGAAAAGTTAAGCGTGAAAGATTTGTCTACCCAAAAAGGCGTGACGCTCTCTCTATCTGGGATTTGTGCAAGATATGAAGAGGAACGTGAATTGGCCATTGAAGAAGTGGTCTATTATGTGTCTGAAGCGGTTCAGGCTATGGCTGAAACCGAGGAGACCGTTCCCGATTATCAAAAACGACTTTTTCCGGTTATGCGCTCGACTTCATTTCCAGAGCATACCTCTGACGGAAAGCGCTTGGTCACACGGGAGCATACCGCTGAATCGCGCATCTATTATGCGCTGGATCTTGGTAACACCTACAAACTGATTGAGGAACCATTTTTAGAACAGAATGGAATTGGCGCAAAAGAATTAGATGAAATGGCCCGTTTTAACCTGCGTTCACTCCCGATTGAGCCGAAGAAAGATGAGGTGGCGGGGAATACCTTCTACTTTATAAATTATAATGACGGTTACGATGCGAGTCGCATTTTAAATCAAGCGTTGCTAGAGGATATGAGGGAGAAGATTACGGGAACCATGGCGTGCGCGATCCCGCACCAAGATGTTTTGATTTTTGCGGATTTGCAAAACAATAAGGGGTATGACGTGCTCGCTCAGATGGCGATGCATTTCTTTACAAATGGCAATATTCCCATTACCTCTCTTCCGTTTTTATATGAGGAAGGTGCCATGCGACCGATTTTTATTATGGCAAAAAATAAACCGATTGACGAAGAATGAAAGGATGACAATCAAAGATGACCATTTTTTTCTATAATCCAGAAGGTGTCGGAGACGTCTTGCTCGTGGATCTTCTACAAGATCAAGCACAGGAAACAGAGGTTAAAAGAGAAGCAGATTTGGCTGTTCTAACTGAGAAGGGGACCAATCGCGTGCTCGGTTACAATTTATTTCATGCTTCTAGTTATTTGAGTGGATTATCCGGTCAGAAGGGAAAATGGTTTCCGACTGATGAAGATGTAGTGGTTCTTAATGAACAACTTACCAAATTAGGGCATTCACCGCTTCAGATAGACGAGCTTCCAGATTTTATTATTGGTCGGGTTGAGACCAAGGAAGCCCATCCTGACGCGGATAAGTTGAATATTTGTCAGGTGGATTTGGGAGAGGAACAGGTTCAAATCGTATGCGGTGCGCCAAATGTTGAGGCTGGCCAAAAGGTGGTTGTGGCTCGTGTTGGGGCTTTGATGCCAAGTGGGACACTTATTAAAGATGCAGAACTTCGAGGTATTCCGTCTTCGGGTATGATTTGTTCGGCAAGAGAATTAGAATTGCCAAATGCCCCACAGAAGAAGGGCATTCTCGTATTGAGTGAAGAGGCTCCGGTTGGAGCGGATTTTTGGACTTATCATCAAGAAAGCTGATAAGTAGTTTTTAAAAGAAAGAATGGTGACGATATGTCCAGTTGGTGGAAACGATTTTTTGGATTGGGAGAGGAATCTGATGACGAACCCATCCATCCATCCTCGAATGAAAAAATAGGTCAGAACTCGTCAACTAAGCGTTCCAATCCATCACAAAGCAAAGGGCGATTGGAAGATCCTCATCGGATTTTTGAAGTGAAGCTTATTCGCAGATCCACCGATCAGGACTCGGGACTTTTTGGAAACTCTTATAGAACCAAGAACCAGTCACACCCCATACGTTTTGAAAAAGAGGAGCAATTGGGTACCGCCTCATTTAGAAAACGAGAGGCTGTTAGGAAACCTGAGAACGCTCACCATGAGATGGATCGTAAAACACCTAATCAACCGAAAGAACCTACTCAAAATGCTCCCGTCAAACGTCGGTTTGCGGTTTCAACTGTTCCATCACCTATTTATGGGTATAACAAGAGGCCCTCTGTTCATTTTGAGAGACCCCAAAAGACTGTGAGTGACGAACCTTCGTTTATGGGCCATACCATGAAAACGGAAAATAGGAGTGAGTTTGACCAAGTCACCACTCCTCCTGAAGAGGGTTCTTTTGTTCAAGAGGTTAAGAACGAGGGAATTCCGGAACCCGTACCAGTGGATTGTGAGGAACCACAAGAGCCGGCCCATTCTTCTATTTTAGAACAAGTTGTGGATCCAACCAAAACGGAGGAAGCGCCTCAAAACGCTATTCCAATCGAAGCGTCCGAAACAGCGGATCTTGGTCATGATCAAGAGAACGCCGATTCACGAATGGAGCCGTCACTTAGAGGACCGGAACAAGATCGGGTAAAGGAACCGCCGCGTAAGTCTGCCATTCCTTATAATGTCATGATGTATCAATCCGATCGGCGAAGATCGGCGACCACGCCTAATAGTCAATCTCTACGCGCTTTTTCGTTGGGATTACTTAATGACGTGGCGCCTGTCGCGTCTCTAGATGACGATCTTTGGATCGAAGAGAAACGTGAATTGTTGAGTGAGTCGCTTCAAAACTTTAATGTAAAAGCCGATGTTGTGGGTTATACAAAAGGTCCAACTGTAACTCGTTTTGAGATCCGTCTGCATCCTGGTGTTAAAGTAAACAAAGTCGTGAGTTTAACAGAGGATCTTAAATTAACTTTGTCAGCCAAACAAATCCGAATTGCGCCTATTACAGGAAAAAATACGGTTGGAATTGAGATTCCCAATGCGCACCGGCTCCCCGTTCATCTTAAAGCATTATTGCAATCGGAGCCCTATGCGAAATCTTATTCCCCATTAACGGCTGTGCTTGGACAAGATCTCACTGGCCAACACATTGTGACGGACCTGGCCAAAATGCCACATGGTTTGATTGCAGGAGCGACAGGATCTGGAAAAAGCGTCTGTATTCACTCGTTGATTTTAAGCTTAATTTATAAAGCGACACCAGATGAATTAAGGTTTATTCTTATTGATCCAAAAGTGGTGGAGCTTGCGGCTTATCGGGAAATGCCACATTTGGCTGCACCTGTGATTACCCAGCCAAGAGAAGCCTCATTGGCGCTAAAATGGGCAGTGGATGAGATGGAAAATCGCTATCAAGTGTTTGCCGAGACCGGTGTGCGGGACCTTTCCCGTTATAACGAACTGGTTCAGTCTGGAAAGATCAACGGGGAAAAACTTCCGTATTTGGTGATTGTCATTGATGAACTTGCTGACCTCATGATGACGAGCCCTCAAGAAGTGGAAGCCGCGATTTGTCGAATTGCCCAAAAAGCCCGAGCAGCCGGCATTCATATGTTATTGGCGACACAACGTCCTTCGGTGGATGTGATTACCGGCTTGATCAAATCTAATATTCCAACCCGTATTGCCTTTAGCGTATCTTCTCAGGCGGATTCCAGAACGATTTTGGATATGAGTGGAGCCGAGCGCCTTTTAGGTCAAGGCGATCTTTTATTCTCGGAAAATGGATCGAGGAGTTTGTTAAGGCTTCAAGGAACGTTTATCACGGATGAGGAAATTGAACGGGTAACCGAAACGTTTGGTACTCAAGCTCGCCCTGAATTTCTTTTTCATGCAGGTGACCTTCAGGACAAACCGTCATGGGATCAAGAAGAGGATGAATTATTTGAAGAGGCCGCTCAATTTGTGATTGAGCAAGGACAAGCTTCCGTCTCGAGTCTCCAAAGACGGTTCCGCATTGGTTATAATCGGGCCGCACGCTTGGTGGATCAGTTAGAGGCCGCCTCTGTCATCTCCGAGTCAAATGGGTCAAAACCAAGGCAAGTGTTAATGGACTTACAAACGTTTGAAAATGATCTATAAGAATAGAAAACGTGTTTTTATGCATTATTCTTTTACAATTGTAAAGAATAAAGGTAAAATTAAAAACGGTATTTTCGATTTAAAAACCGGCGCAGTCATGCGGTGCTAGTCCCTAGACACTGGCAGTTGACAGTGGCGGTTCATTTTTTAAAAGTTAAAATTGAAATTATAACTATTCTATTGACACTATGAGTCGTGGTTTATAAGGAGCTTTTGATAATGAAGGAAATTGAACTCAAATTGCAAGGTAAAATTCAACGCTTAACGAATAAAACGTTTAAGTTCGATCAACGAGTAGGGGAAGGCTGGTTTTCTGCGGTTTATTTTTTAAAGTCCTGTAAAATCGCCAAGGATTTTAAACCTGATAACGTAGTTACAATGCAATTTTTTCAGAAAGAGGAAGCCGTCTTATGCGGTGTTGATGAGGCGATCGCCCTTGTTAGAACCTTTGGAAGAGATGTCGATTCCCTTGAAATTCATGCTTTAAAGGATGGAGATAAAATCTCCCCCTATGAAACCGTCCTTACACTCACAGGTCCGTATCAAAACTTTGGTTTTTTAGAAGGTTTGATCGATGGAATCTTGTCAAGACGGACGTCCGTAGCAACAAACGTCTATAATGTTGCAAAAGCCGCTCGAGCTTCTGGGATTCAAAAACCAGTTATTTTCATGGGTGACCGTGATGATCATTTCATGCAGCAAGCGGGTGATGGCTATTCTGCTCATATTGGTGGGGCAACAGCTCAGGCGACCCATGCGATGAACGAATGGTGGGGCAAACAGGGGATGGGAACGATGCCTCACGCCTTAATCCAATTGTTCGAAGGCGATGTCGTGGCTGCAACCCATGCGTATCATGAAACCTATCCAGATGATGACCTTGTTGCGTTAGTGGACTATAATAATAATGTCATTGAAGACAGTTTAAAACTCGCTCATGAATTTGGCGATCTCTTAAAAGCCGTGCGCATTGACACCTCTCATAACATGGTTGATCAATATTTCTTTAAAAACCAAGATGTCCTTGGCAAATTTGATCCAAGGGGGGTTAATCCTCAGTTGATTTTTGCTTTACGAGAAGCATTTGACCGAGAAGGCTTTCATCACATCAAGATCATGGCATCTGGTGGCTTTACAATGGAAAAAATCAAAACCTTTGAGAAACTGAATGTTCCGGTTGATCTCTACGGCATTGGAAGTAGTTTACTTAAGATCAACATTGGCTTTACTGGGGATAATGTCTTACTTAATGGAAACCCACAAGCCAAGGCTGGAAGATCCTATAGACCGAATTCGAGGCTTGAAAAAGTCGAATAATTGAAGCCGTGCAGGCTCTCTAAATTCGCAATTGCCCAATGTGTGGCATATAGTAAGGTGAGCGAACTGAGCGAACATAAATAGTGAACCGGGCAATTTTCTAATATAGAGTGCCACTTATCTTCTGTGGAGGTTTTTGTATGACCAATTATCATTTCGTCGGAATTAAAGGAACCGGTATGAGTGCGCTTGCACAAATTCTTCATGATATGGGTGAATCCGTGCAAGGTTCGGATGTTGATAAACATTTCTTCACCCAGGATTCTCTAGAAGAACGTAAGATTCCACTATTACCCTTTTCTAAAACAAATATTAAAACGAATCAAATCGTTATATGTGGGAATGCGTTTCCTGATGCGCACGAAGAAATCGTCGAAGCGAAAAAAATGGAGGTCCCAGCAGAACGTTATGATGCGTTCTTAGGTCAATTTGCGAAACAGTTTACAAGTGTGGCCATTACTGGGACGCATGGGAAAACATCCACAACGGGATTATTAGCTCATGTTTTTCGTGAATTTGCACCAACCTCCTACTTAATTGGGGATGGAACAGGTGTTGGAACGCCAAATAGTCAATTCTTTATCTTTGAAGCCTGTGAATATCGCCGGCATTTTTTATCCTACAGTCCTGATTACGGGATTATCACAAATATTGAGTTTGACCACACGGATTATTATAAGGATCTAGAGGATGTCAATAGCGCGTTTCAAGAATTTTCTTTGCGCGTCAAAAAAGCAATCATTGCTTGTGGGGATGATGAAAACGTCCATAAACTCAAAGCTATTGTCCCGATTGTTCATTATGGATTTGGCGAGCAAAATGATTTTCAAGCGCTTGACGTTGTGAGAACAGACGAGGGCACGACATTTGATGTGCATTACCATCAAAAATTTTATGGCCGGTTTCAAATCCCAGGGTATGGCGATCATCATATTCTCAATGCTTTGGCAGTCATTGCGTTTTGTGATCACGAAGGTATGCCATTATATCTTCTAAAAGAGAGATTGGCTACTTTTGGTGGAGTGAAACGACGTTTTTCTGAAAAAACTGTTGGCAGTCAGATTTTAGTGGATGATTATGCGCATCATCCGACAGAGATTCGTGCGACGATTCAGACGGCGAAAAATAAATGGCCAAACCGAGAGGTAGTAGCTGTTTTTCAACCTCATACGTATACACGGACTCAGGCTTTCCTAGAGGGTTTTGCTGAAACACTTTCAAACGCGGACTCTGTTTATTTATGCGATATTTTTGGTTCGGCTCGTGAAGCAAACGGTACGCTTAAAATTCAGGATCTTCAAAGCAAAATCCCAAATGCTGAATTACTAACCGATGATTCCCTGTCTGACCTCAACGCTCATCAAGATGCCGTGATTTTATTTATGGGTGCCGGTGACATTCAAAAATATCAAAAGGCCTATGAGCAACTATTTGGGGCTTGAACAATCGAGCCCTTCCCCTTACTATTAGATAAAGACCACTTCAAACGTTCATCCCTATTTCATGGTTTAGATCGACTTAAGTGAAATTGGAATAAGTTATTTGTTTAAATCAATACTATTATGGGTAAAGAATGAATAGAAGGAGGACAATCAGTGGAATGGATTCTATCTCTTAGTGTAGCCCTATTGGCTATCGCGTTTACAATTTTAGTGATTTATGTCTCCCGAACTTTAAGAGCCGCCCAACGATCGTTGAATCAGGTTGCAGATACAATGGGTCAGGTTGTCCAACAAATGGACGGGATTACAAAAGAAACAACAGATCTACTACATAAAACCAATGTTATTACTGAAGAGCTTCATGAACGCTCTAAAGTGTTAACGCCTGTCTTTAATTCCATACAAGGTGTGGGGGACTCGATTCAAACTGTCAATAACTCGGTCAAACGAATGACAGAGATGGTTGTTGAAAAGAGTGAAAATTATTCGGAAGAAGCGGCTCGCGTCCTCCAATGGGGAGATGTCGCCATTGAAATATGGAGTAAATGGAAAACTAAAAGGAACCAGATTGAAAACAAAGAAATAGATTAAACAAGGAGGAGATTTAGAATGTCAAAAGATGATTCAATGAGTTTAAAGGATTTTATGATTGGTGCCTTTGTCGGTGGAATCGTAGGAGCAGGCGCTGCCCTACTTTACGCACCAAAGTCTGGTAAAGAAATTCGTCAGGATCTTGGGGAACAAACGATCACAATTAAAGAAAAAGGGTCACACCTTGCTCAAAAAGCTAAAAATACCTCAACTTCTATTGCTCGAACCGTGGGTGACCAATCCACTAACGTGGTGAATCGAGTAAAGGATTGGAAAGTAATTTCAAACGCGAACCCAACTGAAGAAGACACGATTGAAGCGGAAACGCTGAGAGAACTGAATTCATCTAGTGAACCGGCGGCAGCAGAAGAGGCACCGAGCGAACCCGAAAAAGAATAAGAAACCTAAAGGAAGCCATCGGTAGGCTTCCTTTTAAATTTTTGTTGAAAAAAGCATCCTGGGGTCATATAATAGACGTGTGGTCGAACTTGAGAGCCTAATGAAGAGGGAATGTGCTGTTTATTTTTACCCAAATACTTTAACACATAAAAGCGTTTAAGAATTAAAGTAAAAGTTCGTGACATTGTGAAAAGACTCGTATATAATAAATCATAAGTAAGATCGTGGAGGGGGAATAGAGATGAGCGAGGTAACTTTAGAATCTTTACGTGAGCAGATTGATAAAATTGATGATCAACTACTAGATTTGATTAATGAGCGCGGGATTATTGTTCAACAAATTGGGGATCTCAAGAAAGAAAAAGGTGTTAATCCTTATGACCCGGTTCGGGAACGCGCTATTATGGATAAAATTGCTGACCGAAACAACGGTCCGTTTGACACAGGACGTGTTCAACATATCTTCAAAGAAATCTTAAAAACAGCCCTGTCACTTCAAGAAGAAGAAAGACGGAAGGCATTATTAGTTTCAAGAAAACGTAAACAAGATGATACGGTGATCACAATCCGTGGCCAACGTGTCGGAGATGGTGAGCAACGTCTAATTGCAGGACCATGTTCGGTGGAAAGTTATGAGCAAACGGCCAGTGTGGCTGAACAAGTTAAGAAGCACGGTATTAAGTTCTTAAGAGGCGGTGCCTTTAAACCAAGAACATCTCCATATGATTTCCAAGGTCTAGGACTCGAAGGTTTGAAGATCTTGAAGCGTGTGGCCGACGAGTACGATTTAGCGGTTATTAGTGAAATTGTGTCTCCACATGACATTGAAATCGCCCAGGATTATCTGGATGTGATTCAAATCGGGGCACGTAACATGCAAAACTTTGAACTCTTGAAAGCTGCTGGGCAGGCTAATAAACCCGTCTTGTTAAAGAGAGGTTTAGCTGCAACGATTGATGAATTTATGAAAGCAGCGGAGTACATCTTCTACTCGGGTAATGAGAACATTATTCTCTGTGAACGAGGTATTCGTACTTATGAGCGTGCCACTCGTAACACGCTTGATATATCAGCAGTTCCAATTCTTAAGCAGGAAACACACTTACCTGTATTTGTTGACGTCACGCATTCAACGGGCCGACGTGATCTCTTAATTCCGTGTGCGAAAGCCGCGCTTGCGATCGGTGCGGATGGGGTTATGGCGGAAGTACATCCAGACCCAAGTGTGGCCTTATCTGATAGTGAGCAACAAATGGACTTCAAACAATTTGACGCGTTTGTTGAGGCGCTTAAACCACAAGGTATTCTAACTACTAAATAAAACATAATCGATAGGCTGACCCTTTTCTACGTGGTCAGCCTCTTTTCATGATCTGTTTTAAGTTAAAGTTTATAAAAATAGCTAAATTGGGTATAATGTTAAGAGGTAAATTTGACGATTTCATGTCTATTTGAAACATCAATAAATGAATGCGCCTACATTCAATTGACAAATAGACGTCTGCCTCATAATTTGATTATAATAGAGATTAGAGACAGTTTTTCGATTCTGTAAGACTAGAAGCGAAAAGAAGGGAAGTCCATCCTCTTTATTATTGAACGGGATCAAACAAAGGTGAAGCGTACGAGGACTGGAGACTTCAACATAATAGTAGGTTATTGAGAAGATACATACTAATGAATCTGTTTAAATTTGAGGAGGATTTCAATGAGTGCAACGATCTATGATGTAGCCAGAGAAGCTGGGGTGTCCATGGCAACCGTCTCACGTGTTGTCAACGGGAACCCTAATGTGAAACCAACGACTCGCAAAAAGGTATTGGCTGCTATTGAACAATTAGGTTACCGACCAAATGCGGTGGCGAGAGGACTTGCAAGTAAGAAAACGACAACGGTCGGGGTCATTATTCCGGACGTTTCGAGCATTTTTTTCTCGGAACTCGCAAGGGGTATTGAAGATATTGCAACCATGTATAAATATAATATTATCTTGAGCAACTCAGACCAAAATCTTGATAAAGAGTTGCATCTGATTAATACGATGCTTGGAAAACAAGTGGATGGTATTGTGTTTATGGGAGGAAAAATATCCGAGGAGCACATTTCGTCATTTAAGCAATCCTCTGTACCCGTAGTCTTGGCTGCGACGGTTGATGAAACCCAGCAAATCCCATCTGTTAACATTGATTATGAACAAGCTGTTTATGATGCCGTTTCATACTTTGTCGATCACGGCCATCAAAAAATTGCAGCCGTCATTGGACCAACCGAAGACCCAGTTAATGGTGACGCTAAGCTGAATGGCTATCGTCGCGCTTTAGAAGACGGTGGATTAACCTATGACGATGGATATGTCGCAGTAGGGGATTACACGTATGATTCAGGTCGTGAAGCCGTGGACCAATTGAACCAACTTGCCGTTCCGCCAACAGCGATCTTTACGGCAACGGATGAAATGGCGTTGGGTGTTATTCATCAGATTCAGGATAATAAACAAGTTGTTCCAGATGAGATCGAAGTGATTAGCTGTGAAAATACACGGTTGGCTCAAATGGTACGCCCAACATTGTCTACAGTTGTCCAACCATTATATGACATTGGGGCTGTCGCCATGCGACTTCTAACCAAATATATGAACAAAGAAACCGTGGATGAGGAAATCGTCGTACTTCCACACCGAGTGGAATTTAGACACTCTACAAGAGAAACGAACGAGTAAAACGATCCGATAAAAAGAGACGTAGCCTGGCGAGGGTTTGCGTCTCTTTTTATCGTTCAAGAACGCCATTATTACCCCAAATCTAAGTCAAGGCGAGTTGAAAGTGGGGAAAGACGCCCTCTATATCTAAACATCAACACTCATGCTTAGAAAATAAGCAAATTGAAATTGAATAGATGGAGAAATCTCTGAGAGATCGTCTAGTAACATGAAAAAACAGATTCTATTATTAGCCAACCAAGGATGCCTAGCAAAGAGGTCTATTCGGTTACTCAACGTAAAAATTTGCAAAAGGCTTTTTGTTAGCCAAATTAAAGAAACGCAGCCTTTAAAAACAGGCTGCGTTTCTTTTAATATGTCTTAATTATGTGGTGAGCTGCTGCTTGAGCCACCAACGTTGGTGCTTTGGGTTGTGGTGGTTGGGTTCGTACCTGAGTTGGAGGAACCGCCGCTTGAACCGCTTGAAGCCCCACTACTACCGCTGCCACTATTCGATCCGCCACTTGATGAGGAGCCGTTTGAAGCGCCTCCTGTGTTACCGTTTCCTGATGGAGGATTTGGTGACGGTGGCGGTGGTGGTGGTGTTGGACTCCAGTTCCCAGTTGTAATTTTCTTAGATGCACTGGATTCTTTACCCGTGATATCTACCGCTGTTACATAATAGGCTTTTGGATCACTTGGAATCGAAATCGATTGTGTATCCGACATCACTTCTTTGTACAATTTGAAGTTCTGCGTTCCGTTATCCGCCGCATAAATCCGATAGCCCACAACATCATTAGATGCACTGTTTGCCCATGAGAGTTTCCCGGATGAATAGGAGATGCTCATGATTGGCTGTGGTGAGCTATTGTCCGCTTTAAACGGCGTGACTTGAATGGCATTTTTCAGTGGATTATTTGAAATTTGATTCCACTCCACATATGGCATATGGCTCTTTAGGAATGATTGACTAATCATGACGCCACTCTTAGTAAACTGAGAAGGCGTAGACGGAAGCGATGGGTATTTTTTACCGTTAATTAATACATAGTTTCCATCTTGGAAAGCGTCATCCTTCCCGGACGGTTTATATTTCGTGTTCACCAAATCCGTTACTTGCATACCCGCAGCCTGGCAGGCTTTAGAGGCAGGCTTATTAGTTAATCCGCAGAATGTCATCCGTTGAACGCCACTTGGTGCTTTAAACGAATTCTTAGGTGCCATAAATGTTGGATGCACCGCATAAGCGTCATTCGCTAAATCTGCCCACATCTTAAGCATACGAGGGTCGTACGTATAATGATTAAGCTGCAGATATTTTGTCACACCGTTTATCTTAACTTGTGTTTGGTCAAAACCATTCCAAATTCCGAGCGTCATGTTTGGATTTCCAGCAACGAACCATGAATCATTCCAATTCTGGGTTGTACCTGTTTTTCCATATAGGTCACTGTGAAATTTAAGCATGTTAGCGATACCCGTAGCAGTTCCGCCATGTATAACATCTCTTAACATATCAATAACCATATAAGCGGTTTGGGGTGTAAAGACCTTTGTTTGGGTCGCTTTATGTTGATAGACAACCTTGCCATTTTTATCAACGATTTTAGAAATCATATAATCTTGTACGAAATTACCCCCATTGGCAAATGTTGCATAGGCATTGGTATCTTGAGCAACGGTTGTTCCAAGTGTTAAACCACCAATGGCAACCGGTAGCGGCCCATTATCTGGATAGACCAATGATGTAAAGCCGTTTTTCTTTAGATAATCTAATGGTTTCAGCTTTTGTCGATTCATCCAGTAGGTTTGAATCGCTGGCAAGTTATGGGATAACGCCAGCGCTGTTCTTGCCGTTTCAAAGCCATGAAATCGGCCACTTCCAACGGAAGCGTAGTTCGTAGGTGCATAGCCCCCAGGATATTTCGTTGGTTCATCGGCTAAAATCGTACCTGGTGACAGTAGACCATTTTCAATAGCAGGACCATAGTCTAAAAGTGGCTTCATCGTCGAACCATTTTGTCGTCTTGTATTGAGCGCGTGGTTGACTTGAGAGTACTGCATTTTATTAGGACGCCCACCAACGAAGCTCACAATCGCCCCGCTACTATTATCAATGAGCACGGCCCCTAATTCCATTGGGAAATCGAGTTTTGCTTTTTTCCCAGTTTTAGCATCCGTATACGTGAACACTTTATCTGATTCATAGTTGTTATAGGTACGCGCTGTTTGTTGCATTTTATCATAGATGCCTTTATCAATGGTGGTGTAAATTTTATAACCATTTTGGTCTAGCTTTGTTTTAGCATTATCATAAAATTCGATGTACAAATCACTGTTTTTCTTCAAGGTATCATAATCCGTTCCTTGATTCTTACAGATCTTTTGAATCGTTGTTTCGTTTGGCGTACCAAGCCACATATTGTAGAGTGTTTTAAGATTATAAAGTTTATCATAATCATCGGATAGTTGTTGGCCATCATAGCCTTGTTGATTAGCACTTTGAATCGCTAAAATTTTAGCCGATCGGCTGACCACTTCAGGCATTAGATAAGGGTACTTTGAGACGCTTTGATTGGTTTTATTGATAAAATGCTTTTGGTAATCATACTTTAGGGCCTGAGCATATTGATCTTTATTAATATCTCCGGCATCATACATGTTCTTTAGCACCACATGTGCCCGTTCAACACCGGCTGAAATGTCATCCTTTACACCGCCACCACTTGCAAATGGTGTATAGGTAAAGGGATTTTTGGGAATTCCTGCAATAAAGGCTGCTTGTGCGACGTTGAGATTCTTGGCATTCACGCCAAAAATACCTTTGGCAGCGGTTTGAATTCCTGCGATATTTTGTCCAGCAGCGTTTCGGCCAAACGGAATGACATTGATATAAGCGTTCAGAATCTCAGATTTACTGAAATTATTCTCGACTCTCAATGCCAGAAGAATTTCTTTTGCTTTTCGATCAAAGGAAACTTCATTTGTTAAAATTTGGTTTTTAACAAGTTGTTGAGTAATCGTACTTCCACCGGTTACAGTCGATTGATTGGTCAACTCTTGAAACATAGCTCGGAACACCGATTTGGGCACGACACCGTTATGTTGATAAAAGAGTTGGTCTTCGGTATCTAGTAGGGCATGAGTATAGTATGGTGAGACGTCATTAATTTTGACCGGAGTTCGAATTAAGTCCGATTTCAATTTTCCTAATTGCTTGTTTCCAGAAAAATAGACTGTACTTGTTTCAGAGTAGTCTGAGATGTCTTTCTTCATTGTGGCAAAGCTGAGTACGGGTTGCTTATGTACGAGTGAAGCAAAATAGCCGGCTGCCACGCCTCCAAAGAAGAATGCGCCAATGAAGCTAATTGTGATAAAAATTAAAAATAAATTCCAAACGACTTTTGCGCTAACTCGAAAGCTTTTTAAAAGTTTCTTCTCTTCTAGCCAATCGATTCCGCTTTTGACTTTAGCCAGAAGCTCAGAAAGCTTTGTGAACATTCATTTCTTCCTCCCTTAACTCCACAATCTGGAATCCTTTTTTCAGTCCTTGCCTAGCGAGCCAATATGTTTCATCTGGCTCAGGATTCTCCCTTTTTTAAAACGGGATTGTAGGTCAGTTTGTAGCAAAATAAAAGATTCCAAATCTACTTGGATATCTATTCTACTTTACCATATAATCAATAGATTGTGTTTGAAATTATTTTCATAGTCGGGGGGAGGAGAGTGCAAGTTGGAACAGGGTTTGATCAAGATAAAATAAAAAAACGGACTGCCAACTGGCAATCCGTTTTTCTTAAAGCTTAACGAGAATAGAATTCGACGATCAACGCTTCTGTAATCTCAGCAGGAAGCTCAGAACGTTCAGGGAAACGCACATAAGTTCCTTCAAGAGTCGCTTCATCAAATGTCACATATTCTGGTACGAAGTTTGTTGTTTCAATCGCTTCTTTAATGATGTCAAGGTTGCGTGATTTTTCACGAACACCAATCACTTCACCTGGAGCAACGCGGTAAGAAGGAATATCCACACGCTTGCCGTTTATAAGAATATGACCATGAGAGACAAGTTGACGTGCTTGACGACGCGTACGAGCAAGACCCATACGGTAAACAATATTATCTAAACGGGATTCAAGAAGAACCATGAAGTTCTCACCATGAACACCTTTCATTTTACCAGCATCATCAAAAATGCGACGGAATTGACGCTCATTGATGCCATACATAAAACGAAGCTTTTGTTTTTCTTGTAGTTGTAAACCATACTCAGAAAGTTTACGACGTTGGTTAGGACCGTGTTGTCCTGGTGCGTAAGGACGCTTTTCGATTTCTTTACCCGTACCGCTAAGTGAAATACCTAAGCGACGAGATTTTTTCCAACTTGGACCAGTATATCGAGCCATAGTAATGACTCCTCCTTTGTCATTTTGTTGCATAAAAATGACATGCAAGACGGTTTCATTAAGATAGTTTGTTTCATGCACCCTCGCCCGACAGGAGAGGTTACGCGATGCACCTCATGAATCTTCTAAGAAACTGAGGAACAAACTAGAGCTCAAGAACGAATCATGCGCTGTCTCATTTTACACAAATTCCATTATATTAACTTTAGACCATGAAGTCAAGTGATCCCACAGTCTTATAGTTCATTCTACCATAGAAAGGTGGGTTTAGGAAAAATAAAACTAGGAATTTAATGGTATTGTGATTTATAATATAATAGACTATATTTTTTGAATATATACATATGATAACTATTTAAAATTAATTGGGAGATGGCGCGCTATGGAAGTTCATTCACCCTCTTTACATACGAATTTAATCCAACAGTCCTTTGATCATTTAAGTGGATTAATGAAAGAGATTGGGCCAACGGGTTTATTTTGGTATCAAGACGCTCAACTCATTCAATCCTTTTATTATGAAGAAGACACCCTTTCGCTTTTTTTAGAAGAAAAGAAAATGAGTGTGTTCGATTGTGCCTTCGATTACCTAACCTCTCACTCCTCGTTGGCTCATGCAGAAACATCCAATAAGGCTGGAACCTTTGTAGCCGTTGTTTTGAAAAATGGTTTTCCTTTTGTTGAGAACCTGTTGCAAGCTTTTTTAAGCCACCTCACTATATTATCGATAAAAAATGAGACAACTCCTCAAACCTATCATCAAAATGAAGTAAAATTGGATCTTAAAGAGATCTTATTTTATCTCCTGCATAAAACCAATTATTTTAATAAAATCGATGTCAGTCTCGTTCATTTTGTGGACTATCTTTCGAATCAATTTCACGGTGAAACGGCTCTTTTTCAGTTAGATCGGAAGAAAAAACAATTTGAATTTGTTTATGGAACAGATGAGGCTTCTGGGCAAACCTACAAAAAGGCTTATTTATCCTTAAAGACCGTTGCAGGTCAAGTGACGACCATTCAACCCTTCAAAGCGGCCGAATTATTGCCTCTTTTTAATGAAGGAAAAGAACCCTTTAGTGGTTTGGCTGCATCCGACGAGTCGAACTACCTCTTAATTCCGGTAAAGGGTCGCCTATACTATATAGCCATTATTTTATTGAAAACCGGTCGGTCTCTTTCTGACCATGAAGTTGAGACCCTTAATGAAGTCATTGATCATATCTCTAAACTTTTGGGTCAAATTCAAAACTATGCCCAAATTATCAATAATGGAAAACGGTATAAACAGTTGTATTCTGTGACCACCAAATTCCATTCCTCAATGGATCAGCAGGAGATCCTTGAGGAAGTGGTTCATTCAATTGTACGCTTGTATCCAGAGTGTTCCGTCAAACTCGTGGTGTCCGATTCAGGACTTGACCCACTTCGTAAAGAGCCGCTTGCCATGGAAGCATTTGTTAAAGGCGAATTGCGTGTGGATCATGAGGATAACAGAAAGACGTCCATTTATGCGCCTTTAAATGGGAGACAAGGGGTGTATGGGGTGTTTATCATCCAAACACCTGAAAATGTATTTTATGAGGAAGACGAGTTGTCCTTTATTCAACTCCAAGCGACCACTGCAGGACATGCATTAGAAAATGCAAAACTTTATCAACAATCGCAACGCTCCATTTCGGATTTGCAGTTGATCAATCAAGTATCTGAGCGGATGAACAGCCAATTGCGAATTAGTGAAACAATCCCTTATCTTATTCAACAAATCAAGGATTCTTTTAGTGCGGAAGAAGTGGGGTTTTACAACCTTGAAGGAGGTTCACGTTGGGAGGCGTACGTGTCGAGTACGCCGTTTTTTCACACGGAGCGTAGCCTTGGGCTGGTCGAACAATTAAATTCTCAAATTATAAAGATGGGCGAGGCGCTTTTTCTTGGTGATATGGCTGCTGAAGCGGATTGGGATGATTTTGAATTTCGCTCTTTGATGGCCATTCCAATGATTCAGGATGGTCATTTGTTTGGAATTGTCGTCGCGCTTCACCATAATCCTTACCAGTTTACGTTTGACGGTTTTAAAGTCATGCAGGCGATTGTCCATCACTCCACATTGGCTGTCATCAATGCTCGTTTAAGGGAAGAATTAGAGCGACTGGTGATTACCGACCAACTTACCAAACTATACAATCGTTCTTATTTAAACGACCGAATTCAGCGTTCATTTAAGGAGGATCGTTCCGGGGTGCTGTTATTGATTGATTTGGATAATTTTAAACAGGTCAATGACAGACACGGCCATTTGGTAGGGGACCAAGTGTTAATTCAGGTTGCTCAACTCATCCAATCGGGCACGCGAGAGCAAGATATTTCTGCTCGTTGGGGAGGAGAGGAATTAGCGGTCTATCTCCCTAATGTGACGACGAATGAAGCGGTGCCGATTGCTTCGCGCTTGGTACAAAAAATAGCAACGAAATCTTCGCCAAAAGTTACGATTTCTTGTGGTTTATCTTGTTGGGAAAATAGCTTTTCTGAAAAAAATCATGATAAACTCTTTTTGCAGGCGGATGAGGCGCTCTATGAAGCGAAGAATTCTGGGAAGAATCGTGTCGTCATCGCACAGGTTCAAAAGGAGCCTGTTGAAATAAACAAGGCGTCTACCATTAGGTAGGACGCCTTCAGAGTGTAGAGAAACCCCCTATTTTTCTCTACACTCGATTTTTTTTGCAGTTTTTGAACGCTATAATTTATTGTTTTTTGATCAAATTGTGGAAATTCGCTCGCTTGCCGCGGACGAACGTCCGAGCCTCCTCACTTTAAATAGGGGTTGCGGGGTCTCGGCCGCCCGTTTTTCCGCAGGCGTCTCGCGATTTCCACTTGGTTATTTTGTATTTAGCTCATAAATAAATGAGCTAAGAAGATCGTCAACGACCTGTAAGCTTAGCGAGGTGATTGGCGATCTTTTTTATATTCTGTAAGATTCAAACCTAAAAACCAACGATAATCGACGTTGACCTGGCTCTCTTTTTCTAGTTGTCGTTCGGATCGAATGCCATATAGATAGCCAATACACATCATTTTAAATAAGGCGATGGGGTCAATGGATGGACGACCATTATCCTCTGAATAAAGGTGTCTAACCTTTTCTAGGAGGAATGAAAAATCGATGTATTGATCAATTCTTCGAAGAAGATGATCCTCTGGCACCAAGTCTTCAATCGATACACATTCAATTTCACTCTGTTTACTTTTGTTAGATCGTAACATGGACCCTATCCCCATTCCATTTATTAATAAATGGAACGTCAGTTACAGTTAACCCAGCGGATATAGGCGAGACTCAAAAAATCGTGTAACCACGATTTTTCTGCGAAGATTACGCTCTAAGAAGCGCTCCTTAGTCCTGCGGGAAAGCGAGCTTATTTCCGCATATTAAACGAAGTTTTATACAATAGTTATAACAACATTATAACACATTAGTGCGGTGATTTGTTAAAGTTGAATGGTGTAAAAAAGGCTGCCGAAGACTTTTTCGACAACCTGAAGGCGTCTACCATTAGGTAGGACGCCTTGTTTTTTAGATATAATTCGTCAGTACTTTGACTAATTTTTCGAGTCCCTTCTGGTCTTCTTCGCTGAATCGATTGGTTCTTGGGCTGTCGATGTCTAAAACACCGATTAATGCACCGCCCTTTTTAATGGGAAGGACAATTTCAGATTGTGAGGCGGCGTCACAAGCAATATGACCAGGAAACTGATTCACGTCCTCTACCCGAATCGTGGTATTGTCCAATGCGGCTTTTCCACAGACGCCTTTTCCTAAAGCAATCCGAATGCATGCAGGCAGTCCCTGAAATGGTCCAAGGACAAGCTCGTTCCCATCATATAAATAAAACCCGACCCAATTAATGTCCTCTAGAAATTGAGCAAGTAAGGCGGATGTATTTGCGAGGTTTGCAATTCGATCCGGCTCATCTTCAAGTAATGATTGAAGATGCCGGGTGACTTGATCATATTTTTCTTCAATGGTGCCTGAATACTTTGCGACAGAAAACATCATAAATCCTCACCTTTCGTCTTAGCTAGCCTTATTTTAACAAAATGAGCCATTGGTTTCACTTTTTATGTCGAGAATCAATAGAAGGGATTCCTTCACAAGTCTCGAAATGTTAGATTATGAGCCTTTCACAAAGCAAGCGTAGGGATGGAATCATGCTGTCCAGTGAACTTGGAGGAGCCTTTTTGAATCCGCTCTTGAACGTGTTTCTCATAAGGTGGTGAGCATAATGGTCAAAAGTACGGACACGCGACAAGCTGTATTAGATGCTGCAAGTCGTCTCTTTCATATGTATGGATATAATGGTACGTCGGTTCGTGCCATTGCAACAGAAGCCGGTGTTAATGTGGCCCTTATTTCTTACTATTTTGGGGGGAAGAAGGCGCTACTTGAACAATTAATGGAAGCTTTTTTAAAGGGATACCTATCTGAACTTGAAGGATTTATAGGAGAAACAGCAAACGACTCGATCAACGGTCAAACGATTGTGGACTTAGCTGAACATCTGTTAAATTTCCAAGCCGAAAATTATTACATGGCACGATTTGTCTTTCGTGAGATCACCATGGATTCCATTTTAACACGGGAAATTATGACGACCTATTTGATGAAGGAAAAGTACTTATTGGAAGCCCTTTTCAAACGGTTGAATCTTATTGAGGCGAAAACCGGCTATTTTCTCGATTTTTTAATCATGCAGTTCCGGGATATGGTCATGCTCCCTTTTAGTCAACCTCAATATATCCAAAAAGTGTATGGGCTCCAACCGACTCAAACCTCATTTCTAACCCATTATCTAAAGCATTTGGATAAATGGGCAAAAGGATTACTCCCAACTTCACGTGAGCAAAAGGCGATTTAATAAGAACTTCTAGAAAAGGACACCTGTATGGGGGTCCTTTTTTTTGCGGCTCCTATGAGAGGCCATGCTGAGGAGCAACTCGAGTCAAAGAAAAGGAAACTTAGAAAAAATGGGTAAACGCTGCTCAACCTCGTTTTTCCTCTGAAACATTCCTAAAAATTTACTAAAAGGAGTGTCCAAATCGACTATTTCCATGATATGATAGAAACTACATATAAGTTTCATATTTCGACCATTTTAGCCACCTTACGACAGAATTTTCTGTGAATAGTCATTGTGGCGGTTTCTTGAAAAATGGTGAGCGTATAAATATTAAGGGCTTTTTAGAGGATCCCGGGGAATGGGGGAGCAGTGGTGCTTTACACAATAATTGCCATTATCGTTTTAGTTGCTCTATTGGTTGGTTACGGAGCCTATAAGAGACGAAAAGTTTATCAAGAGGTTGATCGGTTTGAAAATTGGAAGATCAGCGTTATGAATCGGCCGATTACCGAGGAAATCTCTAAAGTAAAATCCATGACAATGGGTGGCGAAACGGAAGAAAAATTTGAACAATGGCGACGGGATTGGGATGATATCATCACGCTACATCTCCCAACGGTTGAAGAAGAACTCTTTGAAGTTGAAGAGTTTGCCGACAAATATCGCTTTAAACGGGCTAAACAGATTTTGAACACGGTTCAAGAACAGATGGATTCGATTGAAGCTCGAATCTCTGAAATGCTTGAAGATTTAAACATTGTTGTGGAAAGTGAAGAGCTCAATAAGAAGAATGTGATTCCGATTAAAGAGCGGTATCACGAGTTAAAGAAACTTCTTATCACAAAACGAGGCGAGTTTAAGGAAGCAATTGGATATCTGGAATCCGAACTTGCCAAACTCGAACAGGCTCTTACCAATTATGAAGAAGAAATTGGCAAGGGGAATGTGATCTTAGGCCGTGACCTACTGGAGCAAATTGGTGAGCACCTTGCCCGACTTGAAACGCTTGTTCTAGATATTCCGAAATACTACAAAGATATTCGAACGATCTTGCCTCATCGAGTCAAAGAGCTTGAAGCTGGCGTTCAGGAAATGCTTAATGATGACTATGTGCTGGATCATTTGAAGATTGATACGTTTTTATTGGAGTTACACGATCATTTGAAGGTTTATGAAGAAGCGCTTGTATCTGGTCACTTTGACGAAGTCCGAGCGGGTCTTGTGACAACGTTTGAACAATTGGAATGGATCTATAGCCAATTAGAAAAAGAAGTGGAAACCCGTTATCATCTCAAAAAAGAAGTGCCGTCTTTCAAACATGATTTAAGCATTGTGTCAGAAGAGATCCGCTTGATGAACCAAGAAACCGCTGAAATTCAAAAAGGTTACATATTGGACGAAGCACATTTCCAAACACAGGAAACGCTAGATCGGGTCTATCAAGATCTTTCAAAAGAGTTTGAAGAAATTGATCTTGTGTTTGCTGAAAATAAACAGGCATTCAGTATTTTGAATGAAAAAGTGGAAGATATGCGCATCCATCTAAAGGAACTTCATGAAAATGCTGAGGCTTATCGGGAACGCTTGAGTCATTTGCGACAAGATGAATGGGCAGCAAAAGAAGTTCTGCAATCTTTAAAGAATACGCTTCTGGACTCTCGCCGTCTGGTTCAAAAAAGTAATTTGCCAGGTGTTCCGACGACGTACATGGACTTATTAGAAGAGGCGAACGAGCTTTTATCAGAAGTCCAAGATCGTCTGAGTGATAAGCCGCTCTCAATGGACTTGATTCAGCAAGCTCTAAATGAAGCAGAGGAACAAGTGGGGCTCGTCTATGACAAAACCTCTGAAATGGTGGAATCCGCTATTCTTACAGAAAAATTGATTCAGTACGGAAATCGCTACAGAAGACACTATCCGAAATTAGATGAAGAATTACGGCGCTCAGAAGACTATTTTAGAACCTATAATTATGTCGAAGCTGTTGAAATTGTAGCAAATGCGATTGAAACGGTCGATCCAAATGCCCTCAAACAATTTCAAGTTGAATTGGAACAACACATCAGCTGACATTTAAGAAGTTAACGCTAAGCGTTAACTTCTCTTTTTTTGGTTGTAAAGTTGTCAAAATCGGTATATTATAGAGTTTTGTTAGGAGAATGATCCGAGGAGAGGGGATACGATCATGATCTATCTTGACAACAGTGCGACAACCAAATGTGATCCAGAAGTGCTGGACACGTATCGGATTGTCTCTGAATCCTTTTTTGGAAATCCATCTTCCATTCATTCTTTTGGGGGACAATCTGAAGACCTGCTTACAAAAACAAGAGCGCAGGCCGCTCGTTTATTAAATATAGAGGAAAATGAGCTCATCTTTACATCTGGCGGAACAGAAGGCAATAATTTGGCCATTAAAGGTGCAGCTTTTCAGTATCAAAATCGAGGCCGTCATTTGATTACATCCACCGTCGAACATGCCTCAACCTATGAAGCGTTTCAACAACTTGAACAGTTAGGTTTTGAGGTGACTTATCTTGAAGTCGACAGGTCTGGGAGAATTCGAATAGAGGACTTAAGAAAAGCGCTTCGTGCCGATACGATTTTGGTGTCACTCATTCACGTTAATAATGAATTAGGGACAATTCAGTCAGTTGAGGATGTTGGCGAACTTTTAAAGGCACACCCTAAAATTTTGTTTCATATTGATCATGTTCAAGGCTTAACTAAGGTTCCTCTAGATTTTAAAAAAGCTCATGTAGATTTAGCCACGATGTCGGGTCATAAAATCCATGGTCCAAAAGGCACAGGGCTCTTATATATTCGAAGAGGGATCAAACTCTCACCGCTATTTGCTGGAGGTGGCCAAGAACATTCATTTCGAGCGGGAACTGAGAACCTTCCTGGACTTGTAGGAATGGTTAAAGCTTTAAGGCTCACGACAGAAAAAATGGAAGTGGGACTTCCGCGCTTAAGAAGTTTAACACATAAATTGCGCGATCAATTGGCGCAACAACCCAATGTTGTGATTCATACCCCACTGAAGGGGGCAGCTCCTCATATAATGAATGCGTCTGTAAAAGGCATTAAAGCAGAGGTCTTGATTCATGCGTTGGAAGAAGAGGGAATTATTATCTCAACGAAGTCCGCATGCTCCTCTAAAGGAGAAGGGGCGAGTCGCGTACTTTTAAATACGGGTATGCCGGAAGACATTGCAGAGCAAGCCATCCGCATCAGTTTGTCTTTTGAAACAACAGAATTGGAAATCGATCGGTTTCTTAGCGTCTTTCAGAAAAAGGTCGCTGAAATCGGACAAGTAATGGGAGGCCACAGCAATGACATACGACGTGCTTAGCATTCGTTACGGAGAAATCTCTTTAAAAGGTAAAAATAAACGCGGGTTCTATGATCAATTGTTTCGGACAGTCAAGAAACGTTTGGTTAGTTTTCCAGATCTTACCTTCGACAAACAATTTGATCATATTTCAGTACGGTTAAATGGTCACGACTATGAAGAAGTAGTCCATGCTCTGCGTTTTGTATTTGGGATTCACTTATTCAGAGTAGGTATGGAAGTGGAGCGATCATTGGAAGCCATGCAGGAAGGCGCGCTTAAATTGGTTCAAGGTGAGCCAGGTATAAAAACATTTAAAATCGCGTCGAGGCGAAAAGATAAATCGTTTCCCCATCCTTCCAATGTGATCAACCAAGAATTAGGCGGTTATGTGCTGAGTCATTCAGATGGGATTCAGGTGGATGTGCATCACCCAGATCTTGAAATAAAAGTTGAAGTCAAAGAACACCATGTCAATTTATTTGGAAAAGCCATTCGCGGAGCAGGTGGCATGCCTGTTGGTACAGCCGGAAAGGTTTTGCTGATGTTATCAGGGGGCATTGACAGTCCTGTTGCCGGTTTCCAACTGCTTAAGCGTGGAGCTGTTGTGGAGGGGATTCATTTTCATAGTCCGCCTTACACGAATGAACGTGCGAAACAGAAAGTGATTGATTTAGCCAAACGTCTTGAAGAAATTGGGGGACAGTTTCGCTTACATGTTGTTCCGTTTACCAAAGCTCAGCTTGCCATCCATGAAAACGTACCAGATTATTATGAGATGACAATTATGCGCCGAATGATGCTTCGCATTGCGGAACGCTGGGCTAATGAACGCTTTGCTTTAGCACTTGCAACCGGTGAAAGCTTAGGTCAAGTTGCCAGCCAAACGCTTTATAGTATGAATACCATTAACGAAGTGACGAATTTACCTGTGCTCAGACCTTTGATTTCTGAGGATAAAGTCGATATTATGGCATTAGCCGAGAAAATTGGAACGTATGACATCTCCATTCGGCCCTATGAAGACTGTTGTACGATCTTTCAGCCGAAGTCACCTAAGACTAAGCCAAACCGGGAAAAAGCCGAGCTTTTTGAAAAGGAACTCGATATCGAAGGATTGGTTGAAGAAGCAATCGCGGGTATCGAAACCCTGGATCTAAGAAAAACCGAACAAGCCTTTGAAGATCTTTTATAAGCATTGTCTTAAAAGGAATAGAGACACGCCTGCGGAAGAACGAGCAGCCGAGCTCCCGCTACATTAATTTGTGACCCGTAGAAGTAAGCAGGTCACATCAGTGTCCTTTAGGGCAACATTAATTTGTGACCCGTAGAAGTAAGCAGGTCACATCAGTAGTCCTTTAGGGCAACATTAATTTGTGACCCGTAGAAGTAAGCAGGTCACATCAGTAGTCCTTTAGGGCAACCTCTATTTTCAAATGAGGAGGCTCGGATGTTCATCCGTGGCACTAGCATAAACTTCCGCACCTTGGCTTCGTTTTGCGACAGGAACATTCATCCTCAATTACTTATAGACGCAGGAGCAAGCGAGCGTATTCCTTTATTCTGACAGGGTTTAAGATGGGTAGAAATAATTACCAGTTCTTTTTCTGTATCGAAATCACCTCTTTGACAGATCATAGAAGTACACAAGGAGGTGATACACGATGGCAGATAACAATAGCAATCAAATCTTAGTTTCCGGCGCTGAACAAGCGATCGATGCTATGAAACAAGAAATTGCTCAAGAATTTGGTGTAAACCTTGGTGCTGACACAACATCTCGTGCAAACGGGTCTGTTGGCGGTGAAATCACTAAGCGTCTCGTTGCAACTGCGCAACAACAACTTGGTGGAAAATACTAATTGAATATTAATGGCTAAGAGGGGTGGCATTCGCCATCTCTCTTTTTTGGTATTTTATATAAATATTGGAAATGTTTGCTTGTTTTCGTTTTATTCTGATAAAAAAAGGCTTTTTCCAGTAAAAGACTAACATATTTCTGAGCATCATTGTTCAAAAGTCCCATTCCCTCTAGTATAATAAGAAGGAATATCCTTCGGGAAGGGGAGCCGATATGGAATCATTGCTTGCACCAGACCGTTATAATTTCACGTCCGAAATTGAAAAGTATGCACTGAGTGAGCCATCACGATTGGCATTAAAATTTGAAAGTTTGAACGGGGACGTTCAAACGCTTACGTACCAAGAACTGATCCAAAAAGCCAATGTGTTTGCAAACGGCTTAACACAACTTGGTCTAAAACAAGGGGATCGAGTACTCGTCATGTTGCCTAGATCAATTACTACATACGTTGTTTATGTGGCGGCTTTAAAAGCGGGGCTTGTTGTCGTCCCATCTTCTGAGATGCTGCGTCCTAAAGACCTCAGTTATCGATTCAATCACGCAGAGGTCCGTGCGTGTGTGGTTCAGGAATCGTTAACGAACCGCGTCGACCAATCTGAGCATCCTACTGTAGCCCACAAAATTGTGGTTGGACAGGCATCAGATGAAAGTTGGTTGCCATTTGACAAAGTCTTCGAGGGGCAATCTTCGGACTTTACCGCAGCCGATACCGCTAAGGATGATATGGCGTTTCTTGCGTACACATCCGGTACAACTGGAAATCCAAAAGGCGTCGTTCACAGCCACAGCTGGGCTTACGCGCACATACGGACGGCCTCCAAAAGTTGGTTAGACATCCAAGAAAATGACTTAGTATGGGCAACTGCAGGACCTGGCTGGGCAAAATGGTTGTGGTCACCATTTCTTTCGGTCTTAGGTTCAGGGGCAACCGGCTTTGTCTATAATGGACCATTTAACGCCGAAAAATACTTAAACTTACTGCAAAATAATCAAATCAATGTGCTCTGTTGTACACCAACGGAATATCGCATTATGTCAAAAGAAGACCATCTAGAAAAGTATGACTTATCCGCTTTACGTAGTGCTGTATCGGCTGGTGAACCTTTAAACCGAGAAGTTATTGAAACATTTGAACATTATTTCAACGTTTCTGTTCGGGACGGTTACGGGCAAACTGAAAATACGCTTTTAGTTTGTACCCAGGTGGGAATGGAAGCTCGACCAGGCTCAATGGGCAAACCAACGCCAGGTAATCGAGTTGAGATCATTACCGAAGATGGAGATGCTGCGGACGTAGGTGAAGTGGGCGATATTGCGGTTCATAATAGTACGCCAGCTTTATTTAAACGTTATTACAAAGACGACGAACGAACCGCTTCTTCCTTTAGAGGCAATTATTATATTACTGGAGACCGGGCTAAGAAAGATAAAGATGGCTATTTTTGGTTTGATGGCCGTCGCGATGACATCATCATCAGCTCCGGTTATACGATCGGGCCATTTGAAGTGGAAGATGCATTGGTTAAGCATTCGAAGGTAAAAGAATGTGCCGTCGTAGCGAGCCCAGATCCGGTCCGTGGAAATGTGGTCAAAGCTTTTATTGTGCTTCGTCATGCTGAGGATCAAGCGGATCCAAACTTAATTAAAGAACTTCAAGATTATGTAAAAGAGCTCACAGCACCTTATAAATATCCAAGGAAAATTGAGTTCGTCGAGGATCTTCCAAAAACGACGTCGGGAAAAATTCGCCGAATCGAGCTTCGAGAAGCTGAGTTAAAAGACGCACAAAATAACTGAATGAAGAGATGCGGGGGACGTTGGATTGATCAAAGCCGATCATGAGACGTCCCTTTGTTTGTGTTATTTCCTTTACTGGTCTACCGTGTTAAAATGGACGTTAAGATATTTATGTAGGAAAGGTAGAGAAGAAATGGGAACACTTTGGATTGGACGCGTGCGTCCAATGGCGGAAAATGGATATGAAGAAGCCGAAGCGATTTATGTAGAAGATGGAATGATCCAAGCTGTAGGTCGAGAAGCGGATCTGAGAGTGGTCTATCAAAACCAAATCTCACACATCCAGGATATTCGGCCTCATACGATTTTTCCAGGTTTTATTGATAGTCATCTTCATCTAATGGGACTCGGCCTTAATCTCTCAAGATTGGATTTAACGACCGCACATTCTTCTGAGGAGGTAGCTAGGCAAGTTGCTGGCGTTGTTCAAACGCTTCCAGTTGGGAGATGGGTGATTGGGGAAGGTTGGAATGAGAACGAGTGGGATGATCGAACCCTAATGGATCGGCAAGCACTTGATGAGGTGGCACCCCATCATCCGGTTAGTCTGACTCGGATTTGTCGACATGCCGTATTGGTGAATTCGCGTGCTTTATCACTAGCGGGGATTCATGCCGAAACCCCTGATCCGCCAGGCGGTGTGATTGTAAGAGATGCGACGGGGGAACCGACCGGACTTCTTTTGGATCAAGCGCAAAATCTGATCACACAAGTGTTGCCAGATGTTTCAACGGAGACTTTGATTCAAGCGGGGCACCGTGCAATGGATCATCTGACTTCATTAGGTCTAGTAGGAGGGCACACCGAGGATTTAGCTTATTATGGACAACTTCGAAAACCGGTCGAGGCGTACCAAACCATTTTGAAGACTCGACGTTTTCGCACCCACCTTCTTGTTCATCATGAAGTCGTGGATCAACTTGAAGAGATGGGGATTCTACCATTGAGTGTAATCGGCGACCTGTCTTTTGGTGCGATGAAGATCTTCTCCGATGGTGCTTATGGTGGGCGGACCGCGCTTCTTAGAACCCCTTACAATGATGCAACAGAAACCAATGGAGTCGCCATTCATACGCAAGCAGAGCTAACCGCACTGGTTGAGAAGGCACGGCAATATAACATGCCGGTTGCCATTCATGCGATCGGCGATCAGGCTTTTGACCTTGCCTTAACAGCAATTGAAACGCATCCTAACCAGAGCCGGTTACCAGACCGATTGATCCATGGGCAACTCGTGCCTCAAGATTTAAGACACCGTCTGCTTCAAACCGATGCGATGATCGATATCCAGCCGTTATTTGTATCCTCAGATTTTCCTTGGGTACTGGAACGTTTGGGAGAAGAGCGCATGGAGGATGCCTATGCCTGGCAAACCCTTTTAAGAGAAGGGATTCCATGTGCAGGTGGTTCGGATGCACCGATCGAATCGGCGAGTCCTATTTTAGGTATCTATGCAGCGGTTGCTCGTAAGAAGCCAGAAGAGCGGCACAATGGATATTACCCGGAACAAAAGCTGTCCATTCAACAAGCTATTGAACTTTACACAAAAGGAAGTGCCGGTGCGGTTGGTCAAGACGCACAAACCGGTCAAATACGACCTGGTTTTTGGGCGGATTTTACGATCTTGGATCAAGATTTGTTAACGATCGACACGGAATCGATTCCTGAAACGAAGATTATTATGACGGTGATTGATAACAATGTCGTCTATCAAAATAAAGAGGCTGTCCAAAAATCCTAATGCGCTTTTGAACAGCCTCAGAGTGTAGAGAAACCCGCGTTTTTTCTCTTATTTATACAACTTTGAGGGCTTCATCACGCCTATGAAACTATTTCGATCAATTTTAAAGCGTAAAATGGCTGCCGAGGACTTTTTCGATAGCTTTGTTTGGAACTAGTGCTATGTGAAATGTTGATTTCCGCTCCAATCAATGTTGTATTAAGTATCCACTATTCCTTCACTCTTCCTACAGAAAGCGGCGTTGGACTTTGTTCCAAAACGCATTGTTTTTCAGTTTTACCGTTTTAATACGCTTGTCACTTAGAATGATTTTGATTTGATGATTCGAGCGAATACTAAATGCTTCGTTGTCGAGCCCAATAATTGGAAAGTTATTTTCCGTTTGCTCTATTTTAAGAGATAACGTGCGCTCACTACTCATTACAAAAGAAGAGCCTAAAGTTCGATACCTTGTATGGTTCACGGAAGCGAGCTCTCCAATTTGAAAGCAAGGAAGTTTTGGATCGATCAAAGCCCCACCAACCGATTTATTATACCCCGTGCTCCCGGTTGGGGTTGAGATGACTAATCCATCCCCTTTAAAGGTTTCAAATAGCAAATCGTCGATCCATACCTCGAGAGAAATGGCTTTAATGGTCGAGGTTTTAATTGAACACTCATTTAAGCAGTAAAAAGGTAATTCTTCATCAATAGAAACTTCAATAACGGGATAACGTCTGACTTCGACGGAATCAACCGAGATCGCTTCTTGGATCTCTTCGGGGTGATTAAAATGAAAATCACAATAAAAACCAAGTTCTTTCCCTGTACTGATTCCAAGGTAGAGGCAGTCTTGACGAAATCCGGTTTTTCTCACAGCTTGCAAGAATTGGCCGTCGCCACCAATGCTCGCAATCACATCGGCTTCATTGAAATCCTCTACGATTTGAAACCCGGCCATCTCTGTATGTTTTTTATATGGACGAACCTCTTCTTCATTAATGCCTCTTGAATAAAAATAGAGTCGATTCCGTTCGATCATGGTAAATCAGGCCTCCTAAACCCTTTTTTTCTATTATCCCATTTCTAAAGGTGTGCATCCACTTTGATTCGTGACAAAAAACGTTCTTTTCAAATAAGCTCGGTTCGGGTTTATTTTTAATTGGATTACCGATACTGTCGGTATAGGGGTGAAACGGATGTTATGGCTCAAGATCGGAATAGGTGCATTGGGGGGGGTTTTGAGTCTCCTAATTGTGTTATATTTTTCAATCCTTCATATTAAAATGCACATTGAAATCAAACAGCTTGATTTTAAATTGACCGTTCAAATCTTTCTTTGGCGTATTCGAATATTAAACTTTAAAATTCCAGAAGTTCAACTCGAAAAAGATCCGTTAGAATTTGTGTTCGAGCAAGAATCCTCGCTTACACAAGACCAAGCAGTTGATTTGGAATCGGATGAATTGGCATCCATGTTTCAACAACTAAAAGGGATGTTCGCTCTGCTAAAAGAGCGAAAACAAATTCGAGAGATGCTTCATATTGAAAATTTAACGTGGGAATCGGCTGTTGGATGCGAAGAAGCCGATTGGACGGCTATGACGGTTGGTTTACTCTGGACGATTAAATCTTTTGGTTTGAGAATGATTCAATCCATAGTGGATTTACAAAACCCCCAATTGAAAGTTGTGCCCGTTTTTAATAAGTGGTATCTTGAAACTCATTTTTCATGCATGATCTCTTTTCGATTGGGAAAAGCTATAACGCAAGCGTTATGGATCCGTAAGCAGTTAAAAAGGAGGCGATTGCTCCATGGGAGACCATCCCATTCAAGGACTCATGAGGACAGCGCTTGAAAGTCTTCAAGAGATGACCGATGTTAATACGATTATTGGAGATCCTATTGAAACACCAGATGGTCACGTTATTTTGACCGTATCTAAAGTAGGTTTTGGATTTGCAGCAGGTGGAAGCAATTTCAAAGGGCAAGGCGGTGGAGGGTCGGATGAAGATGAAGAGTCCTCTTCGGACGCCTCAAGTCTTCCATTTGGCGGTGGGAGTGGCGGCGGTGTCTCCATTACACCGATCGCATTTTTGATCGTCGGGCCAAAGGGTATTCAAACCATTCATCTTGATAACAGCACCCATTTGTTTGAGAAATTAATGGATTTAGCCCCACAAGCCGTGGATAAAATCCAACAAATACTTAAGTCCAATAAGAAGGACTCTGAGGGGAATTCAGGAGGGAATGGTTCCTCATCCAGCGGTGTTGTCAGACGGAAATCGGGCAATCAAGATGGCCAAGACGACATCTACAATTAAAAACATATTTTATAGGGGTCAGACCCGGGTCTGACCCCTAAATTTGTGGTATGATGGGTGTGAAAATGCAGAGATCGGGGGAATTGTCATGGTATTAGAGACAAACGTGACACGCTTATTTTCTAGTCTTGATCAGGCGTCTCGGGTCATCTCTGAGCGAGAAGGCGCCGATTATTTGGACAGCCTATTACAAGTAGGCCCTTACATAATTGAACAAGCGATGCCAGATGCTTATAAAAAAGAATTGTTTCCTGTTCTAGAACCTTTTTGGACGGGGGATGTGACACGTGAAGATGTGAGAAGAGCGTTTCAACTTGCTGTTTTAAAAGGGTTGCAAAACACGAAACATGAGCTTCACCAAATGACGCCAGATGCGGTCGCCGTATTTATGGGCTATTTAGCGAATCAAGTGGCTCAGAAAAAAGGTGAAGACATGATTGCCATTTTGGATCTAGCAGTGGGTTCGGGAAATCTTTTAACCACTGTTCTCAATCAAATGGAGGGACAAGCCTTTGGGATCGGGGTTGATGTCGATGACCGTATGATTCGATTAGCCGGCTTGAACGCGGATTTGCAACAAAGCGATCTTGAACTGTTTCGCCAAGATGCGTTTCGCCCTCTATTGATTGATCCTGTTGACCTTGTGATCACAGACTTACCTATTGGCTATTATCCAGACCAAAGTGTAGCGGAATCTTTTAAAGTTGTGACAGATAAAGAGAAAGCCTACAGCCATCATATGATGATTGAACAGGCTTTTAAACATCTCAAACCAGCAGGCTTTGCCCTTTTGCTTGTTCCAAACGGTTTGTTTGAAGAAGACGCAAGTAAGGCGCTATATACATACATTCAGGATCAGGGCTTCATCCTCGGGTTTTTACAATTACCATCTAGTTTATTTAAAACACAAGATGCCGGGCGGAGTATTTTGATTGTGCAGAAGCAAGGAAAAGGCGCGAAAAAACCAGAAAATACGCTCATGGCCCAGCTGCCAAGTTTCACAAACAAACCTGGCTTTACCTCCATTGTCAGCAGGATCGAAGAATGGTTTAAATCGTATCATCATTCATAAAAAGTAAGAACTTTTAAAAAAGGGACAGGAGGGACACGGAAGATGAGTTTAATACTTGCCATTAATGCCGGAAGTTCGTCGCTTAAGTATCAGCTTCTTAAAATGCCTGATGAAACGGTGATCACCAAGGGGATGATTGAACGAATTGGGTTTGAGGATGCGCATTTCTCAATTCAAGTGAACGAAGACAAACATTCCGAAACGTTGCCAATCCCGAATCATTCGACGGCGGTCAAAATTTTATTGAGTCGTTTAAAAGACTTCCATGCCTTGGAATCATTAAACGAAATCGATGGAATAGGCCATCGAATTGTCCACGGTGGAGAACTGTTTAATCATTCGGTTCTCATCGATGAAGAGGTCATTCAAAAAATTGAAGCGGTGTCTGAACTCGCTCCTTTGCATAACCCTGCTAATCTGGTTGGGATTCGAGCATTTAAAGAAGCACTGCCGAATACCCCAGCTGTGGCGGTCTTTGACACGGCGTTTCATCAAACCATGCCAGAGAAGTCTTTTTTATACAGCTTGCCTTATGAGTACTATAAAAAATATGGCATCCGTAAATATGGCTTCCATGGTACTTCTCATAAATATGTCTCAAAGCGCGCTGCCAGCTTGCTAGAGCGTCCAATTGAGCAATTGCGCTTAATTTCATGCCATCTTGGAAATGGGGCGAGTATTGCCGCGATTGAAGGCGGCCGTTCAATTGATACATCAATGGGTTTTACCCCCCTTGCCGGTGTCATGATGGGAACTCGTTCTGGTAATATTGACCCAGCTCTCATTCCTTATATCATGGAAAAGACGGGACAAAGTGCCGAAGATGTGATCTCGACACTTAATAAAAAGAGTGGCCTACTTGGGATTTCAGGTTTTTCAAGTGATTTACGAGATATTCAAAAAGAAGCGGAGATGGGGAACAACCGGGCCATCCTTGCCTTAGAGCTTTTTGCAAGTCGGATTCATAAATATATTGGAAGTTATGCGGCTCGCATGCAGGGGATTGATGCGATCATTTTTACAGCAGGAATTGGTGAAAATAGTGAGCTGGTTCGGGCAAAGGTTTTATCTGGCTTAGAGTTTATGGGGGTGCACTGGGATCCAAGCTTAAATAAAGTGCATGGAAAAGAAACGTTTCTCAATTTTCCACACTCGCCAGTTAAAGTTTTATTAATTCCAACAAATGAAGAGGTTATGATTGCGCGAGATACACTTGCACTGATCTCTTAAATTTACCTTTTAAAGGGGGGAATCTAGTGTCTGTTGATTTCCAAATACAACAAGGGGACCGAAGCGTGTCGTGTGCGGTCATCACGGTCAGTGATACAAGAACTGAAGAGACGGACAAGAGTGGTCGGTTAATCAAAGAGGTATTATCTGAAGCGGGTCACACAATCATTGACTATGCGATTGTCCAAGATGATCAAACCGCGATCTCAGCAACACTTGGCCGGTATCTTAGCATGCCGGAAATCGAAGTGGCCATTCTTAATGGTGGGACGGGCATAGCCAAACGCGATGTCACGATTGAAGTGGTGCAAGATATTTTAGAAAAAGAGATGCCGGGATTTGGAGAAATATTCCGATTCCTAAGCTTCACAGAAGAGATCGGAACGGGTGCAATGCTTAGCCGAGCGATGGCAGGAGTCGCTAATAATACGTTGGTTTTTGCTTTACCGGGCTCAACAGGCGCCGTCCGTTTGGGGATGACTCGACTCATCCTTCCAGAATTAAGACATTTGGTTCATGAAATTACGAAATAATCCGGGTGAGTGGGAGGAGATCGGTTGATGCGTCATGTTCTCATTACGGCGGGTACAAAAGGGATCGGTCGACGAGTTACACAGTTTTTTCTCGAAAAAGGCTACTCGGTGTCAGTCAATTATCGCACGGAAGACGAGTCTGTCAGCCAACTGAGAGAGGAATGGTCCCATCAATCGGAACGTTTACAGTTCATTCAAGGGGATCTTACCCATCCATCGACTATTCCAACTATAGTTGATCAGGTGATGGCACGATTTGGTCGGCTAGATTGTTGCATCAATAATGCGGGTCCTTTTGTTTTTGAACGCAAAAAAATGGTAGATTATTCGGAAGAAGAATGGGATATGCTCCTGACGGGGAATTTAACGGCTGTGTTTCGTTTAGCGACACGTGTGATTCCCATCATGCGAAAGCAGCGATTTGGCCGTTGGATCACCTATGGGTTTCAAGAAGCTGATCGAGCCCCCGCTTGGATGTATCGCGGTCCTTTTGCTGCAGCCAAAACCGGGCTTGTCTCCTTCACGCGGACTTTGGCTCTTGAAGAAGCTGAGAATGGGATTACAGCCAATATGGTGTGTCCTGGTGTGATTGAAGGCGAGATGAAAGAAGCGTCAATTCTTCAAGCTGAAAAAGACTACAAAGCGGGTTCTCAACCGATCCGTTTGGCAACCGGAGAGGACATCGCGAGAGTCATTGGTTTTTTGTGCGAGGAACACTCAGATATGGTGACGGGCTCCGTGCTGGATGTGACCGGAGGAATGGATACGATTCACCAATTTCGTAACCGCCCCAAACGCTGAGTCTGAATGGTGTTAGTGGATGACGTGTCGCAAGAGCGTTTTAATGTATAAAAAAGGAAATAATTCCCCACATTAATCATTGAGGTGATTAATGTGAAGCGACTTATCGTCTTTTCCATTTTCTTTTTGTTTGCGCTCATGCCCTATCAACAGGCCTCTGCTGCATCGATCCCGTCTAATAAGGTTCTAAAGATCAGTATAACTGATGCCAATCAAGATCTTTTCTATGCGTACGTCGCACCCGATCACTTTTTTTATCGTGTGGGTCATGAGGAAATTAGTGGGCCAGAGGCAGAAAAACAGGTGACACATATGATTGAAGCCCTCCGCTTATCTCCGGATACGACCGTCAAGGAATTGACAGAACGATTGAAGCCCTTAACGGATTCTCATCTCACTTATTTTGATGTGCGTTGGATTGATGGATCGGACCATCTGTATACATGGGTTTGGAGAAAATCGGATTAAGGGTTAGGGCCTCGTTCTACGAGTGAACTTAAATGAAAAAGGTTAATAATGGCAAGTTTTAAAAGTGGACCTTACACAAGTGTTCGGCTTAAAGTGGTCTACTTTTTTTAATTGAGGTATTCTGAGTGTAGGCGGAACAAATGGTGTTGAGAGCGTAACCCATCCTTTTGATTCTGCTTCTATTAATCCTTTTAATCTTGGAGGTGTGTAGGGATGCGCATTGGGGTTCCTAAAGAAATAAAGAATAATGAAAATCGGGTGGCACTCACCCCGGCTGGGACCGTCCATCTGGTACAAGGCGGTCATGAGGTTTTTATTGAAACAGGAGCAGGTCTTGGCTCAGGGTTTCCAGATGAAGAATACCAAGCTGCTGGCGCAAGCATGATGAACAAGGTTGAAGACGTTTGGGCGCAAGATATGGTGATGAAAGTGAAAGAACCACTTCCTGAAGAATATGGCTTTTTTCACGAAGGGCTCATTTTATTTACATATTTACATTTAGCGCCAGAACCTGAACTCACGAAAGCCTTAACTGACTATAAAGTAACCGGGATTGCCTACGAGACCGTTCAGTTGGCTAATGGTTCACTCCCTCTTCTTACCCCGATGAGTGAGGTAGCGGGACGAATGGCGTCTCAAATTGGGGCCCAGTTTCTTGAGAAGCCACACGGAGGAAAAGGGATTTTACTCGGGGGGATTCCTGGAGTTAAACGCGGTAAAGTGACCGTAATCGGCGGTGGGATCGTGGGAACCAATGCAGCTAAGATTGCGGTAGGTCTTGGAGCCGATGTCACTATTTTAGATTTGAATCCGGATCGCTTGCGACAATTGGATGATTTATTTGGTAAATCTGTTCATACCTTGATGTCCAACCCATTTAATATTGCGCAATCCGTCAGTGAGGCTGATTTAGTGATTGGAGCCGTTCTTATTCCAGGCGCTCGGGCACCAAAATTAGTTACAGAAGAGATGGTTCAGGCCATGCCAGAAGGTGCGGTGATCGTAGACGTTGCGATTGACCAAGGTGGCATCTTTGAGACGACCGATCGAATCACGACACATGATGATCCAACCTATGTGAAACATGGTGTTGTCCACTACGCCGTTGCCAACATGCCTGGAGCGGTGCCACGCACATCGACGATTGGCCTGACCAATGTGACGGTTCCATATGCAGCGCGTCTTGCCTCGCTCGGGTTGGAACACGCGTGTTTAGGGGACCTTGCCTTGTTAAAAGGCATTAACACGTTGGATGGGTTTGTCACGTATCAGGCTGTTGCTGATGCTCATGGATTGGATTATCGTGCAGCTTTAGACTTATTGCAAAGTCGCCAAGACTAAAAAAGTCTGAGGGAGTAGACAATTGGGGGATCCATTCACAGAATGGGTCGCCTTTTTTCTGTTTCAATCAGAATTCAAAAAAAGCACTTAAATATATGTTTGACATTGATTTGAGTGTGTGGTATATTTAAATTTGCTTGTCGAATTAGAACTTGAAACGATTATGATGATTTTATAAAATATTTGGCGTTCTTACTTTGTTCTTCGTTGAGAACTTATTCACACTGGATCGGCTTCGGAGCCGTAAGGATGTAGGAGAGGTAGGGCTTACGTCGTTTAAGTTATATAGTAATATATAGTGGGAATATACCGCGGCAGTTGAATCGTAACGATCATAAAAAACAAGTTGATATTAGATACGCAATCTAGAAGCCAACATTGAATGATTGGCTGGGAGTTCGGAGTGTAGAGAAACGCACGTTGTTTCTCTACACTTTTTTTTGCAGGTCTTGAACCATAATTTATTGTTTTTTGATCAAATTGTGGACAGTCGCTCGCTTACCGCGGACGAACGTCCGAGCCTCCTCACTTTAAATGGGGGTTGTGGGGTCTCGGCCGACCGTTTTTCCGCAGGCGTCTCTCGATTTCTACTTGGTTATTTTGGATTTAACTCATAAATAAATGAGCTAAGAAGATCGTCAACGACC
Source organism: uncultured Sporolactobacillaceae bacterium (assembly GCA_963829575.1). Taxonomy (GTDB): domain Bacteria; phylum Bacillota; class Bacilli; order Bacillales; family Sporolactobacillaceae; genus KACC-23026. The sequence goes on along the minus strand of CAWHJF010000016.1, from coordinate 295,046 downwards.
TCAAAGCTTTGAGAGGTGATTGGCGATCTTTGGTACGAGCTCGAGGAGGTTCGCGGATCGCCCGCGGAAAGCGAGCTTATTTCCGCATATTAAAACGAAGTTCTATGCAATAGTTTTAATAATATAACAATATATTAATGCGGTGATTCGATAAAGCTAAATGACGTAAAAAAGGCTGTCGAAGACTTTGATATCGACAGCCTGAAAGCCAACATTGATGGTTGGATTTTTGGTGTTGCGTTTTATGGGATAATGGTTAATTGCTTCGGAAAATGCGTAAGGGTTTCAGCGCCGTTCTTTGTTAGCACAAGGTCATCTTCAATTCGCACACCGCCGACTTCAGGTACATAAATACCCGGTTCCACGGTGAACACCATACCTTCTTTTAGAAGCTCATCGTTGTCATAGCTCATGGAAGGAGCTTCATGAACACTGAGTCCAAGGCCGTGTCCGAGCCGATGTGTGAAATAATCCCCGTATCCTTTACTCTCTATGATGGAGCGTGCGATAAGATCCAAGTCTCCGATTCGCATCCCAATCTTAGCTTTAGCAATCGCTTCTTCTTCGGCTTTTAAAACGGTTTCATAGATATCGGCCTGCTTGTCTGATGCGTGTTTGTAGACAAACGTCCGGGTGATATCTGAACAATAGCCGTCGACCACGACACCTAAGTCGAATAAAACAAAATCGCCTTCTTTGATCTGTCGCTCACCAGGATGACCATGCGGGGAAGCGGTCTTGTCCCCGGCAAGAACCATTGTCGAAAAGGACATTTCAGAAATGCCACGTTTTTTTAAGGAATATTCAATTTCAGCAATAATGGCTTGTTCAGATTTGCCTTTTTTAATTAACGAGGCGCCCACTTCAACGGCAAAGTCGGCCATCTTGGCAGCCTTTTTTAGTTTTTCGATTTCAGACGCATCTTTGATCGTTCGAATGGATCCGAGTGCAGCTTCCATATTTGAAAACGTCACTGAATTTCCGTATTGACTTAAATACTCAGAACGCGCAAAGCTAATATGATTGGCTTCAATGCCGATCCGAAGTGCCCCGTTAATACCACGTGTGTCCAATGCGTGGCCGATGAAAGCCCAAGGGTTTTCGTGATCTGCATATCCGATGAGCTCCCCGCTCCAGCCGGATTCTTTGGCATCACGAACTTCCATTGATGGGCAGATCAAAAATGGCTCATGATTAGGAAACACAAAGAGTGCAAAAAGGCGTTCATGTGGATCCGAACGATACCCAGTTAAATAAAAAATAGACATGGGGTCGGTTATAAATCCGAACGATAAATCCTGTCCTTGAATGGCGTCCGTCAACGCCGTCAGTCGAGCATGTTTCACGCTGCAACCCCCTTATTATCTGTCTGTCAGGACTTTTGTATAGTTTAACATAAATGGATTTATAAGTCGTGAAAGACCCCCTGTAGGGTAAATTGATTGAAATGATGGAAAGCTTGGTTATATTATATAGATGGTTACTTAATGAACTATAAAAAGGAGTGCTGTCATGAAAATTACGTATTTTGGTCATTCAACGGTTCTTTTTGAAACAGAAAAAGGCAATTTCATTGTCGATCCGTTTATCTCAGGTAATGGCTCAAATTCCTTAAGTGTCAATGACGTTCCAAAGCTCGATGCGATTATCTTAACACATGGTCATAATGATCATGTTGGGGATACCTTTGATTTGGCGAAACGCGACGATGCTTTGATTATCGCGGTAGCTGAACTTGCAGGTTATGCCGGTTCAAAAGGGTTAAACGCTCATGGCATGTCTATAGGCGGCGGCTATACCTTTGACTTTGGTCGAGTGACGTACACACTAGCCTTCCACGGTTCCAGCTATACGGACGAAACTAATACCATCATTTATACTGGCATGCCAGGTGGGTTAATTTTAAATGTAGAAGGTAAAACGATCTACCATGCAGGAGATACCGCGCTCTTCTCTGATATGAAATTAATTGGTGAGCGTCATGATATTGATTTGGCGTTTATCCCAATTGGTGATAATTTTACGATGGGACCAGATGATGCGGCACTTGCAGCGGAATGGGTTGGCGCAAAAGTGGTTGTGCCGATTCACTACAATACCTTCCCAGTCATCGAACAAGATCCACAGGCGTTTGTCGCTTCTCTAAAAACAGAAGGCAAAGTCATGAATGCCGGAGATTCGATCGACTTATAAAATTAAAGCAGAAACAAGGGCAGCCCGCTATAGAGTAGCGGGCTTTTTATATTAGGAAAGGCGATGCTTGCGCGCAAAAAAATAAGTGGTGTTCCGCTCAGTTGTGTGCGCAAATCCCCCAAGGTAAGACCCTTCCATGATTTTCTCATCCAATAATAGCAATTAGTGCCGCTTGAGTTAGATTAACCTCTTGAAAAAATATAAATTCGCAATTTATTGATTTATTTCGATAACTAAAGTATAGTACATTACATCGGTAATGCACTATGCCACTTGTGTCACCTAAAGGGGTGGATGATTTTGATCATAAATTCGAACAGTCCGAAGCCGATCTATGTGCAAATTGCAGAATGGCTCGAAACAGAAATACTGAATGGTCACTTAAAGAAAGATGAGAAAGTGTATTCCCAGTATCAACTCGCTGAAATGTTGACGATTAATCCGGCAACAGCGGCAAAAGGTCTTGCCATGTTAGCTGATGCGTCCGTTCTTTACAAAAAGAGAGGGCTTGGCATGTTTGTGACTGAAGAGGCATATCGCTTGATCACCGAAAAAAGAAAAGAACAAACCTTAAAACGACTTATAAAAGATAGTGTGACAGAAGCAGGCCGATTAAATGTAGGAGAACAGGAATTATTGGAATTGGTACGCTCAGAATTTCAATTACAACGAGAAGACCGGGGGGATAACCAATGAACGTAATTGAGTGTCAGAATCTCACGAAAAAGTATACGTAAGGAGCATGCGTTAAATTGACTGTCTTTTACGCTAGAGAGAAAATAAAATAATCGGTTTAATTGGACGAAACGGGGCAGGTAAATCAACCCTTTTAAATATTTTAGCCGGTTATACGAAGCGGACTTCAGGAAGTTTACAGGTTTTCTCACATGAACCTTTTAATAATTTAACTGTTTCAGCCAACTCGATATTGGTTGACGAAAAGATGCTTTTCCCACCTGATTTAACGCTTCAAGAGCTTTTAAAACTTGGTCGTACATTCTATTCCAATTGGGATGATACATTTGCGACACGGCTAATGACCTATTTTTCTCTTCACCCAAACCAAAGTTACTTAAATCTTTCAAAAGGAATGCGCAGCACCTTTCATATGATCATGGGCCTTTCATCCCGCTGTCCTTTAACACTCTTGGATGAACCAACCAATGGAATGGATGCTTCTGTTCGCAAAGATTTTTATCGAGCTTTATTGCGTGATTACCTGGAACATCCTCGAACGATCATCATCTCGAGTCACTTGTTAAACGAACTTGAAGACATACTAGAAGAAGTGATCCTGATTAAGGAAGGGAAACTATGCCTCCATACTTCAATGGATGATTTAAAGGAATATGCAGTTGTGGTAGAGGGTCCAATTGAAACGGTTCAAGCCTGGACCCAGAAACGGGAGGTCCTTTATAAACAAGAACCAGGAAATGGATATGGTTATGCAGTGGTTAAAAGTGGAGAGTTTAATTTTACACAAACGTGTTCATTGGGTTTAAATGTGACTTCTGTTTCAGCAGAGGATGTATGCATCTATCTAACGGGGTCATCCAAAAGGAGGATTGATGATGTCTTTAACGAACGTTAATTTTGGAGCGATTGTTAAAAAGCAATACCAATCAAAAATGAGAGTCTATTTTGGTGTATTTAGTTCGCTTACTATGGTTCAGGTCATTGGGTTCCTCCTATCTCTTGGTGGGACAGGGAGCACGGGATCAAGTGATGGGAATTGGACCATTCAGGTGACAAATTATAATGGAAATATCATTCTTACCTTTACTATGATCTGGGCCTTCGTGATTGCAATATTACTGACAACAGAAGCCTATCGAAATGATCACTATGCGTTTGTCGCAAATCGAAAAACAAGCCAGATCTCTCAATTTCTCATCCTTGTCACAACAAGTGTCGTTGGAGGTCTTTCTGCAACAATGGCCAGCTTATTATTCAAATCTCTCATTTTCGTTTGGCATTCCTCACATAGGGTCATGGGATATCCGCTTAGTTTTAAAATTTTTTTTATGGAAGTTGTAGTCGTCATATTATATCTTTTATTGATTCAATCAGCTGGTTATTTGATTGGTCTCTTGTGGCAGTTTAATCGAGCCATTATTCTTGTGATTCTGGTTTTAATCATCCTTGATCTCTTTTTATCTCACACGACTGCAGTGCATACGAATCTTCTGGTTGATCTGATTGGTTTTTTTGCTAAAGAACCGTCACCGCTCTTTTTTATAACCAAAGTTCTAGTGACAACAGTTGTCTTTATGGTGATGTCGCTCGTTATCGCTGAGCGCATGGAGGTGCGGCCATGAGTCTGATTGTGATTGTGGTCTTCTTCTTAGGCTTTTTCTTTCTTTTCAGAGGAAGAAAAAAGACATCTGAATCAGTGAGTATGAAACTTTCGCCATCGATCGTAAAAAAATGGGTATTGGGATATGGGATCATGCTTGTCGTTGGAACGACTTTCTATTTTGTTAATCCGAACACTCATCTAAAAGCAGATACGCCGTCATTGTCGTCTGATGCGACATCAGTAGGGGATGGGATGCAAATCGTTTTTGATGCGCTTAATCAGGGGGTTTTTGATCCAACGAAAGGGGTTGTGAAACGTGGCGAACAAACCTTTGATTTTCAGGGGAAGTCGCTGTCACTTCCGAAGCTTAGCGAAAGCGATAAGGGCGTTATCCTTGTTAAACGAACCCCTTCGTCGGCTGGGAAAATTACGATCAAGACATATATGACGCGAATGTTCGTTGGGTCGCTTGACGTTACTAACCTATTGAATTCACCCATTTGTACCTTAAATGGTAGTAATTTAGAGGTAAAGGAAAGGAGCCCTTTAAATTTAAATTTTGCAATGATGGCTCCAGATTTTATGCTTACTCAGTTTAAAGGAATGGATCCATTAGATGGGAACGGTTTCTCTTATACGTCTACTCAGGCAATTCTTCTCGTTCAAGTTCCGAAGAGTGTCTCAATAAAAGGGTCTTACCATAGCGTGACGATCAAATAAAGTGGGATTTTTTTAGATTTCGCTAAAAAAAGAATACGGATTAAAAATGGCAACGGATAGAGTAGGATCCGTTGCCGTTTGTTTCGTAAAGTAAAATCGTAGTTGAAGTTAAGAAGTTAGGGGATAAGAGGAGAATATAGAGGATGTGTGTTTGAGGATTAGCGCTTTCTTTTTTTAGGTTCCAAATTTCTGGTTGTTCCCCATGTGGCATGAAATCAATTACCACACAATGTTCCATCAAGTTTTTGAAGGCCACTTCTGACTTCATGAATGAGGTTATCGATTTTATTGTCAATCTTTCTAGAAGGGTTTGTACAATGTCGAGTTTTCCATCCACATTAAAGAGTTGGTTTTTTTATCAAGTAGGCGTTTTTCAAGTGGACGTATCCCCTTGTCTTTCCCTTTCCCAAATCTATCGGTATAATGAATTTAGAAAAATGAGACGGGAGAGCGACTATGGCGACCAAACATGAACAGCTCTTAGAGTACATTAAAAATTTAGAGATTGGCCATAAGATCTCAGTTCGGCAAGTGGCTAAGGCATTAAGTGTAAGTGAAGGGACCGCCTACCGTGCGATTAAAGATGCCGAAAACCAAGGCTTTGTTAGCACGATCGAGCGGGTCGGTACAATTCGGATTGAGAAAAAACATAAGGGAAATATTGAACGTCTAACCTATGCCGAAGTGGTCAATATCGTAGATGGTCAGGTTTTAGGTGGAAAAGAAGGCCTGCATAAGACTCTAAACCGTTTTGTGATCGGAGCCATGAAGCTTGAAGCCATGATGCGCTATATTGATGCGGGAGGACTCTTGATTGTCGGGAACCGAGATCAAGCACACATCAATGCGTTGCAAGCAGGAGCGGCTGTCTTGATTACAGGAGGATTTGATACATCAGACGAGGTGAAACGATTCGCGGACCAGCTTCAATTGCCGGTCATTTCAACGTCCTATGATACGTTTACTGTTGCGGCCATGATCAACCGCGCAATTTATGACCAATTAATCAAAAAGGAAATTTTGCTTGTGTCCGATATTCTTATTCCATTGGAGCGCACGAGTACTTTATTTATCAATGACAAGGTCGACGAGTGGCATAGTCAAAATGCGTTAACCGGGCACAGCCGTTATCCCGTGATTGATGGCACGAATCGACTTTGCGGAATCGTCACATCAAAAGACATTATTGGAAAAGACCGCAATATGACGATTGATAAGGTGATGACGAAAGATCCGATTACACTCAATGAAGCGACCTCTGTCGCTTCGGCTGCGCACCTGATGATTTGGGAAGGGATTGAATGTCTCCCGGTCATGGGGGTAAATCGCAAATTAATTGGGATTATTACAAGACAGGACGTTCTGAAGGCCGTGCAAATGAGCCAACGCCAACCACAAGTTGGGGAAACGATTGATGACTTGGTGGAAGATCAATTGAGTGAATTGGATGGGGAGGACAAGAGTTTCCGCTTTGTTGTAAGTCCTCAGATGACAAATCAGCTCGGTTCTCTTTCAAATGGTGTGATCACAACGGTTGTAACGACTGTTGCCAGGCGCTATTTCAACCGGCATAAGAAAGGCGATCTCGTCATTGAAACCATTACCTTATATTTTCTTAAACCCGTTCAGCTTGAGAGTTCTGTTTTAATTAAGCTTAATATATTAGAAGAAACTCGCCGAACCGCAAAGTTCGATGTCGAATTGTTCAATGAAGGCCAAGTGGTTGGAAAAGCTTTTTTAGTCGCGCAGTTTATTCCGCATTGAGTGTACCGAGACGTGTCTATCCCTTTCAGATGGAGCGGAAATTGAGGCAATAGCGGAAACAAAAGTCCACAAAATCTAGAAGAGGCCACGAGGATCCGTTATTTGGGTGAATCCCCCATGGATGAGGGGGATAGGGTCACGAGGATCCGTTATTCTTCCAAATAGTAAGAAGAATGCTTGAGAAATCGAGTGATAGCGGAATGACATGTCCATAATCTTTTAGATGGAGCGGAAATTGAGGCAATAGCGGAAACAAAAGTCCACAAAATCTAGAAGAGGCCACGAGGATCCGTTATTTGGGTGAATCCCCCAAGGATGAGGGGGATAGGGGCACGAGAATCCGTTATTCTTCCAAATAGTAAGAAGAATGCTTGAAAAATCGAGTGATAGCGGAATGACGTGTCCATAATCTTTTAGATGGAGCGGAAATTGAGGCAATAGCGGAAACAAAAGTCCACAAAATCTAGAAGAGGCCACGAGGATCCGTTATTTGGGTGAATCCCCCATGGATGAGGGGGATAGGGTCACGAGGATCCGTTATTCTTCCAAATAGTAAGAAGAATGCTTGAGAAATCGAGTGATAGCGGAATGACGTGTCCATAATCTTTCAGATGGAGCGGAAATTGAGGCAATAGCGGAAACAAAAGTCCACAAAATCTAGAAGAGGCCACGAGGATCCGTTATTTGGGTGAATCCCCCATGTACGAGGGGGATAGGGTCACGAGGATCCGTTATTCTTCCAAATAGTAAGAAGAATGCTTGAGAAATCGAGTGATAGCGGAATGACGTGTCCATAATCTTTTAGATGGAGCGGAAATTGAGGCAATAGCGGAAACAAAAGTCCACAAAATCTAGAAGAGGCCACAAGGATCCGTTATTTGGGTGAATCCCCCATGGGTGAGGGGGATAGGGTCACGAGGATCCGTTATTTACCAATCAATGCCCGGAACTTGCAAAAACACCGCTCACTTAAAACCCACACAGAGGGTGGACTACTAAAAAGAAGCCTTGTGTCACAAGGACCCTTGGCTTCTTTTCTGTTGAATTTGCTGATAATAAAATTGGGAGCGGCGGATATGGTCATAGGCGAAAAACAACCCGTAGAACACAAACACGCCGGTGACCACATAAGTCAAAACGCTTGGATGGACGAAGAGTCGGTTTAAACCGAAAGAGACGAGAAACACTCCGATTGCAATGTTCGCTTTGGCCTGCGTAAATTTTTTCAAAAGGGGATGTTTGCTCCGGATGGCTTTGACTTGATACATAAGAAAAACCACAAATGTTAACACAATTAAAATCACAAAAGTAGGCATGACAACCTCCTGTTCGTCCGCATCGACGGCCAAATTCAACATTTTTATTATAAGAGTCTAAGTATGCGTTCTCTTATGCCGCCTTAACGGGTAGTAATACCCCCACTGAATGATGATTTACTTTATTGTAGCGGTTTTTCAAGTGAATTGCGAGCAAAGATTAAACGTTTTCATAAAATTGAATCCGAAAGTTAGAAATCAAAAGGAGTCTGAGACGATGCAAACCTTGTTTAACGAAATCAAAGCCCATGATACGATTATTATTCACCGCCACGTGCGTCCAGATCCCGATGCCATTGGGTCACAAGCGGGTCTTGCTTATTTAATCCAAGATCATTACCCTGAAAAAAAGGTCTATATAGTGGGCGAAGAAATCGAATCGCTCCAATTTCTCGCTAAAATGGATTCCATTTCTGATCATGACTATGAGGGAGCGCTGGTCATTGTGTGTGACACAGCGAACCAAGAACGCATCAGTGATTCGAGGTACAAACAAGGGGCCAGGCTATTGAAAATTGATCATCACCCAAATATGGATCCATATGGCGATTGGTTGTGGGTGGACACATCGGCAAGTTCAGTGAGCGAGATGATCGCGTCACTTTATCAAACCCACACCGAACTCGTTTTGACCGACCGAGCAGCGCGCGTTTTGTATGCGGGGATTGTCGGTGATACAGGTCGGTTCCTCTATAATAACACCACCCCATTCACCCATCGGTCAGCCGCGCAATTGCTTGAAAAATCGTTTAACGCGCAGAGACTTAATGATCATATGGACTCTGTTACTCTTAAATTGATGAGGTTTCAAGGCTATGTCCTTCAACATTTTGAGCTCTTGGCCGGGGGATTGGGGCATATGCGCCTCACAAAATTAGTGTTGGACAGCCATGGTGTCACGCCTCAAGAGGCGTCAAACCTTGTCAATACATTTGCGAGCTTAGAAGGCTTACTTGCTTGGGTTTTTTTTGTAGAAGAATCTGATCAAATTCGGGTGCGTTTAAGATCTAAAGGACCTGTGATTAATGAGCTGGCAGCAACCTATAACGGAGGGGGCCATCCAATGGCAAGTGGGGCTTCCGTTTATAATTGGGAGACGTGTGACCAAATTGTCCATGACTTGGAGGAACTTTGCAAAACCTTTAAAGTAGAAAACTAAAAGAGCCAGCTCAAAAAAATCTCCTCTCTCTAACACCACACCTCGTCCTTTTCTTGGATCTGAGTGCTACCTTTAGGTGTTTTGGGAGAGGAGGCGTCTTTACCCTTTGAGAATTAGCCTACTCAACTCAATTAAGAGGACGTTTGAATTTGTCCTTGTGTGAGTTAGCGGATTTGCTCTTTGTCTATGATGATGTGGATTAGAAGCTCTGAATAGATCGTCACGCTTTTGACCTTCGCGTAATAGATTTTGTCTTCAATTAGAAAAGGTTGATTGTTTACGGCATTGAAAATGAGTTCCCGATTGTTCGAGACGGAACTCACATCATCCCCAATTAATGTACTGAGTTGTTTATAAATTTTTTCTTTGATATCAAGCTCTTTAATGCCGTCTAGGGTAACCTTAGGGCTTTTATCGATTTTAATCGTAATAGACTGAATTGTGAGTTTCTTCTCAAGTTCTTTATTCTGTTGATCTTCTTCTTCACGAAGTGTGTTAAGATGGTCCTCAAGCGTTGTGATTTGTTTTTTCTGTTGGGCAATGATTTTGAGTTGACGTTCTTGATTGATTCCATTTAGGTAAACAAAGATGGCGAAACCGATTAACGCCCCAATTATAAAACCAGCAAAGAAGCGTTGCCAAGCCGGATCGTTGTAGTAAGGAGGTATCCGCATCCCTTACTGCTCCTGAGTGAGCCAATGAACTACGATGGTTGCGGTATGAGCGCCTAGCATGGCTGCGATGAGCAAAAGAACCTGTTTAACTACTTCTACAGGAATGCCACTCAAGATCCCTCGTTCTAAGTTTTCAAGTGTGTCCATTGAACCGCCCATAGCGGCCACAACTGCCCAAATATTAAGTCGTTGAGCCCATTCTGACATGTTGACAAGAGGCGGTTTGTTCACAAGAAAAGCACCGACACCACTTAGTAACGCCCCTCCTATTAAAACCCCGAACGCAATAAAAAAATACTCAATGGCATGGGATGAAAATTGCTTCATATCCATAAGCTGACACCTTCCTGAACTTAAGTCTCCATAAAAATAGTATTATTAATAATATATGGGTGGGAATTCAGGGTATGTCCATTTTCAAAAAATAGAGGAATTCAATATAATAGTAGTATGATAAAACGGTGATGAATGGCCCAAAGGACGGGATGAGGATGACCTTTACGCATTTGCATGTGCATAGTGAATATAGTTTATTAGATTCGACCTGTCGAATTGACCCGCTTGTTGAGCGAGCAAAAGATTTAGGGATGACGTCTTTAGCCATTACAGATACAAACGTCTTGTACGGGGTGGTTCCCTTTTATAAAGCGTGTCAGAAATTTGGGATCCGTCCGATCATTGGGATGGTTGTCCGTTATCAAATGCATGACCCGTCCCCAACCAAAGGTAAGCGTTCGTCGACATATGCTCAATTGACGCTTTTGGCTAAATCAAATGTTGGCTATCGTAACCTGATTCAGATCAGCACTCGCCTGCAATTTGCAACGGACGCTCATATGGACTGGGACATGCTCTCAACTTTTTCAGAAGATCTGATCTGTCTATCAGGAGGGTTACATGGCGAAATGGAACAGTCGCTATTAAAAGGGAGAGCGACAGCGGCGCATGAACTTGGCCAGTTCCTAAAAAAGGTCTTTGGCTCAGATTTATATGTGGAGCTGCAACGAAATGGACAAGCGCTTGATGAGCGGCGTCTGAATGTACAGCGAGAATTAGCACGTACACTTGGAATTGAGACTGTCGTGACGCATGATATCCATTACTTAAAAAAAGAAGAAGCGTTTGCTCGACTAGCCTTGCGAGCCATACGAGACGGCGAAATACTTGAAACGCCAAACGAAATGGAGACTAAGGGCGGGGCGCTTCGTTTTTTATCCCAAAATGAAGTGGAAGCCTGGTTTCCTGAAGATCGGGAGGCGCTTGCTCGAACTACTCAGTTAGCTCAAGCCTGTGAGGTCACCTTTGATTTTGACCAAACGTATTTACCTAAGTATCCCATTCCAAATGGAGAATCTTCTGAAAGGTTTCTCCGGTCGCTCTGTGAAAAAGGATTGGAAAAAAGGAATCCAACCGATTGGGACAAGGCGATGGATCGGTTGAATTATGAACTCACCATCATACACAAAATGGGGTTTGATGATTATTTTCTGGTCATCTGGGATGTGATCCGTTTTGCGAGAAAAAACGGCATTGAACCCGGACCAGGTCGGGGTTCAGCAGCAGGTTCTCTTGTTGCGTACGTTTTGGGCATTACGGACGTGGACCCACTCAAATACCAACTTCTTTTTGAACGTTTTTTAAACCCAGAACGCGTGAGTCTCCCAGATATTGATATTGATTTTCCAGACGTTCGTCGTGATGAGGTTTTACACTATGTCAAGACGCGTTACGGAGCGACCCATGTGGCTCAAATCGGGACGTTTGGCACGTTGTCCACCAAAGCAGCATTGAGGGATCTAGGGCGTGTTCTTTCGATGAAACCGCGAGATCTGGATCGTCTCATTGCTCAGATTCCCAACCAGCACGGTGTGACATTGGAGAACGCGTTTCAAACCTCCAATCGCTTTCGACAAATGGTTCAGGAACAGGCGTCTTACAAGACGCTGTTTGCTCTTGCCAAGGTCATTGAGGGATTACCACGTCATACGTCTGTTCATGCTGCGGGCGTCATCATAAACGGCTTCCCACTAACAGACCTTATCCCGCTTCAAAAAGGTCGAGAAGGACTTGCGGTAACCCAGTTTCCAATGGAGACCGTCGAATCTTTAGGCCTGATCAAAATGGATTTTCTTGGGCTTCGTAATTTAACCTTGATTGAACAGATTTTAGCCCTAATTGAGAAGGCAGGATCTCCCCGTCCACAACTTAACCAGATTCCAGAAGAGGATTCGAAAACATTTGAGATGCTCTCAAAAGGTGACACAGATGGGGTCTTTCAATTGGAGTCGTCTGGTATGCGGGATGTGCTAAAACGACTTAGACCAACTTCTTTTGAAGACATTGTTGCTGTTTGTGCCCTCTATCGACCAGGTCCGATGCAGAATATCCCGGCTTATATTGATGGGAAGCATGGGAATAGGCCGATCGATGTCCTTCATCCGGATCTTGAACCTATTTTAAAACCGACTTATGGTGTCATTGTGTATCAGGAACAAATCATGCAGATTGCGTCGATTATGGCTGGTTTTTCGTTGGGAGAAGCCGATCTTTTGCGGAGAGCGGTTTCCAAAAAGAAACGAGATATTCTAGAGGAAGAGCAGGCTCACTTTATCAAAGGCGCTAAGCAAAAAGGCTATTCGATCGAACTCGCCAAGAAAGTCTATGATTGGATTGTCCGGTTTGCGGATTATGGCTTTAACCGATCTCATGCCGTGGCATACGGCGTGATTGCGTATCGCCTCGCCTACTTAAAAGCGCATTTTCCTGCACCCTTTATTACGGCGCTTTTAACGAGTGTTGGGCATCACCCAGAGAAGCTTTCCGAGTATAAAACTCTACTAAATAGCCAGGGCTTAGCGCTTCTTCCCCCCTCCATTAACCAAAGTCAAGCCGATTTTTCAACCGACTCAAAAGGGGTACGATTTGGATTAACGGCTATTAAACACATAGGTATTCCAGCTGTCAGGGACATACTTGAGGCAAGGGAAGCTCAACCTTTCAAAAATCTCCTAGACTTTTGTCGACGGGTCAATCCTAAGAAAGTCACGCGGCGGACGATTGAATCCCTGATTATGTCTGGGGCAATGGATGAATTTGGGCATGACCGAGCCCCAATGCTTGCCGGGCTTGATCACGTACTGGATCAAGCGGAAGCCTATATTCGGGATCAGAGGGTCGGACAAACACGTTTGGTAGAAGAAGAGGTTCAAATGGAACTGGGTGATGTGCCGCCCTTTACCTTTAATGAGCTCCTGGCAATGGAAAAAGAAGTCCTTGGCCATTATGTAAGTGGGCATCCGACAACCCCTTATACAGAGACGGCTATGGCATGGGGAGCTCAGACAATTCTTAAGGGCAAAGGGGATCCTAAATCAAGAATAGCAGTTTTATTAGAGTCTGTTAAAGTGATCAAAACCAAAAAAGGTCAGCAAATGGCGTTTGTCAGGATTTCAGATTCGTCCGATGTGTCTGAAGCGGTCGTCTTCCCAACTTTATTTGAGTCAAACCGTTCGCTTTTGGAAGAGGGCAACCTCTTATTTATGGAAGGACGTTTTGAACCCAAAAAGGGAGATCTAGAGTTACAATTCGTCGTTGACCGGCTCATTCCTTTGCAATCTCTTTCTTCTCAAATGGCCAAACAAGAGAAAAAGGAGACATCAAATTCTAAGCCGGCAAGTCTCTATTTGCGGGTGCATACACAAAATACAGAACGCCTACAAAAGATGAAAGATTGGCTTTTGAATCATCCGGGCTCGCATTCCGTGTATATTTATTACGAGGACCGAAAAGAAACGGTGGCCTTGCCAGAAGAATATGACACCGCCATTGATTCGAGTGCTCTGAATGAGCTAAAGACTCTCCTTGGACCAGACAATGTCGCCTTAAAGTAAACCGGTTGTTTTTCTCCTATGAAAGAGTTTGTTATAATTAAAAGAAGTACTGACGAGTGGTATTAGTGTTACGGTTTTCGAGGGGCATGAGTTGTCCATGAGACACATATTAATGAAGAGATGATGGTTTGTAGCGGTTTATGCGCTCGCAAACTTTTTAGAAGAAAACTGGAAAAGATTAGTCGGTTAGAAGGGCGAAGTGAGTCAACTTCTTCACATTCTTCCGGTTACCAGTTGACGTATTCTAATCTTTTCTAATAAAATTAGTAAGTTGGATAAAGGTGTCTTTCGTTTAAGAGAACCATTTAAGTGCAAGGATAAGTTTATAATTTGGATTGCCAGACTTTTGGTAGACTGGATGAAGTAGGTGAGTAATACGTGTTGAACAATTTCTTTAATAAGAAAAAGCAATATGTCACAGTTCCTTCAACTGGTGTCAAGCAAGATGTTCCTGAAGGCTTGATGAAAAAATGTCCAAGCTGTAATAAAATCATGTATACCAAGGAACTCAAAAAGCATTTGTTAATCTGTCAATCTTGCGGGTATCATTATCCAATGACATCGGGAGAACGGATTGAGAGTCTTTTTGATCCAGACACGTTTGAAGAATTTGACCAAGGGATGGCATCGGTTAATCCTTTGAATTTTCCTGATTATGAAGACAAGTTGGAGAAGGATCGCGCCAAAACCGGAATCAACGAAGCGGTCGTAACAGGAAAAGGTTTGATTGAAGGGTATGAAACGGTTGTGGCTGTCATGGACTCTCGTTATCGAATGGGGAGCATGGGGTCTGTTGTCGGGGAGAAAATAACCCGGGCGATTGAACGCGCACTTGATGAAAATTTGCCTCTGATTATTTTTACAGCAAGTGGAGGAGCGCGGATGCAGGAAGGCTCTTTGAGCTTGATGCAAATGGCCAAAACAAGCAGTATGCTTAACTTGTTTAGTCAGAGCGGTGGATTGTTCATTACGGTGATGACCCATCCGACAACAGGCGGCGTAACCGCAAGCTTCGCGTCTTTAGGAGACTATAACTTTGCGGAGCCGGGGGCTCTTATTGGGTTTGCAGGTCGACGCATAATTGAGCAAACGATTCGTGAGGACCTCCCGGATGATTTCCAAACAGCAGAATTTTTAATGAAACATGGCCAATTGGATCGCGTCATTCCAAGGGATGACTTGCGTGAGAAATTAGTGACCATTCTATCCATTCATTACAAGCGAGGTGAAGAAGCGTGGTTCCAGGATTAGATTTTGAAAAGCCAATTATCGAGTTGAGAGCAAAAATTAAAGAACTTCAAGATTTTATGGCTTCAAAAGATATTGATCTTTCGGATGAGCTTAAGAGCCTACAAGAGCGCTTGCAAGCATTGGAGAAGGAAACCTATGGCAATATGTCTCCTTGGGATCGGGTTCAACTTGCTCGCCATATAAACCGTCCTACAACGTTAGATTATATTCCTCACCTGTTTACCGATTTTATGGAATTGCATGGCGATCGCGTGTTTGGCGATGATGAAGCCATTGTGGCGGGAATTGCCAATTTTCATGGGCGTCCAGTTACTATAGTTGGGGAGCAAAGAGGCCGTGATACAAAGGAAAATTTACGCCGGAATTTTGGGATGCCCCATCCGGAAGGCTATCGAAAAGCGTTGCGCCTGATGAAACAGGCGGAGAAGTTTAATCGTCCGGTTATTACATTTATTGATACTAAAGGAGCTTTTCCTGGAAAAGCGGCCGAAGAACGCGGGCAGGGTGAAGCGATTGCGCGTAATTTGTTTGAAATGGCCGGACTTAAGGTTCCGATTATTTGTGTGGTTATTGGTGAAGGTGCAAGCGGTGGGGCTCTCGCGATTGGCGTGGGAAATCGTTTGTTAATGCTCGAGAATTCTTGGTATTCGGTTATTTCTCCAGAGGGCGCAGCTGCCTTACTATGGAAAGATTCCGGCCAAGCAGAACGAGCCGCTAAGACCATGAAAATTACTGCGCCTGATTTACTTGAGCTGGGAATCATAGATGAGGTAATTCAAGAAATTACAGGCGGAGCTCATAACAATTTAAAAGAACAAGCCGAGATCATTGATCGCTCTTTGCAAAAACACCTTAAGGATTTAAGTTCTTTTTCAAAAAAGGACTTGGTGAAACAAAGACATGAAAAGTACCGCAATATGGGAACCTATCGAGTTGAAAGCGATTCCATCAAATAATCTCTGCGTGTTTTCTATAAATCATATAGAAAACACGCTTTTTATATGTTTAAATTAATAGAGGATCTTTTATATAGTTTTATTTAATGAGTAGCTTTGGACTTTTATTAATTTAGGGAGTGACCTTTCATGAAGCGTATAGGTGTCCTAACGAGCGGTGGGGATTCTCCAGGGATGAATGCCGCGATTCGAGCTGTGGTTCGAAAAGGAATGTATCATGGGCTTGAAGTCTATGGCGTTTACCAAGGATATACAGGCTTAATTGCAGGTAATATAAAGAAACTTGAACTTGGGTCTGTTGGAGATATCATTCAACGCGGTGGTACCATGTTACATAGTGCACGTTCTGAAGAATTCAAAACGGAAGAAGGTCGCCAAAAAGCGATTGGGCAGCTTAAGAAATTTGGTATCGAAGCGCTTGTAGTCGTTGGCGGTGATGGTTCCTTTAGAGGGGCCCAAAAGTTAACCGCTTTAGGTTATCCGACGATTGGGGTGCCGGGAACGATTGACAATGACATTCCGGGTACGGATTTTACAATCGGATTCGATACAGCACTTAATACTGTAATCGATGCCATTGATAAAATTCGTGATACGGCAACCTCCCATGAACGCACTTTTATAATTGAAGTCATGGGACGTGATGCGGGGGACTTGGCGATTTGGGCAGGGCTTGCTGGAGGTGCGGAATCGATTATTATTCCAGAATCTAAGCAGGACATAGAAAGCGTCATTGAGCGCGTCCAACAAGGGCATGCTAGAGGTAAAAAGCATAGCATTATCGTCGTAGCAGAAGGGGTCGGATCGGCTAATGACGTCGCGAAGTCCCTAAAAGAAAAAGCTGAAATTGAAACGCGTGTGACGGTTCTTGGTCATATTCAACGCGGTGGATCGCCAACTGCTTTTGACCGTGTGCTGGCTAGCCGTTTGGGTGCTGAAGCCGTTGATCTTTTATTACAGGGGAAATCCGATCGCATGGTGGGGGTCGAAAACAACGTTGTGGTAAACCATGACATTGGTGAGATTCTGACTAACCATCACGCACTTGATCAAAAACTTGTGCAACTTGCGAAGGAACTCTCAATTTAACAGGAGGAATCGTCTAAATGAGAAAGACTAAAATTGTGTGTACAATCGGACCGGTTAGTGAAAGTGTGGAAAAACTTGAACAGTTAATGCAAGCAGGCATGAACGTTGCCCGGCTTAATTTTTCGCATGGTGATTTTGAAGAGCATGGAAACCGAATCAAAAATCTTCGGATTGCCTCAGAGAAGACTGGTAAGAACGTTGGGATTTTACTCGATACAAAAGGACCTGAAATTCGGACCGGTGACATGGCTACAAAAGTGGTGCACTTAGAGAAGGGCCAAGAATTAATCGTGAGTATGGAACCTGTTCAAGGGACAGAGGAACGCATTTCAGTGACATATTCAGAACTTGCGAATGACGTCCATCCTGGTTCTGTCATTCTTTTAGATGATGGCTTAATCGGTTTGAAAGTCCTCTCAACCGATGGCAATGAAATCAAAACAGAAGTCATGAACTCAGGTGATCTTAAAAGCAAAAAAGGTGTTAACGTGCCAGGCGTCAGTGTCAATTTGCCTGGAATCACCGAAAAAGATACGAATGACATTCTATTTGGTGTGGAACAAGGCATTGATTTTATTGCCGCGTCTTTTGTACGTCGTGCCTCTGATGTCTTGCAAATTCGTGAGCTTCTCGAGAAAAACGGCGGCGAGCACATTATGATCATCCCTAAGATTGAAAACCAAGAAGGGGTCGATAACATCGATGAAATTCTTGAGGTTTCAGATGGTTTAATGGTCGCGCGTGGTGACCTCGGAGTGGAAATCCCAGCCGAAGAAGTCCCGCTTGTACAAAAAATGTTGATCAAAAAATGTAATGCACTTGGTAAACCGGTTATTACGGCTACTCAAATGCTTGATTCCATGCAGCGTAATCCACGTCCAACCCGTGCGGAAGCGAGTGACGTTGCAAACGCCATTTTTGATGGCACAGACGCGATTATGTTATCTGGTGAAACAGCAGCGGGAGATTATCCAGTTGAAGCGGTTGAAACAATGGCACGGATTGCTGAGAGAACGGAAACCTCTCTCGATTATCAACAGATGTTAAGCTTACGTAGTAAGATGAATAACACGTCGATCACGGATTCCATTGGACAAGCTGTTGCTCATACAGCTATTAATTTAAATGTGTCTTCCATTATCACATCAACAGTAAGCGGACATACCGCATTTGTTGTGGCAAAATACCGTCCTAAAGCCAATATTGTGGCGGTTACAAGCTCTGAACAGGTGCTTCGTCATCTTGCGCTTGTCTGGGGTGTGTTCCCACAATTAGGAAGACTTGCTGAGACGACCGATGAGATGCTCGATTCCTCAGTGGATGCGGCAGTTCAATCCGGTTATGTCAAACATGGTGACCTTGTCGTTATTACGGCTGGTGTACCGGTTGGTGAATCGGGAACAACAAACCTCATGAAAATTCATGTGGTCGGAGAAGTATTAGCGAAAGGCCAAGGGATCGGCAAAAAGTCGGCAAATGGTACGGTTTTTGTCACGAATGATCCAAAGGAAGCTATTGAAAAGATGCCTGATGGTGCGATTCTTGTAACGACAGGAACGGATAAAGACTTCACTCCAGCTATGGAACGTGCCAAAGCGGTCATCACAGAAGAGGGTGGTTTGACCTCTCATGCTGCAATCGTAGGCATCAACCTGGATATCCCAGTTATCGTGGGTGTCTCTAACGCTTGTAAGACACTGCAAACCGATCAAGTGATCACAGTAGATGCCGAGCGTGGAAATATTTACAACGGTCACGCTAAAGTCCTATAAGCTTTAATTAATAGAAGAATGCTATAATAAGGAGAAGGGATAACCTTCTCCTTATTCATTTTTGTTCTGATTATTATTTTTCTAGTAACAACTCTTTTAAAAGGAGTGAGTGCATCATGGAAACGTCTACGAGAATTCGTGTTCGTTATTCCGAGACGGATCAAATGGGGATTGTCCATCACAGTCAATACGTGAACTGGTTTGAAGTGGGGCGAACCGATTTTATTAAGCATGTTGGGTTTACTTATGGAGAAATTGAAAAAGTAGGCTTTTATCTTCCAGTCATTGGCGTTCATACCAAGTATCAAACACCGGCAAAATACGAAGATCTGATCACCATCTTGACTTCAGTCGAGTCCTATAATGGTGTTCGTATTCATTTTAAGTATAAAGCGATTCGTGAATTAGATGGCGTTGCGATAGCGGAAGGGGTCACTGAGCACTGTTGGACCACTACCGATATGAAACCAGTCAAATTGCAGAAGAAATGGCCCGCGTTGCACGAAAGAATCGAACTAGTGTTCAAAGAGCAGGGCACATTATGAGATATCTCTTTCCTCTTTTTGTTATGATCCCAGTGATCGAGATTGGGTTGTTTGTGCTGGCTGGAAAGTATATTGGAATCCTCCCTACCATACTAATCGTCCTTCTTACAGGATTTTTCGGGGCTAGGTTAGCTAAGCGGGAAGGGCTTCAGGTTTGGCGACAAGCACAAGAACAGTTGAAAATGGGCAGACTGCCTGGGGAAGCGTTGATTGAAGGGATATGTGTCCTTTGTGGCGGCTTGCTTTTAATTACACCCGGCTATTTGACCGATGCAATAGGCCTCGTTTTGCTCCTGCCTTCCGTTCGTAAACGGTTGGTTCGGCGCGTGAGACGCTGGTTGAAAAATCGTCTCTCAAACGGCCAATTTAGTTTTCATTACAGACGATAATTTCAAAAAATCAAGGGGCATCTCTAGTGAATGCAGTGGTTCACTAGAGATGCCCCTTTTTAAAGGTATTAAAGTTATTTAGGTAATGTACGGTCACCGATTACATACTTCCAGATGTTCTGAAAAACCATAGCCTGACTCAGTGTCTTAAAGATAATTAAAACAATGGGACCGAGAACGAGGCCTAGGAATCCGAACAACTTAAAGCCAACAAATAACGCAACAAGAGTGGGCAAAGGATTTAATCCAATGTTAGAAGAGATGATTTTAGGTTCCATCACTTGCCGTTGGATTATGACAACGGCATACAGAATCGCCAAACCAATTGTCATAAAATAATGCCCGGAAAAATAACAGTACACGATCCAAGGGATAAATACGGTTCCGGTTCCGAGATACGGTAAGAAATCGGCTAATCCCGTTAAAAAGGCAATGGTCACGGGATGAGCGACTCTCAATATAAGAAGTCCAACTAAAACAATAAGAGCCGTAATGGAAATAAGAGTAAGATGCGCCCGCACAAATCCCATAAAAGCTTTTCTGAGCCCCTCGTAGATATTGTTCAGACTCTCCACAATACTTTCTGGCAATTTGTCTTGGAAAGCCTCTCCCAGTTTATACCAATCCTTTGTGATGAAAAAGGTGGCTAGGCAGATAAATACCACAATAGTGACGATGTTTGGAAGAGACACAATGAAGTTCGTTAAGAGTGTGATGATGCGTGTTCCAAAATCACTCAACCCGTTGGCCAATCTTTGACCAATATGGTTCATATTTTGTTCAATCGTCAGTTGTTGGGATTGATCCAAACTATTAATTAAATGCGTTATGTGTGTCCATGTAGGCAGCAACGTGTTGGTTACATAGGCTTGAATATACCGACTCAAGATTTGAACATGACTTGGCACTTCCGTGTTGAGGTAGGTGAGCCCATTAATAAGCTGAATAATGATGAAGGTCACAACCCCAGAAAACAACGCTACGATTAGAAAAATAATAATGAAGGTCGCCACGCCCCTGTGAAGCTTGGTGTTTTTTTCAAGAGCGGTGACTAAGGGATTTAAGAAAAATGAAATGACAATGGCAATTAAAAAAGGAAAAGCATACTTAAACCCATAGTAAAAGGCTGCACAAATTAAAAAACCAATAAACGCGACTAAAATAAAACGAAAGGTGATAAAAATATAACGCAAAATATTGGTTATGTAGTGGGAATTCATGAGTTACCTCCCTTCTAGAATAGGTAGTATATCTAGTTTATGTAATTATAAAACTGGACTTGTCTTTTTGTTTAAAATCATGCCAAAAAAGCGCAAATAAATTCAACAAACTAGGATGGTTTTCTTTTATTTTACACATCTTAAAAGTGACCTTCAATCTGCTTATAAAATAAATTTAAGGAGAACAGGTGGGTTTTAAAGGTGTTTAATTACGATCGCAACTCCTGACCTTAAGCAAAGGGAAGAATTGGATAGTGTCTAAAAATTCTTATAGTATGCTAAATTATTCACAAATCGTTTCACTTTGTTTATAATTGAATGTGGTCATCAACATTCAGTGTTTTAATGACAGTCTTTTTTTGGGTCTATTGTATGAGTGTTGTGAGATAGAGAAGGAGGAGAAAGAATGCCAGCTACAAAAGGTTTAGAAGGGATTGTTGCGACGACCTCAGCAATCAGTTCGATCATCGACGGTGTCTTAACTTATAAAGGCTATAACATCGATGACCTTGCGAATCATGCATCCTTTGAAGAAGTCGTTTATCTGCTTTGGAATGAGGAAAACCAGCTTCCAAATCAGGAAGAGCTTGCGGCTTTCAAAAAAGAGCTTGCTGAAAATGCGACGGTCCCAGCAGAGGTTTTTGCACAGATTAAAGCACTCCCATTAAAATCCATTCATCCTATGGCTGTATTGCGCACAGCAGTCTCAAGCTTAGGGGCTTTTGATTTGGAAGCCGATGTTATGGATGAGGCGGTTAATCGTCAAAAAGCCGTTCGTCTTCAAGCCCAAATTTCAACGCTTGTTACAGGTTTTGCACGAATTCGAGAGGGTAAAGAACCTGTTGCACCACGTACGGATTTAGGTTATGCGGCTAATTTCCTCTATATGTTGTTTGATCGTGTACCCAATGATATCGAGGTGGAAGCGTTTAATAAAGCCCTCGTCCTTCATGCCGATCACGAGCTTAATGCGTCTACTTTTACAGCCCGCGTATGTGTGGCAACTCTTTCCGATATTTATTCCGGAGTGGTAGCTGCAATCGGTGCGCTTAAAGGACCCCTTCACGGTGGCGCAAACGAGCGTGTTATGAAGATGCTCTCTGAAATTGGCTCTGTTGAGAATGTCGAGCCTTACTTGAAAAATGCTTTTGCAAATAAAGAAAAGATTATGGGCTTTGGTCACCGTGTATATAAAAACGGCGATCCACGTGCCAAACACCTTAAAGAGATGTCTCGTCAACTCACCGAGATCACAGGTGAGAAAAAATGGTACGAGATGTCTGTTAAAATTAATGAAATCGTAACCGGCGAAAAAGGTTTGCTTCCAAACGTCGACTTTTTCTCGGCAAGTGTTTATCATAGCTTAGGGATTGAGCATGATCTTTTCACGCCAATCTTTGCAGTAAGCCGTATGTCGGGTTGGTTAGCTCATATTCTTGAGCAATTCAGCAACAACCGTTTGATTCGTCCACGTGCTGAATATGTAGGGCCAGACAAGCGAGAGTATTTACCAATCGAAGCACGCTAAATTGTGTAAGAGTGGCGGGGAGCATTGCCTCCCCAAAAAGCAGAAATAAGCAGAGTAATTAGGAGGTTTTTTCGAATGGCAAACGGAGAAAAAATTACAGTATCAAATGGTCAATTAAATGTTCCGGATTATCCAATCATTCCATTTATTGAAGGCGACGGAACAGGTCGTGACATCTGGCGCGCGGCACACCGCGTTTTAGAAGCGGCCGTTGAAAAAGCTTATGATGGCAAGAAAGAAATCGTTTGGAAAGAAGTTTTGGCTGGAGAAAAAGCGTTCAACGAAACTGGGGAATGGCTTCCAAGCGAAACGCTTGATATGATTCGTGAGTACATAATCGCGATCAAAGGGCCTCTTACAACGCCAGTTGGTGGCGGAATTCGTTCTTTAAACGTAGCGCTTCGCCAAGAGTTGGACTTGTTCACATGCTTGCGTCCAGTGCGTTACTTTGAAGGGGTGCCTTCACCAGTTAAACATCCTGAAAAAACAGACATGGTGATCTTCCGTGAAAACACTGAAGACATCTATGCTGGAATCGAATATGAAAAAGGTTCCGATGCTGTTCAAAAAGTCATCAACTTCTTGCAAAATGAAATGGGCGTTAACAAAATCCGTTTCCCTGAAACATCAGGTATTGGTATTAAGCCCGTGTCTGAAGAAGGTACAAAGCGTCTCGTGCGCGCTGCAATTGAGTACGCAATCAACGAAGGTCGCAAGAGTCTGACACTTGTACACAAAGGAAATATCATGAAGTTTACTGAAGGTGCCTTCAAGAAGTGGGGCTATGAAGTGGCTGAAGAAGAATTCGGCGACAAAGTCTTCACTTGGGCTCAATACGATCGTCTCGTTGAATCTGAAGGAAAAGATGCAGCTAATAAAGCACAAGATGCCGCTTTAGCTGAGGGTAAAATTCTTGTTAAAGATTCGATTGCTGATATCTTCTTACAACAAATCTTAACGCGTCCTGAAGAGTTTGATGTGGTTGCGACCATGAACCTTAACGGGGACTACATTTCGGATGCGCTTGCTGCACAAGTTGGCGGAATCGGAATTGCACCAGGTGCCAACATCAACTACGAAACAGGACATGCGATTTTTGAAGCGACTCATGGTACAGCACCTAAGTATGCCGATTTAGATAAGGTAAACCCTTCATCTGAAATCCTTTCCGGTGTTCTTATGTTGGAACACTTGGGCTGGCATGAAGCGGCAAAACTAATCACGGACTCCATGGAAAAAACCATTGCAAGTAAAGTCGTCACATATGACTTCGCTCGTTTAATGGATGGAGCGACTGAAGTGAAATGTTCTGAGTTTGGTGACGCGCTTATTAAAAATATGTAATTCAAAAAAGTGGTTTGGGTATGCTATACCCAGACCACCTTTTTTTATTTCTGTTTTTGTTCTCTGTGTTTTGGCGAAATTAGACTCGCTTTCCGCGAGCCTCCTCGGTCTGCAACCTGCGGGGTCTCGCCAGGCTTGCTGTTTCCGCAGGAGTCTCGCCTATTTTCGCTCGGTTTTAAGTTAATACGCATTTTTAGAAAAACGAATCTCTTCTTGTAATGTGCTTTACCAACTATATCTTAATACATAAGGAGTTGAATGGAGTTGGCGATTCAGCGCAAAAAAGTTTCGGTCATTGGGGCAGGTTTTACAGGGGCTACTACGGCCTTTTTGATTGCTCAAAAGGAATTAGCGGATGTAGTCCTTGTGGATATCCCACAAGCGGAAAACCCAACCAAAGGTAAGGCGCTTGATATGCTTGAATCAAGCCCTATATTAGGGTTTGATGCGCATGTTACGGGAACGGCTGATTACGAGCAAACTGCACAGTCGGATATTGTGATCATTACGGCGGGAATTGCGCGTAAACCAGGTATGAGTCGCGATGACCTTGTCTCGACCAATGCCAAAATCATGCGAGATGTCGCGCGTCAAGTCGCGGACCACTCGCCTGAGGCAATCATTCTGGTGCTGACGAACCCTGTTGATGCAATGACCTACACGATCTTTAAAGAAACGGGATTTTCAAAGAATCGAGTGATTGGTCAATCCGGCGTATTGGATACAGCCCGTTTTAGAACGTTTATTGCAGAGGAACTCTCGCTCTCCGTTGAAGACATTACGGGGTTTGTGCTTGGGGGGCATGGTGACGATATGGTACCGTTAATTCGCTACTCCTATGCTGGGGGGATCCCGCTTGAATCACTGATCTCAAAGGAGCGACTGGAGAGAATCGTGGAACGCACGCGAAAAGGTGGCGGTGAAATTGTCCAGCTACTAGGAAACGGATCGGCCTACTATGCGCCAGCCGCATCCCTTGCTCAGATGGCAGAAACCATCCTTAAAGACAAGAAAAGAGTCCTTCCAGCTATTGCTTACCTAGAAGGGGAATATGGGTACCAAGATTTATATCTAGGTGTTCCGGTTGTTCTTGGTGGGAGCGGCATTGAAAAAATCATAGAACTTGAACTGACAGATGAAGAAAAACAGGCTTTGGATCAATCCGTCCAATCTGTTAAAAATGTGTTGAAGCTTCTCTAAGCTAAAATGGATCCAACCCTAACCGGGGAAGGCGCCGATGAAGACGAATTATCATCGTTCGCATCCCCTATTCTATTTTATTAAAACTTTTATGTTTTTCAAAAAAAGTGTATGATAGTAGGGGTATTAGTCGAATAGTTTTGTATGGGGAGGGCTCCATGTGGTGAAGCGAATTTTGGCAGTGGATGATGAGCCATCAATTTTAACATTACTTTCTTTTAATCTAGAAAAATCAGGCTATCAGGTCGTACAAGCAACAAATGGACGAGAAGCGTTGGACCTTGCCTTATCTGAACCGTTAGATCTTGTCATATTAGACGTCATGTTACCTGAAATGGATGGCCTTGAGGTCTGTCGGGAATTGAGACAAGCCAAAAGTCAGTTGCCGGTGTTAATGTTAACGGCGAAAGATGATGAATTTGATAAGGTGTTAGGCCTTGAATTAGGTGCAGATGATTATATGACCAAACCATTTAGTCCGAGAGAATTGACCGCAAGAGTCAAAGCCTTACTCCGTCGATCCAAAATTTCTGAAACGGTTGAATCGGCACCTCCAACACCGCATCTTTTAAAAGTTCATGAACTGGAAATTGATCCAGCAAACTATGAAGCTACTTTAAAAGGCGAGCCAATGACGCTCACCCCAAAAGAATTTGAACTGCTTTATTATTTCGTTAAGAATATCAACAAAGTGCTCACTCGCGACCAGTTGTTAAGCGCAGTCTGGCAGTATGATTTTGCTGGGGATACAAGGATTGTCGATGTCCATGTTAGCCACTTAAGAGAAAAAATCGAAGAAGATACTAGGCGACCGAGTTACATTAAGACTGTTCGTGGACTTGGGTATAAGTTTGAGGGACAAAGGACATGATGGTTTTAGCCGTTTTGGTCCTTTTCCTTCTTATTCTATTAATTAGGAATGTGACCTACAATCGAAAAATTTTACAAGACTCGACTGAATTGATTCAAAACCTTACCAATGGGAATTTTGGCGAACGAAATATTGTAACGAAATATAAAGGCCCAGCTTACGAGTTAAATAACTCTCTCAATCGGCTGGCCCGTGATATGGAAAAGATGGAACGCACATACTTGGCTCAAGAGGATCAACTCAAGACTTTGATCGAAAATATTGGCAGTGGACTTGTTTTCATTGATGATGAGAAACGCGTTGTTTTAGTCAATAAGAGTTATCGTGAAACGTTTCGCATTGGGGACCATGAATGGCGAAATAAACCCTATGAAAGCATTATGCCGAATCAGGATATTAGCTCTATGATCCTTGAATCATTTGCGACCGAAAAGCGGCAGTCGAGGACCTGTAAACTGGATATCAACATCTATCGAAAACACTTTGATGTCTCCTGTGCGCCCGTGCTAGATCACAAGAAGCGCATTCGTGGTGTTGTCGTATTATTCCATGACATAACGGAACTAAAAAAGCTTGAACAAATGCGCAAAGATTTTGTGGCCAATGTGTCCCATGAATTAAAAACCCCGATTACATCAATCATAGGATTCTCGGAAACCTTACTCGAAAGTCATGAGGATCCAGACTTAACAAACAGGTTTTTATCGATTATTTTATATGAAAGTAAACGACTTCAAAATCTAGTTCATGACCTTCTGGAATTATCTAGAATTGAACAACCTCATTATTCCATTCCGTTAATGCCAACGAGTTTGGTTCCTCTCATCAATGAATCCCTTCCTTCATTAAATGAGCGCGCGCAAGATAAAGACATTGTGCTTCATTTTGAACCCCATGATCCGTTCTCCATTTTAGGTGATGCCAGTCGTTTGAAACAAATCATTGTAAACATTGTTTCAAATGCCATTGCCTATACGCCAAGCGGTGGTCGGGTTGATTTGCGGATTTGGAAACAAGAAAAATGGGGCATCCTTGAAATAAAGGATACAGGTATTGGGATTGAACGGAAGGAAATCACTCGCATTTTTGAACGTTTCTATCGTGTAGATAAAGCGCGTAGTCGTGATTCGGGAGGAACTGGATTGGGACTTGCAATTGTGAAGCATTTAGTAGAGGCACATGGTGGAAAAATCGAAGTCGAAAGCCAGCCGGGAAATGGCTCCACCTTTCAACTTTATTTTTTACTTGCTTAAAAGGGACTATGTTCACTTGGCATGAGGGTACTTAGGATTCGGTTTTTGAAAAGGATGTGATCAGTAATGTCAAAAAAATTAGTTCTGATTGATGGAAATAGTATTGCCTATCGAGCATTTTTTGCGCTCCCTTTATTAAATAATGAAAAAGGGATTTATACCAACGCGGTTTATGGGTTCACTAATATGTTGCTCAAAATTATCGAAGAAGAACAACCGACCCATATGTTAGTGGCTTTTGATGCGGGAAAAACGACGTTTCGTCATGAAACTTTTAAAGAATATAAAGGCACACGCCAAAAGACACCGCCTGAACTCTCAGAGCAGCTCCCCTTTATTCATGAAGTCGTCGATTTGCTAGGCATTAGTCGCTATGAAAAAGCACTCTATGAAGCCGACGATTTGATCGGGACGCTGTCTAAGAACGCGTCCTCCAATGGATGGACGGTTAAAATTTATACCGGAGATAAGGATTTACTACAACTTGTCAGCGATTCTGTAACAGTTGCCTTGACGAGAAAAGGCATTACAGAGGTGGATGACTATAACCCGGATAAAGTTCATGAACGTTATGAAATTGAACCGATTAAAGTAATTGATTTAAAAGGCTTTATGGGGGATAACTCGGATAATATCCCAGGGGTTCCGGGCGTTGGAGAGAAAACAGCAATTAAACTGCTCAAACAATTTGGGTCTTTAGAGAACGTATTTGAGCATGTAGAAGACGTTTCAGGAAAAAAACTGAAAGAAAAATTAGCTGAATTTAAAGACCAGGCTTTTATGAGCAAGGAATTGGCGACAATTTATACCGATGCGCCCATTGATCTTAAACTTGATGACTTGGACTATGAACAAACCTATAGTAAAGAATTAGTCGATCTTTTTAAAGAACTTGAGTTTCATTCCATTTTGGATCGCATTGGATTTGAAGAAACCAAAGATGAAGCGGCCGAAGAACAAGAGATTACGTTTCAAATCTTAGAAGACATCTCCTCTGACAATCTTCCACAGGAATCGGTTTTGATGGTGGAATTGGATGAAGAAAACTATCATTTTACAGATATTCTTGGTTTTGCGCTCCATTCTGAAAAAGGCTCTTATTTCATTTCAAGTGAAGTCGCCCTACAATCCGAAGCATTTAAAGCTTGGTTGAGCGATCCAGAATACAAGAAGATCGTCTTTGATCAGAAGGCAGCGACAGTGGCGCTTTATTGGCACGGTGTGGAATTAAAAGGTGTTCAATTTGATATCATGCTCGCCTCCTACCTCTTAGATCCTTCTGAATCTAGTGTAGAAGTTGCGGAATTGGCGCGACGGCATCAGATTCATCTCGCCTTCTCTGACGAAACCGTCTATGGCAAAGGGGCCAAAAGAGCGATTCCAGAAAAAACGGTTTTGGCGGATCACGTTGTACGTAAAGCGATGGCGATGTCGCAATTAATTTCCGTTTTGAAAGATGGTCTTGATGACAATCATCAACAGAGTCTTTTCTATGAACTCGAAATGCCATTATCGAAAGTGCTCGCCGACATGGAACAATTAGGTGTTGCCGTCAATCGGAATACCTTGGATGCCATTGGAAAAGAGTTACACGAAACGTTGGCTGGGCTTGAAAAAGAGATCTACAGCTTAGCGGGTGTGGCTTTTAATATTAATTCACCTAAGCAATTAGGCGAAATTTTGTTCAAAAAATTAAATTTGCCTCCGGTTAAAAAAACCAAGACGGGGTATTCGACCTCAGCTGATGTACTTGAGAAACTCTCTGGCCAGCACGAAGTCATTGATAAGATCCTCCATTATCGTCAAATTGGGAAATTGAGCTCCACCTATATTGAAGGTTTGCTTAAAGTCATTCATCCGAAAACCGGAAAAATTCATACCCGGTACAATCAAGCTTTGACACAAACGGGACGGTTGAGTTCCACAGATCCTAACTTGCAAAACATCCCGATTCGTATGGAAGAAGGACGACGGATCCGAAAAGCATTTGTCCCTGAAAATGAAGGATGGACGATACTCGCGGCGGACTATTCTCAAATTGAGCTCCGTGTGTTGGCCCACATTGCAGAGGATCCAAATTTGATTGAAGCGTTTCAGGAAGAACGGGATATTCATACAAAAACGGCTATGGACGTCTTTAGTGTAGCGGAAGATGAGGTAACCTCATTAATGCGTCGCCATGCCAAAGCAGTGAATTTTGGGATAGTTTATGGCATCAGCGATTTTGGATTGTCCCAGAGCCTTGGGATCACGAGAAAAGAAGCGGGATCTTTCATTGAAAAATATTTGGACAGTTATCCGGGCGTGCGCACTTATATGACGGATATCGTTCAGAAAGCAAAACGCGACGGCTATGTCACAACCCTCCTTCATCGGCGTCGTTATCTTCCTGATATTACGAGCCGACAATTTAACCGGCGTAGTTTTGCCGAACGAACGGCGATGAATACCCCGATTCAAGGAAGTGCGGCAGACATCATCAAAATGGCGATGGTGAATATGGTGAACCGTCTTAAATCGGAGCATCTCCAGTCTAAGATGTTGCTTCAAGTTCATGATGAATTAATTTTTGAGGTCCCTGAAAACGAATTGGATCTTATGAAAAAATTAGTTCCTGAGGTAATGGAGGAAGCGGTATCTCTTAAAGTTCCTTTAAAGGTTGATGTGTCTTATGGACCGACATGGTATGATGCCAAATAAAGTGGGGAAATGAGGAGGTGAGACCATGCCTGAGTTGCCTGAAGTAGAAACGGTTAAAGAGACTTTAAAAACACTTGTTTTGAATAAGACGATCGCCCACGTTGAAGTGAGTTGGCCAAAGCTTGTGAAGCACCCGGATGATGTGTTGATCTTTCAACATGAATTGGCTTCTCAAACCATTCAAGACATCAAAAGAAGAGGAAAATTTTTGCTCTTTTATTTGAATGATGTGGTTTTGGTCTCACATCTCAGAATGGAAGGTCGCTATACCTTTGTTCCAAATGATCAGAATGAACCCATAGACGCCCACACTCATGTTATATTTAAGTTTACCGATGGCAGCGAATTGCGCTATCGGGATGTTCGGAAATTTGGGACCATGCACGTTTTTAAAAAGGGAGAAGAATGGAGTAGCCCTCCACTTGTACATCTTGGTCCGGAGCCACTTGAGGAATCGTTTACTCCTCAAGTGCTGAAGAACAGGCTTAAAAAGACCACTCGTTCGATTAAGCAGGCACTTCTCGATCAGACGGTTGTAACCGGGCTCGGCAATATCTATGTGGATGAGGCGCTTTTTCGCGCGCGACTCCATCCTGAAACACCAGCCGACCTCGTAAGTTCTCAAAAACTTGCACAATTGACTAAGGCCATTCAAGACACGTTAAGAGAAGCGGTTGAGATGGGTGGAAGTACGGTTCGCACGTATTTGAACGGTCAAGGCCGTATGGGCATGTTTCAGCAGAAATTGTACGTGTATGGTCGCGAAGGCGAGCCGTGTAAGGAATGCGGAAAACCGATTAAAAAAATCAAACACGGTGGTCGAGGAACCCATTTTTGCTCAATTTGCCAGAAGAGGAGGAAGCGACGTGATTAAAATTGGTTTAACAGGAGGCATTGCAAGCGGAAAAAGTACAGTTTCGCAAATGTTGACGGAGCTCGGCTTTCCGGTGATCGATGCCGATGTCGCTTCAAGAAAAGTGGTTGAAAAAGGCAAACCCGCTTTAAAAGAGATTGAGAAGGCGTTTGGTTCGGACGTCATTCAATCGAATGGTGAACTCGATCGAAAAAAATTAGGCGGCCTTATTTTTAAAGATGCGACCAAGCGTCAGATGCTCAATGAAATTGTTCATCCAAGGGTAAGAGCGTGGATGCGGGATCAGATCATGGTCAACGAACAAATAGGCCAAGTAGCGGTCGTATTAGATATCCCACTTCTGATTGAAAGTACATTAAAAAGTTGGGCGGATCGGATTCTGTTAGTCTATGTCCCAGAAGAGGTTCAAATTAAACGACTAATGGATCGTGACGATATAACGCGAGAGGATGCGCTTCTCCGTATAAATTCGCAAATGCCACTAGACGAGAAACGGGCCCTTGCCGACCGAATCATCAATAATCAAGGGTCGATCTTAGAGAGTCGCTCTCAATTACTAGACATATTAGAGGAATGGAAATTGACCGCTTCGCATTCATCCCGCCTTAACGGGCAGTAATACCCCCACCTCAAAACTTTTAAATATAAGTTTAGGTGGGACAAACTGCCCGTAAAGGTCCGATAAGTGCAACTAACATTCAGTGGGGGATGAACAAAACCCCCACTGAATGAAGTTTTACTTTATAGAAAGTAAGTAAAAAGCATAGAGAAAGGAGTCGTTCGTCAACATGAGTTTTTTTAGTCGACTTATTGAAAGTCGCGTTGAAACGCGCGACCATCACGAAGATTCGCGCTTACGTACACAGTATTTCAAAACCAATAAAAATAGACTTATGGAGGCTTGTTTGAATTGGATCAAACAAGAGCCTACCCTCACTCTCCTTGATGAATCAAACGACCGAGGCGAAATAGCAGCAAAAGTTAAGGGGGGACGAAAAGGTTTACTCGTTTTAACGATTGTCCCAACCCGTCCGATGCAAACCGCTGTAGATGTTTCTTTTGCTGTGGACCGAGGCCTTAACATGGGATATGGTCAGAAACTATGTGCGTCACTTTATGCAAAACTTGGAAAAGAATTTGATCGAGTCGGAAGAAATTAATGGGTTACCAACTTTTTGAGGTTGTGACTTTTTGTCGTTTTTTGTAAACTAGTAGGTAGAGTTTAGTGTTTCGGTCATCCTTTTTGGCAGAGATTCCATTTTTGATCATTGGATTGTAGGGCCAATTAACACACATTCTATTAAACAACCTGATTTTAGTTGGGGCGGGTGAAAAGATATGCAGTGTCCAAATTGTCATCATTTCGGAACACGAGTCTTGGATTCAAGACCGGTTCATGAAGGGAAATCGATTCGAAGACGCAGGGAGTGTGAGGTATGTCATTACCGCTTTACGACCTTTGAGACTTTGGAAGAGATCCCATTAATCGTTGTAAAAAAAGGGGAAACCCGTGAATCGTTTAACCGTGATAAAATCTTACACGGCATGCTAAAGGCCTGTGAGAAACGCCCGGTTCCATTAGAAAAATTAGAAGCTGCGGTCAACCGGATTGAAAAAGAGTTGCGCAGTAGAGGCCAATCTGAAATTAATAGTGATGACATTGGGGAACTTGTCATGGACGAATTGGCACAAATTGATGAAGTCGCGTATGTGCGTTTTGCATCTGTATATAGACAGTTTAAGGATATTAATGTGTTTATCCATGAACTGAAAGACCTCCTAAAAAAAGCAAACAAAGAGTAATCTTTTAATTTATCAAAGAGGGGGGTTCATTTATGTCCGCCCATTGGAAAGAACTTTTACCTGTTGACCATTATTCGGTTCAAACACCAGCGTCTCTAGATTTTTCTCATCTCAAAATTCTTTCCGCTCTTTATCAGCCCCTAATTGGCCCATTAGCGTGCCAGCTCTATACAACGCTTTTGTTTGAGGCGGATGATAATGAGCACGATCGGAGTCATTATCATCTCATGTTAAGCACGGCCTCTTCTCTTGAAGTTTTGTTTACAGAGCGAAAAAAGCTGGAAGCGATTGGACTCTTGAGCGTCTATAAAAAGAAGTCCGAGGAAGCATCGGCTTTTATTTATGAACTGAATCCCCCATTGGAGCCAAGCCACTTTTTTTCGGATGGATTGTTAAATATCTATCTTTTTAATCGAGTCGGTAAAACGGAATATTTCCGGCTGAAATCGCAATTTACCCCACTCCCTCAGGATCGTGAGGGCTATGAGGAGATGACCGCGACCTTTAATACGGTTTTTTCCTCGATTCGCCCATCTGAGTTGACAAATGTTCATCTTGAGTTAGAGGACTCCCAAGGTCAAGCGGATTTGAAAACATCCTCTGGACCGAAACTCTCGGTTGACTTTGATTTTTCGGAACTTCTTAGGTATCTCTCCGATGTCATTATTTCAGAAGAATCCATGACTGAACCGGTCAGACAAGCGATTCAGCAGCTTTCATTCGTGTATAACATCGGGCCAGAAGAGATGGCTCAAATCATACAGCAAGCCTTTATTCACACGGGTGAGGTGGACATTTCTGTCCTCCGTAAGGCCGTGCGGAACTATTACCAGATTGAAAATGGCGATCAATTGCCTCATTTAAGCATGCGAGCCGAAAAGAAGGCACAAGAGGAAGAGAAACCTCCTGAGTCTGATTACGAAGCTCAAATTCGTTTGTTTGAAACTCTATCTCCATATGACTTGCTTCGAAATATGGCGGGTGGTGCGGAACCGGTACAGTCTGATCTTCGAATTGTTGAGGGGTTATTGTTTGACCAACACTTATCTCCGGGTGTTGTCAACGTCTTATTGGACTATACGATGCTTGTCAATGATAAACGGTTAATAAAAGGCTACATTGAAAAAATAGCCAGCCACTGGGCGCGTAAGAAGGTCCAAACCGTCCGAGAAGCGATGGCCTTAGCAAAGTCTGAACACAAAAAATATCAGGATTGGAAACAACCTCAGACGGCTTCGAATCGCACGGCACCTTCAACCAAAAGGCAGACAAATGCTCGTCAAGATCGTTTACCAAAGTGGATGAAGAACGAAATGAAGCAATCTAAAAAAGAAGCGGAACCTGAGCCTAATGCTCAACCACCTGTCAAAGAAAAGGACGAGGAACGGGAAAAATGGCTTGAGAACTTCCTGAATAATTTATAGATCGTTTAAAGTGAATGTTTAGGGATCGAAAGGGAGGAATGAACTTGGAATCTATTAAACAAGCATTGCGTCATTTCCAAGGCAACTATGGAAAGGCAGACCTTATGGAGGGGCTGCTTGATCAAGTGAAGCAGCCTGCACAGATTCAAGCGTTTTTGAATGAGTATCCAGAAGCTGAACCGGTGTTGTTTTCCCGCTTTCTTCCCAAAGCGTATGAAGTGATGGAATCTGAGCGCCATTGTGAGAATTGCCCAGGTCTGGATCGTTGTCCAAACGTTTTAAGTGGTCATCAACCTCAGTTAAGTTATGACAAGGGAAGTGTGACCGTGACGTACACACCCTGTCAGGTCAAAAAAAATGAAGACCAACGAAAGCGTCAAAGTGCGTTAATTCAAAGTTATTATGTGCCACGAGATGTGCTTAGGGCTACTTTTCGAACGATTGATGTAAGCGGACGTGGCAGGCAAGATGCGCTTGAAGCAGCGGGTCGGTTTGTCCAAAATTATATAACCAATC
Organism: uncultured Sporolactobacillaceae bacterium; assembly: GCA_963829575.1. Lineage (GTDB taxonomy): Bacteria > Bacillota > Bacilli > Bacillales > Sporolactobacillaceae > KACC-23026. The sequence continues at coordinate 260,296 of CAWHJF010000016.1, read as the reverse complement.
CAAAAGAAACCGATGGACTTTATTTGCATGGGCCATTCGGTGTCGGTAAAACCCATATCATGGGAGCCATTATGAATGAATTAGCTGAACGGGCTCAAGTTGAATCTCTTATGGTTTACACACCGGACTTCTTCAGAGAATTAAAAAGCTCGATTCAGGACCAGACGGTTGAAGAGAAGTTGAGTTATATCCGCAAGGTCCCACTTCTTATTTTAGACGATATTGGGGCTGAAACGATGAGTCCTTGGATTCGCGATGAGGTACTGGGAAGTGTACTTCAAAGACGGATGATGGATCGCCTTCCTACTCTTTTTACATCCAATTATGATTTGGATGAGTTGGAAGAACATTTAGCCTACTCGAACAAAAGTGGGACAGAACTCTTGAAGGCCAAACGATTGATGGAACGGATTCGCCATTATTCTCATACCCTCTCTCTAAGCGGTACCAATCGCCGTTCTTTTAAATAATAAATATGAATTGTAGACAAGCCTTCGCGGGCTTGTTTTTTTTTTCATTTTTAATGAGGGTTGATGCGAAGCTGAAAGAGGGAGGATCGATACCTGAAAAAGATGCCAGTCTCTAAGGATTCGATCACTCGGATCTAGAATTCGAACACAGCCCCAAAACCCCTAACTAACGGTCGAGAGCCGTGCGAGCACAATTACAATTCGGCATGGTCAATTTAAGTCGGTTTGAAAATTCTTCTAGTTGGTGCGGTCATTTTTTAAGGGCTGGTCCCATATAGTGATATAAACCGTGTTGCTAGGAGGGACTCTTTTTGATTTCAGTTATGTTCTCGTCTCAGCAGGAAGCTGAGGCTTTATATAGCGCGCTCGATAATCAAGATCGAGCGATGTTTCACGTCAAACGTGACGGTAGTCAAGTTTTTATAGAAGGGGCAGATTTTGGATTCACACTTTCCACTCGTGAACGTCTTTCTCACCATCTCACCCGATTCATCATTAATTATTATGAAGATCAATGGTTTATAGATATCCTTTCCAATCAATTTTATTATAAGGATCCGGATGAACAAGCCTCGATTCTCGATATCATTCATAGTATCTTAAATGGAGAAAAACAGGATTTACCGAATCTCGAACAACTTCCAGAACGGGAGTTGATTATTCAGACGTCCATTCAAGATCTTCTAAAAACTCCGACCAATTTTAGTTTTGAATCCATTGAAACCTTTCGACTTCACCGCTATCGGAATTGGTTATTAACAATGACTGAACTCGCCTTAGATGAATACAAGCTTCAGCAAGAGTACAGTGCGTTTATTGAAAAGTTACGAACGATTGTGAGAGCGTACCGACCGCTCCATCAAAAAGTCTATGTTCTGGATCAAGATCCTTTTAAGCTCTATAACGATCGGCTGGAAACGATTGATAACGTGCAATCCGTTCGATCGTTTTATCCAATCCTAAAACAATGGGGTATTGAAGCGAAACCCTCGATCATATTGAGCTTGATTGGTCTCTCGCCTGCTGAAGTTCATATCTACACATCAAGACAAGGGCAAGACGAAATGATCACACTTTTAAAGGTTTTTGAAGAACGCGTTGTCTTTCATCCCATTGAAGAAGCGGATTCGATTCGTTTTAAGAAAAAAACAGAGGCTTGATTTCTTTTGATTCACTCGTTATAATACGTACATAATCACACATGATCGGCATTGACGAGGACATGAGGGTTAGTCGCATCGTTTTGCAGTGGGGAGGTTGCACTGCTCTAGAGAGGGAAGGGTTGGTGGAACTTCCTAACGATGGCTTACCGTTACCCCCTCTGAGCTTTGCAGGTGAACGCGTATCCTTCACTAGTAATCTGCAACGGAATTTCCGTTATCTTGAACCGAGATCCATGTCTCATTTTTTTAGTTCGCGAGAGGTGGAAACAAGGGTGGAACCGCGAGTAAGCACTCGTCCCTTTTTGGGGCGGGTGTTTTTGTGTTTTCATAAGGTAGAAAGCTCACGCCTTTGCTGATCCAGGTGAGTTAGGATGGAGTGAATAAAATGGCAAACGAGATTCAAATTACGTTCCCAGATGGGGCAGTTAAGACGTACGAGTCAGGGTCATCGGCTTTTGACATTGCCGGCTCAATTAGTAAAGGTTTGCAAAAACAAGCGATTGCGGCAACTTTTAATGGAGAATTAGTCGATTTAACGCGCCCCCTTAATGAAGATGGGACCCTTGCACTCTTAAAAGACGATGCTCCAGAGGCGCTTGAAATGCTTCGCCATACCACTACACACGTCATGGCTCAAGCCGTTAAGCGTTTGTACGAAAACGTCAATCTCGGAGTAGGTCCTGTGATTGAAGAGGGTTTTTACTATGACATGGATGTACCCGAATCGATCTCTGTAGAAGATCTTCCTAAGATTGAAAAAGAGATGCAGAAGATTGTGAGTGAAAATCTCCCAGTCGTTCGCGAGGAAGTCTCGCGCGAGGAAGCCCTTCAATTATTTGAAGAGATGGGCGATCCTTTAAAGGTCGAGTTAGTTCAAGCAATTCCTAAAGGCGAACGTCTCACCCTTTATCGCCAAGGCGAATTTGTGGATCTTTGCCGAGGACCTCATCTTCCTTCAACTGGGAAGATCAAGGCATTCAAGCTTTTAAGTATCGCGGGTGCTTATTGGCGGGGAAATAGCGATAATCAGATGCTCCAAAGGATTTATGGGACGGCTTTTTATAACAAAAAAGAGCTTGATCAGCATCTCAAAGAATTAGAAGAACGCAAAGAGCGTGATCACCGAAAGCTTGGGAAAGAGTTAGATCTTTTTACGATCTCACAAGAAATTGGGCAAGGATTTCCCGTTTGGTTGCCAAAAGGGGCAACGGTCCGTCGTTTAATTGAACGTTATATTGTAGATAAAGAACTAGCCCATGGGTATGAACATGTCTATACGGCGAACCTTGCTAATGTCGAGCTCTATAAAACAAGCGGTCACTGGGATCATTATCATGAAGATATGTACCCAGTAATGAAGATTGATAATGAAGAACTCGTGCTCCGGCCGATGAACTGCCCACATCATATGATGGTGTATAAGCATAAGCTTCATAGCTATCGGGATCTTCCTGTTAGAATTGCGGAACTTGGAACGATGTACCGTTACGAAATGTCTGGGGCACTTGCTGGGCTTCAACGCGTTCGAGCGATGACATTGAATGATTCTCACATTTTCTGTCGCCCAGAACAGATCCAAGAAGAGTTTTCGAATGTGGTCCGTTTGATCCAAGAAGTCTACCATGATTTTGGCATTAATGATTATTACTTCCGCCTTTCTTATCGAGATCCAGAGAATAAAGAAAAATATGTGGATAAAGATGAGATGTGGGAAAAAGCGCAAGGTATGTTGCGTGCTGCAATGGATGACATGGGGCTTGATTATGTGGAAGCAGATGGTGAAGCGGCATTCTATGGTCCGAAGCTTGATGTTCAAGTGCGCACGGCACTTGGCAAAGATGAGACGCTTTCAACAGTCCAACTGGATTTCCATTTACCAGAGCGTTTTGAGCTTTCCTACATTGGCGAAGACGGGCAAGAGCATCGTCCGGTCGTCATTCACCGTGGTGTGGTTTCCACGATGGAACGGTTTGTTGCATTCTTGATCGAGCAATATAAAGGAGCGTTCCCGGTTTGGCTCGCACCGGTTCAAGCGAAAATTATTCCGGTAAACCCTGTCCACCAAGAATACGCAGAGAAAGTTGCCCAAAAATTGCGCGACGGATTAGTCCGTGTCGAAGTGGATAACCGAAATGAAAAAATGGGTTACAAGATTCGTGAAGCTCAAACCCAAAAAATTCCTTACATGCTGGTTGTCGGAGACAAAGAAGTGGAAGATGAGTCCGTAAATGTTCGTAAATACGGTGAAAATCAATCTGAAACTCAGGGCTTAGATTCATTTGTTGATCAGCTTATGAAGCAAATTCGCGAGCATAAATAAAAAAGACTTGATTAAACTCTCACTTTTCGGTCTGATTAATAAAGAAGATGTCCGCCCCCGGAAAAAAGCGGACGCCTGTTCCGTTAAGGGGTGCTTATATCCGCCCATATCAATAACTTCGCCGTGCCAAAAGTTTACAAATGTAGCGAACAGTGTGTATAATAAAGAGTATCCATGTCATTGATTTTGGTGGGAATCCAAAGATTTCAGTTTAGGACTTGTAAGAGTCATGATTATGTGGTACACTAGTACAAGTGCAAGTGAATCGAATACGTATCAAAGAAGAAGCGCCCGCTTCTCACCTGATCGACGCAATAGCAGTTGGCAGGTTTGAGTGAGTAAGATACCTTTAGATCGATTATGATCTTTTTAGGTGTGGGCGTCTGCCCACACTTTTTATTTTGGGCATTTTTTGCCCGAAGGCTTTCTTCTGATCAATTGGATGCCCGTTTGAACTTCGAGGTTACACAACTTAGACCACCTTATACTCGGAGCGAAGTACGGACCATCAATTCTTTTGCTTGGACATTAAATGGAGGTGGCTGAATATTAGCAAGGATATGTTTGTCAATGAAGCGATTCGAGCCAAACAGGTTCGCTTGGTCGGTCAGAACGGGGATCAAATCGGTATCATTTCAAAACAAGAAGCGTTAGACATGGCGCAGAACGCGAATTTAGATCTCGTCATGGTTGCACCCAATGCCAAACCACCGGTATGTCGGATCATGGACTATGGCAAATACCGCTATGAACAGCAAAAGCATGAAAAAGAAGCACGTAAGAACCAAAAAATTATCAACCTTAAGGAAATTCGCTTAAGCCCAACCATTGAAGAACATGACTTCAATACGAAGCTTCGGAATGCGATTAAATTCTTGAGTAAAGGCGATAAAGTCAAAGCATCGATTCGGTTCCGCGGTCGTGCGATTACGCACTCCGAACTTGGAAGGAAAGTGCTTGAACGTCTTGCGAAGGATTGTGAGGAAGTCGCTACGATTGAATCCCATCCGAAAATGGAAGGCCGTAGCATGTTCCTAGTGCTCGCACCAAAGGTCGAAAAATAAACACTGTAGGAGGAACTGACCATGCCAAAAATGAAAACACATAAAGGCGCTTCTAAGCGTTTTAAGAAAACAGGAACTGGTAAATTAAAACGCAGCCACGCTTACACAAGCCATATGTTTGGCCACAAAACAGAGAAGCAGAAACGTCATCTTGCTAAGCCAGGATTAGTTTCAAAGGCCGACGAAAAACGTATCAAAAAGTTGCTTAATACCTAATTAAAACCCATAATTTAAAGACCCTGTCAGCGGTCTTTAAATGCCAATAAATAGAACGGATGAATGACTAGGAGGTCTTTAGAATGCCAAGAGTTAAAGGCGGTTATGTGTCGCGTCGTCGGCGTAAAAAAGTATTAAAATTAGCTAAAGGTTATTTTGGAGCGAAACATAAATTATTTAAAGTTGCTCAACAACAAGTATTCAAATCCTTACAATATGCTTACAGAGATCGTCGTGTGCGTAAGCGTGACTTCCGTAAGCTTTGGATTGCGCGTATTAATGCAGCAGCTCGTATCAATGGTCTTTCCTACAGCCGTTTCATGTTTGGTTTGAAGCAGTCTGGAATTAATGTGAACCGTAAAATGTTGGCGGATCTTGCAATCAACGATGAGAAAGCATTTGCTGAACTCGTTGGCAAAGCCAAAACGGCGATCAACGCATAAAAGTAAAACTTTATTGAGTGGGGCATTCCCACTCAATATTAGTGACACTTATCGGACCTTTACGGACAATTAATCGCCCACTTGACTTGTGGTTTTAAAAAGTTAGGTGGGGGGATTATTGCCCCTAAGGCAGATAAGATAAAGATAAACGACTCCTTTGGGGGTCGTTTTTTAGTTCGACAAAAAACTTCAACCTAACACCCTGAGAATGGTAAACTAAACATAGTGTTCGAAGCAGGAACACGTTACATAATTGAATCGTAATTTAACAGAAACAGGTTTGAAAGGAAGACAAGCCAATATGGAACGCATTTTATTCCTTTATTATGGAGTGATCCAAGTGGTCGGGTTTATCACCATGGGGATCGACAAAAAGCGAGCACGAGAGAAAAAATGGCGGATCCCTGAGGCCCGTCTTTGGCTCCTTGCATGGATAGGAGCGGGTCTCGGATTATGGGGGGGAATGGTCACGTTTCGCCATAAGACCAAGCATCTAAATTTCAGGGTTGGATTTCCCTTTTTTACTTGTCTTCATCTTGTTATTCTTTATTTTCTTTTAGCCCATTTAGGGCGATTACATTAGGACAGAGGAGTGAAGCATTATGTTGAATTTGACAGCCTTATACGCCACACAGAGAAAGCTCGATCAGCGAATTGTTCAAAAGCACCGATTAGAAGGAACGGTTTTTAAAGATGAAAAGCTACTGGCTTTGTTGGTTGAGCTAGGTGAACTCGCCAATGAAACCCGTTGCTTTAAATTTTGGAGCATGAAGGGGCCTTCTGAATCAACTGTGATTCTAGAAGAGTATGTGGATGGGATCCATTTCATCCTCTCGATTGGTTTAGATTATGACTACACGGATGTTCCTTTAAGTAGTCAATCCAATTCGGAATGCTCTATGAGCGAACGTTTTTTATTGGTGTTTTCGCGAATCGAACAATTTAGAGTGAATCCGACCAAAACTCAGTACCAATTGTTATTCGAAGCCTTTCTTTTTTTAGGGCATCAGCTTGGGTTTTCTACAGAGCAAATCGAACACGCCTATCATGAGAAAAATCGAATCAATCATGAACGGCAAGACCAAAATTACTAAATTTATATTTCGGGATTCGAATTAATTGAGTCGTTTTTCAAACTTGGATATAATAGGGATAGAAACGAAGCATTCAGTCGTTTTTATTCCAGTGAGAGGATGACTCATATGGTACAACTTGATGAAAAGCTCGAAATGCTTAAACGTTTAACCGATGCAAAAGGAATCCCAGGCAATGAAGGTGAGCCTCGGGATGTAATGAAAGCCTACATAGAGCCTTATGCGGATTCCATTGAATATGATGGATTAGGCAGTTTGATTGCAAAGAAAGTAGGGGCAGAATCTGGTCCCAAAATTATGGTCGCTGGGCACCTTGATGAAGTTGGATTTATGGTGACCCAAATTGATGAGAAGGGTTTCTTGCGTTTCCAAACTGTTGGGGGCTGGTGGAACCAGGTCATGCTCGCCCAACGCGTGACGATTGTGACACGAGATGGCGACGTACCAGGGGTTATTGGTTCTAAACCCCCGCATATTTTACCAGCTGAAGCGCGCAAAAAGCCTTTTGAAATTAAGGATATGTTCATTGATGTGGGTGCGAGCGACAAAGAAGAGGCGCTTTCCTTTGGCATTCGCCCTGGTGATATGGTCGTGCCTGTTTGCGACTTTACCATTATGAAAAATCCTAATTATATGATGGCCAAAGCTTGGGATAATCGGATTGGGATCGCCATTGCGATCGATGTTTTAAAAGAGTTGAAAGGCGAATCACACCCTAACCAAGTCTACAGTGTCGGAACGGTTCAAGAAGAAGTTGGATTGCGCGGAGCCACCACGGCGGCCCACCAAATTCAGCCCGATCTAGCTCTAACCGTGGATACAGGGATTCCAGGCGATACGCCAGGGATTTCGGACAAAGAAGCCCTCTCAAAATTAGGCAAGGGTCCACAAATTATCCTTTATGATGCGTCTATGGTTGCACATAAAGGGGTTGTGGATTTCGTCACTCAAACTGCTGAGGAAGAAGGCATTCCTTTCCAGTTTGATTTAACCCCTGGTGGCGGGACAGATTCAGGGAAAATCCATTTAACTGGAAATGGGGTCCCATCCCTATCCATTACGATTCCAACTCGTTACTTGCATACTGCAGCATCCATCATTCACCGAGAAGATTACGAAAATACCGTGAAGTTGCTTGTTGCAGTCATTAAAAAGTTAGACCAAGATCAAGTGAACGCCATTAAATTGGGTTAATAAGAAAAAGGACGGTTCTCATGTACAAATGAGGACCGTCCTTATTTGTTGATTAAAAAAGTAAAAGAGTACTCGACGATTAGACGCCTTTTGAAAGGTTGTTAATCATCTGCTCTCGTGCTGATTCATCGGATTGCTGCCAAATCACTTCCATCAAAACACCAAGCCCAGGAAGCATTTTTTCCTGACCATCTTGAATGGCATCTACAATGGTATCGCGTAACTGCGATTTATCATTACTCGCAAGATTGTGTAAAACAGCACGACGAATATTAATATCCACACAAAAACCTCCTTTACTTTTAGGTATAGTATGGGTTAAAGTGATAAAATTATGTAAGAGCACTTTTTTATAAGCTTGACGCGTAATATGGAAAACATGTGTCCCACTTTTGTTGGGTAAAAGGAGAAATTTATGAAGGACATTCAGTCGGACCAGAATGCAACGTACAAAGATTGGAAACGACTCCTACAAAAAAAAGGTCGCGAAAAATTAAGTCAATATTTGATTGAAGGCCCTCATTTGCTTGAGGAAGCTTTAAAAACCGACCAAGTTGTGGCGGTTATTTTAGACGAAACGACGGAATCCCCTTATGCCGAGACACGGGACAAGCCGCCTCTTTTTCGACTATCTAAAGAACTGTTTCGTTCTTTGTCAGAAACCGAAACCCCACAAGGTGTACTGGCTGTGATTCAATTTAAAAAAATCGAATTGGATTGGTCAAAGGGTCGCTTTTTATTAATCGATGCTGTTCAGGATCCTGGTAACCTTGGCACCATGATTCGCACTGCGGATGCGGCAGGCTTTGATGCCATTGTGCTTGGAAAAGGCACAGTGGATCCTTTCAATCCAAAAACGCTTCGGTCAGCTCAAGGGTCACATTTTCACCAGCCCATCATTCAAGAATCCCTAGAGGAGACGGTTAATCGACTCAAATCGCATAAGATTCCAATCTTGGGTACTTCGTTAGAGGGAACGTCGATCCTCGAGACTTCAGTGCCTCAGTCACAAAACGTGGCTTTAATAATGGGGAACGAAGGGGCAGGTGTTCGGGAGGCTTTACTTTCAGAAGTGGAGACCCTAGTCAAAATCCCTCTGTATGGGCAAGCTGAATCGCTCAATGTAGCGGTCGCAACCGGTATTTTAGCCTACTGGCTTCGTGGGATTTAGGGAAGCTAAAAGTCAAATGCTTGTTTGAAAATTTAATGGTCATTGGGGCTGAACCCAAAAGAATCCGTTAAACGGGGTAAAAAACCGATCTTGACTTGCAGAAATCTGTAATATTCATTATACTTTTTAATGGAATAAAGTTTTATACGTAGTAAAGCTATGAAAGAGAGTAGTACCCGATGTTTCATGCATTCAGGGAGGCCGTGCCGTAGACTGAAAGCAGGCTTGCCATGAACCCGGCGAATTCACTCTGGAGCTGTCATCTGATCACCAGTAAATGGCTGGAAAAGGATGGACCGGCACAGCCGTTATCGAAATGAAGTGAACAGATTTTGTCTGTTAACATGGGTGGTACCGCGGAGACCCCGTCCCAGTTATTGGGAGGGTCTTTTTTTATTGCTCAAAAAACGATGTATTCATAATAGGTTATGAGGAGGATTCCCATTGAAAGAAGAATTACAAACCTTAAAAGAAGAGGCAGTCGCGGCTATTGATGCGGCGCAAGATCTTCAAGCCCTTCAAGCAGCGCGCGTTAAGTACTTAGGTAAAAAAGGATCGTTAACCGAGATTTTAAGAGGAATGGGTAAGCTCTCAGCTGAAGAACGCCCTGTAATTGGTCAATTGGCTAATGTGGTGCGGGAAGCAATCCAAGACGTGTTAGACCAGAAAACAACCTTCTTAGAAGAAGAAAAAGTTCGACAAAAATTAGCCAAAGAAACGATTGATGTGACACTTCCAGGCGAGTCGATTCATCAAGGAAATCGCCACCCCCTTCGAGTCATTATCGAAGAAATTGAAGATCTTTTTATCAGTATGGGGTATGCCGTCGCGGAAGGCCCAGAGGTTGAACAGGATTATTACAATTTTGAAGCGCTCAATTTGCCGAAAAATCACCCTGCACGAGATATGCAGGATTCCTTTTATATCACAGAGGAGCTCCTTTTAAGAACCCATACGTCGCCTGTTCAAGCGCGGACGATGGAACGCCATGAAGGGAGAGGTCCGGTTAAAGTGATTTGCCCAGGGAAAGTGTACCGTCGTGATAGTGATGACGCGACCCACTCCCATCAGTTTATGCAAATCGAAGGACTTTACGTGGACAAAAACGTAACGCTTAGCGATTTAAAAGGGACGCTTACGGTTTTTGCTCAAAAGATGTTCGGTGAAGACCGCCGCATTCGACTACGCCCAAGCTTCTTCCCGTTTACAGAGCCATCTGTTGAAATGGATATTTCCTGTTTTCATTGTGGAGGTAGTGGATGTTCCGTCTGTAAGCACACCGGTTGGATTGAGATCTTGGGTGCTGGAATGGTTCATCCGAATGTACTCAAAATGTCAGGGTTTGACCCAGAAGTGTATACAGGATTTGCCTTCGGTATGGGGCCAGAACGGATTGCGATGTTAAGATATGGCATTGACGACATTCGCCATTTTTATACCAATGATGAACGGTTCTTGAACCAGTTCAAACGCTTGTCTTAAGGAAAATAAATCGCTTTTTGAAGGAGGATGACGCATGCGTGTCTCTTATAATTGGTTAAAGGATTACGTGGATTTAACTGGAGTAAGTCCGGTTGAATTGGCGGAAAAGATCACAAAAGCTGGAATTGAAGTTGAACATGTGATCGAGTTTAGCAAAGGCATTAAAGGGGTTGTGGTCGGTTATGTCAAAAGTTGTACCCCTCACCCAAACGCCGATAAATTAAATGTGTGCCAAGTCGATCTTGGGGAAGAAACCGTCCAAATCATTTGCGGGGCACCCAATGTTGGGGCGGGTCAAAAAGTAGCAGTCGCCAAATCAGGTGCGGTTCTGCCTGGGAATTTCAAAATTAAAAAAGCGAAACTTCGCGGCGAAGAATCAAACGGGATGATTTGCTCTCTAGGAGAATTGGGCGTCGAGCAAAAATGGGTTCCAAAAGAATTCGCCGAAGGAATTTATGTTTTGGGTGAAGAAGCGATTGTTGGAGAAGATGCCCTTCCGTATCTTAATTTGGATGACACCGTTTTAGAATTGGATATATTGCCGAATAGTGCTCATTGTATGAACATGATTGGTGTGGCTTATGAGGTCGGAGCCATTTTAGATCGGCAAGTGACTTTACCAGATCCCATTGTGGATGAAAGCTCAATTCCCGCACACGATAAAATTCAAATCGCGGTGGAACCAAAAGAAGACGTTCCGTTTTACGGTGTCCGAATGATTGAATCGCTTAAAATTGCGCCGTCTCCACGCTGGTTACAAAACCGATTAATCGCGGCGGGGGTACGTCCAATCAGTAATGTCGTCGATATTACGAACTATGTCATGCTTGAATACGGGCAACCGCTTCATGCCTTTGATTTTAGTGAATTTGGATCAGACCGTGTAGTGGTGCGTCGAGCACATGCGAATGAAACCATGGTCACGCTTGATGATCAAGAACGGAAGCTGGTAGAGTCTGATTTATTGATCACAAATGGGGAACGGTCCATGGGGCTAGCCGGTGTCATGGGGGGCGCGAACTCAGAGGTCAAGCCGACGACGTCGACGGTTATGCTGGAATCCGCCATTTTTAATTCAGGTGTCGTACGAAAAACGTCGACACGCCTACAATTAAGGACAGATGCAAGCTCTCGTTACGAAAAAGGGATCGATCGTAATCGGGTCGTCCCTGCTGCCAATCGTGCTGCTGAGCTCCTGATCAAGTATGCAGATGGGATCGTCCTTAAAGGCCTTGTACATGAAGGAGAACCAGAAGTGGCTCCGCATGTCATTAAAATGCCAATTGGTAAAATCAATGCCGTTCTTGGGACTAACCTTTCAAATGATGACATTTGTTCGGTTTTAGAACGCTTAAATTTTGGTGTAAAAACAGACGATGATCAATTAACCGTTGAGGTGCCGGCGCGTCGTCCTGATGTGACCATTGCCGAAGATTTAGTTGAAGAAGTTGGAAGAATTTACGGCTATGACAACATTCCAGCTACCTTACCTAAAGGCGCTTCAGAGGAAGCGGGATTAAATCCTTATCAAGTGAAACGTCGACAAGTTGAAGCGTATTTTATTGGGGCGGGCTTAACTCAAGCAGTTACGTATTCTTTAACCGCACCAAGTCGTTTAGATAAAATTGGGGCATTAAAAGGGACGGATCGCGAGGCGGTGAAACTCGCGATGCCAATGTCCGAGGAGCGCATGGTGTTAAGAAAAAGCCTTCTTCCGGAGTTGCTTCAAGGGGTCACCTATCATTTGAATCGACAACTTTCAGACGTGTGCCTCTTTGAAATGGGTAATGTGTTCCTTAAAAAAGAGAGTGAGGCTGTGCTTCCTGAAGAACGTGAATATGTGTCCGGAGCCTTGACAGGAATCTGGAAAAAAGGGGGCTGGCAAGCGCAGGATCAAAACGTCGATTTTTATGTTGCAAAAGGTCTTTTAGACGGTTTGTTTGAACGTTTAGGTGTATCCGGTGGGGTTACGTATCGGGCAGCCGAGCATCAAGGCTTACATCCTGGGCGAACCGCGGCCATTTATCTAGACGAAGAACCGATCGGTGTGGTTGGGCAAGTCCACCCTGAGCTTCAAGCAGAATGGGATTTAGCGGAGACCATAGCATTTGAATGCGACCTCACCGCCCTTTTCAATTATGACGTCGACGCTTTGACGTTTGTTAGCCTTCCGCGCTATCCATCGATTACGCGAGATGTGGCTCTGGTTGTGGACGAATCTGTTTCGGCTGGTGCCATTAAAGAGGTGTTATTAAAGGCCGGAGGAACTTTGTTAAAAGAAGCGACACTGTTTGATTTATATAAGGGTGACCGGTTAGAATCAGGCAAGAAATCCTTGGCATTTTCACTCCGTTACTACAATCCGGAGAAAACTTTGACAGATGAAGAAGTTACACCGGTTCATGAGAGCGTATTGAAAGCAGCCAATGATGCATTTGGAGCTGTTTTACGAGGCTAAAACTTTTTAAAAAAACACCTTTGACTCTTTTTGGGAGTCAGAGGTGTTTTTTGTGTGCGGTGCAGGCGTTTGGGGTGGGGCGTTGTTCCCGAACCTGGAGAAAAATTGAGCTGCGGGAACTGAAAAGCACGCATTGTTCCCGTAATCCAATGTGCAAACTCTTTGGGGAACTGACACCTGTTGATGGTGCCCGAAGTCAATGCAGAAGAGGCGTACAGGCACGATTTGAGGAGTGTCAGTTCCCGAACCTGGAGAAAAATTGAGCTACGGGAACTGAAAAGCACGCATCGTTCCCGTAATCCAATGTGCAAACTCTTTGGGGAACTGACACCTGTCGATGGTGCCCGAAGTCAATGCAGAAGAGGCGTACAGGCACGATTTGAGGAGTGTCAGTTCCCGAACCTGGAGAAAAATTGAGCTACGGGAACTGAAAAGCATGCATCGTTCCCGTAATCCAATGTGCAAACTCTTTGGGGAACTGACACCTGTTGATGGTGCCCGAAGTCAATGCAGAAGAGGCGTACAGGCACGATTTGAGGAGTGTCAGTTCCCGAACCTGGAGAAAAATTGAGCTACGGGAACTGAAAAGCACGCATTGTTCCCGTAATCCAATGTGCAAACTCTTTGGGGAACTGACACCTGTCGATGGTGCCCGAAGTCAATGCAGAAGAGGCGTACAGGCACGATTTGAGGAGTGTCAGTTCCCGAACCTGGAGAAAAATTGAGCTACGGGAACTGAAAAGCACGCATTGTTCCCGTAATCCAATGTGCAAACTCTTTGGGGAACTGACACCTGTCGATGGTGCCCGAAGTCAATGCAGAAGAGGCGTACAGGCACGATTTGAGGAGTGTCAGTTCCCGAACCTGGAGAAAAATTGAGCTACGGGAACTGAAAAGCACGCATCGTTCCCGTAATCCAATGTGAAAACTCTTTGGGGAACTGATACCTGTCGATGGTGCCTACAGTCAAATCAACTTCTACTTAGTTTTTTTAGCCAACTGGATCGCGCGTTCGGCATTGCTAAAGTGGAGTTTTGCGACAGAGCCCAAGAAATCAATGCCTTTTTTCTGGATGAGTTTGGCACCTGCGAGATCGACATGGGAACCCGCACCTTTTGGTAAGTCCATTCCGCACATTTCAGAAAGTCGATCCATTTCTCGAACAAAGGCGTACCGGGCAATGATTGAGGCCGCTGCCACAGACAAGTGGACGGATTCGCCTTTCGTTTTAAAATAGATCGGATCGTCAAAAGTCTTTCGGTATGCACCGAGTGACTTAAAATAGAGGTCCGGTGTAGCGAATTGATCCACGAGATAGCCGTCTAAAGGCTCGTCGGTTAATTTGTCGTGAACCTTCATTTGCGCTTCTTGATGTAGGCGAGCCTTCATACCAATTTGTGTAATCCCTTTTGCTCTCAGATTATTGTATTTTTCGTTAGAGAGGATGAGGAGACTATAAGGGAGTTCTTGAATCACCTTTTGTGCAATCGTCACAATCTGTCGATCATTCAAATTTTTAGAGTCTTGGACGCCAATTTCTTTTAAATAAGGATAATAAGACGGTGTGACATAGCAGGCGGCAACTGTCATCGGGCCAAAAAAGTCACCGGTTCCGACTTCATCTGAGCCGATGATCGATCGGTTTGTAATCGCATCTGGAGGTAAATAGGCATGGGCCTCAACCGTTCGCTTTTTCGTTGGAGAGGCCTTCCCGCTTTTAGCGGGCTGAGGCTTGGATTGCTTGGACCAAATACTGGCTTCTAATTCGGCCTCTTTCCCTTGAAATAAAACTTTTCCAGATTTATAGGCTGTAATGGCACAATGAGTGGTTTTGGCTCGAAACACACTACCAGGCGGGAGTGTGGGATCGAATTGATTTTTATAATAGTCCTGCATCTTGGCAAGGGTCTTTTCATCTGCTTTTAAGACGGATTGTCCCATAGAACCGCTCCCTTCTTTAGTTCATTATAACTTAAATAGATGGCCAGATCTTCATTGTTCAAATGTTGACCTTTTGGTATGATAAAGGAGGTTCTTTTTTAAAGATTGAATGCTTAGCTTAAAGCAGATTAACTGAGCCTTATTTAAGGGGAATTATATAAGTCAGAAAGTCGAGGCACTCATTATGTTAAACCTTATACTACTCATCATTTTGTTAGCAGGCTTTGTCGTGGGGGCACGTCGTGGGTTAATCCTTCAGTTGGTCCATCTATCTGGGTTTGTAGCGGCATATGTCATTGCTTACAAATACTCAGGTCAACTTGCTCCACATTTGCAGCTTTGGGTTCCTTATACTCAAAATTCAACAGCCGATACGTTTTTTAGTGCTATAAAAGGTTTGAATTTAGAAACCTCTTTTTATCAAGCTGTTGCCTTTGTTGTGATTTTTTTAGCGGTAAAAATCGTGTGGCAAATTGTCGGTTCTATGCTCGATTTTTTAGCGGATCTTCCAATACTCAGATCCTTTAATCGGTTGTTTGGGGCATTGTTTGGATTTGCTGAGATCTATTTGGTGGTGTTTATTTTACTTTATATCGGGGCATTGACACCCTATATGCAAATTGATCAATACGTCAATCACTCCTCTGTCGCTCAGTTTATGATTCAAAACACACCTGGTTTCTCGCAAAAAATCCAACATCTTTGGATGCAATATTCTAGCAATCATGTGACTTGATTTAAAATCAGACGATAAAGCCTCGGGATGAACCGGGCTTTTTGTTTGTTTATACTAGAGAATAACGAAAAAGATTCAACACGCTTCTTGAAATCAATGGGGGTGACGGAATATGAATAAGAAAGACATCATTCGGGCGCTTGAAACGATTGCCATTTACCTTGAATTAAAAGGGGAAAATTCCTTTAAGATCAGCGCCTACCGTCGGGCCGCGAATGTCTTGGAACAAGATGACCGTAGTTTGGAACAACTCGAGGATGTGACCAAACTAAAGGGGATTGGAAAAGGAACGGCCTCTGTCATTATAGAATTAATCGAGACAGGACGTTCCGAATTATTGGAAGATCTAAAAGCTTCCATTCCGGAAGGGCTTATTCCGATGTTAAAACTTCCTGGACTCGGAGGAAAAAAACTTGCGAAACTCTATCAAGAATTAGGCGTGACGCGTTTAGAGGATCTTAAAGACGCTTTGCAGAACGGGGCGGTACAGAAGTTAGAGGGATTCGGTCCAACGTCGGAAGCGAAGCTACTGAAGGCGATTGAGGAATGGGCAACGCGACCAGACCGTTTGCCGATCGCTTATATGCTTCGGTTAGCCGATGCGATTGAGTCGGAACTCCTGTCAATTGATGAGATCGAGCGATTTTCTCGGGCTGGAAGCTTGCGGCGTTTACGAGAGACGATGAAAGACTTAGATTTCGTCATTGCAACTAGAGATCCCAAAGCGGTCACCGTTGCGTTGCAGAAGAATTTGAAAATTAAAGAACTCACGGGTTCTGGGGATACTAAAATGTCGATCGTACTAGGTGATGAGTATCAGACCGGTGTGGACTTTCGGTTTGTGGAACCGCCGGCTTTTGCGACGGGCCTTCACCATTTTACAGGATCTAAAGACCATAATGTATTAATGCGCCGTTTGGCCAAAGCGCGTGGTGAGAAAATTAGCGAATATGGCGTCGAACAAGAGGACGGCTCTCTCCTCACTTTTGAAGATGAAAAAGGGTTTTTCAATCACTTTGGACTCGCTTGGATTTCGCCTGAATGTCGAGAAGGGAAAGAGGAACTCGATCGGGCTACTGGGAAACAGGAATTGGCGTGGCTTGAAGAGAATCAGATTAAGTCTGATCTACACATGCATACGACTTGGAGCGACGGCGCGCATTCTCTTGATGAAATGGTTCAAGCGGCGATTCGAAAAGGCTATGATTATATAGTGATCACCGACCATTCGCAATCCTTGAGGGTGGCTAATGGCTTAACGGCAGAGCGGCTTTATGAGCAGCGTAAGCAAATCAATGCCCTTAATGATCAATATAAAGGTACAATACAAGTGTTTGCTGGTGTTGAAATGGATCTCTTGCCTGATGGTAGCTTGGATTATGAAGATGAGGTATTGGACACGCTCGATTTTGTCATAGGAGCGATTCACTCCGCTTTTTCTCAAGATGAACGCACCATTATGAAACGGTTAAAAACGGCGATGGAACACCCGAAAGTACGCCTCATTGCCCATCCGACAGGACGTGTTATTGGTAGGCGTCCTGGTTATAAGGTGAATCCAGATGAGCTTTTTAAAATGGCCGCTGAAACAGGGACGGCTCTTGAATTGAATGCCAATCCCAATCGTTTAGATTTGTCGGCAGATTGGCTCGCTCAAGCTAAGGAATATGGGGTTCGGTTTTGTATCAACACAGACGCCCATTCCATTGATGGACTCGACGATATGTCGGTCGGTGTTCAAGCTGCTCGAAAGGCATGGCTGACTTCAAGTGATATTATTAACACGTATTCCTTGGAACAATTCCAAACGTGGCTTGAAAATAAGACCTCTCAGTTTGTATGAGTGGATTAGATTAGGGGCCGTGCAAGGTAGGGCTCGCGCACACCAAACACGATAAAACATGAGGGGTGTGTGCGCTCAAAAGCACCACAGTCACGTGGCTCACATAACCCATTGTTCACACGATATTTTTAAAAACGGAATCTTAGTTTAGGGGGGATAACAGATGATATCCCGAGTATTAAACCTTTTAGAATTTAATAAAATACGTACACAACTTGCTGGTCAAGCGGCCTCATCCTTAGGAAGAGAAATGGCAGAGGCACTTGTACCGGTTGCAGATTTAAGTGATGTGACGCACTTGATCCAAGAGACGGATGAAGCCTTGAACGTTCAGCGTTTAAAAGGGCATCTCCCATTTGGAGGGATCACGGACGTACGCCCTTCTTTAAAACGAGCTGAAATCGGCGGAGGCTTGAATGCCAAAGAATTAGTGGCGATTGCCGATGTGATTAGAGGCTCTCGGCTTATTAAGCAATTTATTGAAGAATTGGTATCTGATGGAAATACCCTTCCCTTACTTGCACAACTTGCTGAGCAATTAGAACCGCCAGGAGTGGTTGAACGTGAGATTCGCTTATGCATTGATGAACAGGGCTATGTCATGGATTCCGCGAGCGAGGCGCTCAGGTCGGTGCGTTCGCAAATCCGCGCTCTGGACGGTCGAATTAAAGACAAGTTAGAGTCCATTGTCCGCTCGCCTCAAACCCAAAAAATGCTTTCGGAAGCACTTGTTACGATTCGAAACAACCGTCACGTTGTTCCGGTTAAACAAGAGTATCGCCAAAGCTTTGGCGGGATTGTTCACGATCAATCGGCGTCGGGGGCTACCTTTTTCATCGAACCACAGTCCATTGTGGACCTGAACAATCGATTGAATGAAGCGAGACATAACGAACAACATGAAATTGATAAAATCTTGACTCGCCTCTCTGGAAATGTTTCAGAGGTGGCTACTGGAATGAGACAGGATGTTGACGTCCTGGCCCAGTTTGATTTTATTTTTGCAAAAGCAAAACTAGCCGAGGCCATGAAGGCGACGAAACCGAAATTAGGGGATCAAGGCGCGTTTCATCTCAAAAAAGCACGGCATCCTTTAATTGATCCGAACATGGTGGTACCGATTGATGTGGCGCTTGAAAACGGAACGCATGCGCTTGTGATCACCGGGCCAAACACGGGAGGGAAAACGGTTACGCTAAAAACAGTGGGCTTGCTCACACTTATGGCCCAATCAGGTCTGCACATCCCAGCTAATGAAGGCTCTTCGGTTAATGTGTTCGAACATATCTTTGCGGATATTGGCGATGAGCAGTCGATTGAACAAAGCTTAAGTACGTTTTCTTCACATATGACCAATATTGTGTCGATAATCGAACAAGTCAACCACAGAAGCCTGGTTCTCTTTGATGAACTTGGGGCCGGCACCGATCCTCAAGAAGGTGCGGCGCTCTCGATCGCAATTTTAGATGAGGTTCGTCAAAAAGGGCGCGAGCTTAATTGCAACAACTCACTATAGCGAATTAAAAGCGTATGCGTATGAGCGTGAAGGGGTTATCAATGCGAGCGTCGAGTTTGACGTCGCCACACTAAGTCCGACGTATCGTTTGCTTATGGGCATCCCTGGTCGAAGCAATGCGTTTGAGATTTCCAAACGATTAGGTCTTAGTGATCAAATTATTGACGAGGCAAGACGCTTAATCTCAAGCGAAACGGCAAAGGTTGACGATATGATCCGATCGCTCGAAGAAAATCGTAACGAGGCTGAGCGTGCGAATGAAGAAGCCGTTAAGCTGAAAGCAGAATGGCTTAAGAAACAGGAAGAAATGGAAAAGGAATCGGAAAAGTGGGCACGTGAAAAAGACGCGTTCATGTCCAAAGCAAAATTAGAGGCGAGAACCTTGCTTTCTGAGGCGCGCAAAGAAGCTGAGGCCATCATCCAGGAATTGCGCGATCTGCAAAAGATGAGTGCGGCTTCTGTTAAAGAGCATGAAATTATTGATGCAAAATCACGATTGGACCAGGCGCTTGATGCGCTTCATAATGACCCCACCCCACCTAAATCGTCTAAGCGTTCGAGTCAAAAGAACTTCACATTTGAACCCGGACAAGAGGTGAAAGTCACCACATTTGGTCAAAAAGGCCATATTGTTGAAAAGTTAAATGAAACTGAGTATCTTGTGCAAGTCGGCGTGATGAAAATGAACGTGACGGCTGATGCACTTAAACCCATCAAAGAAGAACAGAAAACCACACCGGTTGTCAATGTTAGAACCCAGACTGGAACCGTGAAGACGGAACTTGATCTTCGTGGCGAGCGGTTTGAAGAAGCCATGGCGCGGTTGGATCGCTATTTGGATTCGGCGTTACTCGCAGGCTATGCCGCGGTTTCCATTATTCACGGAAATGGAACAGGTGCCCTTCGAAAAGGCGTTCAGACTCGCCTTTCCAAACATCCTCGTGTGAAATCCTCAAGAATTGGGGGGAGAGGTGAAGGAGGAACGGGCGTCACGGTTGTGGAATTAAAGTAACAAAAGCGTCTTCAATAAAGAACCCGATGCATGAAGTGTTTCGCACGGGTTCCTTACATAAAATTAAGTCCAGTTCATTACTAGTCTGAAGGGCGTGTGATTGCGGTGGATCTGTTATGGACCAATCGATATTTTGAAACGCTAGCGGCATACAGTGTAACCATTCTCTGTCTAGTCGTCTTCTTGGCCTTATTTGAAATCTTAACGAAATATCGTAATTGGGTTGAGATCAAGAAAGGAAATGTGGCGGTCGCCATGGCGACCGGCGGTAAAATATTTGGTATTGCCAATATTTTTCGTTATTCTATTCAAAGCGGACAATCACTTCTTATGATCATTATGCAAGGTGCGTTCGGCTTTGCATTACTTATGATCGGCTATTTTATTTATGAATTTTTAACGCCTTCCTTTCATATTGATCATGAAATCGAACAGGATAATCGGGCAGTTGGATTTATTTCCATGATGATTTCAATCGGCTTATCTTTTGTCATTGGCGCGAGCCTTCACTAAATATTTCAGAATTGGGCGCGAGCAAAAAGTGGGGAATTGACTTTTCCACTCCTAATCTCATCGTTAAAAACATCGATTAATCGTTTTAAGTGTTGTTTAATGGAAAGAGGTGCACACAATCATTGGAAACGCTCGCGAAAATTCTTATTGGATGTTGTGCTGTGTTTGCAGTTGCCGGCGTCGTTTATATGGTATTTCATTAATAATTAAGCTGTCCAGAAAGCAGAGCGTCTGTTATCTGACAGCTTTTTTGATTAAGGTGAATGTGTTCCGAACCCCACGTATTTTCGCATAGACTATTGTCTAACCCAAATTAATTTTTAGAAAAAAGGTTTTGTTTTAAAACATAAATCAGGGTAATAGTTAAGAGAATCAATAAATAATTTAGAAAAGCTATTCAATTGAAAGGGTTTACATTATAATAGGAATTGGAATGTGTTTGATAAAGGGTGCGGTAAATAAAAGGGAGGAATCAAAATGGGACTCGAAGCGAAGTCGTGGATCGAGGAATATCCCGATGAAATCTCACCTGTCAATGAATATGACAACCGTCCACTCTATGATTTTTTAAGAGAAGCTGGAGAAAAACAACCGACAAAAAGTGCGATTCATTTTTTAGGAAAAGAACTCACCTTTAAACAGTTACAAGAAGAGGTGGCCGCTTTTGCCGACCAACTGATTCAATTGGGCCTAAAAAAAGGCGAGAGAGTTGCGATCATGCTGCCGAATTGTCCGCAAGCTGTGATCGCTTATTATGGAACACTAGCCGCTGGCGGTGTCGTCGTGCAAACCAACCCACTCTATGTGGATCGAGAACTCGACCATCAACTAAACGATTCGGAAACTAAAATAATGGTCTGTTTAGATGCTTTAGTAGCTAGAGTGAAAAGGGTAATGCCCAACACACCGTTAGAAACGGTTATCGTAACAGGGGTGCAAGACTATTTACCGTTTCCGAAAAATGTTCTTTTTCCGTTTACGCAAAAACCAAAACCACCGAAGAAAGCGGAATGGGTTTCGGTATCCGGCTTTTACTTATTTAAGGATTTGATTCATAAGGGAAATCGGAATTTTGAACCTGTCCCAGTTTCCCCAGAAGAAGATTTGGCGCTTTTGCAGTATACAGGTGGGACGACAGGACTCGCAAAAGGGGTTATGTTGACGCATCGGAACTTGATTGCCAATACGATGCAATCTCTTTTTTGGATGAAGAATAAAGACCAACATGAGGATGTCACACTTGCGGTCTTACCTTTTTTCCATGTGTATGGCATGACGATCGCTATGAATCTATCGATCATTTCAAAGTCCAAAATGGTCATTCTGCCTCGTTTTAAAGTAGAAGAGGTTTTGGAAACCATTCAAAAACAAAAAGTGACGCTCTTTCCAGGGGCACCCACGATGTATATTGGGTTGATCAATCATCCTAAAACGCCTGAATTTGATCTTTCATCGATTAAAATTTGTATTAGTGGGTCAGCGCCACTTCCTCCAGAAGTGCAAGAACGCTTTGAAGCCATTACTGGTGGGAAACTAGTGGAAGGGTATGGACTTTCAGAGGCCTCACCTGTTACGCATTGTAACCTAATTTGGGGAGAACGGATTAAGGGAAGTATTGGACTCCCGTACCCGGATACCGAGGCTCGCATTGTCTCACCAGAAACGGGCGAAGAATGTCCTGTTAATGAGGTCGGTGAACTTGCTGTAAAAGGCCCTCAAGTGATGAAAGGGTATTGGAATCGGCCAGAAGAAACAGAGGCCTGTCTAAAAGAGGGTTGGCTTAATACGGGCGATATTGCGTATCGAGATGAACGCGGTTACTTTTACATCGTCGATCGCAAAAAAAATATGATCATTGCGAGTGGCTATAACATTTACCCACGAGAAGTCGAAGACGTGTTATTTGAACATGAGGACGTCTTAGAAGCAGCGGTCGTCGGTATTCCAGATGATTATAGGGGAGAGACCGTTAAGGCCTATATTGTCTTAAAAGAAGGAAAGACACTGACTGAAGAGACGCTTGATCAGCATTGTCGCGCAAGATTGGCAGCTTATAAGGTTCCGAGACGTTATGAATTTCGAACGGAATTACCAAAAACAGCGATCGGCAAAATATTAAAACGCCAGTTGCTTGAAGAAGAACGCCAACACGACGAGAAAAAGAAAACATCCTAAAAGAGGCAAGAGGGAGTCAATCCCTCTTGTTTCACCCAAACACCAACTGTTTTGAATTTTAGAAAAGCGCAGAGGGGATGTGTTGACAAACCGTCTCAATGCGATATAATGAAAAAGTGAATGAATCGTCATTCATTTTGGAAAACAAAGGAGCACGTGTCATGGCAGTGAAAAATCGACCAAAATATATGAAGATTATTGAGGCAGCCGTGGCAGTCATTGCAGAAAAAGGGTTTCATCAAGCACAAGTGTCCAAAATCGCCAAACGTGCAGGCGTGGCAGATGGGACGATCTACATCTATTTTAAAAATAAAGAAGATATCCTTGTCTCTCTTTTTAGTGAAAAAATGGGAGAATTCATCCAAAAGATTCAAAATGAGATTGGTGAACAGCCTTCAGCAAAAGAAAAGATTTCAACCCTTGTATACACTCATTTTTCTCAACTTTCTGCGGACCGAAACATGGCGATTGTGACGCAACTCGAACTTCGTCAATCCGATAAAGGGATTCGCATGAAGATCAATGAAACGTTTAAGAATTATACAAAAGTCATTGATGACGTCATTGAGAGTGGGAAACTTGAAGGCGTTTTTCGATCCGATCTTGATGTTCGATTGGCTCGTCAAATGGTATTTGGAACACTGGACGAGACCGTTACAAACTGGGTGATGAACGATCATAAATTTGATCTAGTTGCTCTTGCAGAACCGGTAGCCAACTTACTTTTAAATGGTCTGAGCGTTTAAAAGATTTTTAATCTGAATTGTAAGCGCTTAAAAATACAGAACTTGGACTATTTCTAGTAATTGACTAATAGATTGTAAATGAGAACGTTTAATCGCACCTTGCTAAGGAGGGATTGGATGACGTCCATTAGACGCGAAACAAAAGAAAAGGTGGCCATATTAACGCTTGATCGGCCGCCAGCTAATGCATTAGCCCGATCAATTATTGAAGCTTTGGCTGAACAATTGAATGAGATTGAGGTCGATCCGTCCATTAAAGCGGTGGTCATTCATGGTGAGGGACGCTTTTTTTCAGCAGGTGCTGACATCAAAGAATTTACTGAAGTGTCAACCCCTGAGGAATTCTCTCAGCTTGCGAAAAACGGACAAGATGTTTTTGCACGTATCGAAGCCTCAGAAAAACCGATCATTGCAGCGATTCATGGTGCCGCATTGGGCGGAGGATTGGAGCTCGCAATGGCCTGTCATATGAGAATAGCAGAGACGGGCACGAAATTCGGTCTTCCTGAGCTCAATCTCGGACTCATTCCAGGCTTTGCGGGCACACAGAGATTGCCACGCTTAGTCGGGACACCCAAGGCAACCGAAATGATTTTAACAAGCGAACCCATTGATGCCGAAGAAGCGCTTAGATGGGGACTTGTCAATCAAGTGGTGGAGCCTGAGGGCGCACTAGATGCGGCCATGGCTTTAGCTCATAAGGCATCGGCTAAAAGTGCCGTTTCAGTGAGCGCGGCTTTACAGAGTCTGCAACTCGCACGCTCGGGTCGCTTTGAAGAAGGCGTCCAATTTGAAGCAGAGAGTTTCGGCAAGGTTTTTGTTTCAGAGGATGCAAGGGAAGGGATTTCAGCTTTCATAGAAAAGCGCAAACCTAATTTTAAAGATTTGTAACAAAGCATAGTTCTAATTTAATGGTGCTATTGAATTATTAATTTAGGAAGCTGATTTTCGCCTCAATTAAAAACCAACAAAGTTACGAAACAGCCTTTTTTTTAAAAGATTGACGTTGTTACCTAAACCATACTTAAAGCTTTAGGGAGGGACTCTTATATGAATATTTTTGTCATTATTAAACGGACATTTGATACCGAAGAAAAAATTGCGATCCAAAACGGAAAGATTGCGGAAGATGGGGCTGAATTCATCATCAACCCATACGATGAATACGCCATTGAAGAAGCCATTAAAATGCGTGATGAGCATGGCGGTGAAGTAACCGTTATCACGATTGGTGATGTGGATGCAGAAAAAGAATTGCGAACTGCACTGGCCATGGGGTGTGACAAAGCCGTCTTAATCAATAATGAAGATGTGGAAAATTATGACCAAACGTCAACCGAAGCCATTTTAGCAAAATTCTTTGAAGATAAAGAACCAGATCTTATTTTAGCTGGGAACGTGTCGATTGACAATGGGACGGGTCAAGTAGGCCCACGTCTTGCTGAGAAGCTTGGCATTGCACATGTTTCGACGATCACGAAATTAGAGATCAATGGCGATCAAGTAACGATTGAAAGAGACGTCGAGGGCGATGTTGAAATTATTGAAACGTCGTTACCGCTCCTTGTTACGGCTCAACAGGGATTAAATGAGCCGCGTTACCCCTCCTTACCAGGTATAATGAAGGCCAAAAAGAAGCCGCTTGATGAACTTGATCTAGATGACCTAGATCTTGACGAAGACGATGTGGAAGGCAAAACGGAGACGATCGAAGTGTACTTGCCACCTGCAAAGCAAGCTGGAAAAATCTTAGAAGGTGACATTGAAGACCAAGCGAAGGAACTCGTGAAACTCTTAAGATCGGAAGCAAAAGTCATCTAATTTGAACAAGACTAAAGTTCTGGGGTCAATAAAATGTATTACCATAAACGGCAAACAGCCTTTTTATAACGGACTTTTAAACTGGAGGGATTCTCATGGGACGTAAAACATTAGTGTTAGCAGAGGCGCGTGACGGGCAATTACGACATGTTTCTTATGAAGCGCTCGCAGCTGGTAAAAAAGTAGCAGATGGCGGCGAAGTTTTGGCGGTATTGGTTGGAAACGGGATCAGCGACCTTGCCAAAACGTTGGGTCATTTTGGAGCCGACCGCGTTTTAACCGTTGAAGACGAGGCGCTCGCGCAATATACACCGGATGGGTATAAGCAAGCCCTCAAGCAAGTGATCGATGAAGAAGCACCAGAGGCCATTGTAATGGGACATACGGCCATGGGGAAAGACCTTTCAGCGGGATTGGCAGCTCGTTTGAATTCAGGATTGATTTCAGATGTAACGGAGCTTGTTGAAGAAGATGGCGAATTAGTCTTTGTTCGCCCGATCTATTCAGGTAAGGCCTTCCAAAAGAAACGAATTAAAGACGGTGTGGTTTTCATTAGCATCCGTCCAAATAACATTGATGCGCTTGAAAAGGATGAAAGCCGCGACGTAGTGGTCAATCCATTTGATGTGGTCATTAAAGATTTGCGAACCGTCATTAAAGATCTTGTAAAAAAGACATCCAATGGCGTGGACCTTTCCGAAGCCAAAGTGATTATTTCAGGTGGTCGTGGGGTTAAAAATGAAGATGGATTTGAACCGTTGAAAGAATTAGCGGAGATCCTTGGCGGTACAATTGGCGCGTCCCGTGGCGCATGTGATGCAGGGTATTGTGATTATTCCCTACAAATTGGGCAAACCGGTAAAGTCGTAACGCCTGATTTGTATATCGCGTGTGGAATTTCCGGAGCCATCCAACACTTGGCGGGTATGTCTAATTCCAAAGTCATCGTCGCCATTAATAAAGATCCTGAAGCGAATATCTTTAATGTCGCCGATTACGGCATTGTGGGGGACTTGTTTGAAGTCGTCCCACTGCTAACGAAGTATGTGAAAGAGGCGCTTCAAGAAGTGTAAGAATTCGACATCTGTAGGAAAGCGTTTTGTAGAAAAGACAGAGGCTACCCGAAGGTCCGCCTCTGTCTTTCTTTGTGCACGAGTTCAATAAATAGCATCTCTATTTCAGACATGGTATACTTCAGGCATAGGAAACTTAACCTAAAGAAACGCTCTGTTCCATACGAATTGGGTATGCTAAACAGAGTAAACTATTTAAGGAGGTCAGGCACATGGCAATTGAACATGTAACGGACGAAAACTTTGCAAATAAAACCTCTGAGGGTGTTGTCTTAGCGGACTTTTGGGCACCATGGTGCGGCCCTTGTAAAATGATTGCGCCTGTTCTTGAAGAAATTGATTCCGAAATGAGCGATCAAGTGAAGATCGTGAAATTAAATACGGACGAAAATCAACAAGTTACAGGCCAATACGGTGTCATGAGTATCCCAACTCTCATCGTCTTCAAAAACGGTGAAATTGTGGATAAAATTGTTGGCTTTCAACCAAAAGAAGCACTAGTTGAGCGTCTTAACCAACAAATTTAATGTAAGCAAAAAAAGGAGCCTTCGGGCTTCTTTTTTTTTCAATAAACGCAGTAGGGCATAATCTAGAGGGAGTCAGTGCCCGAAAGTAGAGCGGCACCCAATTCACGCACATTCTGTCCACCCCAAGTTTCTGAGTCGAACTGTACAACACGATTTCCAAAAGCTTTCTACATAGATTTAGAAAAAGATGTGATACACTATTCCTATATTAGGAGGGAACGATTCCCTCACCTTATTTTTAAAGGGTGACTGATGTGAATGCCTTAATTAAAGAAAAATTAGCGATGTTACCGGATCGTCCGGGGTGTTATTTAATGAAAAACAACCAAGGGACGATCATTTATGTAGGAAAAGCCAAAGTCTTAAAGAATCGCGTGCGATCTTACTTTACAGGAAGCCATGGCGCCAAAACGCAAGCTTTAGTCAATGAGATTGTTGACTTTGAATACATTGTCACCTCTTCTAATATTGAAGCGTTAATATTAGAGATGAATTTAATTAAAGAGCATGACCCTCGTTACAATGTGATGCTCCGCGACGATAAAAGTTATCCTTATATAAAATTAACCAAGGAAAAAGATCCGCGATTGATTATCACAAGAAAGGTCACCAAAAATTCGGGTCGCTATTTTGGACCCTATCCAAATGTCACGGCCGCCCAAGAAACCAAAAAACTACTCGATCGCATGTACCCACTCAGAAAATGTCGTTCATTACCTGATCGAGTCTGTCTTTATTATCATATCGGTCAATGTCTCGCCCCTTGTATCAATGATGTTAAGCAAGAGACCTATGCTGAGATGACCGACGGCATCATTCGCTTTTTAAACGGTGGTTTTCAAGACATAAAAAAAGAGTTGCAAGCGAAAATGACCAAAGCTGCCGAAACGCTTGAGTTTGAAAAAGCCAAGGAACTCCGCGATCAAATCCGCCACATCGAAACGGTGATGGAGAAACAAAAAGTGATGTTTAACGACTTAATAGACCGGGATGTGTTTAACTACGCTTATGACAAAGGCTGGATGTGTGTGCAAGTCTTTTTCATGCGGCAAGGGAAACTGATCGAACGTGATGTCTCCATTTTTCCATTTTATAATGATCCAGAAGAGGATTTCCTGACCTTTATTGGGCAATTTTATTTGCAGTCTCATCACATCAAACCGAAGGAAATCTTAATTCCAAATCAAGTGGAAGCGGAACTCGTCCAGCAATTGCTTGAGATTGAAGTAACACAACCTTCAAGAGGCCGGAAAAAAGAATTAGTGGAAATGGCGAAACAAAACGCAGAGTTGGCTCTGAAAGAAAAATTTGCGCTCATTGAACGCGATGAAGCAAGGACCGTCGTCGCAGTGGAAAACTTGGGAAAAGCACTTCAGATTTCGACACCCCATCGCATCGAAACCTTTGATAACTCGAATATTCAAGGCGTTCATCCCGTTTCTGCGATGGTGGTGTTTGAAGATGGGAAGCCGAATAAAAAACTGTATCGCAAATATCATGTTAAAACTGTAGAAGGCCCGAACGATATCGGGACGATGAAAGAAGTGATTCGTCGCCGATACAGTCGTTTACTAAAGGAAAACAAAGAATTGCCTGGTCTTATATTAATTGATGGTGGCATTGCCCAAATGCGTGCAGCAAAGGCAGTCCTAGAGGATGAACTAGGGCTTGAAATTCCGATCTGCGGGCTTGCGAAAGATGACAAGCACAAAACCGCTCAGCTCTTAATCGGTGAGCCGCCTGAAGTGGTCCCGCTCTCAAGGAAAGGGCAAGAATTTTATCTTCTGCAACGTATCCAAGACGAAGTGCACCGGTTTGCTATTACGTTTCATAGGCAAACGCGAGATAAAACGATGGCAAAGTCGATTCTTGATGATGTGGACGGCGTTGGACCAAAGCGCAAACAGCAGATTCTTCGAAAATTTGGTTCAATCAAAAAGATAAGAGAAGCGACTCTAGATGACTTGATCCAATCAGGTGTTCCCAAGAACGTTGCCGAGGCGATTCACCAGACCTTAAACCAATCGGATCCTTCTACTAAAAAAGAACCTCAGTAAAAGGGGAATATTGGATTTAAATTCACCTTTGTTTTTATTTAAAAAGTTTGATATAATCTGTTTAATTTCATACGGCATAATTGTTAGGGTACACCTAACCGCAAAGGAGTTGCTCCTTTGTATGCTGTGGTAGAGGTGCAGTGAACATTAGTACGTGTTCGGAGAAGGATGGGCTTCTGTGATGAACATGGAAAGGGAACATTGCCGAAGTGAAGAATCGCTCATTGGATTTTTTGCTGGATTCGTCCTGAAGAAGGCCGAGTCTGTCACACATGACCTGTGTGGAGGACTATCTGAGCATGTTGTCAAACGCACACGTTTTGCAGCAGTGAAGAGAAGTCTTTGCTGCTGCTTTTCCTTTTGTATAGAATTTGGATTTCTCAAAAATTAATTGAATTCAATAGGATAGACGGCGCGTGCTGGACTTCAGCAACGTTTGAAGATGACGAGCTTAGTAGCGTGAAAGAGTACAAGAATGGAGACAAATGAGGAGGTTGGCTGTAAGTGACGTTACAAGTCATGAAGTTTGGTGGCACATCGGTTGGATCGATTGAAAAAATTCAACGTGTGGGTGAACGTGTCAAACAAAAGAAAGAAGCCGGACACGAGGTGATCGTGGTGGTGTCCGCAATGGGGAAAACAACGGATCACTTGGTCGAAATGGCAGAATCCCTTTCAAAACGACCAACTAAACGTGAAATGGACATGCTACTTGCAACGGGTGAACAACAAACCATGTCGCTTTTAGCGATGCATTTAAACGATCAAGGTATTGATGCGATTTCTCTGACCGGCTGGCAGGCTGGGGTAATAACTGAAGCGACACATGGAAACGCACGAATTCTGAAAATCGATGTAGCCCCGATTCAGGCTCAACTTAATTCGGGAAAAGTGGTGATTGTTGCAGGTTTTCAAGGGATTAGTGATGACCGTAATATTACAACATTAGGTCGTGGGGGTTCCGATACCTCAGCAGTGGCTTTAGCCTCTGCATTTAAAGCCGAACTTTGTGAGATCTACACCGATGTGGACGGTGTATACACCACCGACCCACGCTATGTGTCGAAAGCTCGAAAATTAGAAGAGCTTTCCTATGATGAAATGCTTGAAATGGCCAATCTAGGGGCAGGGGTTCTTCATCCCCGTTCGGTCGAAAACGCCAAAAAGTATAAAGTACCTCTTGTTGTCAGAAGCAGCTTTAACAATGAACCTGGAACACTTATAAAGGAGGCGACTTCTTTGGAAAAAGGACTGGCTGTCAGTGGGTTAGCTTTTGAAAAAGATGTGACCAAAATTACATTGCTTGGACTACCAAATCAATTGAATACACTCTCTTCTGTTTTTAAGACGCTTGCAGAAGCAGGTGTGAACGTCGACATTATTATTCAAAATGCGATGGATAAAGAGACCACTTCGATCTCATTTACAATCACGAGCACAAGCCTTGCCGATACATTAGATGTCGTCCAGGCGAATAGAGATCACCTTGGATTTAATGATCTGAACATTGAATCTAAATTAGCGAAGGTGTCAATTGTCGGATCAGGTATGGTCTCGAATCCAGGTGTCGCAGCGGATATGTTCCAGATCATGGCCAATTCCTCGATTAAAATTAAAATGGTCAGCACGTCTGAGATTAAAGTCTCAACGGTGATACCTAGCGAACAACTTAATCTAGCTCTAGAAGCGCTGCACGAAGGCTTTCATTTAGATTCGCCATTAGTGGAAACGAAATAAACGATTAAGAAGGTTAGGTTGATTTTTAACGCTTTTTTGATTGGAGCGGAGGTACCCGAGAGGCTTCCGAGAAAAGCGGTCCAAGCGAGGGTGCTGGAGCGAAATCAACTAGCAAGTTTAACAGAGCCAATAAGAAAAAGAGGGTGTCCGAATGGTTTCAGACTCGCGATGAACAGCGGGGTCTGAAGTCCTTGGACAGCCTCTTTTTAATTTTTTAGAAAGACGAATTAGAATGAACGGGTGAGGGGTCTTGGGGATCCCATTTGATTTGGAAAAGGATTTTTTTAGTTTTCCCTGTCTTGACTTCTGTATAGCATTCCGCCACGCATTTGGTCAGATATTCAAATTGTTCAGCTAGAAACCCGGATTCTAATGAAAAGGATGCCTGTTCGTCATCTTTTAAACGAGCGCTTATAAGATCAGAGGTAAGGACCAATGAGCAGGCGTCTTTTTTTTCTTCTTTCAACTCTAGTTCTCCCCAACCGGCGCGCTCAAAAAAGAGAGGAAGATCAGTAATCTGTTCTACAAAATAATGGCGAGCTAATTTTCTCCCAGACCAATAAAGGATCGAAGACGTCTCCTCCCCTAAAAGTTCAGGTATCACAACTGTACGTAGCACTTCTATACCAAAGGCCGAAACCTGTTGTTCACCGTAGATTTCAAACAGTGGGTGTTTTTTTACCATGTGATTCCACTCCTTTTCAACAGGCTTATTATAGCGTGTTTTGAAGGTTCACACAAAGTTTGCTGAAATAACAGTGGATCATGGTTTTTTGGGAGAACATGGAATTGGCTACCAAACTAAGTATAAGTTTAGATGGCTGAAAAACTGTCCGTAAAGGTCCGAAACGGGCACCTAACATTCAGTGGAAAATGAACAAAACCTAAACTGAATGAAGGTTTACTTTACGTGTTCTTGACGGACATATTTGATGGGAGTACAATGGATGTGTTATGGAAAAGTGTTTCAGATAACAATGGTTTGATTGGTTCTTATATGTTTGATTCCTTGAGGATGGGCCGCTTTTGCTTAATAAGTTGAAAGATACAAGTTAAGGAACGGCTTTTTTTGATGACTGTGTGAAACAATACTGTTATCCCTAATAGATCTAAACTCCGATCAAACGTTGTGAGTCGTTATGATTTTGGGGTTGCCTTGTTTTGTCTGTCAAGTAATCCAAAATCGGTAGGGTTTTTGAGACACCACAAGTTTTTCAAACGTACACGAACCCAGTTTGAACCATTTAATTATTTTGAAGCCAGTCAACGACTTCCCAAAACTAGATGAACTAATGGGGCGGGAAGGACAGATCGCTTACAAAAAAAGGTAAAGGGGGACATTCGATGGCCGACAGAGATTTTATCAGTCGCAGACTACATTCCTTTTTGGGACTGATCCCAATCGGATTGTTTTTAATCGTTCACCTCACAGTAAACTTTTACGCAACACGAGGTGCAGCAGCGTTTAACCAAGCAGCAAATACAATGGAATCATTACCATATTTAATTGTTATGGAAATTCTTATCATCTATTTGCCGCTTTTATTTCACGCCATTTATGGAATCTACATTGCGTTCCAAGCCAAAACCAACGTGAACCGTTACAGCTATTACCGTAACTGGTTGTTCTTCTTCCAGCGTTGGACAGGACTTTTCTTAGTTATTTTCCTTGCTTGGCATATTTGGGAAACTCGTGTACAGATGGCATTGGGAGAAGCGCTGAATTTCCAAATGATGGCACAAATTCTCAGTAATCCATGGATGGTTGTCTTTTATATCGTGGGTGTATTATCTGCTGTTTTCCATTTATCTAATGGACTATGGGCGTTTAGTGTCCATTGGGGTATTACAGTCACACCAAAATCACAAAAAGCAATGGCTTGGGTCTCCGCCATTTTGTTTGTTTTATTAGCTATTGTCGGAGTCAGTGCTGTGTTTGCGTTCGTAGGCGCATAATGAATTCAGCCTTTTGAGGCATTTATAAGTAAATGTTACAGCACGACTAATGAAGTAAGGAGCGTGACAGAATGAGCAACGGCAAAATTATCGTAGTCGGCGGCGGCTTGGCTGGGTTAATGGCAACCATTAAAGCAGCAGAAGCCGGCGTTCAAGTCGACTTGTTTTCAGTTGTACCAGTGAAACGGTCCCATTCCGTGTGTGCACAAGGCGGAATTAACGGGGCAGTTAACACAAAAGGGGAAGGCGACTCACCTTGGATTCACTTTGACGATACCATTTACGGTGGCGATTTCTTAGCGAACCAAGCCCCTGTTAAAGCAATGTGTGAAGCAGCGCCTGGAATTATCCATTTGATGGACCGCATGGGCGTCATGTTTAACCGGACACCAGAAGGATTACTTGATTTCCGCCGTTTTGGTGGAACGCAACATCATCGTACAGCTTATGCGGGTGCGACAACGGGTCAGCAATTATTATATGCTTTGGATGAGCAAGTACGTCGTTATGAAGTAAACGGACTTGTAAAGAAATATGAGTACTGGGAATTCTTATCTGCGGTTACCGATGATGACAACGCGTGTCGTGGAATTGTGGCTCAAAATCTTAAATCGATGTCGATTGAAACCTTCGCTGCAGACGCTGTTATTCTTGCAACAGGTGGATGTGGAATTGTGTTCGGTAAATCGACGAACTCCATGATTAACACGGGTACAGCAGCAGGAGCTGTATATCAACAAGGTGTTTCTTACGCAAACGGTGAATTTATTCAAATTCATCCAACGGCCATTCCTGGAGACGATAAACTTCGCCTCATGAGTGAATCCGCTCGTGGTGAAGGTGGACGAGTTTGGACGTATAAAGACGGTAAGCCTTGGTACTTCTTAGAAGAAAAATACCCAGCTTACGGAAACCTCGTACCACGCGATATTGCAACGCGTGAAATTTTTGATGTCTGTGTCAATCAAAAACTTGGTTTGAATGGTGAGAACATGGTTTATTTGGATCTCTCTCATAAAGATCCTCATGAACTCGATGTTAAGCTTGGTGGAATTATGGAAATCTACGAGAAATTCGTAGGAGATGACCCTAGAAAAGTCCCTATGAAGATTTTCCCTGCCGTCCACTATTCAATGGGTGGAATTTGGGTTGACAATAACCAAATGACCGAGATTAAAGGTTTATTTGCATGTGGTGAAGCGGATTACCAATATCATGGTGCGAACCGTCTTGGTGCGAACTCCCTTCTTTCTTCTATTTTCGGTGGAATGGTGACAGGACCTAATGCGGTTGAGTACATCAACGGTTTAGAGAAACAAACAGAAGATCTTTCTTCTCGCGTATTTGATCAAAATCGTCTACGTGAACAAGAGAAATATGATAATATCCTCGCAATGGATGGCAAGGATAATGCGTATGTCATTCACAAAGAACTTGGTGAATGGATGACCGATAACGTAACCGTTGTTCGCGAAAACAAAAAGTTGCTTGCAACAGATGAAAAGATTCAAGAACTTATGGAACGTTATCAAAACATTAATATTAACGATACATCCAAATGGAGCAACGGCGGGGCGAGCTTTACTCGTCAGCTTTGGAATATGCTTCAGTTAGCGCGCGTCATTACGCTTGGCGCTTATAATCGTAACGAGAGTCGCGGGGCCCATTACAAGCCAGAATTCCCTGAACGTAATGATGATGAGTGGCTCAAAACAACAAAAGCAACCTTTAATTCCGAGAAAAATGGACCAGATTTCTCTTATGAAGAGGTTGATACATCATTAATCCAACCGCGGAAACGCGATTATTCTACTAAACATTAAAGGGGGACGAAAGTAATGGTAGAGAAGAATACCGTTCGCTTAATTATTCAACGCCAAGACGGTCCGGATTCAGCCCCTTATGAAGAAGTGTTTGAGGTTCCCTATCGTCAAAATATGAATGTGATTTCTGCTTTAATGGAAATTCGTCGTAATCCGGTCAATGCAAAAGGGGAAGCGACCTCACCTCCACAATGGGAAATGAACTGTTTGGAAGAGGTTTGTGGCGCATGTTCCATGATTATTAATGGTAAGCCACGTCAAGCATGTACAGCGCTAGTTGATAAGCTTGAACAACCGGTTCGTTTAGAGCCAATGCGTACGTTCCCTGTTGTTCGTGACTTAGCTGTGGATCGTAGCCGGATGTTTGAGGCGCTTAAGAAAGTGAAAGCTTGGATTCCAATTGATGGAACGTATGATCTTGGACCAGGACCACGAATGGCTGAAACGAAACGTCAATGGGCCTATGAATTATCTAAATGTATGACGTGTGGGGTATGTCTTGAGGCTTGTCCAAACGTGAACAGCAAATCCGACTTCATTGGACCAGCACCGCTTTCTCAAGTGCGTCTGTTCAACTCTCACCCAACAGGTGCGATGAATAAGAAAGAACGTCTTGAAAGTATTATGGGAGACGGTGGCATCGAAGGCTGTGGAAACTCCCAAAACTGTGTGCAATCTTGTCCAAAAGGGATTCCATTGACCACGTCGATCGCAGCGCTTAACCGCGAAACCGCATTCCAAGGATTTAAAAACTTCTTCGGCAGCGATCGTACTTAATACTTTATAATTAATGGTTCGTTCAGAGGCTGACCCTTTGTTTATGGTCAGCCTCTTTTTTGTGCTTTTTTTCAACCGTTTCTTTGTCTTGATTTGTTCACATATTGTGGGATGAGGACATAAGATAGAAATGACTAAACACCTTCCCACAGCTCTTTGCTCGAAGCAAGGAGGGGGATTTGTTGAACCATCGACCAAAGCCTTTATTAACAAAGAGGGAGAAAGAAGTTTTCGACCTGTTGGTTCAAGATAAGACAACAAGAGATATTGCACAAGAGCTCTTTATCAGTGAGAAGACAGTTCGTAACCATATTTCCAACACGATGCAAAAACTTGGTGTAAAAGGTCGCTCACAAGCGGTCGTCGAATTGCTTCGGATCGGTGAACTAGAGCTTTAACAAGAACCGGCCTTTATAGGTCGGTTTTTTCTTGTCCCGATTATGAAAGGCTGTTTTCGTAAACTTTGTTGTTTTTTACGTATGCGAAAATATACGCGCTTGCCGCGTGCGTTCCGCAGGCCCCTCGGTCTCCGACCTTTGGGATCTCGCCTGGACCGCTTTTCCCCAAGGCGTCTCACAAAGTTTCGCTTGTGTTATTTTCTAAGAGTAACACGCTTATAGAAAAGAGCCTTATTAAATATGGGACTATTCTTGGGCAAGTCCTCCTATTCAGAAGATTACGCGTTAGAAGTCACTTTGGTAAGGCGATTTCGATTCCATTCCGAAACCGAATTCTACTCCTTTATTCCTATTTCTATGTTAAAATAAAACATGGATTTTATCCCGCCTTAACGGGCAGTAATACCCTTACTAAATAAAGTGTTACTTTATGAGTTTTTGGTAAATGGATGGAGGATTTGGTCATGTCAGACGGTCGACCAATTGAGACGGAGGATTATACAAGGCTAGAAAAACAAATGCGCTATATTGCGTCCATTATTCGGATTACAGGACGTCAAATTCTGTCTAATGTGGGGATTACTCCACCACAATTTGTCGCACTCCAATGGGTTTCAGAAGAAGAGGGCATCACAATCGGTGAGCTTTCCTCCATCTTTTTCTTGCTTTTAGCACCACAACCGATCTTGTTGATAAATTAGAAGAAAAAGAGTTGGTTGAGCGACGAAAGGATGAAAAAGATAAACGACTTGTGCGAATCCACCTTAAAGAAAAAGGCGAAGACATTATTCAAGCTGTTATTTTAAAACGGCAGCAATTCTTGGAAGAAAGCATGTCATCTTTACCCGCTGACGTAATGGGGCCTTTTCAAAAGGGACTAGCTTTATTATATGAAGAGATCAAAAAAAGAGACCATGATCATAACTAATCAATTACAGGATGCTGTGTTACACACCTAGAAAAATGAGGCGATGTTTTGAACGAACCAATTGGAGTCATTGACTCCGGAGTAGGAGGATTGACTGTTGCAAGAGAGTTGATGCGACAGTTGCCTAACGAACAAATTTTATATCTTGGAGATACACTCCGTTGCCCCTATGGTCCTAGACCAGAAGAAGAAGTTCGAGCGTTTACTTGGCAAATGACCAATTACCTATTGGAAAAAGGAATTAAATTACTTGTTGTTGCCTGTAACACGGCGACCGCAGTAGCGGTTAATGAGATCAAAAAAGTACTGCCCATTCCAGTGGTGGGGGTCGTGTTCCCTGGTGCACGGGCGGCCATTAAAATGACGCGTAACTTACATGTAGGGGTCATTGGAACGGTGGGAACGATTAATAGTAAGGCGTATAACCATGCGTTGCACAGCCTTCACCCCTATATTAAAATAACAAGCCTTGCCTGCCCGTCGTTAGTGCCTTTAGTTGAAGCGGGTGAACTAAGTGGGGAGAGAGCTATGGAAATTGTTCGAAATGAACTGCTCCCATTTAAAGAGGTTCCGATCGATACACTGATTCTGGGCTGCACTCATTATCCATTTTTAAAACCGCTGATTCAGGACGTGATGGGTAAGTCGGTCACACTCATTGATTCAGGTGAAGAGACGGCACGGGAAACCAGTACCGTTTTATACTTAAATGGTTTGTTATCAAAATCAGGGCCACCCACGCATCAATTTTATACAACGGGATCCGAGGGTGTGCTAAAAGGCATTGTTAAAGATTGGCTGAACGTTGACCCGGTTATTGAAAACATTAATCTTGAGTAGGAAAAAACCGCCAATCTTTATTGGCGGTTTTTTGGTGAACGAATTTTACATTTTGGGTGAAGCGGTCGAGTTTCGGATCACAAGCTCTGGCTCAAAGACAATGGATGTCTGACTTTTAGATTGTTTTTTTTCAATGAGCTTAATTAAGGTCTCAGCAGCGATTCTCCCTAAAGCTTCCTTGGGATGCTTAACGGATGTGAGCTTGATCTCTGTCACTTCCGCTAAGTGGGAATCATCAAATCCTATAATGGAGACATCTTCTGGGACGCTTAGAGACAGTTCTCGGAGGATATGAAACACATTTAGGGCAATTTCATCGTTATAGCATACAATCGCCTGTGGCGCCTCATCTTCTTTTTGAAGTAATGTCCTTACTTTCTCTTGAAGGATTTTCCCTTTTTCTTCTGTTGTAAAGGAGATCACTAAATCAGGGTGAGGTAAAAAACTATGTTCGCGATGGGCACGAATATAGCCTTTCATGCGATTAACCCCTTGAAGATCATCTGTTTTAAAGAGCCCCAAAATTCTTTTGTGTCCTAAATCAATGAGGTGTTGAGTGGCAAGATAGCCCCCTTTTTCATCATCGATTGTAAAGCTTGGAGCGGCGAGCTCAGAGTAAGACGCATTGATCATGACAAACGGAATGGCCTGTCTTTCAAGGTTTAAATAATAGCTAAGATTCGGGTTATGATACGTGCTTTTTGTGGGTTCAATAATCAAGCCATCAATGCTCTTGGTCAGTACATTTAAAAGCCCTTTTTTCTCTAGAGCTAAGTTATTGTTTGTACTTGTAAGCAATAAGCTGTAATCCTTTTCAGCGGTATAGGATTCAATCCCTCGAATTATATGAGGGAAAATATAATCTGATATATAAGTGGTCAGAACACCAATTGTTTTTGAAGGGAACGCAGTAAGGTGAGCGTTCACTTGTCTCTCTTTACAATAAGTGCCGCCACCTTGAATCGTATAGAGCCAATCCTCATGGACAAGTTCTCCAATTGCTTGCCGTACAGTATGGCGACTACAATCAAAGATTTCCATTAACTCACTTTCAGACCCGATTTTTTCTCCAGGTTGAATCTTGCCTTCCATGATCCAGTTTTTTATTTCATCCATGACTTGTATATATTTTGCAACCATTGGTAATCCTCCTGAAATTGATCCATACAAATCCAAGTTATCAAGAACGCGAGTGTTCTTGGGTAGAAGTATGCCTATTCGACTTATTTATATAATAAAGGTTATTTAATCATTATTAAAGGGGATCATTCGCTTGACTTGTTTGAAAACTCTATTTATACGTATAAGACACAATAAAACATCAATGAACATAAACTTATACGATTAAGATTGTAAAGAAACAGCATTTATATTTGAAGCGCCTAAAAAAAGGTCCGAGTATGATTTGAAAAGTGTGTTCGTGATCTTGTAGTTAAAGCGCTTT
Organism: uncultured Sporolactobacillaceae bacterium; assembly: GCA_963829575.1. Classification (GTDB taxonomy): domain Bacteria; phylum Bacillota; class Bacilli; order Bacillales; family Sporolactobacillaceae; genus KACC-23026. Next base: position 221,358 of record CAWHJF010000016.1, on the reverse strand, counting down.
GCCGATTTATTCACTAAACTTTCGTGAATAGGCGTTTCTGTATGGAGGAAGTATATTTGTATGTACAAATATACAAATCATTGACATATATACGTACATAATTTAAAGTTGTGAGTATAAGTATGAGACACGTTTTCTCAAAATAGATATAAAAGCGCTGTCAGATGGGGGATTGACATGAAAAAGAATCGCGAAGCAATTAAACAAGCGATTACTAAGGGAGAAACCTCACTTGGTATAGAGTTCGGATCCACACGAATCAAAGCCGTGTTGATTGATCATCGATTTGAAACCCTTGCAACTGGAAGTTATGAGTGGGAAAACCTCTTAGATAATGGATTTTGGACATACAACTTAGTAGATATTATGACGGGGTTGCAAGCCGCGTACAGTGAAATGAAGCAAGAAGTTGAGCGGAATTATGGGATGACGATTCGAACAATAGGATCCATTGGAATTTCGGCCATGATGCACGGGTATATGGCGTTTGACAAAACAGGTGAGTTACTAGTGCCATTTCGAACTTGGCGCAATTCAACAACCGGAGTTGCAGCAAACGAATTAACGGAACTCTTCCAATTCAATATCCCTGAACGGTGGAGTATTGCCCACCTTTATCAAGCGATATTAAATGAAGAGAAGCATCTATCACGACTCGATTTGATCACGACATTATCTGGTTTTATTCATTGGTTATTGACGGGTCAAAAAGTTATCGGAATCGGAGACGCTTCAGGCATGTTCCCAATTGATGAAGACACGCACGATTACAATGCACGCATGATTCAACAATTTGATGATCAAATCACTAACAAAGCATTTCCTTGGTCCATAAACAATCTTCTACCTAAAGTTTTGGTTTCAGGCGAAGAAGCGGGTGTGTTAACCGAAACAGGAGCCGGTATTCTCGACCGTTCAAAAAATCTTCAAGCCGGGATTCCACTCTCTCCGCCAGAAGGTGATGCGGGTACGGGGATGGTCGCCACCAATAGCATAAGGAAGCGAACGGGGAACGTCTCGGTTGGGACTTCGGTGTTTGCGATGCTCGTATTAGAAAAAGAACTGTCGAACGTCTATCCAGAGATTGACCTCGTCACAACTCCAAATGGTAGCCCCGTTGGAATGGTTCATGCGAATAATTGTTCAAGTGATCTCAATGCCTGGTTGGGACTATTCCGAGAATTTTCTGAGGCCATGGGGCAAAAAGTGGATATGAATCGAATTTTTGAAGTGGTGTTAAACAAAGCCTTGGAAGCTGACCCAGATGGTGGCGGTTTACTTAGCTACGGTTATTTTTCAGGTGAAACCATTACGGGTATGCAAGTGGGTCGACCGCTATTTGTTCGAACGCCTGAAAGCCACTTTAATTTAGCCAATTTTATTCGGACGCATCTTTTTACAGCTTTTGGTGCTTTGAAAATTGGAATGGATCTTCTGACGAAAGAGGAAAATGTCGCCATAGAAAATATCCTCGCTCACGGTGGTTTATTTAAAACGCCTGTAGTTGGGCAAAAAATATTAGCGGGTGCCCTGAATACCCCAGTTTCGGTGATCGCAACCGCTGGAGAAGGTGGAGCATGGGGCATGGCCATTCTCGCGTCATACCTAGTGAATAAATCTCCAGATGAAAGCTTAGAAGACTTTCTCGACAATAAAGTTTTTGAAGAGGTTGCTCGAGAAGAAATCTATCCTGATGAATTGGATGTTAAAGGATTTGAGACCTTTATTGATCGTTACAAAAAGGGCTTAGTGATCGAGCAGGCAGCTGTAGATCATTTCGTGTAAAGGAAGAAGGGGTATCGTGTTAGAACAATTAAAAGAAGACGTCTACAAAGCGAATTTAGAATTGCCGAAACATGGCCTCGTGAAATTTACATGGGGAAATGCAAGTGCCATTGATCGTGAAAGTGGTTTGTTTGTGATTAAGCCAAGCGGTGTTGATTATGAAACAATGAAAGCAAGCGATATGGTCGTGGTTGATTTAGAGGGCAAAGTTGTTGAGGGAGAGTTGAATCCTTCATCAGATACGATGACACATGCCGTCCTTTATAAGCATTATCCAGAAATCGGCGGTATCGTGCATACGCATTCAACTTGGGCAACGATTTGGGCACAAGCTGGTCTTGATGTACCGGCAATGGGGACCACTCATGCTGATACGTTTTATGGATCCGTACCTTGTGCACGCTTTTTGACACAAGAAGAAATCGATCGTGGTTATGAAGCGGAAACAGGTCACGTCATTATTGAAACCTTTGAAGAGCGTGGATTAGATGTGTTGGCTGTTCCCGGCAGTTTTACTTCACGGCCATGCGCCATTTACTTGGGGCAAAGATGTGAAAGCAGCAGTGATGAATAGTGTGGTTTTGGAAGAAGTGGCAAAAATGAATGTATTTACAAGAGATTTAAATCATTTTGCGGATGATTCTACCACAACGTATTTTAGATAAACATTACTTACGAAAACATGGAGAAAACGCCTATTATGGGCAGATGAAAAGGGGATAACAGGATGAAAAAAGTTGAAACAAAAGAATTTTGGTTTGTCGTAGGTTCACAGCACCTTTATGGAGAAGACGCGTTAGCAGAGGTTAAAGCACATGCCCAAACGATGACGGATGCACTTAATGAAAGCGGCGTTTTACCTTATCCACTTGTCCTGCAAGATTTGGCGGTGAGTGCCGATCAAATTACAAACATTATGAAAGAAGTCAATTATCGTGATGAAGTAGTCGGTGTCATCACTTGGATGCACACGTTTTCACCAGCCAAAATGTGGATTCGCGGAACCAAACTCTTACAAAAACCACTGCTCCATTTCGCCACGCAATATAACGAAAGCATTCCTTGGGAAACCATTGATATGGATTTCATGAACCTTAACCAAGCCGCTCATGGGGATCGTGAATATGGGTTTATCAATGCGCGTTTGAAGAAGCAAAATAAAATTGTCGTGGGCTACTGGGAACGTCCAGACGTGCAAAAGCAAATTGCGGAATGGATGGACGTTGCGGTCGCTTATAATGAAAGCTTCAACATCAAAGTTGCTCGCTTTGGGGATAACATGCGTAACGTTGGCGTAACCGAAGGAGATAAAATCGAAGCGCAAATTCAATTTGGGTGGACTGTTGACTACTTCGGTATTGGTGACCTTGTTCAATATGTCAATGCCGTTTCAGAGGAAGAAATTGACGCACTACTTGCCGACTATGCTGAACTCTATGAATGTGATTACGGGACTTATAGTAAGGAAGATTGGGAATCGAGCGTTAAAGTCCAAGCGAGCTATGAGATTGCCATTAAACGTTTCCTTGATGAGGGAGGCTACAACGCCTTTACAAGTAACTTCGAAGACTTACATGGCATGAAGCAACTTCCAGGTCTTGCGGTTCAACGATTAATGGCACAAGGCTATGGCTTTGCAGGAGAAGGCGATTGGAAAACGGCGGCTCTAGACCGTTTACTTAAAGTCATGAGTCATAATCAATCAACGGGCTTTATGGAAGATTACACCTATGAATTAGCTGCTGGTCAAGAATCTGTTCTGCAATCCCATATGCTAGAAGTCGACCCAACGCTCGCAAGTCACAAACCCAAGATTGTCGTGTCCCCATTAGGGATTGGTGGCAAAGAAGATCCAGCTCGTCTTGTTTTTGACGGCAAAGCAGGAGAGGGTGTGGTCGTTTCAATGGTCGATTTCGGATCGCATTTCAAGCTCCTAATTAATGAAGTGTCGGCTTTCGAACCAACCATACCAGCACCGAAGCTTCCAGTGGCTCGTGTCCTATGGAACGTGAAGCCAAACTTCCAAGAGGGTGTGAAAGCTTGGATTGAAAATGGTGGCGGTCACCATACCGTTGTGTCCTTAAATTTAACGTCTGATCAAATAATCACGTATGCAAAATTAGTTAATTTGGAATACGTTGTCATTAAATAAGCGGTTTTGTCATCTTTTGATCCCATCTTGTTAACTCATTGAGATGGGGTTTTTATTTGCAAGAGTGTTCAAAACGTTTAAAAGAGGAATCATGGCAAAAGGAACTTGATTGTATTAATCAAGGCATTGGACAACTTTTTTTGATAAATTGGTCTATTTCCTCTGATGGCTCGTATACATAGTAGTACAAACCATCAGAGGAGGGAATGCCATGCGCATGACGGGCAAAACACCCATACTTGCTGCGATGCTCGTTGTCCCGCTCGCTTTAACGGGGTGTGGACTCGGGAAGACGACCGGATCAAATGTATCGCCAAAACCAAACGTAAAGATATCAAACTCGGTGGATGCAAGTCAAACCACCAAAACAAGTAGCACCAAGACAACGAAAGCTTCTGCCAAAGTGGCAAAAACTCATAAAGCAGAACTCTATTTAATTGATAAGAACGGTAACGTAGCCCCAACCTATCTGGAGTTACCTCAGACTACAACGGTTGCAGCTCAAGCTATGAAGTTTATGGTTCAAGGCGGTCCAATCTCAGACCTTTTACCGAACTCATTCCAAGCGGTCCTTCCGCCTGGGACGGAAACATCGCTTAACCTAGAGCCAGATGGCACAATGGTTGCGGATTTTTCAAAGGATTTTCTAAAGTACAATCCGAAATATGAAACGCAAATGCTTCAAGCCATTACGTGGACATTAACACAATTTGATAATGTCAAGCGCGTGCAACTCCGAGTGAACGGGAAGGCGCTCACTCAAATGCCAGATTCTAAAGCCCCGATAAGCTCAGAGGGGCTCACGCGAGCGGATGGCATTAATAACCAGCTTGGAAATGTCGCGGATTTGACTGGAAGCCAGGACACAACTGTCTACTTCTTATCTCAAGCGACGAATGGAAAGACGTATTATGTGCCTGTCACTGAACGCATTCAAGCGACATCTGATAACGATCTTACAGCCGTCGTCAATACCTTAGTGAACGGACCGAGTCAAGGTGCTTCATTAGAAACGCCGTTTGGTTCTGATGTCAGCCTTGTTTCAGCTCCAGTGGTCAAGGATGGCGTCGCGACGCTTAACTTTAATGAAAATTTATATACGAATTCTAAAAAGAAAACAGTCAATGATCAAGCTGTTAATGTGCTTGCACTCTCCTTAATTGGAAAAGATGGCATTAAAAAAGTCAGCATTCAAGTACAGGGGAATGCCAAAATGACACTAGAATCTGGTAAAGCGTTGACTAAGCCGGTCAGCTTGCCAGTGGTCAATACGACAGGCGTTTAATCCTTATAATGTTAAATATGTTATAGTAAAGGGTAGCGAAGAGCGCTGCCCTTTTTTGTGCGTTAAGCTATGTTGGGCAGTTCGCGATTAAAGTGGGTAAGGAGTCGAAGTCATGAGAACAGACGGAAGAGCCCTAGATGAATTAAGATCAGTTCAAATTATTCCTGATTTCACCATTCATCCTGAAGGGTCAGTCTTAATTAGTGTCGGACAAACTAAAGTGATCTGTAATGCAACTATAGAAGAACGCGTTCCACCATTTATGCGAGGGAAAGGAAAGGGTTGGGTGACCGCTGAATATGCCATGCTCCCGCGTGCAACGGAGCAACGGACCATTCGCGAATCCAGCAAAGGGAAAGTGACTGGACGTACAATGGAAATTCAACGATTAATCGGCCGGGCGCTGCGATCTGTTGTTGACCTGAAACAAATCGGTGAACGTACGATTTGGATTGATTGTGATGTGATCCAAGCGGATGGCGGCACTCGAACGGCCTCCATAACGGGTGCTTTTGTTGCCATGGTACTTGCTCTCAAAAAGTTGGTAGAAAAAGGCACCCTGAAAAGCATGCCTGTTCGAACCTTCTTGGCTGCGACGTCGGTTGGCATTCATCCCAAACACGGCCCGATTCTTGATTTATGTTACGAAGAGGATGCCGCAGCGGACGTCGATCTCAACCTTGTCATGACTGGACAAGGTGCGTATGTGGAGATCCAGGGGACAGGTGAAGAGGCGACCTTTACCCCAGAAGAGTTACAGAGCATGCTTGAATTAGGTAAAAAGGGAATCGAGACGTTAATCGAGGCTCAAAAGCAAGTGGTCGGAGCTTTTGCATTACCAGGAGGCGAAACAAGGTGAAGACGCTCTTAATTGCAACAACGAATCAAGGGAAATTAAAAGAATTCAAACACCTTTTTTCTTCTTCATCATTTGAGATTAAATCCTTGGCAGACTTTAAAGAAGCGCCAGATGTGGAAGAGACCGGTGATACGTTTCAAGAAAATGCACGTTTAAAAGCGGAAACCCTATGCAAGCTTTATGGACTGCCGACATTATCTGATGATTCGGGGTTATCCATTAGGGCTTTGGACGGACGACCGGGTGTCTATTCAGCGCGATTCGCAGGAGAAGAACGAAACGATCGTGCGAACATGGAAAAAGTCTTAACCGAGCTAACGGAGGTTCCGGCGGAGAAACGTCAAGCGACTTTTCATTGTACGTTAGCCTTTGCCAGTCCTGGTAAGCCAACACGGTATATAGATGGTACATTGGATGGGTGGATTACGTTTGAACCCAAGGGAACGAACGGCTTTGGGTACGATCCAATCTTCTATCTTCCAGAGAAAAAAGCGACATTAGCTGAACTGACGGGGGAAGAGAAAAATAAGTTGAGTCATCGCGCTGATGCGTTTCGCAAGCTTAAGCTTGAGTGGACAGAAATTGAGAGGGATTTATTGTGAAAGCCATAATCGTAAGTGATACGCATGGATTAGAAGCCATTTTGAATGAGGTTTCAGAACGCCATAGTGATGCGGATCTCCTAATTCATTGTGGGGATTCGGAACTGACGAAGGCGCATGCGAATCTTTCAAATTTCAAGGTTGTGAAAGGCAATGTTGATTTTCCAAGTGCTGGATTTCCTGACCAATTGGTTGTTGAAGCAGGCGACATAAAATGGCTCATTGTTCATGGCCATCAGGATGGCGTCCATCGAGGTTTATTGAACTTAAACTATAAGGCAGAGGAACTCGACGCAAAACTCATCTGTTTTGGTCATACCCATATGGCAAGTGCGACGTTATATAAGGATCGGATTTTTATTAATCCTGGAAGTTTGAATTCACCTAGAGACCGTGTCGAGAAAACCTATTCGGTGTGTGAATGGGCAGAACAGGAGACGACCTTTAAAGTTTCATTTTACACGGATAAAGGGGAAGAATTGCAGAATTTAACCCAAACCTTTTCTCTCTAGTACAGGGGAAGCCCCCCTGTATTTTTTAATTATGGAAAGAATGAAGACGTTCACATATTAGAAAAGAGGTATTCTTAAGAATTGTCAAAAAAGGAGTTTACATATTAAAATTCGGATGTATAATAAAGTCATCAACTAAGTTTATCTAATGGACGAATTAAGATGACACTTTATTCGGAAAGCTTAGGTTGATGTCCCGATTTGCAAACCGTTAAATGAATCGGGGTGTAGGGGGTGGAATGCGGTTAGCAACTTAAAATAAAATGGCTTAAAATGTATGCGTTATCATTTTGTGAAAGCGGTTTTTAAAGATCGTAGTCAGATCACAGATACGCCTTATTTTAGAAAGGGGAATTTGGATGAACATTAAGTGGACCAAAGGTCTTTCGGTTTTCTTAGTCATTGTATTTTCATTGAGCATGTTCTTAGTCGGCTGTTCGAACAACAAATCTCAATCCGGAAGTTCAAAACCATCGGCAACAAAGCAAACGGATTCAGGTTCAACGAAAAAAGCGGTGGGCCAAACGCTTACAGTTGGGGCTCCAAATGGTGATTGGCAGGATAACTTCAACCCATTCTCAACGAGTGCTAACTACGGAACGAACGGACTCATTTATCAACCTATGTATGCGTTTAGCACAATCAGTCATGATGAATATCCATTTTTGGCAACGAAGTATGAATGGATCAATAATAATAAAACGCTCGAAGTAACATTGCGCACTGGAGTGAAATGGTCGGATGGCAAACCGTTTACAGCGGATGATGTGCTTTTTACATTTAACGATGAGCTCAAAAAGTATCCAGCGGCTGACACTTCAGGGATTATGAAAGTTGTAAAATCTGTTGTGAAAAAGAGCGATAATGTGGTGGATTTCAATTTTGATCAACCAAACGTGCCATTCCAAGAATACATTCTTCAAGCAAGCATTGTACCAGAACATATCTGGAAAGATCTTGGTGATCCATCCAAAGTCAGTATGACAAAACCAGTTGGTACAGGTCCATACGTCTTGGATAGATTCACTCCAGCTGATTATATTGTTAAAAAGAACGCCAACTATTATGATGCAGCAAGCTATCAGGTTCCAGCCATTGATTTCAAAGCGTTCAAATCAAATGAAAGCGCTCAATTGGCTCTGGTAAGTGGACAATTAGACTGGGCAGGGATGTTTATCCCAAGCGTAGATAAGATTTTCACATCTAAAAACCCGGATTATCATTACTGGTTCCCACCAGGTTCACCAATTATTTTGTATCCTAATCTTAAGAATCCACTTCTTAAAGATCTAAATGTACGTAAAGCCATTAACTTGGCCATTGATCGTAATAAGATTGCAAAGCAAGCTGAATACGGCTATGCAGATGTGCCGAACCCAACTGGGGTTCAACCGCGTGATAAAGATTACATTGCACCTAAATATCAAAATCTTACGTATAAGCAAGATTTGACAAAGGCGGAACAGATTCTTAAAGATGCAGGTTACAAAAAGGGTAGTGACGGCATTTATGTCTCTCCATCTGGTAAAAAGTTAAGCTTTACGCTTCAAGTTGTGTCTGGTTGGTCTGACTGGGTCACCACTTGTAGCTTAATCTCTCAAGATCTTAAGAAAATCGGGATTGAAGTGAAGGTTCAACAACCACAATACGGGGCTTATCAAGCGAACCTTTCTGGCGGTAAATATGACCTGGCATTAAGCTGGACCAACCCAGGTGCGACTCCTTATAAAACGTTTAAGGATATGTTAAGTTCTTCTGGTGGTTGGAATATTGAAGGCTGGAATGATCCAACGACAGAACAGGCTCTGGATCAATTTAAAGGTACAACAGACCCTGCTGTACAAAAAGCTGCAATGGCGAAAATTGAAGATGTCATGGTGAACAAACTTCCGGTCTTCCCAATGTTCTATGGTGAAACGTGGTATGAATATACGACGACCCATTACACCGGCTGGCCAGATGAAAATCATCAATATGATACACCTGCTGTATTCTCATGGCCTCAAGCAACCGTAGTGCTTTCTAAGTTAAAACCAGTAAGTAAATAATCCAGAGAAAAAATAAGAGAGAATAGCGTCGCCCGAGTCTGCCAAATCAATTAGGCGGACTTGGGCGTTTTTATTTACCCAAAAATCGAGGGTGAGGGAAAAAGGTGGACAGGAACGCTCTTATTCTGGTAAAATAGCCCATTTTTTTGATGTGAATTTCATTCCAGGATCGTTTTAACCCAATCCTCTTTAAAATTTTTGTTAATTTGTTGTTATTGGTAGAAATTATATGTAAGCACTATTTTAGAGAGGATGAATCCTTCATGAATAAATTAGCTTTTATTTTTATCGTTACTTTATCATTTTCGGTTTTGATTATACCCAGTAAAATTCATGCTCAAAGTGAACAACCTGATTATAAACTTATTTATGATACTTTACTTACAACACTTTTACCTTCTATAGAAGAGAATATTATTAATTACTATGGCTACCGTAAACAATTTGGCTTATATGATATTAAGATATTGAGTATTAGCAGGGAGCATGAAGGTGGGTTTAGCTTTAATGCAAAAATACAAGTGCGTACATTTGAACATGCACATAATCCTCCTTATGGAAAAGAAACTATGACTTTTAAAATCAGTCCTTTTGGGGTTAAAACAATTAGCTTTAAACATAAGGGAGATAAAGTAGAAAAGGAAATAAATGAATTTTATAAGGCAATACTTTCAGATCTAAAACAGTCTTTTAATTTAAATTTAGAGTCTTACTCCTCCTACACATACAACCAATTGCACTATCAAGCAGAAATAAATAATGAATTTAAACCTCTTTTTAATATGGCAGAAGAAATAGTAACGAACATCTTGTTGCCTGAGAGAAAGATCCCCTACAAAAATGTTATAGACCCTGTAACCTTTATAAAAGGGAATATAGGTTATATGCTCTTTAAAAAGTCTGATGGTACAAATGTAATTTATAAATTACAAAAGAAAGAGGGGAATTGGATCGTAACAGATAAAGACAGTAAACAAGGTAAGAAAATGGATGATAAACTACCGTGGTATGTATGGAAAAACTTAAACCTACTAATTAAAAGAACTGCTTGCGCAACTCTTTAAGAGGGTGATTTGTATGTAAGTAGTAATGGTGCGTCCCAGGAGAGATTCGAACTCCCGACCGACGGCTTAGAAGGCCGATCGCCAGTCTCTTGGATACTTCCGCGTGAGAGGCTGGCTGCGGCGGAGCCTCTAAAAAAGAAAACAAATGTCGACCATTTCCTTGATACTTACCCGTGGAAAATGGTCTGCGAAGCCTAATCGCAGAAGAGGATACAAGTGCTCAATTTAGGCAAATAAAAAAAGAGCTGCATGTGCATCTCTTTAGAAATTGTGTATGTAAGTTGTAATGGCGTCCCAGGAGAGATTCGAACTCCCGACCGACGGCTTAGAAGGCCGTTCGCCAGCCTCTTGGATACTTCCGCGTGAGAGGCTGGCTGCGAAGTGGACTCGAAGAAGCGGATTCAAATGCTCTAAACAATTTTGAGAACGAGTCTTATTGCCTACCATTCTCTTGATACTTTCTTGCGGAAAGTGGTCTGCGAAGTTTTATCACAGGAGAGAATTCAAGTGCTCAATCTAGACAAAAAAAGAGCTGCATCTGCACCTCATTAAAATTTAAATGGCGTCCCAGGAGAGATTCGAACTCCCGACCGACGGCTTAGAAGGCCGTTGCTCTATCCAGCTGAGCTACTGGGACATATTATTGAATTTGACAACCTCTTTTTTTCACGAGAGGTGATCTGCGAGCCATAATTCACAGAAGGAGTTTCTAGTGGAGCGGGTGATGGGAATCGAACCCACGACCAGAGCTTGGGAAGCTCTTATTTTGCCACTAAACTACACCCGCGTGTTAATAACGACAATGTTTAATATATATCAATGGGAATGTAATGTCAATAGTTTATCGGTATAAATGTAAAGAACCTCCCTTGTCAGTGACAAAAGAGGTTCAGGATTTTAGTTGCTGCTATTATTAAACAATGTTTGCACAGAACTATAATTTGCCATTAAGGCTTCAATAAGATGTTTGTCGCCTACAATTTTATATTGGCCATTCGAATCTTTCTTGAGGTTTAAGGTCACATCACGCGTGGCTAATTTGGCATTTTTAGCTTTGATTGAATCCATAAAGGTCGAAGCTGTGAGTTGTGTCAAAGTGTTTTTGTTGTTCGTTTTCTTATCTGTATGGCTTGAACTTGAAGTGGAAGCATTAGCCATAGCAATTGGCATCAACTGGCTAATCATATTCGTCACGATCACAGACATATCATCTGATGTGACGGTCACTTTAACTTTTGCAGTATCCCCACTTTTTGAGACGACTTTAGGGTTTTTAAAGGAGTAATTCGTTGCAAGAGCTTTCATTAAGTCGGCTGTCTTGTAACCATTAATCTGACTGCTGCGATCCACTTTTGCAAAAGCACTGCCCTGTGGTGCCTGAATATAGGACATCGAGGTTTTATAATCCCCATTTTTAAACGTCTTGAAAAAGGACGTGACAGTATCTGTTGGATTACTTGAACTGCAACCAGCCAAAATCAGAATGGCAAGACTTAATCCAATGAAAGAGCGCCCCACTTTTTTAATTTGTATCCTCACGGTTGTACCTCCCTGAAATCTAGTAGATCTATAAGATCTATCATACCAAAAATCTGAGGGGTTGGACTAGATGCAAAACTTGCCTATCTTTAGGAGAGGGGTACAGCAATTCAACGGCTCTATCTTTTCATGCGATCAAATCGCATTGGAAGGGGGCGCTTTTGGCTTTTAAAATTGAGAAATGGATCCCTAATCCCCTCCAAATTGATGTTCGCATCATAACCTGTTAAACTGAGGTAAATAGGTCAAATTTCATGCCCCGGTTGACTTTTGAGTACGGACATCTAGATTCGACATAAAAAAACACTAAAGCAAGGGTGCATTTTATGGAGAAACACGAAACGGATCCGACCAATAATCTGATCCCTTTCCCCAACTTAAACACACGGTTACTTGAAAAAGGCGTACAGTTGCTTAGAAAAAAAGACTATCGCAAAGCGATGGACTTATTTGAACAACTTTTGAAGCTTGAACCCCTCCATTCCCAGGGCGCTTATGGATTAGCGGTTTGCTACGTAGAATTAGAGCATTATGAAAAAGCTGAGACGCTCACGGATTCGATGATGAAACAAGGAATTGGAAATTATTATGATGTCCTCAAGCTCCATCTCACCATTTTAATTCAACAGCATGATTATGAAAAAGTGGTGTCTACCATTCAAGCGGTCTTATCAGAAGACAATCCACCACCGGAGGTTCATGAGACACTTGTTCACTTGTCTGACTTTGCACAAATCCGGATGACAGAGAATATAGAAGAACACCCGCACAAAATCCCTTTTTCTCCTAATATAAAAGAGGATTTAGAAAGTCAACAGGTTGAGCGTCAGTGGCAAGGGATTCAAAAAGGAAAAACGTTCGTAACAGAAGAGGTCGTCCATAACTACATAGAATACTTAAAATCTGAAGTAGGCGATCCTTTCTTGAAAAGTATGGTCATTCAGATCCTTATAGAAAATGGCCACAAAGGCCCGATTCAAGTGAGGAAATTCGACAGTGAATTTACAGTTGATCTAAAGGAAACTCAACTCTTTTTTGAGGGCTTTTCAACTCTAGTAAAAGAGAAACTGGATGACGTGCTCGCGTCAAACAACCCTAGTCTCTTAGAAGTATCCAAACAAATCTGGGAACATTTTGCAATCGCTGTTTTTCCAAAACAAGTCGACCCCAATCTTCCAAATGTATGGGCTGCGGCCTGTTTTGTTCTTGCCCACCAATTAAGTGGAATGGAGCTGAACTTGGAGGATTTGGAGATTTACTTTGATGTGACCAAAGAAAGCATTGCCCGCCCGTTGACGCAATTAAAATCCATAGAAGAAAGACGGTCTCCTCTATAGAATGGGGATTGTATTGGAAAGAGTTGTTGATCGAATCTATATTAATAGGAATTGAATTTTGCAATCCTAGCAATTATGTTATAATGTAGGGGTTGTAAAACTAGAACAGGTATGAAGAACGTTGTTGGAGGTAAGAATATATGGATGTTAAAGCAAATTGGGAGAAACAAGAAGGTAATCAAGGCACTTTGACTTTTGAAGTCGATGCGACCAGTTTTAATACAGCACTTGATAAAGCCTTTAAAAAGGTTGTTCAAGAGGTTAATATTCCTGGATTCAGAAAAGGGAAAGTGCCACGTATGATTTTTGAACAACGCTTTGGGGTAGAATCACTCTATCAAGATGCCATTGACTTGATTTTACAAGAAGCCTATTCCCATGCGATTGATGAAGCGGGTATTGAACCTGTCGATCAACCAAATGTGGATGTTGAATCAATTGGAAAAGGTCAACCGGTTGTTTTTAAGGCTGTTGTAACGGTCAAACCAGAAGTCAAACTTGGTGAGTACAAAGGTCTTCAAGTTGAAGAACAAAACACTGAGGTAACGGACGAAGATGTTAAAGAAGAGCTTGAGCGTCTTCAAGAACGCTATGCTGAGCTTGCGATTAAAGAAAACGGACCTGCAGAAAATGGGAACACAGTTGTCCTTGATTTTGAAGGGTTTGTTGATGGTGAAGCCTTTGAAGGTGGAAAATCAGAAAATTATTCGCTTGAACTCGGAAGCAACCAATTTATTCCTGGATTTGAAGAACAATTGGTAGGGCTTGAAGCTGGGGCTGAAGCTGATATTAAAGTGACGTTCCCTGAAGATTACCACGCTGAGGAATTAAAAGGGAAAGAAGCCACTTTTAAAGTTAAACTTCATGAAATTAAAGCGAAACAACTTCCTGAATTAGATGATGAATTTGCAAAAGATGTGGATGATGAAGTGGAAACACTTGATGCGCTTAAAGAAAAGTTGGAAAAGCAACTTAAAGAGAGCAAAGAATCATCGGCAAAATCAGCCATCCAAGATGAAGTGGTTACAAAAGCGGCAGAAAATGCTGAAATTGATTTGCCTGAAGTCATGGTTAACAATGAACTTGACCGCATGGTACGTGAATTTGAACAACAAATTCAACAACAAGGCTTATCAATGGATATGTACTATCAATTCTCTGGGACTGACCAAAACGGCTTACGCGATCAAATGAAAGAAGAAGCAGAAAAGCGTGTGCGCGCCAATCTAACTCTTGAAGCGATTGCTGATGCTGAAAATCTTGAAGTCTCCGAAGAGGATGTCACCAAAGAAATCGAGAATATGGCCTCTATGTACGGCTTGCCAGCTGAACAAATGAGACAAATGCTTGATATGCAAGGTGGACCAGATGCGCTCAAAGGCGATATCAAGATTCGCAAGGCTCTAGATTTCTTGGTAGAGAACAGCAAAGCTGTCACCGCTTAAGACCCCATTTAACTTTTACACACAGAGTGCAGCGCTTCGGCCTTTTTGCTTGAAAAGCAAAGAGACTCCTTGTTCAGAGACTGGCTTTGTTGTGAATACAAGATTGTCCTTAATTCATAATTGAATCCTTTCAGTTTAGAGTCTAATCAATAGTACTAGAACAAGGCACGGTTTCGTGCCTTGTTTCTTCAACTACGACCAAACACTAGCCACACTCGCCTACTTAACGTATCTCCCAGACTTTAATAATGTCTGTTTAGTTTATTCTAGAATTAGTAACAAAGAAAAATGCCATTCAGTATGTATTTTCTTAAATTTTTAGAGTAAATAACAGATGAACAACATATGCTTTATATAAAGAAGATCCGAGGGCTTTAAATTCAGACAACCTTAATGGGAGTTGGGTTTAAGGTGAATGAGGATTATTTCTTTATACCCATTGCTTAAGACTAATCTTAAGCATAAGAAAAACACCAAGAATCGTTATGTTTTTCTTATAAGGGTTTATATTTTTAACACGCGACTCAGTGTGTTACAATCCGTACATAATGAGAAATAAATCTTCCAGTTTGGAGAGGTTTTTTTTGGACTTAAGAATGGTGAATCGTGTATGCTTAATGAAACGCTTCACCAAAGACCAGACAGCGTAATAGGGGTGAATATATGTTTAAATTTAATGACGAGAAAGGGCAATTAAAATGTTCTTTCTGTGGTAAAACTCAAGATCAAGTGAGGAAACTGGTAGCAGGACCAGGTGTATATATTTGCGACGAGTGTATTGAACTGTGCACGGAAATTGTTGAGGAAGAACTGGGTGCAGATGAAGAAGTGGAATACAAAGATATTCCGAAGCCGCAAGAGATTCGTGAGATCCTAGAGGATTATGTCATTGGACAAGAGAGTGCCAAAAAGAATCTTTCGGTTGCGGTCTATAATCACTATAAGCGGATTAACGCCAAACAAAAGAGTGATGATGTTGAACTTGCCAAAAGTAACATTGTCATGATAGGACCAACTGGTAGTGGTAAAACGCTCTTGGCGCAAACCCTTGCGAAAATTTTAAACGTTCCTTTTGCCATCGCCGATGCGACTTCTTTAACAGAAGCCGGTTATGTAGGGGAAGACGTTGAAAACATTCTTTTGAAACTTATCCAATCTGCGGATTATGATGTTGAAAAAGCAGAAAAAGGCATTATCTATATCGATGAAATTGATAAAATTGCGAGAAAATCAGAGAATCCTTCGATTACGCGCGATGTTTCCGGGGAAGGGGTTCAGCAAGCCCTTCTTAAAATTCTTGAAGGTACTGTTGCAAGCGTCCCACCACAAGGCGGACGTAAGCATCCACATCAAGAATTCATTCAAATTGATACCACTAATATCTTATTTATTTGTGGTGGAGCGTTTGATGGCATCGAGCAGATCATTAAACGCCGTCTAGGTAAGAAAGTCATTGGCTTTGGCTCTGCAGACCTACAGAAACAAGAGTTAACCAAAGACGATTATCTCAAGCGCGCGCTTCCGGAAGATCTCTTGAAGTTTGGTCTCATTCCAGAATTTATTGGTCGTCTTCCAGTCGTCGCTACGCTTGAACAATTGGATGAAGCCGCATTAATGGATATCCTAACAAAACCAAAAAATGCGTTGGTCAAACAGTACAGCAAGCTTTTGGAACTTGATGGGGTGTCTCTTGAATTTGAAGCAGAAGCTTTAAGAGAAATCGCAAAGCTTGCTATTGAGCGCAAAACAGGGGCTCGTGGCCTTCGTTCCATAATCGAGGGGATTATGTTGGATGTCATGTACGACCTCCCATCTCGTGACGATGTAGAAAAATGTATTGTGACACAAGAAACCGTTGAGAAGAAGATCATGCCAACACTTGTGATGGATGATGGCACGGTTGTAAAAGGCGAAGAACCAAAAGAAAGTGCCTAATCTCTAATAAAGATGGATTAAACCCTTTCTCGAACCATTGAGAAAGGGTTCTTTGTGCGTTTTAAAAGAAAAATACACCGGCATGTGGAATAGGGGCTGTGCCCGTTTCAATCAGAAGTCCATTTTTCTCATGAGGCAAACGCCCATTTTTGGATTTTCTGGGTTTATGTCCTAACCAGAGGAGGGCGTTTTACATAGGATGTTAATGTAATCAAACAGAAATTCAGGAGGTAATGATTGAAATGGAAAACAAACCGCATCAACCACATAATGTGTATAAACCAGTAAACCCAACTTACCCTAATCCAGACTATAACTTGAATTTTGATTCTCACGATACAAATATTGATGTCGATCAAACAAATATTGATTTTGACAATTATTATGTACCAGCTCAGCAACACTATAATCCAGCCCAGCAACACTATAATCCAGGAATGGGTGCTCCGGCCCACACTCCAGCTCCAACAATGGTGGCACCTGGGACGATGGATCCAATGCAGGAATGTCAAACCGATGCGTTTGAAAATGTGGTCATTCCACATGTGCACCCTTCCCATACGACTCATCATATGCACACCCACTATGTGAATCAGCACTACTTCCCTCATACGGAATCTTGCTGCTACACAACAAGCTGTGAAGATGTCTTTTGTGGACCAATGCCTCCATGCCCTTACCCAATGGCAGGCGGGCCTGGACTTCCTCCACATCCAGCTTGGTAATTAAATGAACGAAACGGGAAAAGGCCTAGTTCGAATTCGAACTAGGCCTTTCTTTACTTAAAATCAATTACTGTTTCCATTTTTTTTGTTTAGTCATATGGTCCATCGGAAATACTAACCGACAGAAGCCTTATCGGGAGGTCAACATATGAACTGGACAACCTTACTTATTATTGTACAACTTTTTTTCGGAGTCATTATCGGGCTATACTTTTGGAACTTACTTCGAAACCAACATACTCAAAAAGTATCCATTGATAAAGAGTCTAAAAAGGAAATGGATCAACTTAAGAAAATGCGTTCGATTTCGTTATCGGAACCTTTATCTGAAAAAGTGCGTCCGAGATTAATGGACGATATCGTGGGGCAAGCCGACGGCATTCAGTCCTTGCGTGCAGCGTTGTGTGGGGCTAACCCACAACACGTCTTAATTTATGGGCCACCTGGTGTGGGGAAAACAGCCGCTGCCCGGCTTGTTCTAGAAGAAGCTAAGAAAAACATGGATTCGCCTTTCCGAGGCAACTCGGTCTTTGTCGAATTAGACGCGACAACCGCACGTTTTGATGAAAGAGGAATTGCCGACCCTTTAATTGGGAGTGTTCATGATCCGATTTATCAAGGAGCAGGCGCAATGGGACAAGCGGGTATCCCTCAGCCGAAACAGGGGGCGGTCAGCCATGCTCATGGTGGCGTGCTATTTATTGATGAAATTGGTGAGTTGCACCCCATTCAAATGAACAAACTGCTTAAAGTTTTAGAAGATCGTAAAGTATTTTTGGAAAGTGCGTATTACAGTGAAGATAACGCGCAAATACCCGCACATATTCACGATATTTTTAAAAACGGCTTACCTGCCGATTTTCGACTCATTGGGGCAACCACACGCGCTCCTGAAGAAATTCCGCCTGCGATTCGCTCAAGATGTCTTGAGGTGTTCTTCAATGAGCTTAAAAACAAAGACATTGAAATCATTGCCCGCCGATCTGCAAAGAAATTAGAGATTGCGATTTCCGATGAGGGAATTACCAAAATGGCGTCTTACGCACGAAATGGTCGTGAAGTAGTTAATATGATGCAAATCGCAGCAGGTCTTGCCATTTCGACGAACCGAAGCCAAATTACAATTTCGGATATTGAATGGGTCATTCACTCTAGTCAACTTCAACCCAAACCGGAGCAAAAAGTTCATAATGAACCAGTGGTTGGCCTTGTCAATGGGTTGGCTGTGTATGGACCCAATCGTGGCGCCTTACTCGAAATTGAGGTCACGGCTGCTAAAAGTCGGAAAGGAAGTTTAACCTTAACCGGAATTGTGGAAGAGGAAACCATGGGCTCCCAACAAAAATCAATACGACGAAAAAGTCTCGTTAAAAGTTCGGTTGAAAATGTTTTAACGGTCCTTCATAAACTAGGGGTTCATTCCCAAAATTATCATATTCACATCAACTTTCCTGGTGGCGCACCAGTAGATGGTCCCTCGGCTGGGATTGCTATTGCGACGGGTGTCTATTCAGCTATTAAGAATATTCCAGTTGACTCTAAAATAGCTATGACTGGAGAACTGAGTATTCATGGGGCGGTTAAGCCAATTGGTGGTGTATTGGCCAAGATTGAAGCGGCAAAAGAAGCGGGTGCAACACGCGTGATCATTCCAGACGAAAACAAACAATCACTCTTTGAGGAGATTAAAGACATTGAGATTATCACTGTCAAACGACTAAGTGAAGTCTTCGAACATGCTTTGGTTCGTGGAGAAGAAGAGGAAGAAGCGCAACCGGCTCATGCACAAGGTTCTGTTGGGCCTGTGGAGAAAATTTAAGGAATGGCCTCCAAATAACTGGATTCACATCCACTTTTACAAAATTTTAGAAAAAGAACGCTTCTAGGATGTATTTTACTAGCCATTCCCTTGTAGTTGAGATAGAATTGTACAGAATCCGACGATATTTGGAGGTGTTTTAATGGAAGTCATTAGTACGCGAACAATCCCCCTCCTCCCGTTGCGTGGGTTAATCATTTACCCAACGGTCGTGCTGCACTTAGATGTGGGACGAGAAAAATCCGTTGAAGCACTTGAGAAAGTTATGATGGATGATCATAAAATTTTCCTCGCTGCGCAAAAGGAAATTTCAATAGAAGATCCGGAAGAAGATGATATATACGAGATTGGAACGATTTCTACGGTCAAGCAAATGTTGAAGCTTCCAAACGGTACAATTCGTATCTTAGTTGAAGGTGATCAACGTGCCAAAATCCGGTCTTTTGAAAAAACAGATGGGTATTATGAAGTGGAAGTTGAGCTTTTAGAAGAAGATGAGTCGCTTGATATCGAAAAACAAGCGTTTATGAGAAGGGTGCTTGAGCAATTTGAAGGCTATCTGCGCCTGTCGAAAAAAATCTCAGATGAAACTTTAGCAACGGTGAAAGACATCGATGAACCGGGACGTTTAGCAGACATTGTGTCTTCCCATTTGCCGCTAAAAGTCAAACAGAAACAAGAGATTTTAGAAGCGGTGGAGATCAGCGAACGATTAAGGCTCGTTGTGGAAATTCTAGGTAATGAACAAGAAGTACTTGGACTTGAAAAGAAAATTGGTCAGCAAGTGAAGCGATCAATGGAACGGACACAAAAAGAATATTATCTTCGTGAACAAATGAAAGCCATTCAGAAAGAATTAGGAGATCGGGAAGGAAAAGAAGGCGAGGTTGAAGACCTCCGTAGTCGACTTGAAGACTCCGACATGCCTGATCATGTTAAAGAAACGGCATTAAAAGAGTTATCCCGTTATGAAAAAATCCCACCGAGTTCTGCTGAGAGTGGTGTCATTCGCAATTATATCGATTGGTTATTAACGCTTCCTTGGAAGGTAGAAACAGAAGACAAACTTGATATACCTAATGCGCAGAAGATTTTAGATGAAGAGCATTATGGGCTTGAAAAAGTAAAGGAACGGGTACTAGAATATCTTTCCGTCCAAAAACTGACCAAATCTCTCAAAGGGCCAATTTTATGTCTTGTTGGACCTCCAGGGGTTGGAAAGACGTCGCTTGCTCGGTCAATTGCTCAATCGTTAAACCGGCATTTTGTTCGCGTTTCGCTCGGCGGTGTACGAGATGAAGCTGAGATTCGAGGCCATCGAAGAACCTATGTCGGTGCGATGCCGGGCCGTATTATTCAAGGCATGAAAAAAGCAAAATCCGTCAACCCAGTCTTTTTGTTGGACGAGATTGATAAGATGTCTAATGATTTTCGTGGGGATCCTTCCGCTGCTATGCT
Source organism: uncultured Sporolactobacillaceae bacterium (assembly GCA_963829575.1). Taxonomy (GTDB): domain Bacteria; phylum Bacillota; class Bacilli; order Bacillales; family Sporolactobacillaceae; genus KACC-23026. Next base: position 200,793 of record CAWHJF010000016.1, on the reverse strand, counting down.
CGAGGTTCTCGATCCTGAACAAAACCATTCATTCAGTGACCATTATATTGAGGAGCCGTATGATTTAAGTAAGGTGATGTTTATTACAACAGCCAATACAGTTCAAACGATTCCACAACCCTTGCTTGACCGGATGGAGTTAATCAGTATCGCGGGTTATACAGAGGTAGAAAAACAACATATTGCGAGCGAACACTTAATACCTAAGCAAGTCAAAGAGCACGGTTTGAAAAAAACACAGTGTCGTTTCAAAGATGATGCCATACTCTTTCTCATTCGCCGGTATACACGTGAAGCGGGCGTTCGAAACTTGGAACGTCGAATCGCATCTATATGCCGAAAAGCGGCTAAGATGATTGTGACAGAGGAACGTAAGCAAGTGACGATTTCACAATCAATGATTGAAACAATGCTTGGTAAGCCACCTTACCATTACGGTCAAGCGGAAACGGAAGATCAGATTGGGGTAGCAACTGGTCTCGCCTACACAGCTTATGGCGGTGATACGCTGTCCATTGAAGTCTCTTTATTGCCTGGGAAAGGTAAGCTCACCCTAACTGGTAAATTAGGAGATGTGATGAAAGAATCGGCTCAAGCAGCGTTTAGTTATGTGCGTTCACGTGCTGAAGAGCTTGGGATTGAGAAGGATTTTTATGAGAATAATGATATTCACATTCACGTACCAGAAGGCGCAACTCCGAAAGATGGGCCTTCTGCTGGAATCACGATGGCTACGGCGCTCGTTTCGGCTTTAACAGGAAAGCCGGTTCGTAAAGAAGTGGGGATGACGGGTGAGATCACGTTGCGTGGGCGAGTCTTGCCGATCGGTGGTCTAAAAGAAAAATCTTTAAGTGCACATCGGGCAGGTTTAACGACAATCATTATTCCTAAAGATAATGAGAAGGATTTAGAAGATATTCCTGAAAGCGTCCGTTCGGATTTGGTCTTTTATCCGGTCTCTCATTTGGATGAAGTGCTTGAGCACGCTTTAAGAAGGGATCAAGCATGAAAATACGTAGTTCTGAATTTGTAACAAGTGCGGTCAAGCCTGACCAATGGCCAACTGATGGCCTTCCTGAAATTGCTTTGGCAGGACGATCCAATGTTGGGAAATCTTCACTTATCAATCGTTTGTTAAATCGGAAAAATCTGGCTCGAACCTCACAAACGCCAGGAAAAACACAAACATTGAACTATTTCATAATTAATGATGCGTTTTATTTTGTGGACGTACCAGGGTTTGGTTATGCCAAAGTGTCCCAGGCGGAACGCCGGGCTTGGGGGCGAATGATTGAAACCTATCTTACTGAAAATAAACAATTAAAAGTGGTGGTTCAACTGGTAGATTTACGCCATCCGCCCTCGGTAGATGACGTTCAGATGTATAAGTTTTTAAAGCATTATGGGATTCCTGTGATTCTAGTGACGACAAAGGCCGATAAAATCCCAAAAGGCAAATACCAGAAGCATATGAAAATTATACGAGAAAAACTAAATAAAGAGCCAAGCGATCCGATGATCCTGTTTTCTTCAGTGACAGGACTAGGTAAAGACGAGCTTTGGCAGACGATTTCATCTTACCTGGGAAGTTAACTTCCCAGGTTTTTCTGTTCGTAAGGAGGTTTTGTGAACGAAAATTTAGTATGGCATGCCCCTTTGGTTTAGATCCAGTTTATTGGGGGTAAGGAAGAAATGTGGGGGAAATAGGCATTAAACCGACTTATGTAGAGCTTTTAGGCGCTGACCTTATTTTAAACGGAAATTTAATCAATTTTCAAAATTGCCATTGCCTTTTAAAGATTGTTACAATCGTTACACTCCTTGTCACTTCGCACATTGCGAAGAACATTCGGAACAGAGACGAGGTTTAATTAAATAAACGTGCATACAAAAGGAGAGGATCTTTACAGAATGAAGAAATCATTTGCCCTAATTTTGTCTTTGTCTTTAGCGTTAGTGTTTGCACTTTCAGCATGCGGTACGAGCACAACAAGTGGGAATGGTGGCGGCTCGAATTCAAACGCTTCGAGTGACAATACCTCATCAAACAGCGATGCTGGTAGTGGCAAAAGTAAATTTCAGTTAGTACACGATGGTAAGTTTACTTTTGCGGCATCAGGTGAGTACAAACCATTTAGTTTCATGAAAGGGAATAAAATGGTCGGTTATGACATCTCTGTTGGAAATGAAATTGCGAAACGACTTGGCTTAACACCGAATCAGCAAAAAGCAAAGTTCTCTGGAATTGTATCCGGTGTTCAAGGTCATCGATATGATGCGGCTGTTGCGAGTCATACCATCACGCCGGAACGAGAAAAACATGTTAACTTCTCAATCCCATATTATTATTCTGGCCCGCAAATCTTCGTGCGTCCTGGTAGCAACATTAAAACGCTAAGCGATTTAAAAGGGAAAGATATTGCGGTATCACGTGGATCAACTTATGCAAAGCTTGCGACCCAACAGACAAGCAAGGTCAGCTACTATGATAGTGATGTGGTCGCATTAGAGGCTCTGGCAAAAGGTCGTCACGATGCCGTGATTACAGATGCTATAACAGGTCAAAATGCGATCCATGGTGGGCTCAAGCTTCAAGGTGAAGCGATGCTCGGCGTCAGCAAACAGGCTGTTGCGGTGCCAAAAGATCGTCCTGACCTACTCAAAGCGATTAACAAAGCTCTCAAAGCTATGGAAGCAGATGGTACATTAGCTAAGCTAGGTAAACAATGGATCGGAAAAGATATTTCGAAGCCTGTAAACGTGAGCAATTAATCCAAGCTTTAAGAATGTGCGCAGCCCCCACGCGCACATTCTCTCTTTAATCGACGATCTTCCATTTTGTTTCCTCATTTTCATTCAATAAACTTTTTCAAACATAGACTCGTCAAAAGGAGTTGACCGACTTGGACACGTTTTTAAAGGACATAAATATGTTTTTCAATGTGCTTTTTCACAGTCCGCATATGTTTTTGCGCGCGACACTTTTAACACTGGAATTAACCATCGTGTCGCTGATCATAGCCCTTATAATTGGGTTGGTTTTTGCACTATTTAAGTTATCATCTGTAAAACCATTGGAGTGGATTAGTGATCTATATGTTTGGATTGTTCGCGGAACACCGCTCATCGTTCAGATTTTTGTTATTTACTACGGCTTAACCGCGATTTATGTGGTGCCTGCTTTTTGGGCGGCGACGATTGGTCTTGCCTTTCATAATGGCGCTTATATCGCTGAAATTTTCCGTGGTGCCATCCAAGGGGTGGACAAGGGTCAACGGGAAGCGGGCCGTTCGCTTGGGATGTCTTCTGCACTCACGATGCGCCGAATTATCCTCCCACAAGCCTTCAAACGCGCAGTTCCGCCGCTTGCCAACCAATTTATTATTGCGCTGAAAGATTCGTCACTCGCGGCTTTTATTGGAATGCAGGAATTATTTGGGGTGTCCGAATCGCTCGCCTCAAACAATTATACGTACATGCCGTACTTTATAACGGTTTCAATTTATTACCTAATTCTAGTGCTCATTCTCACCATTATCGTGAACCGAATTGAGCGCCGATTCCAAGCGGCTGATTAAGGAGGATGGCTATGAGTGAACCGATGTTACAAATAGAAAAACTAAATAAATCATTTGGAGAGTTACATGTTTTAAAAGATGTCGATATGAACGTTAAGGAAAGCGATGTCGTCGTGCTGATCGGAGCGAGTGGCTCAGGTAAAAGTACCTTGCTTCGGTGTCTTAATTTTCTTGAGATGAAGAACAGCGGGAAAATAGTCTTAGATGGGGAAGAAATCGATCAAGAGTCGCATGATTTAAATAAAATTCGCGAACGCGTAGGAATGGTGTTCCAACACTTTAACTTGTTTCCACACAAGACAGTTTTGGAAAATGTCATTGAAGCCCCAATCTATGTGAAGCATGTTAAAAAAGCAGAGGCCATCCAAGAGGGTAAGACACTCTTGGAAAAAGTCGGACTTGGAGATAAGTTTGATGTCTACCCATCCAAACTTTCTGGTGGTCAAAAACAACGGGTGGCCATTGCGCGTGCCTTAGCTATGAAACCAGAAGTGATGTTGTTTGATGAGCCGACCTCGGCCCTTGACCCAGAGCTTGTTGGCGAAGTTCTTTCAACAATGAAGGAACTTGCAGCAGATGGGATGACGATGATCTGTGTCACCCATGAGATGGGTTTTGCCAGAGAAGTTGCAGACTGGGTGGTCTACATGCATGATGGTCGGATTGTGGAAGTCGGCAAACCGAGCGAAGTGTTTGATCATCCAAAAGAAGAACGAACAAAGGATTTCCTGAATTCCATACTCTAAAGAGGAGTGAGTCGAATAAAATAAGGTCAAAAAGTCAATAGACTTTTTGACCTTATTTCTTTTTAAAGAATAGAAAAGCACCGAGGGCAATGATCAAAACCGGCCAATAGGTGCTGAGAGTACCAATTGCTTGATGAAGATTGGTTTCGAGCTTTTTTGAGAAGTAGGGATAAAGGGAGAGGACAACCAATGTGATCCCAATAAGTGCCCCACTCTTTTTAACTTTATAATAGCGTATGAAAAAGCCAATACCGATCAGAAGCGGATAGAAAGTGGCCGGCTCTGGCCATTGCTTGATGCGGCCCGAAAAATAAAATTGACAACCGATTCCCAAAAGTAAGAAGGAAGGAAAAAGAAGGTCAAACTCACGAGATACCCAACCGTAAATCAAGAAAGCAGCACCGAAAAAGATCAACAAACCAGGCCAGTCGGTCCACTTGAAATGATCCATATAATGAAGGTGTTTTAAGACTAAGTCAATTCCAATGATTAAAATTAATAAGCCAACAAAAGGACGTTCTCTTTTAATAGCAATCTCCTCCATCTTGTCCCACAAACGATGTCTCTTTTATTCCCGCTTTAACGGGCAGTAAGTAATCCCTACTCTTAAAATTCGCGAGGTAACCTGCCCGTAAAAGGTTCGATAAGTGTAATTCACATTCAGTAGGGATAGTCCACCCGCTAAATGAAGTTTACTCTATCACACCACAAAAAATATCAAACTGCAATCTTTTTTTGCATGTATGAGCGGCCCAAATTCGTGAGCAGAGGAATTGCAGCAAAGAACCGTTACAAGTAGAATAAATGGGAATTCGTTTGGACCTGCGCTTCATCAGTTTGTCATAAAGACTGTGACATTTGTTACGGAATTTTAAATGTAATGTGGTATACTGTCAGAAGTAATGTTTTTAAATTAGTTTGAATTACACTAAGAATAAAATCGATTAGGATTCATATATAATCTATATTTGGAGTGACCGCTATGCATATTTTGGTCGTTGGGGTCAACCACCGAACGGCCCCTGTTGATATACGTGAGAAGCTGGCTTTTGCTGAAGCGGATTTAGGACAGGCGCTGGGTGAACTGAGACAACAGAAGAGCATCTTTGAAAATGTCATTCTTTCGACATGTAATCGTACCGAGCTTTATGTTGTGACAGACCAACTGCATACCGGGCGTTATTATACGAAACAGTTTCTAATTAATTGGTTTCAGGAAAACCCGGAAGATGTAGAACCTTATTTGTTTATTAAAGAAGACCAAGAGGCGATTCAGCATTTGTTCCGTTTAACATGCGGTCTTGAGTCGCTTGTGATAGGTGAAACGCAAATCCTGGGCCAAGTAAGAACGGCCTTCTTGCAAGCCCAAGAATTCAACACAACGGGGACGTTCTTTAATGAGCTCTTTAAACAAGCCATTACGGTTGCGAAACGGGCGCATTCGGAAACGATGATCAATGAAAACGCCGTATCCGTCAGTTATGCCGCTGTGGAACTAGCCAATAAAATTTTTGGGCAACTGGACGATAAGTCCATCTTAGTCATTGGGGCTGGAAAGATGGGCGAATTGACGGCGAAGCATCTTCAAAGTCATGGTGTTCCTAAAATCAGTGTGATTAACCGAACGTTTACGAAAGCCGAAGAATTGGCGAACCAATTCTCTGGAAAAGCGGAGCGTTGGGAGGAATTAGGAGCCGTTTTGCAAGAAACCGATATTGTAATTAGTTCAACTGGTGCCAAAGGACTCGTGCTTGAAGAAGCGATGGTTCAAAAAGTCATGAAAGAACGTAAAGGACGTCCGCTTTTTATTGTGGACATTGCGGTACCACGAGACATTGATCCGTCAATTAACGAACTTGAAGGCGTCTTTCTATACGATATAGATGATCTTGAGGGTGTGGTCGAAGCCAACAAGATGGTCCGTGCAGAAGAAGCAGAAAAAATTGAAGCGTTAATTACCACTCAAATCATTGCCTTCGATCAATGGGTGAAAACGCTGGGCGTGGTCCCGGCCATCCAGGCCATTCGAGAAAAGGCGCTCTCGATTCAAGAAGAAACGATGATGAGCCTGGAACGAAAGCTTACGCATCTTTCAGATCGTGATAAAAAAATGATCGGCAAGCACATGAAAAGCATTATCAACCAGCTATTAAGAGACCCGATTCAACGTGCAAAGGAATTTGCAGATGAACCAAATGGTCAGCTCAAACTAGAAACCTTGATTGAGTTGTTTGGGGTGGAAGAACGCTATGAAGCCAAAACCGCCATGCAGTTTAATCAAGTTAAAGAACGAAAAAAGTTGAGCGAGGCCGCAATCAACTCCTAGAAAGGAGTTAAGGGATGGTTTTAAACATTCTTTATGACACCACAATCAGTTTTTACGCTGTTTGCGTGAGTTGCTTTTTCATAGACTACGTCCAAACCAACCGGAGGGTTCATCAAACGGCCTTCTGGTTGCTTTCTATTGTTTGGATTTTACAGGTTGTGATTTTTTACCTGAAATATAAAGAGCTTGGGGAATTTCCTATTGTGACGCTGACGGACGGCTTGTTTTTTCTAGCCTGGTTACTCGTCACGGCAACGCTCATTTTAGATCGATTTTATAAACTCGATCTTATTTTGTCGTTTGCGAACATTTTGAGCTTTGTCTTAATGGGAGTGAGCTTTTTTAAACCCGATCATCGCGTGCCTCGGCTTGTTTCTTCCCACCTTATGTCAGATCTCTTGATTATCCATATCACGATTGCGCTCATTGCCTATGCGGCATTTACGTTCTCTTTTGTGCTATCCGTGATGTATATGGTCGAATACTCATGGCTTAAGCAAAAAAAGTGGAATAAACGCATGATTCGATTTGGGAGTTTGTCCAACCTTGAAAAAGGGTCTTTTTATTGCAATTTGATCGGCGTGCCCCTTCTTTTCGTCAGTCTTGTTCTTGGGATTATTCGCGCCTCTTCTGCGTTACCGAATTTTAGTTGGCTCGACCCTAAAGTCATTACCTCTTTTATAATTTTAGCGGTCTACATTAGTTATCTTTATCAAAGGTTGGGAAAGAATGTATACGGGCGTCCCTTAGTTTTCTGGAATACAGCGGCATTTTTACTTATCTTGATTAATGTGTTTTTATCTGAAACCATTACCCGCTTTCATTTATGGTAATGAGTGATTGACTGGAGTGAGATCATGAAGACGATTATTGTCGGCTCAAGAAAAAGCCAATTGGCGCTGACCCAGACTAATTGGGTCATTGACCAACTGAAGAAAAAAAATCCGGAGCTAAACTTCGAGATCAAACATATTGTCACAAAAGGCGATCAAATCTTAGATGTCACGCTTTCAAAAGTGGGTGGCAAAGGGTTGTTTGTGAAAGAAATTGAACAAGGTCTTTATAATAAAGAAATTGATTTTGCGGTTCATAGCATGAAGGATATGCCCGCCGAGTTGCCGGATGGACTGACCATTGCCTGTATCCCGGACAGAGAAAGTCCATATGACGTCCTGATTAGTAAAGGTAATATCAAGCTTGCCGACCTACCAGAAGGCGCAGTCATTGGGACAAGCAGTCTCAGACGGCAGAGTCAAATTTTGGCTAAGCGACCGGACTTAAAAGTAGAGTCGATTCGCGGGAACATTGATTCTCGCCTTAAGAAATTAGAAGAAGGGTCTTTTGACGCCATTGTACTCGCGCAAGCCGGTTTAGATCGCATGGGGTGGGAAGACCGTGTTGAACGGGAGATTTTATTAGAAGACGCGATGCTTCCTGCTGTTGGACAAGGGGCTTTAGCGATTGAATGCCGGGCAGACGATGAATCGGTTCTTGAGATTCTTAAAACCATTCATGATGATCGGACGGCGAAAACCGTCCAAGCGGAACGCGCCTTCTTAGGGTCACTAGAGGGAGGGTGTCAAGTTCCGATCGCAGCCTTTGCGACATTGGAATCCAATGGGGACGTTCAACTGCGTGGTTTAGTTGGAACGCCTGATGGCTCTACCCTCATTAAAAGCGAACGAAAAGGTGCGGATCCTGTCGCAATCGGAAAGGCGCTCGCCGAAACTTTGAAAGATCGTGGGGCAAAGAAAATTCTGGATGATGTAAAGGAAGCGCTTGATCACTCATGACAAAGAAAGCATCTGCCCTCCGCGACCGTCGGATTCTAATTACCCGGACCGGCCGCTCTGCCAAAACGATGGCTGACGAGGTTGAGGCTTTTGGTGGTGAGGCATTGGTGGCACCGGTACTCGCTTTTCATAAGAGAGAGGTTCTTCAGTCGGATTTAGAACAGGCATTGGAAAACGACTGGTTGATCTTTACGAGCGGTACGGGTGTTCTTTTCTTTATTGATCTTTTAAACCGTTATTATGGTGACCACTGGCCTAAACTTCCTCCCAGTGCGGTTGTGGGCAGAAAGACGGCCGAAGTATTGGAGAACCATCATATTAAAGCAACGTTAATTCCAGAGACTTATACAGCACGAGATCTGGCCAGTCTCTTCAAGGCTTTTGATGCACCGCAGCGTGTGACCTTAATTCAAGGTCAATTGGCACGGCCGACATTGAGCGCTGAGTTAACAAGGCAAGGCCATCACAGCCAAACTTTAACTGTCTATGACACACGTCCTAATTTAGACGCCCAGAAGGACTTAAAAAAATGGGTGTCCGAATCTAAAATGGATGTGGCTACTTTTGCAAGTCCGTCATCGATCGATTTTTTTCTAGAAATGACGGGTTTAAGAGTGTCGGATTCCTTTTTTGAACGGATTCAGATTGCCTGTATTGGTCCTGAAACACGGGCACACGCCCTTCAGATTGGGCTCGGTGTGTCCATTATGCCTAAGACCTATACGGCAAAGGCTTTAATTGAAGCGATAGCAGATTACTATTTGGAGGGATCAACATGCACGCATTAAATTTTGATCGTCACCGTCGCTTGCGCCGTACTTCTGGCCTAAGACGTATGGTTCGCGAACACGCGGTAACGGCGGATGATTTTATCTATCCGGTGTTTGCAGTAGAAGGAGAAAATATAAAAAAAGAAATTTCCTCTATGCCTGGCGTTCATCAGTTTTCGATTGACCGCCTAATGGAGGAGATGGAAGAAGTGGTTTCTCTTGGCATCCCGTCCGTCATGGTTTTTGGAATTCCAAGTGAAAAAGATGCCGTCGGCTCAGGCGCCTATCACACGCATGGCATTGTTCAAAAAGCGATTCGGGCGATTAAAGAACGCTTCTCAGAACTTGTCGTCATTGCGGATACATGTCTTTGTGAGTATACCGACCATGGCCATTGTGGCGTGATTAAAGATGAACAGGTTTTAAATGATGAGAGCCTCACTCTATTGGCCAAAACGGCTGTTTCTCAAGCAGAAGCGGGAGCGGATATTATTGCCCCATCGAATATGATGGATGGCTTTGTGGCCGCGATTCGGGAAGGTTTAGATAAAGCGGGATTTCTTGATCTTCCCATTATGTCTTATGGCATAAAATACGCGTCTGCTTTCTATGGCCCGTTTCGTGAAGCTGCTGAAAGTGCGCCACAATTTGGTGATCGTAAAACTTACCAAATGGATCCGGCGAACCGTCGTGAAGCCTTCCGTGAAGCGGAGTCGGATATCCAAGAAGGAGCCGATATGTTGATTGTGAAACCCGGAATGCCTTTTTTAGATATTTTAAGAGACATGCGCAATACATTTGATCTTCCGCTCGTATCCTACAATGTCAGCGGTGAATACGCTATGGTTAAAGCTGCTGCGCAAAATGGGTGGTTAGATGAACGGCAGACGGTATTAGAACTTTTGACAAGTTTTAAGCGTGCGGGCGCAGATATGATTATGACTTACCATGCTAAGGACGCTGCGCGCTGGTTGAAAGAGGGGACGCATTAAAATGGAATGGAAAGCCTCAGTCCAAGCCTTTGAAGCGGCCAAGAAAGTGATGCCAGGCGGTGTCAACAGTCCGGTTCGAGCGTTTAAATCCGTGGACCTCTCTCCCGTTTTTATGAAAGAAGGGCAAGGTTCCAAAATTACGGATCTTGATGGAAATACGTATATTGATTATGTTTTGTCGTGGGGACCACTTATTTTAGGTCATGCAGATCCTAAAGTGGTCGGAGCGATTAAAGATACGGCAGAAAAAGGGACGAGCTTTGGAGCGCCTAGTTTACTCGAAACGGAGCTTGCAGAGTTGGTGATTGACCGTGTCCCATCTGTTGAAGTGGTTCGAATGGTCAATTCAGGAACCGAAGCGACAATGAGTGCCTTGCGGCTTGCCAGAGGTTATACTGGGCGTGATAAAATTTTGAAATTTGAAGGGTGTTACCATGGACATGGCGACTCTCTTTTAATTAAGGCGGGTTCTGGTGTCGCGACACTCGGGTTGCCTGACAGCCCAGGTGTTCCAGAAGGCATAGCGAAAAACACCATTACGGTTCCTTATAATGACTTAGAAAGTGTTCGGGTCGCATTCGATCGGTTTGGTTCTGAACTTGCGGCTGTTATTGTTGAGCCAGTTGCTGGGAATATGGGGGTTGTTCCGCCACAACCTGGCTTCCTAGAGGGGCTTCGACAGATCACGGAAGCGAATGGCACGCTGCTCATTTTTGATGAGGTCATGACTGGCTTTAGAGTGGGCTATAACTGTGCGCAAGGCTATTTTGATGTGATGCCAGACCTTACCTGTTTAGGTAAAGTCATTGGCGGCGGCCTTCCTGTCGGCGCATACGGTGGGCGCCGAGAGATTATGGAGCAGGTAGCACCGGCTGGGACGATCTATCAAGCCGGTACGTTATCTGGAAACCCTCTAGCAATGGCTGCAGGACTTGCCACTTTATCGCAACTGTCGCCTGAAGATTATGAGGCGTTTGAAGCGAAGGCGCGGAGGTTAGAGGAAGGGTATCGTGCGGCAGCTGAACGGTATGCCCTACCGCTCACGGTCAACCGTGTCGGTTCTATGGTCGGTGTGTTTTTCACCGATCAAGAGGTCGTCAACTATGAAACAGCCAAAACTGCGAACTTGGATCATTTCAAAACGTACTTTAAAGGCATGCTAGAATCCGGTGTCTCGTTGCCACCTTCTCAATTTGAAGGATTATTCTTATCAACGGCTCACACAACGGAAGATATAGAAGCCACCATACAAGCTGTTGACCACGTTTTTTCCAAGTTGTAAAAATTCAATTATAAGAATTAAGGACGTTTTGACACGCCAGAAGGTGGATCAAAACGTCCTTTTTTCTCGTTCATTAATTTGGTCGCGTTGGTGCGGAAACCAACGTAAATTAAAAAAAGTCATGAGATGGGTTTTGGGTGAATAAGATAAGTTAGAGAAGAATGAAGGTCTCCGTAAAAAGCGGGTAAATGTGGCCCTTTTTCATTTATTTAAGACATAAAATGAGACGAGGCTACATAAACCTTTAATAATAATCATCGGAAAGGGTGAATGACATGTCCCAAGCCTCCAATCAAAACCTGCAATTTTCAATTGATGAAACCGTTTGGCTGAGGAGCGGATACGAAGCAGAAGAAATCTTGTCCATGGCATTAGATCCGGACATCACGATAGAAGAAACCACACAATACGTCGCAATTAAAGGGGCGTTAAGACTTTCGGGTGAATACAAACCCTCCCAATCAGACGATCAAGTTGAACGGACGGATGAGGTAGCCTACCGGGTTGTCGATGAAATATCAGAAACAGAAGACGGTACAGCTTTAATGGAGCATAATTTCCCTGTGGATATTACCATTCCAGCGAGCCGCGTCCGGTCTATAGAGGATGTTTACGTAACGGTTGATTCGCTTGATTTCTCCCAGCCGAATCGTGGATGCATTCAATTGCAAGCCGATATTTCGATTACGGGTCTTATTAATGAAGAACTAGAAGCATTAAATCGAGATCAACCAGAAGCCTCATCACCAGAAGAAGAGGAAGCTTACAACCCTCTTGAAACCGTAAGTTATGAATCTTATAGAGAACCGGAAGAAGAGCGAGACGATCAAGCTGAACCGCAAGTGGAATTTAGTGAACGTGTCGAAGCTGTGCCACAATTAGAGGCTACGAAACGTAAGGAAAAGGCGGCGCATGAAGCGATCCCTCAATCTACTTTTGAGGAATCAGAGGACGTTGAAGAAGTCATTCCTGGTGCCGTATTCGAAGAGCCGGAAGAACCAGAATTAACGGAAGCGGTTCGAAGTGAAGGTCCATTGAGTGTGGAGCCTGACATTCCAATGGACTCGAATGAAGTTGAGAATGGATTTAAACAGTTTGAAACTCCGACCACAGAGGTTACGATCAGTTCAAAAAATAAGACGCAACCTGTTTCTTCTGTACCGAGTGCGGTTCCAGAACCGGCCCTAGCTAACGAACCGCCGAGTTCAAAAGTGGTAGATGAAGAACCTGTGCTTGAGGCAAAGCCTAAAATTAAGGATGAAAATGCCCTTTACTTAACCAAAATGTTAACACAGGAAAACGAGCGCTTCACACGCGTCAAAATGTGCATTGTGCAAGAAGGCGATAATTTAGAGACCATTGCCCAGCGCTATGAAGTGCCGATCACCAATATTTTACGGAGAAATCAACTTAGCACCGATCAAGTAGATGAAGGTCAAGTGCTTTATATCCCAGTAAAGGGGTGATTCTTCATGGTGGATACGTATACTTGGCGTGACCTTGAGAATAAAGGTCACGTTTCTTCTTTTGAAACCGTAAATTATGATCGCCAACTCCCAAACGGTTCCTCGGAGGCGTTAAATGGGGACCTACAGAAGGTCCTTAAAGCGTATCGTTTAGATCCACGATCTAGTAAAATTGAACAGACTGGTCGTGTCTACCGAATTTCTGCGAAGGGTCAAACGTGGGCCCTCAAAAAAGTGGATCCATCCGCGTTAAAACGAACGCTTCTCTTTCATCAAGTGGCACAAAATGGACCGATCCGTACGCCACCACTAATCCTATCACAATCGGGTACACCTTATTATCTCGATGCGCACACTGCATATATTTTGACGCCTTGGATTCAAGCGTCCACACACGATTCGACCCGCTCAAGTGATCGTTTTTGGGATACATTAGCGGAATGGCATCGAACTACTGGGGAACGTTGTGAAATCGATTCAGAGTGGGTTGAGTCCTTTTCTTCTCGTTGTTTGGAAATATGGTCGGAACAAGTGCTTACGCTTGATTTATTTATGAATGATTGTGAGCATCGGGTTTACCCGTCACCATTTGAACAACGTTTTATGGCGTTTTACAATGAATTGCGAGCTGGAGCTGAGACGGCTTACCGTAAAATGACCGACTGGAGAGATCAGGTTCGTGATGAAAGTACGATCCGTGTTGTATATTGCCAGGGCAAACCGTCTCCTGACCATCTTATTACGTCTGGTCGACAGCATAATTGGGTAAGCAATGAAACTGCCGGTCAAGATTTACCTGTTCGGGACTTAACTTGGGTTTTTAGGTGGGGAATGACCGATCGTCGTGTGGAAGAAGCGACCCTGACCCATGCCCTCGATCTATATGAAACGACGTTTCCTTTGGAAGAGCAGGAAAAGCTTTTGTTATCCGCTCAAGCCTGTCATCCAGCTCGCCCTGTATCCTTACTCCATCGCTATAAACAAGGAAAAGGTCGTTATTTTGAACGCGATTATACTGTAGAACTCGAAAGAACGTATCACCATTGGGGACGAACCGTGAATGCCTTGTCCCATTACTTAGAAAGTCAAAAGGCAGACCCATCGGACAAAGAGAAGGACCAAATTGAAACAAAACGAGACTGACCGGATTTCGGTCAGTCTCGTTTTTTATACGCACAAATATTAAATCCAGCGTCTTAAAAATAAAATGTAAAGTGTGATCATTACGATGAACAAGATAATGTCAAAGGGCGTTGGGAAAAAGAGGACACGAATGCCCTGGAAAACGGTCAATGGGAGAATGAAAACTTCAAATCCATCGCGAATCCTGCGAAGCCATGGTGGTAAGCGGTATTTGTTATAATTCCAACGATTAAACAAACCAACAACACCTCCCTGTTTGTTCACTCATAGGAGTTGTTTTACTTTATACACTATACGCTCATAGGTAGGCCTTTTAGTATTAGTTTATGGCGGAAAGGGCGAAATGTGAGTGAATTTCCTCATTTCTCTTGGGAACAAAAGTTTTTAGCAGGACGGACTTTAGGACGTCTGAAGTCCCAACCTTGCTCGAGATGTTGACATTCTCTTTTTTAATTCGTAAAATGAATTTAAATATCACATGAGCGTTGAAAGGGAAGAGTACATCTTAAGGGCTATAAGAGAGAGCATTTCGTTGGCTGAAAGAATGCTTTAGCACTTAATTTGGAAGGTCGCCCTAGAGCTGTTTCAATGAAAAAGCCCTTGTGGGTTGCAATGAGTTGACACCGGTTTGTTTCCGTTATCCAACACAAAGTGTGCAGACTTAAAACTCTGCAAACAAAGGTGGTACCGCGGAGCATTCTTCGTCCTTTTTATAAGGAGAAGAAGGCTTTTTTTATTTTTGGAGAACGACGCGAACGGAATTCAAACGACCACATGTTTTCTACAGCCCTCATAACGCAGACCGTGAAATGGATGGACAGGAGGAGTAATCCATGTCAGAGAAAAGAGATTTACCGACCAAATATGATCCAAAACAAACCGAGAGTAAATGGTATGAGGTTTGGAAAGAAAAGGGTTATTTTAAGGCGGGCGAAGACCCTTCTAAACCCCCTTATACCATTGTCATTCCGCCTCCAAACGTAACCGGAAAATTACACCTGGGGCACGCTTGGGACACCACTATGCAAGACTTATTGATTCGTTTTAAGCGGATGCAAGGGTTTGATGCCTTATATTTGCCGGGTATGGACCATGCTGGGATTGCAACACAAGCGAAAGTAGACGCCAAACTTAGAGAACAAGGGACAAACCGCTATGAACTTGGACGTGACAGGTTTTTAGACGTTTCTTGGGAATGGAAAGAAGAATATGCGGAATTTATTCGTAAGCAATGGGCCAAAATCGGTTTGTCGCTCGATTATAGCCGCGAGCGTTTTACACTTGATGAAGGTCTATCGAAAGCGGTCCGCGAAGTGTTTGTTCGCCTTTATGAAAAAGGGCTCATCTATCGAGGCGAATATATTATTAACTGGGATCCTGCCACCAAGACGGCGTTATCGGATATTGAAGTCATTTACAAAGAAATTCAAGGGAATTTGTATCATCTCCGTTACCCGCTCACTGATGGTTCTGGTTTCATAGAGGTCGCAACCACTCGGCCTGAAACCATGCTCGGGGATACCGCCATTGCGGTTCATCCAGATGACGAACGTTATAAAGATGTAATTGGGAAAAAAGCGATTCTCCCGTTTGTTGGTCGCGAGATCCCAATCGTTGCCGATGATTATGTCGATATGACGTTTGGTTCGGGTGCGGTTAAAATTACACCTGCTCATGATCCAAACGACTTTGAGATGGGGAACCGTCATAACCTTAAACGGATTCTTGTCATGGATGAGTCGGGAACCATGAATGACCAAGCCGGAAAATACGAAGGGCTTGATCGTTTTGAGTGTCGGAAGCAAATTGTGAAAGACCTCAAAGAAGAAGAGGTTCTGATTAAAATTGAGGAGCATATGCATTCGGTGGGGCATTCCGAGCGCAGTAACGCGGTTGTGGAGCCCTATCTCTCCACACAATGGTTTGTCAAAATGCAACCACTGGCTGAGCGATCTGTTCAGGTTCAAAAAGAAAAAAGCCAGGAGCATATTAATTTTGTCCCAGAACGTTTTGAGAATACGTATTTTAATTGGATGGAAAACATTCGAGATTGGTGTATCTCCCGTCAGTTGTGGTGGGGGCACCGTATTCCAGCTTGGTATCATAATGAGACAGGCGAGATTTATGTTGGATTAGAAGCGCCTCGGAATCCAGAACACTGGCATCAAGATGAAGACGTTCTGGATACATGGTTTAGTTCCGCCTTATGGCCGTTCTCGACATTGGGTTGGCCAGACGACTCGTCCGAAGACTTGAAGCGCTATTTCCCTACCAATACCTTAGTCACAGGATATGACATTATCTTTTTCTGGGTAGCGCGAATGATTTTTCAATCGCTTGAATTTACAGAGCATAAACCATTCGAGAATGTGTTACTCCACGGGCTAGTAAGAGATGCTGAGGGACGGAAAATGAGTAAGTCCTTAGGCAATGGAATTGACCCAATGGATGTCATAGAAAAATACGGTGCGGATGCGCTTCGTTATACGCTTGCAACAGGAACAACACCGGGTCAAGATTTGCGGTT
Source organism: uncultured Sporolactobacillaceae bacterium (assembly GCA_963829575.1). Classification (GTDB taxonomy): domain Bacteria; phylum Bacillota; class Bacilli; order Bacillales; family Sporolactobacillaceae; genus KACC-23026. The sequence continues at coordinate 184,170 of CAWHJF010000016.1, read as the reverse complement.
CCAATGGGAAAAAGTTGAAGCCAATTGGAATTTTGCCAATAAAATTTGGAATGCTTCGCGCTTCTTAATCATGAATCTCGGTGATTTTACTGAACAAGACCTGGATTTAAATGGCGCGAAAACCGTCGCCGACCGCTGGATCCTCTCGGAGCTTAATGAAACCATTGAAGCGGTCACGACACAATTCGAAAAATATGACTTTGGTGAAGCAGGTCGCAAGTTATATGCGTTCATTTGGGATGATTTCTGTGATTGGTATATTGAGATGGCCAAGATCACCCTTTATGGTGAAGACGAGGAGGCCAAACGGACGACTAAATCCGTTTTGGTTTACGTTTTAGATCAAATTTTACGTTTGCTTCATCCACTTATGCCATTTGTAACCGAAGAGATTTGGCAGCATCTTCCACATAAGGGTGAAACGATTATCAAAGCAGATTGGCCAACAGTTGAACCGGCTTGGAACGATCAAGAATCGGAGAAGGCGATGCAGCTTCTTCAAACAATTATTAAATCCGTTCGAAACAGTCGTGCTGAAAAGAATGTGGCACCAAGTAAGAAGATTGAAATCCAAATCAAACCCGCTGGTTCAAGTGAACTTAACATTTTAGAAGCGAACAAGTCGTACCTTGAACGCTTTTGTAATCCAGAACAGTTGGTTCTGGCTACAGATTTGACACCACCGGATCAATCGGTTGCGATGGTCGTTACGGGTGCGGAGGTGTACCTGCCACTTGAAGGTTTGATTAATTTTGAAGAAGAGATTGAGCGTCTCAAAGCGGAATTAAAGAAATGGGAATCTGAAGTGGAACGGGTTCAGAAAAAACTTTCCAATCAGGGATTTGTTGCGAAAGCTCCTGAGGCAGTGGTCGTAGCTGAGAAAGCAAAAGAACAGGATTATCTTGAAAAGCGTGCGAAAGTCAAAGAACGTTTAGAAGAATTACAGGGTTAAAAAATGAGGGAAGATGGGCCACAGGTCCCTCAGAACTCAAGGAGGATCGGCGGGCCTAGTGCCCGCCTTTACTCATTTGAACGGGTTGAATAGCGGAATGATGTGGCCCTGTTTTGAGTTTCTGTAATCGAGGATACGTTATTCATCGGTTACAGGTAGGTTTTCAGACTTTGTGTCATATTTGTTCCCTTATTCTTCTCAAAGACCCGATTTCGGAGATGGATTTGAAGGAATAAAGGATTTTCGTGGACGTAACTTCGGCATTCCGCATGACTAAGATAGACTAGCGGAATGACGTGTCCCTTTTGACAAATTAAGGGTTACTAGAAGATAGAAAATTTCTAGGTTTGGTTGACTCTAACAGAAAGTGAGTGGGATCAGTATGTTTAAGAATGCACAAGACGCTTTAGAGTGGATACAGGGGCATCTGCCTCATGGCATTAAACCAGGATTAGCTCGAATGGAATGGGTCATGGAGCAGTTAGGACACCCGGAACACACCATTCGAGCGATCCACGTTGGGGGGACCAACGGCAAAGGATCGACCGTTGCGTTCCTTAGAAGTATTCTAATGGAACAGTTTGAAGAAGTGGGTACCTTTACATCGCCTTATATTGTCGACTTTAAAGAACGGATTGCTGTAAATAACGAGCCCTTAACTGACGAGGAGCTTGTCCAAGCGGCCAATCTCATTTATCCGTTGTGTGAAAAGGTGGGTGAAACGGATCTTGGTTATCCGACCGAATTTGAAGTAATTACGATGATCAGCCTTGTTTATTTTTCGAAAATTCATCCCTGCGACCTTGTGATCTATGAAGTTGGGTTAGGCGGGCGGTTGGATTCTACGAACATCATTAAGCCTTTAATTTCCATTATTACGAATGTCGGCTTAGATCATGTGGCTTACTTAGGCCCAACAATCAGTGAGATTGCGTTTGAGAAAGCTGGAATTATTAAGCCTGGTGTGCCAGTCGTCACAACAGCAGAGCATCCAGACGCTTTGCGGGTCATAGAAGATCGAGCGCAGAATGTGAACGCCAAACTCTATAAGTATGGAAGAGACTTTACAGCCGAATCGGTTTCAAACGAAAGCATGTCTTCCTTTGAGTCCTTGAATTTTAAAAGTCTCTATTGGGAGTTAAAAGGGCTGAGGAGTGCCCTTATTGGACCCCATCAAATTGTAAATGCTGCCGCGGCTATTAAGGCCTTGGAAGTTTTAAATACCTACTATGCCCTTCCAATTGAAGAAGACGCTATTTTTGCTGGACTTGAAAAGGTCGCCTGGCCTGGCCGATTCGAAAAACTAGCTGAGCATCCGCTTACTGTTTTGGATGGTGCACATAACGAAGAAGGGATTGACGCACTCATCGAGACAGTTAAAAGTCAATATCCTGACAAAAATGTGCATATTCTGTTTGCCACGCTTAAAGATCGAGAAAACGCCAAGATCTTAAAAAAGTTAGAAGCTTTAAGTCATGACTTGATTTTGACGACGTTTGATTTTAAACGAGCAGAAGCCGCTGAAACGTTACTAGAACTTGGCGTTTCGGGAACGGTTGAAGTGGATTGGCAACAGGCGATTTTAGACCGTATGAGTCGTTTAGAAGATCATGACTTGTTTTTAATTACAGGATCGCTCTATTTTATTTCACAAGTTCGTGAGTTTTTGACCAAAAAGGCACTTGCTAAATAAAATTTGTGTGTCTATTCAAAATTAACTCTTATTTGGTGGATCATTATCTGCTAAAATGAAAGCAATAGAAATTATAGAGGGGAGGAAAGCGAATGATTCGAGAAAAGTCGAAACGTTGGATCTGGGGATTATGGGCCACATTATGGCCGGTAACGGTTGTCTTGATCCCCATTTTCTTTCCTCCTTCCGTGCATCATTCTTATTTAGCCATTGGCTTGATGACCATTATGATTATCGTCATTGCCTTGAGTTATTTTCAAGTCAATGAGGTGGATATCTTTATTATTCAAAGCGTATCGGTTGCGGTCTTCCTCATTTTTGGACTTGCCGTCGAGATGATTTTGGTTCAAATTGGAATTATTTCCTATCTCCTTTCTAAACGCCTAACCAGGCCATACTATTATCGGTTTCCTCTTAATATGCTGATGTTTTTGTTTATATCTGTCGTGTCAGCCGGCTTTTATCATTTAATTGGAGGGCAAGTTGGGATCTTACAAAACGGAGCTTCTCCTCATATTATCCAGATTCTCAGTTATGGCATCATGACTCTTTTTTCGAATCATGTCGCGTTCTATTTTATTAGTAAATGGTTCTTTGAAGAAGACACCCCATTTTTTGGACGTCCTCTTGTTTGGGAATTTGTCACAACGATGATTACGATGCCGATCAGCTTTATGTTTTATATTTTGTATTCCGAATTTGGATTTAAATCTATGCTCATGGTCTCTGTTCCGATCATTGCACTCTCCGTCATCTTTCGACTGGTTAGCCAAGGCAATCTGTTAAATAAAAAGTTAAAATTGACGAGTGACATCGGTGGAGAATTGAGTGAAAAGTTAAAGTTTGGAAGAAGTCTATTCGCATTTTTTTAAATCGATTTATCGAATTTTAACCATTTCAGAGTCCTACTTGTTGATTTTTGACCAAAGTGGTAAGTTGCGTGGTATTCAAAACTATGATTGTGAAGGACGCTCAACGTTCATTGATCCGAGCGATCAGCCACGACCCTCTGCTTCTTTTTTTAAAACACCAACGTACCATGCTTCAAATAAGAAAGAATGGGATCCGTTTCTTCATGCCCTCTTAAGTCATGGAGCACAGTCCGTCATCAGCATGCCATGTCAATTGGAAGCAGGCGCCCAGGGTGTCATTCTTCTTTCGAACCCTTTAAAAATGAGTTTTAATAAACAACATCATATGTTGTTTTCAATCATGACCCATTTTTTAAGCATTGCAATTAAAAATGCCGAAAACTATGAGAAAACCAAAACAGAAAGCGAACGGGATCCATTAACGAATCTTTATAATTATCGGTATTTTTCGAAACTGCTAAACGAAAGCTTTGAGAAGGCAGATCCTCCAATGCTTTCAATTATGATGTTGGATTTAGATCACTTTAAGAAAATTAATGATCATTACGGTCATGAAAATGGAAACAAAGTGCTAATTCAGGTTGCTGAGCGTTTGACGAATGTGATTGGGAACAGAGGAGTGGTCGCAAGATACGGTGGAGAGGAATTCATTATCCTATTAAGCGATACGACCTCTGAAAGCAGTTATCAGATCGCCCAGACTCTAAGGAAGGCGATGGAGGAGATGCCGGTTCATGTCGAGACGTTTGACGGCGGCAAAACCCCCACTTTAATTCATGTGACGGCGAGTATTGGTGTCGCCACTGCCTTTTCGAAAGGGGATGATCCGGTTACGTTAATTCGTAATGCGGACCGTGCGATGTATTCAGGGGCGAAACAAAAAGGAAGAAATCGAGTAGCGGTTTATACGAATTAATGAAGGACGGATTGATGAGCGCATTCTCTAGATCCGTCCTTTTGTCATGGTTTGACATGTGTTTTCCTCAAAGGGTGTCAATTCTTGTTGAAGGGTCCAAATCTGTGTTGAAAAATAAGGAAGAGCATCCGACAAAAGTCTTGTCCATTTTTAGACAGGCTATGCTAGGCTTAATTTACTTAAATAGAAAGCTTTAACTTTTGGACGAGTCGAAAAAGGATGTGATCGATTGGACACTCAAAAAAAATCCACTCCTGTTTCAAATAAGACCAATCAAGGAATATCTGTCACTTTTAACGGGAAGTCCACTTCTTTAAATCCGCTAACAAGAGAAGAGATTGCCGCGACCGATCAGGATCGGATGAAGAATTGGCGCGAGGAAGAAGACGCGCGTGAGTCCCTAAAAGACCAATCGGATGAGATTAAGACCCCATCGACAATTAAAGAGGAACTTCCGTCTGCTCAGGGACCACTCGATTGGCGTGAGCTAGCAGGGCCTTCCTATCCCACTTCTAATGGGCCTTCGTCCATAAATAAGAAGCGTCCTCCGGATTTTGTCTTGTTCTTTCGGAAATTTTGGGTCCCATTTCTATCGGCTGTCATTGTGGGGCTTGGGCTTGGTTTCACGGTGCTTTTAGTTCTATCGAATCACAATACAGTAGCATCGAGTGAAAAGGCTGTTACAACTTCGACAGCAGTGGCAACCACTAGCCAGACAACCAACCCAAAGAAGGAGTCAGCGGTGAGCGGAAAATCTTATATTCTTAACTTACAAGTTGTGCAGACTGGGGTCTACTCGAGTAAGACAAATGCTATGACCGACAAGACGAACCAATCCAAAGAAGGTGTTCACACGGCGGTTTTGAAAGACGGCGACAAGTTTGCCTTGTTTTCTGGATTGGCTCTTAATAAAGGGGATTTGGCATCGCTTAATCAGACGCTTCCCAGTAAGCTTAAGCCCTATGATAAAGCGTTTGTCATCAACCCTCAGAAAATTAAAGGGACGAAACGTGATTTACAAGATATTAAGACGGCCAATCTCGTCATTCAGAATCTTATTCCATTAAGTTTAACCGCCATTCAAAATGGTAAGGTGGATCAATCGGTTCTTAAACAGGTCGAAAAAGCGCTGAATCAGATGGAGGATCCTAGCGCTGGGACCAATCAAAAAGATCTCGTGAAGCTTAAAGGGACGCTCGTTGCAGCTTATTCGGCTTTAAATCAATCGACTCCGGATGGCCAAAGCGCGCAAAACGCACTCCTGGACGCCTTAGAGAGCTATCAAACGATCATTATGGCAAGAGTACAATAAGTATAGGTGAGAACGAAAGGGATGTCTGCTGGCCCCATTAGTGGACACCCTTTTTTGTTTTTGGTTGTGTGACATGTTAATGTTGATTTTCAACTTTTTTGATTGGAGTGGAGGCTCCCGAACCGCACGCGGCAAGCGAGAGTACTGGAGCGGAAATCAACAGGTGGGTTTAATCAAGCCTTGTATTTAAAAATCATCTTGAAATTCAACGCATGAATTTGACAAATAAGGACATAAATCTCCATTAATTGACGAACCTTATTTATAGCAGGAATTTGACACGTTCGTTATGGACAATGACATACAATTCATGTACATTAAACTTACCACGTCAATTCCTCGAATCCTAACCTCCTAATGACGCCTTTTCATTCCTCTTTTGCAGTCCATTTTATCCTGCCTTAACGGGCAGTAATACCACCACTTCAAAACTTTTTAAATATAAGTTTACGTGGGGGAGAAACTGCCCGTAAAGGTTCGATAAGTGCACCTAATATTCAGTGGTTGCGGGTATTCCCCCTACTGAATGAAGGTTTACTTTACAATGTCATGCACAATTTAAATGAGGCGTCACACACCATGATCCACAAGAACAGTGGTTAAAATTTGACTATTTGACGTTACCTTCCAAAGTCAGTCTGAATCATACCTGAGGGTGTTTGAAGGACAATGAAGCCGTCATTTGCCTCTCGTTGTGCGGGAGCACCTTCTATTAAATGGAGGTTGTCAAAGTATGAATCAACAAGCAATAATGGTCCGCGATGTCCCCCTGGAAGAACGTCCAAGAGAACGCTTATTAAAGCAAGGACCCGAAATGTGTTCCAATCAGGATTTGCTTTCGATCCTGTTAAGGACGGGTACCAAAGAGGAATCGGTTCTCCATCTCTCTCAACGTGTTTTGCAAACGATTGGTGGGATTGCCAATCTCAGAGAGGCAAGCGTTGAAGAGCTTTGTAAAATTAAAGGGGTTGGACCAACCAAAGCGGTACAGATTTTAGCCAGTATTGAGTTAGGTCGACGCTCAGTTGTAGGTAAGCGAGAAGAAGGCATGGCGATTCGATCTCCAAAAGACGGGGCAGACTATGTCATGGAAGATCTACGTCATTTGTCTCAAGAACATTTCGTGGCCCTGTACTTGAATACCAAAAATCAAGTGATTCATCAGCAGACCATTTTTATTGGGAGTCTGAATGCATCGATTGTGCACCCGAGAGAGGTGTTTAAAGAAGCCCTACGCCGCTCGGCAGCCTCTCTCATCTGCTTTCACAATCATCCAAGTGGCAACCCTACTCCAAGTCATGAAGACATTGAAGTCACCAAGCGATTAGTGAAATGTGGAGAGCTTCTTGGCATTGAATTGCTTGACCACATCATAATTGGTGACAAAAAGTTCATTAGTTTGAAAGAAAAGGGCTTCGTATAAGACTAGGTTTTTGTTTGTTTTTAAGTTATAATCTAATTTATGAGTTTTGCAACATGAAGGGAGATACATACATGTTTGGCGGATTCTCGAGAGATTTGGGAATAGATCTTGGCACAGCCAATACCCTCGTTTATTTAAAAGGAAAAGGTATTGTAGTAAGAGAGCCTTCTGTCGTCGCAAAACGTACCGACACAGATACCATTGAAGCCGTAGGTAATTCTGCGAAAAACATGATTGGTCGTACGCCTGGAAATATCGTGGCCCAACGCCCAATGAAAGATGGTGTCATTGCGGATTTTGAGACCACAGCGACGATGTTGAAATATTTTATTAATCAAGCCCAAAAGAATCGTTCGATTTTTTCCCGTAAACCGAATGTGATGGTTTGTGTGCCTTCAGGCATTACAGCCGTTGAAAAGCGAGCGGTTGAAGATGCAACCAAACAGGCAGGTGCAAAGGAAGCCTTTACGATTGAAGAACCATTTGCTGCGGCCATCGGTGCGGATTTACCTGTTTGGGAACCAACGGGAAGCATGGTTGTTGATATTGGTGGAGGAACGACTGAAGTCGCCATCATATCGCTCGGTGGGATTGTCACCAGTCAATCGATCCGGGTCGCAGGTGATGAGATGGATGAGGACATTATCCAATATATTAAGAAAACGTACAATCTCATGATTGGGGAACGCACCTCTGAACAACTTAAGTTAGAAATCGGATCAGCTGGTGAAACCTCAGAAACTGAAGAAATGGAAATACGTGGACGTGATTTATTAAACGGGTTACCTAAGACGCTGTCTGTAACAGCTAAAGAAATTGCGGGAGCCTTGCGTGATACCGTTAATGAGATTATTGAAGCAGTCAAAGTGACCCTAGAAAAAACCCCTCCTGAACTTGCGGCCGATATCATGGACCGAGGGATTGTATTAACTGGAGGAGGCGCTTTGCTTCGTAATTTAGACCATGTAATTAGTGAAGAAACCAAAATGCCTGTTATCATCGCGGAAAATCCATTGGATTGTGTGGCGATTGGAACCGGGCGTGCTCTTGAAAATCTTCCAATGTTTAAATCAAAAGCTGGGATTAGTTCTCGTAAATGATCATGTAGGTGAGAAGGTGACGTGATGCCACCCTTTTTTTCAAATAAAAAATTGATCATCCTGTTAACGAGCCTGATTGTATTGGTTGCTCTGATTGGTTTTTCGATGAGAGACCGAAAACAAATTACTTGGCCCGAACAGTTTGTTCATGATACTACAGGATTTTTTCAACTGACATTCTCAAAACCCGCTCGATCTGTAGCGGGTTTCTTTGAGAATTTACAGGATATCCGAAATGTGTATCAAGAAAATAGGGTTCTTAAAAGCCATTTGCAAAAGTACGCTGAGCTTAATGCAAATTATAAAGATCTCGAGCAGCAGTATAATGATTTGAAAAAGCAATTAAACATTAGTAATCTGCCTGCTTTATCGGATCGAAATGTACAAACGGCCTTTGTAATCGGCCGATCGTTTGATCAATGGAATCAGCAATTGACGGTAGATAAAGGTCTTAAGCAAGGTATTAAAAAAGGGATGGCAGTGATTACGGCTGATGGTTTTATAGGGAAAATTACAGAAGTCAGTCAATTTACTAGTGTGGTCACACTTATGACAGACCCATCAAGCAATAATCAAATCTCGGCGGCCGTACTTAAAGGAAATAATCACGGTCTATGGGATGATTCAAGGCTATGACGCTAAGAAGAACGTTCTTTTGTTTGAGATGTTGCCTGTTAACGCTAAGCTCGCCAAAGGCGATCAAGTTGTGACGTCTGGATTAAGCGGTGTTTATCCAAGTGATTTAATAATTGGAACGATTCTTAAGGTATCTCCAGACCAATATGGTTTAACGAAAGTGGCCGAGGTCAAACCAGCTGCTAAATTTAACAACATTACGTATGTAGACATTGTCCAGAAGTTGGCCCCAACTGTGGGAGGGAATAGCTCGCCATGAGGTCCTTCCTGCTCTTTCTTATCCTATTTTGTTTATTTTTGCTTCAAACGACGGTTTTTCAAATTTTCACTCCAGAATGGTTCGGTTATCACTTTCAAGCGATTCCTCATCTTGTGTTGATTGGGACTTGCTTTGTAGGACTTTTCTATAAAAGAAGTACGGCTGTGAAATATGCCATTTTTTTAGGTTTTATTGCTTGATTTAACGACGTCTAACATTATGGGCGTCTATGCGTTTTGTTTAGGGGTAACCACTTATTTTCTGGGCCAACTGTCCAAATGGGTTCATCTTAATTTTATTGTCGTCTTAGGGATCGTGTTGGTAGGAGTCTCTTTAATTGAAATCGAAGTGTATTGGATTTATTCTCTAATTAATAAAGCAACGATGTCGTTTCAACACTTACTGACTTGGCGGCTGCCCCCTACTTTAATATTGAATGGAAGCGTGACCGTACTCCTTTTCTTCCCGTTTAGGCGTTTTTTACTTCGCCTTATTCCAGACCAACCTGAAGAATAGAGAAGGAAAAAAGCATCCTTATGTTGAATATAGAGAGTGTTGAGGTGAACGAGATCATGTCGAACAAGCAGCCGCTCGTGAGTATTAAGGGCAAAAAGGATGGATTAATTTTATCTCTGAACGATCAATGTTCATATACAGAATTAATTCAAGAACTCAAAACTAAATTATCTGCAAGAAGTCAGTCCTTTACCGAAGGGCCTTTAATCTCAGTCAAGGTTGAAGCGGGCAATCGCTATTTAACAGAGAAGCAGAAAGAAGAAATACAGAGCTTAATTCGTTCGGAGAAAGAACTGTTTGTCGCCGAAATCGAATCCAATGTTCTTACCAAGGCTGAGAGTGAAGCACAATCCGCGGAAAAGCAACTGACGCCAATGATAAAAATGATTCGATCCGGACAGGTTTTAGAAATTACGGGCGACCTTTTGCTCGTGGGAGATGTGAATCCAGGTGCTAAGGTTGTCGCTTCAGGAAATATTTACATCATGGGTGTCTTAAGAGGAACGGCTCATGCTGGTTTTGGTGGGTCGCATGACAAAATGATTGCGGCATCTGTTATGAAGCCTTCTCAATTAATAATTGGGGATGTCATGAGCCGAACACCTGATGGAAGTCACACACTAGAGTTGGATGAGGGTGAGCATCTAATGGAGTGTGCTTATATTGATCAGGAATCCGGTCAAATTGTAGTCGATCGTTTGAATACGTCGTTTAGACGCACAGTACTTGAAAATCAGGGTTAAGTAGAGGGGTGTTGTGAGATGGGGGAAGCTATTGTCATCACGTCTGGAAAAGGCGGGGTTGGGAAAACTACGACTACTGCTAATATTGGCACCGTGCTCGCCCTTTTGGGGAAAAAGGTTTGTTTGGTCGATACGGATATCGGCTTAAGAAACCTTGATGTTCTCATGGGACTAGAAAATCGTATCATTTACGACCTTGTTGATGTGGCAGAAGGTCGTTGTAAATTAAGTCAAACGTTAATTACAGATAAACGGTTTGATTATTTGAAAGTTTCTTCCGGCCGCTCAAGCGAAGGATAAAACATCGATTAATCCAGATCAGATGAAGGCCATCATTGAAGAGCTTAAAAGAGATTTTGATTATATTGTCATTGACTGTCCTGCAGGGATTGAACAGGGCTTTAAAAATGCGATTGCGGGTGCCGATCAAGCGATTGTCGTCACCACACCTGAACGTTCCGCTGTAAGAGATGCCGATCGTGTCATTGGCTTATTGGAACAAGAACCGCATATTCAAAGCCCTCGACTCATTGTCAATCGTATTAAGAACAATATGGTCAAATCGGGCGACATGCTCCATGTTGACGAAATCATTGATGTATTAGCGATTAATCTTTTGGGTGTCGTCCATGATGACGAAGCAGTTATTGCGGCCAGTAACCGTGGTGAACCGATTGCGTTAAAACCAAATACTCAGGCCGCGATGGCCTATCGAAACATAGGAAGACGTATTTTGGGAGAATCGGTTCCACTCATGGCGTTTAACGAAAACAAAGGCTTCTTAAAAAAAATGAAGCAGCTCCTTGGTATGCGTTAATATTCAATAGGTTAGGGACGGAACTCGTGTTCAATCGACTATGAGTTCCGTCCCTTTGTTTGGTCTATCTTGTCCATCTTTTGCATATCTATGAATTAAAACGTGATAGAAAAGGATGGTCGTGATGGATCGAATTGATGAAATCAGAAAACGTCACAGTGAACGCAAGCAAAAAGTTATTAGAAAAGGACCCAGACAAGTCGCACCTGCCCCAACCTACAAACCATCCCAATATCCCGATGATCCCGATTTATCTTCAAACAAAAGTAAAGGGCCTACGGCTTTTCTTTTTAAATGTTTGATTGCAGCAGCGCTGATATTAGGTGTTGGGATTATGGAAAAGGAACAAGCCTTTCCTTATCCGACTGTCAAACAAACCGTTCAAACAGCGCTCTCGACAGAATTTAATTTTGCCGGACTATCCAATTGGTATGAAACAGCCTTTGGATCGCCGCTTGCTATTTTACCAGTGGGGAAATCCACAACCAAAACGACACAGCCATCTAAATCAAGCCCTGCTTCAGTTAAAACCACAGCGAGTCATACCTTTGCAGTCCCTGTTACAGGACAAGTTACACAGAATTTCAGCCAGTCAAAAAAAGGTGTAACGGTTCAAACGAGCGCTCATTCAACGGTCGACGCCATTGACAGTGGCTATGTGCTCTCCATTACGAATGACAAAACAACAGGTAAAACCGTTGTCATCCAACACCCAAATGGCGACCAATCCATCTACGGTCAATTAGGTTCTGTTGCTGTCAAGCAGTATGATTTTGTCAAGAAAAAACAAAAAATTGGGACGGTAACCAACAAACAAAGCGAAGGCGTCTTCTATTTTGCGTTTAAAAAGGGGAACCAATTTGTCGACCCAGTCCAGGTGATTTCCTTTGATTAAGTTCATAAAAAAGATTCACATTCATCCTATTTTTTGGTTTGTAATAGGAGGGGGACTTATAACCGGTCACTTTTGGGATGTAGTGACCGTTTTTTTTATTGTCATGGTCCATGAATTCGGACATGCCACGATGGCGCTAGCGTTTAATTGGCGCCTGACCGCGATTGAACTCTTACCATTTGGAGGCGTGGCTAAAGTCGATGAACACGGTAATCGGCCGTTTAAAGAAGAATTCCTCGTTACAATTGCCGGTCCTATCCAACATCTCTGGTTGCCGCTTGTTTCTTTCGCATTACTCCGTACCCATTTTTGGAACGAAAGCAACCATCACCTTTTTCTAACTGAGAACACCCTTCTTTTGGTGTTTAATCTTTTGCCAATCTGGCCACTAGACGGTGGAAAATTGCTGTTTTTACTTTTAGCTAAACTTTTCCCTTTCAAAAAAGCCTTTCGAAGTGCACTTGTCTTTTCATTGCTTTTTCTATTTTCACTCTTAATTGCCATTGCGTATTATAATCATACGGCGCTGAATTTTTTTGTAATTGCTATATTTATAGGATTTTCCATTCATCAAGAGTGGCGGCAACAAAAAGTCGTGTTTATGCGGTTTTTATTAGAGCGCTGGCGCACGCGCCCAGTAGAAGCCCGCCGCTCGGTTCGAAAGCTAAGAGTGGGAAGTGATTGGCCGATTTGGCGTGTGTTTGATCTTTTTTTTAAAGATCCTGCCCACTATATTTATATAAATGGGCATAGGGTGGATGAGGCGATTCATGAAACCGCCTTATTAGAAGCCTACTTTGGGGGAAAGTACCTGGATCGTACGATTGGTGAATTGATAAATGTGTCTTAAATAATGCCTCCTGCTTTCTAATTTTTACGATTAGGGTAAAATAGAGAGTAGGAGGTTTTGGTATGAGACAAGTGATTTTAGAAACGTGTGGGTCCCGCAAGCGTGCCGCTCTTATAAAAGAGCAAATCCCTATTGGCTTTTTTCAAGAACCGCTTGATTTGATTGAACCAATGGGAGAATTGGTTGTGGCACGTGCCCTCCATTATATCCCTAGTCTCGGCCTTTTTGTCTCATTGCCCTCCGGAAAAAAAGGATTGCTTCCTGATCAAGAATGGCCAACTAAGGAAATTGATCCGCGTCCGTTAAACGATTTAAAGGCGGGGGACGTCCTTTTATTACAAGTTAAACGAGCGGCGGTCCCAAATAAACACGCGGTTATGACTCGTAATATACAAATTGTCGGGGAGGCTTTAATTTTTCTTCCCTATGGAAATTATGTGGCGATATCAAAACAAATAGAACCAGAAAAGGCGGCCCAATTAAGAGCGGATGTTTCAAGCGTGCTCATGCACCATGAGGGAGTCATTGTTCGCTCAAAAGCATTCGATTGCTCAGACCGCCAACTCCACAATGAATTAGCGGAGTTAAGAATCCAATGGAATGGCCTGTTAAATAAGGCACGTTCCCTTTCCTCAGTCAATGTGATCCAGACCGTTTCATTCTCCGACCGTTTAACCGCGCTTTTACCTAGTTTAATGGAACGTGAATGGTGGACCAATGACAAAGAAGCGTTTGAGCGTTTAAAGTCGAAGGGTGAACGTGTCTATTTCAAAGAAGAAGCCGCTTTGTTTGAATCTTATGGACTGAACAGAGAGTGGGAGCGCGCTCACAAACCGCTTGTCAAATTAGAAAGTGGCCTGTCTCTTATTTTTGAAAAAACCGAGGCGCTGACTGCAATCGATGTGAATACTGGGTCTTATATTGGAAATGAATCCAAAGGCCAAACTGCATTTGAAGGCAATTTAGAAGTCTTACCGGAACTCGTTCGACAAATTGGGTTAAGACAATTAAGTGGAATGATTCTCATTGATTTTTTAAAAATGGACAACTCCGACCATCAGCGCCTGATCGCGGACCAATTGACTACACTCTTAAAAGAGGACATGGTCTCCTCATTTGTTGCCGGGTTTACAAAGCTAGGATTACTTGAGATGACGCGCAAGGACATTGGACTTTCACCAGAAATATAGTGCATTGACAGTTTTTCATTAACTATGGTATTATTTTAACGTTAGTCTTAAGGAGCACCCGCTCCAACCGCGCAAAGCAGGTCATTTTGATAAACCCGCTTGAGGGTACCTGTTTTTTGGCGAGTCTGAGACTTTGTAGGAGGTGCACATATATGTACGCAATCATTGAAACAGGTGGCAAACAGCTTAAGGTTGAAGAAGGCCAAACGATCTACATCGAAAAGCTACAAGCAGAGCCAGGTGAATCGGTTACTTTTGACAAAGTGTTATTTGTTGGTGGTGATCAGGTGAAGGTTGGACAACCGCTCGTAGATGGCGCAACCGTAACAGCTAAAGTTGACGACCATGGTCGTGGAAAAAAAGTCGTCATTTTCAAGTTTAAGGCGAAGAAAAACTACCGTCGTAAACAAGGTCATCGTCAACCTTTCACAAAGGTGACGATTGAAAAAATCAACGCTTAATCGATGATTCAGTTCAGCGTAAGCCGAGATTCGGATTCGACGATTCTCTCCATTGAGGTGAGCGGACATGCTGAATCCGGTCCCTATGGGTATGACTTAGTTTGTGCAGGTGTATCTGCCATCGTATTTGGTGGTATTAATGCCCTGATTGATTTAGGTCAGTATGAACCCATTGTGGATCAGGCTCGTGATGGTGGCTTCATTCGTTGTACGCTTCCTGAGACACTAACGGAAGAGCAGAAGTCGACGTCACAACTTCTCTTAGAAGGCATGCTGGTTTCGATTCAAACCATGGAAGCCTCATATGGTGAACACATAAAATTAGTTGAAAAGGAGGTGTAACCCATGTTGAAACTCGATCTTCAATTTTTCGCATCGAAAAAAGGGGTAGGTTCTACTAAAAACGGACGTGACTCTATTTCAAAACGTTTAGGCGCTAAGCGTGCAGATGGTCAGTTTGTAACAGGTGGTTCCATTCTTTATCGTCAACGTGGCACTAAGATTTATCCAGGTGCAAACGTAGGACGCGGTGGAGACGATACACTTTTCGCGAAGGTAGACGGCGTGGTTCGTTTTGAACGTCTTGGCCGTGACCGTAAGCAAGTGAGTGTTTATCCTGTTGCAAAAGAAGCCTAATAACCTAATGGTTTAAATAAGCTGGCTCCCAAGAATGGATCCAAATGGATCCCTCTTCAGGGCCAGTTTTTTTATTTAGGAAAAAGACGTTTGATTCTGCGGGTTACCTGTATTACATTAGAGTTAGACGATTGTCTCAAAATAATGGATTTTTAGGGGTATGTTTAATGATTAGTGAACAGGAGCTTGTGGAAGTATTTCGCATTTTACGACATGATTGGTTGAATGACTTGCAATTAATTAAAGCCAATATCTCACTAAATAGGATCGATCGGATTGAGGGGATTATTCAACGTATTGTAGAAGACGCTCATCAAGAATCCAATTTAACCCAATTGAAAGCCGATCACCTCACATCATTTCTTCTTCTTCAAAAAACACTAAATAAGGATTACGACATACAGATTCACGTTGAGCCGCTCTCCTTAAACTTATCCAAAAAAGATGATGAAGTCACAAAGGATTTGGAAATACTATTAAAATGCATTCAATCTTTAGCACCAGAATCGACGCTTGATTTGGACTTATACTCGGTAGACAATCGTTTTTTTTGCAAATGCGAGTGGATTAACAATGGAATAGAAGAGACTCGCTTTAATGCCACACTAGATGCTCTAAAGTTTCCAGGGGATGGTCGATTAGAAAGCTGTTTTAACCAAGATGAGATTGAAATGTCTTTATCATGGGCTCTCGATTAACCCGCGGAGCGAATTGGGCATATAGAATCAGAAGTGGCCGGATGGATTAGGAGGCACAATTATGTTTGTAGATCAAGTAAAGGTTTATGTGAAAGGTGGCGACGGAGGCAATGGTATGATGGCCTTTCGTCGTGAGAAATATGTACCTAATGGTGGGCCGGCCGGTGGGGACGGTGGTCATGGTGGAAACGTCGTCTTTAAGGTTCAAGAAGGTTTAAGAACGTTAATGGATTTCCGCTATCAACATCATTTTAAAGCGCCAAGAGGCGAACATGGCGGTTCTAAGAATCAACATGGTCGAAATGCCGAGGATATGATTATAGAAGTTCCACCTGGAACAGTGGTATACGATTTGGAAACCGATCAAAAACTAGCCGACCTCACATATAATGGTCAACAGGCCACTATTGCAAAAGGTGGCCGCGGCGGTCGTGGTAACTCACGCTTTGCAACCGCTGCGAATCCAGCTCCCCATCACGCCGAAAATGGAGAACCAGGGGAAGAACGAGAAATTCGCATAGAATTAAAACTGTTGGCTGATGTTGGATTAGTTGGCTTTCCGAGTGTTGGGAAATCGACCCTCTTATCGGTTATTTCAGCAGCCAAACCTAAGATCGCGGATTATCATTTTACTACGCTTTCACCTAACCTAGGCGTTGTCTCGCTAAACGAGGATAGTTTTGTTGTAGCGGATCTGCCTGGGCTTATTGAAGGAGCTCACCTTGGGCAAGGGTTAGGCCATCAATTCTTACGTCATATTGAACGAACGCGCGTAATCATACACGTTATAGATATGGCATCTACCGAGGGCCGCGATCCCTATGACGATTATGAAAAAATTAATGAAGAACTTCGTCAATACGGTTACAGATTAACGGAACGGCCTCAGGTTGTGGCAGCGAATAAAATGGACATGCCAGGGGCAGAAGAACACCTAAAGGCGTTTCGTGCCAAAGTCGATCCGGAAGTCACAATTTTTCCTGTTTCAGCCTTATCTAGGGACGGTCTTCAACCCTTGCTCCGTACGGTAGGGACTCTGCTAAAAACCACACCTGAATTTCCAATAGGGGCGGAGCCTGAAGAGGATCAAAAGGGAACCGTTTTGATTAAGGCTGAACGAATACTTCCTTTCCGCATTTCGAGAGAGGATGATGGGGCTTACGTGATTTCAGGAGACGAAATTGAAAAATTGTTTAAAATGACTGATTTTAATCGCGATGAATCGATTCAGCGTTTTGCACGAAAACTCAGAGGTATGGGAATAGATGATGCTTTGAGAGAACGCGGTGCAGAAGATGGAGATCCTGTTCGAATTTTAGATTTTGAATTTGAATTTGTAGAGTAAGGGAGTATGGGGATGAAGAGAAAAGTACCGTTTTTTCTAGTAAGAGAGGATGCTTTAAGCGAGTCCATGATTAAAGTCCTAGAAGCGAAGAAATTATTAGAGCGAGGGGCTGTCGCGACCGTTAAAGAAGCAGTCGAACAGGTGGGCTTAAGTCGAAGCGCCTTTTATAAGTATAAAGACGGTATTTTTCCTTTTCATCAAGTGGTCAAAGAAGAAATTGTGACGTTGATCTGTTATTTAGAGGATCGTCCAGGCACATTGACCAAACTCTTAGATAAACTGGCCAAAAACAAGGGGAATGTTCTGACCATTCATCAGAGCATTCCCCTTCAAGGCCGAGCTAACGTATCACTGTCTGTTGACATCTCGATGCTCGACATTGACTTAAATGATTTAATTGAAGAGCTGGAAAAAATAGAAGAAATTCTGAAAGTGGACATCGTGGGAACCGGCGGTTTGTAGATCAAAAGATGTGGACCCGACGATAGACTGACTGTTAACTTAACAAAAAGCCAGCGTCCTCTAAGGCTTTGACCACTCGTTCTAACTGCTCTTGATTGACCCCTTCTAAGGTATGAAGATGGGTGCCATCGGTCAATGCAGAAAGAAGCGTGGCATTGGATTCATTCATACGAGATACAAACTGTGTGACGTCTCGTTTGGTTCTTAAAAGAAGGTTAGCGGTAAGTTCTCCATAGATGGGATGCTCAACACTGACATCTTTGACCGTCACTCCATGACTCACAATCAAATCAAGTTCTTCTTCCATCTGATTCGACTGGTGCTTACAGGCGACCACACGCGTAGCCAGTGCATTTCCATTTTGACGAATATAGAGATACCCTTGGGCCGTTGCAATTATCGGCTCATTTTTTGCTTTAAGGAGTGAGATATCTTGAACGATAACCTGCCGGCTGACATGGGTTCGTTTGGCTAGATCACTCCCTGTAATCGGCTCGTCCGCCTCTTTTAACCATTCCAAAATAAGCGTTCTTCGCTCATCACCTAGTATTTTATCTGGATTCATGTTTCGGACACCTCACACGTTTTCTCCATTTATTATAACTCATTCATGGGCAACTCCCCAAAAAAAGAGTGGCAATTCGCCTAATTCGACATATACTGTATTGAGTTTATTAGCATCAAGGCCGTCGTTTGCTTAATTTTTGATCAAAGTGATTAATCATGAATGAACTCTATATGGGAGGGATTTTTTTGAAAATTTATAGTGTGCAAAAAGGCGATACGGTTGAAACTATAGCCGAGAAGCACGGGATCTCCCGCTCTGACTTACGAAAGTTGAATGCAGGACTTTCCGAGAAAGAAGTGTTGACTCCGGGTCTAAAGGTTAAAATCCCAACGGAATCAAAACCCGTTCAACGCAAAATTGTTGTTGTTAAAAAGACTGAGGAAAAAGAGAAGGCAACCGAAGTACAGCCCGACGCTCCGTTCCAAGAAGAAGATCCTGAAGTGAACATTAGTTTGAATTCGAATACTTATACGTTTAAAACGGAAAATGTTCAAGCTCCTACAATGCCACATAATGATGGGTATGTCGAACAGACTATGGGTATAGGAATGGAAGGAGAAGGCGTTCCAATGATGGAGGATCCGTTCCCAAATGCCATGATGCATAAAGACGAACAAGACATTCCTGAACAAGCGACACCAGGATATGGTCTGCCAAGCGGTGGAGGGTATGGGCAACCGCACCCTGGAGGCTCTAATTATCCGGTTCAGGGTTACAATTACAATTATCCCTACCAACCACAAATGCCAAACGCCTACCCACAGGCTGGGCAGGCTTACCCGCAAGCCGGTGTACCTTATACTCAAAATGGAGAACCCAATTATCCGAATCCTGCACAAGAAGAGCAGCAGGGCTATTATGGTTATCCATCCGGCTGGTCGCCGTATCGCAATCCTTTAGGGTGTCAGGTCGACGATCCATATTACGAAGCAAACCGTAACTATTATGAAAATGTCCCTTATCCAGCGACAGGGCAAATTGCTTATACGGAAAGCGAACAAAATCCGTTGGATCAAGGGCCGAATTACTATAATTATTTCGGCCAGGATGGTGGGATGGATCAGCCCCAGGTTGATAATCAACCTGCCTACGGTTATCCAAATACACCGAACGCAACGTACCCAGCTTATTATAATCCGAACGAAAGTGGTCAATACAGCCCACAACAAGGCTACCCAGGTGCTTATAATCAGGCCCCTTATTATACCAATCCACCCCAAAATCCAGCTGCTCCGGATTATTCGATGTGGGAATCTTATGTGGATTATCATGAACCACCCTTTCAACCGGATTTTCCAGTCCATCCGGAATATAAACGCGATTCAAATTCCAAAAGCTAATCATGTGTGACTCGAGTTTAATTGAACTCGCACAGAAAATTCCAGTTTCCCCTTATTGTAACTGACTAAAGCCCCCCATCATTAGGATATCCTAAAATTGAAGGGGGGTTTTTCAATTGAAAAAACCAGTCAAACTTTTGTCAACTGCTTTGATCGCAGGAAGTCTTCTTGCTGGATGTGGCGCTAATGGGAATAACAATGCCGGTCAGATGGGTAAAAAAGCCACAGAAAATGTGAACTACAGAACCAATCAAACCGCTCCAAATCAAGCGGATCACCTTAATAATGCCACTTTAAATAACGGTACGAATACCGCGAACCAGATGGTCAATACGTACACATTTAATAATCAAACGGCTCAAAAAGTTGCTAATAAAGTGAATGAAATTAAAGGGGTTACGTATGCAACCACTTTAATTAATGGAAATAATGTCATTGTCGGGGTTACGACGGCAGGGAATGTGAAAGATACAAGTGCCCTTAAAAGTCGAGTTCGCGATGTGGTACAAAATTATGTCGGGAACCGTCAAGTCCGCGTCATCACTGATCAAAGAGTGGTTAACCGAATGAATACAGTGAATAATCGAATTCAAAATGGGTCAACGGGTCGTGAGGTTAGTTCGGATGTCCGTGCCATCTTTAGTGATTTAGGGGACATCTTTCAACGGCCATTTCAAAATAACGCCCGTTAATGGGACTCAAAAACCGCTGCACAATCGTGCAGCGGTTTTTCGGTGTGCTCAAAATAAATTTCAAATGAATAAAAAAGGCTGCCTTTTTTCATACTAATCAACGATTCAATAAACGAGTGGCTGAACTAAATCAAAGAAACGCTCCATACCAATAACTCGTTGTATAGAGGTGGTCATAATGTTTGGATTTAAATTAGGTAGTCTATTTCTGATGGTTTTGCTCTCTTTCATACTAGTCACTCATCCTGCCTACGCGGCACAGCCCAATTACTTAAGGACGGTTACCATTCATCAGGTTACCCATTATCCTGATCACGTGGATGTTCATACAACCTATGAAACCCATATTGTATCAACTGAATCTTTCTTGCAAAATCATAAAGAACTCGTGCTAACCAAAGAAGCCGAAGGGAATTTGTACGTTGTAAAGAGCGTTCCATCTTGCTCCCCGTTAGCCTCCATTCTTTCTGTGTTAGGGGTTAAAGGAAAGGAATTATTGAACATAGAAAAAGCCACTCCGGTTGGTCAAACACCGCCGTTCATTCAATTTGAAATCGACACGTTTAAAGCTTAATAGCTGTAAAAGAGAAGCCCTGAGGCTTCTCTTTTACTTTGGTTTCAACCAGCCAATTTTCGATTGTTTTTTTAAAAGTCGCATACGAACAGACATTTCCCTGTTGGTTGAGAGTATGATATGATGAAGAATGTTAAAATGAGAAGTTGGAGGAGAATCGGTGTACGAATTTATAGAAGGTAAGGTCGCAAAAGTTACGACAGATTCGGTTGTCATTGCCAATCATGGCATTGGCTATTTAATCTATTGCCCGAATCCCTATCAGTACTCAGAGAATCAAGAGACCATCATATATACCTATCTTCATGTAAGAGAAGATGTCATGAATTTATATGGGTTTAAAACGCGGGATGAGCGTCAATTGTTCGTACAGTTACTAGGTGTGTCAGGGATTGGTCCAAAAGGTGCGTTGGCTATTTTAGCAACAGGCACACCGGGGCGGGTCATTGAAGCCATAGAGGAAGAAAATGAACGGTACTTAACGCAATTTCCTGGAATCGGAAAAAAAACAGCCCGGCAAATTATATTAGATCTAAAGGGAAAATTTAAAGGATTTAATCTACCAACAGTAAGTGACGCGCCATCCATGACTGAAACCATGCCAGAGATGGATCATAACGCCCTTCAGGACGCGTTTCAAGCTTTGAAGGCCTTAGGTTACTCCGAACGGGAAATTGATCGTGTCATGCCTAAATTAAAGGCCCAGGCGCTTTCAACAGAAGGTTACATAAAGGCTGCTTTACAATTGATGTTAAAAGACTAGAGAGGGGGAACGAGAATGGACGAGGAGCGTTTGGTATCATTGGATTCAATCCATGATGAGGAAACAGCTGAAGCGGGCATTCGTCCAGGAACCCTGGCAGATTATATTGGTCAAGAACATGTGAAAGCCAATTTGAGCGTTTTCATAGAAGCAGCGAAAAGGCGAGAAGAACCGCTTGACCATGTGCTTTTATATGGACCTCCTGGACTTGGAAAAACCACACTCTCTATGATCATTGCCCATGAAATGGGAGCAGGAATTCGCATGACGTCAGGACCTGCCATTGAAAGACCAGGGGATTTGGCAGCACTCCTCACAGCCTTGGAACCTGGGGATGTCCTTTTCATTGATGAAATTCATAGACTTCCTCGAACGGTTGAAGAAGTCCTCTATCCTGCCATGGAGGATTTTTGTTTGGATATTGTATTGGGGAAGGGCGAAACCGCTCACTCGGTTCGACTGGATCTGCCACCTTTTACATTGGTAGGGGCAACTACCCGGGCCGGTTATTTATCGGCCCCGCTTCGAGATCGATTCGGAGTAGTGTGTCGACTAAAGTTTTATGAACCAAGTGAGTTAGCCCTAATTGTCACACGAACCGCGAAAGTGCTTGGAAGCGTGATTGAGGACGAAGCGGCAAATGAAGTATCGAGACGCTCCAGAGGGACTCCCCGGATTGCCAATCGACTGCTTCGGCGTATAAGAGACTTTGCTCAAGTCAAAGATGATGGGGAAATTACACTTGCGACGGCACAACATGCGCTCGGTCGATTACAAGTAGACGAAATGGGACTAGATCATATTGATCACCTCTTACTTTTGAGCATTGTCGAAAAGTTTGGCGGTGGACCCGTCGGCTTGGATACCTTAGCGGCAACCATTGGCGAAGAGCGCCATACAATTGAAGATGTCTATGAGCCGTATCTGCTTCAAATTGGCTTTCTCCAAAGGACGCCGCGAGGACGGGTTGTCACGCCATTAGTCTATGAACATTTTAAAAAAAAGGCTGACTTTTAATGCTTAGCATTGGGAAACGTTTAATTATTTAGTCGGTCATAAGTAGGGCCTTTCTCTCCTATTTTCTCAAGTCTAGGGAGAGGGCGTTAAACCAAAGGGAGGCAATTGGGAACACATGGATGTGTCACACTTTGATTTTGAATTACCAGAAGCGTTGATTGCGCAAACGCCATTAAAAGAGCGTACTGCTTCAAAGCTGATGGTCTTAAATCCAAACCAAGAATCAATCGAACATAAACGTTTTTCCGATCTACTTGATTATTTAAATCCGGGAGATTGTTTAGTCTTAAATGACACACGGGTACTGCCCGCTCGTTTATTTGGGGTCAAGGAAGAAACGGATGCCCATGTTGAAGTGCTCTTATTAAAACAAATTGAAGGCGATGAGTGGGAATGTTTAACCAAGCCAGCCAAGCGAGTGAAAGAAGGAACGGTCATTTCTTTTGGATCGGGCCAGCTTAAAGCAACTTGTGTTGCGCTTTTGGATGAAGGAAGGCGAAAATTTCGTTTTACTTATGAGGGGATTTTTCAAGAACGGCTCGAAGAACTGGGCACAATGCCGCTTCCACCTTATATTCGTGAGCAGTTAGACGACCAAGAACGCTATCAAACGGTCTATGCAAAACACAATGGGTCAGCCGCCGCACCAACAGCCGGCCTCCATTTTACAGAAGCTTTACTCGAGACCATTCGTGAAAAAGGAGTCACCATTCAGTTTATTACTCTCCATGTCGGGCTCGGAACGTTTCGTCCGGTTAAAGTGGATTCGATTGAAGACCATCAAATGCACGCTGAATTTTATCAAATGACAAAAGAAACGGCCGAGGCGCTAAACGCGGCGCATAAGAATGGGAAACGCGTAGTTGCGGTTGGCACAACAGTGATTCGGACGCTAGAGACGATTGCTCAAAAGTTCGATGGTGAATTCCGTGAAGCCTCGGGTTGGACCGATATTTTTATTTTTCCAGGATATGCGTTTCGCGGTGTGGATGCGTTTATTACGAATTTCCATCTGCCAAAATCGACGTTAATCATGTTGGTTAGTGCGTTTGCGGGACGAGACTTTGTGTTAAATGCCTATAATATTGCCGTACAAGAACACTATCGCTTTTTTAGTTTTGGCGATGCGATGTTCGTATCAGAAAGGAAAAGGACATGAATACACCACCTGTTACATATGAATTAATTAAGACTTGTAAGCAATCAGGTGCCCGTTTGGGTCGCCTTCATACGCCGCACGGGACCTTTGATACCCCAATGTTCATGCCAGTTGGGACGCTTGCGACTGTTAAGACCATGAGCCCAGAAGAGCTGAAAGAAATGGGGGCTGGGGTGATTTTAAGCAACACCTACCACCTTTGGTTACGCCCGGGAGAAGAGATTGTGGAAGAAGCGGGTGGGCTACACCGATTTATGAACTGGGATCAAGGGATCCTCACAGATTCAGGTGGCTTTCAAGTGTTCAGTTTGAGCGATTTGCGTGAAATCACAGAAGAAGGCGTCCATTTTCGTAACCATCTGAACGGGGACAAGCTGTTTTTGTCTCCAGAAAAATCCATTCATGTTCAAAATGCGCTTGGATCAGATATTATGATGGCATTTGACGAGTGCCCGCCTTATCCTGCAGAATATGAGTATATGAAAGCTTCTGTTGAGCGGACAAGCCGCTGGGCGGAACGGTGTCTTCAGGCGAACCAGAATCCTATGCGACAAGCCCTATTTGGCATCGTCCAAGGGGGAGAGCATGAGGCGCTACGCAAACAAAGCGCACGTGAGTTAACCTCACTTGATTTTCCAGGGTACGCGGTTGGAGGTCTCTCGGTTGGAGAACCCAAGTCTGTGATGAACGAGGTTTTAGAATATACCACACCGCTCTTGCCGACAGATAAACCGCGGTACTTAATGGGTGTTGGCTCACCGGATTCTTTAATCGATGGTGCCATCCGTGGCATTGATATGTTTGACTGTGTGCTTCCAACTCGAATTGCTCGAAACGGTACACTTATGACGAGTGAGGGTCGGCTTGTCGTTCGGAATGCCAAATACGCGCGAGACTTTAGACCTCTGGATCCAAATTGTGACTGCCATGTCTGCAAAACCTATTCACGTGCTTACATTCGTCATTTGGTAAAAGCCAATGAAACGTTTGGGTTTAGACTTACGACTTACCACAACCTGTATTTTCTGTTAAAATTGATGAAGTCAGTTAGACAAGCCATTCAAGAGGACAGGCTGCTTGATTTCAGAGAGACATTCTTCGAACAATATGGGTTTAACGGACCAAATGCTAGAAATTTTTGATACCTATAGGAGGGACACGCATGGGAATAGGAACAATATTACCACTCATTGTATTTTTAGCGATCTTTTACTTTTTGTTGATTCGTCCTCAGCAGAAACGGACTAAACAAACGAAAGAGATGCAAAGCAGTTTAGGAAAAGGGGACAAAATTACAACGATCGGCGGCTTGCACGGAATTGTCGACACAATTGATGACAGCACTGTGACAATTAAATGTAATGGGAACACCCGTTTAACGTTTGACCGTCAATCGATTCGTGAAATTGTTCAATCCAAAACCAATCCCCATGAAAAACATGAGAAAAAAGAAGAGGTTTCTCTTGAGAAATCGGCTGGAGAAGCTGAAGAAGACTAAAAAGTAAGTTAAAAAAGCGGAGAGCATGCTCTCCGCTTTTTTACTTGTCTTTTTTTACTTGTTGAATAGGTTGACTCCGAGAATCCCACCAATTCCGGTCACCACGATATTAAATAACGCAATGATGAATTGATGCATGTTCAAGCTATGGTCATAGCCGAGGAACAGGATAGCAAAGATGAACAAGGAATAGAGAATCCCGGTCAATGCCCCAATAATTAAGCCTTGTTCTTTTAATTTTGCTCCAGAAAAAATCCCGCCAATAAACAGAGCGATAAAAGAAAGAATCATCGGCCAAACACCCAAAGCGTTTTCAGATAATGCAGTTAGTCTTAAAAGTGCGGCCAAAATTAAAGCTGAAAATAAGATGACAATAAGTGAAACAATGATGCCGTAACCAGCCGCTGCAAACATTCTTTTCGACATGCCCGTCACCTCCTTTAAGGAAAAATGTGTTTGCTGCCCCCAATAAAGGGTTATTTCTCTTTACCCCGCCTTAATGAAGATTTACTTTATAACTTTATTCAGGCTTGGACGCATTTAGAAGTTCATGAAGTAAGATGCTTGGACATATGATGTATAGGAAGGTTGGAAGGGGGGAAAAGGTGGGACTGGTTCTTGCACTCATCATATTCATTGGCTGCTATGTATTAATTATGTTAGAGGTTTTTAATCGCGCGTTTATCGCGTTGTTAGGCGGTTTGTTGATGGCACTCTCCGGGGTTGCTCCGCTTCGGGAACTGCTGTTGAATGCAGTGGATTGGGATACAATCTTACTCCTTTTCTCCATGATGGTTTTGGTTGCCATTACAAGTCAAACTGGGGTGTTTGAATTTGTCTCCCTTAGACTCGCGAAACGAGTTGGGGCGAGACCCGTCATGCTTCTTGTTGTAATTAGCTGTCTGACCGCCGTTGGCTCGGCGTTCTTAGATAATGTTACAACAGTCTTATTAATTGTACCGGTTGTCTTACGGTTAACCCAAACCTTGAAACTGCCGTCACATCCTTTTTTGATATCTGTTATTTTATTTTCAAATATAGGCGGAACCGCAACCTTAATTGGTGACCCGCCTAATCTCATGATTGGCCAAGCGGTTGAACATCTTGATTTTAATGCCTTTATCGTCCACTTAGCGCCTGTTGTTCTCATCATTTTTTTTGTCACGCTTCTTTGCATCGCTTATTTTTATCGGGGCTCTTTACGACCAGATTCTCATTTGAACGAGCGATTAGTTGCCATCAACCCGTACGAGTTTCTTAAAAAAGGACCGGTGTTAACACATTCGTTATGGGTGCTTGCTTTAACCATTTTAACGTTTATGCTTCATTCCATAATTCATATTGAAATGGCGAAGACCGCTTTTGCAGGCGCCTTGCTCTTAATCCTCCTCACGTATCCATATGTTTCACTTAAAGAAGTGAGTCAGCGTGTGGATTGGGAGACGCTCTGTTTTTTTACTGGCCTTTTTATGTTAGTAGGTGGATTGGCGCATATTGGTTTAATCGATATGGCAGCAAATGGCCTGCTGGATTTGACGGATGGCGATTTGCCGAGAACAGGGCTCATTGTCCTTTGGGGTGGTGGACTATTTTCTGGATTTATTGATAACATTCCATTTGTAGCGACAATGATTCCAGTTATTAAAGAAATTGGAAATATAGGGATTTCAAATGTGGATCCATTATGGTGGTCGCTAGCGCTTGGGGCATGCCTTGGAGGAAATGCAACTTTAATTGGAGCGAGTGCAAACGTGATCGTAACGGGTTATTCAAAGGAAACCGACCATCCTTTAAAATTTGTGTCTTATATGAAAGTCGGCATTCCCGTTGTGCTCTTGTCTTTGATCATTTCTAGCGTTTATGTGGCACTGAGGTATTTAGCGCATTATTATTGATTCCAGATCCAGTTCAATGAATTTTAAACAATCGGAATCGCTAACAGAGTAAAAATCCCTTTTTAGCGTAGGCTAAAAGGGGATTTTCTAATGGGCGACAGACGTTAGGTTAAGGCTTATTTATTCTGGATCAGTGGATCCGTCCCCTTGCTTTTTTTGCCTCTCATGATTCGGCTTTTTTAGTCCATACTAAAAAAGAGGTGAAAGGAGGGCAATCGCTTGGAGACGATGATCGTTCGTACGATTTTTCTCTACGTCGTGATTCTTTTGACCTTTCGACTCATGGGTAAGCGAGAAATCGGCCAGTTAAGTGTGGTTGACTTTGTCGTGAACATTATGATTGCCGAACTTTGTGTGCTTGCCATAGAGCAACCTAATGATCCGATGACTCGAACCATTACTCCGATCGCGATCTTACTTGTTATACAGGTGCTTCTCGCTTGGTTTTCTTTAAAAAGTGGTACGATTCGCCGTCTAATTGATGGGAAGCCTTCAACCATTATTAAAAATGGTGAAATTGATGAAGCGGAAATGAAAAAGCAACGCTATAACTTGGATGACCTTTTAATGCAACTTAGGGAACAAAATATTCGAAACGTCGCGGATGTGGAGTTTGCTTTTTTAGAAACTGATGGAAAGCTTTCTATTTTGAAAAAAGAAGATGAGAAAGAAGAACAACCGGAATCTAAATTGGAATTTGATTTAGAACCACTCCCACTTCCGTTGATTTTAGATGGTGTGATCCAAGACGAAAGCTTAGAAGCCATTGGTCAAAACCCATTTTGGCTGCGACGTGAGCTCAAGAAAATAGGATTTAAGGAGATAAAAAAGATTTCGGTTTGTATTTTGGATCAAAATGGCTCCTTTTTTATCGATGAGAAAAATGTAACGCAATAAAAAAGAGAGCTGGTTGTTAGCAATCAGCTCCCTTTGATTTGATTAATTTATTTGTGTGAACATAGACTCGCTTGCTTCTCGTACAGGCCTCTAGGTTACGCTTCTTGAGTAAGCGGCGTTGATGAATACTCAAGATGTGTTGTGTTCAGAACGTCGCGTATTGTCGTTGGATTTATTATATTATCTGATAACTACGTTTATATCTTCAGTTACTGAACCCATTTTCCTATAATTGGAAAGTTTACCAATTCTTCTTTTCGGATCAACCGGAATAGGAAGACGAAGACAGTGTAGAACACCAAGACCATTAAAATAAGGATGCAGGTTCGGGAAAGCATCCCATAAGATAAGAAAACGTGATGATTGCAATAGATTGCAAAGAGGCTGGTCAACAAAATGACGGCGCCTCCTTTTATGTAATCTCGGATATTGATTGAAAAGCCGATGTACTTTACAACCGAGAAGAAGTGCAACAAGGTCACTAAAACCACGCCTACAGAATAGCCCATGGCTGCCCCTGCAATCCCAAACTCAGCACGAGACCCTAATACAAAAATGGTTAAAATTTTAACGGCTGCGCCGATAAAACTGTTCACCATGGCGGCTTTTGCGAGATCAAGTGCCTGAAGGACCGCGGCTAATGGGCCTTGGAAATAGAAGAAGAGGAAAAAAGGTGCCATCAAATAGACATAAACGGCAGAGTTCGGTGAGTGGTACATAAGCGTCATGATTTGTCGGGCAAAAACGAACGAAATGATGAGTGAGAGGCCACCTGCGACTAATGCGATTTTAAGCGCCTGGTTAATTCGATAATGAATGATATCCACTCGGTTTCGAGCTTGGGCTTCACTGATAGTTGGAACAAGATTCACGTGTAACGAGTGGGTAATGAACGTTGGCAAAGTTAATAAAGGGATCGCATACCCTGCAATTTCGCCATATTGCTTGGTCGCAACTGCAGTCGCCACACCTGCCAGTGCTAAGCTTTGTGCGATGACGATCGGCTCAAGAAAATAGGTAAACGACCCGATCAAACGGCTTCCCGTGGTGGGAAGGGCAATGCTCATCAGTTGGCGAAAGGTGGCGCGTCCCCCGTTTAAAAAGCTCCAGAAACGTTTGCGAATGGGGACGCGCTTTCTCGCTTTGAACATAAAGATCATGTACACCAATGACACACCTTCTCCAATGACACCTGCGACCATTGCGCCTGCTGCTCCATATTCAATTCCATAAGGAAGAAGCGCTTGTGCAAGAACATAAACCAACGAAATTCGAACCACTTGCTCAATCACTTGAGAATAGGCATATGGTGACATGTTTTGAATGCCTTGGAAATACCCGCGAAGTACTGAGGCAATGCCAACGATTGGCACAATTGGTGCAATAGCGAGTAGCGGGTAGAGCGTCCGTTCATCGGTAAAAAGGATGTGAGAAGTAAGCGGCGCGATTACCATTAACGCGATGGTGAATAGAACGCTAAGGATACCAACGATTGTAAAAGAGACGGTCAAAATCCGTTTGATTTTTTTTCGATCATTGTAGGCATTTGCTTCTGCGACGAGTTTTGAGATGGCAACCGGAAGCCCTAACTGAGTGAGGGCAACGACGAGAATGAGCGTGGGGTACGCCATCATGTATAATCCCACGCCCTCATCGCCAATCATACGGGCGAGCACAATCTTATTTATAACGCCAAGGATCTTGGTAATCATGCCAGCAATAATTAATATAAAAGTTCCTCTAAGAAACGATTCTTTAGCCAATGTCTTCCCCTACCTTTTATATTCTGGGTTGATTGATCTCAATTTTGGTTTGTCTTATTGGGCAATCTTCTGACATTATTCGAACAAGCTCTTATTCATTTATATGCCTCGAAAGGGAACAAGCATGACAAGTCTCAGAAAATTAATGAATAAGGCGATCTAATGAGAAGTGCGGAAAACTCTACGTGTGGGTGCTTTTCTATGCTTTTTGAGAATTAAAATCATAGGGTTCACGTTTTGCCAAATTATGATATGATTAGAAAAAAGATGTCTTTCTACAGTTATATAGGAGTGGATGTTCTTGGACGAAAGAATGAAGATAGAGGACCTTGGCTCGATTCGGAAGCAACTCAGTCCTTTTTTAACAAGTAAGTTAGAAGAGTTTCAATTGCTTGGTTTAGAACATATCACGATGGACGAGCTTTGGACATTCACACTAGAAAAAATGAAAAAGAAACGAATAAATGAAGTGTATCTTCATGAAGCTGTGAATTTTATCATGCGTTTATCAGTAAATGATTACATGAATAAAATTAGATTAGAGATGTTTCGTGGTCTAGATCTTGAGGTTTTTAGGGAGCAATCGTGAATTGGGTTGCCTCCCTTTTTACTGAGTTTTGTAAGAAGTGGCACTTGCACGCATGCCCCAAAATGATTCCTTTTACAGAAAGAGCTTTCAAACTTAAATTGACAGTGAAAAAAAGAACTCGCTATAATAGGGATATTGTGAAAAAAGCTCGTGTTCATTGGGAGGATAGGGACTTATTCCTTTTCAAATAGATAATTTTAATTTTGATAGAATGCATCTGAAGGGAGTACAACGTTATGGTTAAAAAGGGGAGGCTTGTGACCTTCTTTATCATACTCGTTCTTTTGCTTGGCCTAATCGGCGGAACGGCTAAGATGATTATGAATAATGTAAAGCTTGGTCTAGATCTTAAAGGAGGTTTTGAGGTTCTCTATCAAGTGGAACCACTCAAAGCTGGTGACAAGATCACAAAACAAACAATGAGTGATACGGTTTCTGCCATTATGAGAAGGATTAACTCGTTAGGGGTGAGTGAACCGCGCGTCTCCATTGAAAGCGGCAATCGAATTCGGGTTCAATTAGCAGGCGTCACGAATCAAAGCGAAGCTCGAAAAATGCTTTCAACAACAGCCCACCTCACATTCCGCGATGTGAATGACAATGTCATGTTGGATGGTTCCGACCTTGTTCCGGGTAAAGCTAAGGTTGAATTTGACCCAAATACTAAGGATCCAATCGTGACATTAAAGCTTAAAAGTGCCAGTAAATTTGGCAACGTGACGAAGAAAATTGCGGCGATGACCCCGCCTAACAATTTGCTTGTCATTTGGCTGGACAAGAAGCCGGGGGATACTTACAAAAAAGAATCTGACAAAGTCACCACGGGGGGCAAACCCGCTTACATTTCTGCTCCTGCTGTCCACAGTGAAATTGATTCTTCCAATGTCCAAATTAGTGGGAGCTTCACACTTAAAGAAGCTCAAGATTTAGCGAATTTACTTAATGCAGGTGCGCTGCCAGTTAAAATGAAGGAAATTTACTCGACCTCTGTTGGGGCGCAATTCGGGCAGTATGCGATGATGAAAACCCTTGTTGCAGGGATCATCGGTATTGCGGTAATTTTCTTGTTCATGCTTTTGTTCTACCGTTTTGGTGGATTTATTGCCGTGATTACTTTAATTGCGTATATCTATTTGGTTATGGTTGTGTTTGTTGGAATGGCGGCGGTATTAACTCTGCCTGGAATTGCCGCTCTGATCCTCGGGGTCGGGATGGCCGTCGATGCCAATATCATAACGCTCGAGAGAATCAAGGATGAGTTACGATCCGGAAAATCGACCCTTTCTGCTTTCCGAGCAGGAAATCGTCGTTCCTTTGCCACGATCTTGGACTCCAACTTAACAACCATTATCGCAGGGATTGTCATGTTTATTTATGGGACAAGCGATGTCAAAGGATTTGCGGTCATGTTGATCGTCAGCATCATTGTCAGCTTTATTACTGCCGTATTTTTTGCCAGATGGTTGCTAAGCCTCTGGGTGGGCAGTCGAGCGCTCGATAAAAAGCCAGGCCTTTTCGGTGTAAAAAAGGATGAGATCAGTGAACTATAAGACTTTTGACTTTATCAAACAACGGACCAAGTTCTTTATATTGTCGGGTGTCATTACCATTGCCGGGATCATCGTCCTAATCTTTTTTGGAATGAATTTAGGGATTGATTTTACTCAGGGAACGCGGATTGACATGAAAGCTTCTCACAGCATTAACATTGATACGTTTCAATCATCGCTTCAAAATGAAGGGTTCCAAACAGAAGAGCCGGTCTTGTCTGCCCATAACACCATTGCAAGTATTCGAATTAAAACACAGTTAAATCAAGATGACGTCGCAAAGGTAAAGAGCATTCTGAAACAAAAATTCGGAGTTTCGCCAGCTAATGTCAACGTTAGCGCGGTGTCCCCACAAGTTGGACGGGAGCTCGCCAAAAATGCCTTCTGGGCAGTGCTGATTTCATCGCTTTGCATCATTGTCTACGTCTGGATACGCTTTGAATTTTTACAAGGATTGGCGGCCATTATTGCGTTGTTACATGATGCATTTATCATCATCTCGGTTTTCAGCTTGCTTCATATCGAGGTCAATATTGTGTTTATCGCAGCCGTACTAACAATTGTCGGGTATTCGATCAACGATACGATCGTCACCTTTGATCGTATTCGAGAAAATATGAGAATTAATAAGAAGAAAATTCGGACGTTTGGAGATCTTGCTGCGATTGTGAACAAAAGTATTCAACAAACATTTGTTCGATCGGTCAGCACGGTGTTCACAGTTCTCGTTGCGACATTGGCACTCTTAATTTTTGGTGGACCATCGATTCGCACATTTACCATTGCACTCTTAATCGGTTTGATTTCAGGGGCCTATTCATCCATTTTCATCGCATCCCCCTTGTGGGCAATTATGAAAATAAAATGGCTTCAACGAAGCGAAAAGCGCCCTGCGCCATCTACTCAATCTTAAGGTTTATAAAATGGGTCAGACCCCCTTATTTAAATGGGGCCTGACCCTTACTTTTTGGGGAGAACCTGCTAAGTGTGCTTTTTCTGTCTCTTTTGCTTGCAATTTCCTTCGACAATTAGAGACAATAGAGAAAAGGGGAACCGAACTGTAAGGTTTTAAGTGTAAAGTGAACAAGATAAAGTATTAAAATTTTGCAAAGAGGTGATTGTATGAAAGGACAATGGGGATTATTATTTGCTTTGATTTTTGCTTTGATTATCGCTATTTTTTCAGTTATAAATGTCAATCCCGTAACAGTAAACTATCTTTTTGGTCATGCGGAATGGCCGTTAATTCTGGTCATTTTAGGTTCGGTGCTAATGGGTGCTTTGATTGTCGGAAGCATCGGGATCTTCAGAGTGTTTCGGCTTCAAAGAGAAGTACGACGGCTGAAGAAACAAGGGGCTGAATCTGAAAAACAAATTGAGACCTATAAAGTGAATGAAGAAGCGTCTTCAAGAGAAGCCGTTGAAGAAGATTCTCTTTCATTACAAGATAGAAAAGAAGAGGAAAAGGATTCCCACCACCAATGAGCTTACCTTGCAACCCACTATTTGTGGGGAAATTGACAAAATTAAACTTTGCCTGTCGAGTTTCCCTCTAGTATAATTGTCACGTTAAGGGGGAGAACCGAATGTTAAGATCTAAAAAAGCATGGAAGATCACAGAGCGTCATCCTGAGTCGGTGCAAACATTGGTTTCAGAGGTTCAATGCTCAGAATTGGTCGCTCACCTCTTATATAATCGAGGATTTCATACGCGTGATGACGCACACGCTTTTTTACATAGGGATCAGATTCCGTATTATGATCCTTTTCTTATGCTCGGAATGGAAAAAGCGGTTGAGCGAATCACTGCTGCATTGGAAAATGAAGAACACATTCTAGTGTTTGGGGACTACGATGCGGATGGTGTGACATCGACTTCATTATTAGTATTAGCGTTAAGAGAGTTAGGGGCCTCTGTTTCCTACTATATCCCGGATCGTTTTCGTGAAGGGTATGGGCCAAATATTCCGGCTATTGAACAAGCGAAAGCCAGAGGCATTTCATTGATTGTGACAGTCGATACGGGGATTAGCGCGGTTTCATCTGCAGAACGGGCCAAATCACTTGGCATTGACTATATTATAACGGACCACCATGAGCCACCACCTAACATGCCAGATGCCTATGCGATCATTAATCCGAAACAACCGGGATGTGCTTATCCCTTTAAGGGCTTAGCGGGTGTTGGAGTCGCGTTGAAACTTGTCCAAGCCCTCATGGACGAGGTACCGACACATTTGTTGGACCTAGCGGCAGTAGGGACGATCTCGGATTTAGTTCCTTTAGTGGATGAGAATCGCCGGCTGGTTAAAGAAGGGCTATATGTTTTGTCCCATCACCCTAAGCCTGGGCTCAAAGCACTTATGAAGGTCGCGGGTCATGCCGAACAAGAACCGGTTAACAGTGATGTGGTCGGATTTCAAATTGGACCTCGGCTTAATGCGGCAGGGCGGCTTAAACATGCGTCTTTGTCGGCAGATCTTCTCATGAGTGACGACTTAATAGAAGCGGAGGCACTTGCTGAAGAAGTCAATCTACTGAATGAGGAACGGAAGAAATTGGTAGAATCGATTGCGGTACAAGCTGTGGCCAGTGTGGAACGAATGGCTAAAGACGATCGGGACTTTCTCATTGTCGCTATGGAAGGCTGGCATGAAGGGGTTCTCGGTATTGTGGCCTCTCGGTTGGTGGAACAGTATTACCGGCCAACGCTCGTGTTAAGCATCCATCCTGAAACCGGAATGGCAAAAGGATCCGCCCGAAGCATTGAAGGGTTTGATTTATTTCAGGCGCTTTCAACCTGTCGTGACGTATTACCCCATTTTGGTGGGCATGAAATGGCAGCGGGGCTTTCACTCCCTCAAGAATCGATTGGTGAACTCAGAGAACGCATGAACCATTATGCGCGTCAACAATTTACTGAGGAACTTCTCACACCCAAACTCAAGATCGATGCCGATCTTAATTTAGAAGAAGTAACCGTTTCAATTATAGAAGAATTAGCGAGTCTTGAGCCTTATGGAGTTGGAAATCCTAAACCGAAATTCCGTTTAAAAGAGCTTTCAATTCAAGATATGAAGCAAGTGGGAACCCATAAGGCCCATTTAAAGGTGACTTTAAAGGATTCCTCGGAAGTTTTGGATGGTATTTCATTTGGACACGGTCATTTGTATCATGAAATGTCCATGGATGTCCCATTATCTGTAGTGGGGGAACTCGGGATCAACGAATGGAACGGATTCCGGAAACCCCAAATTTTCATTGAAGATTTCCAAATTGATCACTGGCAGTTGTTTGACTTAAGAGGGAATGACCGTTGGCGTGAATCGGTGACTCAAACCTATGATGCTTCCGCGATTTGGGTGTATTTCCAAAATGAGACCTTAAAACATTTCGACTTGGAACCGAGCGGTGCCGTTTATTTTGAAGATCTAAAGCAAAGTGGCCAAAAGCTTTCGAGTGTGGTCTTCTTAGACGTCCCGAGTTCGCTTTCCGAACTCCAAGGCTTGCTTGCATCGATCCCGTTTCCAAATCGGATTTATGCGGTCTTTGAGGCGTCACATGACCTCTTTGGTGAAGGGCTACCGCAACGGGACCATTTTAAACAGATCTTTGCTTTATTTAATAAGCATCAGAATATCCCTATGAATAAATTAAAGGCCTGGGCAACTTATAAAGGATGGCCTGTTTCGCAAATTGATTTTATTCTTAAAGTGTTTTTGGAGCTTGAATTTGTTAAACTAGATAAGGATGTTTTGACCTTGAATGCAACACCTAGCAAAAGACCTTTAACGGAGTCTAAGACCTATCAAAAACGTCTGCACCAAAATGAGGTCGACGAAGTGTTGGTCTATTCGTCAAAAAGTGATCTAAAAGCTTGGTTGAATCAGGCAAACGAGAATCGTACGGTGACTAAGGAGGACGTGCTCTCATGAATTATAAAGAGTATATCAAGATTGTAGAAAACTTCCCTAAGGAAGGCATACGTTTTAAAGATATTACGCCGCTTATGCAGGACGGAGCGGCTTATAAGGCAGCGATGGATGAGATTGCTGCTTATGCAAAAGAAAAAGAAGCGGATGTGATCGTAGGTCCTGAAGCGAGAGGCTTTATTGTCGGTTGCCCAGTGGCTTACTCGCTGGAACTTGGCTTTGTTCCAGTCCGCAAAAACGGGAAACTTCCGCGCGAAGTGATTCGAGTGGATTATGGTTTAGAGTACGGAGAAGATGCCCTTACGATTCATAAGGATTC
This sequence comes from uncultured Sporolactobacillaceae bacterium, assembly GCA_963829575.1. GTDB lineage: Bacteria > Bacillota > Bacilli > Bacillales > Sporolactobacillaceae > KACC-23026. Next base: position 147,838 of record CAWHJF010000016.1, on the reverse strand, counting down.
GATTGTGCCTGGTCAACGCGTGGTGATCATGGACGATTTGCTTGCAACTGGAGGAACCATTGAGGCCACCATTAAGTTGGTTGAAGATCTCGGTGGCGTTGTGGTTGGAATAGCGTTTATGATTGAATTGACATACTTGGATGGCCGTGAGAAGTTACACGATTATGATATTTTTACGCTAACACAGTATTAATAATGAAAGGCTGACCTTTGTTTGGTCAGCTTTTTTTCTTCCATTTAATTTTTTTTTGACAAATTTCGAGTTTTTTGAGGGTCATGCCTTTACATAATCAGAATAATTACCCATAATAGAATCATTATATCTACGGATGAGCTAAAGGTGATGGGCATATATGATGGATCAAGAGTTACTAGACAAAGCAAGCCGCTACCTGACAGAAGAACAAGTCAATCAAATACAAAAAGCTTATGAGTTTGCCGATCGCGCACATGATGGGCAAATTCGGAAATCTGGTGATCCTTATATCATTCACCCTTTGGAAGTGGCAGGCATTTTAGTCGATCTCGATATGGATGCGACGACAATCATTGGTGGATTGCTCCATGACGTCGTGGAAGATACGCCAGTCACTCTAGATGATATTTCGCACCAATTTGGTGAGGAAGTGGCGATTCTCGTAGATGGCGTGACGAAACTCAGGCATTTTGAATTCAAGTCAAAAGAAGATCAACAAGCTGAGAACCATCGAAAAATGTTTGTGGCCATGGCCCAAGACATTCGCTGTGTCCTGATTAAATTAGCCGATCGTTTGCATAACATGCGGACTTTAAAATATATGTCACCCGAAAAACAAATTCAAAAAGCGACTGAGACCATTGAAATTTTTGCACCGCTTGCGAACCGTTTAGGGATCTCAACGATTAAGTGGGAACTTGAAGATATTGCCCTACGTTATTTAAATCCTCAACAATACTATCGAATCGTTAATTTAATGAAGAAAAAACGCCAAGATCGCCTAGAGTACATCGATGAAGTGATTCATACGATTGAAGAGCAATTAGAAGATGTCAATATTGAGGCGAATATCCATGGACGTCCGAAGCATATTTATAGCATTTATCGTAAAATGGCGTTTCAGAATAAGCAATTTAATGAAATCTATGATCTGCTTGCGGTTCGAATTATCGTACAGAATATTAAGGACTGCTATGCGATACTAGGTATAATTCATACACAATGGAAACCCATGCCTGGTCGTTTTAAGGATTATATCGCGATGCCAAAGGCTAATATGTACCAATCGCTTCATACCACGGTCATTGGGCCGAAAGGTGATCCTTTAGAGGTTCAAATACGAACCGAAGACATGCACCGCGTCGCAGAATACGGGATTGCCGCGCACTGGGCCTATAAAGAAGGCCGCCAAATGAACGTGAACAATAAATTTGAGGACAAACTTGCTTGGTTTAGACAAATTTTAGAATGGCAAAATGATGCGGAAGATGCGAAAGAATTCATTGAATCGCTCAAAATGGATTTGTTTTCCGACTTAGTCTTTGTATTTACGCCAAAAGGGGACGTCATCGAACTCCCAGCTGGCTCGGTTCCCATTGACTTTGCCTATCGGATTCATACCGAGATCGGCAACAAGACGGTTGGGGCAAAAGTCAATGGGAAAATGGTGACACTTGACCACAAGCTTCGAACAGGGGATATCGTAGAAGTGGTAACGTCTAAACATTCCTATGGTCCTAGCCAAGATTGGCTGAAAATGGCGAAGAGTTCGCATGCCAAGAATAAAATTCGTCAATGGTTTAAAAAGCAAAGACGCGAGGAGAACGTAGAGAAAGGCCGCGAATTGATTGAGAAGGAACTTCGAAATCAAGGGTTTGATCCGAAAGAAATCTTAACTGAAGCCAATATCCAAGTTGTCGCGGCCAAGTATAATTTTACAACCGATGATGAGATCTATGCTGCAGTTGGATATAACGGTATTACGCCCAAACAAGTGGTCACTCGTCTTACGGAAAAAGTTAGGAAATCTCAAACTGAAAGTATTGAAGCAATCCTAAAGAATTTCCCTGAAGTCGGAACGTACACATCATCAAAACGGAAGACTGAATCGGGTGTGAGGGTTAAAGGCGTCGAGAATCTAATGATTCGCCTTTCGAAATGTTGTAACCCGGTTCCAGGTGATGACATTATTGGCTATATCACAAAGGGTCGAGGTGTGTCGATTCACCGCGCGAATTGTACCAACATTGCGCATGATGAAGAATCAGAGGCGCGTCTTTTAGAAGTTGAGTGGGAAGGTCAAGAGCAAAGTAAGAAACAATACAATGTGGATATCGAAATCACGGGATATGATCGTTCTGGATTGTTAAACGAAGTGCTTCAAGTGGTATCGGAAACAAAAACGCATATTAATGCTGTATCAGGAAAAGCGGATAAAAATAAAGTGGCGATTATCCACATGACCATCGCCATTCCCAACGTGAACCACCTAGTTAAAGTCGTCGAACGAATCAAAAGACTACCCGAAATCTATTCCGTCCGTCGTTTTATGGATTAATGATAAAGGGTAAGTTAAAGGAGGGCTTTGATGCGAGTTGTCGTTCAGCGCGTCAAGGAAGCTTCAGTGTCGGTTGACGGAAAAACGGTTGGTCAAATCGACATTGGACTCATGCTCCTCGTGGGCATCCATGAGTCAGATACTGAGGCTGACGTGTCTTACATGGTCAAAAAAATTAGTGAACTTAGAATCTTTGAGGATGAAGCGGGAAAGATGAACCATTCGATCGAGGATCTAGGTGGCGCGATTTTATCGGTCTCGCAGTTTACACTATACGGTGAGACCCGAAAAGGACGACGGCCTAATTTTATGCAAGCCGCCCGTCCGGAAGTGGCAGAGCCGCTTTACGAATTGATGAATCGAGGATTTCGAGACCGAAATTTAACGGTTGAAACCGGAATCTTCGGCGCCATGATGGACGTTTCATTAATTAATGACGGACCAGTGACCTTAATTGTGGAAAGCAAGGATTCCTAGTATAAGTCGAGTTTCTTTGGGTGAAACTAGTAAAAAACCTGAAGGAGCGGATCGATGTGCGCGTATCTTTCAATCATCTGCAAAGAACGGATCCTGCGTTTCACATGCACTATGCGACACTGAAAGTTGAAGCCCATTCTGCTAATGAAGCGGCCCACCCGTTCTCATGGTTGCAAGAGGTTAAACCATCAGAGAATGGAAAGTGGCAAGCGCGTTAATTTTATGTCTTGACAAACCTTTTTAAAGTCCTTATATTAAGGAACAAGAGAATTTGAAATCCGGTGACGAAGAAAGTAGTTAGGTGTGCGATAGACTAGAGAGGAAAAGCCCTAGGCTGAAAGCTTTTCCCGAACGCCCTTAATGAAAGACACTTCTAAGGAGTCTCCTCGAAAGAAAGTAGGGGAGAACGTAAGCGACGCGTTATCTCGCTAAGTGAGGAGGCTTGTTCTCCTAACAAGGGTGGTACCGCGGGTCCAATTGATCAACTCGTCCCTTATCTGTTTGCAACGTCAACAGATAAGGGGCTTTTTGTTTTTTATTTTATTATTTTGCGATGAGGACTACAGACAAGGAGTGGAGAACCATGAGTGAGATCCAGATCCCTAGAGGAACACAGGATCTGTTGCCAAGCGTGACACCCATTTGGCAATTTATTGAAAAGCAGGCGCTTGAGCTCTGCAAAATCTACAATTATCAAGAAATCCGCACGCCGATGTTTGAAAGCACCGATCTCTTTCAAAGGGGTGTGGGAGATACAACGGATATCGTCCAAAAAGAAATGTACACCTTTACAGATCGAGGTGGGAGAAGTCTGACCCTCAGACCGGAAGGCACCGCGTCTGTTGTAAGATCTTATGTACAGGAAAAAATGTACGGAGATCCTAATCAGCCGACGAAACTCTTTTATATAGGGCCTATGTTTCGTTATGAACGCCCTCAAGCAGGTCGCTACCGCCAGTTTGTTCAGTTTGGTGTTGAGGCCATTGGAGCACAAAATCCAGAGGTTGATGCGGAAGTCATTGCGCTCGCTATGTCCTTTTATAAAAAAATTGGCCTGTCCAATTTGAAGCTCGTCATTAATAGTTTGGGTGACCAAGAAAGTCGGAAAGCTCATCGTGAGGCCTTGATCGAGCACTTTAAACCTAGCATTGGTGAATTTTGTTCGGATTGCCAAAAGCGCTTGGAAAAAAACCCACTTCGAATTCTAGATTGTAAACAAGATCACGACCATCCTTTAATGAAGACGGCACCTTCGATTTTAGAGTTTCTTAATGAGTCCTCGCAAACCTATTTCGAGCTCGTGCGCGAAATTTTGGACACGATTGGGATCACATACGAAGTTGATCCAACACTTGTGCGTGGGTTAGATTATTACAATCACACCACATTTGAAATTATGGGTGCTGATTTCGGTGCCATTACGACACTTTGTGGTGGGGGTCGTTACAACGGCTTAGTTCAAGAGTTAGGCGGTCCCGAATCACCAGGCATTGGCTTTGCTTTAAGTATCGAACGCGCGATTTTAGCACTTCAAGCAGAGAAGAACGAGCCACCGATTGATCAACGATTGGATGCGTTTTTGGTTGCGTTAGGAGAAGCGGCCGAAACCAAAGCCGTTTCCTTACTCTATCAACTTCGTGAAGCGGGTCTTTCAGTGGACAAAGATTATATGGGACGCAAAATGAAAGCCCAAATGAAGCAAGCTGATCGATTGAGCGCTCGTTTTGTTTTGTTATTAGGCGAAGATGAGCTCAAACAAAATGTGATCACAGTTAAAAACATGGAAAATGGTGAACAGAAAGCCATAGGACTAGAGGAACTGGTTTCGGTTCTTCAGACAACATTGAGGGGGATCTAAGGTGGGACGAACAGTATATTGTGGTGAAGTGACAGAAGCACATGCTGGGCAAGAAATGACGCTCCAAGGGTGGGTTCAAAGACGCCGTGATCTGGGGGGATTAATATTCATTGATGTGCGTGACCGGACAGGCCATGTCCAGGTGGTATTTAATCCAGAATTTTCAAAAGAAGCGCTTGAGAAAGCGGAATCCGTACGAAGTGAATTCGTCGTGGAAATTAAAGGCAAAGTGGCACTTCGAGAGGAGAGTGCGATTAATGATAAGATCAAAACAGGGAAAGTAGAAGTCCTTGCTGATTCGCTTGAGGTCATTAATAAGTCGAAAACGCCACCTTTTATGATCAATGACGAAACGGATGTATCAGAGGAAGTTCGATTAAAATACCGGTACCTCGACCTCAGACGTCCAGCCATGCAGGAGACGTTTCGTTTACGGCATCGCGTGACCAAAACGATGAGAGATTTCCTGGATGAGTCTGGATTCTATGAAGTTGAAACCCCTATGCTTACCAAGAGCACACCGGAAGGCGCAAGGGATTATCTTGTGCCAAGCCGCGTACATCCCGGTGAGTTCTATGCCTTGCCGCAATCGCCACAACTCTTTAAGCAATTGTTAATGGTCGCTGGGATGGATAAGTATTATCAAGTCGTGCGTTGCTTCCGCGATGAAGATCTAAGAGCCGACCGGCAACCTGAGTTTACACAAGTGGATATTGAACAATCTTTTTTTGAAAAAGAAACGTTCTTATCCATGGTTGAAGCGATGATGAGCGAGGTTGTCTATGCAGCTCGCGACCAACGTATTCAAACGCCATTTCCTAGAATGACTTATGCAGAGGCTATGGCCCGTTATGGTAGTGATAAGCCGGATACGAGGTTTGAATTAGAATTAATCGATGTCTCACCAGTTGTCGAGCATTCGTCTTTCAAAGTGTTTGCGTCAACCGTTGAATCAGGCGGACAAGTCAAAGCTTTAAATGTTAAAGGCCAAGCCGCAGCTTATTCTCGGAAAGCAATTGATGAACTAACAGAATTCGTAGCTCGTTATGGGGCGAAAGGTCTTGCTTGGATGAAAATGGAAGAAGACGGGTTAAAAGGCCCAATTTCTAAGTTTTTTGAAGGTGAGACGGTCGAACAACTCACTGAAACACTAAGCGCGGAGCCAGGAGACCTTCTCTTGTTTGTTGCGGACAAACCAACTGTCGTCGCGGATAGTTTAGGAGCGCTCCGGTTAAAGCTCGGCAATGATCTCGGGTTGATTGACCAATCCAAATTAAACTTTCTGTGGGTGACAGAGTTCCCACTTCTAGGATGGGATGAAGACGCAGGGCGGTTTGTTGCGGAACATCATCCATTTACAATGCCAATGGCGGAGGACCTTGAAAAATTAAAGACGGACCCGGGTCTTGTGCGTGCGGAAGCGTATGACCTTGCTTTAAACGGTTATGAGCTCGGGGGTGGTTCCCGACGGATTCATCAGCGTGAGGTTCAGGAATTGATGTTCAAAGCGCTTGGTTTTTCAGAGGAAGAAGCGCGCGAACAGTTTGGTTTTCTTCTAGAAGCCTTTGAATATGGTGCACCACCACATGGTGGCATTGCGTTGGGACTCGATCGCTTAATTATGATCTTAGCAGGTCGAAAAACACTTCGGGATACGATTGCCTTTCCGAAAACAGCGAGTGCCTCCGATCTAATGACTCAGGCTCCAAGCCCGGTTTCTAGCGCTCAACTTGATGAGCTCTATCTTGAAACCACGAGTGAAACCGAGCCGATTGGAAACTAATTAATAACCATACCTGAAATAAAGTTTGAAAATTTAAAAAAAGGAAAAGTTGGGTTCTTGAAACCCTCTTTCCGATGTGATAAACTTATATTATCAAATGAGTCCTGAAGTGTTCGTATAAGAATCGCATGTTTTGACCGAACATAGTTTTGAAGGGAGCTTGATTCGTTTTCTTCTGGCGTAAATGCCTCTTTAGAGTGGACTTACAAAAGAGGAAACAAAGCACCCACCTGCTCGGTGCGGGTTCAAAACTCAGGTTCTAGACGGCACAGTTGGGACTCACCAAAACTTATAAGACAAAAAACGCACTGCCAAATCAATGGCAGTGCGTTTTATTATTTGGCTAATTTTTCTAAATTGCCGTTTTGATCCATCTTAAAAGAAGGGCCATTTCCATCTTCAGCTTCCTCTTGCAAAAAGGCCATTCGACGGGCGCGTTCCATAATTCCAATTAGGGATTGATAATCTTCTTCCATGGCGAGATGATCGCGCTTCATTTTAGCCACTTCTTTTTCGAGTCCTTTAACTTGAGCTTGAAGCTCGGCGTTCTGTTCCTTTAATGTCTCGTTTTCTCGTTTTAATCTCGAACTCGATGCACCATCAGATTGTAAGTTTTGTAGAAATTGAACCACATCTTTTAAGTTTAACCGGGGCTCATGGTGGCCAGAATCTACTTTATTTACGGCACCTGCTGGTAGGGGTTCCTCTGCAGCTTCGGTTGTGAAAATGGGAAGCTCAGATTGAGGGGTCTCCACAGCGGGTTGCCACGTTCTCGGTCGTCTTTGTTGAGCGCGTTTAAGTTGTTTGCGCTGTTTTTTTGCAATTTCAATCGCTTGAATGTATTTTCTTCGAACGATGGCATTCCAGCGGAACCCGCATGCCGCTCCCGTGCGATTTAATTTGTCGCCGACTTCTTCAAAGGCGTCGAGCTGGGTACTGCCTTCACGAATATGACGCAAGACGGTTTCAGCGAGTAATAGATCGTCCTCGTGACTCCATGCGTCTTGTCTAACTTTTGTCATGATGACCTCTCCTTAATATGGATTGCTACCAATCATCATGGACAAAAAGAAAAGGCTTTATACCATTTCAAACACATTATCTATATTTCTTTTATACTAGTCCTAGGCTTTGTGAGATTTGTGAGTTAGATAATCTAAGCGCTTCTGTATCGTTTTTTCGTAGCCTCTGGGTGATGGGGTATAAAAGGTTTTCGATTTTAAATGTTCGGGCAAATACTCTTGTGGGACATAGCCATCCGGATAGTTATGTGGATAGCGATAATCGATCCCATGTCCCAATTGTTTTGCGCCCTTATAATGCGCATCTCGCAAATGAATGGGAACCTGTCCAGTCGTTTCTTGGGCAACAGTTTGAAGAGCGGCGTCGATGCCCGAAATCACAGCATTGCTTTTAGGGGCTGTTGCGATATAAAGTGCGGCCTCAGCAAGCGGTATTCGCGCTTCAGGCATACCTAAAAATTCCACGGAGTGGGCTGCGGCTTGAGCAATCAAAAGTGCGTTCGGGTCTGCAAGTCCTACATCTTCCGCGGCATGCACATAGATTCGTCGCGCAATAAAACGTGGGTTTTCTCCGGCATGAATCATCTTGGCTAACCAGTATAGTGTGGCTTGTGGGTCTGACCCGCGCATGCTTTTAATAAAGGCCGACACCGTATCGTAATGATTGTCTCCGGATTTGTCGTACTGAAGCACGCGTTGTTGGATCGATTCCTCCGCAATATCAAGCGTCACATGAATCATGTCTTCTTTGTTTGGAGGGGTAGTTAGGACGGCCAGTTCGAGCGCTTGTAGGGCTGTTCTGGCATCGCCGTTTGCAATATTTACAAGGTGTTCAATGGCGGCCTCGTCTACCTTAACGTTATAGCGACCGAGTCCACGGTTTGAATCCTTTAATGCATTCTGAAGGATGGCTTTTAATGCCTCTTCATTTAAAGGTTCAAAGCGAAACAAGCGAGATCTCGAAAGAAGGGCGGCATTTATTTCGAACATCGGACTTTCGGTTGTGGCGCCAATCAGGATAATCGTCCCGTCCTCCACAAAGGGAAGGAGTGCATCTTGTTGCCCTTTATTAAAACGATGGATTTCATCAATGAAGAGAACGGTTCTTTGGTCCTCGAACTTCAGACGGTCTTTCGCCGCTTGGGTCAGCGTCCGAATCTCCGCGACGCCAGAGGTTACGGCGTTAATCTGGTGAAAAACTGCAGATGTGGTATTAGCAATAATTTTAGCTAAGGTTGTTTTGCCTGTTCCTGGGGGACCATAGAAGATCATCGGGGCGAGCTGGTCCGCCTCAATTGACCGTCTTAGAAGATGCCCAGTCCCTACAATTTGTTGTTGTCCTATAAATTCTTCAAGTGTTTGAGGACGCATTCGGTTGGCTAACGGTTCTCCGGTTCGGCGTTCCGCTTTTGAGTAATCAAAAAGGTCCATAGAGCTCAAGTCCCCTTCCAGTAAATATCTAAAGAAAGCTTACTTGGTTAAACGTAGAGTTGCAAGTAATTGGGAAACCAAAAATCACTTTTTCGTGTTATAATTAGTAAGGATTTGTAAAAGGGATGAAACATGTTCTAAGACTTGGGCAGCAACCCATTGCTTCAGACTATTAGAACCGATCGGCATGAAAATGGGAGCAAGAGGTGTTGAATGGTGAGAGAACGAGTCTTGAGACAACGTGTTGTTCAGGCAGGGTTGACCTGGGCCCTCTTTTTTATAGGGCTATTCATTATGACCTTCGGGATTGCCTTAATGATTCGGGCTAATTTGGGTGTGGCACCTTGGGATGTGTTGCACATTGGGCTTTTTCGTCATTTTGGGTTAACGGTAGGAACTTGGAGTATTTTGATCGGAATGGTGATTGTTGGCTCGACCGCCTTTTTAACAAAAAAATGGCCGCCGCTTGGCGCGGTGCTTAACATGCTTTTATGTGGTGTTTTCTTGGATTTTTTCTTAGGTCATCTTCACACACCGGTGCATTTAATCGCTCGTTTTGCGATGCTTCTTATAGGCATTGTGGTCAACGGGATTGGAATTAGTCTATATATATCTGCCCATAAAGGAGCCGGTCCACGTGATAGTCTCATGCTTTTTCTAGTTGAGAAAACGGGACTAAAGCTCACACATGTTAGAAGAATTATGGAAATTGGAGTCCTTGCCATTGGTTGGATACTGGGTGGCCCCGTGTCAATTGGAACGATTCTGTTTGGTTTAACGGTTGGTTCCATCGTCGGCACGTGTCTGCCAATTTCTGAGAAATTTATTGAACATTGGATCGAGAGGAGAGAGAAAAATGAAAATATCAACAAAGGGGCGATACGGCCTGACGATTATGATGGCTCTCGCGAAGAATTACGGGAAGGGTCCAATGGCGTTGAAGCACATCGCCAAAGAGCATGATCTATCGGAGCACTATTTGGAACAACTGATCGCACCGCTTCGAAATGCGGGACTTGTCTTAAGTATTCGCGGGGCTTATGGCGGGTACGAGTTAACCAAAGGTCCGAAAGAAATCACAACGGCAGACATTATTCGCGTGCTTGAGGGACCCATTCGTCCAGTTGAAGTGATGGATGACGACGATCCTGCGAAAAAGGAACTCTGGATGAAAATTCGTGATGCAGTGAAAGATGTTCTTGAGAACACAACGATCGACGACATGATCCACTACGAAGATCGCGAACTCGTCCAAGACCCTTTAATGTTCTATATTTGATTTTGGAACGGCTACGAATTTTTTGGGAAACGCGTCAAACCGCCTTTTGTGGAAGGCGGTTTTTTTGACGAAAAAGGACCGCTGTGATAAAGTATGGTTTTTGTAAGAGACTATTAATGATCGTTATACTGGACGTTTTTTACGAGTTTGGAAACTGCTCAGATCGGGCATCTTTTTAATAGATAGGCTCTGTTAAAAGTCCGTGTTGATTTTGCTCTAATAATTTGGCGTAAATCAACAGGCGAGTTTAACATCATAGTCAATAGATAACAACTAAAAACAATATATATTGATCCATGGATTATCAAACAGAAAGGCGTGATCACATGGAACGCATTTACTTAGATCATGCGGCCACGACACCCATTCATCCTGACGTCCTCGAAGCAATGATACCGGTCATGCAGAATGTATTTGGAAATCCTTCCAGCATTCATTCTTACGGGAGGGAAGCGTCAAAGCTTTTGGAACGGGCTCGATCCTCCATAGCCAAACAGCTCAAGGTGAAGCCAAACGAACTCATTTTTACAGGCGGAGGGACAGAAGCCGATAATCTTGCGATTGTGGGAGTTGCCCAAGCGGCAAAGGCTCGTGGCAAAGGGAATCACCTTATCACCACTGAAATTGAACATCATGCCGTGCTCAAAACCTGTCAATATCTCGAACACCAGGGGTTTGAAGTCACGTACTTAAAAGTCAATTCTAAAGGTCGTGTTTCACTAGATGACTTGAAAGCGGCCGTTCGACCCGAAACGTCATTCGTGTCAATTATGTATGGGAATAACGAAGTCGGTACGCTTCAGCCTATTGAAGAAATAGGGGCTTTTTTAAGAGAAAATAGCATTCTCTTTCACACCGACGCGGTTCAAGCGTTTGGTTTGGTCCCAATGGACCTAAGTACGCTTCCGGTGGATCTCCTTTCTATGACGGGTCACAAAATAAATGGTCCAAAAGGAGTCGGCTTATTATATGTAAGAGATGGTGTGTCGCTTTTTAGCCATCAGCATGGAGGCGAGCAAGAACGAAAGCGTCGTGCTGGGACCCAGAACGTTCCAGGAATCATAGGTTTGCAAAAAGCCATTGAGATTGCGCTTGAGACGCGTGAGGAGAAAAGGGCGTTCTATACAAAATGGCGCACGTGTTTTACTGAAACCCTAGATGAAAAGGGCATCACTTATCACCAAAACGGTGATCTGGATCATCAGCTTCCACATGTGCTCAACCTTTATTTTCCAGGGACCCATGTAGAATCATTATTAATGAACCTAGATCTTGAAGGCATTGCGGTGTCTAGCGGTTCCGCTTGTACAGCAGGCTCTGTAGAACCGTCTCATGTGTTAACCGCAATGTACGGCGAAGGTGGGCCTGAATCAAAGGCTTCGATTCGGATCAGTTTTGGTTTGTATAATACAGAAGAAACCGTCCGCGCCGCCGCAACTCGACTTTCGAATGTCGTAGATCGGTTAGTCAAACCGCCTTCTGTCAAAATCGATTAATTGAACTCACTCTAAAAGGAGGGGAATAGGATGGAAACAAAAAAACGTGTTGTGGTTGGGATGTCTGGTGGTGTCGACTCGTCTGTTACGGCGCTCTTGCTCAAACAACAAGGGTATGACGTCATTGGTATTTTTATGAAAAACTGGGACGATACCGATGAGAACGGTGTTTGCACAGCAACTGAAGATTATGAAGATGTCGCCCGCGTTGCCGAACAACTCGACATCCCTTATTATGCGGTTAACTTTGAAAAAGAGTATTGGGATAAGGTCTTTACCTATTTTCTAGATGAATATCGGGCCGGTCGTACCCCTAATCCTGACGTCATGTGTAATAAAGAAATTAAATTCAAAGCTTTTCTGAATCACGCATTAACCCTTGGAGCCGATTATGTGGCCACTGGGCATTATGCACGAGTCGATCGTTCAAACGGAACGGTTCAAATGTTAAGAGGGCTCGATCAAGGAAAAGATCAAACCTATTTTCTGAATCAATTAACGCAAAACCAGCTTGAGCGTGTCTTATTTCCCATCGGCGAGCTCGAGAAAAAGGAGGTTCGAAAGATTGCTCTTGAACATGATCTAGCAACGGCGACGAAAAAAGACAGTACAGGCATTTGTTTTATTGGCGAACGTGATTTTAAGAGTTTCCTTAATACGTATTTGCCGGCACAACCAGGTGACGTGTATTCGATCGATGGCGATTATAAAGGGAAGCATGACGGTCTGATGTATTATACAAATGGTCAACGCCAAGGTTTGGGAATTGGAGGACCTGGTGGCCCGTGGTTTGTGTGTGGGAAAGATTTAAAACAGAATATTTTATATGTGGCACCAGGTGCTAATCATGAGGCCCTTTATTCGTTCGGTCTTTCGGCAACGGATGTCAATTGGATCAACGGGGAACCCACTGCCAAAACGTTTAAATGTACAGCAAAGTTCCGTTATCGCCAATCCGATCGTCCTGTTACCGTTGAACTCGGAGATGATCGCACGCTTCATGTCGTGTTTGATGAGCCAGAGCGTGCGGTGACGCCAGGACAATCGGTTGTTTTTTACGATGGGGATGTGTGCTTAGGTGGTGCAACCATCGACACGATTGAGCAGCCTGACTTTATAGATACCTTTGATTTTGTCGAATCCGCCATTCAACCAACGGTGTAACAAAGCCGTTGGTTGTTTTATTATAAAAATGAGTAGGCGGCTAGGTTCGTTGTGCAATGGGCCCTCCAATGCGCACAATACAAAATTGCCATCTACAGGAAGTGGGCCAAGGCGCTAGAAAAAGTCGAATTATGGTATACTGAAAAAATAGATGAAGGAACGGTTTTAGGAGGATCATTGTGATGGAAACACTCAATAAAGAAGGATTGGCCCTTATGCAGCAAGGCGACTATGAAGGAGCAGCCCGAATGTTTAATCAGGTCATTGAAACGTATCCTAATGAGCCAACCGGGTTTGTGAACTTTGGAAATTTGTTGGTTTCAATGGGCGACATCGAGCGGGCCATGCCGTTTTTTCAAAAAGCCCATGAGTTAGCACCAGATTACTCACCCGCTTACTATGGCCTAGGCGTCGCTTTGTTTAAACTAGAGCACTTTGAAGAAGCCCTACACGCTTTTAAGAAAGCGGAACAGGCAGGAATGGGGGATGGGGATCTTCACTTCATGATCGGGATGTGCTACAAAAACGAGTCCCAGCCCATGATGGCTCTTGTCCATTTTCAAAGAGCAGTTGAACTTTCACCTAAGGATGAAGAGGCCCACTTTCAATATGGCCTTTGTCTCGCGGAAGCCGGGCATGTGGAACCCGCAGAACAAGTTTTGAGAGAGCTCCTTGAAATTGAGCCGAATCATGCCGATGCGTTGTATAATTTGGGGGTCATCTATGCGGCACGAGAAGCGTTTGATGAAGCCGAAGCTGTTTTTCAAAAAGCACTCGCCATCCAAAAAGATCATGTCTTAGCAAGCCATGGCATCAAACAGGTTCAAGCCTTACGCCAAACGGCCAAAGAGGCCACACGTACAAAGTTTTAAAAAGTATCCAACCATCTAAATGCGCTAAAGAAGAAAAGAGTTGATGACCATGTCGAATCAGTCTTCTCTTGATCTATTCGGAGAGGAGCTTCCATTTATAAAAGGGACCCCTACCCATCTTATTTTCCAAAACTCCTCCAATGCCTACACTGTTCTACGGGTTAAAATGGAGGAAACAAATCTCGATCTTTCTGAAAAGGAGATCGTGGTGATCGGTTATTTCCCTTCCATCCATCTTCATGAATCCTACCATTTTTACGGACAAGTTAAGGTCCATCCCCGTTATGGTCATCAGTTTGAGGTGGATCGATTTCGTAAGCTCTTGCCGCAATCTAAAGCAGGTGTTATTCAGTATTTGTCGGGTGATCTTTTTCCTGGTATCGGAAAGTTGACCGCCGAACGAATCGTGGACACACTCGGTGAGGACGCGATTAAGAAAATCCTTGAGAATCCAGACTGTTTAAAAGAAGTTCCTAAGCTCGCAAAGGATAAGGCGCATTTTATTCATCAAGAATTGCTGAATCATGAAGGGCTTGAAAATGTCATGATTGGCCTGAATGATTACGGATTCGGCGCCCGTCTCTCGATGAAAATCTACCAAGCATACGGCAATGAGGCTCTCAAAATAGTAGAAGAAAATCCGTATTTGCTTGTTCAACACATTGAAGGTATTGGCTTTCATCGAGCGGATGAACTCGGCAAAAAATTTGGTCTGAAAGGGGCCCATCCAGATCGGATCCAGGCTGGCCTTCTTTATTATTTGAATGAACAAGCGATGAATAACGGGCATGTCTTTCTCCCAAAAGAAGTGGGCATTGAAGGCGCGCTCCATCTTTTGACCGATCCAGCAGAACCAGTGTCTGTTGAAGACATCGATCAACAACTCTTAATTATTCATGAAGACGGGAAAGCGATCCTTGAAGAGGGTCGGCTTTATCTGCCTTCCCTTTACTTTGCTGAAAAAGGACTGGTCACAAGTCTCAAAAACTTAAATGACCAACCCGAATACAGTCAAAATTTCTCCGAGTCGGAATTTTTGGCAGCGCTTGGCGGACTTGAAGAACGTTTAAACATCCAATACGCCACGTCACAGAAAGAAGCCATTCAACAGGCGATCACGTCTCCAGTCACGTTGTTAACAGGTGGTCCAGGGACCGGTAAAACAACGGTTATTAAAGGAATTGTAGAAGTGTATGCTGAGCTTCATGGTCTCTCGCTCGATCCAAAAGCTTACAAGGGGGAGGATCCGTTTCCGTTTGCTTTGGTCGCCCCAACAGGTCGAGCGGCAAAGCGAATGAGTGAATCCACCGGTCTTCCAGCCGTGACGATTCATAGATTACTCGGTTGGAAAGGCGGAGCAGGGTACGAGCACGATGAAGAGAATCCCATCCAAGCCCGGCTTTTGATCGTGGATGAAATGTCTATGGTCGATTTATGGATTGCCAATCACTTGTTTCGCTCTCTAGAGCGGCCGATTCAAGTGGTCATTGTTGGGGATGAAGATCAACTGCCTTCGGTCGGTCCCGGTCAAGTGTTAAATGATTTGCTTCAGTCAGCTGTGCTCCCAACCGTGCGTTTAACCGATATCTATCGCCAAGCAGAAGGTTCTTCAATAATTGAACTTGCCCATGCGATAAAAAAAGGTGAACCCGTTCCTAATTTGCAAATCGCCATGGAAGATCGACGATTTTTTCCATGTCATCAAAACCAAATCTTAGAGGTTGTCAAAAAAGTCTGTGCCAATGCCTTTAATAAAGGGTTTACTCCGAGAGACATACAAGTGTTGGCACCGATCTACAGAGGAAATGCGGGAATTGATGCCCTAAACAAAGAACTGCAGGATCTTTTTAATCCGAAAACACAGACCAAACGCTTTTTGATGTTTGGTGACACAGAGTTTCGAGTGGGCGATAAAGTCCTGCAGCTCGTAAATAATCCAGAAGACCATATTTTTAATGGGGATATCGGAGAAATTGTCGCCTTGTTTAAA
The DNA here is from genome assembly GCA_963829575.1 of uncultured Sporolactobacillaceae bacterium. Taxonomy (GTDB): domain Bacteria; phylum Bacillota; class Bacilli; order Bacillales; family Sporolactobacillaceae; genus KACC-23026. Next base: position 131,932 of record CAWHJF010000016.1, on the reverse strand, counting down.
GCGAACGAGCGAACCGAAAAAGAAGATGCCCTTGTGGTCTCGTTTGATGGAAATGAAGTTCAATTTGAGCGGAAGGATCTCAATCAATTAACCTTGGCTTATTGCACATCGATTCACAAAGCTCAAGGGAGCGAATTCCCTATTGTGGTGCTTCCGATTGTTAGAGGCTATCATCGAATGTTAAGAAGAAACCTCATCTATACAGGGATTACGCGGAGTAAAACTTATCTCATTATGTGTGGGGACCCGAACGCTTTTGAACAAGCGATTGGACAAACCGAAGGCGACCGTCGTTATTCTCACCTCAAAGAAAAATTGATTGAAAGATTGGCAGGCGGACTCTCGAGTGACGCAGCTGACCCACTTTCAGACGAAGTTGCACTTGAGAACTCAGAAGAGGCTGTAACTCAAAGTCATAAAGTCGAACAAAAGGCAGAGTCGGTGTCTCCCGAAGAGTGGGAAATTGATGAATCGCTTAACTCAGAAGAGGACCCATTTTCCGATTTTTGAGAAAGGTTGAGTAACGTCTAATCTCCGGCTAGAGATCCTTAATAAAAGATTGATCAAACGTATGGAAGGGTACGATTTTGGACAAACTGGTTTCTGAGGTGAATCAGATGCATTGTCCAAATTGTAAAAGCAAAGAACTCGGAAAAATCGGTGTCAATCAATATTATTGCTGGGATTGTTTTATAGAATTAACGTTAGTAAAAGGTCGCCTCTCTCTGAATCAAGTCGAAGAGGATGGCAGTTTAACCAATTTAGATGATTTATTTGAAGAAACCGATCGTCAAGTTGAACTCGGATGACCCCTTTATGTAATGCTCTGGAACTCCTGAGAAGTCCTTGTACAGACAACCAGATCCAGAAATCTACTTGGAGGGTGTGACACATGAGAGGTACCGCTTTAGAATGGCTCAAACGTTTATCGGTCTTGTTATTGATCTTTATTAATCTATGGTTTGTATTTAAGTTATGGCCTTATGCACGTCAGTTCTTTGCTGCGACATTACACGTGATGTCGCCCTTTTTAATTGCGTTTTTAATCGCCTATTTGCTTCATCCACTTGTTCAGCATCTACATAGAAGAGGGATGCCGAGGGCGGTTGCGATCCTTGTGATCTATATTTTGTTTTTTGGCCTTTCAGGGTATGCCGTTATAAAAGGCACACCAATGCTACTCACCCAACTCAGTAATCTATCGGAGCATATTCCGAAATTTACAGTCTTCTATCAAGATAAAGTCAATCATTTCTATTCGGCAACGGCCCATTTGCCGGAACAGGTTCATACGCATTTTAATCATCTGTTAGCTCAAGCTGAGAACGTGTTAAATGATGTTTTGGCGCGTGTGATGAATAGTATCCAGGGTCTCGTAACCTCGGTCTTCACCATTTTCCTCATCCCTTTTGTGGCCTTCTATTTACTGAAGGATATCAAAAAAATTTCAGAGTGGATTGAACGGCATACTCCCGAAACATGGCGCAAACCGGGTAAACAACTGCTACACGAAATCGATCAATCTTTAGGTAGTTACATAAGGGGCCAATTCCTAGTCTGTGTGGCCGTCGGATTGGCGGCTTTTTTGGGGTTATGGATTTTTAAAGTGCCGTATTCCGGGGTGCTTGGTTTTTTTGTTGGAATTACGGATATCATTCCTTTCTTCGGTGCCGCTATCGGGGCCATACCCGCTGTTCTTGTAGCGCTCACAATTTCTGTTAATAAAGTAATTATTGTCCTCGCTGTCATTACAGTGGTCCAATCCTTAGAAGGCAACCTATTCAGCCCATTAATTGTTGGGAAAAGCGTGCATTTGCATCCCATTATTATCATGTTCTCACTTATTGTTGGTGGTGAGCTAGGCGGAATTCTAGGCATGCTTGTGGCGATTCCAGTGTTTGTGACTCTAAGAGAAGTGGTCGCGTTTTGGATTCGCCAAAAGAACAAACGAAAGCTCGAAAAATGGACGGATCAAGAGAAGGAAGTCTAGAAAAAGTTGACAGAGTCTATTTGATTCGTCTATAATTCAAGCACAAACAATTCTTGTTAAAATGATGAAGGATCCGCCATTCATTGGCCCTTTTTTGTAGAGAAGAATTCCTTGGCTGAAAGAATTCTAAAAGGTATGAGTGGTTGCTAGTCCCTGAGTGCAGCTAATCCCTGCCGGTGGCCCCGTTAAAGGTCTGAATGAATGAAGGTGATGCATTTAAAGGAAAGGAAACCCCTTTACTTGCATAACCAGGGTGGTACCGCGAGATTCAAGCTCTCGTCCCTGTTTTGGGATGAGGGCTTTTTTGCATTTATAAAATTGGAATTAATAACCAGGAGGTTTGAATACATTGAAAAATCTAAGTTCACGCGATGTGCGGCAATTGTTTTTGGACTTTTTTAAAGAAAAGGGACATAAAGTCGAGCCAAGCGCATCCCTTATTCCTCACGAAGATCCGTCGTTATTATGGATTAATAGTGGTGTCGCAACCTTGAAAAAATATTTCGATGGCCGAGTGGTGCCTGAAAATCCGAGAATCGTCAACGCTCAAAAAGCAATTCGGACCAATGATATTGAGAACGTTGGATTCACAGCGCGCCATCATACGTTCTTTGAAATGCTGGGTAATTTCTCAATCGGTGATTATTTCAAAGAAGAAGCAATTACTTGGGCGTGGGAATTTTTGACCGACGAGAAATGGATTGGGTTTGATCCAGAGAAGCTTTCCGTTACGATTCATCCAGAAGATGACGAGGCTTACGAATTTTGGCATCGTAAAATTGGGCTTCCAGAGTCTCGCATTATTCGTCTAGAAGAAAATTTTTGGGATATCGGAGAAGGGCCAAGTGGTCCTAATACGGAAATTTTCTATGATCGCGGTGAGTCTTACGGCAATGATCCAGATGATCCAGAGCTTTTTCCAGGCGGTGAGAATGAACGCTATTTAGAAATTTGGAATCTTGTTTTTTCTCAGTTCAACCATAATCCAGACGGCTCTTATACGCCGCTTCCAAAGAAGAATATTGATACAGGGATGGGGCTTGAGCGACTTGTCTCAGTCATTCAAGATGCTAGGACAAACTTTGACACCGATTTGTTTCTCCCATTGATTAAAGCTACTGAAAAAATTTCCGGGGAAACGTACGGAGAGAATAAGGATAAAGATACCGCGTTTAAAGTCGTTGCCGATCATCTTCGGGCCGTCACCTTTGCGATTTCAGATGGGGCGTTACCATCGAACGAAGGCCGTGGGTATGTACTGAGACGGCTGATCCGCCGTGCGGTTCGATTTGCCATGGAACTGGGTATCGAAAAGCCGTTTATGGACCAGCTTGTGCCGATCGTGAGTGAAATCATGGGTGAATTCTATGAAGTGTTAAAAGAACGGGTTCCTTTTGTTCAAAAAATTATCCGTTCGGAAGAAGAACGCTTCCATGAAACGATTCATGAAGGACTCGCGATCTTAAATCAAGTGATGGGTGAGAAAAAACAGTCGGGTCAAACCGTTATTGACGGTGGGGATGTCTTTAAGCTATACGATACATTTGGTTTCCCGGTTGAATTAACCGAAGAATATGCCGAAAAAGAAGGATTATCGATCGATCGCGAAGGGTTTGAGAAGGCACTTGACTTGCAAAGGGAACGGGCAAGAAGTGCGCGCCAGGATACGGATTCCATGCAAGTACAGAATGAGACGCTTCGCGAAGTGAAAGTGGAAAGCCAATTTGTCGGCTATAAAAACGATGAAAGCCAAGTGAAAGTTGCGTGTATCGTTCGGGACCAAAAACTTGTCGACCTTGCTGGCCCTGGGGAACACGTTCAAGTGATCCTAGATCAAACCCCATTCTATGCCGAAAGTGGTGGACAGGTTGCCGACAGAGGCCTCTTGCGAAATGGAGAAGTGGAAGTCGAAGTGAAGGATGTTCAAAAAGCGCCAAATGGTCAAAACCTTCATTTTGTTGAAGTGAAAAAGGGTGTGCTGACAAACGGCATGACTTTAGAAGCTGTCATTCAAGATAGTCTGCGCCGGGATACGGAGAAAAACCATACCGCGACTCACTTACTTCATAGAGCATTGAAAGACGTATTAGGTGAGCATGTGAATCAAGCGGGGTCACTCGTCACACCTGAACGTTTGCGGTTTGATTTTACCCATTTTGGTAAAATTACAGAAGAAGAGTTGGACCGGATTGAAGCGATTGTGAATGAAAAGATTTGGGCAGGGATCGTGGTTGAAACGCACCAAAAGGCGATCGAGGAAGCCAAGGCGATGGGGGCAATGGCCCTTTTCGGAGAAAAATATGGCGATGTGGTTCGCGTCGTTCAAGTCGGCGATTACAGTCTCGAGCTATGTGGAGGGTGTCATGTTCGCAATTCTGCTGAAATTGGGTTGTTCAAAATTGTGAGTGAAGCGGGAATTGGAGCCGGAACACGCCGTATAGAGGCGGTTACGGGAAGAAAAGCCTATGAGCGTCTTAACAGTTACGTCAAGCAATTAGAAGGGCTTGGTCAAACGCTCAAAACACCGGTTGAAAAGGTCAGTGAACGAATTGAAGGGCTTCAACAACAAATTCGCGAATTAGAAAAGGAAAATGAGTCTTTAGTGGCGAAATTAGGCAATGCAGAGGCAGAAGATCTTCAATCCAAAGTTCAAGTTGTAGAAGGGGTGCCATTTTTGGCTGAGGCGGTTCAAGGTCAAGATATGAATGGACTTCGCGCCATGATGGATAATCTCAAGCAACAATTAGATACCGGGGTTTTCGTTCTTGCAACGGCCACGGATGGAAAAGTTCAGATCGTATCGGGTGTGACGAAAGACCTGGTGGAAAGAGGGTTTCATGCCGGTAAATTGATTAAAGAAGTCGCGGGGATTTGTGGCGGCGGTGGCGGCGGTCGTCCTGATCTTGCTCAAGCAGGCGCTAAAGATGCGTCAAAAATTGACGCTGCGCTAGAGTTTGTGAAAGAATATATACTAGAAACCGCCAAATGAGTGAACGGAGTGGAATGAGGTCAACGTGCTTTGGCAAACGAAGACGATAAAAGGGGGATAAGTATGGATCAAACGATGAAGTTTCAATTTCCTGAAGACCCGGACAAGCAAGAGGTAAAAGATGTATTGTTAAAAGTTTTTGCCGCGTTAGAGGACAAGGGATATACACCGATTAATCAAGTTGTGGGGTATCTCCTTTCTGGTGATCCCGCTTATATCCCTCGTCACCAAGATGCACGAAACTTAATACGCAAAATTGAACGCGATGAGATTATTGAGGAACTTGTGACCTTTTATCTCAAGCATCAACTTGAGGATACCAAATGAGAACAATGGGTTTGGATTATGGTTCTAAGACGGTGGGCGTTGCGATCAGTGACGCATTAGGACTCACCGCTCAAGGGATTGAAACGATTAATTATGTACAACATAAACAACATGAGATCTATGAACGTCTCGAGGCGTTGATCAAAGAATACGAAGTCACGTCACTAGTAGTGGGTCTGCCGAAGCACATGAACAACTCGGTGGGTGAGCGTGGCGAAGCGTCAGAACGCTTTGCCAAAAGTTTGCGTAAGAAGCTTGGCTTGCCCGTTGAATTGGTTGATGAGCGGCTGACGACTGTTGCGGCAGAGCGGATGCTTGTGACAGCCGACGTGAGTCGGAAAAAGCGGAAAACGGTCATTGACAAAATGGCCGCAACACTCATTTTGCAGAGTTACCTAGATCAAAAACATATAGGAGGATAAGATTATGACACACGATCACGAACATGACCACGAAGTAGAGGAAGAAGAAGATCGCATTATTATTCCAGATGAAAATGGGGAAGAACATCTTTTTGATATCCTCTTCTCATTTGATGTGGAAGAAACAGATAAATCCTATATTGTCGTGCAACCTGTTGAATCCAGTGAAGAAGAGGATGAAGAAGAAGAGGCCGAAGTCTTCGCGTTTCGATTTGATGGCGACCTAGACGGTGAATTCAACTTATATCCGATCGAAACCGATGAAGAATGGGATATGGTTGAAGAAATGATCAACACCTTTGTCGAAGAAGAAGAACTTTAAACAGAACAAGGTGCCCTACACTGGGGCACCTTTTCTAAATATAGTGAAATGGACTTAAAGACTTTTGTGGGGTTCAGGATGTGTTTTTTAGCAATTCAATGAAACATCTGTCGAAGCGACTCGACAATTAAGTCCCTTATAGTATAATGGAAAAGGACTTGTTCGAAAGGAGAGACAGATGTGTCAGATATGAACGATCGAATGAACAAGCTTCGTGGACGAGCAAATGAAGCCCGTTTGGTCCGACGAATTGTGCTTGTCATTCTATTGGCTTTAATTATCTTTTTTATTGGTACAGTTAGCTATACATATCATTATATTCATCGAGGGCTTGAGCCAGCCGATCTATCTAACCACAAAAAAGTGGTAGTCAACATTCCGAGCGGAACATCGGTTAAAGGCATTTCACAGATTTTACAAGACAAAGGCGTCATCCATAGTGCGAAAGTGTTTCATTATTACGTGAAATACAAAAATGAACAAAATTTCATGGCGGGAGATTATCAACTCTCTCGTCGATGCCTATTCAAGACATCATTACCAAGTTGCAGTCAGGGGATGTGTATCGCCCAGCCCTTCTTAAATTAACGATTCCTGAAGGATTTTGGGTGAAAGATATCGCAGCCCGGATCGCAAGCAAAACGAAGCTTAAGGAAAAAGATGTTCTTAAGAAGTTGTCTGATCGCGCCTATGTTCAAAAGCATTATCTGAAAAAATATCCATTCTTAAAGACCGTCCTTTCAGACAAATATAAGAAGGTCGATTATCCACTTGAAGGGTATTTATTTCCAGCGACGTATAGTTTCACGGTTAAGAACCCGTCGCTTGACCAAATCATTGACGCCATGCTTGATAAAACACAATCGGTCTTAAACCAAAATAAAGGCTTGATTGCCAAGAGCTCATTAAAGAATGTACATCAGATCTTGACGATGGCCTCGCTTGTTGAAGGGGAAGCTCAGACGTCCAACGACCGGGCGATCATCGCTGGTGTTTTCTTTAACCGACTACAAAAAGGCATGCCACTCCAAACCGATCCTACAATTGGTTATGCGGAGCAGAAGCATTTACACAGCTATACGGATAAGGAACTTCAAGTGAATTCACCTTACAATACCTATAAGAACAAAGGTCTTCCAATTGGACCAATCAATAACCCAAGCCTTATTTCATTGGAAGCTGTGTTAAGTCCAACTAAGACCGACTATCTCTATTTCTACGCGCGTCCTAATGGACAGATTTTATATGCCAAAACATTGAAACAACATAATGCAAACGTTCAAAAATATTCAAGTGAATGGAATAAAAAATAGAGCATTGGGAAGTATTAATTCAGTATGAAGTAAGCCCAGTTGAGGGTTGACCATCGCGTCAGCCCTCTTCTCTATAGACTAGCCAATGGGGCGGTATAAGACGCAAAATTCGCTTGTGTGTCTGATCTTTAGAACACAAGCTACTTGTAAAGTTATGATGAATTGAGGGATTGGATGTCAGATATGATCTCTGAAGATCTGTCAACTTATTTGGCAGAATTGCGAAAAGAGCGGTTGCCGAAATTGGACCAGATGGTCGAAGTTGCCCGAGCCGAGCGAATTCCGATTATGCAGCCGGAAACAATGGGAACGGTTGAGATGTTGATTCGCTTGCATACTCCCAAAAAAATATTAGAAATTGGCGCAGCAATTGGTTATTCCGCTATAAACATGGCCTTGGCGGCGGGTGAAACAGGACATGTTGTGACGCTCGAACGCGATCCAAACATGGCAGACCAGGCGCGCCAAAATTTTCAACACGTTCAGTTAAAGGATCGCATAACCCTTATTGAAACGGATGCCTTGGAGCCACCTGCTGACTTGGCTTCCTACGGGCCTTTTGATCTCATTTTTATCGATGCTGGAAAAGGCCATTATCAAACCTTTTTTAATGCCTACACACCGCTTTTAAATGAGGAAGGTATTGTATTGTGTGACAATGTCTTGTTCCGGGGGTATGTGATGGAACCAGACTTAGCGCCTAAACGCGTTCAAAAACTAGCAAAAAAAATGAGGGCGTTTAATCAATGGTTACACGATTTAGAAGGCTATGAAACGATCTTGTTGCCGGTTGGCGATGGGCTCTCCGTTACGCACAAAAACCAACAGAAATTTTCTTAGGAGGGGACATTAGATTGCCCAAGAAACCTATAATTATTGGTGTGGCAGGTGGATCTGGTTCTGGAAAGACGACCGTCGCACGGGAAATCTATAAGAACTTTCCCGGTCAATCCATTGCTGTGATTGAACAAGATGCCTACTATAAAGCGCAAGATGAGAAATCGTACGAAGCACGATTGAACACCAATTATGATCATCCACTTGCGTTTGATCATGACTTGCTTCTTCATCATCTCAATCAATTGTTGGCGTTCCAACCGATTGAAAAGCCAGTATATGACTATACAGTTCACACAAGATCTGATAAAATTATTCCTGTCGAACCCATTGATGTGATTATCTTAGAAGGTATTTTAATCTTAGACGATGAACGGCTTCGAAACCTAATGGATATCAAATTATTTGTGGACACAGATTCGGATCTTAGGATTATCCGTCGAATTCTGAGGGATACTCAGGAGAGAGGACGGTCTTTAGAATCCGTCATTGAACAATATCTCACGGTGGTTCGCACGATGCATAATCAGTTCGTTGAGCCGACCAAAAGATACGCGGATCTTATTATCCCAGAGGGTGGACAAAACTCGGTAGCCATCGATTTAATGGTCACGAAGATTGGTACGATCCTGGGTCAAGTGAGTTAGGTCTATCGTTTTATTCTTACATAAGATTTATTGCGAAGCTGGCGTTTTGAGAGCCTTTACATTTTATAGGGAGTGATGGTCATGGTTGAAGAAAGAAAACATTATATGACGATAGAAGGAAAACTGAAAATAGAGGACGAACTTAAATACTTAAAGACAGAGCGACGCAAAGAAGTTGTAGAGCGTATTAAAATAGCACGTAGCTTCGGAGACCTGTCGGAGAATTCAGAGTACGATGCGGCGAAAGATGAGCAAGCGTTTGTGGAATCGAAAATTACTCAGCTTGAGCAAATGATTCGTGATGCGGTACTTATTGAACAAGATGAGTCGGACCCAGATGTGGTGTCAATTGGGAAATCGGTTACGTTTATTGAATTACCCGATGGCGATGAAGAGACGTTTACAATTGTTGGGAGCGCGGAATCCGATCCGTTTAACGGAAAGATCTCAAACGATTCCCCAATGGCAAAGAGCTTATTAGGAAAACGCATCGGTGATCAAGTGTCTGTCTCAACACCAGATGGCGAATTAAAACTTAAAATTGTTCAAGTCAATAAATAAAAAACAAAACCAGTAGCCTACACAAGGCTGCTGGTTTTTTTAGGTGGCTCTCACATTTATATGGATCCAGACTCTTTTAAATTCGGTTTCTTTTAATAGGTTTACCTTTTCTTAAGGGCGTCAAAACTATAGAGGAGGTGAACGTCCATGATTCCGACTAAACGCATTACAACATTTGGAATTTTAGTTTTAGCTGTTTTAGGATTCTTAATTTATCATTTAGCGATGATTCAATTGTTTCAAACGACCTCGTATTCACCGAGCCATGTGAACTTAATTAAAAATAGCATCCAACAACGCACAATGCGTTATATTGTGGATGATGGAAGAGGCGAACTCTTAGATCGAAATGGTGTGTCGCTGACAACCAAAAAAGGACGGGCGTTAATCTTATTTCCGTTTATAAAAGGTCATACTGACTCCATAGACAAGATTAGTCGCGCGCTGCATACAACACCTGACTGGATCACGAGTGCACTAGCTCGCCACACCAAGCCGTTTGCCGTTACACCGCCTAATCACACCATTACACTGGAAGAAGAGCATACCATTAACAATCTCCACATTATGGGCGCGCAAGTCCTCACCATTACACATCCCACACAAAGCGGGATGTCTTCCTATATGATTGGGATTGCCAGTCAAAATCCCACGATTCTAAAGAACCGTTATGGTGATCTTTTAAAACAAGGCATTGTGACCCAAGAGACCCCAGTGGGTACACTTGGACTGCAAGAAGCGTATGATCCTTTTTTGCTCTCAAGAAACCAAACAGAGCTTCTCTATCATACAACTGGAGGCGGGGCGCCGTTATTTGAAAATAGCGTCCGGTACGCATCGGGGGCAAGTGATAGTTACTACCCCCTTAAGGTTAAAACGACACTCGATTCAAAGATTCAGAGTGCAGCTAATCAATTGGTGGACCAATCCGGGATTCAAAAAGGGGGATTGCTGATCCTTGATGCCAAAACGAATAATTTATTGGCGAGTGTGTCACGGCCAGCGCTCGATCCGACCGATCCTTTTAAAAATCCGAATTATATGTTGACACCGGAATTCCCTGGTTCTGTTTTTAAAGTGGTCACGGCAGCCGAAGCGATTGAGACGAACATTGTCAACAACACTATGACCTTTGATTGCAATCAAAATGTGTATGGAGATGGCCCCTCCCAAAGACAGCTTGGAACGTTAACGTTTGATGAGAGCTTTGCACAAAGTTGTAACTATACGTTTGCGACACTCGGGAATCGGTTGATGGAAACCAATTTGAAGGCCTTGGATGATGGGGCAAAGAAATTAGGTTTATTTCAAAACCCGGGGTGGACCGGTACAGTGTTTCATTATCAGAATTTTAATCAGATCCCAGGTGTTGGTTCTACGACGCTATTCGGCAATGTGGCAGACCGTCACTCACCAAAAGCGATTGCTCAGACTTCAATTGGCCAATTAAATGTGAAAGTGACGCCGCTTGCCATTGCGAATATGATGTCAACGATTGCCCGAGGTGGGGATCAATGGAGCGTCCGAACAGCTACTGAAATTGACTATAATAAAATGGGGAATATGCAATTAGTGACTTTTCCGCATAAGCGTTTGCCTGGGCCTAATCTTCAACCGTATACCATTATGCAGCTTCAGGATCTCTTGAGATTAGTGGTGACGTCTCCAAAAGGAACCGGTCATTATTTAAATGATGCGGCTTATCCGGTTGCTGGAAAGTCTGGAACGGCTGAAACCGGAAAAGGGACAGAAAACTCATGGTTCGCCGGTTATTTTCCAGCTGATGACCCCAAATATGTTATGGTGGCGGTTGACTTGGATGTGACGCCTGGCCATGCTCACGCGTTAACGCTCTATAAATCCATGGTGAACAAGCTCGCCCAATTGGATGGAAATTAAAGGTTTAGGGCGCGTATGTCGCCCTTCTCTAAAACCTCTTCCACAAATCTTTCCTTATCGTAAGTAATTAGGAATTGAAAGACACTTTCTTCCTCAATGGAAGAATAGGTTTTGATTCGGCCATTATTTAAAAAGAGTGTGAGCGTTTTTGTCTGTTTCTCATAGCCAATCGTTTTGAAGTGTTTTAGATTGGAGAGTTGAGGATTAAAAGTAGTGGTGTACATGAGAATGCCTCCTTTAATACGACTACTAAATTATATTTGTGACAAAGTCGGTTTATTCCTTTTTTTAGTCAAAACTAGTGGTAATTTGACAATTTCCATTGTAATGATTCAAGAACTTTAGTTATTTTAACTGAAAATTCGAGTGGAATTTCTCTATCCAGATCGAACCAGATCATGTTACAATTCTACTAGTGAGATAATATACATAGTCTATAAGACAAGCATCCTGGACAGACGTTTTGGATGTGTCCAAAATGGCAGTGTCCCATTTATGAAAGAGAGGCGTTTTATAAGATGGCATGGAATGAACCACAAATCCCGACCCGATCTTCTAGAAATCAACACAATAGAATGAACCGTTTGTTAAACTGGGCCATTGGAATCGTTTGTGTGGCCATTCTTATAATTGGAGGTTATTTGCTAATTAAAGTGATCCAACCCACTCCTCATACAACAGCAAAACCGAAAGCGAGTCATGCAACGAAGACTGCTCAGTCTGTTAAAAGCACTAAGTCTAATGCCACGGCTTCAAATCAAACGAATGCTTCGGGATCTGGAACGGATGCGTCCGCTTCATCAGATCCATCGAGCTCGGACAGTTCAACGACTTCAACAGGTGATTCTGTAAGTAATACAAATGCTGCTTATCATTTTGTTGGTGGCGGGGTCAACGGGCCATGGTCACCCATTGGCACGGTTCAAAGTGAACCACATCAAACCAATTATAATAAGGGAGAAGTGGATTGGAATGAACAAATCAAAGCCCTCCTTTACGCGACCAATATTAACGATAATGACTATATACTGTGGTGGCTTGGAAACGGCGGATCGGCCGACAGTTCTAAAGGGATTATAAGCACGAAAGAGGCACCGAAGAAAAAATACGATGTGATCCTTCAATGGGTGAAGAATCAAGGTTGGAAACCAACTAGCGTGACGCCTGACTCAGGTTCAAGTTCCACCGCGGATACAACCACAAACGCATCCAGTTCAGACGCATCGTCTTCAACATCAACAGGGAATTAAAAGAGAAATAAATCCAAACAAACATCGAATTCGACTCACACATCAGACAAAGGTCAACCTGCTTTTTAGGTTAGGCCTTTTGATTTTGATTATGTTAAACTAAAATTCAGGCGATAGCATCGAGCAAAGTGAGGAATGAATGACATGCGAATAGGAATTATTGGTGCAATGGAAGAAGAAGTTGCCCTTTTAAAAAAAGAAATGGAATCGTTTAATGAAACTGAGCGCGCCGGTTGCCGCTTTTACGAAGGTCAACTCCATGGGAAAGACGTTGTCGTCTTGCAATCAGGAATTGGCAAAGTCAATGCGGCGATGGCAACCACCCTCTTAATTCAAGAATTTTCTCCGGATCGGCTTATTAACACGGGTTCTGCCGGTGGATTAGACCACCGATTAAAAGTAGGCGATCTCGTGATCTCGACAGAAGTGCGCCATCATGACGTGGATGTCACGGCATTTAATTATGAATATGGTCAGGTGCCAGGGCTTCCTGCAGCGTTCCAACCGGATGAAGAGCTGGTTCAAGTGGCGGAGAAAGCCGCTAAAAGCGTTCAAGAAGACATCCAGGTCGTTAAAGGATTAATTGCCTCGGGCGATAGCTTTATGTCAGACCCCGCTCGAGTGGAGACGGTGCGCGAACGTTTTCCGAATCTACAAGCCGTAGAAATGGAAGCGGCGGCGATCGCGCAAGTCAGTTTTCAATTTAACCTCCCATTTGTGATTATTCGATCGCTTTCGGATATTGCAGGTAAAGCGTCTAACATCTCGTTTGATCAATATTTAGAGACGGCTGCCAAACACTCGGCAGAGCTTATACTAACCATGATTAAGGAGTTGGTTTGAATGCCAAAGAAAATGAATGTTGAAAGCTTTAATTTAGATCACACCAAAGTAAAAGCCCCCTATGTTCGTTTGGTAGGCGTCACAGAAGGCAGTCACGGTGACAAAATCTATAAATATGATATTCGCTTCTGCCAGCCGAATATAGATCATATGGATATGAAAGGCCTCCATTCCATTGAGCACCTCATGGCAGAAAACATTCGCAACCATATTGAAAACGTCATCGATATCGGACCAATGGGATGTCAAACTGGCTTTTATTTAGCCATTATGAACAATGACAGCTATGAAGACGTGTTGGAGGCCCTAGAACACACGCTTAAAGACGTCTTAGACGCGACGGAAGTACCTGCCTGTAATCCCGTTCAATGCGGTTGGGCAGCGAATCATAGTCTAGAAGGGGCTAAAGCCATTGCGGCCAAAATGTTAGAAGGACGTTCCGAATGGACCGAGGTTTTTGCTCAGTAAGAGTTGGCTAATAGACTTAGAAAGAATTACCTGTGTTTCTCCCTCTCAAATCGTGTTAGAGTTATATTTGGGGGTGAGGAACGTGACAGAACGCGAATTACAGACCGTCCAAAAAAATATGAACGATTATAAACGCTTTAGTTTTATCTTTTTATTTTTGAGCACGTTTTTATATATTGGATCCCTCTTACCTTATGATGGAAAAACGCCTATGAATACCAGTTTGGTCATGCTAGGGAGCTGTGTTTTGCTCGTGGTATCCATGTGTTTTTATATGATGATGAAACGCTATCAAAAAATATATAATAAAAATCTATAAAAAATAGAGGGTAGCCATTGAGGCTGTCCTTTTTTTGTATTAAAATATTAGTTGGGCTTAAAAGGTAATCTCACTTTACAGGATTAAAGGATATATTTGGATCATTTCCAAATGAACGAAACGTAAACGAGGAGGCGATGAACGCCTTTAATAGTCATAAAGGGCTGACTCTTTTATTATAGTGGCTTTTCTACTATTAAATTTTAGAGTGAAGATACGGAGACTGTGTCACACTATACCGTCACGGTTTCAAGTCTATAAGTTTCATAGCCCTTATAAATAGAGTTTCCATCCTTTGTGGTCCTTAAATTGAAAATCCTAGAGGCACACTCGACTCACTTTCAGTTATAAAATTGAATAGAGCGACCACTCGGAGAATGTAAACTCGCCGGGTGTTTCATTTTGTTCAAAACGGGAATAGTCTAAAATGATGAGTAGTGAGCGTGGGTTTTCACATCGCAAATCTTGAAATCAACTCTTTCGCCGATGTTATCCACTTGTGATGATAGGTCATTTGTACTAAAATGGCATAGGAAGTAAGATTCAAGTCATGTGAAACAACCCATATTTTGTTTGAAAACTTTACTTAAATTAGAGATCGCAGTGAGGAGTGTCATTGCATGGCAACGGAGAGAACCCGAACGGATTGGCCATGGCAAGGACTGTATGGTCCAAACCTCGGTTACGTTCAAGAGCAGTACGATGTATATCTTGAGAATCCTAGTGAAGTGGATTCGGATTTAAAGACATTGTTTGATCAATTTGGTGCTCCGCCTTATGAAGAAGCAAAGGCTTCGATAACGGGCGAAACGTCCGCAACAAACGGTTTAAATGTGGAAAAAGTTCTGGCAACGGTTAAATTAATTGATGCCATACGGAATACGGCACACTTAGTTGCCGATGTGTATCCTTTTGAATTTAAAAAAGGAAACCAAGAAGTTGCCAAGATTAATTATAGCGATTATGGGCTTACTGAGAGTGACTTAAGGGCGATCCCAGCAAACCTCGTCTATACGAACCCTGTAGGTTCAATGCGTCATGCCCTTGATGTGGTCGAGCAACTAAAGAAAGTTTATACGGGCTCCGTTTCATTTGAATTCGAACACATTTCAGATGAAACTGAACGCGAATGGTTAGAGCAACAAGTTGAGACAGGGGCTTATTTGCATTCGTTTACGGCAGAAGATCGTAAACAATTACTCAAAAGGCTTACGGAAGTCGAAGGCCTTGAGCAATTCTTGCAAAAGACTTTTATTGGCCAAAAGCGTTTCTCTATTGAAGGTGTCGATGCGCTCGTTCCAATGCTAGATGAGATTGTTGAACAGGGTGTAAAGGATGACAATCGTGATGTTGTCATTGGTATGGCACATCGTGGTCGACTCAATGTTTTGGCCCACGTAATAGAAAAGCCATATAGCAGACTTTTATCTGAGTTCGCGCACATCCCTGAGTCTGAAAAGTCTGATTGGACAAATGAAGGCTGGACGGGTGATGTGAAGTATCATATGGGTGGCGTTCGCAAAGTTGAGAAGAACGGGGAAGTTGTAGCTAAAGTCACTTTAGCAAATAACCCAAGTCACCTTGAGTTTGTTAACCCAGTTATAGAAGGCTATGCACGTGCCTCACAAGACGATCGACGGGCGACAGGTTTTCCTACCCAAGATGTGTCTTTAGCCTTGCCAATTGTGATTCATGGTGATGCGGCGTTTATTGGAGAAGGCGTTGTCGCAGAGACGCTCAACTTGAGTCAGATCAATGCCTATAAGACAGGTGGTACGATCAACATTATTGCTAATAACATGATCGGATTTACGACTGAGAGTAATCAAGGTCGTTCCACACGTTATTCAAGTGATTTAGCAAAAGGGTTCAATATTCCGGTTATTCATGTGAATGCGGATCATCCTGAAGCGTGTCTTTCAGCGGTTGATTTAGCCTATAGCTATCGCAAGTTATTTAAAAAGGATGTTTTAATTGACCTCGTTGGTTATCGTCGATATGGGCATAATGAAATGGACGATCCAATGGCAACGAACCCGATCCTCTACCATCATGTTAATGGGCATGAAACGGTTCGCACCCTTTACGGAAAGGCCTTGCAAACGGACGGAGTGATCGACGAAGCAACGGTTGATCAACTGAATCAAGAGATTCAAACGCACCTCCAAAACGTTTACGATGAGATCCGTTCAGGATCTTCTGAACACGTTGAGAGTGAGGCTGCACCGGAAGCAGTTTCTGGAGATCTTCCAGAATTTGATACAACCGTACCGTTTAATGTGCTTAAAGATATCAATGCCAACCTGCTTAAATGGCCAGAGTCATTTAATGTGTATCCAAAGCTTAAACGGATCTTAGAGCGACGTGCAGATGTGTTTGAAGAAAACGGTAATATTGATTGGGCACATTCAGAAGCCCTTGCCTTTGCTACGATTGTAAGTGACGGCACGCCGATTCGTTTCACTGGTCAAGATGCAGAGCGCGGTACATTTGCTCACCGTCATCTGGTCTTACACGATTCGGATACGGGACAAACGTATTCGCCAATTCATACGCTTCCAAGCGCAAAAGCATCCTTTGCATTGCATAACAGTCCGCTTTCAGAGGTTGCTGTGTTAGGCTTTGAGTATGGCTATAACGTCTTTGCACCGGAAACACTTGTGATTTGGGAAGCTCAATTTGGTGATTTTGCGAATGTTGCTCAAGTCCTTTTTGATCAATTTATTAGTGCCGCGCGCGCGAAGTGGGGTCAAAAATCCGGTCTTGTGATGCTTCTTCCTCATGGATTTGAAGGTCAAGGACCTGAACATTCAAGTGCTCGACTTGAGCGTTACTTGCAACTCGCTGCTGAAAACAACTGGACGGTTGCGAACTTAAGCAGTGCGGCGAACTATTTCCATTTGCTTCGTCGCCAAGCGGCTATGCTCGAAACGGAATCGGTTCGTCCTTTAGTCGTAGTCACACCAAAGAGCCTCTTGCGTAATCAAGTGGTCGCCTCGAGTCCAAGTGAATTTACAGAAGGAAGCTTCCAATCCGTGATTGAGCATCCTGCAACAAGCGGTAAATTAGCGGATGTGGAACGCCTTGTCCTATGTTCGGGTAAAGTTTCTATGGATCTTGCAGCTGAGCTTGAAAGTTCTGAAGAGGATCATTCTTGGGTCAGAATGTTACGCGTTGAGGAAATTTATCCATTTGCAAACGATGTTCTCTCCGCTCAGTTCAAGCGGTTTAAGAACCTTAAGGAAATTGTTTGGGTTCAAGAAGAGCCTAAGAACATGGGAGCATGGACGTTTATGGAACCACGTTTAAGAGAAATTGCGCCAAATGGAGCGAACGTCTCTTACATCGGTCGTCCAGACCGTTCGAGTCCTGCAACAGGTGAGCCAGATATCCATAAGAATGAGCAAAGCCAAATCATTAAAGATGCCTTATACCGTTAAGGTTAAATCTGAATAGGAAAAGAGGAGGGTGCATTGTGATTGAAGTAAAAGTGCCGGAACTTGCAGAATCGATTACTGAGGGTACGATTTCTAAATGGCTAAAAAACGTCGGGGATAAGGTAAACAAAGGCGATGACATTGTTGAGCTTGAAACAGACAAAGTCAACGTGGAAATTAGTGCAGAAGATGAAGGGGTAATCACTGAACTCAAAGCTCAAGAAGGTGATACCGTAGAGGTTGGCTCCGTTATTGCGGTTCTAGATCCAAACGCAGAAGCAGGCGGCTCTGCACCGGCTCCTAAAGCCGACAGTACACCAGCTAAAGAAGAAGCACCTAAGGCTGAACAGGCCGCGTCAGCACCCGCTGCAGAAGCAGCAGAAACGTCCTCGGAAGCGAATGGCCGTACCGTTGCTTCACCTGCTGCTCGTAAGCTTGCACGTGAATTGGGTGTCGATCTTAGTGAAGTTCAAACAAAGGATCCGCTAGGTCGCGTTCGTCCAGAGGATATTAAAGCACATGCTTCAGGAGCGAACCAAGCGCAAACGTCAGCACCTAAAGCACCTGCTCAAGCTGCTGCCTCACAAGATGATCCAACGAAACCAGTGGTTCGCGAGAAGATGAGCCGTCGTCGTCAAACGATTGCGAAACGTTTAGTTGAGGTTCAACACACAGCGGCTATGCTGACGACGTTTAATGAAGTCGATATGAGCGCGATTATGGAAGTGCGTGCACGTCGTAAAGATAAATTCTTAGAAAAGCATGATGTCAAACTTGGCTTTATGTCGTTCTTCACAAAAGCGGTTGTGGGCGCATTAAAAGAGTTCCCGCTTCTTAACGCTGAAATTCAAGGCGATGAACTCTTAATTAAAAAGTTCTATGATATTGGGGTTGCGGTTTCGACCGAACAAGGTCTTGTTGTCCCTGTGGTTCGCGATGCGGATCGTATGAACTTTGCCGATGTGGAACGTGAAATTGGCGATTTGGCCAAAAAAGCGCGCGACAATAAGCTTGGCTTAAACGATCTACAAGGCGGAACTTTTACAATCACAAATGGTGGAACATTTGGTTCTCTACTTTCTACTCCAATTCTTAATGCACCACAGGTTGGGATTTTAGGTATGCACACCATTCAGTGGCGTCCGGTTGCTATTGATAAAGAGCGCATGGAAAACCGTCCGATGATGTACCTGGCCCTGTCTTACGATCACCGTATTGTAGACGGTAAGGAAGCCGTAAGCTTCTTGGTCCGTCTTAAGCAACTTCTTGAAGATCCAGAATCTCTACTTCTTGAAGGTTAATTTTACACACAACCAAAAACCGCTGAACTTCTGTTCAGCGGTTTTTGGTTGTCGAAAAGTCTTCGGTAACCTTTTGTACGCCATTTAACTTTTTCCATTCACTGCGGAAATAGTATAAACTTCGGCGCCTTAGTTTCGTTTTGCGACAAGGAACATGCATCATCGGAATGCTTGTAGACGCAGAAGCAAGCGAATTTCCACAGGTTGATATAAAATTCAAACGATTACGGTTCAAAAATGGCATCAAAAACGCGTGTAGTGAAAAAAACGGGGTTTCTCTATACTCTGACCGCTGAACTCTTGTTCAACTGTTTTTTGTAATTTAGTAAATGTGTTTAACTTGCATTCAATCAACCTTTACCAGCTAAGATGGATTGGATGTGATTTTGGTATTTGTTGTCATCCAAAATAATTTGAAACGAGATTCGGCGGTTTTTGGCTTGGTCTTCTGGGGTGGTACCTTTTACAGCGGGTTTATATTTCGAATAACCCGTTACAGCCAAATATTTGGCATAACGATCCTCAGCAAGTTTGGGGTTTGCTTTTTGTAAATACTTTAAAACAGAGAGTGCACGCTCCGAGGACAATGTCCAGTTATCATAGGGGACAGAATCCGTGTGGCCCTCAATTTGAATGATATAGATGTAAGGGCTGAGTTTTTGATCATCGATAATACTAACTAGACCATCTGCTACACTCTTTAGAACTGTTTTTCCTTTTGGGCTAATGGTTGAACTCGCAGAATCGAATAACACATCGCCTTGGACCGAGATGGTATTGTTTGGCCCACGCGTGATTTTGTCACGACCAACTTGGGATTCTAATTTTTGGTTGATGATATCTGAAATTTGTTGCTTAACATGAGTGGCTTGATTTAATTCCTTTTTGATCTGGGTCTGCTCATTGGCATCGACAATACTTTTAATAAAAGCAATGATTGAGATAAAGAGAAAGACCAAGACCACCATCGACATCATATCGGTAAAGGATGGCCAGTAATGCTCAGCCGGTTTTGAGTCGTTAAGGAATCGTCTTCTCGAGCGTCGGGTCATGGGTCAATCACGCGCGTTGTGAGCGCGCGACTCTCGTAGGGAGCACCAGATGATGATGCGGTTCGAGCCTGATGCTCGATTGTGTTTGATAGACGGGATAACATTTGAATAAACTCTTGATAATACCGTCTCTGCTCATCAAAACCACGTTCAAGGCCATGCCCCATCTGATCAAAGGCACGAATAAGATCTCGCTCTCCACCCCGGTCTTGATCCCGTGTTAAGAGTTGCATATTCCGTTCCTGTTGGTATTTCATTTGGTCCAGGATATCACGCTTGAGTTTTTCTGCCACTTGAATGATCCCACGTTCGAGTTGTTCAACCGCATGGACCATGGTTTCAGAGCCTTGAGCGTATTGGTTATTCATATCTCGATGCTGGTACAACCAATCCTCTTGCTGTCTGGATAAGGATTCCGCAGCATTGTCATATTTATCATGAAAACCTTGCATTTGTTGTTCCATAGCTTGAAGAAATTGGCGACTTAAGGTTTCCGATTGTTTTTGGCCACCCTCCAAAAGTAGGGCAACTTGTTTGGTTTGTTGTTCGGTGCGCTTTTCCTGTTGTTCGACACGCGAGAAAACCCGATCCACGGATTCTTTTAGTCGATCAATTTGAGTGGAGATGCTTTGATTCATTGTTTTATACTGTTCGGTTGTCTCGTGAAAGTGTTCCCCAAAGGTTACAAGATTTTCGGAACTTTGAGTAAGGGCTTGTCGATGTTCGCTGAAATCACTAAGTAAGGCATCCAAGGAGCTGACACTGGATTTGAGTTCTTTAGTAAAGGTGACCATATCTTTCGAAAAATCACCCAATGTGATTTGAAAGCTCTCACCGATTCGGGTAGCTAAACGGTCCAATATTTTTTCAAACGGGTCCCGCGGTTTATCTAATAATAGCTCTTTTTGGATGGTATGATCTAAGAGTGACTCAAATGTGGTGAGCAATTTTTCCACGATATAGGAGATTGATTCGCCTTTTGATAGAAAGCCTCCTTGAACGAGATTAAGGAGTAAGGAGCCGCCAATACCCGCAATACTCGTCAGAAAGGCGAGACTCATCCCTTTAAAAGGCGAAGCAATCGTCGAAAGAATGGAATCGGCTGTAACTTGAGAACCAGTCCCGCCCATTGTCAGAAGCGCCTTTTGCATGGAAAACATCGATTCTGTGAGCCCAATAAATGTGCCAAGGACGCCTAAGATAATGGTGAAAGAGGGCAGATGCTCTAAAAGACGAGAAGCATTTCCGATTGGGAATTTAAAAAGCCCGAGCCATCGAATAGGTTGCTTGTAGAAATGAGATTCGATTAAGGCTTGAGTATTCATGTCTTGTTGGGAAGAAGCGGTTTCTCGATAATCCTCGATTAAGTCCTGCATCCAAGGCGATTGGACGCCGGAACGATCGGGAAACTGAATAAGATTTTCAACTTGGCGAAGCCAGCCGTTCAGAGTGACGGATAATTGAATGTGTCCGATAATACCAAAGAGGATTAAAAGGCCAATTAAGCTAATGATGATCGTGGTGAGATTCATCTTTTTACACCTCCCACTTCATACTTATGCCTCCATTTAGGAAACCTTGTCTAAAAATTAAACAAGGACCCATTCTCGATTTCGAGAGTGGGTCCTTGTTATTATAAAAAACGAGTTTACTAGATTAGTTGAGAACGCGTCGCACAACCCCATTAAAATGAGCGGCCCAATAACTGCTGTGAATATTCTCAATTGAGACACCAGTAGAGGTCTGAGAACCAATAAATTCACCATTTCCAATATAAATGTCAACATGGCCATTATGTTTGTAGGTGTCAAAGAAAATGAGGTCACCAGGTTGCATATCACTTGGTGAAACAGGACTCCCAACATATTGTAAAGTGGAGGTTGACCAACCCCCTAAATCAATTCCGATGGAGTCAAACGCCCAGTGTACAAAACCAGAGCAATCAAATCTTCCGTGAGACACATCATAAGAGGTACGCCCACCGCCAAACACATAGGAAGAGTGACCAATCCATTGTTTGGAATTTGCTATAAGACTCGAAACACTTCCGCTCATCGCAGCCTTCGGAATCGCTGGAACAGAAATAGTTTGAGCCGTTGAACCGTCCGTGTTTGAAGAAGATGCACCTTGGTTTTGAACGGCAGGAGGCGCGTTTGATGAGCTTGTTGTAGGGACTGAATACGATAATGCAGATAGTTTACCTTGAATTTGACTCTTAACACGTTCACTTTGACTGCTAAGAGTATTAATTTGATTCTTTTGATCTTGGATTTTGGTTTTAAGGTCGGCCATTGCTTGGTTGAGATCTTGTGCGGTTTGTTGAGCTGCTTCTTTATCAGCCGCGACCTTTGCCATATCGCTTTGTAAGGCTTCTTCGTCTGCTTTTTGTTGATTAATCAGGTCTTGTTGGTGACTTGTAATCTTGTAAAAAGCAAAAGCCCGATTAATAAAATCACTAAAATTCTGGGAGTCCAATAATAAATTCATCATCCCATTTGTGCCATCGCTTTGTTTATAAGAGGCGGTGACCTGTTGTTTCAGAATATCAGTTCGTTTATCAATACGTGTTTGCGTAGCAGACATCTTTTTATTCAATGCATCGATTTGGGTTTGTGTTTGCCCGATCTTAATTTCAGCTTTTGTAATTTTACCGGTAAGCGTATGTATTTCATTTTGATTTTGAGTTAATTGAGTATGTATTTGACTGGACTGCTGGTTAAGTTTGTCTTTTTGATTTTCCAACTCTTTCAGCGAATGTGCAGAGGCAGATAACGGTGTGGCAAGGATCAGAGCTCCGATTGTAAGGCTTACAATTTTTTTCTTTGAAAATAATTTTACCATGGCCAATGCCTCCTACTTAAAACGGATAACTTGACTCTATTATACCAATCGACAGGAGTTCTTATTTTTCGATAGGATTAAAGATTTATTTCAATAACATGTCATTTTGTAACATTTGAAACAAATTGACTCAAAAAACGACGCCTGCTTGTCAGATTCTCCATTTATTTGGCTTGTCTCGACGATTTTAGGCTTGGTTACGGGTTTAAGACCGCTTGTTCGATGGGAAGTTAAATAGTCCTGCACCCAATAAATGAGCTGAGCAGGAACAATCGATTAGATTGCCCTAGAAAGTGTCTTATCTTCAAATCGTATTTTATTCATATGAGAACCTTGAGGACAGACACAAATAGAACGCCAAATTCATATGGTGAGAATAGGGCTATAGCCTATTTGGAGGTGGCATTCGTGTTATCTATAGTCGGAGGAATTGCATACTTAATTAAGGAATTCTGGGTATTTGTTTCTTATGTGAAAAATAACGCCTTTCCACAACCTCTTCCCGAAGAGGAAGAACGTGTATGTCTCGAACGAATGGCAGATGGAGACCAGGATGCCCGAAATACATTGATTGAACATAACTTACGACTTGTCGCCCATATTTGTAAGAAATTCGATAATACAAAAGAAGATAACGAGGACTTGATTTCAATTGGAACCATTGGCTTAATTAAAGCGATTGAAAGCTATTCAGCAGGTAAAGGGACGAAGCTTGCAACCTATGCGGCGAGATGTATCGAGAATGAGATATTGATGCATCTAAGAGGACTGAAAAAAACGAACAAGGATGTGTCATTAAACGATCCCATTGGTCAAGATAAGGAAGGTAATGAGATCAGTTTGATTGACATTTTGAAATCACAGAATAAAGACATTGTCGAAGAAATCTCTCTTAACATGGAGAAAGAAAAGATTTATCAGCATTTGCATATTCTTGATGACCGAGAAAAAGAGGTTGTGATCGCGCGATTTGGGCTCGACCATACGGAAGAGTTAACCCAACGTGAAATTGCTAAAAAACTACAAATCTCGAGAAGTTATGTGTCAAGGATTGAAAAGCGAGCACTTATGAAATTGTTTAATGAATTTTATCGTGAGCCGAGTCGGAGTAAAGGGATTAAGTTTGAGTAAAGAGAGAGGCCGTCTCTTGTGGAATGGGTTTCCCACAAGAAACGGCCTTTTTATTTTCGTGTTTAGCTCACGCCGAGTTTAAGATCTAGATAGTCATCATAAGAGGTTTGTCTGTCGAACAAGCTTCCGTCCTCGCGTATTTCAATGATGCGATTGGCCACCGTTTGAACGAATTGATGGTCATGGGACGTAAAGATCATGGAGCCTTTAAAAGTGATAAGCCCATTATTCAAAGCTTGAATGGATTCCAAATCTAAGTGGTTGGTTGGTTCGTCGAGCATTAACACATTTGATCCGCTCAACATCATTTTTGAGAGCATACAACGCACTTTTTCGCCACCAGACAAGACGCTCACTTTCTTCATTACTTCTTCGCCAGAAAAGAGCATACGGCCTAAGAAGCCACGCAGAAAGCTTTCGCTCTGTTCGTTGGGTGAAAACTGACGTAACCAATCCACCAGGTTAGATTCCACGCCTTCAAAGTATTCGGTGTTGTCTTTCGGAAAATAACTTTGAGACGTTGTAATGCCCCATTTAAAGCTACCGGAATCGGGTTCCATTTCACCAGAAAGTATCTTAAAGAGCGTTGTTTTCGCGACTTCTTGATTTCCAACAAGTGCAATTTTATCGCCTTTATTCATGATAAAAGAAACGTTGTCTAGGACTTTCACACCATCGATTGTTTTTGTCAGCCCTTGAACCTGAAGCAAATCATTCCCGATTTCTCGTTCAGGTGTAAACGCGACGTATGGATAACGACGCGACGACGGCTTGATGTCATCCAACGTAATTTTATCCAATAATTTTTTCCGAGATGTGGCTTGGCGCGATTTCGAGGCATTCGCGCTAAAGCGTTGAATAAACGTTTGCAGTTCTTTGATTTTTTCTTCCTTCTTTTTGTTCGCGTCTTGAAGCATGGATTGTGCCAGTTGGCTCGATTCATACCAGAAGTCATAGTTCCCAACATAGATTTGAATTTTTCCAAAGTCTAGGTCAGCAATATGCGTACAGACGTTGTTCAAAAAGTGACGGTCATGGGACACAACGATGACCGTGTTTTCAAAGTTAATGAGAAATTCTTCGAGCCAATGAATCGCCTGTAAGTCCAAGTGGTTGGTCGGCTCATCCAGAAGAAGGACGTCCGGCTTCCCGAAGAGCGCTTGAGCTAATAAGACTTTCACTTTCTCTGATCCATTCAGTTCGGACATTTTTTTAGAATGCAAATCTTGCGAAATACCTAAACCTTGAAGGAGGATGGCCGCATCGGATTCGGCTTCCCATCCGTTCAGTTCGGCAAATTCGCCTTCGAGTTCAGCAGCCCGCATGCCATCTTCTTCAGTGAATTCTGATTTCATGTAGATGGCATCTTTTTCTTGCGTAATTTCATAGAGACGTGCATGTCCCATAATAACGGTTGTGAGGACGTCAAATTCTTCATATTGAAAGTGATCCTGATTGAGAACCGCTAAGCGTTCATTTGGAGGCAAATGAACGTCACCTTTTTGTGGTTCGATTTCTCGGGACAAGATTTTCAAAAAAGTAGATTTACCAGCACCGTTTGCACCGATTAATCCGTAGCAATTGCCTGGTGTAAACTTTATATTAACGTCTTCAAAAAGTTTTCGATCACCGTACTGCAGGCTGACGTTATTAACAGTTAGCATAAAAGAGGGTCCCCCTATCTTTAAATAGTAATTTTAAATATGTTAGTTCAATGGAGGTTTGATCGACCAAAGAAGATTATCTATATTTAAATATGCAACTTTTTTATTATAACATCAGAGATACCCAAGAAGAAAGAGGCAATCCCAAACAATTAAAAGCATAAAAAACAATCGCCCATTCGGACGATTGTTTTAAAGTAATTATTACATAAAGAACGAGAAAGCGACAAAGAGTATTGTGGCGATCCCGATCGAAATGATACCGGGTAAGAGTTTTGATCTAGAGTATTCCATTACCGGCAGGTCGAGGACTGTACACAATGTTACGGTGTTATCACTTAGTGGTGAAAAGGTTGCTCCAAACGTACCACTTGCAAAAACGGCACCGATCGCAAGTAAGATATTGGAACCCGCATTGTGTGCCATCATGATCCCAAGTGGCATGAGCAATCCCCAAGTTCCCCAGGAAGATCCAATGAAATAGGAAATCAAACATCCTAGAACGAAGAGGATAGGTGCCACAAATTGGTTTGGAATCCACCCAACATGCGCGGTGATAAATTTAGAGAAACCAAGGTCTTCAGATACCTGTGAAACACCCCAAATAAGTGCAAGCAACACAACAACAGACATTAGTTGGTTTCCACCACTAATGAAGTTGGTTACGATTGTAGAAACCGGGATCTTTTGAAACATGTAAAACACTATGGTAAGAACAAGCGTGATTAACAGGGATTCAAGCATAACCCCTAAAGCATCGGATTTAATAAAAGCGCCAAAGAATGAATTGGCTTTTGTATGTCCATCCCACCAGCTTAAGAAGAGGGTTAAAAGAAGAACCGTGATGAGCGGTAAAATCAAGTTTAGTGGACGTGATGGAATGTTATCATCGAACGATTCTTTTTTATCTGTTGGCATATTTTCTTTTGCAGGTTTTTTCATTAATTCTGTCGCATCTAAATGTCTCGAATATTCTTCGTTGTAATTTTCGACTTGGAAATCTTGTTCCAAGTTTGTTTCCTCAGCATCCATTTGACTAGTTGCTTGAGGTACGAGGCTTGGATCATAAGTCTCTTTCGTGTCCTTTGATTTTTTCTTCGCTGGTTGAATGTTAGGGTCAGGAGCGCCAGTTGCTGGATTTATAGTTGGATGATCTTGATGCGTCTGAAAAAACGATTGTTTCTCATTTGAAGCCATTGCCACTTGAGGCGTTCCAATCGAGTTTAAGCTTTGTTGTTTTTTAGAATTTGCGGCAGAGAGGGCATCAACATTTGTTTTTTCATGTTTTTTGTGCATGAAAAACGTGTAGTAAATACCTACGCCCAAAACAGCAAACGAGAAAAAGTTAAACGGAATACTTTCAACATAAGTTAAGTAGGCCGGCCGATTGATATGTGAATGATGTAACCCTGTGCCGATAAGCCCTACCATATATCCAACAAAACTTGTCGCAATCGGAACAAGCCCGACAACCGGATTGGATGTAATATCAATAACCAGTGCAATTCGTCTTGTGGACATATTTAATTTGTCTTTTAAGGCTTTCATGATTGGGCCAACGGTTACCATTCGAAAGTCAGGATCACTAAACGTTCCAAGAGTAGAAAGCCAAATCAAAGCCATAGCGCCAGTCTGTGATTTGATTTTTCGGCTGATCATCTCAACGAAGCCTTTTATTCCTCCAGAAACTGTCATTAAGCTTACAAGTCCCGCAAAACCGTACAAGAAGATGATGATGCGGATGTTACTGGATTGTACGGTGGTACTCGTAATATAATATAGAAATTTTCGAATCCCGCCCATGATACTTGGATCAATGAGAAAACTCCCAACTAGTAGTGAGACAAACAACGCAGGTTGGACTTGTTTGGTCCAAATACTTATTGGGATGACGATTAAGAAAGGGATAAGAGAAATCCATCCATGCATACATAATCCACCTCTTTCTATTTTTTGAATCATAATTAGTTTGAACGTTCTTTTTAAAAATATCCGAAAGAGGATCAAATTAAATAAAAAAGAAAGTTTTGGGCGATTTTTGACCCATCCGCCCAAACACTGGACGGGCGACTGTCATATAGTATGGGTAGAAGCACTAAAAATTTAGTTTTGGGAGTGATTTTAGAATGACTGAAACAATTGAAGCAACAGAAACAACTTACGAGGGCAACAGCTTCTTCTTAATCGTGGTTCTCTTTATCTTATTGATTATTGTGGGAGCTTCTTACGTTTACTAAGAACTCTGTTAAAATAAAAAGGCGTCTCAAACATTTTACTGTTTGAGACGCCTTTATTTAAATTTAAGAAACTAGAATGGTTCACTTTGGCCATTAAGAAAAATGACTAACTTCTTGAGTGCTCTTTAACTGTGATGCCAAGCTTTTTAGCAACAAGACCTGTTGTACTGGCCTGAACTAAAATCGTGATCAAAATAGCCATAAAAACAACGGCAGAAATTAAATGGGCATTTGCGATCCCAGATACCAAGATCATTCCAGATAGAGCAGCTGGAATAACACCCGTTTCTCGAACCCAAAACATAAAAAAGATCTCTTTCCATTCCCATTTTGCATTTCGATCTGGCAGTGTGCAGATTAGAACCGTTAAAGGGCGTGCGATAAACATAAAGATTAGGACAATTAATAGTCCTTTCAACCAGAAATGTGATAACACGGCGAAATCCACTTGGGTTCCAAGCAACATGAAAATTAATGTTCTCATAATCAGTGTTGTGGTCTCTCCAAAATCATAAAGATTTCTCGTGGATTTTTCATCTAATTTAAGACCAAACAAATTAGGATTGCCAGAAATGATTCCAGCTGTAAAAGTTGCCATGAACCCACTTGCTCCAATAGCTTCAGCCCCGAGGTACGCCCCAAGAGCCATAATAGCTCCAACAATATGCGAATACTCACTAAAAAAACCAAGTCGATGTTGTGATTTTAGAAGAAGCCCTAAAAAACCTATGATCGCGCCAACTAAGAGACCGCCACCAGCTTGAAGAGCAAACTGTCCAACCCCTGAGACAAACGACACATTTGCATGGGACACGATAATGCCCAGTAAGGTAATGGAAAGAATGGATCCCGTCGCATCGTTAAAGGCGGATTCGCTTTCTACGGTTTGGCGTACTTTTGGTCGGATTTTCACTTGTCTGAAGACAGGAATTAAAGTCGCTGGATCTGTTGCAGCGATGACAGAAGCCAAAAGTAGTGAATAGGTCATAGATAGACCAATAATAAGATGAGCAGCTAAAGCCACGACAACAGTTGTGACAAGCACGCCTACTATAGACAGTAATGAAATGGTGACCCATACTTTTTTTAGAACAGATATTTCGATCGCTCTTCCACCATCAAATAAGATCAGAATTGAACCTAAATAGATTATGAACTGATAAGCCACTGAATTACTTGGTTGTGAAATAAGGTGAAGACCTGGTGGCCCAATTAGGATTCCCATAATGATAAAAAGAGCAATATCTGGCACTTGAATTTTTTTCGCAACTTGCATAATAATTAAGCCAAATATGAAAATTGTAAAAATCATAAACAATTCGTTTTGAACGATATCTAAGACACTAGAGTGCATAAAGTTCTCCTCTCTTGATTGCTTGTTGAGGCAATAAGACTTAAGGTTTAGATTGAATAGAAGTCTGGCCTTTTTCATATGAAGCGATACAGAGAATTCTGATAAATTATTTAGATCGATTTTTATTCAATGGTAGGCACGACAGCTTATTTCAAAATAAAAACCTAATTCTCTTATTCCCTCTTTTTCCCCATTTTAATGATACCATTAATTTCTAGAGTTTTAAACGAATAGTATCTTGAATAAGGCACATCAAAAAAAATAAAAACGAGCCTATATGCTCGTTTAATGATGGGGATGTGCAGAGTAATCTTTACCTTTAGAGAGTTGCTCATGAACGAGCAACGGTCGAGGGTTTCCTCAAATAGAACCTTCAAATTTTGACTAATTTGCAGTTCTTTTGCTCTCTAATAGGCTTCAATTAACCGTTCATCTGGTCGATTTTCGGATAGGTCTCAATTGCATTGTTAGAGCCTTGGCAAACCGGGCATTTTAAATCTTTTATATCCTTGACATAGGCTTCAACGAAGAAAATAAAGTTGCAATCTTTGCACTGGATTTTAATCAACCGATCAATAATGGTTTTTGAAAGATTGTTCGCTTTTTGGTCGGTGTCAATCAATTCAATGTGCATGTTTGGATCCGAATCGTCATCGGCCAGTAATTTTCCATTCCCGTCACTCGGGGTTCGCCATGGAGAGTCAAATGAATTTTGTTCTAATTCACTATGGGAGGAGTCTTGCAGGATTTTTTTTGCCAATCCCATGAGTTGAGCTTCTGTTAAGGATTCAAAATCAATGTCTTTATCGTTTCGTTTTAAAAAACCTCTTAATTGGTCTTCCGTAAAGATGTATTTTTCCAACGAATTAATGATAATGTTTCGCATTGCCCCACCTCCGAATGGATTGTCTTTTTCTATTCTACATGAAAGCGAAGGGAGATTAAAATGAGAGGCCGTTCTGAATTGCAAAAAGGATAAAAAATAAAAAACGAGCACATTTAGGCTCGTTTTGTAAAGGGGATCTAAGATTAATTGATCAGGTTAGAAATTTGCTCATTTAGCGAACGTCGATTGAGTTCTTCCTCAATTAAAGCGATGAAGTCTTGACTCAAATGAAGTTCTTTGGCTCTATAATAGGATTCGATCAGCAGTTCATCCGATAGATTTTCCATAGGTCTCCGCATAGGTTGCGGCTTCACCTCCCTTGTTTTGTTCCTCATTCGATTGGATTCAAAAAGGGCTGCCTTTTAACAAACGATTAAAATCCATGTAGCGCTTTTCTTAATGCTTTTCTCTAGATAATGATTTGTGCTTTTATTTTTTCCCTTTCAGTACCTTGCTTGAATTTCTATACTCAATTTATCACGAAACCAAAAAGAGAACAACCGTTCTGATATCCACACGATACAGTGGATAACCTGTGGTTAATTTAGGAATAAAAAGATTTTCTGTTGATTTTACTAGGTGGACAATGTGGGTAAAGTTATCCACAACATTGGAATGAGTCGAGATTTGTCGAACGATTTATGGCTTTTTTTCATTATTTCGTGCATATAATAGCCATTTATGGTTTGGAAAAAAGAACAACCTTGCAATTTCTCTTATAACCACCTAAAATCAAGGCGATGTCCTGTCTTTCGCCCATCCTTCTAGGCTTTTATTCGTAAAAACTGATAAGATGTGGCAAAATAGGAGGATGAATTAATGAGGTGTTGAAATGTTAAAACAGTTTTTACCGGATCAGCATGTTAAATCTATTTTTGAAATTTCTCCAGACCTTTTAAAAAAACAGGGAATTAAGGGGATTATAACTGACCTAGATAATACATTAGTGGGTTGGGATGAACCGAATGCGACACCTGAATTACATACATGGATGCAAGACATGCAGAAAGCGGGCATTCTTGTGACGATTGTTTCAAATAATAATGAAAGAAGAGTAAGGGCTTTTTCAGAACCCCTTAAAATTCCATTCATATCCAAAGCAATGAAGCCGATGACACGCGCTTTTGTAAAAGCCGTTTCCGATATGGGATTGGCGAAAAAAGATGTGGTTGTGATCGGGGATCAGTTGTTGACGGATGTATGGGGCGGGAATCGGCTCGGTGTTCACACCATTTTGGTCATTCCAGTCGCTCAGTCCGATGGTTGGACGACTCGACTTAATCGAAGAATGGAACGGATTATTTTAGGAGTATTGAGGAGAAATGGCCTCATACATTGGGAGGAATAAAGGTGTCAGTAGAGTTAACCTGTGCGGGGTGTGGCATTCAAGTTCAGTCTGAAGATTTGCATGCACCCGGATATGTCCCGACTTCTGCTTTAAATAAGGAAGTTATAATCTGTCAGAGATGTTTTCGTTTGACCCATTATAATGAAGTGCCGGATGTTCCATATAATAATGAGGATTTTTTGAACTTACTTAAAACAATTGGAAAACAAAAGGCGTTGGTTGTCTATCTCGTTGATATTTTTGATTTTAATGGAAGTTGGGTACCCGGTCTGAAGGGATTGATCGGTCAAAATGATTGCCTACTTGTCGGCAACAAGCTCGATCTCTTACCGAAGTCAACCAATCTTAAAAGGCTAGAAAACTGGTTGAAACAAATGTCTAAGAGCCTAGGTCTCACGCCATTAGAGGTGTCTTTAATCAGCGCTGAAAAAGGACAAGGGATCGAAGACTTGGCTAAGACGATTGAGAGGCGTCGAAAGGGAAAAGATGTCTATGTGGTCGGCTGTACCAATGTTGGGAAGTCCTCTTTTATTAATAAACTTATTGAGCAATTTGGAGGGGCTGATGAGTTGAAAATTACCACCTCCCGCTTTCCTGGAACCACACTGAATTTTCTCGGGATCCCTCTAGGAGAAGACAACAGTACCTTGTTTGATACCCCGGGGGTTATGAACCCGCATCAAATGGCGCACTTTGTAAAAAAAGAAGATTATAAGCGGATCATGCCGAAAAAGGAATTGAAACCCAAGGTGTACCAGCTAAACGAAGCGCAAACGCTCTTTTTAGGGGGCCTCGCTCGGGTTGACTATGTGTCTGGAGGAAGACGATCCCTCGTTTGTTATGTGTCAAACGACCTGTATATCCATCGGACCAAGTTGGAAAATGCCGATGAGTTGTTTGAAGACCAACGCGGTCATCTTCTTAAGCCAACTTTTGATCCGGAACAAACTGTAGAGTTGACGACAACATCCCTATCTCTTGGGAAAGAGGGAATGGACATTGTCATTTCTGGATTAGGCTGGATTACAATTAAAGGTGAAAAAGGCGCGAAACTAAACGTCCACGTTCCAAAAGGGGTCGGTGTATCCAAACGAGATTCAATCATATAAAGTAAACCTTCATTCAGTGGGCGAATAGAGAGAACAGTGGGGTCAGAAAGGGAGAGGTGAAAAAATGACAGACGTATTGGGTGTCATTGGGGATCCTATTGAACATAGCTTGTCCCCCCTTATGCACAACAAATGGTATGAGAGGATGGATATTCCACATCATTACCAAGCCTTTCATTTAACGAAAGAACAACTTGAAGACGGCTTAACGGGGGTTCGTGCCCTTGGGTTTCGCGGCATTAATGTGACCATTCCCCATAAAGTCAGTATCATACAACACCTTGATCAACTTAATGATGAAGCTCAATTTTTAGGTGCGGTCAACACGGTTGTCAATGATCATGGGCATTTAATTGGTTATAATACAGATGGCAGAGGATTAGTTTCTGCGATCCTCGAGCAATCGCCAGAAAGCTTACAAGAGGCTTCTATTCTAATTTTAGGTGCGGGCGGCGCTTCATATGGTGTGGCTTTGACGCTTTCAAAATTACCTGGCGTTAAGCGAGTGGATCTCGCGAATCGTACCGTTCAAAAGGCAGAGACGCTCAGTTTAAAATGTCAGGAGCATGTTGAATCAAAGGCTTTCGATATGAAACAGGCGGAGTCCCAGCTCGCGATGTACTCCATAATTATTAATTCAACCCCTATGGGCATGTCGCCTGATTGGATCGAAGAAATACCGATTCAATTAGACCATCTTTTGCCACAGACCATGTGTATTGATTTGATCTATAACCCCTTATACACAAAATGGTTAAAAACGGCAAAAGCAAAAGGAGCCGTCATCATGAATGGCTTACCCATGCTCGTCCATCAAGGTGCGCTATCATTCGAGCATTGGTTTGGACGAAAGCCAGACACCAAGTTTATGATCGAATATCTTACGAATTATTTGGAGGAAAAACATGTTAAAAGGTAAACAAAAACGATTTCTACGTAAAAAATCCCATCATTTAAAACCGGTTTTTCAAATTGGCAAGTTAGGTGTTCATGAAACGTTTGTTAAAGAAATAGCAGATGTTTTAGAAGCGCGGGAGTTAATTAAAATTAGCGTTTTACAAAATGCCATTGAAGATCCGAAAGAAGCTGCGGAATGGTTAGCCGGACAAATTAAGGCAGAGGTTGTTCAAGTTATAGGAAGTGTGATCACTTTGTACAAGCAATCTGAAGAGAATCCGCAACTCCTCCTCCCGCAGTAACGTTTCACGGAAAGGAGAGAACGGTATGAAAATTGGTTTACTCGGAGGGACATTCGATCCCCCTCATTTCGGCCATCTCATCATGGGTGAGGAGGCAAGACGGGCCGCGGAACTGGATGAGGTTTGGTTTTTACCAACGTATCTCCCGCCTCACAAGGATCGGCATGTAACGGATGCTCAACATCGGATTGAAATGTTGCAACGTGCGACGTTCTCTAACCCTTATTTTAGAGTGAATTTAATCGAACAGGAAAGAATGGGCCAATCCTATACCTTAGACACGGTTCGGATTCTTAAAAGCCAATATCCTGAGCATTCCTTTTTTTTTATCTTGGGAGGAGACATGGTGGAGGATCTGCCCAATTGGCATCGATTTGATGAACTAAAAAAAATGATCACATTCATTGGGATTAATCGAACCGGATATCGTCTGGATCATACGTCAGGTTTAAATCTTATTGAAGTTAGAATCCCGACGATCGATCTTTCGTCCACAATAATCAGGGAGCGAATCGGTGAAGGCCAAACCTGTCGTTATTTTATGCCTGAGAATGTCCGATTATATATTGAGGAGAACGGGTTGTATGAACAATCAGAAGATACAAGAAAAAGTTAAAGAAATTCTGCCAGAGAAGCGCTATCAGCATACACTTAGGGTGGTTGAAACGGCTAAGGCGCTTGCAAAACGGTTTGGGGGAGACATGGATCAGGTTGAAATAGCAGCGCTTCTTCATGATGTGGCTAAGTTTTTTGAGAAAGAGCGAATGGAAACCATTATCTTAAATGAGCCTGCTATTTCAAATGAGTATTTAAATTTTCATCTGTCGTTGT
Source organism: uncultured Sporolactobacillaceae bacterium (assembly GCA_963829575.1). Taxonomy (GTDB): domain Bacteria; phylum Bacillota; class Bacilli; order Bacillales; family Sporolactobacillaceae; genus KACC-23026. The sequence continues at coordinate 97,355 of CAWHJF010000016.1, read as the reverse complement.
GGCATGCACCGGTTGGTTTTGTTGTGGCGAGAAAAGATTTTAATGTGGAGGACCCTGATATTCTCAATGCGATCGCTTACCATACCACTGGGCGGGTAGGGATGTCTCATTTGGAGAAACTGGTTTTTTTAGCCGATTATATTGAACCAGGGCGAAATTTTCCAGGGGTAGAAGAGGTCCGAGACTATGCAAAGCGCGATTTAGATCAGGCGATTGCCTTGACTTTGAAGAATACCGTTCAGTTTCTCGTTTCGCGCAATAGTCAAGTTTACCCGGACACGATTCATGCGTACAACGAATTTTTAGTTTGTTTAAAGGATTGAAGAGGGCACACAGTTTAGTTGACTGGTTATAAAAAATAAATTAAACGAAAAATACGCGAGATGCCTAGGGCAAAAAGCGCGTCTATTTTCACTTAAATACTAGGAGGTTGATGGAATGACATCTGAAGAATTAGCCGTTCGCATGGCCGAAGCGGCCGACGATAAGCGAGCTCAAGATATTTCGATTTTAAACATGCAGGGCATTTCGGCAATGGCCGATTATTTTATTATTTGCCAAGGGAATTCTGAGCGTCAGGTTGAGGCGATTGCTCGTGACCTTAAAAGTGTAGCGGAAGAGGTCGAGGTTCATGTCAAGCGAATGGAAGGTTTGGAAAAATCCCGCTGGGTGCTCATTGATTTAGGAGACGTCATAATTCATGTTTTTCATAGGGAAGACCGAGAGTATTATCAATTAGAAAAATTATGGGGAGATGCGCCTCGAGTTCAAGTAGAAGGTGTCACCAACCTTAATGTCTAACACCTATGAACAATTTGCTTATTTTTATGACCAATTAATGGAAGAGGCGCCTTATGACGAGTGGGTTACATTCGTTCTGAAGCGTCTTTCCAATCAACCTCAAGCGCAAATAGAACTTTTAGAACTTGGGGCTGGAACGGGGACACTGGCGGAATTACTTATTAAAAAGGGCTATCGGGTTACCGTTTCAGATTACTCAGAAGAAATGTTAACCATAGCCGATCAAAAGCTTCGGTCTTTGGACGCATCCATTTCTTTAGTTCAACTCGATATGCGAGCGTTTCATTTGGAAACTGTTTTTGATGCCGTTTTGATTTTTTGTGATTCGTTGAATTATCTTTCCAATGAGGACGAGGTCCTAGCGACTTTTCAAAATGCGTTTAACCATCTGAAGCCGGGTGGATACCTATTATTTGATGTGCATTCCACTTATAAAATTAGTCGGTTTATTGACCAACAGACTTTTGGATCAAGCGACCCTGAGATCAGCTATCTATGGGAATGTTTTGAAGGTGACGCCCCTCATAGTGTCATTCATGATTTAACCTTTTTTGTAGAGACAGAGAGCGGTCTTTATCAGAGAAGTGAGGAAACGCATGAACAACGCACCTATCCGATTTCAGTTTTATTAGATCGACTGCAGAAAGCAGGGTTTGAGGAACCCGAAATCCTGGGTGATTTCAACCCGGAAAATGGACTTGAAACAAGCGAACGTTGGGTTTTCGCAGTCAAAAGGCCATTAGAAAAACGTGGCTAATCGCCAAGTCCTTAAATGACGGTTTTATTTATACACTCTTCCTTAAATCTTGTAAGCAAAAATTTTATACATTCGAATAGTAAATAAAAAAGCGCCTTTTTTCTGGCGCTTTTTGATATTTTTGCAGGATTTTGATGGTAAATGAAGAAGTATTTAAGACCTCCAATTTTTCTAGTTAATCCTCACTGACTTCAATTCCAAATTGCGCATCAACGGTTTCATGATCTTTTTCGAATTTTTTTTGTGTCTTCTCAAATACATGTTCAAAAACAGACCCCAACTCATTTTCCAATACGCTTAATCCTTCTCCAGTTACGCCACCTTTTACGTGCACCTTTTCCCTTAAAGTTTCCAGAGTATAGAAATCTTGTTTAATCAATTCTCCATAGCCCACCATCATGTTAGTGACAAGAAGCGTGGCCTGTTCTTCAGAGATTGAAGTTACGGTAACCGCAGCTTGAATCATCCGTTCCAATATGTAACTTATGAAAGCAGGCCCACAACTCGAAAGGTCAGATGCTACACGGGTCACTTCTTCATCAATTTCAATCGGCACTGAAATCTTCTCAAAAATAGAAAGCAATAAAGCGCGTTGTTTGCCACTGCAACGTTTGCTAAAGCTTACCAAGGTGCTCCCAGATAAGGCGCGATTTGTAATGCTTGGAATGATCCGTGCGCATGCACAGTCTAGAACCGTCTCAAGTTGTAAAATAGAAATCGGACTTGTGATCGAGATGACGATTTTATCCTCAGTTAATTCCGATTGGATCGAGTCAATAAGGGCATAAATTTGATGAGGTTTGACACAGAGAAAAATAAGGTCAGAGCGTTTTGCGACTTCAATGGGTGTCTCTAACACATTGACATCTGGATAATTTTCTTTTAAAGGTATTGTTTTTTCAAGCGTCCGATTCGTTATAAAGAAATCTGAGGGAGGTGCTGCAAACCCGTCTATTAAAGAACTGATCAGAATAGTCCCCATGTTTCCTGTACCGATGATACCTAATTTCATTCTGTCCGCCTCCTTTTCCCGGCGTAGCGGGCAATCACGAGTCTATTGATAAGGCCGTAAAATTTAAATGACCGTAATCTCATCCTTTACACACCCTATGCAAGTTACGTTTAGAATATGAATGAAGAATAGGAGGTTCGACGTGTTTGCAAACACCTAAAAAAATAATTCTCAGTAGCCTAGCATTAGTTCTATTTGCAGTAGCGGTGACGAGCCTTGCTATACATCGTCCGCCGTCATCCAATAGCGACTGGCATGCACTCCTAAAGGATCAAAATTCACAAAATGTCCAAGTGACGTCCTCCAAAACCTCCACTTCTAAGCGGTCTTCCTCAACAAAAAGTTCGTCAACAAATCTTGATACAGCCAAGGACACTAAAGGCTCTCCAAAAGAGGTAATGGTTGATATCAAAGGTGCGGTTCGGAATCCTGGCGTGTATGCCATGCAAGAAGGTAAACGTGTCACCGATGCTGTTCAGTTAGCCGGAGGATTACTAAAAGATGCCAATTCGAATGCCATTAATTTATCTCAGCATGTGACGGATGAAATGGTGATCTATGTACCTAAGAAAGGGGAATCGGGTTCTACAACGGTTGCCACAACCGATGCTTCAACGATGACGGGAAGTCCATCGTCACCTGCGGGCGTCACAACATCGCCCACGCCAACCGTTCATCTTAATCATGCCTCTCTTACGGACTTAGAAAACCTGCCAGGGATTGGACCGGCCAAAGCCCAGGCGATCTTTAGTTATCGAGAAACTAATGGCCCTTTTAAAACCATAGATGATCTCGCCAATGTAACAGGAATCGGCGACAAAACCATTGAGCGTCTTTCGCCTTATTTAGTCTTAAACTGATCCGGAAAGCGGGTGTGTGAACCATTGCTCAAAGGTAGTTCTTATTGACGGGACTCGGACAGGCTAAGTACAATGAAAAAGTGGAATTTATATCAAAATCAAACGCTTATCCAAGAAGCATGGGTCTGCCCACTCAAACGGTTAAGCCCATTCCATATATTCTAGTTCAAGGAGTTGGAAATTTTGGGGACCAAAACAAATCGTTTATCATGGGATGACTATTTCATGGCTCAAAGTCATTTACTCGCGAATCGTAGCACATGTACCCGTTTAGCCGTGGGGGCCACGATCGTTCGAGACAAACGGATTATTGCAGGTGGATACAATGGATCTATTGCAGGTGGCGTCCATTGTATAGATGAAGGCTGCTACGTGGTCGATGGGCACTGTATTCGAACGATTCACGCGGAAATGAATGCGTTACTTCAATGCGCGAAATTCGGGGTGCCGACTCAAAATGCCGAAATCTATGTCACCCACTTCCCTTGTCTTCAATGCTGCAAAGCCATTATCCAAGCCGGGATTAAGAAGGTTTACTATTCAATGGATTATAAAAACCACCCTTATGCCATTGAACTCTTTGAAGGAGCTGAAGTTGAAACCGTCCACGTTCCTTTTGAGCCCGTTACGGAACAGGTCATGAGTGAAGAACGGGTTCAATTTATTGCAACCCTTTTACAACGTCTAGATGAACAGGGAGTCGAAGGAGAAGAGATGAAACGCCTTTATGAAGAAGCGCAAGCATTGTTCTCAAAAGGAAGCTAACATTCAGAGGGGATGAAACACCCCCTCTGAATATTTTCAAGAATAAAGGAGGCCTCGCGATGACCGTTGGGAGGTGGCTAAGAGTTGATTTTTTAGCGCTTGCGGCAACGCTTGGTTGCGTCTTAACTGCGCATCCGTTAAATTGGCTCTTAGTTTGTCTTCTTTTTACCATTTTTGGGTTGATGAGAACCCAGCCGCGCCTGTTGTTCCTTTTCATGTGCGTTTTATTCGTATTTTATTTAATTGCCAGGTTCTGTTCGCCTCCAACGCTGCAAATTCATGGGAATGTGCAGTGGATGGCAACTGTGAAAGGCATCCCTAATTTCGATGGTGACCGATTAAGCCTCATCATTCAACCCCCGATCCATCAAAGGGTGTATGCGACCTACACCTTTCAAACTCCAACCAGCAAACAACATTTTCAAACCCTTCTAAAACCTGGAGAAAGATGTCATTTTACTGGAGATATTCAATCGCCAGATACGAAACGAAATCCCTATGGGTTTGATTTTAAAGCCTATCTCAAGAGTCAAAACATTCAATCCCAAATGATCCTACAGTCTATTTCCAAATGTCAATCGAGTGATAAGGCGTTGTGGGCTCGCGTACAAGATTGGCGATTGCTTTTGGTTAATCGAACGACTGAAGCTTTTCCCAATCCTTTGAAAGGATACGTTTTGGCTCTTGTTTTTGGCATGAAAAGTGCTTTTTCACCGGAGGATTTAACCGCTTTTCAGACACTAGGAATCAGTCATGTTTTAACAGTATCCGGTTTGCACGTCGGATTGATGACCGCTGGGGCACTTGGATTATTCAGAAGAGTTGGGGTTCCTAAAGAGCTGGGACAAATGAGCCTTCTTTTAGTCGTCTTACCTATTTATAGTTTTCTAGCCGGAGCTTCTCCATCTGTCCTTAGAGCAGGGTTTATGATTGGGATGATGGTTCTCGGCAACCTGTTCCGAAAAAGTTGGTCAGCGAACCATCTTTTAATTGGTGCAGCACTGTTGCTTTTACTGATTTCTCCAAACATGATCCAAGAAGTAAGCTTTCAGTTATCCTTTCTCGTCACCTATAACTTATTGATGTCCTGGAAAATTTTGAAACGGGTGGAACAGAAGTGGCTTCAATTGCTCTTGATTTCAGCTGTGTCCGAAATTGGATTACTGCCCGTTACACTTTATTGTTTTTTCCAGTTTTCTTGGTTAAGTATGGCAATCAACCTCATCTATGTCCCTTGGATTTCCATTGGGATTCTTCCGCTCTCCTTCTTTCTCGTGTTCATAGCTCTTCTCTTTCCTTCGATTGCAGGAGACCTCGCTCACCTGGTAAACCCACTCGTATATTGGCCACAGGGTCTTTTAACTGCGTGTGCTTCCCATAGTTGGTCCAGTTTTTCAATAGGGCGGCTTAATTCTTTGGAAATGGTCCTTTTAATTCTTTTTCTTGGGTGGTTTCTAATGAAATGGGAATCGTTTCGCTCCAATCATTTGTTGCTTGTTGCGCCTATATTTCTGATGGTGACGCTAATCGCGGGGCATATAGTGGTCCATAGTTTGAATCCAGTTGGAAGAGTGGTTTTTATCGATGTAGGGCAGGGTGATTGTATTTTTATTCAACTTCCGTTTAATAGACAAACCATCCTGATTGATACGGGAGGGCGACTGCCTTTTTCACAACCCGCCTGGAAGAGGCAAAAGAAACCGTTTGAGGTGGGGCGCGATGTGGTATTAAAAGAGCTCAAAGGAATGGGGGTTAATCGGATTGACATTCTGGTTTTGACCCATCGTGACTTTGATCATATTGGTGGCGCCAAAGGCTTGGTTGGTCATATTCCGATACACGTTATTATGGTAAGCCCGTATTTTGTTCCGTCGCAGGCAGAACGAACTTGGTTAGATCAAGCGAGACAACTCGGCACCCAACTTAAAGTTGAAGCGCCTGATGACGGGTGGCGATTTGGTAAGTCCGAGTTTCACGTGTTATGGCCAGTGGAAAAGGAACCCACGACAAACGGGCGTTCTTTAGTCATTGAGGGGAAAATGGGAGGCAAAGTGTGGCTTTTTACAGGTGATCTTGAAATACCGGAAGAGCAAAAACTTATTAGACGTTATCCAAACTTAAAGGTCGATATTCTTAAGGTGGGGCATCATGGAAGTCGAACGGCTTCCTCAGATAAATTTTTAAAAACGATTCAACCGAAACTTGCGATCATTTCTGTTGGCGCCCATAATCGATACGGCCATCCGCATCAAGAGGTACTCAATCGATTGTCTCGATTAAAGATTCCTTATCTTAGAACCGACCAAACAGGCGCTGTCACCATTACGTTTACGAATACTTCAATTCGGTCTATACGCATAACACGCTTGTCTAAGTCGTAGGAGAATTCTCCCACTTATTCAACTGTATTTTGGGCTTGTTTGACAGGTTTGAAAGGAATCTTTTCCGGGAAAGTTAAGAGTACATCCTCCTCATAGAAAATGGGTTAATCAACACGGTTTAGTAGAACGTGTTTAGATGTAAAAAACACAAGAGACGCTCACGACGTCTCTTGTGTTATGTACTTCCTATTAAGCCATGACTTGTTTAATGACGATCCCGATAATGAAAATCACAATGAAAAATAAAAAGGAGTACGTGAATCCATTCATTGTGTGAGTGAAGTCATTGCTTTTGTCTTGAACATCTTTTTCAAACTCGTTCATGGGCAGCCTCCTTATATTCGAGGTAATTTAATTAATATTAGTATAAATCAAACAATTTAAAATTCCAACTACCAAATTTTATATAGGATTGTCAAGTGTTGTCACCCATACTTTGAGTAGGCATAGGATATCCTATTATTAAGGTCAAATTATCGTTTGCATCCATTGGCCTAGGCAATGGTATGCAGCGTTTATATAGATCCCAGGAAGGACCCGCGCCCGGTGGTCCTTCTTTTTTTTGATGTCATTTTCCAAAATGCTGTATAATAAGGATCGAGCCATCCAAATGTTATGTCATGTAAGAAAGAAGGCTAAAATTATGCCGACCGAAGTCAAAAGTTTGTCTATTTCGCCACCGTTTAAACCGGTTTACTTATTTCAAGGCACTCAAAATTTTCTCATACACCGACTTAGAACGTCCATCATTGATCGAGTCATTCAGCCTGAAGATCGCGAATTCAATGTGTCGCGTTATGATTTAAATGAAACGCCCGTTGAACTTGCGGTAGAAGATGCCATGACTTTACCGTTTCTTGGAGATAAACGTGTGGTCGTTTTGGAAAACCCCACTTTTTTAACAGGAGATTCCAAAAAAGTGAAGGTTGAGCACAATCTGGATGCTTTAACGGACTACATAAAAAACCCTTCACCGGAGACAATACTGATCATTGAAGCGCCCTATGAGAAATTGGATAAACGAAAAAAGCTAGTCAAGCTTTTAGAGGCGGAAAGCGTCACGCTCCAGTTGAATCAAATAAGTGAAAGAGACCTTTATCATTTATTGAAAAATGAAGCGGAACACTTATCAGCCCAACTTTTAGAATCTGCTCATCATCGCCTGCTCACACTCGTTGGCTTTCATATTGCTCAATTAGTGAATGAAACCCACAAGCTTGCTCTTTATGTAGGTGAAGGGGGAACGATTGATGAAGAAGCGGTTAACTTATTGGCGACTCGTTCGCTTGAAAGCAATGTATTTGATCTTGTGGACCATGTCATGAGGGGGAAGGCAGAAGAGGCATTAGTTCTTTTGCAGGATTTATTGAAACAAAAAGAGGAACCCATCCGGTTACTTGCTTTGATTATGAGACAGGTACGCATCATGCTTCAAACTCAACTTTATCAAAAGCAAGGCTTCTTACAAAAAGAAATTGCGTCACGTTTAAAGCTTCATCCTTATGCCGTTAAAATTGCCAGTGAACAAGCGCAACGCTTTCAACTTTCACAATTGAAACGTGCTCTTGTGTGGTGTTCCGACGCCGATTACGCCATGAAAACTGGACAAGAGGAAAAGGAATTGGCTCTTCAACTATTAATTCATCGCATCGCACACCTTCATTAAGTTTTCATTGATTTTATGAGGTGAAATTTGAAGAATTTGTGAAACACGATTATAATTTACTTTGAACCAAAAAATTACATAGGGGGTAAAGTATGACTAAAAAACGTATTATTGGATTTTTGACTGCATTTTTGTGTTTATCTGTCTTTTTAGTCGGTTGCGGATCTAGTAAGGGTGGATCTAGCAGTAGTGGTGGAGGATCTGACTCCAGCAACACCATCTTAGTTGGTGCGGATACGACATTCCCGCCATTTGAATCAGAAAAGAATGGGAAAGTTACTGGGTTTGATATTGCTATGATCAAGGCGATTGCAAAGAAAGAAAACTTGAAGCTTGCACCAATCAAAACGATGGAGTTCTCAGGTATTATTCCAAACCTTCAAGGTGGGCAGATTGATGTTGGTGTTGCCGGGATTACAATCAAAACGTCTCGTATGGATACCGTGAACTTCTCCAACGCTTACTACAAGTCTGGTCTTTCCATCTTAGTTAAGAAGGATTCGGGTATCAATTCACTTGATGATCTAAAAGGGAAACTGGTTGCGACTAAAAAAGCTACATCATCTGTAGATTACTTAAAGCAACACGGTTTCAACGATTCAGACATCAAACAATTCGATAATATTGATCAAGCCTACAGTACCCTTGAAAGCGGCGGTGCAAATGCGGTCGTATTTGATAATCCAGTCAACATTAACTTTATGAACAGCCATAAAGATGTTCATATTGTTGGTGGATTGCTAACTGGGGAATATTATGGAATTGCCGTATCGAAAAAGAAAACAGATCTTCTTAAAAAGATCAACGATGGACTTGCAGCCATTCAGAAAGATGGCACGTATAAAAAGTTATTTGATGAGTATCTTGGTGGAGACACAAATGGCTTAGTCGATGGTGTGAAAGCACCAAAAGACGTGGCACTTAACGACAAATAATAAAAAGTGTAAATACTAGTAAGACACTGAGAGCGTGGCACTATCTATTCAGTGCTGTGCTCTTTTTTTGCTCAAAGCTTTGAAAGAATAGTGCTTTGACAAACTATTGAAAGGAGTGGTTGTTCTGGACGTTATTTGGAGCAGTTTGCCAGTTATATTACATGGTTTGTGGTTAACTATTGAATTTTCAGTAATCGCCATTGTTTTAGAAGTCATCTTTGGACTGGTCGCAGCCTTAATGCGCCTCTCGAAGGTCTCTTTTCTAAAATGGTTGGCAACCGCCTATGTGGAGTTGTTTCGTTCGACCCCATTGTTGGTTCAATTATTTTTCATAGTCATTGGTTTGCCAAGCATTTTACCGCTTAATGATATTTTTGGACCTAGGATTTATCCGATCCTTGGCGCGATCGTCACTTTAGGCTTAAACGAAGGGGCGTACGTTACGGAAATTGTCCGCGCGGGTATTTTAGGTGTGGATCGTGGCCAGAAAGAGGCGGCTGCAAGTATTGGGATGAACGGCTATCAGACGATGCGCTATATTGTATTACCACAGGCGTTTAAGCGGATGATTCCGCCACTCGTCAACCAGGCGGCACAAACCATTAAAGATACAAGTTTGCTTGCGCCAATTGGGATTGTCGAAATGCTTTATAAGAGTCAAACAATTATTGCCGAAACGTTTAAAGCCTTCCAAATATATGCTTTGGTTGCGGTTCTCTATTTTATTTTGATTTTTACGGTTTCCAAATTAGCCGCCTACACAGAAAGGAGGCTGCAAGTTGATAAGCGTTAAAGACTTACACAAATATTTTGGTGAAAATGAAGTGCTAAAAGGCATTTCCAATCATGTTGAAGAACAAGAAGTCGTCGTGGTGATCGGACCCTCGGGTTCTGGTAAAAGTACCTTTCTACGTTGTTTAAATGGCCTTGAAGAAGTTACAAGTGGGACCATTGTCATCAATGATATGGAGTTAACCAACCCCAAAACCAATATTCATAAACTTCGTGAGCACGTAGGGATGGTGTTTCAACAGTTTAATTTGTTTAAACATCTGACCATTATGGATAACATTACAATTGGACCTCGCAAGGTTTTAGGACGAGGTGTAAAGGAAAGCCAGGAATTGGCGAGAGAGCTTTTGGCAAAAGTAGGGCTGGCTAATAAAGAGGAAAGTTATCCTGATGAATTATCCGGTGGTCAGCAGCAGCGTGTGGCCATTGCGAGAGCCCTTGCAATGGAACCAGGAGTCATGCTGTTTGATGAACCAACCTCGGCGCTCGACCCAGAAATGGTTGGGGAAGTTCTTCAGGTGATGAAGGACCTTGCGCGTGAAGGCATGACGATGGTTGTCGTGACGCATGAAATGGGGTTTGCTCGAGAAGTTGGCGATCGAGTTTTGTTCATGGATGGCGGCTACCTAGTTGAAGAAGGTCCACCTTCTCAAATTTTTGACAATCCCAAGGAAGCGCGGACGAAATCCTTCCTTGCTAAAGTGCTTTAAGATCAAGCCGATAAATGAATAATTTCATAAAAAGAGTGCCTAATGGAATGCCCTCAGGTTGTGGAGATCACAAATATTTGAGGCGTCATGTCGATTTGGCACTCTTTTTCATCTGTTTAGAGATTATGATTTGAAAAAAAAGAAATCGGCTAGATTTGCCGATTTCTTTCGTTTTCCGTCTGCTCGAGATTTAAGCAGATACAGAATTGAGTTTTTGGCTCAAACGTGATTTCTCACGTGCTGCTTTGTTTTTATGAATTAGACCTTGACCTGCAGCTTTATCAATTTTCTTTGTTGCAGCAAGGAATGCATCCTTTGCTGCAGCTGCGTCTCCAGCTTCAACCTTAGCGTTAAACGTTTTGATCGACGTACGCATTGCAGCTTTAACTGCATGGTTTTGTACGCGGTTGTTTTCGCTTTTCTTAACGCGTTTAATGGCGGATTTGATATTTGGCATGGTGTCACCCCCTTACAAAATGTGTCCGAACTCTCTATTGAGACAGAATAAAAGTCAAAAGAGACCTTTTAAACCATTCCATCAAAGGAAATGCTATGTTTATACATTCATGAATCTCGATAAGAGCTACTAGCCAAATGATATTGTACCAAACGCCGGTTTGATTTGCAATATGCATGAAAGAGTCCTTTTTCGGTCAACTTAAAAATAGATGGATTTTAAAGGGGTGATCTGATGAAAGAGAAAACCAATGAGGTAGATCTTAAACAATATAGTGTGCGTACAGATTTAGCGATTGAAGCCCGTGAGATGCTCCAAGAGACCGATCCCACACCGTTAAGAGGGATTGAGTCAAAAGAAGAGAATCGAGAAGGTGTCGACATTTCTTGGCTTTCCATAAACGACGAGGCGAGCCAGAGAATCGGAAAAAAAGCTGGACATTATTTAACATTTGAAGTTCAAGGCATCCGAAACCAGGATCATGATCTTCAAAAAACGGTTGAAAAAGTCTTTGCCGAAACCTTTGCTCAGTTTTTAGACGAACATGGGATTAAGGATGAGGCCAGTTGTTTGGTTGTTGGGCTTGGAAATTGGAACGTGACACCGGATGCGCTTGGGCCCAAGGCGGTTGAGAATCTTTTGGTCACCAAGCATCTTTTTGAGCTGCAGCCTTATAGGGTCCGAGATGGGTTTCGTCCAGTAAGTGCCTTGGCGCCAGGTGTAATGGGCATTACGGGTATAGAGACGAGCGACATTATTTATGGGGTTATTGAAAAAACAAAGCCGGATTTTGTGATTGCCATTGATGCGCTCGCTTCACGTTCCATCGAACGCGTTAATACCACCATTCAAATATCAGACACTGGCATCCACCCAGGTTCTGGGGTTGGAAATAAGCGAAAAGAATTGTCACAGGAAGCTTTAGGGATTCCGGTTTTTGCAATCGGTATTCCAACGGTTGTGGATGCGGTGTCCATTACAAGTGATACGCTTGATTATATTCTCAAGCATTTTGGCCAAGAGATGCGCGATCAACATAAGCCTTCTAAATCCTTGCTTCCATCTGGTCTGATGTTTGGTGAGAAGAAAAAATATAAAGAAGAAGACCTTCCTACTGAAGAACAACGAAAGTCCTTTTTAGGGTTAGTCGGAACCTTGTCTGATGAAGAGAAACGTTCGCTCATTCGTGAAGTTCTTGGACCAACGGGTCATAATTTGATGGTAACACCAAAAGAAGTCGATGTGTTCATCGAAGATATGGCGAATGTCGTAGCCAGTGGCTTAAACGCCGCCCTGCATAAAAATGTCTCACAAGAAAATCTAAACGCCTTTACACATTAAGTGTATAGGTGTTTTTTCGCCTTAATGAGCAATCGCAGTTATCCCCCATAGGTTCGGTGGGGTAGGGCGACCGGTACAGGTCCAGTAAGTGTCACTCCCATTAAGCGGGAGCGGTGAATGCACAAAAATTCTATTGAATGAAGTTTACTTTATTTGTCCAAACTAGTTAAAAACATATGAACTATGGATGGAATCAGCGAAACAGGACCGTTTGCTTTTTAGTAGGCTTATTCAAAATCAGTTCTAATAGATTCCCTTAATTAATAGAATGAGTTAAGAGAGTTTCAATTGGATGTTTAGTCGCGATTAACTTTTATGAAAGGTGGTCGGAACGATGAAGCGTTTTATGGTTAAAACGATTCTTTTGATGGCAGCTTTATTCATTTGTGTGATCTACGGAATGGAAGTAGCCAAACAAAATATGATGAACATGGTCGGTGAAACGCAAAATCACACTTTGAGTTTGGCAGAGCAGCTCTCGAAGCCGCTTCCGACCCCTTCTTCTGGGACAAGATCTTCTACTGCGAGTTCTTCAAACAGCCAAAGTTCCAGTTCAAAAAAGTCGTCTGCAACGAACCAAATGGCGGGTTCTGCTAATGCGAACGGGCATACAGATGAACTCACTCAACGCATTAAAAAATTACAAACCATCCAGGACTTTAATCCATATGGGTCGCTAGGAGAAGGCTTGTCCAATAGTTTTAAAAAAACTTTTTCTACAGGGATGACGGCAACCACCAACCTGTTTGATCAAATTATTAATCATGTATTTTAATGGACCGCTCCAGTAAAAAAAGTGAAGTTCGGACAGGACGCAGAAAAAGAAAGCGAGCGCTGTCCAAAAGAGAGCTCCCATCGGACAGAACACGTAAAAAGAAAGCGAGCGCTGTCCGAAAGAGAGCTCCCATCGGACAGGACGCGGAAAAAGAAAGCGAGCGCTGTCCAAAAGAGAGCTCCCATCGGACAGGACGCGTAAAAAGAAAGCGAGCGCTGTCCAAAAGAGAGCCCCCATCGGACAGGACGCAGAAAAAGAAAGCGAGCGCTGTCCAAAAGAGAGCCCCCATCGGACAGGACGCGGAAAAAGAAAGCGAGCGCTGTCCAAAAGAGAGCTCCCATCGGACAGGACGCGTAAAAAGAAAGCGAGCGCTGTCCGAAAGAGAGCCCCCATTGGACAGGACTCCGAAAAAGAAAGCGAGCGCTGTCCGAAAGAGAGCCCCAATCGGACAGGACGCGGAAAAAGAAAGCGAGCGCTGTCCAAAAGAGAGCTCCCATCGGACAGGACACGTAAAAAGAAAGCGAGCGCTGTCCAAAAGAGAGCCCCAATCGGACAGGACGCGTAAAAAGAAAGCGAGCGCTGTCCAAAAGAGAGCTCCCATCGGACAGGACGCGTAAAAAGAAAGCGAGCGCTGTCCGAAAGAGAGCCCCCATTGGACAGGACGCCGAAAAAGAAAGCGAGCGCTGTCTGAAAGAGAGCCCCAATCGGACAGGACGCGTAAAAAGAGTGCGTAGCGCTGTCTGAAAGAGAGTCCCCAATCGGACAGGACGCGGAAAAAGAAAGCGAGCGCTGTCCGAAAGAGAGCCCCAATCGGACAGGACGCGAAAAAGAAAGCGAGCGCTGTCTGAAAGAGAGCCCCAATCGGACAGGACGCGGAAAAAGAAAGCGAGCGCTGTCCGAAAGAGAGCCCCAATCGGACAGGACGCAGAAAAAGAAAGCGAGCGCTGTCCAAAAGAGGGCTCCCATCGGACAGGACTCCGAAAAAGAAAGCGAGCGCTGTCCGAAAGAGAGCCCCAATCGGACAGGACGCGGAAAAAGAAAGCGGGTGCTGTCCAAAAGAGAGTCCTCATTGGACAGGACTCCGAAAAGGAAAACCCAATCGAACAAGAAGTGCCCCGCATTAGCTAGCATTCTCCTCCTATGATCGCGAGGGATCACTCCATAGAAATCCCCCAAAACTTGATAAATTTTACAAATTGATATTTTCGACTTAATAAATATATTTGAATCAGCGTACCCTTATCCATTGTTTGTAAACTACAGATTGTGTATAATTTGAAGCAGTATGGTTGAATTTTGGGAGTTGAACATATGGCTATAGACCGAAAAAAACGACAACAAAACATTCGAAACTTTTCTATTATTGCTCATATAGATCATGGGAAATCAACGCTTGCCGATCGCATTTTGGAACAAACCAGTGCACTAACCAAACGCGAAATGAAAGAGCAAATGCTTGATGCAATGGACCTTGAGCGCGAGCGAGGCATTACCATTAAATTAAATGCCGTACAACTTTTGTATAAAGCAAAAGATGGCGAGGAATACATTTTTCATTTAATCGATACACCAGGACATGTCGATTTTACCTATGAAGTGTCTAGAAGTTTGGCAGCATGCGAAGGGGCAATTCTGATTGTGGATGCCGCACAAGGGATTGAAGCACAGACCCTGGCCAATGTGTATCTCGCATTAGAGAATGATTTAGAAATCCTTCCAGTTATTAATAAAATTGATTTGCCGAATGCTGATCCAGAACGCGTCAAACAAGAAGTGGAAGACGTGATTGGACTCGATGCGTCCGAAGCCGTTTTAACCTCTGCCAAAGCTGGCATTGGGATTGAAGAAGTACTTGAAGCGATTGTGGAAAAAGTGCCGGCACCTTCTGGCGATCCAGATGGTCCACTTCAAGCGCTCATTTTTGATTCGCTTTACGATCCGTATCGTGGGGTCGTCGCTTATATTCGTGTCAAAGAGGGAACGGTTAAAATTGGCGACCAAATTAAGATGATGGCGACGAATAAAACGTTTGAAGTAACGGAGCTTGGCGTTTTCACACCTAAACCGGTTGCCAAGGATGAATTAACGGTAGGGGATGTGGGTTTTCTTGCTGGGGCTATTAAGAATGTCGGGGACACCCGTGTTGGGGACACGATAACAAGCGTAACGAACCCAGCAAAAGAAGCCTTGCCGGGTTACCGAAAAATGAATCCGATGGTCTTCTGTGGTCTTTATCCGATTGACTCGAATGAATACAATGATTTGAGAGAGGCGCTAGAGCGACTTGAACTCAATGATTCGTCTTTGCAATATGAGCCAGAAACCTCTGAAGCGCTTGGATTTGGTTTCCGTTGCGGATTCTTAGGCTTACTGCACATGGAAATTATTCAAGAACGGATTGAGCGCGAATTTGGCATCGACCTGATTACAACGGCACCGAGCGTTATTTATCGCATCACCGATCCAACGGGTGACGTCTACGAAATCGACAATCCATCTAAGATGCCTGAAGGTAAACTGATTGAAAAGGTAGAAGAACCCTATGTTAAAGCGACGATTATGACACCAAATGATTTTGTTGGTCAAGTCATGGAATTATGCCAAGCCAAACGCGGTGATTTCGTCGATATGGTCTATTTGGATGAAAATCGCGTGAACATCACCTACCATATTCCGCTTTCTGAAATCGTTTATGATTTCTTCGATCACTTGAAGTCGAATACGAAGGGTTATGCATCCTTTGATTATGAATTGTTAGGGTATAAAGAATCCACTCTTGTTAAAATGGATATCTTGTTAAACGCAGAAAAATTGATGCCCTATCTATTATTGTTCATCGCGATTTTGCGTATGATCGAGGAAAAGCAATTGTTGAAAAACTGAAGGAACTTATTCCACGGCAACAATTTGAAGTCCCGATTCAAGCGGCCATTGGTCAGAAGATTATTGCTCGAACAAACATTAAAGCATTGCGCAAAAACGTACTTGCCAAATGTTATGGTGGCGATATTTCTCGTAAACGAAAATTGCTTGAAAAGCAAAAAGAAGGAAAGAAACGAATGAAGACGGTGGGTCGAGTGGAAGTGCCGCAAGAAGCCTTTATGGCTGTGCTTCGTTTGGATCAATAATAAAAGTAGTATTTAAGAGGATGGGGATGACACAGTCAGCCCCATCCGCCTTTTTGATGACAATAATTAAAGGATGAGCAATTTGATAAAAGGTGCCTATCTTCATATTCCGTTTTGTGATCACATTTGTTTTTATTGTGACTTTAATAAATATTTGATCAAAAATCAGCCTGTAGATCACTATCTGGATGCCCTGGAGGCGGAAATCAGATCCAGCGGTGCTCCTACCAAGAAAGAAGCATTACGTACCCTTTTTGTTGGAGGTGGTACGCCGACCGCGTTGACAGATTCTCAGTTGGAAAGATTTCTAAACACGGTCAAAGAGACCCTGTGGCACCCTCAGATCGAGGAATACACGTTTGAAGCCAATCCAGAGAATTTGACTTATAGCAAGCTTCAATTGATGAAGGCATTAGGCGTCAATCGTCTAAGCATTGGTGTCCAAACGTTTCAAGAACAGGGCTTAGAAGCCATTGGCCGTGTCCATTCCATTGAGGACGTCACCAAAGGCATTCAAATGGCGAGAGAAATTGGCTTTCACAATCTCTCAATTGATTTAATGTTCGGTCTTCCAGGGCAAACTGAAGACGATCTAAACCGATCGATTGACCAGGCACTCGCTCTCAACCCTGAACATATCTCGATTTATGCCTTCAAGTCGAGCCCAAGACCATTTTTTATAATCGAATGAAAAAAGGTAAACTCTACTTCCTGGCCCAGATTTTGAGGCCGATATGTATGAACTTTTGATTGATCGCTTAGGGGAGAACGGCTATCAACAATATGAAATCAGTAATTTTTCAAAACCGGGTTATGAAAGTCAGCATAATCTCCTTTATTGGCAAAACGAAGAATATTATGGGTTTGGGGCAGGGGCCCACGGCTATATGGAGGGCAAGCGAGTGGTCAATGCGAGCCCTATTAAAGGCTACATTCGCAGGGTTGAAGACAACGGGTCTGCAGAGACGTCTTCCCATCCGGTTTCACTAAAGGAAAAAGTTGAAGAAGAATTATTTTTAGGGCTCAGGACCCGTTTTGGTGTATCAAAGGGGCGCTTTAAAGAAAAGTTTGGAATGAGTGTGGCCGAAGTCTATGGCGAGGTCATCACTGAGTTAAAAGCTAAAGGCTGGTTGACGGAAACCGACCAACATCTGATTTTATCTAAAGAGGGCCAATTCCTGAGTAATGAAGTCCTAGCCCAATTTTTACTGCCAGAAGAGGTGTTCTCATAATCCGTCAAAAACTAGGTTGGAAACTTTCAAAAAAACCGCGCAATCGTTGACAAATTGTAATAAGATTGATAAATTTTATTGTAGTATTAGCACTCGGTAACTAGGAGTGCTAACAGAGGTGATAAGTATGCTAACGGATCGTCAACTTTTTTTACTTCAACTACTTGTCGATGACTACATTCGTTCAGCTGAACCAATTGGATCAAGAACGATCTCGAAACGGAATGATGTGAGCTTTAGTTCGGCAACGATTCGTAATGAATTAGCCGATTTAGAAGAATTGGGATACTTAGAAAAGCCACATAGTTCTTCTGGTCGGGTTCCTTCCGAAAAAGGGTATCGGTTTTATGTGGATCATTTGTTGTCTCCTGAGCTCTTAACTCATAATGAAGTGAACGGTATTCGTCACACGTTTAAAGAACGTTATTATGAAGTTGAACGACTGATCCAAGAGACCGCGTTGATTCTTTCTGAATTTACAAGTTATACATCAATTGTCTTAGGGCCGGCAATTCTCGAGACCAAGCTCAAACAGATTCAGATTATTCCCCTGAGCGGTGAAACGGGCGTTCTGATTATTGTGACCAACACAGGGCATGTGGAAAATCGAACCGTCTCGTTTCCGGCTGGGGTCGGTCCGAGTGATATTGAAAAACTTGTTCGCATGGTGAATGAAAAGCTTAGTGGCGTGCCATTATATGCTTTGAAACAAGCTGTTCAAACCGAATTAGCCAAGCTCTTAAAAATCCATTTTAGAAATTATTCAAATGCGCTTCGATTTCTAGATCAGGCGCTATCGTATGATCCAATGGATGAAATCTTCTTTGGAGGAAAAACCAATATACTTGCACAACCTGAATTTAAGGATATTGATAAAGTGTTGCCACTTCTTAATATCCTAGAAAAAAAGGAACGCGTTCATGAATTGATTCGTCCAAATGGCGCGAGCGGTATACAAATTAAAATTGGTCATGAAATAGAGCTTAATGAAGCCAGGGAATGCAGTTTGATCACGGCAACCTATGCGATCGGAGGGGAACCAATGGGGACCGTAGCTGTGATTGGGCCAACTCGGATGACTTATCCGCGTGTCTACTCGCTTATGGATCTTGTGTCAAAAGGGTTGTCCAAAATTTTGACCGAACGGTATCAAACCGACTAATCGAGGCAATTATGACTAATAGGGTCTTATATTTTTCAAGACCAAAATGAACCCCATGTTAATACAAAACGGAGGAGGATCTTTATTTTCTACGATCAAGTAGGGACCCAATCCGTTGACAAAATAGACTGTTCAAGATTTAATTGACTGGGACTTTAAAGGAGGTGAGTGGGATGAGTGAGAAACCATTAGAAAAAGAAGTAGAAGAAAAAAATAATGAAACGATTGAGTCGGAAGTGGTCGATGAAGCGACGCACTCTGAACCTCAATCAACTGAGCCAACAGCCGAAGAATTCGAGCCGAACGAGGATGCAGCAGAAGCAGATTCTGAAGATTCTCAAGTGGACGAAGCGACTGTTCTGGCCAAAATAACTCAGTTAGAAACAGAATTAAAAGACGTAACGAACCGTAACCTGCGTTTGCAGGCCGATTATGATAACTTTAGACGTCGTACTAGAGAAGAAAAAGCACAAGAGAGAAATTTGCGCGCACAAGAGCTTGTACAGGATCTTCTACCTGTTCTTGACAATTTTAAGCGGGCATTAGACGTTGAAGTTGAAACAGATGAAGCAAAAGGCTTAAAGCAAGGTATGGAAATGGTCCAACGTCAATTGTGGGATGCTATTAAGAAAGAAGGGGTTGAAGAGGTTGAGGCGATGAACCAACCATTCGATCCAAATCTTCACCAAGCGGTCATGCAAGATGTGGTCGAAGGTGTGGCGCCTAACACAGTTGTCGAAGTGTTCCAAGCTGGCTTTTCGTTAAACGGAAAGGTCATTCGACCAGCGATGGTAAAAGTGAGTTCTTAAGTTTGGTCTTTGATCATCACGACTTTTAAGTCAACCAAAGTCCACTCGTTTTAAACTGACGAACGAAAGGTCTTCCATAAGGCCTTACATTCGTACTACATATTGAGCATGGAGGGAATTACGTTGAGTAAAATTATTGGAATTGATTTAGGGACAACCAACTCCTGTGTAGCGGTTCTAGAAGGCGGAGAGCCTGTCGTTATTCCAAACGCTGAAGGAAATCGGACGACGCCATCTGTCGTTGCGTTTAAAAATGGTGAACGCCAAGTTGGAGAAGTGGCTAAGCGTCAAGCCATTACAAATCCGAACACGATTATTTCAATTAAGCGCCATATGGGAACCGACTATAAAGTAGAAGCAGAAGGAAAAACATTTACTCCACAAGAAATTTCAGCTATTATTCTACAAAAATTAAAGGCTGACGCTGAGAGCTATTTAGGCGAGAAAGTCACGAATGCGGTCATCACAGTTCCAGCTTATTTTAATGACGCAGAGCGTCAAGCAACTAAAGATGCAGGTAAAATTGCGGGTCTAGAAGTGGATCGTATTATCAACGAACCAACGGCTGCATCACTTGCGTACGGTTTGGACAAGGGAGAAGATCAAACCATCTTAGTTTATGACTTGGGTGGCGGTACTTTTGACGTTTCCATTCTTGAACTCGGTGATGGGATTTTTGAAGTGAAATCAACTGCTGGGGATAACCGTCTTGGTGGGGACGATTTCGACCAAGTCATCATTGACTATCTCGTCCAAGAATTCAAGAAAGAAAACGGTATGGATCTTTCCCAAGATAAAATGGCTTTACAACGTTTAAAAGATGCCGCTGAAAAAGCTAAAAAAGATCTTTCTGGTGTGTCTCAAACGCAGATTTCACTTCCATTTATTACAGCAGACGCATCTGGTCCAAAACACCTTGAGGTGAATTTAACTCGCGCTAAGTTTGAAGAGCTTTCTTCTGACCTTGTAGAGCGGACCATGGGACCGACACGTCAAGCATTAAAAGATGCGGGTCTTTCTGCGAGTGAGATTGACAAAGTAATTCTTGTGGGTGGTTCGACGCGTATTCCTGCCGTTCAAGAGGCGATCAAAAAGCTTACTGGTCAAGAACCACACAAAGGGGTTAACCCAGATGAGGTTGTGGCTTTAGGGGCTGCGATTCAAGCCGGTGTTCTTTCTGGTGATGTGAAGGACGTTGTTTTATTAGACGTTACGCCACTTTCATTAGGTATTGAAACAATGGGCAGTGTGTTCACAAAATTGATCGACCGAAATACAACAATCCCAACGAGCAAATCACAAACTTTCTCGACGGCTGCGGATAACCAAACAGCCGTTGACATTCATGTTCTTCAAGGTGAGCGGGCGATGGCAGCGGATAATAAAACCCTTGGTCGTTTCCAACTTACGGATATTCCACCTGCCCCACGCGGAATTCCACAAATTGAAGTGTCTTTTGAAATCGACGCAAACGGAATTGTTCATGTTAAAGCAACCGACAAAGGAACAAACAAAGAACAATCGATTACAATTAAGTCATCATCCGGCTTAAACGATGATGAAATCGATCGGATGGTTAAAGAAGCGGAAGCCAACGCGGAAGCGGACCAGAAACGTAAAGAAGAAGTCGATTTACGTAACGAAGCCGACCAGTTGGTCTTCACGACTGAAAAAACCCTTAAAGACCTTGGGGATAAAGTCGATGAGTCGGAGAAAGCCAAAGCCGAAGAAGCGAAAGAAAAGTTGAAAAAAGCTTTGGAGTCCGGTGATCTTGAAGCGATCAAATCAGCAAAAGAGGAGTTGTCCGAAGTGGTTCAACAGCTTTCGGTCAAACTTTATGAGCAAGCCCAACAAGATGCTCAAGCTGCCCAAGGACAAGGCCATGCGGATCAAAGCGGTAAAGATGACAATGTCGTCGATGCCGATTATGAAGAAGTACCTGATGACAAATAAGAAGGTAGTCTAACCGATTAAGTTTTAGAGTAGCTTATTTTTAAGGGGAAGAAAGTCAGTTCAAGCCATTGCTTGATTTTGGCTTTCTTCTCCCTGTTTTATGAACAAATTTAACACTTTTAAGCATTTCTAAATTTTGTAAGGCATCCTTCTCTTGCAACACAGGAAGTCCGGGTGTTAAGATTTAAGGATGAGTGAATCGAATCCTCTCACCGTTTCTGCGTGAGATTAATACAGTAAGTTAGATTATGATGTTTTTTAATAAAAAACGATTATTTTGAGAGGGATTCTAACCGGAGGTGAAGCGTATGGCGAAACGAGACTACTATGAAGTCCTAGGTGTAGAACGCAATGCCTCAAAGGACGAAATTAAAAAAGCCTATAGAAAATTAGCCCGTCAATACCACCCGGACGTAAATAAAGATGATCCGAGTGCGGAGGATAAGTTTAAAGAAGCAAAAGAAGCCTACGAAACATTGGGTGATGAACAAAAGAAAGCACACTATGATCAATTTGGTCATACGGATCCAAACCAAGGCTTTGGTGGCCAAGGCTTTGGCGGAGGCGACTTCGGCGGAGGCTTTGGTGATATCTTTGATATGTTCTTTGGCGGCGGAGGCGGTGGGCGTAGACGCGATCCGAATGCGCCAAGACAGGGCTCAGACCTTCAGTATACGATGCAGTTGTCTTTTGAAGATGCGGCATTTGGCTTAGAGAAGGATATTGAAATTCCGCGCGAAGAGACTTGCGAAACATGCCATGGATCAGGCGCAAAGCCTGGAACCGATCCGGAAGAATGCTCGCATTGTCATGGAACCGGTCAATTAAATGTGGAACAGCAAACCCCATTTGGACGGATTGTCAACCGCCGAGTTTGTCATTATTGCGAAGGTAAAGGTAAGATTATCAAAGACAAATGTTCAACATGTGGTGGCGATGGACGCGTTCAAAAACGCAAGAAGATCCACGTTAACATTCCAGCGGGTGTGGATGAAGGTCAACAAATTCGGGTTTCTGGGCAAGGGGAAGCTGGCATTAATGGCGGTCCTTCTGGGGATTTGTATGTGGTCTTCACCATTGAACCGCACAAGTTCTTCGAGCGTGATGGCGACGATGTGTATTGTGAAATCCCACTTAATTTTGCTCAAGTGACTCTTGGGGATGAGATTGAAGTGCCAACTTTATACGGAAAAGTTAAGTTGAAAATTCCAGCTGGCACGCAAACGAGTACCCATTTTCGATTAAAAGGTAAAGGCATCAAAAATGTAAGAGGTTATGGTCAAGGCGATCAACATATTACCGTTAAAGTCGTCACACCGAAACACCTCTCTGATCGTGAAAAAGAGTTATATCGCGAATTATCCGAGATCAGTGGAAAGCCTTTGAATGATGACCAGGATTCTTTCTTTTCTCGTGTCAAGCGTGCCTTTAAAACGGATTAAGGCAAACGATATCCCAGTTCAAGTGGGAAGAGATGAAAAGTAGGTGAATGGATTGAAGTGGGTTGAAATTTGTATTCATACCGCTAGCCAAGCAGTGGATCCTGTTTCGAATATTTTACATGAAGCAGGATCGAGTGGGGTCGTCATTGAAGACCCTGAGGTATTAACCCGAGATTGGACGGATCAATTTGGAGAGATTTATGCGCTCAATCCGAACGATTATCCGGAGGTTGGCGTTTATGTGAAAGCCTATTTGCCGCATTCCCGATTTCTTCCTGAGACGGTCGATCAAATCAAGCAGGCGATCGATCATTTGGTTGAATACGACATCGACGTTCAACCAAACCTTGTCACGATCGGTGAAGTGAGTGAAGAAGATTGGGCAACCGCCTGGAAAAAATATTATAAACCGATCAGACTCACCGATTCTCTTTTGATTAAGCCGACCTGGGAAGAGGTTGATACCCAGCCAAATGATGTCGTGATCGAACTAGACCCCGGGATGGCTTTTGGAACGGGTACCCATCCGACGACTATCTTGTGTTTGAAAGCACTTGAAGGGCTTGTTCAGCCGAATGATCAAGTCCTCGATGTTGGAACGGGATCGGGTGTTTTAAGTATTGCCGCAGCAAAATGGGGGGCAAAAGCGGTCTTAGCTTTGGATCTGGATGAGGTTGCGGTCAAATCGGCCCAATTTAATGTCAACCTTAACAAGGTTCAAGATCGCGTCCAAGTGAAACAAAACGATTTGGTTAAAACGATTGTTGGACCTTATGAAGTGATTGTGGCGAATATTTTGGCTGAAATCGTCGTAAAGCTGATCGAGGATGCTAAACCGCTTTTAACTCAAGACGGTTATTTGGTTTTGTCTGGTATTATTGAAAAGAAACAGCGGCTTGTGGAAGACAAGCTGCTAGAAAGTCAGTTCACCATACTTCGAACCTTCAAGGAAGAAGATTGGGTCGCCATCGTTGCTAAGAGAAACGACTGAGAGGTCAACGCGTTACAAATTCCCTTTAAGGAGGTGGCCATTGTGCAGCGGTATTTTGTTTCCCAGGAGCAGATCAGCGATCACCAAATCACGATTAATGGTGAGGACGCGAGGCATATCCAACGCGTGATGAGAATGAAAAAAGGAGATTCGCTTATAATCTGTGATTCTTCTGCAAATACGTATCATTGTAAGATCCAAGCGTTGGAAGGACAAGCCGTCCTTTGTGAGATTGATGAGAACGTAGCTGAACAAACAGAGCTTCCCATTCGTGTCACGCTCGCACAGGGGCTTCCTAAAGGTGATAAGCTTGATTGGATCGTCCAAAAAGCAACCGAGTTGGGAGTCACGGCGTTCATCCCATTTGCTTCAGAACGAGCCATTGTGAAGTGGGGAGAGCCTCAAAAGGTGCAAAAGAAATTGGAACGCCTTCGGAAAATTGCAAAAGAAGCGGCTGAACAATCGCATCGAAATACGTTGCCCCATATTGAGGCACCATTAGATCTGTTGGGGCTTATGAATCTAGGGGATTCTTTTACTCATAAATTGGTCGCCTTTGAGGAAGAAGCAAAGCGGGGAGAACGCCATGGCTTTGCGGACTTAATCCACGCCATGAAACCGGGAGATTCCCTTCTGGTCGTCGTGGGACCAGAAGGTGGACTGAGCGTAGAGGAAGTAAAAGCACTCGAGTCGCAAGGGTATAGTAAAGTAGGACTTGGCCCTCGAATTCTCCGAACCGAAACAGCGCCACTCTATATTTTATCCGCATTATCGTACCAATTTGAACTATCTATGAGGTGATACTATGCCAAGCGTGGCATTTCATACATTAGGCTGTAAAGTCAACCATTATGAGACTGAGGCTATTTGGCAGTTGTTTCAGTCAAAAGGTTATGAGCGTAAAGATTTCGATCATGCAACCGACGTCTATGTGGTTAACACGTGCACGGTAACTAACACGGGAGATAAAAAAAGCCGTCAAGTCATTCGTCGAGCGATCCGGCAAAATCCGAATGCGGTCATTTGCGTCACGGGATGTTATGCGCAAACTTCTCCGGCAGAAGTGATGGCGATTCCTGGTGTGGACATCGTGGTCGGAACACAAGACCGGGAAAAAATGTTGGATTACATTGAGCAATATAAACAAGAACGCGAACCGATTAATGGCGTTAATAACATTATGAAAGCCCGCGTATATGAAGAGTTAGAAGTCCCGACATTTACGGACCGGACACGGGCTTCTCTTAAAATTCAAGAAGGCTGTAATAACTTCTGTACGTTTTGTATTATTCCTTGGGCACGTGGGTTATTGCGCTCAAGACAACCGGAAGCGGTTCTAGAACAAGCTCAAAAACTAGTCGAGGCCGGGTATAAAGAGATCGTGTTAACAGGGATTCATACCGCCGGTTACGGAGAAGACATGAAGGATTATAACTTTGCTCAACTCCTCCGTGATTTAGAAGTTAAAGTTAAAGGGATCAAGCGGATTCGCATTTCCTCAATTGAAGCGAGCCAAGTCACCGATGAAGTGATTGAAGTGATTGATCAATCCAATATTGTCGCGCGTCATCTGCATATCCCGCTCCAATCGGGTTCTGATACGGTGTTAAAGCGTATGAGACGGAAGTATTCAACCGAATTTTATGCCGAGAAAATCGAAAAGTTAAGAAAGGCACTACCAGACTTTGCCTTAACCTCTGACGTTATCGTGGGTTTTCCAGGTGAAACGGATGAAGAATTCCAAGAAACCTACGATTTTATTGAAAAGCTTGGGTTTGCTGAACTTCACGTTTTCCCTTACTCGCAGCGGACAGGCACGCCGGCTGCCCGCATGACCGATCAAGTATCGGATGATGTGAAACATGAACGCGTTCGAAAGCTGATCAGTTTATCCACACAATTAGCCAAAACCTATGCCTCTCGTTATGAAGAAGAAGTTCTTGAAGTGATTCCGGAAGAACCATTCAAGAAAGGCGATGAAAATGGGGAATGGATCGGTTACACGGATAACTATCTAAAAGTGAAATTTCCAGGGAGCCCTGATCTAGAAGGGAAACTGGTTCGTGTTAAATTAACAAAAGCCGGCTACCCATACAATCAAGGCCAATTTGTACGCGTCATGGATGATCGTGTTTCTCAAATTGAGGATCACTCACAGATCCAGGCCGTATCCCTATAGGAGGGGCTTATGACAGAATTAGCAAAGTTAATTGATCACACTGCTTTAAAACCGGACGTGAATCAGGCAGACATTCAGACTCTTTGTGAAGAAGCGAAGCGTTACAGCTTTGCATCCGTTTGCGTCAATCCGTATTGGGTTCCATTCGCCAAAGCACAATTAGAGGGGTCTGATTGCTTGGTTTGTACCGTGGTGGGCTTTCCATTAGGAGCTACACTAACGGAAGTCAAGGCCTTTGAAACGCGTCTTTCTATTGAAAAAGGTGCGCGTGAAGTCGATATGGTGATCAATATTGGGGCACTTAAAGATGGGGATGAAAAAACGGTTTTAGAAGATATACAAGCTGTTGTCAAAGCCGCGGGTGAAGATGCGCTTGTTAAAGTGATCTTAGAAACATGTCTTCTGACAGACAGAGAGATCGAGCTCGCGAGTCAACTCGCAAAACGTGCGGGAGCGGACTATGTTAAAACATCGACCGGTTTTTCATCGGGTGGAGCAACAATAGAAGCCGTCCAACTGATGAGAAAAGTCGTTGGGGACGAACTAGGCGTTAAAGCTTCAGGTGGGATCCGTGACCGTCAAACTGCTGAAGCTATGGTTAAGGCCGGTGCGTCTCGAGTTGGCGCTAGCGCTAGCGTAACAATTGTGAATGAGTAAAGTAGAGTGTAACTAAATAATAAAACGAGACACCGGAAAATCATTCTGGTGTCTCGTTTTTGTCGTGCACGCTTTAAAAATTAAGTCGTCGTTCAATCCACTGACCGTATGATTTCGCAAATGGAAGCGCGACAAGGGCGGTAAGAACATTGAATACTAGGCTTGAATAGGCGAGCGTAACACTTGGCAGCCATCCCATTCCTTCTAATAGATGAGTAAAAGGAATAAGGAATGGAACGATTAGTAAGGTGCCAAATAAATTGAAAAAGAAATGCGTGTAGGCCACCCAACGCGCTTCTTTGTTTGATCCAAACGACGCAAGTATGGCTGTAAAACAAGTCCCAATGTTTGCTCCAATGACAATGGCGATCCCAGAGAGCAATGTCAAATGATCGGTGTTTAGAAAACTCATCGCAATTAAAGTTGTGGCAGAACTCGATTGGATGATGGCGGTGAAGAGCGCCCCTAGTCCTAAAGCTGACAAAATGGACTGGTTAGAGTTATTTAGGATAAATTTAATAGGTGCGATTTCTTGTAAAGGGCCACTCAAATGATGAAACCCATCCATGGCAAGAAATAAACAGCCCAGTCCAATTAACGCTGCTCCCAAACAAAAAATTTTATCTTTCTTAAAGAAAATGAGACCGAAACCAATCACCAATAATAATAAATGAAAGTTTCCGAGTGGAATGCTGGCAATTAATCCAGTAAAGGTCGTCCCAATATTGGCACCGAGAATGACACCAATGGTATTTGAAAATCGAACCAGACCGGCAGCAGCGAGACCAACTATAATGACGGTTACGGCTGAACTGCTTTGAAGCACGGCGGTCAGCGCCGCACCGATGACCAAACCTTTAATCGGTGAACGGGTTGCACGTTCAATCCAAATTTTCATTTTTTGATCACCAAGGGCTGCAAAGCCGACCTTCAATACGGTCATTCCAAATAAGAAAATCCCAATATAAATGATAAATGCTGTTAGTATTCGCTCCATACGGGCATCACCTGTCATTAGTGTATTGGACGAGTGTCTATTCAATGACAATGTTTTTAAAATAAAAATTAACAACACTATGAAAAACAAGTAAGAAAAGCCAGTACCCTGAGAAAAATGGGAAGGCCAACGATGAATAAGGTCTTTTGAGTCCTCATCACAAAAACGCTGAACACCAACCACCTTTAGACATGGTCTGGCTCCAATAAAAGAGAAATTATCTAAGAAGAAAATGTTCATAGCTTTTTCTTAAGTTGTTGACCAACCGGGCGGTTTCGTATATAATTGCAACGACATCTTCTTTTAATTATTTATTTTATGAAGGTGAAAATAGGGCGGATTTTAGTTTTCCAAAGCCCTTTTAGAGCGTTTGCAAGTTGGAGGGAGGGAAACATAGATGGTTGAAACAAAAGTTCGCAAGAATGAGAACATTGAAGACGCACTTCGTCGCTTTAAACGTTCCGTCGCGAAATCAGGTACATTGGCGGAAATCAAAAAGCGTCGACACTATGAAAAACCTAGTGTCAAGAAGAAGAACAAGCGTGCTGAGGCTTCACGTAAGAAACGCAAATTCTAAGAAAGGGTGTTCTGATGAGCTTTTTGAATCAGCTTACCCAAGATATGAAAGACGCGATGAAGCAAAAGGACAAAGATCGTTTATCGGTCATCCGAATGTTGAAAGCATCGCTGCAAAACGAGTCAATAAAACTCGGCAAAGACCTTTCTGATGATGAAGCCTTAACTGTGCTTTCACGGGAACTCAAGCAGAGGAACGACTCCCTCCAGGAGTTTGAGCAAGCGGGTCGAGATGATTTAGCTGAGAAAACGAAAAGTGAGATTGAGATCGTCAAGGCTTACTTACCAGAACCTTTAACCGATGATCAGTTAGAGGAAGTGGTCAAAGTGACCATACAAGAAGTTGGTGC
Source organism: uncultured Sporolactobacillaceae bacterium (assembly GCA_963829575.1). Lineage (GTDB taxonomy): Bacteria > Bacillota > Bacilli > Bacillales > Sporolactobacillaceae > KACC-23026. The sequence continues at coordinate 68,627 of CAWHJF010000016.1, read as the reverse complement.
GTCATCTAAAGCGGATATGGGTAAAGTGATGCAAGCCCTTATGCCGAAAGTAAAAGGACGGGCTGATGGTGGTAAAGTAAGCAGTCTCGTACAAACTCACCTCGCATAATAAATTACGAAGCGGAATCCTTAAATTAGGGTTCCGCTTTTTACTTATAATTACTTATATAAAATTTTGTGATCGCTTCACTTTATTATTAACCAACCAGTATATATAATAAAGGTGTGTGGATTAAAAATCATGCTTAGAGGAGGAACGAGAGTGCCAGAATCAATCATTCAGGTTGAAAATTTAGTCAAAAGTTTTAAAGGCAAGGTTCAAGCGGTTAATGGGGTGTCCTTTGATGTTGCAGAAGGGGAGTTCTTTGCTTTTTTAGGTCCGAATGGAGCCGGGAAATCGACCACGGTTCAAATGCTTACGACGTTGTTAAAACCGACTTCAGGTCATGCCAAAATTTTCGGGTTTGATGTGTTGACAGAACCAGAAAAAATACGACAGATTATCGGCGTTGCGCTCCAGGAAACAGGCATTGATCCTAAGCTTACGGGTCGAGAGTTGTTAGATCTTCAAGGACGCTTATTTGGTTATCGGAAAGATGCCACTAAGAAGCGCACCCAAGAACTTTTAGAGTTGGTTGGATTAGTAGAGGATGCGGATCGTCCATGTGGCAATTACTCAGGGGGGATGCGTCGTCGTATTGATCTAGCCTTAACGCTTGTTCAAAAACCAAAAGTCCTTTTCTTAGATGAACCGACAACAGGTCTAGATCCCTATAACCGTAAACTCATTTGGGAGGAAATTCGGGCTTTAAATAAAGAAAACGGAACAACTATTTTCTTAACGACTCAATACTTGGAAGAGGCTGATCAATTGGCCGATCGCATTGCAATTATTAACGAAGGACAAATTGTAGCGACAGGGACTCAGAAAGAACTCAAACGTGCCGTTGGAAAAGACGTCATTGAATTGGTATTCAAAAATGAAGAAGAGGCCTCTCAAGCCGCTGCGAATTTGGTGAGAGATTATCCTGAACAAAAACAAATAGGAACCGAATTACGGATTTTTGATGGAAATGGGACCGCTATTTTGCCAGATCTCATTCGAAGACTTGATCATTTGAACCTTTATGCGACTCAGCTAAACGTTTCTCCACCTACTTTAGATGATGTATTTTTGCAAATGACAGCGAAACCCTTTAAAAAAAATCAAAACAAGATTCAGGAGGGATAAGAGGATGAGTGCCTTTCTCACACACACGTGGTTGTTTACGAAGCGGAGTTTAATTACGACGTTAAGGAATCCCTTTGCGTTTATCCCTAATTTAGTAATTAGTCTTTTCTTTTTAGTGGTTTACCAAGCGGGATTAAGTGGAATTTCAAAGCTTCCAGCATTCGGTGGCGCAAGTTATTTAGCGTTCATTCTTCCGGTTTCCATTGTGTCAGGGGCAATTGGGGGAGCAGGAGGTGCAGGGCAAACGCTCATAACCGATCTAGAAAACGGCTATTTTTCAAGGCTTCTATTAACACCTGCTTCTCGCCTTGCAATCGTGCTAGGACCGATTATTGCAGGAATGCTTCAACTCCTTGCCCAGACGATTCTTATTTTAATTATAGGGTTTATCATGGGACTTCATGTTCAAGCTGGTTTTTGGGGTGTGGTCATTGTGTTATTGTTAGCAGTCGGGTGGGGGCTTGCATTTGCCGGTTATTCAGTTGGTTTTGCCCTTCGTACTAAAAATGCTCAAGCGGCACAAGCTGGAACGTTTATTTTCTTCCCACTTTTATTTTTGAGTACAACTTTTGTACCCTATGATTTAATTGAAGCGGGTTGGTTAAAAGTAGCCGCTCTCGTAAACCCGACAACATATGTTTTTGAAGGCATGCGGTCGGTGATGATTCACGGTTGGGTGGCGGCTGACCTTTTGAAAGCCTTTTTGGTCATCATCTTATTCTGCATCATCACGATAAGTTTTGCAGCGTTCAGCGCAAAACGGGCGGTTAGTCGGGGGTGATTTTCGAATATACGAAACCCGCATATTTGTTGTAAGCCAGGCTCATAGGTGATCGATGGTCATAAGACGTGAACCCAAAGGAAAGTCGTCTCACGTAGCCTTAAACCCACCAATTATTAAAAATAAGCAATTCTGCATAAAAATTAACCAGTAAATTTGAAACTTTTTTCTATTCCTACCGTAAGTTAATTAATCGAAAAAAGGAGGAATGGTTATGCCTGCCAATGCGATTCTTATTTTATTTATTGCAGTGATTGTGATTATTGTGCTGGCTGTGTTCTTTTCGTTTGTCCCTGTTATGCTATGGATCTCGGCATTAGCTGCCGGTGTACGGATTGGGATTTTTAATCTGGTTGGGATGCGACTCCGCCGTGTTGTTCCAAGACGAGTCATTAATCCACTAATAAAAGCGGTTAAAGCTGGAATTCATTTAAACACGAATCAATTAGAGAGCCATTATTTGGCTGGTGGGAATGTCGACCGGGTCGTGAATGCTTTGATTGCCGCCCATCGAGCAAACATTGAGCTCAGTTTCGAACGATGTGCGGCGATTGATTTAGCTGGCCGTAACGTCTTGGAAGCGGTCCAAATGAGCGTGAATCCTAAAGTGATTGAAACACCATTTATTTCAGGTGTTGCAATGAACGGCATTGAAGTGAAGGCCAAAGCGAGAATTACTGTTCGTGCCAATATTGACCGTTTGGTAGGGGGCGCAGGTGAAGAGACGATTATTGCGCGTGTTGGCGAAGGAATTGTTTCGACGATTGGGTCTTCAGAAAGCCATAATCAAGTGTTAGAGAACCCGGACATGATTTCTCAAACCGTCCTAAAAAAAGGGTTAGATTCGGGGACTGCGTTCGAAATTTTATCCATAGATATTGCGGATGTGGACATCGGCAAAAATATCGGAGCCCATTTGCAAACCGAACAGGCTGAGGCGGATAAAAATATTGCACAGGCCAAAGCTGAGGAACGCCGTGCGATGGCGGTTGCAACTGAACAGGAAATGAAAGCACGGGTGCAAGAAATGCGTGCAAAAGTCGTCGAGTCAGAGGCGGAGGTGCCGCTCGCAATGGCTAAAGCACTTCGCGATGGACATCTCGGTGTCATGGATTATATGAATTACAATAATATTAAAGCTGATACAGAAATGCGTCATTCAGTTGGCGAAATGAATGAGGACAAAAACGAGGAATAAGGGGGGATCCTCTTGAGTTTCCTAGCAATTTTAGCGGTGATCGGGGTAATCGCATCCATTGTGAACGCCATGCAACCCAAAAAAAGCGGGAGTCGAGGATTTAGAACCCGACTGCGTGCGTTTGATCGGCTCGCGCGTAATCCTTTTCAAACTATGGATACGACTCCTATTGAGCCGACTATTCGTCAACCAAAACCCACTCATGCGATCGAGGAAGCGGAAGGTGTTTATGACTGGAACGATCAACGAGACACCGCTCTTATCCCACTTCCGAAGGAGTTTGATCCCGAACCACTCTCAACCGACTATTCAACTGATTTTGGTGATACGGATCCTGATGATGCCTCTTCTTATGCCCGCATGCCTGCTGAACAGGATCGCACTTATATCAGACCGAGTGAAGCTTTAAGTCAAAAAAAACATAAGAAGCTTGACCTGAAGCCGACACCTAAAAAGCTTGCGGAATCCTTCATATTAGCAGAATGTTTTGGTGAGCCAAGAGCTCGTCGACCTTTTTCACCAATCCGATATCAAAAACGCCCATAAATTTGAACACCTCCAAACTTTTAGGAGGTGTTTTTTTTGCACTTTAAAAGTTAAGTGGCTTCTTTAGTGATAGACCACCATCTTCTTTCATAAATATGTTAAAAGAGGTGGTGACGTTGGCAAATAAGTGGCGCGATCAAGTCAAAAATTGGTTTGTAAACTACTCTGAATTGCCGGCTGATGTCGTGATGGATTTACCACGGATTACGCTCATTGGCCAATTACATATATATATTGAAAACCACAAGGGCGTATTAGCGTTTACTAAACAGGAATTACGACTTCAATTAAGCCAGGGACAACTTTTAATAACGGGACAAAATTTTGTTCTAAAAACCATTCTTCCAGAAGAAATTTTATTAGAAGGCACGATTGATAAAGTTCAATTTATTGGCGCCTAAGCGTCACAAACTGGAATCTTAGAGAAATAGGTGACGGGTATGAAAATGAACAGTTGGAGTGAGAAGGTCCAAGGCCATGTGACCGCAACTATAACGGGGCGACTTATTGAACCATTTTTAAATCGATGTATGCGAGAAAATGTACGGATTTGGAATGTGGAGAGGGTTCAAGAGGATCGGATTCAATGCTCGATCCTCTTATCCGATATTAAACAGATCAAACAGATTTTAAAAGCCACAGATTGCCGCATCCATTTTGAAGAACGATTAGGGTTACCTTTTTGGACAAGACGTTTACTGAACCGTTCGGGGATGCTTGGAGGCTTTCTGATCTTTTTTGTTGTTTTGTTTATGCTTTCCAATGTCGTTTGGAAAATCCAGATTCATGGTGCGGATCCTGTACTGGAAAACCAGATCCGAAAACTTCTCACAAAGGAAGATGTGCATGTCGGATCGATTACGTTCCTCCTCCCTTCTTTAGGAAAAATTGAAGATCAATTGAGCAGTCAATTAAAAGAAACCACTTGGGTTGGGGTGTCTCGTGATGGGACAACTTACCGAATTGATGTGGTACAAAAAGAACTCCCAAAAGCAGAAAAAGAAGTAGGCCCAAGAGATTTAGTAGCAACCAAAACAGCAACTGTTCGGAAACTCTATGTTGAAAAAGGTGAACCGGTTGTTAAAGCCAATGATGTTGTAAAAAAAGGTCAGCTTCTAGTTTCAGGTACCATTGGGATGGAGGACGATCCAAAATTTGTCCCAGCAAAGGGCAAGGTTTGGGGTGAGACTTGGTATACGTCGGATACATCGGTTCCACTTTCTATTACGTATCGGACCTATACCGGAAAAACGTATGTTAAAAGAGAAATAAAAGCTTGGAATCTGACCATTCCGATTTGGGGATTCAACGCCCATCCGTTTAAGAAACAAGGAAAAGAGACCCTTTCCCAACCTTTTCATTTCCTTTTCTGGGATCTTCCAATTGCCTTTCAGACGGTGACTTTTCGTCAAGCAAGCCAAGTGCAACATGGCTTAAATAAGGACGAGGCTGCGAAAGTTGGGAAGGAAATGGCTAGAAAACAACTAATTCGAGAACTTCCGAATGATGCCAAAATTCTTTCGGAGGATGTTCAAAAAGAGGAATTGAAAAATAAGGTGTTGAATTTACACATCTTTTTCACAGTGAATGAAGATATTGCGAAACCGCGCGCTTTCCACCCACAAGACCGCGAACAACAATTAAAGGAGGAAACCAAGGCTCAATAAGTTAAGAAGTTGGAAGATTATCAGTCGAAACAGAGGGACGGGAGCTCGTGATCATGTGATCACGAATCTCGTCCTTTTCATGTTTCTTAGAACGATTGGAATTGAGACTCTTTTATATGGTAAACTAAAGAAAAATAAAATGAGTTGATTTGAAAAACGAATCATGACAAGAAATTATGATCAAGGAGAATGAGGCCATTTGTCTGAACCACTACTACATACCATTGAATTGCGATTAAATGATCAAAGTGAGGCTATGACCTTGTTTGGGCCAGGAGATTCTCATTTAAAAATTATAGAAGACCGAGTTGGAACGTCGATTGTCACGCGTGGCGGTGGCGTTGCCATATCTGGAGACAACACACAAGCCGAACGTGTGGAAACGGTTTTAAATGGCCTTTTAAAGCTCGTTCGTCAAAAAGTAGCGATTTCCGAACGAGATGTGGTTTACGCGATCCAACTCGCGGAAACCGGACAAATTGATGTGTTAGATGAATTGTATGATGAAGCGATTACTCTGAATGTCAAAGGAAAGCCGATTCGTGTCAAAACGCTTGGGCAAAAGCACTATGTTCAAGCGATGAAAAAAAATGATATGGTATTTGGTATTGGACCTGCCGGCACCGGGAAAACCTATTTGGCTGTTGTCATGGCGGTAACGGCCCTTAAAGCAGGGTCTATTAAACGAATCTTATTAACACGCCCAGCAGTTGAAGCTGGTGAAAGCTTAGGTTTTCTTCCAGGAGATCTTAAAGAAAAGGTCGATCCTTACCTTCGACCATTGTACGATGCGCTCCACGATATTTTGGGTCAAGAACATACCCAGCGGTTAATTGAACGCGGGACGATTGAAATTGCCCCATTAGCTTATATGAGGGGACGTACGCTTGAAGATGCGTTTGTGATATTGGATGAAGCGCAGAATACCACTCAAGAACAAATGAAGATGTTTCTCACACGTCTAGGTTTTGGTTCTAAGATGGTCATTACGGGAGACATCACTCAAGTTGACCTTCCAAAAGGAAAAACATCGGGATTGAAAATGGCTGAGACCGCTTTAAACGAAGTAAAGGGAATTGCCGTTATTAAACTTCAAAGAGTGGATGTTGTGCGTCATCCTCTGGTCCAAAAAATTATTGAAGCCTACGAGAAAGCTTAATCAAAAAAATAACTTTTTTGTCATCATTTTAGGCTCTGTTAAATGCGAGTGTAGCGGAAGTGCGCGAGACTCCTGCGGGAAAAGTGGTTCAAGGGAGACCCCGCAGGCGTTAGCCGAGGAGGCTCGCGAGCCGCCCGTGGAAAGCGAGTGCGCTGGAGCGAAAATCAACAGTTAACTTTAAACATAGCCACCATTTTAGAAAAAGAGAAAGAAAATCAGATTTACCGTCAAAGTTTGTGGAATGAAAATCGTTTAGGGTGAGGAGAAGACGATGATGAACCATCCGAATTGGCCAACCTTTTTTAAACGTTTAAAAGCTCATACTGCTTTTTCATGGCTGGTTTACGTGGCCATTGCTGTGGTCATGTTTATTTCCACAATAAATACGGCAATGCCAGCAAAACTGCATATTCAACTTCATCAAATTGCCACTCAAGATATTCAATCACCTGTTGAAGTGGTGGATGAAGTGGCAACGAAAGTTAGGCGTGATCAAGCATCCGCGGATACACCCACTTCATATGTGTATCAAAAGGATTTGGCAATGATTCAAGTTGAGAAAGCGGAAGACATCCTTAATGCCATTACGGAAGAACGGAATAAAGTGAACGCTCTTTCAAGTTCAGCTTCAAAAAAAACGACCACTACTAATTCTAGTTCAAGTGCAACGTCTAGTTCTGGTAGTGGGGATGCCAATGCATCCCCTGCTTTGCCATCGCTTGATGACCAAATTAAGGATGTTCGAAAAGGCTTAACCAAGTCGGCCAGTCAACAAATTTCAGATTCGACCATTGGGACCCTCTTAACGAGTTCCGATCATGATTTTGCACTTGCAAGCGATATTGTGAGCTCATCGATCTATGAGTCCATGAGCAATAAAATTAAATGGGATGATTTAGATAACGTTCAGCAATCGGCGGTCAATTCGATCCCAACAACGGTTGATTCCCAATCGCTTCATCAAGCGATTCAAGACCTCTTAAGTTTCTTAATTGTACCAAACTACGTGTTTGATGCCGCTGGAACCAAATTAAACAAAGCTGATGCGGCAAAATCAGTGGACCCGGTCGTCATTCATCAAGGTGAAGTGATTGTAAAAAAAGGCGAATTGGTCACAACCGACGTCATGAGAAAGCTTAAAGCTGTCGGTCTATTGGATGACCATTTTAATATTTTTCCATTTGTTGGGTTAGCAATCTTGGTCCTATTTTTAACTACGATGATTAGTCTCGAGCTTAATCAATTAAAAAAGAATAAGAAACCTGTACATAATTTGATGATGGTGTATTTTTGTCTATTTTTGATCACGTTCATATTAATCAAACTGGATGCCATACTCAAAAATACCCATTTTACTGGCATTGAATTGGTTATTCCCGTATCAACAGGGACACTTTTAATTGCGATTCTCATTAACAAACGGTTAGCGGCGGTGACCTCCATTGCCTTTGCAATCTGTGCTGGGTTTATATTTGGAAGTTGGGAAGGCACATCAGGGATCTTTGATCATCAAATGGCCCTCTATATTCTCTTTTCCTCTTTAGCAGGTGCAATGGTTTTAAGAGGAAATCATGCGCGCCCACGGATTCTTCAAACGGGGTTCATTATTTCAATTATTAATGTTCTGACGGTGCTTAGTTTAATGATGATCAAAAGCGGTGGCCTTCATCCAAAAAGTTTGGGGATTGAACTTTGCTACGCGCTTCTCTCAGGATTTATCTCGATCATTTTGACGGCGGGCATGTTGCCTTTTTTTGAAACGGTATTTGGTATTTTATCTTCGATGCGCCTGTTGGAGCTCTCTAACCCAAATCATCCGCTTTTGAAAAAGATCCTAATGGAAGCCCCGGGCACTTATCACCATAGCATTATGGTGGCTAATTTAGCCGAACGGGCAAGCGAAGCGATTGGTGCGAACGGATTGCTCGCACGCGTGGCAGCTTATTATCATGATATAGGCAAAACAAAACGGCCTCATTTTTTCATAGAGAATCAACACGATGAGATCAACCCGCATGATAAGATCTCACCACAATTATCAAAAACGATTATTATCGCACACCCGTATGATGGGGCAAAAATCTTAAGGGAATATCGATTGCCTAAAGAGATTATTGACATTTGTGAACAACATCATGGGACCACGTGTTTGAAGTTCTTTCATCATAAAGCTCAAGAAGAACTCGGCCAAGAAATTGATGAAGGTGAATTTCGTTATCCTGGTCCTAAGGTTCAAACCAAGGAAGCGGCCGTTGTCGAGCTTGCGGACAGTGTTGAAGCGGCCGTTCGCTCGATGAAAAAACCGAATCCTGTTAAAATCGAAAATCTTGTTCAAAAAATTTTTAAAGACAGGCTACAAGATGGTCAGTTTGATGAATGCGACATCACCATGCAAGAACTTCATATGGTTCAACAATCGATTTATGAAACCTTAAATGGTGTTTTCCATTCACGGATTGAATATCCGGATGAACTTGATAAAAAGGCGGTGAGTGAATGAGTTTAGAGGTCGATTTCCAAGACGAAGACCAAGATGTTTCAACTGAAATGATCACAACTTTAGATGACCTGCTTAAATTTGCGGCAAATGAACTTAAAATTGACGAAGCGGAGCTCTCGGTTTCATTTGTTGGGAATGAGCGCATTCAAGAAATTAATGCGACGTATCGAAATAAAAATCAGCCAACAGATGTGATTTCTTTTGCCCTAGAAGAAGAAGGGGAGGGGGAGATTCCCATTGTTGGTGAGGAACTTCCTCGAATTCTGGGTGATATTATCCTTTCAATCCCCAAAGCCTATGAACAGGCTGAAGAACATGGCCACTCTTTTAAACGAGAGTTAGGGTTTTTAACCCTTCATGGTTTCCTACACCTCTTAGGCTATGACCACATGACCGAAGAAGAGGAGAAAGAAATGTTTAGCCTTCAAGATACGCTTCTGGATTCATTTGGACTTACGAGGTCCTCTTAAATGTTTGGGGGACCGAGCAAAATGAAAAGGCGATTCTCCCATCGCTTTCGAGACGCTTTTTTTGGAATCGGCCATGCGTTTAGTAAAGAACGAAATTTAAAGATCCATACATTGGCAGCTATTTTGGTCGTCATTCTTGGCCTATGGCTTCGGATAAACCTTGAGGATTGGGCGATCTTAATTGGTGTAATTGGCGGTGTCATTGGGCTAGAACTTGTCAACACAGCGATTGAGCGAACGGTGGATTTGGTCACCAGGGAGCACCATCCTCTCGCACGAGCTGCAAAAGATGTGGCTGCCGGAGCCGTCCTTTTTTTTCAATTATTGCCTTAATCGTAGGTGTACTGATCTTTTCCAAATATTTATTAGGAATGTAGGTGACTGAAATGAACGATGAAACACTCATAGAGCAAGCTAAACTAGCACGAGAACGAGCGTATGTTCCATATTCAGGGTTTAAAGTAGGCGCTGCCTTATTGACGGATGATGATGAGGTTGTGCTAGGATGTAATATTGAAAACGCGGCGTACTCCGTCACGAATTGTGCGGAACGGACGGCTTTATTTAAGGCGTATGCGGATGAGTTGAAACACTTTAAAAAGTTGGTCGTTGTGGCCGATAGTGAGCGCCCAGTTCCGCCGTGTGGGGCCTGTCGACAGGTGATCTCTGAGCTTTGTCCAGCGGATATGCCAGTGATCCTCACAAACTTACAAGGTGAGCGTCTAGAAACAACGGTCCAGGAGTTACTTCCTGGTGCATTTGGAGCAAAGGATATGACACATCATGACGAATGAATTTAAATCAGGTTTTGTTGCTTTGATTGGTCGACCTAATGTTGGAAAATCAACACTTCTAAACGAACTGGTCGGACAGAAAGTGGCCATTATGAGTAACAAGCCACAGACGACTCGTAATAAAATACAAGGGGTTTATTCCTCCGAGGATGCTCAGATCGTATTTATAGACACCCCAGGCATACATAAGCCTAAGCATCGCTTGGGGCAGTTTATGACGGAGACTGCGGAGCGCACTTTAAAAGAAGTGGATTTAATTCTATTTATGGTGGATGCCGAAGCAGGGCTTGGCCGTGGTGATCAATTTATAATGGAACGGTTAAAAAAATCTCAGACACCTGTTTTTTTAATATTAAACAAGATTGATTTGGTTCACCCAGATCAATTATTACCAGCGATTGCCTCGTATCAAAACGAAATGCCATTTGCCGAGGTTGTCCCCATTTCTGCACGACTTGGGAATAATGTGAATACTATGCTAGGAGAAATCAAAAAATACTTAGAAGAAGGTCCAAAATATTATCCAGATGACCAAGTGACTGACCACCCTGAACGCTTTATCATTTCGGAGCTAATTCGCGAGAAAATCCTTCATTTGACGGAGGAAGAGATCCCCCATTCGGTCGCAGTCGTGATTGAAAACATTGTCAATCCAACTGGCGGAGAAAAAATGACCGTTCAAGCTGCAATTATTGTGGAACGTAATTCTCAAAAAGGCATTATTATTGGAAAAGGCGGTAAAATGCTTAAAGAAATTGGATCTCGTGCTCGTCGCGACATTGAGGGGTTATTAGGCACAAAGGTCTATTTAGAGCTTTGGGTTAAAGTGCAAAAAAATTGGCGGGATAAGGCCTTCCACTTACGTGATTTTGGATTCGGTAAAGAAGACTACTAAAAAAGGACGGGTTGATTGTTCATAACGTTTCCGCAAGTCCAAAATGGTACAACTTCAGAAAGATGACAAGATTAAGGTGTCAAAAGGACCAACTGGATCTTTTGGACGTTCCTAAGACAAGGAAGGAAATTTACATATTTTCCTTCTCATGGTTTGACGGCAGATTGTTAATCCTAAGAGTAGTTCTAAAATAGTATGAAAGGTGGTTGACGCATGTTAGACTTTACTTGGAAAGTCTTTTGCATGACTGGAAACATTGACACCTATCTTCTTTACAAGGAACTTACAGACGAAGGAGACGAATTCGAGTTAACTGAAGAGGAACCGTATCGCGATCAACCCGTTCATTAATGATGGGTGAGTATTATGAATACAGTTGAGGGCCTCGTGATTCGATCTACGAATTACGGGGAATCCAATAAGATATTGACATTGCTTACAAAAGAAAAAGGAAAAATTGGGGTCATGGCAAGAGGAGCCAAAAAGCCGCGAAGTAAACTTGCATCCGGTTCACAGCTCCTTACACATGGCCAGTATTTATATCAAAAAGGAAAGGGGCTAGGCAGTCTCTATCAAGCCGATCCCATTGAACTGTTTCGTTACATAAAATCCGATATTACCGTTATGGCTTATGCCGTCTATATGATTGATATGGTGGACAAGCTTACGGAAGAAGGGCAGCCTTTACCGACTTTATTTAGTTGGTTACTGAAGCTTCTTGAATTGCTTGAAGAAAAGCGCGCACCAAAAGTATTACGGATCATTTTTGATTTAAGAATGCTGAAGCTAGCGGGCATACAACCTGAATTAGAGGGTTGCGTCTCTTGTGGCGGACAAGATGGCCCCTTTTCCTTTTCTATTGGTTTAGGCGGTCTAGTATGCGCAAATTGCCGACATCAAGATTCACACGCTTATCCGCTTCCGAATTCAGTGACGCGCTTGTTTTATCTTTTTCAAAAAATAGATCCGAACCAAATCGGTGAGATAACTCTAAAAGAGGAGACCGTTCAACTCATGACGAAAATGATTGATGAATACCTGGAGCATTATTCTGGGTTGAACTTAAAATCCAAACGATTTATCGACCAAATTGAAAAGCTAGAACCCCCTTCTACTTGAAACGTTTCATTAATTGACGTTTCTTTTTTTTGCCGTCTCTCTGGGGAATTCTAGAATAAAGGTTTATTTCGTGTGAAGTTGTAGATGCTTAAAAGTATGGGTTTGACAAATTCGTGTACGTTTATCAAAAAAAAAGGGATTTTTCATAGATATGTTTAATATTAAGAAGAGAAGCTATCTTTTCTGGAGGTTACTAAATTGAAAGTGAATCGATTGATTTATGTCGTATCCGACTCCGTTGGCGAGACTGCGGATCTTGTCATTCAAGCATCCAAAAGTCAATTTCAATCCCATCAGATCGAGACACTGCGCTTTCCGTACGTCAATGAACCTGAAGTGGTAGACAACATTATCCGGGATGCTAAGGAAAAACAAGCCTTAATTGCTTTTACAATTGTAATTAAGGAGATCAAAGCTTATTTGGTTCAACAGGCTGAAAAAAATAGGGTGCCCTACATCGACATCTTGGGCCCTTCCATTCAAAAAATGAGTCAGGTTTTTAAAGAAGAGCCGATGTATGAACCCGGTCTGATTCATAAACTCGATGAAGATTATTTTCAACGTGTTGAAGCTATTGAATTTGCTGTTAAGTACGATGATGGACGCGATCCGAGAGGCATTCTGAGAGCCGATGTCGTTTTAATTGGCGTGTCGCGAACCTCTAAAACCCCACTTTCACAGTATTTGGCTTTGAAAAGGCTTAAGGTGGCCAATGTTCCGGTTGTTCCAGAGGTGGAGCCGCCAGAAGAACTCTTTAAAATCAACCCTAAAAAATGCTTTGGTCTACGTATTTCCCCAACACAACTTAACGATATTAGGAAAGAGCGTCTCAGAGCATTGGGACTTGCTCAAGATGCTCATTATGCACGCCTTGAGCGGATTGAACAAGAACTGGAACATTTTGAATCCGTCACACAAAAAATTGGCTGTGAAATCATTAATGTCTCCAATCGTGCGGTGGAAGAAACGGCTAATATCATTTTAAATACTTTGAAGAAAAAGATAAGGGACGTCTAATTCCGCTCTTTTTATAAAAAAGACTTGACTTTTTGATATTTTTTACTTGTGTATTCTAATTTCAATGTATTATAATACATATTTGTGATAAAAATAGTGAATACATGACAATATGGATGGCATTCGACAACATTCGAAAAATTAAAACATAGAGAGGTTTAAAGGATTTTTTAAGCTTGATCTCGAATATAGTGTAGATAGAAACAATCTGGTTTGTTAAAAACCGTTTTTATTGACCTAAACTTAAGGGTGATCACATATCATAAGTTATGAAAAGAGACGCGCACGGATTTTTGTGGATGCAGATGCCTGCCCAGTTAAAGATGAAATCCTAGAAATCGCAAGCCTCTATGGAATGGAATCCATTTTTGTGGCGTCATACGTTCATCACTCAACACGGTATGATGGAGATTGGGTTTATGTGGACCCTGATCGCGAGGCGGCTGATCTTTACATTGTGAATCATATTCAACGTGGGGATCTAGTCATTACTCAGGATATGGGGCTTGCCGGGCTTTTGACGCAAAGAGGGGTTTATGTCCTAACAGCTCGTGGAAAACCTATAAATGAGGGGAATATTGCCAGTTTGCTTGATCAACGGTATGTTTCCAAAAAACTTAGGGATCAGGGGCAACGAACTAAAGGCCCTAAAGCCATGACCTCTGAAGACAAACAATCTTTTAGAAAAGCATTAGAAGAATGGGTGTTGTTAAGACGCCGTGGGGATGACATACGTGAGGATTGAAGAGGAAATCATTGAGCAAGTAAGAAAAGCCTCTGATATTGTGGATGTTGTCGGAGAATACGTCCAATTGAAAAAATCGGGACGGAATTATTTTGGTTTATGTCCGTTTCATCAGGAACATACACCGTCTTTCTCTGTTTCACCGGATAAACAAATTTTTCATTGTTTTGGTTGTGGAATGGGAGGGAATGTGTTTTCCTTTATTCAAGAAATTGAAGGCATGAGTTTTCCAGAGTCTGTTCAACACTTGGGGGATAAAGTCAATATCGCCATTCAAGGAATAGGCGAGTCACAAGTTGAGAATAAAAAGAAAGATCAACTAGGGTCATTATACCATGGGATGGAGCTCTTAACCAAATTTTTTCATTATCTTTTAACTGAGACAGCCTATGGCAAGCCGGCCCTAGACTATCTGGAAAAACGAGGCTTATCTAAGGAAACCATCAAGCATTTCCAAATTGGCTATGCCGCCAACGACTGGCATACTCAATCGAACTTCTTAAAACGGAGGGAACTGCCTCTTGAATTGTTTGAGCAGGTTGGCATGGTCGCAAAACGGTCATTTGATGGGAAATGGTACGATCGATTCCGTAACCGTATTATGTTCCCCATTTGGGATACAAGAGGAAGACCGGTTGCCTTTGCTGGGCGGGTTTTAGATGATCAAAAACCCAAATATTTAAACACACCAGAATCCTCTATTTTCCATAAAGGTCGTTTATTGTATGGCTACCACTCAGCGCGACAAACGATTAAGCAAAAAAATGAGGTCGTCTTGTTTGAAGGGTATATGGATGTCATCAAGGCTTTTCAAGTCGGTGTAAAAAATGGTATTGCCTCAATGGGAACATCATTAACTGAAGAACAAGCAGGAATTTTGACACGTGGTGCCGAAAAGATAATAATAAGCTACGACTCTGATCAAGCTGGAGTAGATGCTGCATTTCGTGCCGCCTCAATTTTAGAAAAATATGGTCGTTCCGTTAAAATTGCACAAATGTCAGATGGTTTAGACCCCGATGAGTACATTTCCCGTTTTGGTGGGGATCGTTTTAGGCAAGATGTATTAGGGGCAAGTTTGACGGTAACCGCATTTAAAATCATGTATTTGAGAAAAGGCCGTAACTTATCAGATGAAGCCGATCGCCTCAAGTACATTGAAGAGGTTTTAAATCTTTTATCAGATCTGCCAAAGGCGGTGGAGCGAGACCATTATTTACGGCAACTTGCGGATGAATTTTCCTTATCCCTTGAAGCGTTGAAACAACAGCAATACCAATTGTTTCGACGAAAAAAACGGTCAAAGCAAACGGATGAGACGAGACCAACTTCTGTTCAAAGATTAAAGAAGACACCTCATCTGCTTCCAGCTCACATAATGGCTGAACGCTATTTGATCGTTCATATGATGCGTGATGAAGACATTGCAAGACGAGTGCGTGAGCAGGTTGGCGGCGCTTTTTATGATGAGATCAACCAAGCCATCATTGCTTATCTCTATGCCTTTTATGAAGAAGGTTTTGAAGCGGATGTAGGGTCTTTTATTCAAAGACTGCCAGAAGAAGGACTGCGAGATCACGTTACAGAACTTGCTATGCTCGACATAGATGAAGAGGCTGATGATCAAGTCATTGAGGATTATATGAACCAAGTCTTAAAGCATCAAAAAGTACTTGAAATTGAAAAGAAAATGAAGTTGAAGACCATTGCTGAACAAAATCAAGACATCGAGACTGCTACTCATTTACTAGCAGAGATCATACAAATGAAAAACCAATTGCAAAAAAGCCATTAAAGTAATAAGAATTTTGAGCTTGGAAGGAGGGGATCAAATGGCTGAAAAACAAAGCAAGCCAAAAGTTGAGCCAGAAGTGACCCTTGATCAAATGAAAGAACAATTAGTAGAAATAGGAAAAAAACGCGGGGTCTTATCTTATGGAGAAATTGCAGAGCGACTAGCGCCATTTGATCAAGACTCAGAACAAATGGATGAGTTTTACGATTTTCTAGGTGAACAAGGAATCGATGTCCTTGAAGAAACCGAAGAAGTCGAAGAACCCGCTGGAAGTAAAGATGAAGAGTTTGATCTTAGTGATTTGAGTGTTCCGCCTGGAGTCAAAATTAACGATCCAGTAAGAATGTATCTAAAAGAAATTGGGCGAGTCGATCTTCTCTCAGCTGAAGATGAGATCTCACTTGCAAAACGGATTGAAGAAGGCGATGACGAAGCCAAAAGACGCCTTGCAGAAGCGAACTTGAGATTGGTGGTCAGCATTGCAAAGCGTTATGTCGGACGTGGAATGCTCTTTTTGGACCTTATCCAAGAAGGAAATATGGGCTTAATCAAAGCGGTAGAAAAATTTGATTACAGAAAAGGCTATAAGTTCAGTACGTACGCGACCTGGTGGATTCGTCAAGCTATTACACGAGCCATTGCAGACCAAGCGCGTACGATTCGAATCCCGGTTCACATGGTTGAGACGATTAATAAACTCATCCGTGTTCAGCGACAAATGCTTCAAGATCTTGGGCGTGAACCAACACCTGAAGAGATTGGAAAAGAGATGGAGCTTCCTTCCGATAAGGTTCGGGAAATCCTAAAAATTGCTCAAGAACCTGTTTCGCTTGAAACACCTATTGGTGAAGAGGATGACTCACACCTTGGGGACTTTATTGAAGACCAAGACGCTCAAGCCCCACAAGACGCTGCGGCATACGAATTGTTAAAAGAACAGTTAGAAGATGTTCTCGATACCCTCACCGATCGTGAGGAAAACGTGCTTCGTTTGCGGTTTGGTTTAGATGACGGCCGCACTCGGACGCTAGAAGAAGTGGGTAAGGTATTTGGAGTCACACGCGAACGAATTCGCCAAATTGAAGCTAAGGCTTTAAGGAAGTTGCGCCATCCAAGCCGAAGCAAACAGCTCAAAGATTTCTTAGAATAAAATAAATTAAAACCCTTAAAGTTTACTTCTATTTCTTGAAGTAAACTTTTATTTTGTTATGTTTATTTTACTGACTTTTTAAACGATTTGCAAACGACCATTCATCTTTTTCTTGTCGAAAAATAGTTATTATGTTGTGAAATAGAAGCAAAAACCTGGTTTGAAAACCAATTCCTTCATTAAATTTTGTCGAACGATTTTGGTTTTGAAAGCGTTATCTTGTAAAAAAATGAAAACTATAGAAAAAAACGTAAAATAAAAATGAAAGGAACGACGACTTAGAATGTGACAGAAATGTTACAAATAGCTTTTCCCTTTTCACGGAGCCTAGAATCAAGTACAATTAAGTTGGACTTAAATTGTTTAAATATTTAAAAGTTTAATTTGGGTAAACGGATCATGTACATAGGGAGGGGCATAAGTTGAAACGAAATCCACTTATTCCGTTTGCGCTCATCGCGGTTCTTGGAATCATTCTCATGATTGTGGTGGGAGTATGGGGCGGAAATACGGCACACAAAAACGCCACTGGAGGAAGCAGCACGAATGCGTCACAAAACTTAACTCCGGATCAAATTTTTCAGCAAAATTGTTCTCAGTGTCATGGGGATAATCTTCAAGGCGGTATTGGGCCAAATCTTCAAAAAATAGGCGCATCCAAATCAAAGGATCAGATTTTAAATCAGATTAAAAACGGTGGTGGCGGCATGCCAGGTGGACTCATAAATGGTAAAGAGGCAGATGCTGTAGCGACTTGGTTATCTAAGAAAAAATAGGGAATTGATGAAAGAGACAACTTTGTGTGTTGTCTCTTTTTTTGTGTTAAACTACTTATGCTTGCAATTTGGGAATTTTCCTCCCGCCTTTACTGGTAATTACACTCCCATTCTAAATTTTAAAATATAAGCTTAGATGAGGGATAAACGACACGTTTTGTGCCAATGCACAGTAAAGCACATCTGTGTGTCAAAACGAGCATTCAGTGGGTGTAGGTCAAATCCCCACTGAATGTGTTTACTTTATGTGTGGAATGAGGCGAGTTATGATTGAATTAAAAGTGTCCAAACGTTTAGAAAAGCTCGTGGATTGGATTCAAACCGGGACAACCCTGGCCGATATTGGGTCCGATCACGCTTATTTGCCTGTTTATGCTTACCAAATGGGTAAAATCAAGCTTGCCGTTGCCGGTGAAGTGAATGAAGGTCCTTATTTATCGGCAAAGGAAACCGTTGAGTCTTATGGGTTACAGAATGTGATTGAAGTTCGTAAGGGTGACGGATTAGAGGTTCTAAGACCAAATGAAGTGCACACAATTGTGATTGCAGGAATGGGGGGCGCTCTCATTCGGTCTATTTTAGAAAAAGGACAGACTCTTCTAAAGGGACAGCCCCATTTGATTTTACAACCGAATAATGGAGAAGAAACGTTAAGGAAATGGCTTTATAACTCAGGTTGGGCCATTGGCTCTGAATGGATTATGGAGGAAGACGGCCATATTTATGAAGCGATGTCTGTAAAATCTCAATCATCCAAAGAGGCGTCGATCTCATCGACTGATCTCATATTTGGTCCTATTTTACGAATCGAGAAAAGTCCTATTTTCATAAAAAAATGGCAGCGCGAACTAGAGAAGTGGGAACGGATCCAGGAAGAAATTACGTCTCAAGCTGAGAATTTAGAAGGTTTAGATGCAAAGCGTGCGGCGATTCAAGCCCGTATTGATCGAATAAGGGAGGCGATTCAATGAAGGCATTAAATGGTGAGACGCTCATTCAATTCTTTGAATCGAAGGTACCCAAAAGACTCGCTGTAGAAAACGATCGGATCGGACTTCAGATCGGGACATTAAATAAAAATGTCAAGCGGGTCATGATCACGCTCGACGTTTTGGAAAATGTTGTAGATGAAGCGATCGAGAAAAAAGTGGACCTCATTATTGCGCATCATCCGGTTATTTTTCGTCCTCTTAAAACGCTGCGGACGGACTCGGGTCAAAGTCAAATTGTCGCAAAATGTATTCGTCATGACATAGCAGTCTATGTCGCACATACGAATCTGGATATTGCGGACGGTGGTTTAAATGATTGGTTGGCAGAGGCGCTTGAGTTAAACCAGCCAGCTATTCTTTCAAAAACGATGTCTGATAAACGCTATAAACTCGCGGTTTATGTGCCTGTCACTCATGCTGAATCGATTCGGGCCGCCTTAGGCAAGGCCGGGGCGGGTCATATCGGTGCGTATAGTCATTGTACGTTTAACACAGAAGGTAAAGGCACATTCCTTCCAGAAGCGGGTACCTCGCCTTTCATAGGTACCATAGGTGAGCTCGAACACGTCGACGAAGTTAAAATTGAAACCATAGTGGATCAATCAAGCTTAAATCAAACGGTTAAAGCATTGATCAAAGCTCATCCCTATGAAGAAGTGGCTTATGATGTTTATGCACTTGAAAATGAAGGGAAATCTTATGGGCTTGGCCGGATCGGTCGATTAAGTTCGCCGATGACATTAGCAGGTTTTGCCGCAAAAGTTAAGGAAAAGTTAGAACTAGATGGCTTGCGTGTCGTTGGGGATTTAAACCGTGAGATTCAGAAAGTAGCCGTATTGGGTGGAGATGGGAATAAATATGTCCATGAAGCCGCTTTTAAAGGAGCGGATGTGCTGGTCACGGGAGATATTTATTATCACACGGCCCATGACGCAATTTTGGGAGGGTTATCGATCATTGATGTGGGTCACCATGCTGAGAAAATAATGAAAACCGGTGTAAAAGCTATGTTAAAGCCATTTATAAAAGAAGGTGGGTTTGAGACAGAACTCCTGGTTTCCGGTTCAAACACCAATCCATTTCGCTTTTTATAAAAAAAGGGACGATTTCAAAAATCGTCCCTTAGCTTGTCCCGTTTATTCTTTTTAACTGGATTTAATTTTAATTTTGGGCAAGATCGACTGTTTGGTCCGTTCCGGTTTTTTCCAAGTGATCGGATCGTTTTCGTCGTATTGATCTAAAAACAAGACGACTTCTTTCGTAAGCTGAGTTGGAGTCGAGGCGCCTGCTGTAACGGCAACTCTTTGTACATCTTTTAACCAACTTAATTCTAATTCGGAAAGATCGGCAATCCGGTGAGCAGGCGTTCCAGCAATTTCGATTGAAACTTGCGCAAGCCGATTGGAATTGTTGCTTCTAGGGTCGCCGACGACAATTGTCAGATCACAATCTTTGGCTTGTTCCGCTACCGCTTCTTGTCGCGTTTGTGTCGCGAGACAAATCTCGTTATGAATTTCAGCATGTGGATAGCGCTCTTTCACATGGTTCATGATTTCACGAACATCCCATTGGGACATGGTCGTTTGATTGGTAATCACGATCTTTTCACAATTAAGAGTAAGGGCATCCACATCGTCATGTGTTTCAACGAGATGGACAATCTTAGGTGCAACTCCAATGGCCCCTTCAGGCTCTGGATGCCCTTTTTTCCCAATGTAGACAACATGGTACCCTTCTTTTTCTTTTTCTCTAATCAAATCATGAGTTTGAGTCACATCAGGACAGGTTGCGTCAATGGTTGTAAGTCCTTTTTGCTCGGCAATTTGTCGAACCTCTGGAGACACACCGTGAGCTGTATATATGACTGTTCCGTGGTCAACCTCTTTTATGAGTTCATGTCGGGCTTTACCATCGAGTGTGATAATGCCTTCGTCTTTAAAAGCTTCGGTTACATGGTTGTTATGCACAAGCATCCCTAGTATATAGATGGGCCTGGGTAAGTCTGCGTTCAATGCGGCTTTTCTGGCTACGACCATCGCGTCTACAACGCCATAACAATAGCCGCGTGGTGAAATCTTAGTGACTTCCATAACGGGCCTCCTTTTATTCATTCTATATCTATTATAAAGAAGACCTATAAAATAAACAATGATCGCCTTTTAAAAAGGGGAACTGCTCGAAAGGATTCGGACCCAAACCTTATTCAGCCATTAGACAAATAAGGATGGCACGGACGACTGATTCGCGTCGTTTGTACGATCTACTGTTCTTAATTTGGCTTTTGATGAAGTTCGACCGTTTTGAAATTCAGTAGCAGGCTTTTGAACCTTTTTCTTAGCCGTGGTCGATTGTTTTCTTTGTACGGGTTGTTTGGTTTTTTCTTCCTCTTGTGTTTTCTTTACAGGCCGCTTCTTTTTGGCTTTTGGAGCAGTTACTTTTTCTTCTTCTTCTTCGTCTCCGTCCACTTCAACGGTGTTGTCGGTGTTTTCTTCTTTATTTTCAGCTTCAGCTGCTTCAGCAACTTCTTCGCCACCTGCAATCGCTGTAAAGGCTTTAGCCATATTAATAAGATTTGGGATATTTTTGACCATAGGGGCGACTTGTTGGACCATTGGCATCACCTGTTGGCCAAATTGCACGGCCTTCTGCACGTTTTGTATGGTCCCCATAATGCCACCACCGTTCCCGGAAGTGAGAGAGCTTAAACTGTTTAATAAACCGCCACCACCTGAATTAGAAGTGGCTCCGGATGCTAAATTTCCTAAGCCACGCGTGGCATTTCCACCCATTCCTTGCGTGAATCCACCAAAATTAGCGCCTCCGCCCATACCAGGCATATTTGGGAAATTCCCCCCCATACTGTTCGCAACATTGCCAGCAGAAGCCGCTTGCCCACTTCCACCTCTATTAAATAAACCGCTCAATAGACGGCCAATGCCACCGCCACCGCCATTTGTTTGACCAGCGGCACCGGCTCCACCAAGATTCATGCCACCACCGCCACCTGGAAATCCACCACCTCCAGGAAATCCGGCACCTCCAGGAAAACCGCCGCCCTGAGGAAAACCAAAAGAATTGCCTTGCATGCCGCCAAAGCCACCGGGTGGGTTGCCAAAGCCACCACCCATCCCAGGTGGTGTCATGCCTTGCCCCATGCCAGACAGCGGTCCTTGGCCAGCACCGGCTCCTCCTTGGGATGCTTGATTAAATGGAAACATTTCCGATCACTCTCCTTCCAATACATTGACCAATGGTTCTATAAATGCACATTAGTTTCATGTCGCAAGCTAGATGTTGTATCATATGCGTCCATCACGCACCATGTGTTAATTATCACGCGTTAAATTAAACAGCCCGGACTTCACTTCAAAATCAGGAGTGTGATAAAATGGGATTTGAAGAGAGGGATGTCGAATGGTGTTAAAAATTGGCTCTCATGTCTCCATGAGCGGTGATAAAATGTTATTAGGATCAAGTGAAGAAGCGGTCTCATACGGTGAAACCACCTTTATGATTTATACAGGTGCCCCACAAAATACACGTCGCAAAGCAATTGAAAAGCTCAATATCGAAGCAGGTCGAGCCCATATGTTGCAACATGGCATTGAAGACATTGTTGTCCATGCCCCATACATTATCAACATTGGAAATACGGTTAAGCCGGAGACGTTTAAGATCGGTGTTGAATTCTTGCGCAAAGAGATTGACCGAACAGAAGCAATAGGTTCTAAGCAAATTGTTCTTCATCCCGGTGCCCATGTTGGGGAAGGGGTCGAAAAAGGACTAGCCAAAATTATTGAAGGTTTAAACGAAGTCCTCATAAAAGAGGATCAGGTCCAAATTGCATTAGAAACCATGGCAGGAAAAGGCAGTGAGTGTGGCTATCAATTTGAGCATTTAGCGACTATTATGGACGGCGTTAAGTATAACGACAAATTGTCGGTTTGTTTTGATACCTGTCATACTCATGATGCAGGTTATGATATTGTGAATCAATTTGATGACGTACTGGAAGAATTTGATCGGATTGTTGGCTTAGATCGGATTAAAGTGGTTCATGTCAATGACAGCAAAAACCCGAGAGGCGCCAGAAAAGACCGCCATGAAAATATCGGTTTTGGTCATATTGGCTTTGATGCCCTGAACAAGATTGTGCACCATAAGGCTTTTAAAGATCTTCCAAAGATATTGGAAACACCATTTGTTGCGGAAGATAAAACCACAAAATTCCCGCCTTATAAATTTGAGATTGAGATGCTAAAGAACGGTGAATTTGATCCTGATTTAAAGGAAAAAATTTTAAAACAATGAATGGTTAGATACAACATCTGAGGCTGCTTTAGCCTCTTTTTTTGTGTGCATGCTTTAATGAATGAAGGTAAAGAGTCCCTTAACTGGTTATTTACTCTGGCTTTTGATAAACCGTTGAAACAATGTGTGCATCGATTGTGAGAGTTCCGGATTGATGTCCCTTGCAATTTTTTTTAATATGGCCTGTCGTTTTTCGTCATCGAACAGATTAAAAGAGCCTTTTTGAATAAGGCTGACAACACGAACGGCTTGATCGTGCGTCATCTCAATGTCATATTTATCGGCAAACTCTAAGAGTTCTTTTGGGGACATAGTAGTCAGCTTCAAATTAACTAAGGTTCTTAAAATCGGATTCATTAGACAATGCACCCTTTCCCATTTTTTTAAATGCGCAGGTTGGCATTTCTTCCACAGGTTAGTTTATGGGCGCAACCTTAAAAGTGTGAAACCAAACTTAGTGAGAATGGGCAGACATGCCTAAACTTTAAAAGGGGATGAGTATCCTTTGGGTAGCAGACGTGTCTATATAGAAGGATAAAGTTACCACTATAATTCCATCCATTTGTGACACACTATATAATGATCCTTCAACAGAAAGTGAGGAATCACAGATGGCTGATCGGGATCCAGATTTTAAAAATGTAGATGGACGCGACCAAAAGTATTATGATCAAGTGTTTGGAGATAATGAGGTCAATGATGGGGCGTATGACGAGGAATACGCTGCTGAGGCCGTTGATCCAAACCTGATTACACGTCGTGGAACAAGAGATGATAGGGGTACGGCAACGGGAACTGGCATGGGTTGGTTAGCTCTGGCCCTTTCCATTATAGGGTTGTTTTTTCTCCCTATAGTTATGGGGATTGCCGGAATCGTAGTCGGATTCATTGCTCGTGGGCAAGGGGCGAAAGGCCTTGGCGCATGGGCCATTGGAATTGGTGCAGCCGTGATTATCATCAGGCTCGTTTTTGCGCCATTTCTTTAATATAAAAAGGCCGGTTTTGGGATTTTTCCCAAAACTGGCCTTTTTGCTGCTTGTTTATCCTGCCTCAAAACCTTTAAAAAAATAAAGGTTAGGTGGTGGGGGATAAACGGTCCGGAAAGGTCCGATAAGTGCATCTAACATTCAGTGGGGGGCGGGTATTACGCCCACTGAATGAAGACGACTTTATGCCTTAGTTAAGGCTTCTTTTTCTGCATATTCTTTTGCGAGAAGGTCGACTTCTTTTTTTAACTCATCAACTAATTGATCCTCGGGAACCTTGCGGATAATCTCGCCATTTTTGAACAAGAGACCTTCACCTTTTCCGCCTGCAATCCCGATGTCTGCTTCACGGGCTTCACCAGGGCCATTCACCGCACAGCCTAGAACAGCCACTTTAATCGGGGCTTTAATCTGTTGAAGATACTCTTCGATCTCATCCACTACACTAAAGAGATCAAATTGAATCCGACCGCAAGTCGGACAAGAAATTAAGGTTGCTGCGTTAGAAGCTAGACCGAATGTCTTGAGAAGTTCACGCGCCACTTTAACTTCCTCAACAGGATCTGTTGAAAGCGAAATGCGTAGCGTATTTCCAATCCCCTCATAAAGAAGAACACCAAGACCAGCAGCACTTTTAATGGAGCCTGAAAACTTGGTTCCAGATTCGGTGATTCCAAGGTGAAGCGGATAATCAAATGCTTGGGACGCTTTTTTGTAGGCTTCAATGGCTAAATGAACATCAGAAGCCTTTAACGAAACGATGATATCGTGAAAATCAAGGTCTTCCAAGATTTTAATATGGTGTAAGGCGCTTTCGACCATTCCATCTGCAGTTGGATAGCCGTATTTCTCAAGGATATGGCGTTCTAATGAGCCGGCATTCACACCGATTCGAATCGGAATTCCTTTTTCCTTACAGGCTTTAACGACGGCTTCGACTTTGTCTCTACCGCCAATGTTACCTGGGTTAATACGAATTTTATCAGCGCCGCCTTCAATCGCTTTAAGGGCGAGTTTATAATTAAAATGAATATCGACAACTAAAGGGATATGAATTTGTTTTTTAATTTCTGGGATCGCTTCTGCAGCGCGCATGTCTGGGCAAGCCACTCGAACTACCTGACAACCGGCTTCCTCAAGTCTTAAAATTTCGGCAACCGTTGCTTCGACATCATGTGTTTTGGTTGTGGTCATACTTTGGATGACGAGTTCATTAGAGCCGCCAATGGTAAGATTCCCAACTTTAACTTGTCGCGTCCGCGTTCGATGGGTGAATTCTGGCATTCCTCAGGTCGCTCCTTTATTGTTTCAATGACCTTCCTATAATAAATAAGCAGGTTCATTGAATCATTTTTAAATGAATGATACTTATAATTTCATGTGAATGTACCAACTCTCATAATAAAGCACTTCGTAGTTAATCTGCAAGCGTTTTGCAAAAAATAGCAAATCAGAAGGCCACTAATTTGCTTTAGAAGAGGAGGTTTTATTTTTTGAATGGGAATAGAGCTTAAATGTGTAGGTGTGGCCAATTTGAATGTGATTGGGATTAATCGATTGATTTAGGGTTTTAAAATCGGTAATGACTTGTGCGATGGAAACTGTTTGATTTGGATTAAGCCGTTCTTCAATCGAGAGGACCGTGTCCCCAGGCTGAACGACGATTTTTTTGGTCGAAGGCTTTGGTGCATTGATTTTCGATTGTGCTTGTGTTGTTTTCGCTTGAACTTGAGAGGCATTTGTAAAAAATAAGGACAGGGTGCCATGGTTCAAATCATAATAGCTTGTCCATCCAACGATTCCTATAACAACGAATGTTAAGAGTTTCTTTTTAAAGGTCACGGCAATTGCCTCCTTGAATACTTGTCTAAAAAAAGTCATCTTAGAAAAACTTGGTTTATCGTCAAAAACTTTAATGGCGAAAGCCTTAGTTACGCGTATACTTTATTCCTAGAAATCTTGACGCGTTGAGGCGTCATCTTTGCTAAAATTTTACACGTCTTAACGTCTAAAAAAGAACCTTAGTCATATATATGCTTTAATATGAAAAATATTCCGGATTTTTTCAAAAGAATTTCATAAAACGTGATAAAGGCTCATAAATGAGTTTTTTCAATCGAGAGGATCATTTAGAGAAAGAGACACTTTTAAATCTAAAAAATTGAAACATTTTCAGGGTCAGTTCGTATATTGAGTAACAGAAATCATTGTAAAGGAGGAGAGGGCTGTGATTGGGATGATTGATCCATTGGTTGGGTTTTTGGTTATTTTTGTCGCCACTTTTCTGTTGGCTGGAGAATGTTTAATCAATGCTAAAGGAATGTTTGGTCTGATTGGCTTTCTTCTATATATTTTATTTTTATTTTCGCAACTGTCTGCACACACGACGTTTTGGTTAATTGGCGTTTTAATTATCGGCGTGGTCTGCGTATTAATTGATGGTTTGCTGATTGCGAATGGATCTGTGGCTTTTATTGGCTTATTGGCGATTATGCTAGCACTTGCCGTCGCGTCACCTGATTTAACTTATGGGATTGGGGTTTGTGTGTCCTATGTCTTGGGCCTAGGGGCTTCCTTAATTTTATTAAAAACGTTCCAACCAAGAAATTTCTGGCGAAAACTGACTTTATTTGATCGTTCCACTAGCGAAGCAGGATACAATTCAATGAATGAGAAAACAAAGCGTCTATTAGGAAAGGAAGGCCTCACCATTTCAGTGTTGAGACCTGTTGGAACAATTGAAATTGACGGAGAACGGATCAGTGCGATCACAAATGGAGAGTGGGTGCAGGCCGGTAAACACGTCGTCGTGACAGCTGTTGATGGGACTAAAATTATGGTGAAACCTTTATCAGATGAAGGCATTGATTTAAATAAGCGTCCCGCTGAGTAATAGCAGGACGCTTTTGGTTTGCTTAATTTGTTTTTTGAACCGCTGCGGCCGCGTCTTTTTCCTTCGGAGTGGGGCGAGGTCGTGGTTTTGGGATAGCGTGAGTGATATTTATTAAACAAAATACTGTTAGGACGATATAGGCAATCAATGTGATTGAGGGTAGGGGCTTGATGAGGTTCACAATGGAAAAGAGAATTGTTGGCCATGTACTGGCATTGACCGCGAGTGACCAAGCTTGACTGCCATTTAGTCTTCTTTTTAAAGCTTTTCCGAGCCAAAATCCACCTAGAGATAAGAGAGAAATAAATG
Organism: uncultured Sporolactobacillaceae bacterium; assembly: GCA_963829575.1. Lineage (GTDB taxonomy): Bacteria > Bacillota > Bacilli > Bacillales > Sporolactobacillaceae > KACC-23026. The sequence continues at coordinate 41,293 of CAWHJF010000016.1, read as the reverse complement.
AGAAAAACAAAAAAGTCAGGACGATATAATAATAAATTAAAGCAAAAGGAAGAAATATAAAGGAAAAAGATTGCCCAACTCGAATGGTGGCTTCAATCACTGTTGGTGAAAATAAGAGCGCTGCTAATAGAGTCAAAAAAAAGGCGTAAAGAATAGAGCGACCGATCCTTTGAAAGCGGAACAGGCTTGATTTTCTCGGGTTTCTAAGATTAAGGTAAAATTGTTTCATGACAGATGATTTGTTTTTTTGTGGTTTTGGTTGATCCATAAGAACACCCCAACTGATTCCGACATCTAATGAAGGTTTTCTTTATTTTAACGAACAAACCATGATTCCGACAAGATATTTTTTCGGAAATAACTTGAACTTGGTGAAACGCTGTGTTATATTAAGTTTCGTCGCAGGGCATGTTCAACATTTTGGAATAAAATTGTTGACAAGCTTTTAGTGAGTTGATAAAATAATCAATGTCGCAAAAGCGAATTGTTTATATGGCGGAGTAGCTCAGCTGGCTAGAGCGTACGGTTCATACCCGTGAGGTCGGGGGTTCGATCCCCTCCTCCGCTACCATATTCGTATACTCCAGTGAGGTTGAGGACACAATCAAACCTCATTTTTTAAACTTTAGACAAACTTTGGCGGGTGTGGCGAAGTGGTTAACGCATCGGATTGTGATTCCGACATTCGTGGGTTCAATTCCCATCATCCGCCCCATCAATATGGACCCTTAGCTCAGTTGGTTAGAGCTGACGGCTCATAACCGTCCGGTCGCAGGTTCGAGTCCTGCAGGGTCCACCAAGATCTTACATAAGTAGAACAACAACAGGCCTTTGGTTGTTGTTTTTTTATGTTTAAAAAGTTGAGTTGTGAACAGGAATTATAGCGATGTGCATTATTTTAAGGTTATTTTTACAAAAGGATTGGGCATATTAATTGAAGTCTTGTATAAAGTTTGATAACTTTAAATAGGGATACCAATCCAAATACCTACATATAGGAGGAGATTTGATTATGACTTACAAATTACCAGATCTTCCTTATGCATTCGACGCACTTGAGCCTCATATCGATGCGAAAACCATGGAAATTCACCATGACAAGCATCATGCGGCATATGTGAACAATGTGAATAAGGCGTTAGAAGGACATGATGATCTTGCAAGCAAATCCATCGAGGATCTTATGAGCAACCTTGATGCTGTTCCAGAAAACGTTCGCACAGCCGTTCGCAACAATGGTGGCGGACACGTGAACCATAGCTTATTCTGGCAACTTCTTAGCCCTAATGGTGGCGGTGCCCCAACAGGTGCAATTGGTGAGGCGATTAACGCTAAATTTGGCGACTATGATGCTTTTAAAGATCAGTTCGCTGCTGCAGCGGCTGGCCGTTTTGGTTCTGGTTGGGCATGGCTTGTCGTAAATAATGGTGAGTTAGAAGTCACAAGCACACCAAACCAAGATACACCACTTTCTGAAGGCAAAACACCAGTTCTTGGTTTAGATGTTTGGGAGCATGCTTACTACCTAAATTATCAAAACCGTCGTCCTGACTACATTAATGCTTTCTTTAATGTTATTAATTGGGACGAAGTGAATAAGCGATACGAAGCAGCAAAATAAGACCTAGATCTCGTTGAGAAAGCCCGCAAGTTTGCGGGCTTTTTTTACTTTGAAGTATATAAAATTGTCGCGAAAGCCATTTGAGGGGGGCAACAATTTGAAATTTCAAGACGTGAATTACCAACGGCCAAATTTAGATTTATTTAGCCAAAATTTTTCCGTAACACTTAATGCCTTCAACCAAGCGGAGACGCTTGAGCAGCAATCCAAAGAAATGGAAGCGGTTAATGGACTTCGAAATCATTTTGAATCCATGAAAGAAATCGCACTCATTCGTCATACGATTGATACCAATGATGTTTTTTATAAGGATGAAAATGATTTTTTTGATGAGGCCACACCTGTTTATCAGGGACTCGTTCATAAGTATTATCAAGCGCTCACACAATCTGTTTTTCGCAGAGAATTAGAAGAAAAATGGGGAAGTCAGCTCTTTAGCATGGCTGAGTTAACGCTCAAAACGTTTTCGGAAGCGGTAGTTGAAGATTTAAAAAAAGAAAATCGATTGACAAGTGCGTATACTAAAGTTATGGCATCTGCCAAAATTCCTTTTGAAGGAGAAGAACGGACGCTTTCACAGTTAGCGCCTTTTCTGTCTTCAAAAGATCGAGATATGAGGATGCGAGCAAATGAAGCCCGTTATCAATTTATGGAGGAACATGAGGAGACGCTCGATCAAATTTATGATCAACTTGTTAAGGTGCGAACCGAGATTGCCAAGAAATTAGGCTTTTCTAATTTTGTTGAGCTTGGTTATGCCAGGTTAACGCGAACGGATTATGATGCCGGGAAGGTTGCGGTCTTTAGAGAACAAGTGAAACGCCATTTAGTACCGGTCGCGACTCGCTTGAAAGATCGACAACGTAAACGCCTGGGCCTAGATCATTTATTTTATTATGATGAAGCGCTAAAATTTAAATCTGGAAATGCTAAACCAAAAGGTGATCCAGATTGGATTATTGAAAACGGTAAGAAAATGTATCAGGAATTATCTCCTGAAACGAATGAATTCTTTACATATATGGTAACCAACGGGTTGATGGATCTTGTCAGTAAAAAAGGGAAAGCCGGCGGAGGGTATTGCACATATATAAGCGAATGGCAAGCACCGTTTATATTCTCTAATTTTAATGGGACGAGTGGAGATATTGATGTCTTAACACATGAAGCGGGTCATGCCTTTCAAGTCTATTCAAGCCGTTCTTATGAAGTTCCTGAGTATTACTTCCCAACCTTTGAAGCGGCTGAAATTCATTCGATGAGTATGGAGTTTTTCACATGGCCATGGATGAACCTTTTCTTCGAAGAGGAAACAGAGAAGTATCAATTCGCCCATCTCAGCGATGCTTTACTGTTTATTCCTTATGGGGTAGCGGTTGATGAGTTCCAACATTTTGTTTATGAACATCCGGAAGCGACACCTGCAGAACGGAAACAGATTTGGTTAGATTTAGAAAAAACATATCTTCCACATCGGGATCATCGAGACAATGCTTTCCTAGAACGCGGTGGTTTTTGGCATCAGCAAAGTCACATTTTTGAAGATCCTTTCTATTATATTGATTACACCCTTGCTCAAGTGTGTGCGTTTCAATTTTGGAAACGAAATATGGATGACCACGAGAGCGCTTGGGAGGATTATGTAGCTTTGTGTAAGCTTGGAGGGTCTCGTTCGTTTACAGAACTCGTAGATGCGGCACGTTTAGTCCAACCATTTAATGAAGGGGCAATTACGTCGGTGATTGGAGAAATTGAAGCCTGGTTGGATGGTGTGGATGATCAAAACCTGTAATGGGTGTAGCCTCCTTTTTTAGGGGGCATTTTTATTTGCGTCCTTGTTCTTTCGATCGTCGAATAATGCGTCTGCCTTTGTCACACACTAAAAAAGATTAAAGGTAGGGGAGTCGATGCCATGAATTTACTTGGAAAAGGGCACGATCAGAAAGCGATACCTAAAGATTTATATTTACTTCTCACCATTAGTGGATTGTATTTTTTAGGAATCGCATTGTCCAACACCTTTGTAAATGTGTTTTTGTGGAAACATACAAAAAGCTTTATTGATATTGGTTTTTACAATCTCATGATCGTCATTTTTCAACCCATCACCTTTATTTTTGCAGGGAAATGGGCTAAAGCGGTCGACCGTGTGATCGTTCTACGGGCAGGCGTGGTCGTCTTAGCCTTATTTTTTATATGCGTTTTACTTTTAGGGTCTCACACCCGCGATTTTTTGTTTCTTTTTGGGGCCTTGATTGGAGTGGGGTATGGCTTTTATTGGTGTGCCTTTAACGTGTTAGTATTTGAAGTGACGGAGCCGGAAACCCGCGACTTTTTTAATGGGATCCAAGGTGCATTGTCTTCTTTTGGGGGCATGATTGGCCCTATTTTGGCCGGTTGGATCATTTCTTCATTAACGAATTACACAGGCTATACCGTGATTTTCGGTATTTCGCTTAGTTTATTTACGTTAGCAGTGATTACAAGCTGGTTTCTAAAGCGACGTCCAGCAGAGGGGCGTTTTACGTTTCGGCGCATTATACACGAACGGGCAAAAAATGATAATTGGAAGGATCTTTTATGGGCCCATTTTTTTCAAGGTATTCGTGAAGGGACCTTTTTGTTTATTATCGTGTTATGGGTGTTCTTATCCACGGAAAATGAATTTGCCCTCGGTAAATTTGCGCTTGTGGAATCGGGCGTGATGTTCATTGGTTATTACATTGCCTCACGCGTGATCAAACCTTCCTTTCGAAAAACATCCATTTTGATTGGTGGCGTCATTTTATATGGGGCCGTGTACCTACTGTTATTTAATGTTAACTACACCATGTTAATTGTCTATGCGGTTGTGGTCGCGATTGCCTATCCCATTTTGTTTGTTCCTTATGTCTCGCTCACTTTTGATGTCATTGGACACGGTTGGAAAGCAGCAGAAATGAGGATTGAATATATTGTTGTCAAAGAATTGTTCTATAACGCTGGACGAGTATTGTCCATTCTGTTATTTCTTGCAACGGTTTGGTATTTCAAAAATGACGAGCAGGGAATCCGTTATTTATTGATGGTGATTGGTGCAGGTCATTTGGCCATTTACTTTTGCATTCGCCCAATCCTATTTAAAGACAAGCCCTCTACAGCACTTCGCGAAGGCGAGAGTGGTTCAACCGTATAAAAGGACACTCACGATTTTGTCACAAGACCACCTAACAAAATAAAAACGAGTATAGTACAATAGATAGAGGCAGACCTCAAAGGTCATGCCTCCTATTGGTATGTACATATAGGTAATGATTTTGTATTTAAGGGGAGATCACAAATTGGGAGAACCGAACAAGAAAAAAGTGAAAAAAAATAAACATATCCCATTCCGGCTTAACGTCCTCTTTTTAATGGTTTTTCTTGCTTTCTCAGTGTTAATTATTCGTCTCGGAGTCGTTCAGATCATTAATGGACAAACGTATGAAAAACAACTTCAGTCCACTAAACACTTCACGAATACGGTTCAATCCGTGAGGGGATTAATTTATGATTCGAAAGGTGTCCTTTTGGCTGGAAACGCTCCAAGTCCAGGTGTCATGTTTACTCGAAACCAAAGCATGACCTCAACCGATTTGATGGACTTAGCCAAAAAGTTAAGCCAATATCTACCCGTTAGTACCCAAAAAAAAGTGACTCCTGATGTGATTTCAACGTCTCAAGTGACTCAACGTGACTTGAAAGACTATTGGATCGGTACACATCCCAATGCTTATCAGGACAAGTTATCTGCGACTGAACAGAAATTAGATCCAAAAAAGGCGTACCAACTGCTCTTAACTCGAATCACGCCGAGCGATCTGGCGAGTATTTCGAAATCAGATCTAAAAATTGTTGCAATCTGGAGACGACTAGCTCAAGCGACCAATCTTTCTCCAACTCTAATAGAGTCTCATCTTACTGATAAAGAACTTGCGAATTTAGGTGAACATCTCAATTCCTTTGGTGGCTCGATTACCACCACTGTCTCGGCAACGAGGACCTATCCTAAGGGAAGTTTGTTCTACCTAGGAAAAGTCAATCAAATTCCACTTCATGAAGTCAATAATTATTTGGCCCAAGGTGTGAATCGAACTGATTTAGTGGGAGTCAGTAATTTAGAGCAAGAGTATAATGACATTTTAACTGGTATACCGAAAACCTTAACCTATACAACAAACAATGGAAAACCAGTTGGCGACCCAGTTGTCAAAGAAGGCAGACGTGGGGATGACTTAGTTCTAACGATCGATTATAAGTTTGAGCAAAAAGTCGATAAAATCATTCAAGATCAGATTAAACAATGTTATCCATCCGATCATGAGTGCAACACGGCTTATGCAGTTGTGATGAACCCACATACGGGTGGGATTCTTGCGATATCCGGACAACAATATAACGGTAGTAAATTTACGGATGTCTCTGATGGAACGGTTTATAATTCATTTGCAATGGGGTCAGCGGTTAAACCTTCAACAGTCTTAATGGGTTACCAAAATAACGCGATTCCAGGTACACTTGTGGATAAACCTATTAAATATCCGCATGGTGGGTCGTTCAAATCGATGGAATATATCGGAACGGTTAACACCGCACAAGCTTTAGAAGCCTCATCTAACGTATATATGGCAACGGTCGCTTCGAATATGGCCGGTTTTCATTTTACAAATCAAGGCTCTTATTACTCTGTAGCTTTTAGTTCACAGCAACGATTCGATCAGACATTCCTTAAAATGAGAGATACCTATGGCACCTTTGGATTAGGTGCCAATACAGGGGTCGATCTGCCGTTTGAAGCAACGGGTTATAAAGGACCGCTTCCAACCAATCCAGGGATTATCATGCAATTCGCGATTGGGCAATATGATACGTATACTCCGTTGCAACTTGCCCAGTATGCGTCTACTATTGCTAACGGCGGATATCGCATTGCACCACATTTCCTTGAGTCGGTTCATTATCCAAGTGGAGAACCAAATAAAATTGGCGCGACTGAATATAAGGTAAAACCCGATGTGCTGAATAAAATACCAAATCCTCCTAGCCAGTTTAAAGTGGTCCATAACGGAATGTATTTAGTGACGCACGGATCCAGAGGAACGGCGAAAACATTAGGGAGTTTGAATTACAGTTGGACAAAGTGGGACATCGCCGCAAAGACCGGAACAGCGGAAGTTCACGGAAAAATTCGAAACAATAAAACCTTAATTGCTTATGCACCAGCCAATAATCCGCAAGTGGCGATCGCGATCGTCTGTCCAAACCTTATTAACAGAGAAACCACAAACCTTTTTATTGCGGGAAACATCTTCGATGCGTATTTTAAAAATCAAGGTAAATAATTTCTTAAAAAGAGGGAATTCTGATAATGAGATCAGAATTCTCTTTTTGTAAATACGTGTCGAGTTTTGTAAATATATGTTTACAAATCCTTTACAATTCCTTAACGTCCAATTCATACGTAGTTTACATTAATACGCTATGATTAGTTTTGTAAGAGAGAAACAACCTATTTTGGAAGGGGACAGTAATTAATGTCTAAATGGATGAAACGAAGTGGGGTACTTTTAGTCTTAGCTCTAATCTTAGCTCTTAGCACAGCTTGTGGGAGCAGCAAAAGCAACAACAGTAGCTCTGGTAGTAATACTGGAAAAACTCAATCTGGTTCAAGCTCAAGCTCGCAAGCATCTGGAAAGCTTACAGTTGGAGGATCCACTGCACTTCAACCACTTGCTACTGCAGCGGCTGAACAATTCCAAAACGATAATCCTAATGCCGTAATTAACGTACAAGGTGGCGGGAGTGGTACAGGCTTAACTCAAGTTGCCGCTGGCGCTTTTGATATCGGTATGTCTGATAAATTCGCTGAAGCTCAAGATGGCATCGATGCTAAAGCACTTGTTGATCACCAAGTTGCAGTTGTAGGTATGGCTGCTGTAGTAAATCCTGATACTGGTATTACAAATATTTCTAAAGCAGATTTGATTAAAGTCTTCACTGGTCAAGTAACAAACTGGAAAGACGTTGGCGGTAAAGATCAAAAAATCGTACTGGTTAACCGTCCAGATGGTTCTGGTACACTTGCTACATTCCAACAATTTGCTCTTGATGGCAAAACACCAGCAAAATCTTCTTTAACAACTGATGCAAGTGACACAGTTAAACAAGACGTTATCAAAACTCCTGGTGCAATTGGTTACTTGGCTCTTTCTTACATCTCTAAGTCTGACAAAGGTCAAATCAATACAGTTTCCCTTGATGGCGTAGCTCCTACTCCTGATAACATTTACTCTGGTAAATACCCTGTTTGGGCTTATGAGCATATGTACACCAAAGGCCAAGCAACAGGCCTTGCGAAAACTTACATTGACTACATGCTTTCTGATGCGATCCAAAGTGGCCTTCTTACTCAACAAGGTTACCTACCAGCAAGCAAAATGACCGTTCAACGCGATGCTAATGGAAAAGTAACAAAAAAATAATTTGTTCAAAATATCGACATATTTCATCAAAAAATTTAAACAGGGGCGTATCCTTACTTGGAACGCCTCCTGTTTGTTGTTTATACTGAGTAGGGTGTTTCGCTAAGTTAAATGTTACATATCCTTTAAAACAAGGTTTCCGCCAAATGATTTGGCGGAAAGTAAGTCATTTGGCGGAAGCTTAGTTTTTAAATTGGAGGGTTAACCTTTGAAACAAATCCAGTCGTTAGCTGTTCCTGCAAGTGAACGCTTAAAAGGGAAAAAAAGGTCAAAATCAAAAACTCAAGAAATTGTCGCATTGTGGTGGATTCGTTTTGCTGCCTTTTTAATGATTCTTGCAGCATTGGCCATTACTTTATTCTTACTTCTAAAAGGTTTGCAAACCTTTGTTTTAGACAAGGTCTCGCTGACACAGTTTTTATTTGGAACAAAATGGTCTCCTTCAAACGCACCAGTTAAATACGGCGCTTTTATCTTTATATTTGGATCATTTTCAGTCACCTTTCTTTCAGCTCTTATTGCAGGCCCAATTGGTATTGGGAGTGCACTATTTATGACCGAGGTTTCCAAGCGGTATGGCCGCAAATTTATCCAGCCTGTACTCGAAATTCTTGTCGGCATCCCATCGGTTGTTTATGGTTTTATTGGTCTCGTTGTCGTCGTTCCATTTTTGCGAGAGCATTTTGGTGGCGTTGGGTTTGGCCTTCTTGCTGCGGCATTTGTCGTGAGCGTCATGATTTTACCTACGGTCACAAGTATTTCAGCGGATGCTTTGCAAAATGTCCCAGAGCAAATGCGTGATGCGGCAGCAGCACTTGGTGCAACGAGATGGCAAACGATTTGGAAGGTCATTATTCCTGCTGCACTTCCGCAGCTCCTAACCGCTATTATTTTGGGCATGGCACGTGCGTTTGGAGAAGCACTTGCGATTGAAATGGTAATTGGTAATTCACCAATTTTCCCTAAATCGTTGATGTCTCCAACTGGAACCTTAACGACACAAATTACGTTAAGCATGGGTGAAACCGCATCGGCCAGTACGTTTAACCATGTGCTTTGGTCAATGGGTCTTGTTCTACTCGTGATGTCCTATGTGTTTATCATCCTGGTTAGAGTCTTGTCTTCAAGGAGGAAACTAAAATGACACGTATCTATGACCGCATTGCCACAGTTATAATGACGTTATGTGTCATTTTAATGATTGGTGTTTTGGTATTCTTATTAGGCTACATTTTTTATCATGGTTTTTCGCATATCAGTTGGCATTTCCTGACCAAACATTCTAGCTCGTTTATGGCAGGTGGAGGGATTGTCGACCAAATTTGGAACTCCTTTTATCTCTTATTTCTAACCCTTATAATAAGTGTACCTTTAGGTGTGAGTGGTGGAATCTATTTAGCCGAGTATGCGAAACCAACTGCGATCACATCCATCATTCGAACTTGTGTTGAGGTGTTGTCATCCTTACCTTCGATTGTCGTAGGTTTGTTCGGATTTTTGGTTTTTGTGAACTATTTTGGTTGGGGGTTCTCCATTCTTTCCGGAGCCTTGGCGCTTACCGTTTTTAACTTACCTGTTATTGTTCGGGTAAGTGAGGATGCGATTCGGTCGGTCCCTAATTCACAGAAGGAAGCTGGTTTCGCGCTTGGATTAACAAAATGGCAAACGATCTGGACCATTCTTCTGCCTTCTGCTTTGCCAGGAATTTTAACGGGTATTATTTTATCAGCAGGACGAATTTTTGGTGAATCGGCGGCTCTAATTTTCACAGCCGGTTTGTCCACTTCTCAGTTAAATTTTAACGATTGGAACATTACCCATATTCGCTCACCACTTGATCCTATGCGTTCGGCCGAAACACTTTCGGTTCACATATGGAATGTGCAGCAAAATGGTATTATTTCAGATAAAGATGCCGTCTCAAATGGCTCATCAGCAGTCTTAGTTCTCGGTATTTTGATTTTTAATCTTGGAGCACGTTTAATTGGTGCGTTGATTCATTCTCGCATGTCTGGAAAAAACAGTCGTGCATAGGAGGGGTTTTAATGGTAGTCGCATCTCAAAATGAGACTCTCAAGAAGAGTCCAGGGAACTCGAATTTGGATACATCACAATCAGAACTTGTCTTAGATGTTCATAAGCTCAGCGTTTTTTATGGAGATAACGAAGCGATTAAACAAGTGAGCTTGCCGATCCAAAAAAATAAAGTGACCGCTTTTATTGGACCATCCGGTTGCGGGAAGTCTACTTTCCTTAGAACAATTAATCGCATGAATGATTTAATTGAATCGATACGATATACTGGAGAAATACGGTATGAAGACGTAAATTTGCTTGATTCCGATATCGATGTGGTCGCATTGCGAAAAGAAATTGGCATGGTGTTTCAAAGACCAAATCCTTTCCCAAAATCAATTTATCAAAATGTTGCACACGCGCTTAAGTATTATGGGATTACACGAAAATCGGAAAGAGATGCGATTGTGGAACAGAGTTTAAGACAAGCTGCGCTTTGGGATGAGGTCAAAGACCGGTTGCACGATTCCGCATCGGCACTCTCAGGCGGGCAACAACAACGTCTATGTATTGCACGGGCGTTAGCCTTAAAACCGCAAATCTTATTGTTAGACGAACCGTCTTCTGCACTTGACCCGATCGCGAGTTCTAAAATTGAGGATTTACTTGACCAATTAAAAGAAGAGGTTAGCATTGTGATTGTAACCCACAATATGCAGCAGGCGTCTCGTGTGGCGGATCGAACGGCTTTCTTTTTTCAAGGGGAAATCATTGAAGAAGATTTAACGGAAACGATTTTCACCAATCCAAAAGAAGACTTAACAGAGCGTTATGTAACGGGGAAATTTGGTTAAGGGACTAAGTATATGGGTGAGTGAGGTGACGCAAGAGTGAGTGAAGCAAATCAAGCCGTTTTTAATGTACTAGACTTTAATTTATGGTATGGAAAAACACGTGCCCTTAAAAATATTAATTTAAAAATTCAAGAAAAAGAAGTGTCGGCCATTATTGGTCCGTCTGGATGTGGAAAGTCGACGTTTTTAAAGTCCTTGAATTTAATGAATAATAACGTAACCGGTATTGGGAAATCGGGCCAGATTCTTTACCACGGCCAAGATATAAATGGCTCATCGGTTGATTTAGTAAATTTAAGAAAAGAAGTAGGTATGGTGTTTCAAAAACCTTTGCCTTTTCCAATGTCGATTTTTGATAATGTGGCATTTGGCCCAAGACTCTCAGGGACGAAGAAGAAAAGTGTATTAGAAGGCATTGTGGAAACGTCTCTTAAAAGTGTAGGATTATGGGATGAGGTTAAGGATCGTCTTAACACATCCGCAATGGGACTCTCGGGCGGGCAGCAACAACGGCTCTGTACAGCTCGTGCGATTGCAACAAAGCCTGAAGTCCTATTGATGGATGAGCCTACATCAGCGCTCGATCCGATTTCAGCGGCTAAGATGGAAGAATTGATCCTTCAGCTAAAAGAAGAGTTTACCATTGTTCTTGTCACACATAATCTTCAGCAAGCAGCACGAGCATCGGACAAAACAGCGTTTTTCTTAATGGGTGAACTGGTTGAAATGAAAGAAACGGCCGTCATGTTCTCAAATCCAGAAGATCAGCGTACTGATGATTATCTATCTGGACGTTTTGGTTAAGTTAAAACGAATACCTAAGATGTAAGTTCTAAGAAGTAAAGTGCTTTGTGAATAATGATGGACCTTTATAAGATCGGAGAAGGATGGAGGAATTCAAGATGGCAATTCGTGAACAATTCCAATCAGAATTGGATGAATTGAAGAATTTAAATGTGAATCTTGGACTTGCGGCGAAGCGTGCGATGAGTCAAGCCGTTCAAGCCATGATGGAACAAGATATGGAACTCGCAGAACGTGTGAGAGAAGAGGATGAAGCCCTTAACAAGCTTGAAGGGACTATTCAAGATCGGTCGATCACTCTGATTGCCAAACAACAACCAGTTGCAACAGATCTTAGAAGAATTATTGTGGCTCAAAAAATTGCCAACGATTTGGAACGCATTGGAGATTTAGCGGTTAATATTTGTAAATCTGTTGAGGAAATTGGAACGGATCCTTTTATTAAACCACTTGTGGATTTACCGAGAATGGCCAAAGTAGTCGATCAAATGCTCGATCAAGTTCTAGATGCTTTCCAAAAAGAATCGGTTACACTTGCGATGTCGGTTGCGGAAACCGATGACCAGGTGGACGAACTATATGGCATCGTGACACGCGATCTGTTAAATGCAATGTCTGTTCAACCCGATAAGATTGCTCAAATTGCACAGCTCTCTTTTATCTGTCGTCATTTTGAAAGAGCTGGTGATCATGTGACCAATATCTGCGAGCATATCGTTTACTTAGTAAAAGGAATTCGTTGCGATTTGGACTAATAAAAAAGAAGCCGTTTAGGGCTTCTCAGAGTGTAGAGAAACGCATTTTTCTCTACACTCTTTTTTAATGCAGTCTTTTGAAACGTACTCGTTTGTATGTTGGAGCCAGTTGTGGAATTTTGCTCGCTTGCTCCTGCGTCTACAAGTATTCTGAGGTGGCATGTTCCTCGTCGCAAAACGACGCTAAGGCTTAAATCAGCTTAAATAGGCGAGACTTCTGTGGGAAAGCGAGCTTATTTACGCCGATTAAAATCGAATTTTTATACAATATTGTTATAACATATTAATGCGATAAACGAATTAAGTTTTAAAACATAAAAAAGGCTGCCGATTTTTTCGACAGCCTGAGAAGCCGTTAAGGGCTTCTTTCTTTATTTGCTTATAGCGTGAGCAATTTGTTGAAGGGTCATATCACTTGAAAGCGTAAATGTGCCAAGTTGTAAATATTTATCAAGTTTGTTTTTTAACATATAGTCATAAAGGGCTTGTTGATCTTTAATAATTTTATCTTGTTGTAGTTGTTTGGCGACATCCCAAACGCCCATCCCATTCTTGATATGAATCGTCGTTTTCACCACGACCTTTTGATTGGATGAATCAGTAGAAGTAGCGGAGGAATGAGACGATGCATCTTTTCCTTTTGAAGCGGTCGTCTTTTTAGAATCTGTATTACTAGATGAGTTTGATGCGTTTTGCTCGGTGTTCTGCCATTTGTTAAACGTCGCTTGATCCACTGCGATTTTCCCTTGACTCGCGAGATAATCACTGACCTTTTGTTCGGTCAAAGCGATTTTCCCTTTTGAGTTGGGAGAAGGCGAGGATGGTGCGATTACATAAGTATATATTGCAACTAGGGCACATGTGATAAAGATCCCAAGCGCGAAGCCACGTAAACCTGTCTTAGTCATAGGCCCCTCCTATCGGTCTTCATTATCGATCATAAGCTCTTCTTCAAGCACACGAAGTTTTTTCTTAACTTTATAAAGCTCCTGCATGACCGTAATGGATGTGCCTTCAATTTGTTCTTCGAGCCTTTTGGTTGTTGTATCCTTAAAAAAGGAAAGGATCAAAGCAAGAAAGCCAATAATAAGTAAAACAATTAAAAGATAAAGCATTTGTTGAACCTCCTAAAACGGGATATAAAAATCCCTCGTCGCTCCAAGAATGGTAGAAAGTGGAATCACCAAGTCCCAGCTTTCTGAACGCCCCTCAAAACGCTCATTATACTTATATCATAAGCTTAAAATCTGAGGAAGCGTTTTTGAATAAATGAAAGAAAACTGTAATGTTTATTCGAATTTTGTCGAAACATCTTCCGATTACATCGAAAAACAACGTCGATCACTTGATTTGTTGGCGAGCTAATGATAAAATCATCTTTGTTATGGCAATTTTTAAAGACAATTTGAATAAGGGGGGACCACCATGCGCGTACAAGTCATTTTAGAATGCACAGAAACTGGTGACCGTAATTATATTACGACAAAAAATAAACGTACGAACCCTGAGCGCATCGAGTTAAAGAAATATAGCCCGCGCTTAAAAAGACATACCGTTCATCGCGAAACGAAATAATTGCACGAAAGACCGAAGATTCCTTATTTAAAGGCCAATCGGTCTTTTTTGTTTGCTCATTATTCGAAATCAATTTAAGGATTGAATCACTATGAATAAACGGGAAATCAGAGAGACAATGAAACGACAAATGAATACCTTAAAACCATCCGAACGCCTCTCGTACAATCATGCCTTGTACAAGAGACTTTGGGACCATGAAGCTTGGAAAACACATAGAAATCTTGGCTTAACCCTCTCAACCTCTTTAGAAATTAACACAGAACCTATCATTCATAGAGCCTGGCAAGATTCCAAGCGTGTGGCCGTGCCAAAATGTGAACCTAACGCGAAACACTTGATTTTTCGTACCCTCTCATCGTTTGACCAACTCGAATCCGTCTTTTTTGGGTTGAAGGAACCGATCCCATCTCTTACGCCCCTTATCCAACCGGACGCCATCGATCTTTTGATCGTGCCAGGGCTTTGTTTTGATCAACGAGGATTTCGAATTGGGTTTGGCGGCGGTTATTATGATCGTTTTTTAGTGGGTTTTAATGGGCTAAAGGTTGGACTTGCATATGATTTTCAAGTCCTGGAGACGCTCTCTGAAGAGTCTCATGACATTCCGGTTGACTGGGTATTGACACCTACGAAAAGTATTCATTGTTCGAATGGGAGGTGAGTGAGTGAAACGAAGTGGTGTGATTCTAGCCGGCGGTGCTTCTCGTAGGTTTGGTGAACCCAAAGCCTTTGCCTCTTTCAATGGGCGCCCCATGTATCAAACAGTTCGGGATCGTTTGCTTCGAGTTGTGGATGAGCTGCTTGTGGTAAGTCACCCTGATTTGGTTAAGTCCTTTTCAAGTGACGCCATGATTGAAGTAACAGAAGACTGCGCGCCTCATCAAGGAAAAGGGCCACTTGCTGGAATTTGGACCGCATTTAAGGTTCTCCAAGCGGATGAGCTTCTCGTTTTTCCGTGTGACGCGCCTCTTGTCTCTGATGCTTACATAGATTGGTTGATCAACAAAGCGGTTGAACGAAAGATGACAGATGGCGGCGTCCCGTCCTTTCATGGACGTCTTCATCCACTTATGGGTTTTTATCGAAAAAGTTGTTTAGGGACATTGGGGGATCTATTGGATAGCAATCAGTTACGCGTACAGGCGCTTATTGATTCGACGACGATTGAAATTTTTCAAGTCCCGAACCGCTTTTCAGAACTCCCTTTTTATAACGTCAATACAAAAGACGACCTCTACAAGATTAAACGGGAGTGTTGAGGCAAACAAACGTCAATGGATTGGATAAAAAAAGCCTTCCTCGTTCATATTAAGAACAGAGGGAGGCTTTTATATGAGGGTACTTGGAAAGCTTATATTAATAGGGATGATTGTCGGGATTGTTTATAGAAATCGGCAAACGCTTCTCAGCCTTGGCATCCTAGTTTGGTTTGCTCGGAAATCATTTGGTAAGATCGAATGGGCTGAATTTAGGGAACGCTTTATCAATCACGCCCATTAAATTAAATTTTTTGTTTGAGTTGGATGAGTCGTCCCGATTTGGTTCGAATGATGACGTGGAGTTCGTCGCCGCCTTTTGGGAAAAAGATGAGCGGGACTGAACTTCCGATTGGACTTTCTAGTTTCGTTCGATTGACATGAATTCCTAATACATAATTCTTATAGATCCCCTCCCAAAGTTGTCGAATGACACGTTGGGAGTTTTTTTGGTTTAGATTAGGTAGGCTGTTCTGCCCAAATGTTTCAAGATGGGTCAAAGGGAAGACATCGTAATCAGCCAGATTGAGAGAAAATTTCTTGGATGCGGCTTCGCTAATATATTGCTGTTCTTGTTGGAGGCTTCGCCGGAGATCTAATTGAAAATCGCTTTGGTTTTTTCCGATTGGGATCTTAAACGCATCTCTTTTTTGATAGCCGTTTGCCATGACATAAAGGTGGTCATAGCTCATGGTTTCTTGACTGCGAATTTGGTTCTTTTCGTTATGTGTCTCAGCGTAATGAACGGTGAGTGCTTCAAAGTGACTGATGCCACTAGATTTTACCGATTCATGAAAGGTTAAGACCGCTTGATTTTGCTCCCAATGATTCGATGTCTGAATCAACTTTCCATTTTTAAAGAGTAATCCAACGTCTTGCCTCAAATAGGCGGGTGAATTGGTTTTGGATTGAATCATCCAATCAATTGTATAATGCGTTGAGGAATCTGAAGGGGCTAATGTTAAAGTCGTGTTAGCATTTTGGAAATTGATGTTAGGGTCGTCTGGGTAATAGGTTAAACTTTGAATTGTATCTGTCTCTTTTTGATAGGTGTGAATAAGGGTTGCGGCGATCAGTGCGGCTAACATGACCCATATCCAATAGCGTTTTAACATAATGCGGCCCTCCTCCTCAATCGGCTATCATGGCTTGTACAGTGTATGCTTTTACTTATTCAATTTATGACTAATCCTTTTTAATTAGGTTCTTATCTAAAAAATGATGGGATCAATAGAGTAAGCAAGTGTATTTTCACAAAACTTTAAACCACAAAGGGTACGAAAATCGTTTTTTAGTAAAAGAAGATAGACAAGCTCGTCACCTTTTGGGAAAATAAAAGATAAGTATGGAAAGTGAGGATGAGGCAGATGATTAACAAACAGTACTATGCAAGCGTGGACTTAGGCGGTACGTCCATTAAACTTGCCCTAATCGATTCGAATGGATCACTTGCACATAAATGGGAAATTCCAACAGATCTTTCAGACAACGGTGGTCGAATTACCGATCAAATAAATGAAAGCCTTAACACAGTTCTAAAAGAGATTGATCTCTCTAAAGAAGAACTCTTGGGAATTGGGATGGGTGCACCAGGTTTTGTTGATATCGAAACAGGAGTGGTCGCGGAAGCGGTGAACCTTGGTTGGAAAAACTATCCTTTAAAAGAGGCTTTGGAAGAAGCTACGGGTCTTAAGGCATTTGTTGATAACGATGCGAACATCGCGGCACTAGGTGAGCGTTGGCAGGGAGCCGGTGAAGGGGCGAATGACTTGGTTTGTGTCACACTTGGAACAGGTGTTGGCGGAGGCATTGTCGCCAGTGGCAACATCCTTCACGGAATTGAAGGAATGGCGGGGGAAATTGGCCATATCACCGTTATCCCTGAAGGCGGAGCGCCTTGTAATTGTGGGAAAACGGGTTGTCTAGAAACGGTCACTTCTGCAACAGGCGTTCGCAGATTGGCTCTTGAACAATTAGCTGAACATCCAGAGAGTACGCTCTCTGAAATGTATAAAACAAATGGGGATCTTTCCGCTAAAGACGTTTTTGATACAGCAAGTCAAGGGGATTCTTATGCAATTTTAATTGTCGAACGGATGACATTTTACTTAGGATGGGCGCTCGCTAATTTGGCCAATACCTTAAATCCAGAGAAAATCGTCATTGGTGGTGGGGTGTCACGCGCTGGCGAGACCCTATTAAAGCCACTTTCTCATCATATGAAGACCTTTACTCTAAACGGTGCTTACAAGGGGCTACAACTGGTTCTCGCAACCTTAGGGAATGATGCAGGGATTTATGGTGGCGCTTGGCTGGTCAAACAACATTTTGATCATTTGATGGAAGCCTAATAAGACAAAAAACGTGAGCTGGTGTCTCACGTTTTTTT
Organism: uncultured Sporolactobacillaceae bacterium; assembly: GCA_963829575.1. GTDB lineage: Bacteria > Bacillota > Bacilli > Bacillales > Sporolactobacillaceae > KACC-23026. Next base: position 23,520 of record CAWHJF010000016.1, on the reverse strand, counting down.
TGTTGGACGCGAGGAACGCCTAAGGGTGCGAAGACGACGATCCAAGTTCTAATCTGCCACGGCAAAAATATACATTATATGTACAATGCAGATTGGGAGGGAGTCGTTATGCGTGTTACGGTACGCAAAGAGGATACGTTACCCTATTACAGCCAGTTATTTGATGTCCCGCTTCGACTCATTTTGGACAGCAATCGCGAACAATCCCCTGAGGAACTTCATGTAAACGATAAATTATCGATCCCGGGTTACATAAAACGGGACTATGAATTAAAAAAAGACGAATCCATCTGGTCGTTAGCCATGGACCGACAAATTCCCTTAGATGCCTTAATGCTTTTAAATCCGGACCTTAATCCTTATACGGCGATGGTAACCGATGTGGTCTATGTGCCTATTCGGGTGACGAAACGGATTGTTAGGCCAACGAAACCGTACGATTACCAAACCTTAATAAGTGATTTGAATCGATTACAGGTGCTTTATCCCTTTTTAAAGCAAGAGTCCATTGGACGATCCGTGCTCGGTAAATCGATTCCGGAAGTTCAGATGGGGCGCGGAAATCAAACCATCCATTTTAATGCGGCTTTTCATGCAAGAGAATGGATTGCGACACCGATCCTAACGACGTTTATAAATGATTACTGTCTATCCCTCACGACGAATCGGTCGATCAGAGGCATTAATATGGCGTATTTCTATGAAACTGTCAGTGCTTCTTTTGTTCCCATGGTGAATCCGGATGGTGTCGATTTGGCCATCCATGGAGGACGAAGCGCGGGGGAATATAGGAGATGGGTTACTGAACTGAACGAGGGTTCTCACGATTTTTCTAAATGGAAAGCGAACATAAGAGGGGTTGATTTAAATAATCAATTTCCTGCTAAATGGGAGATTGAAGCACAACGCAAACCACAACAACCAGCTTCTGAAAACTTTCCAGGTGAAAAACCCTTAAGTGAACCTGAAGCGCTCGCTATGGCGGATTTAACGAGAGAGGCGCACTTTGATCGAGTGATGGCGCTTCATACCCAAGGAAGAGAACTCTATTGGGGCTATGAAAACATGGAACCACCCCAAGCGGAGGCGTTGGCTCAGGAGATCTCCCGTGTCAGTGGCTACCATGCGATTCAAACGCTGGACAGTTACGCAGGTTATAAAGACTGGTTTATACAAGACTATCAACAACCGGGTTTTACATTAGAATGTGGAGAAGGCGACCATCCGCTCCCAATTGCGGATTTTCCAAAGATCTACCAAGAAGTATTAGGTCCGATTTTAGCTATGTTTTATATGTAAAGAAAGGCTATTTCAAAAGGGTCTGACTTCCTCGTTCGGTATTTAGAGGGAAGTGACCCTTACTTCTTTGAAGGCAGGATTTGTTACGATCTTAAGACATTTTTTGAAACCGCTTACTTTTTTCTCGTAATCCTGTTAGACTGATAAAAACAAATATTGTAGGAAGCCTAAGCCTAGAAAAGCTTTTAGGATAGAATACCCCGATTTTGTCTAAAATTGGGGTATGGATGATTTGAACATATAGGAGGAGCGAGTCGTGGATCTCTACTTTTTACGCATGGACACTGGATATGATGCGGTGATGCTCGCCGTTATGGATGAGGAGGGCACTTATAACGTCTATAGGGTAGATGAAGAAGAACAAGCAGATGCACCGATTTGTCTTTTTCGAGAGAAGGATCCTGAACAACTCAGGGATCATGTCCGAAAATGGTGCCAATCCCATCTTTCTCAAGATGAAAAAATGGTGGCTCTTAACGTGAAAGACGAGCTGGAAAGCATTGAGAGACTCAAACAATATTTGCATGATGAAAACATTCCCTATGAACGGAAACAACAGACGTTTTACGTCAGTCAAGGGGCACTGTCAAAAGTAGAAAGGGTTTTAAATGATTATGGGTTTGGGGCTTAAGGGTTTCAAACAGGCAAGCAGGCACAGATCTAACAAAAAGCAAAAAGAAGAGGCCACATTCAAAGTCTTCTTAAAGACGACTGAATGACACCTCTTCTTTTTTTTGGTCAAGTTAAACGTTTCATTGGTGAGGGGATGGCGGTTTTAGAGGATCAACCTCCAACTGGAACGCCACCGCCATGCAAGACATCGATAATGGTCATGACCGAAAACCACCCAAGTACAGCAAACGCGACAAAGGCATAAACCGCTCCAAAAACATTGCGGCGTTTCGCTTCGCGGTAGAGGCCGGCAAGACACAAAAGCGCGATGATAAGAAAGAGTAGTCCAACAACCATTTTTGTAAGCGCCTCCTTAAAAGTCCATTGCGTATGTAGTCCTTTTAATTTTACCTTTAATTAAAGGCTTTGTCGAGAGTACAAAATCTTTTGATAACTATATATTTTTATTTGAAACGCCTTAACGGGCCATAATACGCTCAACGCATTACCTTTTTAAAAAAAGGTTTTGCGGGGATAAACGACCCATAAAGGTCCGATAAGTGCATCTAACATTTAGTGAGGGATGAATATAGCCCCCACTGAATGAAGATTTACTTTATAATAAAAGTTATTGTGAAAAAGGAATGGAGGATTTTATATGGAATGGATGCAACTTCCCTTAGGACGTTTTCAAACAAATTGTTATATTGTGTGGCAGGAGAATCAAGAGGCTTTAATTATAGATCCAGGCGCTGAACCCGAACAGGTTAATCAGTTCTTAAATAACAAAGGCCTAACTCCTCAAGCGATTCTTTTGACTCATGCTCACTTGGATCATATAGGAGCAGTGGGGGATTTGCGGATGCAATGGGGTATTCCTGTTTATGTCCATGAATTAGAAGCCGATTGGTTATTGGACCCTGAGAAAAATGGTTCGGCACATTTTCCGGGGTTTGAGCCGATTCGTTTAAAACAAGCAGAGAGATACTTTGCGAAAGAAGAAGAAATAAAAATAAGCTCTTTTGTTTTTTCGCTCCTTGAAACACCGGGTCATTCCCCAGGAGGTGTGTCTTTTTATTTTCAAGATCAGCAGGTGGTGTTTTCGGGTGACTGCTTATTTAATGGGAGCATTGGTCGAACAGATTTATATGGTGGAAATTTAGACGAATTAATGGCTACACTTGAGCAGAAGCTTTTGACTTTACCGGGGGAAACCGTTGTGTGTTCCGGTCATGGCTTTGACACAACGATCCAACATGAAAAAGAAACCAACCCATTTTTGCTGTAACGATGCGCAGGGTTTGCCCAAAGTCACGCGTTTATACGGTGAATGTATGGTGGATTAAACGGGTTTAATGCCCATTGATCTAGGTTTTTGACGCACCCTTGCGACGTCCTTCCCATATGATAATGGATACGAAGGCGTAAAGGGGAGAATGAACGTGAGCGACAAACAGTATTTAGATTTCTTGGCTAAATTCGGGATCAGCAGTGCGCATCCAGGCGGTTTTCCACTTACGAAGGCCTTGCTTGCGGATGCGTCACTCACGAATAAATCTCAAGTGCTGGACGTTGGGTGTGGCACTGGTGAGACCTCGATTTACATTTCAAAAACGTACGGCAGCCGTGTGAGCGCAATCGATTTGCACCCCAGCATGATTGCCCACGCTAAGAAACGTATTCAAGCTCAACGGGTTCCTGTAGAGCTTATACAAGGAGATATACAAGACCTTCCTTTTGAGGGAGGGCAATTCGATGCGCTTTTTGCCGAGTCAGTGACGGTTTTTACGGAGTTAAAAAGAACGTTACCTGAGTACGCTAGGGTCCTGAAACCGGGTGGTGTGCTTTATGATGTGGAGATGACGTCTAACCGGTTGCTCCATCCATCGGAAGAAGAAGAAATTAAAAGGGTCTACCAAATTAATAAAGTTCCAACTGAACAAGATTGGATCAGTGGATTTAAAGAATCTGGATTTCGAAAAGTAGAGATCTTATCGGAGCGCGACCTTCCGATTGAGATGAACCCAAATACGCTACCCGATGCTTCGCAATTTGATTTCTCTCAAAGTTTGGATATGGACGCCTTTAATACATGGCTTAATCATATCCAAATTATGGATAAATATCGAAATGTATTATCTTATCGGATCTATAAAGTCACGCTCTAAAGATCGGTTAGGATCAATGAAAAAACGCTGGGAAATCCCAGCGTTTTTTCACTGTGTACCACCTGGAACCATCATAAAGGCGGACCAGTAGGTAAATCCGACAAAGAACAATGTCAGGTAAGCACCAAATATGTAAATATACATACGTTCAGATAAGTTCAAGTAGCTGACCGTTAAGAAAAAGATCGTTGATGCAAAAAAGATTAATGACATTGGGATCAATCCACCCGCCAGTGCCATTACTGCAAACGTCCCTGTCCAGAAGGCCAGTACACGAAACATCTTAGGCATAATCCCCCTCCTTGTCGCGTCCATAATACACTAGTATTATAAATTATTCAGAAACTTATGTAAATAACATAATGAAAAGAAAACGTATTCTTTTATTGGAATTTAAAGAGTTAGAGGTTGGTTTTGGGAAATGTGCCTGGTCCAACTAGCCTTTTTAAAAAAAATTTAGGTCAATAGGTTTATTTTTTGTAGGATATGGGAATCAATTTCATATAGGAAACGATCTCTCTTAGGAGGCGAATGGATGTCGCGTTTTGTCTTTTACACATACCCGAGCTGTACCTCTTGCCGCAAAACCAAAGCGTGGTTAAAACAAAACCATGTGGATTATGAGGAACGGCATTTGTTTAAAGAAACCCCAGATATTGATGAATTACTTAATATTATTAAGCTTACACGTGAAGGAATTAAAGAGATCTTAGCAACCCGAAGTGAGACATTTAAAAATCTAAATGTTAACATTGATGAGTTAAAAGTAAGCGAGGTCTTACAACTCTTGCATGATGAGCCGCGTCTCTTGAGACGTCCAATTCTTACGGACGGTGAAAAATTAGTCATTGGCTTTAACAAAAGTGGTCTGCAGAAAATAAGTCATACGGGTTCCATTCCTTCTAAAAATAAAAATGTTTCCTAATATTTGAGCTAATCCCTCTAACCTTTAAATACATTAAGAGATTGAGCAATGAGAACGTTGCCCATTAGACGATCTAAATAAATTAAAAAACGGGTTCCGATTTTCGAGCAACCCCCGAATGGGGAAATTGTCCGGATCGGAACCCGCTTTTTGTTTTTATCTCTCGCTTTGTCTTTCCTTTTTCGAAGAATCAGACCATCGTGATTTAAGGGCGTGAAAAGGTCTTGGCCGACGCACCCTTCCAAATGTATGTGAGAAGGCGTCCGGAAGTAAGCCAAAGAGTTGCCGACTCATGGAGGATTTGTATTGCTTACGCTCGGCACGGACTTGTTTACGAAAATCACGTGGCTGATTCATGTAATGAACAAATTGCTCGGTTAAATACTTGACATAATCGTCGGATTTCATTGGAATCACCTTACATTATTATGCCCAAAATGTTGCATCTCTAGACAATAACCCAGTTATTTCTGTGACGATTGTATCAATCGATTTTCCCACGGTATTGACCACGTAATCTGCTTCCAAGTAATAGGGGAGACGCGCTTCAAAAAGTTCAATGACTTGTTCTTGATTATTGGATTTAAGTAATGGTCGGCTCTCATCGTTCTTCAGACGTTCCAGAATGGTCATGGGATCTGAATGAAGATAGATCACAATCCCATTTTGTTTCATGGTTTGGCGATTACTTTGACGTGTTACGACCCCGCCTCCAGTTGTAATAATCACAGATTTCCCACTGACTTTCTCTAGAATCCGCTCTTCGTAATTTCGAAATGCCAGTTCTCCCTCTTCTGCAAAAATTTGATTGATGGTTTTATTCAATGCTTTTTCAATCAAGTCATCCGTATCAAAAAGACTTAAGGATAAGTCAACGGAGAGTGCCTGTCCAATTGTTGTTTTCCCCGCACCCATAAATCCGGTTAAGAAAACTGTTGTCATTGTGTCACCCACTTTTCCATTTTCTTCGTATCTTCATTATAAACGAACCACGACACAAGAGTAGAATTAGATTGTGTGAGTTGCTTGAGCGTCACTTGTAGACGGTAAGAGGATAGGGTCTGAATCGTATAGGTGACAGTTCGTTGATCTTCTGATAAATGGCCTTCCGTTGCTAACGGTGCACCGGTGTTAAGCCGATAAATTAGATCGTTCTTTGCCGATTGAAAGGACAAAAAGGAGTCGGTGATTTGTTTCTCTTCTTTTAATCCTGTCTGATTGAGTGCGAATCTGTCAAGGCTCATGAAACAAATCATAGATAAAGTGAGAAGAACAGCGAGTGAAAGTGGCAAAATAAATCCACTTGATCCCTTCAACTGTTTTCGCATAAGAAAAGCCATGTGTATTGCCCTCCTTGTTTCATTGTCAGCCGCATGGAAATCACCGAACCTGTTTTTTTAAAATCGACCGATAAGACATCTTGCAAAACAATTTCATAGCCTTGGTTATTGAGTTGTCGGACGAGATTTAGTCCTTGTAGAGAATAGCTAATGGTTTGGTCATTTAAAACAAATGTGAGGGTCTGATTGGTTATCTGAACAGTCGTACTGTTTAAGAGTTCCGTTTCAATTTGATGAGCCGAGATCCAGACCACAGGGGAATTTTTTTGGGGGTTACGATCCAAATGGCGGATGACCGTTCTAAGTTGGCAAATCAACAGGATTGTCATACAAAGGGCAAATAGAGCGAGAATCGCTGAGAGCAGAGTGAAGCCTTTTTCTCGATCGTTTGGAGTCATCGTGTAAGTTCTCCGCATTCTGAACGTTGATAAGATGAAACCGACCATTTTATGCAGAGTTTCATGACCGCAGTTTTGGGTGATTGCCAATCGTAATAATAATGAACACCATTCAAATCAAGATTCGTTGGGGGAAGTGTCTCGTTCTCTTCCCAAAGAACGAGTGCATTATGAAGCAGCATAAGCGCTGTTTCATGTTGATGGATCGTTTGGCTTTCAACTTGGGCTTTGACCAATACGGGCAGGAGAAATTGGATTCCAATGGTTAGGATTAACAAGGAAACTAAGCATTCGGTTAATGTAAATCCATTACTGTTTCTTAACATAAAACCGCCCCTGCCCAAGTAAAAAAGTGAACTGATAGTGCGATGAACGGGTGTAAATAAAGAACGTTCCGGCTTGGCCAATGGTGCCTTGTGAAGTAAAGCGGATCTTTAATGGCAGACTACCCGCTTGAAAATGAAGAGTGGAAGGTGCTTGTAGGGTCTGGATGTGTGAGGATGGCGAGATAAAGGCATACGCTTCATGTGTGCCCTCGTTTAATTCAACGTTGACGGTTTTTCGTTCACTCAATGCGGTTAATTGGGCATCATATAACAGCGTTTCATAGGATTGGAGGAACTGATCGGCGGCTTCCTCATCAAACCACACGGCACTCTTAAGCGCCACAACGGGTAATAGGCTGAGTAAGATCGAAGCGGTGATCAACGTTTCTAATAGAAGATAGCCCTTCTGATTATTGAAGGATTGAATGAATCGGACCATTTTAGGGGTTCTCACGTTTCACGATATCATTTTCGAGTACTAATTGTCCTCCATCCGGGCATGTGATTTGATCGACATAACCTTCCGTTTGAAGGGTAGCGAGATCAGGCAAAGGTTGATTGGTTTCCATTTCATATTGGGCAACCTCGCTTTGTAGAAGTTTCACCGTTGCTTCACAACTTTTTTGTTTCACAACGGTGTTAGATTTTGTCATGTTGGGAACAGCAATTAAAAGAAGTATGGAAATAATTAACAATACAATCATCATTTCAATCATGGTGAAGGCTTTTTGGTTAAACACGTGTTTTAAAACGATCATTCGATTTTCTTCCTTCCAATTGGTTTTTGGGTTTTTCTAGAGTCCTTTGATTAGGTCAAACATTGGCAACAAAATACTGAGGAACATGGTGAGAATAAATCCACCAAACAAAAAGAAACAGATCGGCTGGATTAGCATCATATAACGTGTTGTACGCTCTTCAAACGTCTTAAATAGGATATTGCTGTAGTCGGACAACATGAGTCCAAGCCTTGCGTTTCCTGCCCCGTTTTGAATGACGGTCGGAAAGTCACGCGTATAAAAGGGGCGTGCGGCAAACACGCTGGGCAAACTTGAGCCTTCGTTTAGTTGCTTTGTAATATATTCGGCCTCAGCTTGTAGAAAAGGGTGGTAGGTTTGTTCAGACATAAGGTGAAGCGCTTGGTTGATGGGCATGCCAACTGAAAGAAGAGATCCAAAATGGGTTGCAAAATGAGAGGTTAGACGCAAGCGGACTAAATAGGAAATAACGGGTAGTTTAACAAGAATGAGGAGCCGTTTTTCTATAGACAGACGCTTATTGAGCAACCAAGACCCTATTAGGAGTAGGAGGGATAGGCCCATCACCCCCGTTAAAATCACGGGTAGCTTTAAGCTGATCGATAAAATGAGGTGAGACAGAGGGGGTAAGGATAACGCCATGGACGTATATAAGGTGTTGAAGTTCGGTAGGAGGTGTCGGATGATAATATAGCCCATTACCCCAAGAATCCAAAATAAGAAGAGTGGATATCTTAAAAGTTGTTGAATGCGTGCCTTACGTTCATTCTGCTTTTTTAAGAGTATGCCAGCACTTTGGAACCCTTCCGAGAGAAGCCCGGCTTGATTAGTGAAATGGAGAAACACTGTGACCTCACGTGGGAATTTAAGATCGTGAAAGACTTTAGGAACAGGATGTCCCAATTCAAGTTGTTGAATCATTGTGTGAATCCGTTTTTTGACGGCCGGACGGGCCTCGGCTTGTTGGAGGAGGATCGCTTCGTAAAGCGGAAAACCTTGGTCCAAACAAAGGCTTAGATTAAGAAGGAATTGGGCTTGTTCGCTTTGGGTCCACCTATCGGAATAATGTCGGATGTTGATCATAATCCATTTTCACCTCAGAGGAGATATAGCCTAGAGCATGTGCTTGTTCGTAGTAATCATCCATGCGTTTGAAAGAATGACGCTTACTTTGGGCGTTGGCTATAACATGGTGAAGGGGCATACCCATTAGGATTTCGATGAGCGCAGTCCGTTTTTGATGAGGGGATAAACGTTTTCGACACTCTTTTTTACATATGGGCCCGCAATGAGGACATTGAATCGTGATCAACCGCTGGGCTGTGACGCCGATAAGGGTCTCTTTTAGATCGAAGCGAGAGATCCCTAGCTCGACCAGGCGATGAATGGCGCCAATTGAATCAATCGCATGGACGGTTGAGAGGACGAGCTTTCCAGAAAGTGCAGCCCGTATCGCGACTGTCGCCGTGTCTCGGTCGCGGATTTCACCGATCATGATAATATCAGGATCATGTCTTAGAATCGCTTTAAATCCAGAATAAAAGGTTAGGTTGGCCGCGTCATTCACTTCCATTTGGACAAATTGAGGATGTCGTTTTTCAACCGGGTCTTCAAGGGTAATAATTCTGGAATTATAACGCTTTTTGGCCTCTTCTAATAAAGCATATAAAGTGGTGGTTTTTCCGGCTCCTGTAGGACCTGCAATGAGGATCAAACCGCTATTATAATTGAGTAAGGAATGGAGTTGGTGGCTAGTTTCAGAGAATAAAGTGAGCTCTTGGAGTTGGCTGGATTGAGTTTGTGGAAGTAAGCGGATGACAAGACTTTCTTGGCCGGAGATGGGCAGAGTCGAGAAGCGAAGATGGAGGAGATGAGTTTGGATCCAATGCTCGCAGGCGCCGTTTTGTGGGTGCCGATGATCACCAAGATCCATACCAGCTCGGAATTTGAAATGGGAAACGAGTCGATTGGCTTCTTCAAGGGGCAGAATGTCGAATTCGTACAAATGACTATTGACGCGAAATTCAATAAGAAAGGTTGAGGGATGGGGGACAAAATGGATATCAGAGGCATTGACTTCCCAGGCTGCTTTGATTAGGGATTGGGCACGTGTTTCAATTTCATGCAATAGAACACCTTCTTTCCTATTTCTCACGTAAAAGATTCGACAATCTCGAACGAAGTCCTCTTTTTTGTCGAAAAATCGTTAGGAAAGAAGACAATTCTCTGAGGTAGGGAAAGATGAGCCGCCGATTAAACACGCAGTTGAATCGGCTCACTCTCTTTTATTCTGGTGAAATCACGAACCTCTTAGCCGAGGAACATCTTTTGGCGGCTCATTGTGGATTAGAAGTTCAGCTCTTAATTCATCGGTCAATGGAACGGAAAGTTTCGTCTCAAAGTTGTAGCCTAAAAGCGTTCCCTTTCCTCTTGCTAGCCACTTTCCTTCTGCATTTTGAATCGCATGCTCACAATCAAAGCTAGATCGTCCTATATGACCGATCCATGTCCAAACCGTTAATTTTTCGGCGTAAAGCGCTTCATGTAAGTAATCGCATTGAGTGGAAGCAACGATTAAATTCCATGTTCGAAGGTTAAGGTCTGGATTAAACAGTTGAAAGATGTCCGTACGAGCTTCTTCAAAATATGTATAATACACAGCATTATTGACATGGCCCATTGGGTCACAGTCATTAAATCGAACGGTGATCTCTTGTTTAAACATGATGGACTCCTTTAAAGTGATTTTTAAATCATGGCTTCAAATTTTGATTCTAGGCTTCAAAGAAATCGTACCTAAAATAAGGAAAAAAATCAAAGGTTGTTCACCAAACAGTTAAACCAAATGAGCCTACAAAAAGATAAAACTGTCGATTCTTGTCCTTTTCTGCGCTTGCCTAGGAAATAATTCAAGTGTTTTTTATATTTGGGTGTCAGATTCTTGGGAGACATGACGAACTAAAAAGTTTCGGACCAGCAGGGAATCATGTTAGAATAGGGACTAGAGGAGGCCGTATTATGACGGAATCAAATCTTTTAGATACTTATCATCGCCCCTTACAAGATCTTCGGATTTCTGTGACGGATCGTTGTAATTTTAGATGCCAATATTGCATGCCGGCAGAGGTTTTTGGAAAGGACTATCCCTTCTTAAAACGAAGTGAACTTTTATCGTTTGAAGAAATTGCGAGACTTTCGACTCTGTTTGTTCAACAAGGTGTGCGAAAGCTTCGAATTACAGGGGGAGAACCTCTGATGCGGAGAGACTTAGATCAACTGATCGGTCTTTTAACCCAAATCGATGGTGTACAGGATCTCGCCATGACGACGAATGGTGTGTTACTGCCTAAAATGGCAGAAAAGCTAAAAAAAGCAGGACTTGAGCGTGTAACGGTGAGTCTAGATGCGCTAGATGATGCTCGCTTTGGTCAAATAAATGGTCAAGGTATTGGTGTAAGGAAAGTACTCGATGGAATTGAGGCAGCAGAGGCTGCAGGATTAAAAGTCAAAGTGAATATGATGGTCCAAAAAGGAATCAACGAAGATCAAATTGTTCCAATGGTGGAGTTTTTCAGAGGAACCGGACGGATTCTTCGTTTTATAGAATTTATGGATGTCGGTAATTCAAATGGATGGTCATTGAATCAAGTGGTGACCAAGGAGCAAATATTGGAAACAATTGGTAAACACCATTCGATTGAACCACTCGAGTCCAATTATTATGGAGAAGTGGCCAAGCGTTTCAAGCTCAAGGGTACAGATGATGAATTTGGCATTATATCTTCGGTAACGGAAGCGTTTTGTAGCAGTTGCACGCGTGCACGGTTATCAGCCGATGGCTCGCTCTACACATGCTTGTTTGCTTCAAAAGGCCAGAGTCTCCGAAATCCAATGCGAAACGGGGCAACGGATCAAGAGTTAGTCGATTTTATTGGTAAAATATGGACGAACCGCCAAGATCGCTACTCGGATGAGCGACGAGAGTCGGGTCGTAAAGAAAAAATTGAAATGTCCTATATTGGAGGATAAGAAAAGAAGAAAGCCGCATTGGCTTTCTTTTTTTAGGGTTTTTTCCTTATAAAGTGTCCGAAGCTAAATAAAATAGGCCGCCATTTAAAATTTTCACATCAATATGTGGTTCATACTGTAATCTTAAAGCTTCTTTTTCTTTTTCATAGTTATCCTTCAACTCATCTTCATCTGTGTCTTCTAAGACTTCATAGAATCGGTTGAGCAGTTCGAGATCATTATTCCAACGCATGTTGGCGGCCTCAGCCCATTTATGATCTTCTTCCTCCAATAACTTCTGGATAATCCCTTCAATGCGTTTGAGACCACTAATTGGCTTAATCATCGGACTCATCGTGTAACAAAAATCAGGTATTTTTGGCGTGAGCTCAAGGATCTTTACCGTATCATAGAAATCTCGAACAATCGTTCCATTCAAAAGATTTAAACCGAGAGAGAGCAGCATGTCTTTTTTTAAATCACAACAATAACTGATTTTGGTATTCACACAAAGCCAAGGGTGAAGTGAGGTACGCTGATTTGGTCGATCGACGTCTTGATAGAGTCGGATATAACGTCCCATTTCCTTTGTACTATGGAAGATTTGGTGGAGCCGAGGAGAGCCAAAATGAATGACTTCCCCCTCATCGCCTGTCATGGCGGTTTTTAAGGTGAGCGTTTGTGTTTCGGGTTCTCCGCCAATCCGCTCAATATAATGCCAATAAAAAGGACGATTCATCAAGAGTTTGTCCATCTCTATGTTTAATTTCACCTTTAAAAAATTGGGGCGAGAGTCCAAAATGTCACAACCGCTCGTTTGAAAATACGTCTCTAGAAAATTATGAATCGCTTCCTGTCGCATCGATGGCCTCCTCCTCTTCGAATCGTTCTGAATTAATCACACTTGTTAAATTATCAAATTTGATTTTGATTTCGCCTGCGGATTCAGACTCGTTGAAAATCGCAGCAATCTCTTGATCAATGCGTTTTAAATCAAGTCGTTCAAGAATCTCATCCAATTCGCCAATGACATTTTCAAACAAGTTGATTTTGTCATAGAGTAAATGCAAGATATGTTCTTCAACTGTATTTTTTATTGCGAAATTATAGATGTGGACATCTTTTTCTTGACCAAGACGGTGGACGCGGCCGATCCGCTGTTCGAGTCGCATGGGATTCCAAGGCAAGTCATAATTGATGACGTGCTGACAGAATTGCAGGTTAATTCCTTCACCGCCCGCTTCGGTTGCAATTAACACTTGCGCATTATTTTTAAACAATTGCTGCATCCAATCTTTTTTGCTTCGTTTAAAACCACCCCTAAATGGTACTGATGTAATCCCGTGTTGCTTTAAATACCATTGAAGATAGAGTTGCGTAGCCCGATATTCAGTAAAAATGATCACTTTATCATCAATGGTTCGAATCAAGTCCATGACTTTCTCAGCCTTAGAATTAATTTTTACGGTTTGTAAGGTTTGAAGAAGTGGGGCAAGGGTCTGTTGCAACATAGGGGCATTGTCGTGTTTGTCGAGCATGTTTTTCAAGGTCATAAAGACTGCTTCTTTACTAGAACAGGCTTCTCTTTTCAATGTAATAAGAGGGAAGCCTTTGAGAATGTCGGCGTGCCGAAGTTTTTCGATTTCTTCATGCAGCGCCTTTTCTTCTTCCGTTAATACAATATCAATGGATTGAATACGACGCTTGGACCAGTTAAATTCCGTGTCTTTTCGACGATTTCGAACCATGACTTGATTTACTAAACGTTTTAAGGTGTCTTCATTTTTAACCGCATTTTTCCCTTCTTTATATTTCTGGAAGAACGTCTCTGCATCACCGAGATAACCCGGTTTCAATAGTGAGATGAGATAATAGAGCTCTTCCAAACGGTTTTGAACGGGGGTTGCGGTTAATAGGAGACAAAATTTCTTTTTAATCTGTTTAATAAATTGATGGTTTTTGGTTTTGTGATTTTTGAGCTTATGGGCTTCATCGATAATCACAAGATCATAGTCTTGTTGTAAAATAAGGTCAGCATGCGGGTTGCGCTTGGCGGTATCAATCGATGAGATCACCACATCACATTGTTCCCAAACGTACGATTTTCTCTGTGGAACAGCGGGAATAAAAAACTTTTGGTTCAATTCATTGGCCCACTGAAGCACAAGGGAAGCGGGGACTAGGATTAAGATTTTTTTAGCTAATCCACGAATCATATATTCTTTCATAATGAGACCAGCTTCGATCGTTTTACCTAACCCCACTTCATCTGCTAGAATCGCTTTTCCGTGCATTTTTTCAATGACGGTTTGTGCGGTGTCCACTTGATGGGGTAAAAGTTTGAGTTCCGGAAGATGCTGTGGCGCGACCAACCCTTCAAAGTTTGGGACAGACAATTGAGATTCCGCTTCATTGGCGAGTTGGAACATATTCCAATCTGCCCAAGGGCCATCTGCCTCGATATATTTTTCAAGATCACTGTGCCAAGATCGATCAAACGAGATTTTTGGTTTCATATACACCCTCCCAATAAAATAATCTCTTTGAAAGCGTATTAATTAATTAAATAATTGAACATCTATACAAATAGTAGAACCCATGATAGGATATTCAGTATTAAGGGTCTACATAGCCCTAGTTTTACTTACTAGTGTGACCAAAAATTGGATAAAGTATGCGAATGAGACCAATAGGAGAGTCCGCAACTATCGCGGCGCCGAAGGAGCAAGCCACCGTGCCAATCTCTCAGGCAAAGGAACTGTTGGTCGACGCAACTCTGGAGAGCGCTTAAATCTAAGCCACCGACGAGGACTCTATTTAAGAGGATTGAGAAATAAAGCCTACTTAAAAATAGAGAGAAACTTTCCGGTCTAAGGACAGAGAAACACGGATTCGTGTTTCTCTGTCCTTTTTTGTGTTTTGCGTGTTTCAAAGTGGGCTCATTTGATAATTGGAGCAGGAAGCATGAAAAAAATAATTTTAAGTTGGAGGGTGTTGGATGACCGGGTTAAAGAGAACGCCAATCTATGAACAAGTCAAAGCAATAGGCGGCAAAACGATTGATTTTGGTGGCTGGGAACTACCTGTTCAATTTACAGGGATTAAAGACGAGCACAGAGCTGTTCGAGAACGTGCCGGGTTATTTGATGTCTCTCATATGGGTGAATTTGAGGTCACCGGGGAAGAAGCCGAAGCTTTTTTAAACGGGTAGCAATACGCTGAACGAAGTAGATGAGAAGAAAACAGTAAATTATATTGCTGAATTACGAGAGCTTTTTGAAAAATCCGGCGAGCAAAAATTCCGGGGTATTAGGTTTTAAAATGGATGTACAATGACCTTGTGACAGACTTTGACCAAATGCTGAATTTACCTAAATCTTTAAGGAGTAAATTACAGGAAGCGTATCTTCTTTCAACACTTAATTTTGTAGATTCGGAATACTCCCCTTCAACGGGAACTAAAAAAATGATCTTTCAAACTGCCGAAGGAAACAAAATTGAATCGGTAATTATTCCTGAAGAAAAAAGGACAACACTTTGTATTTCAACTCAGGTTGGCTGCCCGCTTGATTGTAAATTTTGTGCAACAGGATTAATGGGATATAAAAAAAATCTTTCTCCCGGAGAAATTTTTGATCAGTATTTATTATCAGCAAAAGAATACTACCCGGAAAGAAATTACCAACATAGTTTATATGGGTATGGGAGAACCGCTTTTAAATTTTAACTCAACAATTAAATCATTAGAAATATTTGCAGAAGAACTAACAACCGGAATTGTTATAAAAAAAATCACAGTTTCTACAGCAGGAATTGCGCCTAAGATAATTGAACTTGCTGATACTGATTTAAATGTCCGGCTCGCTTTTTCTCTTCACTCCTGTTTTGAAGTTATGAGAAATAAAATAATGCCAATTAATGAAAAGTATTCTTTAAAGGAAAACGTTGAAGCTTTAAAATATTATTCAAAAAAAACAAAAAGTAAAATTACTTTTGAATATGTAATGCTGAATAATATAAACGACAGGAAAGAAGATATAGATGCTCTCGTAAAACTTTGTTCACAGATTCCTTCTAAAATTAATATAATTCCTTTTAACTCGTTGCAGCATATGAATCCAACAGGTTTTGCGGCGAACTTAACTCCTACACCGCAGAATAAAATTGATGATTTTGCAAAGCTCTTAAAGAGAAAAACATTAGAGTAATGGTTCGCAATACGCAGGGAGATGATATTGCTGCAGCATGCGGACAACTTGCAATAAAGTATAATCAGAATTCGAATTTCCGATATGAAAAAACTAACTCACGATGAAATCTCACACAACAGAAGTACTTTAGAAACTCTGCACAAAGTAAAAAAACTGCCGGTTTATGTTGTGTTAAACAGCATAAGAAGCACTTATAATGTCGGATCAATTTTCAGGACTTCCGATGGCGCAATGATTGAAAAACTTTATCTTTGCGGCTATACTCCTCATCCACCAAAAAAAGAAATTCTGAAAACTGCTCTTGGATCAACTGAAAGTGTGAACTGGGAATATGTTAAAGACCCGAAAGAAGTTGTTATGAAATTAAAATCTCGAGGGAGTAAAAATCTGTGCACTGGAACTAACAAATAAAAGCAAACCTTATTATGAAATTAAAGCAGAATGATTTTCCCTTATGCGTAATAGTCGGAAATGAAATTACAGGTGTTTCACAGGATTTGATTGATCTTTGCGATTTTTCAATCGAAATTCCACAGTATGGAATTAAGCAATCTCTAAATGTTGCGGTTGCTTATGGAGTTTCAATTTTTGAATTAAGAAAATTTTTGATCTGGAATCAAAGATTAAACGCTTTCAATTTGCCGAGGTGAAATATTCTTCACCGTTTTCTTTTGTATGAATTATCAGTAGATTTGCCCTGACCATTTTTACAAGCGTACTGGAAGCTCTTCTGATCTGAAATATTTACGAGATCACTTAATACTTTTACTGTTATTATTTCATTTTTTTCCAGGTACTCAAATACATTTTTTTCATTTGGTCCGATTGAATATTTTTTCAACTTCATATTATTTGATTGCAGCCCGAAAATTCTGATCATTTCTTTACTTGCCTGAATACTTTTATCATTTACTCTTATAAAAACAACTGCGATTTATTTATATCCAGTTCATTTTCATAATCCTGAAGCCTGTGCGGTTTTTGATCTGACTCCGGAATATCATGCAACTACAATTTCTTTACCGTATAATTCAATGTATTCTATTTCATATTTTAATTGCGGCTCGCAATAATTCTCTGCAACATCTTTTATAAGTTCAGCTTCAGATTTTTCACTTTCTACGCCTATAATTTCTTTATCATCATCAATTCCATATTAAAATAGCCACGCCTTTTGTATTAGCAAAAGCAATCATTTCTCTAGCTATTTTTTCATGAGTGGAAAATTTCCTTTAAATTCGCAGGTAAGACTCTCACCTTTTTCAATAATATTACGAAGTTTCTTTCTGTTCATAATTTATTTACCCGGGAAAAGGACTATATCATTTATTCTGCCCAAAATAATGATCCATCTGCGAATAACGTATGCAGAATTAGAATTTGGTGAATGCTTAAGCGGAGATGGAATAACAGCTGCGAGTCTTGAGCATTCATTTAAATTTAAGTTTTTTGGTTCTTTATTAAAATATATTTCTGATGCTTCTTTAATTCCGAATATTCCATTTCCCCACTCAACTGCGTTTATGTAATTCTCAAGAATATCTTTTTTAGATAATTCCTTTTCCATCCTGAATGTAATTAAAAATTCTTTTGCCTTTCTCCAGATTGTTCTTTCAGTAGAAAGATAAAGATTTTTAGCAAGCTGCATTGTTAAAGTACTCCCACCTCTTACAACTCGTCCTCTTCTTTTATTTTGTTTTAGCGCAGAATTTAATTCTTTCCAGTCAATTCCTTTATGGTAAAAGAAACTTCCATCTTCCATTGATATTATAGCTCTTAATAAATTTGGATTTACATCATTAATGTTCACCCAGGATTGCCTGGGATTATAATCTAGATTTTTCTCAATTGCACGCTGCTGCATTAAAGAGGTAATTCTAAAATGAGAATACTGTAAAACAGGGATTTGAAATGATGGGATACTAAAATAAAGAAGAAATAAAATGTAAAGGACAAAACTTTGAAATTTTTTGACCTTTACATAAGGTGAAATCCTGGTCAATAAAAGGGATAATTCACATTCGGGGAATTGAGATATTACCATTTGTTTTAAAAATGATATTAAATATAAAAAGGCTACTTTTCGGGAATTTTTTCTTTCAGCTTAGTAGAATCTTTTGTCTCTTTTTTAATTCCCATTTTATCTTTTTCAGATGAACTGTCTTTTATTATTCCCGGTTTAATTTTATTCTTTGTAGTATCATCTAAAAGATTATTTTTCTTATCTTCGTCTCTTTCCAAAAGTTTTTGATGATATCCTTTAACATCCATTTTCCTTAAAGAATCGGGCTTTGCTTTATTATCATTTTCCATCTGGCTTCTCATACCAAGAGGGATTCTACTATTATTTCTGTTTTTAATTTCCGGTGTCTTGCTTGCAAGTGAATCACTTTTTAATTCTTTAGCTTTACTTGCTTTTATCGAATCTTCGATAGCTTTTTTAATTCTTTCTTTTTCAAGATGATATTCTGTGTGATTCCTATTAACTGAATTTGCATAAATCTGACTTTGGATATTTGGAAAGAAGAGTATCGTAAATTACTGCTGCAGAATCAGGTTTAAATAGTTTATTAGTTAAAATCCAGCCGCTTGTATATAATGCTTTGGGAGCATTAGGTGATTCAGGATAATTCTTATATATAAAGTTCAATCGTGTCAGTGTACTGTCATAATTATTTTTTAACAATAACTTTTCAGCGTTTGCATAATAATCTTTTGCCGGATCATAATTCAGATCTATTAAAGGTTTGTTAAGAACTTTTGCAGCAGCATTAACAATATTCATATCTTTATAGCTGTCATAGATTATACTAAACAAGCTATCTGCCTTTGCTGTATCTTTCTTAGTTAAATAATAATTACCGAGTACAAATAATGTTTTTGGTCTGTAAGAGGATTTGGGATAATTGTTTAATATATCTGTATAATAAAAATATGCTGAATCAGGTCGATCAAAGTCTGTATAGAAAAGATTACCCAGCTCATATTCGTAGCCCACTATATTTGTTTTAATACTATCAACTGAAATATTTGGCCTTTGAGGGGCTTGTTTTCTCAGGCTGTTTCTTACCTGGGCTTGTTGTAATCCCGTTAGATTCCTGTTCCTGCCCTCATTGTTAAATCCAGACTGGTTTTCTTCCTGTGTTTTTTTAAATTTCCTCTTCTTCTTTCTTTTGCTCATCATAAAATTCAGTTGAATCTTTTACAAACTCATCAGGATTAAGAGAATATTTTAGCTGTGTTTTATTAAATTCAATTTGTTTTCTGAGATCACTATACTTTTTAAATTTTGCATTTTTATCAGAAGCCGGCTGCAAATAGTCTGGAGGTAAAAGAGAAGAACTAGCTTTTGCATAAAATACCAGGGCACTATCAAAATTATTCAGATGGTATTCATAAATTTTCCCCAATTCAAAATTACCTGCACCGGCATATATAGATTTTTTAAATGTTGTATCTGTTTCAACAAAAAGATCAATTGCTTCCTGATACTTTTTCATAGCAATCAGGGCTTTTCCTTTTTCAAGGTTTATTCTGTCAAGCACGTCTTTATTTTTATCTTCAGAACTCATATCATCCAGAAGATTATATGATTCTTCAGTATCACCGTCTTTCAGATAAGCATCAGCAAGAGCAAGTTTTGTATCCAGAATCATGTCGTAACCCGGAGAATAATCCAAAACTTTTTGGTAAGCCTCAATTGCACCTTTCATATTATTGACAGATTCATATAGACTGCCAAGCTCATAAGCAACCTTTTCGCAAAGGTCGTCATCATCAGAAACATTCAGAAAATCATTTGCCTGACTAATTGCAACATCATAGTTAGAGTTAAGTAAATTATATCTTATTTCTTCAATTTAATGCCTGTTCAAGAATTTCGGTTTCGTCCGAATTTTTGGCTTCTTCTTCAACACTCTTTAAAGTAGAAAGGCCTGTATCAAAGTTTCTTAATTTAATCTGGCTTTTAGCAAGCCATAATCTCGCTTCCAGTCTAAGATCACTCTCTTTTTGTGTTGCAAGTAGTTCTTCAAATTCTCTTGAAGCTTTAAGAAAATTATCCTGGTAAAAGAATGACTTACCAAGCATTAAAATTGCGTCATCAACATATTTACTGTCGGGGCTAAACTGCAGTATTTTTGAACATTTTTCAATTACAGTATTTAAGTTTTCATTATCCTTTGGACCTATAGGCAGGTATCTTGCAGCAAATAAATCAGTTCTTTGCTGTTGTATTGATTGTTGTGTTTCAGAAAATAAATTTTCAGTATTATAATATAGATTAAAATAGGTAGTAAAATTTCCCCATATTCCACAACCGGATAAAAATATCAAAAGGATAATAAGCGGGTTAAATTTTAATGCAAGATTCTTAAACTTCATATAAAAAAATTATTAAAGTTGTTGAAAAAGATAAAGGTAAAATTTTTTACAAGGCGTCTTTTCCGCGACTCTTCTGTTCTGATTCTGATTACTTCATTTAACATCTGAAATAAATATTTTACCATCTCCAACCTGCCCTGTTTTTGCTGTTTTCAAAATTGCATCCACAATTTTATCAACCCTGTTCTGCTTCAACAACAACTTCAATTTTTATTTTAGGAATAAATTCAATTCTGTATTCGCTTCCCCGGTAAGTTTCTGTATGTCCTTTTTGTCTGCCATATCCCCGTACTTCAGAAATTGTTAATCCTCTTATTCCTTCTTCAACAAGAGCTTCTTTAACTTCATCAAGTTTTAAAGGGACGAATTATAGCTTCTATTTTTTTCATATATTTTCTCTCTGAAAATTATTTGCCATGACAGTGTTTATATTTTTTACCGCTGCCGCAAGGACAAGGATCATTTCTTCCGATTTTTTCTTCAACCTGAACCGGCTGCGGTTTTCCTGCTTTCTGTCCGTTCGCCATTTCCGCCTGCAGGGCTTGATAGCCCAATATTATCTGTGCTTTGTTTTGATTGCTGTCATTCTGTGACACGGCTGTCTTCTTCTTTTCCTGAACTTCTTCAGGTGCCTGCGGGAAGAATTTAAATGCAGAATGAAACAACTTCATCTCTTATTTGTTCAGCAAGTGCAACAAATAATTGAAAGGCTTCAATTTTATATTCAACCAGCGGATCTTTCTGCCCGTATGCTCTTAAGCCAATTCCTTCTTTCAGATCATCCATTTCCCGTAAGATGTTCTTTCCATTTCTGATCTATTACACTTAACATTGCATATCGTTCAAGCCTTGCCATCAATTCAGGGCCGAGCATTTCTTCTTTTTTTTTATAGAATTCTTTTGCTGCATTAAGAATTCTTTCCTTTATTCCCTCATTGCCAAGTGTTTCAAATTCAGTCGGGTTCAAGTTGTAATATCAACAAGAAGTTATGACGTAATTTCTTCTTTTATATTATCACCTTAACATCATCAAAATTGCTTTCAACAACTTCTTCTATGTATTCTTCGAGTAGATTCAAAGATTTCGCTCTTTAATCTATCGCCTTTAAGAGCACGGTTTCTTCTTGTATAAATAACTTCTCTCTGTGAGTTCATTGTATCATCATATTCAAGAAGTCTTTTTCTTATTGCAAAGTTATTTTCTTCAACTTTTTTCTGTGCTCGTTCAACTGATTTTGTAATTAATGGATGCTGAATTACTTCACCTTCTTCAATCCCCATTCTTTCCATTACAGAAGAAATTCGATCACTACCGAATAATCTCATCAGATCATCTTCAAGTGAAAGGAAAAATTTAGTTGTACCGGGATCTCCCTGTCTTCCTGAACGACCTCTCAACTGTCTGTCAATTCGGCGCGATTCGTGACGTTCAGTTCCAAGAATAAACAAGCCGCCTCTGTCAACTACTCCGTTCCAAGTTTAATATCAGTACCACGTCCAGCCATATTTGTAGCAATTGTTACTGCACCTGATTTCACCGGCATGTGCAACAATTTCTGCTTCACGCTGATGCTGTTTTGCATTCAATACATTATGCGGAATACCCTTTCTCTTCAACATTCTGCTTAATGTTTCTGAAACATCAACAGAAGTTGTACCAACAAGAACCGGTCTTCCTTCTTTTTTTAAGCTCTTCAATTTTTTCTATTACGGCATTATATTTTTCTCTTTTTGTTCTGTAAACTAGCATCATCCTTATCATCTCTAACAATAGGTTTATTCGTTGGAATTACAACTACTTCCAGTTTATAAATTTCATAAAATTCGCCTTCCTCTGTTTCCGCAGTACCCGTCATACCTGCAAGTTTGTTATACATTCTGAAATAATTCTGAAGTGTAATTGTCGCAAGGGTTTGAGTATCTCTTTCAACTTTTACATTTTCTTTTGCTTCAATTGCCTGGTGAAGTCCGTCGGAATATCTTCTGCCAGGAAAAACACGTCCGGTAAATTCATCTACAATCGCAATTTTTCCGTCTTCGGTTATTACATATTCATCATCTTTTTCAAATAAGAGTATATGCTTTTAATTAACTGATGATGTATGTATTCTTTCACTGCTTTCTGAATATTTGGATAAAGTTCATCTTTCTTCTTAATTTTTTCTTCCTCGCAGCAATCTGAATCATTTTCAAATTTGCTTATTTCTGTTCCAAGATCAGGTAGAATAAAATAATCTTTTTCCATTCCAGATCCCTTTGCAAGTTCCTCTCGACCTTTTTCGGTCAGATCAATCGTATTATTCTTTTCATCAATCGCAAAGTATAGTTCATCATCTATGACATGCATATTCTTTGCTTTTTCACGGAGGAATTCCATTTCAGTTTCCTGCATTAATTTTTTATTTGCTGCTTCACTAAAACTTTTGCTAGTTTGTTACTCTTTGGTAATCCTCTGTAAGCTCTGAGCAGATTGCACGCCAGCTGTCCTTTTCTTTATCACCAGTTCTTAAAAATTCTTCGGCTTCCTGAACAATTTTGCAACCAAATTTGTCTGTTTTCTGTAAAGTCTTTCAACCTTCGGTTTCATTTCATCAAATTTCTGATCATCAACTTCAACCGGACCGGAAATAATAAGCGGAGTTCTTGCTTCATCAATTAAAACTGAGTCAACTTCATCCACTATTACATAATTAAATTTTCTCTGAACCTGTTTTCTTTTTCAATTGCCATATTATCGCGCAGGTAATCAAAACCAAATTCATTGTTTGTTCCGTAAGTAATATCACTTGTACATTTCTTTTCGTTTGTCGGGATCATATTGTGTTGAGTATACAGCCAACTGTTAGACCGTGAAATTTGTAAATCTCACCCATCCATTCGCTGTCACGTTGTGCCAGATAATCGTTAACAGTTACAAGATGAACACCTCTACCTGTTAGTGCATTTAGATAAACAGGAAGTGTTGCAACAAGGGTTTTACCTTCACCTGTTGCCATCTCCGCAATTTTTCCCTGGTGCAGAACAACTCCGCCCATTAGTTGTACATCATAAGGAATCATATCCCAGGTTTGTTATTTCCTGCCACCATCCAA
>CAWHJF010000015.1:0-117679 GCA_963829575.1 uncultured Sporolactobacillaceae bacterium | reverse complement strand
CAAATTCATTTGCTCGCTACAAAAGCGACTTCCATATAATACCACGCCATTTTCTATTAGTCAACAACTTTTTTATTTTGTTTTTCAATAAGTTGTCTTCTCTTGAAGCGGCATTTGTTAATATACCATGATAAAGGATCATAGGTCAACCCCTTTTTTGAAATAACAAATGGGTTAACCTTTGTGGACTTTCAACAGTATTAAATTGTGTTCTTTTTGGGCCTTAAGTATTTAAGACATTCTTCTGGTGTTGCAAATCTCTTTAGGATTTTGAAAAGAACTTGGTAGCGTTCCTCCATCGCTCTTCGAACGACATGGTTGAGTCTCGAATCTTCGATATCGAGAAGTAATTCTTCCAACTCCCTTTTTATTAGGTATTCAATTTCTTGAATTTCATTATATAAAAAGAGGGCTCCTAACATCTTATCACCTCGCTACTTTGATGAGTATAACCACTTATTTTACTTTTTATTCCATTTAAGAAGAACCAACGTTCGATTGGTAGCTAGTCCGAATATCCTGTCCCATTGATAAATATTATGGTAGTACCAATTCATTTTAGGAGGCGCATCATGCCGTTTATATGGGTACTTAATGGTAAAAGAATTAAGAAGTTCGTTTTCATTCTGGTTACGGCTTTTTTTGCAGCTTTTGTAGCTTTTGTTCAGAACCAGCAGATTGCCGTACTTTCTACCCCTGTTAAATCCGAGGCCATCGCTAGTGTGAACACTACAAAACCTCATGTTGCACTGACCTTTGATTTAAGCTCTGGCGATATCCAAATCGAACCTCTTTTAAAGATACTTAAGAAACAAAATGTGAGAGCAACGTTTTTCATTTCTGGTCAATGGGCAAATGCACACAAAGAAATGGTGAAAGATCTTAAAAAAAATGGTTTTGAAATTGAATCGAATGGCCAAAGTGAAGAACAAACCTATCCATCGCTAAAAGCCGAAGACATTCATTCTGATCTTGTACGGGCTAATCAAATGATCAAAAATGCAGGTGGTGGAACCCCGCATTTTGTCAGACCACCAAAAGGTAAAGCGAATGAGATGGCTCTACAAGAGACGAAAAAAGTGGGTCAGCAAATGGTGCTTTGGGACGTCGACCCTCAGGATTACACCAATCCTGGCTATGAGTCCATTGTTTCATACGTCCTTGAAAACACAGAGAAGGGATCGATTATTCGGTTAAACGCAACCGATACGGCCAACCAAACCGTTCGAGCCCTTCCACTTATCCTTAAAGGATTAGAAGAAAAAGGTCTCACCATCGTCCCGCTCTCAACGCTGATTACAGACTCTAAAACAAAAACAAAACTTGTGAATTAAGAAAAATTACGGCCACAATAAAAGGATTAACCTCAATGGTTAATCCTCAGAGTGTAGAGAAACCCCATGTTTTTTCTCTACACTCGTTTTTCATGAAGTTTTTGAAGAAATTCATTGTATTTTTTATCAACCGGTGGACATTCGCTCGCTTGCGGCGGACGAACGCCCGAGTCTCCTCACTTTAAATCGGGGTTACCCTAAAGGACAACTAACTGATGTGAGCTCCTTTCATATACGGGTCACAATAGGGGTTGCGAGATCTCGGCCGTCCGTTTTTCCGCAGGCATCTCACGATTTCCAATTGGATATTTTTTATTTAGCTCATAAATAAATGAGCTAAGAAGATCGTCAACTGCCTGTAAGCTTAGCGTGGTGATTGGCGATTTTTTTCATATTTTGAACCGTTGCTGTCATTAATGCTTGTTCTTGTGCATTTTCTCTTCCGCGTAAACAGCAGTAGGAAACCTCTACTTACCTAAAATCCTTACTCTTTGAAGGATTTTAAGCAAGCCTTCAGGATAGACAATTCAAGAAGTTGAGCATTGAATAATTTCCAAGCAGCAGGCTTACAAAGCTTTGTCAATCGTTTCTTTTCGTTTTTTGTAAAGCTATTTTTAGATGAGAAAGGCGATTCCGAGACTTTTTCGACAGCCTGAGCATTACCCTCAATAGTTAATCCTTTTTCGTTAGCTTATGTAAGGTTAAAACTTGATACGCATTACATGCGATAAGGGTTACTCCAATAATCCAAACAATCCCCAGATCTTTTTGGAAGAGCCCTACCAGCCATTCGATGATCGTAATCACAAACATAAAGAAAAGTGTTGGGATATAAGCGTAGGAGTTGGTTGCCTTTTTCTTAAAATAAGCTGTAACCAGGGCCACTATAAACAAAACAAGCGGCAGAAGAAAATCGCTCAAAATAGATTCCCCCTGCCCCCCAAAAGCTGCATGCCGAAAATAAACAAAGTCAAAAAAAGCAAACGCAATGAACACACCTTGTATCATTCCCCATAAGGAATGTGAACGAAGCATACCGAGCGCAATCCGATGCAGAGTCAAATAAGCAAAAAAGCCCATCTGACTTAGGACACTAAACATTCCTCCAAAAACCAGAAGAACAAAAAGTTGAATGCCTGTCGCCATAAAATCATGATTATGAACCGATGCGGTGAGCCGATCCCATTGTACGAATAGACCCATAATCAGATAAGAAAAAGCACCAATTAATAATGTCTTGTTAAAAAAAGCGATCCACTTTTGCACATTCAATACAAACAGCCTCCACCTATAACATGTTTTTATGAGGCCTGCTTGTATAGAAAAGGCCTTTTTTAAAATTCAAGAAATATAAAAGGGAATGTTATTTCCCATTTATTCAAAACGTTTACAATTCTTTCAATAGAAAATATTCAGTAATATATTCATTGTAACTTTGGATTCAAAAAAATGCTATGCCTGAAATGAAATTCCCCGAATGACTAAAGCTGAGAATAAAAACCACGTGACATCGCATATTAAAACTAAACCTATTATGATTTCAGTTGGGAGTGACATCACGATGCGCTACATGGGATTTCTTTTTGGAATAACCTTTTTACTCCTGAACTTCACCGCTTGTGCCGCACAACCACAAGTCTCATCTGGTGCAAACCCTGACTACACAAGCATTAAGAAGATGGTCGTGGATATGCTCAAAACAGATGAGGGGAAGCAAGCCTTGAAAGATACGCTTACTAGTGAAGAATTTAAAAAAGAACTCGTCATTGATAACTCAGTGGTGAAACAAGCAATCGTAGACACAATGACTTCCAGTCAAGGTAAAGCGTTTTGGACCTCACTTGTGGAAGATCCAAAATTTTCGACCAAACTGGCAAAAACGATGGAGTCGGAAAACAAAACGATCTTGCAACAACTCATGAAAGATCCAACGTATCAAAGTTCGATGATGAGTATCCTTAAAACACCGAGCATGGAGCAGAATTACTTAGACCTAATGAAGACTAAACCGTTCCGTGAACAAATGCAGAAAGCCATCATCGAAACCATGCAAAGTCCGCTTTTCACAACTCAACTAGAAGACACATTGAAAAAAGTTGTCCAAAGTGAAATGCAAAAAGGGACTCAATCCAAGTCTTCTTCTTCCTCCGGAGGACAAAAATCTACATCCTAAATAAGAAAAAAGAGCCCAAAAAAACCCCCTTATGTTAGCGAGTTCTTCTAACACAAAGGGGTTCCTTATTAGGGCTCTTTTTTAGTTCTCTTCGTTTAATTTTTCAACAACACGGCTTGCCATTTCTAAATAGATTTTACCAATTGCATGCTCACCCGCATAGACTGAAGGTGCAAAAACGTCCGACTCCGCATCCGGTTGCCCAAGTGGGATCTGACCGAGAAGTTCTGTTCCAAGCACTTCGCTCAGTTTATCTCCTCCACCTTCGCCAAACACATTCTCGCGCTCACCGGTCGTCTTACTTTCATAATAAGACATATTTTCAATAACGCCTAAGATCTGATGCTCAGTTTTGACGGCCATGGCACCTGCACGAGCAGCAACGAACGCAGCCGTTGGGTGTGGCGTTGTGACAATGATTTCTTTGCAATGAGGAATCATGGCGTGAATATCCATTGCAATGTCTCCTGTACCTGGTGGAAGGTCGAGAATGAGATAATCTAAATCGCCCCACTCTACTTCACCAAAGAAATTATTCAACATTTTCCCAAGCATTGGTCCACGCCAAACGACCGGAGAGTTGTCTTCAACAAAGAAACCCATCGAAATGACCTTAACGCCAAAGCGTTCCACAGGAAGAATTCGTTTATCCGCAACCTTAGGACGCTCTTCGATTCCCATCATGTCTGGAATACTAAATCCATAGATGTCCGCATCGATAATGCCTACTTTCTTGCCAAGACGTTGGAGTGCAACAGCAAGGTTTACGGAAACTGTTGATTTTCCAACACCACCCTTACCACTCGCAATCGCAATAAAGGTTGTCTTACTTCCTTTAGATAAGATGCTTTGGCCTTTAGGTTCTGGAACACCGCCAAGCTTGTCCAATTCTTCTTGTGAAAGTGGTTCAAAACGAAGCCCTACGGAATCTGCCCCATTGGCTTTTAACTTTTGTACAATTTCTTGTTGAACCTTCATTTGTTCCGCCGTTTGGGTTTTAGCCAAACCAATTTTCAAACTGACAAATCCTTCTGAGATCTTTATTTCACGAATTCCATTTGTTTCAACAATGCTTTTATGTAAATAAGGATCTTGAACGGTTTTTAAAACTTCCAATACAGCTTCTTGTGTCAACATCTCTTTCCGCCTCCTGGTGTTTTGGTTTATCACTTGATAAAAGCCATTTAGACGTTTCATTTTTCATTTTGAAACCATTATTGCTTCCTTTGTTAGTATAACAAAGAATATTTTCAAAAGCATAATTTAAGGCTCTAAGACCTTCGATATCCATTCTTGCCAAAACTCCAATGCAAAATTCGGTCACGCACTAAAACCCCACCTTATTTTGGCGGGGTTGGTTCTTTTGTATAGTAACGCATGATCCCATTATAGATGGCACCTGCAATTTTTTTCTGGTAGGCCTCGGTTTTTAAGAGATCGCGTTCATTTGGATTCGTTAAAAAGCCAACCTCAACTAAAGCCGAGGGCATTGGAGCCTGTTTTAAAAGATAAATATTACTTAATGAGCTTGCGGAACGGTTGGTATTCCCAAGCTGTGCACGGAAGGAATCTTGAATAAACGAAGCAACCTTTGCATTAGCTTCTGATTTTGGATGATAAAATGTTTGTGCGCCACGCCAACTTTCAGATGGACTGGCATTTAAATGAACACTCACAAAAAGGTCGCCATCGGATTTTTTAATAAAATCAGCCCGCCGCCTGAGATCCACGGATTTTCGAGCACTGTAGCCTTTTTGACCCGGGTCAGCTAAATCCGTATCGGTTTCCCGTGTCATCAAAACAAGCGCACCTTGTTCCTGTAGATAATCCCTTAAATAATTGGTAATATTAAGCGCGATATCTTTTTCATATAAATTCCCATAGTCCGCGCCTCCATCAGGAGCGCCATGGCCGGCATCCAGTACAATCACTTTCCCGGATAATGGGAGATTCCATTGTGTCCATGAATGACGAGATAAAATTTCATAATTCATAATCAAGACTAACAGTATGACACCTGCTATGACCAGGACTTTCTTAGTACGGCTTTTCATCCATCATGTCCCTCCAAGTTCACCATCTTGTACATTTATATGGGACAAGGGAGGACGTTATGACAGAAAGGTTCTAATGAAGCCGCATCTTCAAACGCTTAATGGTCGTTTCAAATCCTTCCTTCCACCAATTGTAAAGGAAGGCCTCACATGAAAAATAAAGTGATTCATATACTAAGTCTTCTGCCCCAAACCAAAACGTCCAAAAGTCGAAGAGATCTTCTGTCAATTGTTTAAGACGCTGTTCACTTTTTAGGTACACAGACGAAGTCGATTCTCCGTAATAGCCAATTCTTCCGAAAGAGGCGCCAAAAAGGTATGCTTCAATCCCATAATCCATACACATATCACTTATGGTTTGACGATATTCCCCCATTGGCTTTAAAAAATTCTCAAAATAAAGGTCAACCGTAGACTCTATTTGTTGAATGGATAAGTCTTTGAGCGTCTTTCGTTCAAAGTCAATTTGCTTGTGACGATGTTTCTCATGGAAATTCATAACCGTTCCCAAATTGTAGGCCTCCCTTCCTTCTTAGCATCTTACATTTCCTAAGGAGGCATCCTAACAATATTTGGAGATGAGAGCCCTGATCCGAAAAACCCAAATGAACCAAACTAAGCAACTAAAGAGGTAAATTTTGTTGTTTTATATCTTAGGGGAAAACATCTTAGGGAGTGTTGCTATTTCAAACAAAAAGACCCCCAACCAAAATGGTTGAGAGCCTTGAAACGTAGATCTATTAACGTTTTGAAAATTGTGGTGCACGACGAGCTGCTTTAAGACCGTATTTCTTACGTTCTTTCATACGTGGGTCACGAGTTAAGAAACCTGCACGTTTGAGAGAACCACGGTACTCAGGGTCAGCTTGAAGAAGCGCGCGAGCGATTCCGTGACGGATTGCACCCGCTTGACCAGTGTATCCCCCACCGTCAACGTTTACGTGAACATCATATTTACCAAGTGTATCTGTTTCAACAAGCGGTTGCTTGATGATTGCTTTAAGGGTTTCATAGTCCATGTATGCATCGATATCACGCTTGTTAATGACGATTTGACCATCACCAGGAACTAAGCGGACACGAGCTACAGACTTTTTACGACGACCTGTTCCGATATATTGAACTTGTGCCATTGTCTATCTCCTCCTTCTTAGCCTCTAAGCTCGTAAGCTTCTGGTTTTTGTGCTTCGTGTGGATGTGTGGATTCAGCATATACGTGAAGTTTCTTGCCCATTTGACGACCTAGGCTATTATGAGGAAGCATACCTTTTACAGTACGTTCGATCAATTCACGTGGATATTTTGAAACCATTTCTTCAGCTGTACGGACGCGTAGTCCACCAGACCAACCACTGTGATTATAATATTTCTTATCAGATAACTTCTTACCTGTAAAATGAACTTTATTTGCGTTAATGATGATCACATGATCACCCGTGTCGACATGCGGGGTGTAAGTTGGCTTGTGTTTACCGCGAAGAATTGAAGCTACTTCACTAGCAAGACGGCCAATTGTTTGTCCTTCCGCATCGATCACGTACCACTTACGTTCTACTTCTTGCGGCTTAGCCATAAACGTTGTACGCACGATGTACCCTCCTTGAGTAATTGGTTTTTCACTTCTCATAAAATCCATCTATGTGTACGGGGCGATAGTGGTCTTTAATAGAAATGCCAAAGAATACTATACCGCATAAAACTCCAAATGTCAACCGTACACACGGATCCTTTGTCTTGGTTTCATCCGCTATTTTTTTGCGGAATCGGGTGACCTTATCCCACCCATTTCTTGTCTTTTAGCTCTCTTCGCGGACTTAGGTGGCCTTGCGTTTCGCATTTACGCTAAGAGAGCGCTCAAATTTGACCCGGAACTTTCTTTAATAATCCACCCTCCATAAATAGAGCCCTTGAGGAGGAGCTGTTGGGTAGGCAACTCTGCGATCTTTTGCTTCAATAATCGTTTTCATTTCACCCGGATCAGCCTTTCCTTTTCCAACAGAGATAAGCTGTCCAGCGACAATTCGGACCATCTGATACAGAAATCCACTACCCTGAATCCTAATATGCATTTCATCGCCGGCTTCTTTTAGAATATCTAAATTATACACGGTCCGAACTTTATCTACAACTGAGGTATTGGCTGCACAGAACGACGAATAATCATGTGTCCCAATAATCCATTGCGCCGCTTCTTTCATCTTTTCAAGATTCAGTGCCTCTGGGACATGGACGGTGTAGTTACGCCGAAAAAGGTCCGGCGTGGGACGATTCAACAGTTTAAATCGATATTCCTTTTTTTTTACATCAAACCGAGCATGAAAAGTGTCTGGGACACGCTCCACCCTCTTCACCCATATGTCATCTGGTAACAATGTATTAAGCGCACGCTGCCAATTGGCTTCTGGTATGTTCAGCGGCGAATCAAAGTGGAGGACTTGGCCTACGGCATGA
Source organism: uncultured Sporolactobacillaceae bacterium (assembly GCA_963829575.1). Taxonomy (GTDB): domain Bacteria; phylum Bacillota; class Bacilli; order Bacillales; family Sporolactobacillaceae; genus KACC-23026. Next base: position 109,667 of record CAWHJF010000015.1, on the reverse strand, counting down.
ACTCCTGCATCCGTGCGTCCTGAGGCAGTTACTCTTACTTCTAAGTCTTTATGCATTTTCATTAAGGCGGTTTCAACGTCAAGCTGCACGGTACGTTTTTCGGGTTGAACTTGATAACCGGAAAAATGCGTTCCATCATAAGAAACCGTTGCCTTTAATCGTGGCATTCTGTCACCTCAAAAAAAGAAAAATCGTGATCTCATGGAACTCTTAGCTGCCAGTCTCGCTCTAAAGCTCTCTAGTTCCGACCATGCGTTAGCTCCTTGTTAGATATAAAACAAGTGTGAGTAACGCGATCCCGGCCATCAAGAGCGTATCCCGGGTCTGCCATGAAAGAGCCCTTAGCTTTGTTCGGCCAATATCGCCTCTATATCCACGAGCTTCCATGGCCATTGCCAGATCCTCGGCTCGTTTAAACGAACTCACAAAGAGCGGTACGAGAAGCGGAATAATGGCTTTGATTCTTTGAACAAACGAACCTGACGTAAATTCAGCTCCCCGCGCGGATTGTGCTTTCATAATTTTTTCCGTTTCCTCCATTAAGGTCGGAATAAATCGGAGCGAGATAGACATCATGAGCGCGAATTCATGTACCGGAAACTTCAACTTTTTAAATGGACCTAATAACGTTTCCAAACCATCTGTAATTTCAATGGGTGTTGTCGTTAATGTCATGAGTGTCGTCATTAACACAATGCTGAGTAACCGGATTGAAATAAAAAACGATTGGCGAATCCCTCCGGTTGTAATGTCCAACCACCGCCATTTGAAAAGAGTTGACCCACTATGAAAAAAAAGTAGGTTCAGAACCAAAGTAAAGAGAATGATCAGGATCACAGGACGCAGCCCCTTATAAATATAGCGCATAGGGACTCGCGCTAATGATAAAGCTATAAGAGTGAAGACACATACCATCGCATAGCTTATCCATGAATTGGCTAGAAAGATCACAATGACAAAAGCAAACACAGCCATAAGCTTCGATCGCGGATCCATTTGATGAATCACCGATCGCCCAGGGTAATATTGGCCAATAATCACACTAAACATTATTTGGCCCCTCCTTTTTTAGAAGGTTGGCAAGGTGCCGGCTGGTCGCCTCTACAGAAAAAAACGCCTGTTCGCTGTGTTCTTCCCTCCATCTTGTTTGGACGCGCTCCAAAAACAACATGGTTTTAGGCAAGTCAAGACCTAATTCACGGAGCCGTTCTTTTTGTAAAAACACTTTATCCGGCTGTTGGTTCATCACAAGTTTCCCATGATCCATAACTAGAATCCGATCGGAATAAAACGCCGCATCATCCATGCTATGGGTTACCATAATTACGGTCAGGCCTTGCTCTTTATTCAGGCGTTGAAAAAGAGCCATCATCTCTTGCTTTCCTCTTGGATCAAGCCCAGCAGTAGGTTCGTCTAATATAATAGCTTCGGGGTTACTCGCCAAAACCCCGGCAATTGCGACTCGCCTCATCTGACCTCCACTTAATTCAAATGGGGAGCGCCCCATAAGCGATTCAGGAAGGCCCACAAGTTCGATCACTTCCCGAGCTCTTTTTTTAGCCTCTTCCAATGTGAAACCAAAATTCAATGGACCAAAACAAATGTCTTTCTCAACTGTTTCTTCAAAAAGTTGATGTTCTGGATATTGAAAGACCATGCCAACTTTTCTTCTTATGGTTCGGAGCTCTTTTGATTTGCTCTCTGGCTGAATGAGGCTCTCACCAATTTGAACCGTTCCTTTTGTTGGTTTAAGAAGACCATTCATATGCTGAATGAGGGTGGATTTCCCAGAGCCTGTATGGCCAATAAGTGAAACAAACGAACCTGATTTCATAGAAAAGGTGACGTTCTCTAAAGCCACACGTTCAAAAGGAGACTTAGGATGATAAATATGTGTTAATTCTTTAACCGTAATGTCCATAATTCATCCACCAAATCCTCGTTGTTAAAAACATCTTCTGAAATTTGAATGTCCTGTGCTCGAAGCGCTTCACGCATTTTTACAGTAAAGGGGAGGTCTAACCCAATCTCAACTAATCGATCCGGATGTTTAAACACATCCATTGGTGCGCCTTCAGAGATCAACTGCCCTTGATTCATAACTAAGATTCGATCGGCATTCGCAGCTTCCTCAAGATCGTGTGTAATGGATAGAACTGTAATCCCATGCTCCTTGTTCAACCTATGCATGATTTCTAGAACATCCGATTGCCCTTTCGGATCAAGCATAGTGGTTGCTTCATCCAAAACAATAATGGATGGTCTTAATGCTAGTATACCCGCAATTGCCACGCGCTGCTTTTGACCACCTGAAAGCCGGTGAGGCTCTTGTTCAATATACTCTAACATGCCAACCGAGCTAAGCGCATCATTCAACCTCTGAACCATTACTTCTCTTGGTATTCCATGGTTTTCCATACCAAATGCAACGTCATCACGAACGGTAGCGCCAACAAATTGATTATCTGGGTTTTGGAACACCATGCCCACGTCTCGACGAATGTCCCACAAATCCTCGTCCTTTTTAGTTGAAAGGCCATTCACCCAAATGTCACCTTTCTCAGGGAAATGGAGGCCATTCAGACATTTGGCAAGTGTCGATTTGCCAGAGCCATTATGACCAATGATTGCGATCCACTCTCCCCGACGAACCTGAAAAGAAACATTCTCAAGCGACCAATCTGTTTGTTCTGGACTGTATCTGAAAAATAAATTCTCTATTTTTATGATCGTCTTTTCTGTCATTCTGACACCCCAGAACACGGACATATGCCCAATTTCTCTTTAAATAAAAAAAAGGGCATAGAAGCAGTCTAGCTAGACCTCGCTCTCTTTGCCCTTGTTGTTAGTATTAATTGTTTATACGAGTTCGATGATCGCCATTTCTGAGTTGTCTCCACGACGAGGTCCAAGCTTTAATACACGTGTATAACCGCCTTGACGGTCTTGGTAACGTGCAGCAATGTCATCAAATAATTTTTGGAGTGCCTTTTGACCTGTTTCTCCATCAGCGACTTCGTTTCTTACGATTTGAGCCGCTTGACGACGAGCATGAAGGTCTCCACGCTTTCCTAGGGTAATTAATTTCTCAACGACTGAACGCAATTCTTTTGCCTTTGCATGAGTCGTTTCAATTCGCTCATTGATGATAAGGTCTGTAGCCAAATCACGGAAAAGTGCTTTACGAGCACTCGTGTTACGGCCTAGCTTTACGTATGCCATGACAAATCCTCCTTCTTTGAAGTCTCTAGTTTTCTTTTTTGCGCAAAAAAGAAAGTCAGGTTATTTAATTAATCTTCTTCTCTTAGCCCTAAGCCAAGATCTTCGAGTTTTTCTTGAACTTCTTCCAAGGATTTGCGACCAAGGTTGCGAACCTTCATCATGTCCTCTTCTGATTTTTGTGTAAGCTCTTGTACGGTATTAATACCGGCGCGTTTCAAACAATTATAAGAACGAACCGATAGATCCAATTCTTCAATTGTCATCTCAAGCACTTTTTCCTTCTGGTCTTCTTCTTTTTCAACCATAATTTCGGCATTTTGTGCTTGATCCGTTAAGCCTACGAATATATTAAGATGTTCCGTAATAATCTTTGCGCCAAGGGAAACAGCTTCTTCAGGTCTAATGCTTCCGTCAGTCCATACATCGAGGGTAAGTTTGTCGTAGTTAGTAACTTGACCGACACGCGTATTTTCAACTTGGTAGTTGACTCTTGAAACTGGTGTATATATTGAATCAATTGGAATCACACCAATTGGCAATTCATCATGTTTATTGCCTTCCGCAGGTACATACCCTCGACCTTTTTTAGCATTTAACTTCGCATGGAAACGAATGTCCCCTGAAAGTGTTGCAATGACAAGGTCTGGATTTAAAATCTCGACATCACTGTCATGAATAATGTCGGCCGCGGTGACAGGACCTTCACGTTGAACATCAATTTCCAAAACTTTATCTTCTTCGGAATAGATCTTCATTGCTAGTCCTTTAATATTGAGGATAATGGCGGTCACATCCTCAACTACCCCGTCCATCGTAGTGAACTCGTGTAATACATTATCAAACTGAACGGATGTCACGGCAGCACCTGGGAGGGATGATAAGAGTATCCGGCGAAGAGAATTGCCTAAAGTGGTCCCATAGCCACGTTCCAGAGGTTCCACTACAAATTTTCCATATGTGGCATCCTCGCTGATCTCAATCGTTTCGATCTTTGGCTTTTCGATTTCTATCATTCCAATAAACCCTCCTTCAAACGTCGAAACCTTGGTCAGAGTGCTCTGACCGAAGATTCCCCGTAGCTCCCAATGGGCATGCAGCATTTCCTAAATAGCCTTCTCGTCCTACAATAGAGAGCCCAAAGCAAAGATTGACCACAAACTCGTGATTTTACCTTTATTTGGACGTTTCTCTAAACATAAATGTCAGTATTGACAAGATTGCAGAAAATATACCCAAAAATTTCTACACGCGACGACGTTTTGGTGGACGACATCCGTTATGTGGTACAGGTGTAACGTCACGAATTGCAGTAACTTCTATGCCAACCGCTTGAAGGGCACGAATCGCAGCTTCACGACCTGCTCCTGGTCCTTTTACAGACACTTCAAGAGATTTCAAACCGTGCTCTTGAGCTGCTTTACCAGCAGTTTCTGCAGCAGTTTGGGCAGCAAACGGAGTTGATTTACGGGAACCTTTGAATCCTAGACCACCTGCAGAAGCCCAAGAAACAGCATTTCCATGTGCATCTGTAATAGTCACAATAGTGTTGTTAAATGTAGAACGAATGTGGGCAATCCCAGTTTCGATATTCTTTTTGACGCGACGTTTACGAGTATTGTCTTTACGTTTTGCCATGAACGCTTACCTCCTTCTTATTTTTTCTTATTAGCGATTGTACGACGAGGTCCTTTACGAGTACGTGAATTGTTCTTTGTGTTTTGACCACGAACAGGTAATCCCCGACGATGACGGACACCACGGTAAGAACCGATTTCGATCAAACGTTTAATGTTAAGTGACACTTCACGACGAAGGTCCCCTTCAACTTTAATTTGATCAATTTGTTCACGAATTCGGCCTAATTCTTCTTCTGTTAAATCACGAACACGCGTTTCTTCAGAAACATCAGCTACTTTAAGAATTTCTTGAGCTGTTGTTTTACCGATCCCGTAAATGTACGTAAGTGAAATTACGATACGTTTTTCTCTTGGAATATCAATACCAGCAATACGTGCCAACGCATGACACCTCCTTATAATTTAAATGATTAACCTTGTTTTTGTTTATGTTTAGGGTTTTCGCAAATAACCATAACGGTCCCTTTTCGGCGAATAACCTTGCACTTTTCGCAAATAGGTTTAACTGATGGTCTCACCTTCACTGTTAAAACCTCCTTAAAAGCCGGTCGACTACTTAAGTCTGTAAGTGATTCGACCGCGCGTTAAATCATACGGCGATAATTCTACACGAACTTTGTCTCCAGGTAAAATTCGAATATAATGCATTCTTAATTTACCAGCGATATGGGCAAGAATTCTATGCCCGTTTTCTAATTCTACACGAAACATCGCATTTGGCAAAGGTTCTATAACGGTGCCTTCTAACTCAATGACATCTTCTTTAGCCATCGATCGATTCACCCTTCCTTTGGTCACTGATTTGTTCATCCAAGAATTTGGATATAGCAAATCTCAACTTGCCGTTCGTGACTTTTCCGGTTTCATAGATGCTGTTCTTTACTTCATTAGAAATAAAGGGTTGAACTTCGAGATGGTTGAGATTTTTACGTTTCGCTTTGTCAAACTTGCGTTTATCTCCATCTGCAATTTCTACAAATTTCTCATTCAACACTTTAACTATAACACAGTACTTTCCAGCATCCCTTCCCTTTAAAACACGGACAATATGCCCTGGTTTGGGATTCGGTTCAGGAACACTCTCCAAGTCCTCATCACCTTCGCTTACGGCTTTGTTAAGATTTCAAACCCATTCTCTGTCACTGCAACAGTATGCTCAAAATGAGCAGTCCAACTGCCGTCTGTTGTCACTATGGTCCAATCATCGTCAAGCACCCTAATCTGACGATGCCCAATAGCAACCATCGGTTCAACTGCTAACACCATTCCAGGTATTAGTCTCGGACCATGATGCGGCGGTCCAAAATTCGGGACATCAGGATCTTCATGAAGCTCTTTTCCAATGCCATGGCCAACCATTTCTCGAATAATGGAGTACCCGTTGCTTTCTACATACGTTTGGATCGCATGTGAGATCGTCGTTAATCGAGTCTTTGGCTTGATTTGTTCAAGCCCGGCAAAAAGAGCGGCCTCTGTCACCTTAAGCAAGTTTTGAACCTCAACAGAAGGTGCACCGATTGGATACGTCCTAGCTGAATCACCATGGAACCCGTTGTAAAGGGCGCCAATATCAAGGCTTATGAGATCCCCATTCTTTAATACCCGTTTTCCAGGAATTCCATGCACAACTTCTTCATTTACTGACGTGCAAATGCTCCCTTTAAACCCATTATAGCCTTTAAATGATGGGGTCGCGCCTTGACTCTTGATGAACGTCTCAGCTCGAGCGTCCAACTCAGCCGTCGTAATTCCCGGCTGAAGATAGGGTTCTAACTCTTGAAACGTGTGAGCGACAATACGTCCCGCATCACGCATAATGCGAATTTCCCTTGGTGTTTTGCGTTCAATCACGCGTTTAGACTCCTTAAAATTGATTCGATCGAGCGAAATACTTCCTCAATATCTCGGTCACCCTCAATTTCTTCTAAACACTCTTTTGAACTATAGAAATTAAGCAAAGGCTCTTGTTGTTTCGTATTGACTTCTAAACGTTGTGTCACGGTTTCTTCTTTGTCGTCAGGCCGTTGATGCAATTCACCGCCACACTTATCACAAACACCTTCGTGTTTCGGCGGATTAAAGACAGTATGATAGGTCGCGCCACACTGACTGCAAATTCTTCTACCAGTCAAACGCGCCATCAATTTGCTTTGATCCATTTTAATATAAAGAACAGCATCTATGTGACGATCCGTATCGGCAAGCATGCGTTCTAAACTCTCTGCCTGCGCAACCGTTCTAGGAAACCCGTCAAGAAGGAATCCGTTTCTACAATCGTCCTTCCCCAGTCTCTCTTTCACAATACCAATTGTGACTTCATCTGGAACGAGCTCACCTTTATCCATAAACGATTTGGCTTCTAACCCGAGTGGTGTTTCATCTTTAATGGCTTGACGAAACATATCACCCGTAGAGATATGAGGAAGTCCGTACTTATCAACAATGCGTTCTGCTTGCGTTCCTTTTCCGGCACCTGGTAAACCCATTAAAATGAGGTTCATATTACCCCTCCATCATCGGTTAACTTAGAACCCGAACGCCTTACCTCTTGATAAAACCACGATAATGACGTTGTACGAGTTGACTTTCAATTCGTTTCATAATATCGAGAGCTACGCCAGTCACAATAAGCAAACTCGTTCCACCGATTCTGATATTAGCCGGTAGGTTGGCAAGATCCACAAACAGCATTGGTAAAACTGCAATGACTGCCAAGAAAACTGAACCTGCTAAAGTCAATCGGTACAAAATTCGAGTGATATATTTCTCTGTACTTTTACCAGGTCGAATTCCTGGAATATAGCCGCCTTGCTTTTTAAGATTTTCCGCCATTTGCTCAGGATTAACTTGAACAAACGTATAGAAGTACGTAAAAGCAATAATCAAAATGGCATAAAGGATCATACCCGTTATTGTCGTATAATCAAACGTTGAGATAATCCAGCGAGTGACACCATTTTGTGGGAAAAATTGTGCAATGGTCCTCGGTGTAATCAAAAGCGAAATCGCAAAGATAACCGGAATAACCCCTGCTGCATTTACTTTAATCGGTAAATGAGTGGTTTCACCACCATAATTTCCACCACGTCCTGTTGTCCGTTTTGCATATTGAATTGGAATCTTTCGGTATCCTTGTTGGATATAGATTGTTCCAACAATAACAGCCAGAATCACAACTACAAAAACGAGCATATAGACGATCTCTAAAAATACATTTGATGCATTGACAAATTTCTGAGCATAAATCTCATTAAGCGCACCAGGTATTCTTGCGACGATCCCTGAAAAAATCAAAACAGAAATACCATTTCCAACACCATGAGTCGTAATTTGCTCACCCAACCACATTAGAAAAGCAGTTCCTGCAGTTAGAGTTAAAGCAATTAACAAATACGTGCCTATGCTTGGATTAATAATCAAACCCGCGAAAGCCCGATTAAAACCAACGGACATTCCGACTGCTTGTATAAATCCAAGTACAACCGTTCCATAACGTGTTACTTGGGCTAACTTGCGTCTTCCCATCTCACCTTGTTTGGACCATTCCGTAAACTTAGGTACAACGTCCATTTGCAAGAGCTGAACAATGATAGAAGCTGTAATGTAAGGCATGACCCACATGGTGAAGATTGAAAAATTCTGAAGGGCTCCACCACCAAATGTGTTCAGGAAACCAAAAACAGAATTATTTTGAAACGTTATAACCGATGTATCAACTCCAGGCACAGGAATGAATGTCCCGACCCGGTAGATGATTAACATAAGCAAAGTAAAGATGATTTTGTTTCGAATATCACCCACGCGCATAATGTTGGAGATCGTTCTAAACATTAAATCACCTCTGCTTGACCGCCGGCTGCTTCGATCGCCGCTTTTGCAGAGTCAGAAAACTTATGAGCTTTTACAGTCAATTTAACTTCCAATTGACCAGTACCTAGAATTTTTACGCCATCATTAAGCTTGCTTAACACGCGAGTTTCTAGTAAAAGTTCTGGAGTGACTTCTGTTCCTTCAGAAAAGCGATTAAGTGTTTCAAGGTTTACAATCGCATATTCTTTGCGATTGGGGTTTTTAAATCCACGCTTTGGTAAGCGTTGAATCAAAGGCATTTGTCCACCTTCAAAACCTGGACGTACGCCGCCACCAGAACGAGATTTTTGACCCTTTTGACCGCGACCGCTCGTCTTTCCTAGACCGGAACCATAACCACGTCCGACGCGTTTGCGTTCTTTACGAGAACCCTCGGCAGGGTGTAACTCATGAAGTTTCATACATTGGCACCTCCTCGAAGAGTACTTTTTATTCGTTAATTTCGTTCACTTTAATTAAGTGAGCGACTTTGTTAATCATCCCGCGAATTGCTGGATTGTCTTGATGCACGACGGTTTGGTTTGTCTTTTTCAGACCAAGTGTGCGAACCGTCACGCGTTGACTTGGCACGCGTCCAATGACACTACGAGTGAGGGTGATTTCCAATTTTTTAGCCATTATGGTCCCTCCCTTATCCTAACAATTCTTCTAATGTTTTACCTCTAAGTTTCGCAACGTCTTCTTTGCGCTTGAGGCCTTTAATTCCTTCGATGGTCGCACGAACCATATTAATAGGATTGTTAGATCCTAATGATTTAGAGACAATGTCACCTACACCGGCAAGTTCTAATACCGCACGAACAGGTCCGCCCGCAATAATACCAGTACCCTCTGGAGCTGGTTTAAGCAATACGTTACCTGCGCCGAAACGACCAGTCACTTGGTGAGGGATTGTAGTATTTACAATTGGAACATTGACAAGGTTTTTCTTCGCATCCTCAACAGCCTTGCGAATCGCTTCAGGAACTTCCTGTGCTTTACCCATTCCAAAACCGACACGACCCTTCTTATCACCGACAACAACAAGCGCGGAAAAACGGAAGCGACGACCACCTTTAACAACTTTAGCTACACGATTAATAGTTACAACACGTTCTTCGAATTCAGACTTGTTACGATCACGATTCTGCATATGTTCCCCTCCTTCTATTAAAAGTCTAAGCCAGCTTCACGAGCTGCTTCAGCTAATGCTTTAACACGTCCGTGGTAGAGATACCCTCCACGGTCAAATACGACCTTAGTAACACCTTTTTCAACTGCAAGTTTAGCAACGGCTTCGCCAACTTTTTTGGCTGCTTCGATATCTCCGCCTTTTTCAAGACCAAGATTCTTATCTAGAGAAGAAGCAGAGACAATTGTTGAACTTGTTTCATCGTTGATTAACTGCGCATAAATGTGTTTAGACGAACGGAAAACGTTTAGACGTGGACGTACAGACGTACCAGTCACACGTGTACGCACATGTTGGTGACGCTTTTTACGCACAACGTTTTTATTTGGCTTTGTAATCATGCCTTAGGACACTCCTTTCTGGCGGACGTTATTTACCAGTTTTACCTTCTTTACGGCGTACATTTTCGCCTTCGTAACGAATCCCTTTGCCTTTGTAAGGCTCTGGAGGACGAACCGCGCGAATGTTCGCTGCAATTGCACCGACTCGTTCTTTGCTAATCCCTTTAACAGAGACTTTGTTATTGCCGGTCACTTCGATTTCAATACCTGCTTCAGGTGTGATTTCGACTGGATGGGAATAACCAACGTTCAAGATTAAATTGTTACCTTGTTTGTTTGCACGATAACCTACCCCAACAAGTTCAAGATTACGTTCATAACCTTTTGTGACACCCTGAACCATGTTACCAATGATGCTACTTGTTGTACCGTGTAGTGAGCGATGTTGCTTTGAATCACTTGGACGTTCAACACGAACCTGGTTATCTGCTTGCATAATTTTCATATCAGCATGAAAGGTAAAGGAAAGTTCTCCCTTTGGGCCTTTAACAGTCACTTCATTATTTTCACCGATTGTAACGGTCACGTCATTTGGCACTTCTGTAGGTCTTAAACCAACACGAGACATCGTGACACCTCCATTCTCTTTTAGCGATGATTACCAGACATATGCAAGGACTTCTCCGCCAACACTTTGTTTGCGAGCATCCTTGTCAGTGAGGATTCCTTTGGAAGTTGACACAATTGCAATTCCGAGTCCGCCAAGTACACGTGGTACTTCGTCTGCTTTTGCATAGACACGAAGACCTGGTTTACTAATTCTTTTAAGACCAGTAATAACCTTCTCTTGGTTTGGACCGTATTTCAAGAAAATGCGAATCATGCCTTGCTTGTTATCCTCAACATATTCAACTTCTTTGATGAAACCTTCTTGCTTAAGGATTTCAGCAATTTCTTTTTTAACACGTGAACCAGGAAATTCTAATGATTCGTGGCGCACATTATTTGCATTTCGAATACGTGTAAGCATATCTGCTACTGGATCTGTCATGACCATTTCGAATGACCTCCTTCCCTTAACTTCGCTTTACCAACTGGCTTTTTTAACGCCCGGAATTTGTCCTTTATAAGCCAATTCCCGGAAGCAAATACGGCATAGCTTAAATTTGCGAAGAACTGAATGCGGACGACCGCAACGTTGACAACGCGTATATTCTTGAACATCATGTTTCTTAGGTCGATTTGCTTTAGCAATCATCGATTTCTTAGCCATACTTTCCCTCCTTGCGTTCCGTTATTTTCTGAAAGGCATTCCGAGTAGAGTAAGCAATTCTCTTGCTTCTTCATCGGTTTTTGCTGTCGTTACAACAACGATATCCATACCACGGACTTTATCGACTTTATCATAATTGATTTCTGGGAAAATAAGTTGTTCACGAACACCCAGTGTGTAGTTACCGCGACCATCAAACGCTTTTGATGAGACACCACGGAAGTCACGCACACGTGGAAGTGAAACAGCTACAAGTTTATCTAAGAAATCGTACATTCTTGTTTTTCTAAGTGTAACTTTTGCGCCGATCGGCATACCTTCGCGCAATTTAAAACCTGCAATTGATTTCTTAGCTTTAGTGATGACTGGTTTTTGACCAGAAAGAGCGTTAAGTTCCTCAACTGCATTATCGAGTACTTTCGCGTTCTGTACAGCTTCACCAACACCCATGTTGATGACGATTTTCTCAACTGCAGGAACTTCCATCACACTTTTATAATTAAACTTTTCCATTAAAGCTGGAACAATTTCATTGTTGTACCTTTCTTGCATACGATTCATTCGATTGACCTCCTTTCACGTCGACTTATTTATCCAATTGATTGCCGGTTTTTTTCGCGATGCGCACTTTATTACCGTCCACAATCTTATACCCAACGCGTGTCGGCTCATTCGTTTTAGGATCGAGCGGCATTACGTTTGAAACGTGAATCGGCGCTTCCATATCAATGATTCCACCTTGTGGGTTCAATTGAGATGGTTTCGAGTGCTTCTTAACGATGTTCACACCCTCAACTAAAACACGTTCGCGGCTTGGGTAAGCCTCTAGGATAACACCTTGTTTGCCTTTATCTTTACCAGAGATAACTTGTACTTTATCTCCCTTTTTTACATGCAATTTAGCCATAATGGTTGACGCACCTCCTTTTTGAACCAAATCTTATAGTACTTCCGGAGCAAGCGATACAATTTTCATAAATTGTTTGTCGCGCAATTCACGAGCAACCGGGCCAAAGATACGTGTGCCGCGTGGGCTCTTATCATCGCGGATAATGACAGCTGCATTTTCGTCAAAACGAATATAAGAACCGTCTTTGCGACGCATGCCACTACGAGTCCGAACGATTACTGCTTTTACAACGTCGCCCTTCTTGACAACGCCTCCGGGTGTTGCCTGTTTCACTGTTGCAACAATGACATCCCCAATATTAGCGGTTTTACGACCAGATCCTCCTAGAACCTTAATTGTTAGGATCTCACGAGCACCTGAGTTATCCGCTACCTTCAAGCGACTTTCTTGTTGGATCATTCAAAAGACCTCCCTTCGAGTAGACGACCGTAATTAAATAATGATAGCTTCTTCAACAATCTCTACGAGACGAAAACGTTTGTCTTTCGAAAGTGGACGAGTTTCCATAATGCGGACGATATCGCCAGTTTTAGCTTTGTTTTCTTCATCGTGAGCTTTGTATTTCTTAGAATACTTAACACGTTTGCCGTATAAAGTATCTTTTTTATGCGTTTCAACCATTACTGTAATGGTTTTATCCATTTTATCAGAAACAACGCGGCCTAAGTAGACCTTACGGCTATTGCGGCTCTCAGCCATTCAAGAAAACCTCCTTCCAAATTAACCGTTTTGAATGTTTAATTCACGTTCACGGACAACGGTTTTTGCACGAGCAATTGATTTACGTACTTGACGAATCCGGGCTGTATTTTCAAGTTGGCCAGTAGCCAATTGGAAACGAAGATTAAATAGTTCTTCTTTTAATGTCTTGAGTTGTTGCTCAAGCTCGGCAGTGGTCAAATTTCGGATTTCTGTGGCATTCATCAGACGTCACCACCCATTTCTTCGCGTTTAACGAATTTCGTTTTAACAGGTAATTTATGTGAAGCGAGACGTAATGCTTCTCTTGCAACTTCCTCAGAGACCCCGCCTACTTCAAACATAATTATCCCTGGTTTTACAACAGCAACCCATCCTTCAGGTGCCCCTTTACCGGAACCCATTCGGACTTCAAGAGGTTTCTTAGTATAAGGCTTTTGAGGGAAGATCTTAATCCAAACCTTACCACCACGCTTCATGTAACGCGTCATTGCGATACGAGCAGCCTCAATTTGACGACTCGTAATCCATGAAGCTGTTGTTGCTTGTAGACCGAATTCGCCGAATACAACCTCAGTACCGCCTTTTGCAGTACCGCGCATTTTCCCACGATGTTGTCTACGATATTTAACACGTTTAGGCATCAACATGATTATTGGCCTCCTTCCTTATTGTTCTTTCCTTTCGTTGGAAGGACCTCACCGCGATAGATCCAAACTTTCACACCAATTTTACCGTAAGTGGTGTCTGCTTCAGCTGTACCGTAGTCGATATCCGCACGAAGCGTATGAAGTGGAACTGTTCCTTCGCTGTAGTCCTCTGAACGTGCGATGTCGGCACCGCCAAGACGACCAGAAACTTGTGTTTTGATCCCTTTAGCACCAGCACGCATAGCACGAGTAAGTGTTTGTTTTTGTGCACGGCGCCATGAAATACGTCCTTCAAGTTGGCGTGCAATATTTTCAGCAACAAGCTTAGCATCTAGATCCGCTTGTTTGATTTCAAAGATATTTACATGAACGCGTTTGCCAGTCAAAGCATTAAGAGATTTACGTAACGCTTCAACTTCAGATCCGCCTTTACCAATAACCATACCAGGTTTAGCAGTACGAATAGTGACGTTGATACGATTAGCAGCACGTTCAAGCTCGATGCCAGAAACCGCAGCATCCTTAAGACGATTTTCGACATATTCGCGAATTTTAATATCTTCAAGAAGGTAATCCGCATAATTCTTATCCGCATACCACTTGGATTCCCAATCACGAATGATACCAATTCGTAGACCTATTGGATGTACTTTTTGTCCCACGCGTTATCCCTCCTTCTTTTCTGAAACGATAATTGTAATGTGGCTAGTACGTTTATTGATTTTGCTGGCACGTCCCATCGCACGAGGACGGAAACGTTTCATTGTAGCACCTTCATCAACAAAGACTTTTTCAACCACTAAGCTATTTGGTTCTAATTCGTAATTATGTTCGGCATTGGCAATTGCAGATTTCAAGACCTTCTCTACAATTGGAGATGCAGCCTTTGGCGTATTACGCAAAATCGCAAACGCTTCGCCAACTTGTTTCCCACGGATTAAATCGACGACCAAACGCGCTTTCCGGGGAGCAACACGAACTTGTCGAGCAACAGCTTTAGCTTGCATTCAAATTCCTCCTCTCTTAACGGCCTGTTTTCCTGTCATCTTTGGAGTGTCCGCGATACGTACGAGTTGGAGCGAATTCACCCAATTTATGACCGACCATATCTTCCGTTACATATACCGGCACGTGTTTACGTCCGTCATATACTGCAAGTGTGTGTCCAATAAATTGCGGGAAAATTGTTGAACGTCTTGACCACGTCTTTACAACTTTCTTCTCATTGTTTTCATTCATTGCTTCTACTTTATTCATCAAGTGATCGTCAACGAATGGTCCTTTTTTTAGACTGCGACCCATTTGGTCAACCTCCTTCCACTCTTCGGATTCGGGTTCTTACTTCTTACGGCGACGAACAATAAATTTGCCAGACGCTTTATTTTTCTTACGTGTTTTCTTACCAAGTGTTGGTTTACCCCATGGTGACATAGGTGATTTACGTCCGATTGGCGCACGTCCTTCACCACCACCGTGTGGATGGTCATTAGGGTTCATTACAGAACCACGCACCGTTGGACGAATCCCTTTCCAACGAGAACGACCCGCTTTACCGACAGTAACTAGCTCATGTTCCAAGTTCCCTACTTGACCGACTGTTGCACGACAAGTATCAAGAATCATACGAACTTCACCAGATTTTAGACGTACAAGAACGTATTTACCTTCTTTACCAAGAATTTGAGCGTCAGCGCCTGCAGAACGCACAAGCTGTCCACCATGTCCTGGCTTAAGTTCAATATTGTGAATAACGGTACCTACAGGAATGTTTTTAAGTGGTAACGCGTTACCTACTTTAATATCAGCATCCGGACCAGATACAATCTGAGTTCCTACTGTAAGTCCTTTTGGAGCTAAAATATAACGCTTTTCACCATCTAAATAGTTGATGAGCGCAATGTTAGCTGTACGGTTTGGATCGTATTCAATCGTAGCAACGCGGCCTGGAATGCCATCTTTGTCACGTTTGAAGTCGATGATACGATATTTTCTTTTGTGCCCGCCACCTTGGTGACGAACTGTTAATTTACCTTGGTTGTTACGACCTGCTTTTTTGGGCAGGGGCGCAAGCAAGGATTTTTCAGGCTTATCTGTAGTGATATCACTAAAATCCAAAGAAGACATATTGCGTCGACCATTGGATGTCGGTTTGTACTTCTTAATCGCCATAACCGATTACCTCCTTCTCTTTAATTTACACGCCTTCGTAGAACTCAAGTTCTTTGCTATCTTGAGTCAAAGTAACGATGGCTTTTTTGTTAACAGAAGTATAGCCGCTGTGACGTCCAACACGTTTAGGCTTTGCTTTAGTAGTCAACGTATTGACTTGCGCAACCTTCACTCCGAAAATTTCTTCGACAGCGCGTTTGATTTCGGATTTGTTAGTACGACGAGCTACAATGAACGTGTACTTTTTGTCCGCCATTAATTCTGTAGAACGCTCAGTAATGACAGGGCGCAAAATGACATCGCGTGCATCTCTCATTAGCCAAGCACCTCCTCTAAATGACGAGCAGCCTCTTCAGTTAAAATCAATTTATTGGAGCTCACGACATCTAAGACGTTCACTTGATCCGCAGAAATTAACTTAACTGTTGGGATGTTCCGCGCAGATAGCGCAGCTGCTTCATCAGGCTTACCTGTAACAATAAGAACTTTATCGTTAACATTCAAGTCACTTAAGATTTGAACAAATTCTTTTGTCTTAGGTGCATCAATTGTGATGGCATTCAATACAATTGTTTCGTTATCTTTAAACTTTGATGAAAGCACCGATTTGATTGCTAGGCGTCTTACCTTCTTAGGTAATTTGTAGCTGTAACTTCTTGGTGTTGGACCAAATACAACTCCACCACCAACCCATTGTGGTGAACGAATGGAACCCTGACGAGCTCGACCCGTACCTTTTTGGCGCCATGGTTTACGACCACCGCCGCGTACTGCAGAACGGTTTTTTACTTTGTGTGTGCCTTGGCGTTGTGAAGCCTGTTGCATCACAATTGCGTCAAAAACCACACTTTCGTTTGGTTCAATTCCAAACACTGTATCATTTAATTCGATCTCACCAACTGATTTACCAGTTTGGTCTAAAAGTTGAACCTTTGGCATGAAAGCATCCCCCTTTCTTATTTAGCTTCTTGTGCTTTTACTGCACTTTTGATCTCGATGTAGCTTTTCTTTGCACCCGGCACATTTCCTTTAATCAAGAGCAAGTTGCGATCCGTATCAACCTTAACAACTTCAAGGTTCTGAACAGTAATTCGTTCGCCACCCATACGTCCAGGTAATGCTTTACCTTTTAGTACACGCATTGCATCAATGGCACCCATTGAACCAGGACGACGATGATAACGTGAACCGTGACTCATTGGTCCTCTTGATTGGTTATGACGTTTGATCGAACCTTGGAACCCTTTACCTTTAGAAGTTCCTGTTACATCAATTGCGTCACCCTCATTAAAGATATCAACCTTAACTTCCTGACCGACTTGATAGTCGCCAAGATTTACGTTACGGAATTCCTTAACGAAGCGCTTAGGTGTTGTGTTTGCTTTTTCAGCATGACCTTTTTCAGGTTTGTTAGAACGCACTTCTTTTTTGTTATCGAAACCGAGTTGGATCGCTTCATAACCGTCGTTTTCCACAGTTCGAACTTGAAGAACAACGTTAGGAGTGACTTCAACTACTGTTACTGGAACAACATCGCCATTCTCAGTAAAGACTTGCGTCATGCCAAGCTTGCGGCCTAAGATTCCTTTGGACATCCGTAAACACCTCCCAATAGTTTCTGCTAATTATTTTTATTAGAGCTTAATTTCAATGTCGACACCAGACGGTAAATCTAGACGCATAAGTGAATCAACCGTTTGTGGTGTTGGATTTACAATATCGATTAAACGCTTATGTGTGCGCATCTCAAATTGTTCACGAGAATCTTTGTATTTGTGGACCGCACGCAAAATCGTATAAATTGATTTCTCAGTAGGTAGTGGGATCGGACCCGATACCTTTGCACCAGAACGTTTTGCTGTTTCTACAATCTTTTCAGCTGATTGATCCAAAATACGATGGTCATAAGCTTTCAAACGAATACGTATTTTTTGCTTTGCCATTGTTTTCCCTCCTTTATCGCCCATTTTATGAAATAGACTAACTCCGCGAAAATTTACCGGACAACCAAGCCATGGCAAAGGGGCCGGGTGTATCCGCAACCTTTCACATCATCGCTAAAACCAACATTCCCTATTATATTAAAAAAAACACACAAAATCAAGTATAACATGCATTTTGATTGTGTTTAATGCATATGGGATTAAATGACTTTAACAGTTAGTTTCATTCACGAGTCCGTATAGCAACAGACTTAATTATTATACAGAGTTACCAATTGGATTGCAAGCAAACTTAAAAACTCATTTATGGTAAATCCATACAAAGTGCATTTGAATGATTCTAAAAATTCCCCATATATTAATAGAAGCAAGTTATTTTATTAGAAGGGGGCAGTCGATGAACAGTCCCCTTCTATCTTGACTGTTCATTGCCTCTCCCCACTAATCACAAACGCGCTCTCTTAACTGTTCATTATCTGTCTCCACTGTAAACTATTTAAGCAAATAAAAAAGACGCCCCGAAGGACGCCTATTTTTATTGAAAAATATTATTGAGTGATTGTTGCAACAACGCCAGCGCCTACAGTACGGCCACCTTCACGAATAGAGAACTTAGTTCCGTCTTCGATCGCGATTGGAGAAATCAATTCAACAGTCATTTCAACGTTATCGCCAGGCATAACCATTTCAGTACCTTCTGGAAGCATGATTGTTCCAGTTACGTCAGTTGTACGGAAATAGAATTGTGGGCGGTAGTTTGAGAAGAATGGAGTATGACGTCCACCCTCTTCTTTTGAAAGAACGTAAACTTCTGCTTTAAATTTAGTGTGAGCTTTTACAGTACCTGGTTTTACAAGTACTTGGCCACGCTCAACTTCTTCACGTTGAACACCACGAAGAAGAGCACCAATGTTGTCGCCAGCTTCAGCGAAGTCGAGCAATTTACGGAACATTTCTACACCAGTAACGATTGTTTTCTTAGGCTCTTCAGTAAGACCAAGAATTTCAATTTCGTCACCGACTTTAACTACACCGCGCTCTACACGACCTGTAGCAACAGTACCACGACCAGTGATTGAGAATACATCCTCAACTGGCATCATGAATGGCTTATCAGTTTCACGAGCTGGAGTTGGGATGTAGTCATCAACTTGCTGCATAAGCTCAAGGATTTTTTCTTCGTAAGCTTCGTCACCTTGAAGAGCTTTAAGAGCTGAGCCAGCAATAACTGGTACATCGTCTCCTGGGAACTCGTATTCAGTAAGAAGGTCACGTACTTCCATTTCTACTAATTCAAGAAGTTCTTCGTCATCAACCATATCAACTTTGTTCAAGAAAACAACGAGCGAAGGTACACCTACTTGACGAGAAAGAAGAATGTGTTCACGTGTTTGTGGCATTGGACCATCAGCAGCAGATACAACTAAGATCCCGCCGTCCATTTGAGCCGCACCAGTGATCATGTTCTTAACATAGTCAGCGTGTCCTGGGCAGTCAACGTGTGCATAGTGACGAGCATCTGTTTCGTACTCAACGTGCGCAGTAGAAATTGTGATACCGCGCTCTCTTTCTTCTGGAGCACCGTCAATTTGATCATATGCACGAGCTTCTCCGCGGTTAAAACGCTTGTGAAGTACAGTCGTGATAGCAGCTGTTAGAGTTGTTTTACCATGGTCAACGTGGCCAATTGTACCAATGTTAACGTGTGGCTTGGAACGATCGTATTTTGCTTTTCCCATTATGGATTTCCTCCTTTAAATTAAAGAAAGTAAGTATTTTATATGTGATCTAAGGCAGGTGTGCCAGGCACTCCTACCCTAGCTTACAATAAACTTATTACAATCACAATATCCTAAAAATCAATTGGCAAAAATTAACGTCCGCCAGTAGACTTTTTGATGATTTCCTCAGAAACTGATTTAGGTACTTCTTCATAGTGATCAAAGTGCATTGTGTAAGTACCGCGTCCTTGTGTAGCAGAACGAAGTGATGTCGCATAACCAAACATTTCGGAAAGTGGAACGAAGGCTTTAACAACCTGTGCACCAGAACGAGCTTCCATTCCCTCTACACGACCACGACGACTTGTAATATCACCCATGATATCTCCTAAGTAGTCTTCAGGAATAACAACTTCCACTTTCATTAATGGTTCAAGGATGACTGGTTTACAAACTTCTTTAGCTTTCTTAAGCGCCATGGAAGCCGCAATTTTGAAGGCCATTTCGTTTGAGTCAACATCATGGTAAGAACCATCATAAAGTGTAGCACGAATGTCGATTAATGGATATCCAGCGAGCAAACCGTTCTTCAACGAGTCTTCAACACCAGATCCAACCGCTGGGATATATTCACGAGGAACCACCCCACCGACTACTTTATCGACAAACTCAAACCCGCCGCCTTCTTCCATTGGCTCGAATTCAATCCAAACGTGTCCGAATTGACCACGACCACCAGATTGACGGACGAATTTCCCTTCACATTTACCAGCTTGGCGAATCGTTTCGCGATAAGCTACTTGAGGAGCACCAACATTAGCTTCAACTCTGAATTCACGACGCATACGGTCAACAATGATATCAAGGTGAAGTTCACCCATACCAGAGATGATCGTTTGACCTGTTTCTTCATTTGTTTCTGTTCTAAATGTTGGATCTTCTTCAGCAAGCTTAGAAAGTGCTTGACCCATTTTATCTTGATCGGCTTTTGATTTTGGTTCAATCGCAACCGAGATAACTGGTTCTGGGAACTGCATGGATTCAAGAATAACTTGGTTCTTTTCATCACACAAAGTATCCCCAGTTGTCGTATCCTTCAAACCAACTGCTGCTGCAATGTCTCCTGAGAAAACTTCTTTGATCTCCTCACGAGTGTTTGCGTGCATTTGAAGAATCCGCCCAAGACGTTCACGTTTACCTTTAGTTGAGTTTTGGATATATGATCCAGCTTCAGCTTTACCAGAGTAAACACGGAAGAACGTTAATTTACCAACATAAGGGTCAGTCATAACTTTAAACGCTAGAGCTGAGAATGGACCGTTATCATCTGCTTCACGCGTCACTTCTTCTTCACTGTCAACAAGATGTCCTTTAATTGCTGGTACATCTGTAGGACCTGGAAGATAGTCAATAACCGCATCCAATACAAGTTGAACCCCTTTGTTTTTAAAAGCGGATCCGCAGAGGACAGGATAGAATTCTACATTACAAGTACCTTTACGGATCCCTGCTTTTAATTCTTCCTTAGTAATTTCTTCTCCCTCAAGATATTTCATCATGAGATCTTCATCAATTTCAGCAACAGCTTCAACTAATTTATCATGCCATTCTTGAGCGAGATCTTTGTACTCATCTGGAATTTCAACTGCGCTCGCACGCGTTCCAAGATCATCTTCATAGAAAAAAGCTTTCATTTCTACTAGGTCAATAATCCCGTTAAACTCGTCCTCAGCACCAATTGGTAATTGGATAGGGTGCGCATTAGCATGTAAACGCTCATGAAGCGTTTTAGTTGAAAACAAGAAATCAGCACCGATTTTGTCCATTTTGTTAACGAACACAATACGTGGAACGTGATAAGTGGTAGCTTGACGCCATACAGTTTCAGTTTGTGGTTCTACACCTGATTGTGCATCGAGTACAGCAACCGCGCCATCAAGTACACGCAAAGAACGTTCTACCTCAACTGTGAAGTCGACGTGTCCAGGGGTATCAATGATGTTAACGCGATGGTCATTCCATTGAGCAGTTGTTGCTGCAGAAGTAATGGTAATCCCACGCTCTTGCTCTTGCTCCATCCAGTCCATTTGAGAAGCCCCTTCGTGGGTTTCTCCAATCTTGTGAATACGACCAGAGTAGAAAAGGATGCGTTCAGTAGTTGTTGTTTTACCAGCATCGATGTGTGCCATGATCCCAATGTTTCTTGTTTTCTCCAAGGAGAATGGTCTTTTTGCCATAGGTCTCTCTCCTTTCTCTTATGCTCTTTTTTACCAGCGATAGTGAGCGAATGCTTTATTTGCTTCAGCCATTTTGTGCATATCTTCACGACGCTTTACAGAAGCACCAGCGTTGTTTGACGCATCGATAATTTCATGTGCTAAACGTTCTACCATTGTTTTCTCACCGCGAAGACGGGAGTAGTTTACAAGGTAACGCAAGCCAAGAGTTGTGCGACGTTCAGGACGAACTTCTACAGGAACTTGGTAGTTAGAACCCCCTACTCGACGGGCGCGAACTTCAAGGACTGGCATAACGTTTTTAAGAGCTTGATCAAACACTTCCATTGGATCTTGATTCGTGCGTTCCTTAATAAGATCGAACGCTTTGTATAAAATCGTTTGGGCCTTTCCACGTTTACCATCTTCCATAATACGGTTGATTAAACGAGTAACCAACTTCGAATTATATAGCGGATCTGGTAATACATCTCTTCTTTCAACAGGACCTTTGCGTGGCATAGGTTCCCCTCCTTTCAAAATGGTTGTCATTCAGTATGTTTCTATTATTTTTGTTTAGGGCGTTTTGCACCGTATTTAGAACGACCTTGCATACGATTGTTTACCCCAGCAGTATCAAGAGCGCCACGAACGATGTGGTAACGCACCCCTGGAAGGTCTTTTACACGTCCTCCACGAATAAGTACAACACTGTGTTCTTGAAGGTTGTGACCAATACCAGGAATATAAGCAGTAACCTCGATACCGTTAGTCAAACGTACACGCGCATATTTACGCAATGCAGAGTTCGGTTTCTTAGGCGTCATTGTACCGACACGCGTACATACCCCGCGTTTTTGTGGTGACGAAAGATCTGTTAAAGACTTTTTAAAGCTGTTGTAACCTTTATTTAAAGCCGGAGAATCAGACTTTTTCGTTTTAGATTGACGTCCTGAGCGAACAAGTTGGTTAATTGTAGGCATCTATATGTCCTCCTTTCAAATAATGAATCTAGACCCACTGATCCAGGTGAATCATTTCGCGGCAAAAAAATTTTCTTATAAATTTTTTTGCCATTTTTATTTCTCCAAGGCTATTATAGCAGCACCAACTTCAATCCCGCATGCTTTCCCAAGCTTTTTCATCGAATCCACTTCAGAGACTGCAATACCTTTCTCCTTTGCCAAATCGATAACTTTACTTGTTACATGCCGATCTGCATCGGCCGCAAAGATGATCTCGTTAACGCGATCTTCTTTAAGAGCTTTTAAGGATTGTTTAGTACCAATTACTATAGCATTTTTAGCCTGTGTTACTTTTTCATAAGACATTTGGAGATCCTCCAAAGCAACAAGGTTTTCAGAGCACTCAGTTATGATAGCACTGAGCGCCCTGCCTTGTCAACACCTGCTTAACTTTCTTGATTGACCAAATCTTCTTCAGTTGGGACCGTTTCTTCTTCATTCATTTTCTGAATTCCGATTTTGCGGTAACGGTTCATCCCAGTTCCAGCCGGTACAAGTTTACCGATAATAACATTCTCTTTAAGTCCTAATAGTTCATCCCGCTTTCCTTTGATCGCGGCATCTGTTAGGACACGAGTTGTTTCTTGGAACGATGCTGCAGACAAGAAGGATTCTGTTTCAAGCGAGGCTTTTGTAATCCCAAGTAGGATTGGTCGAGCCGTCGCCGGACGTCCTTTACTCATAATCACTTTCTTGTTTGCCTCTTTGAAATTGGTAATATCCATTAGAGCACCTGGCAAGACTTCTGTATCGGCCGCATCCACAACGCGAACCTTCTTCATCATTTGTCGAACCATAACCTCTACGTGTTTATCCCCAATTTCTACACCTTGCATGCGATAAACTTTTTGAACTTCGCGAAGTAAATATTCTTGAACGCCTTCCATACCTGCCACTCTCAAGAGTTCCTTAGGATCAATTGACCCTTCAGTTAACACTTGACCGGCTTCAATTTGGTCGCCTTCTTTTACTTTTAAACGCGAATTCAAAAGAACACTGTAAGAGAGCGTTTCAATGGCACCCTGTACCGTAATTTCTCGTTTATCTTTTTGTTCAGTAATATTGGTGATGGTACCACTAATTTCAGAGATCGTCGCTTGCCCTTTTGGATTTCTTGCCTCAAAGAGCTCTTGAATACGCGGAAGACCTTGAGTAATATCATCCCCAGCAACCCCACCAGTATGGAAGGTACGCATAGTTAACTGTGTACCCGGTTCACCGATTGATTGAGCAGCAATAATTCCAACCGCTTCCCCAACTTCCACTTCAGAACCTGTTGCAAGATTTCGTCCGTAACATTTTTTACATACACCATGAGGCGTTTCGCAACGGAATACAGAACGAATGATCACATTCTTAACGCCTGCGTCAGTAATTGATTTCGCTTGATCTTCCGAGATGACGTTCCCTTTTTCTACAAAGACTTCTCCTGTTTCTGGATGCGTCACCTTTTCATGAGCCGTTCGGCCAACTAGGCGATCATATAAGCTTTCAATTTCTTCATTTCCTTCCGCAATTGCACTCACTTCTAGACCACGGTCGGTTCCACAATCATCTTCTCGCACAATAACATCTTGAGCAACATCCACCAGTCGACGAGTGAGATAACCTGAGTCAGCTGTCTTAAGCGCCGTATCCGCAAGACCTTTTCGGGCACCGTGAGTTGAAATAAAGTACTCCAAAACTGTTAAACCTTCTCGGAAACTCGAGCGAATCGGAAGTTCAATAATTCGACCAGACGGGTTCGCCATCAGACCACGCATACCTGCTAACTGTGTAAAGTTGGAAGCATTACCCCGTGCTCCTGAATCTTGCATCATAAAGATTGGGTTCATATTATCTAGGGATCCCATCAACTTATCTTGAATGACATCCTTCGCACTACTCCAGATTGAAATAACGCGTTCATACCGTTCTTCTTCAGTGATCAAACCACGACGGAACTGCTTGATGACTTTGTTAACTTTTTCTTCTGACTCTTCAAGGATTTCTTCTTTTTCAGGCAAGACCACAATGTCCGCAACCCCAATGGTGATCCCTGCTTTAGTTGAGTGCGCAAACCCTAAGGCTTTCATTCGGTCAAGCATCTTGGACGTTTCCGTTATTTTAAAACGTTTAAAGACCTCTGCAATGATGTCTCCAAGAATGCCCTTCTTGAATGGTGAAACCAAGTCGCGTTTTTGAATTTCAGCCGGAATATCTGTACCCGGTGAAACAAAATAGTTCTCTGGTGTGGCAACTTCGAGATTGTAAAGAGTTGGTTCGTTAATATACGGGAAGGATTCTGGTAAAATTCTGTTAAAAATCAACTTCCCAACTGTTGTAATAAGATATTGTTTGTTCTGTTCTTCGGTAAAGGACAAATTATTAAGTGTCGCTGCAGGCACGGCAATTCTTGAATGTAAATGTGCATAACCACTTTGGTAAGCGATCAACGCCTCATCCGCATTTCTAAAGATCTTGCCTTCACCAATGGCCCCTTTGCGTTCTAAGGTTAGATAATAGTTACCTAGTACCATATCTTGAGAAGGGGTAACAACTGGCTTACCATCTTTAGGATTCAAAATGTTTTGCGCGGCAAGCATTAAAAGTCGTGCTTCTGCTTGCGCTTCTGCCGAAAGTGGAACGTGAACGGCCATTTGGTCTCCATCAAAATCCGCATTGTACGCTGTACAAACGAGCGGGTGCAATCGAATGGCGCGCCCTTCAACGAGTGTTGGCTCAAAGGCCTGAATTCCCAATCTATGAAGGGTTGGGGCACGGTTTAGTAATACCGGATGCTCCTTGATGACCTCTTCTAAGACTCCCCAAACATCCGGGTGGACTTTTTCAACCTTACGTTTTGCACTCTTAATATTATGAGCAATCCCTTTGCTGACCAATTCCTTCATGACAAAAGGTTTGAATAATTCAAGTGCCATTTCTTTAGGAAGACCACATTGGTACATTTGTAGATTTGGTCCTACAACAATAACGGAACGCCCGGAGTAATCGACACGTTTACCAAGTAAGTTCTGACGAAAACGTCCTTGCTTCCCTTTCAACATATGAGAGAGAGATTTTAACGGACGGTTTCCTGGACCCGTTACCGGACGACCACGACGACCATTATCAATTAAAGCATCTACAGCTTCTTGGAGCATGCGTTTTTCGTTTTGAACGATAATACTAGGCGCCCCTAAGTCAAGCAATCTTTTTAATCGATTATTACGGTTAATGACACGACGGTATAGGTCATTTAAGTCACTTGTAGCAAAACGACCGCCGTCTAACTGAACCATCGGACGAAGTTCTGGCGGAATCACAGGGAGCACATCTAAGATCATCCAAGATGGATCATTTTCAGAGTTCCTGAAAGCCTCAAGCACTTCGAGACGCTTAATAGCACGCGTTCTTCTTTGCCCTTGTGCAGTCTTTAATTCTTCTTTAAGACCGTTGACATCTTTGACCAAATCGATATCTTGAAGAAGCTTCTTAATCGATTCCGCACCCATTCCAGCCTTAAAGCCACTTCCGTATTTTTCACGGTACGCACGATACTCTTTCTCAGACAAGAGTTGTTTTTTCTCAAGCGGCGTATCGCCAGTTTCCGTTACAACGTAAGAAGCAAAATAAATAACTTCTTCCAACGCTCTAGGAGACATATCCAAAAGAAGACCCATCCGACTAGGAATACCTTTGAAATACCAAATGTGAGAAACCGGTGCAGCAAGTTCAATATGACCCATCCGTTCGCGACGAACTTTTGCACGAGTGACTTCTACGCCACATCGGTCACAAACTACCCCTTTATAACGAACACGTTTATATTTACCACAATGACATTCCCAGTCTTTTGTAGGGCCAAATATGCGTTCACAAAAAAGGCCGTCTTTCTCCGGTTTCAGCGTACGATAGTTAATTGTCTCAGGCTTTTTGACTTCCCCACGCGACCAAGAACGGATTTTATTAGGTGAGGCGAGACCAATCTTCATATATTCAAATCTATTTACATCCAACAAGGGGAGTACCTCCCTTATTTCCTTTTAGTTTGGGTCGTGCGTTCGTGCCCCTACTAACCCCCAAAACATCGATGCTAAACACAGTCTGTTCAGCATCGATATCTTAAAGGACTAAGTTTAAATTCTTAAATACCTACATTAATCGTTTCGTTAGGTGCCTCATCTTCTTCATCAATGCCGCGAATATCAATTTCTTCTTCATCACCCGAAAGGATTTTAACATCCATTCCTAAACTTTGAAGCTCTTTGATTAAGACTTTGAAGGATTCTGGTACACCTGGCTCTGGAACATTTTCGCCTTTGACAATAGCTTCGTAAGTTTTCACACGTCCAACGACGTCATCTGATTTTACCGTCAGAATTTCTTGAAGGGTATACGCGGCACCATATGCCTCAAGCGCCCATACTTCCATTTCCCCAAAGCGTTGTCCACCGAACTGAGCTTTCCCGCCGAGGGGTTGCTGAGTAACGAGTGAGTATGGTCCAGTTGAACGAGCATGCAATTTATCATCAACCATGTGAGCCAATTTAATCATATACATGATCCCAACCGAAACGCGGTTGTCAAAGGCTTCACCTGTTCTTCCATCGTATAAGACGGTTTTCCCATCTCGTGGCAAGCCGGCTTCTTCAAGCGTTTCCCACACATCTTCTTCACGCGCACCATCAAATACTGGTGTTGC
The DNA here is from genome assembly GCA_963829575.1 of uncultured Sporolactobacillaceae bacterium. Taxonomy (GTDB): domain Bacteria; phylum Bacillota; class Bacilli; order Bacillales; family Sporolactobacillaceae; genus KACC-23026. Next base: position 82,196 of record CAWHJF010000015.1, on the reverse strand, counting down.
GACATGAATTTTAAGCCGGCGGGCAGCCATACCAAGGTGGAGTTCGAGCACTTGACCGATGTTCATTCGAGACGGAACCCCTAAAGGATTCAACATGATATCAACTGGTGTACCGTCCGGCATGAACGGCATATCTTCCTCAGGAAGGATTCGAGAAATTACCCCTTTGTTACCATGACGTCCAGCCATTTTATCGCCCTCATGAATTTTTCTCTTTTGAACGATATAAACTCGAACCAACTGGTTAACACCTGGTGGAAGCTCATCCCCGTCTTCACGGTTAAAAATTTTCACATCATGGATAATCCCGTCGCCACCATGCGGCACACGTAAGGAGGTATCACGAACCTCACGCGCTTTTTCACCAAAAATCGCGTGAAGGAGGCGTTCTTCAGCGGTCAATTCGGTGACCCCTTTAGGTGTAACTTTACCAACTAATATATCGCCGTCCTTAACTTCAGCACCGATTCTGATTATTCCTCGATCATCCAAATTCTTAAGGGCATCTTCCCCTACGTTTGGAATGTCACGAGTAATCTCTTCTGGCCCAAGCTTCGTGTCACGCGCCTCAGACTCGTATTCTTCAATATGAACCGAAGTATACACGTCATCTTTTACTAGACGTTCACTCATGATGATCGCATCTTCATAGTTATAGCCGTCCCATGTCATGAAGGCAACTAATACGTTTTGACCAAGCGCAAGTTCCCCTTGTTCCATAGAAGGACCATCTGCTAAAATCTCGCCTTTTGTGACGATATTACCTACCGCGACAATTGGCCGTTGGTTATAGCAAGTCCCTTGGTTAGAGCGAACGTATTTTAATAATTTATAGGTGACAAGGTCGCCTTCGACTTCTTTACCGTCGACCTCTTGAATCGTTCTTACTTTTACATATCGTGAAGAGACATACTCAACACGCCCTGGTAATTGGGCGCGAACAGCAGCTCCTGAATCTTGTGCGGAGACGTGCTCCATACCTGTTCCGACTAACGGCGACCTTGGGATTAACAAAGGAACCGCTTGACGTTGCATGTTTGCACCCATTAACGCTCGGTTGGAGTCGTCGTTCTCCAAGAACGGAATACAAGCCGTTGCAGCAGACACCACTTGCTTAGGCGAAACATCCATATAGTCGATGCGCTCTTTCTTAACTTCTGTGTTCTCACCACGGAAACGAGAAATAATGTCATCGTCAATAAAATAGCCGTTTTCGTCAAGCAAAGCGTTTGCTTGTGCCACAACATAGTTATCTTCTTCATCTGCAGTAAGGTAATCAATATGCCCAGTAACGCGGCCAGTTTCAGGGTCGACGCGACGATATGGCGTTTCGATAAAACCAAACTTATTAACTTTTGCAAAGGAAGATAACGAGTTGATCAAACCAATGTTCGGTCCTTCAGGCGTTTCAATCGGACACATACGGCCATAGTGAGAATAGTGAACGTCACGCACTTCAAAACCAGCGCGTTCACGTGTCAAACCACCCGGTCCTAGAGCTGATAGACGTCTTTTATGTGTTAACTCAGCTAATGGATTCGTTTGATCCATAAATTGAGACAACTGAGAACTACCAAAAAATTCTTTGATCGACGCGATCACGGGTCGAATATTAATCAAGGCTTGCGGTGTAATCGAGTTAGTATCTTGAATGGACATCCGTTCTCTAATCACGCGCTCCATTCTCGACAAACCAATTCTAAATTGGTTTTGAAGCAATTCTCCAACAGAACGCAAGCGACGGTTGCCAAGATGGTCAATATCATCTGTTGTCCCTACACCATGCAAGAGATTAAAGAAATAGTTAATCGACGCGATAATATCAGCCGGGGTAATATGCTTAACTGATTCTTCAACCTCACAATTCCCGATAATCTTTAATTCGCGTTCTCCTTCTTCATCATCCGGAGCATAAACACGAATGGATTGAAGTTGAACTTCTTGACCTTCGATAACACCTTGAGTTAGTTCGTAATCTTGGAAACCCAGTTTCTCTTGAATGGTCGGTAAAAGACGATCAAGAGTACGACGGTCCAAAAGCGTTCCTTTTTCGGCAATGATTTCACCGGTTTCTGGATCGACCAATTGCTCGGCTAAGCGTTGATTAAACAAGCGATTTTTAATATGAAGTTTTTTGTTCATTTTATATCGCCCAACGCTTGCTAAGTCATACCGTTTTGGATCAAAAAAGCGTGTGTCCAATAGATTCTTAGCATTTTCTACCGTCGGCGGTTCACCAGGACGAAGTCGTTCATAGATTTCGATTAGAGCTTTTTCAGTACCTTCGGTGTTATCTTTATCAAGTGTGTTTCTTAAGTACTCATCTTCACCAAGTAAATCGATGATTTCTTGATCAGATCCAAACCCTAATGCTCTCAAAAGCACAGTAATAGGCAACTTTCTAGTTCGATCGATGCGAACGTACACAACATCCTTGGCATCGGTTTCGAACTCCAACCATGCGCCACGGTTTGGTATCACGGTTGCAGTAAATCCTTTTTTGCCATTCTTATCAAACTTTGGATTATAGTAGACGCTTGGTGATCGAACAAGCTGTGAAACAATAACACGCTCTGCCCCATTAATTACAAATGTTCCAGAGTCCGTCATTAGAGGGAAATCCCCCATAAAAACTTCTTGTTCTTTAACCTCTCCGGTCTCCTTATTAATGAGACGCACTTTTACCCTTAGCGGCGCGGCATATGTCACATCGCGCTCCTTCGATTCGTCTACACTGTATTTCGGTTCGCCAAGACTGTAGTCGACAAACTCCAGCACGAGGTTCCCCGTAAAATCTTCAACCGGCGAAATATCCTGAAACATTTCGCGAATTCCCTCATCAAGAAACCATTTGTAGGAGGAGGTTTGGATTTCGATTAAATCGGGGAGTTCTAATACTTCTTTGATGCGAGCATAACTCCTGCGTTGGCGGTGACGTCCGTACTGCACTAGTTGACCTGTCAACTCTCATTCACCCCTCAAAATCAAGCATATTGAAGCCGGCAAACTTTTTTGTTTCCCGAGACTTTTAACGTATTATTCTATCCTTGCCAATCCCTTGTCTTTCCATACATGGAAAAGTCTTCGAATTATTGGCATTATATAATAATAGCATTGCCATTATATTCAGTCAATCAATTCGCATTTAGCGCACGAATCACGTAATAACCTTTGTCCTTTTTAACGACTTCCACCTCTTGAAAAAGACTCTTCAATTTATCAATCGCTGAAGGGGCACCCTGTTTCTTCTGAATAACAATCCATAGTTCTCCTTCTTCCTTTAAATACCGGCAAGACTCCTCTAAGATCTGGTGAACAACAGCTTTTCCAGCTCGAATGGGTGGGTTAGACACAATTAACGAATATAAGCCTTGTACGCGTTCAAATAAATAGCTTTGCAACACATCGACTGTCACACCATTTAATTCCGCGTTTTCTTTAGCCAATTCAACAGCCCGTTCATTGACGTCGACCATAGTCACCTGGCGATCCGTATCGCGTTTCTTCAAAACGATCCCAATGGGCCCATAGCCGCAACCCACATCCAAAACAGGACCTTCAACGTCCGGAAATTGCATGGCCTCTAATAGGACGCGCGTTCCATAGTCAAGACCCATCTTAGAGAATACACCTGAGTCCGTCTTAAATGAAAAATCCAGTCCGTCTACCTGAACTTGAATGAGATTAGGTTGACTCTTAATTTCGGGATGTTGACTATAGTAATGTTGTGTCATAAGAATCACCTTCAATTCCTAAGCCGATTTTGAAATAGAAAAGCATTAAAGTAGTTTTCCTGCTTTTTTGTTAGAAAAAGTAAAACCATGTCGAAGGGGCTCTCTTCTTTACGTTCTAAACGTTTAAAGAATCAGGGGAAAAATGGACAAAAGGGGAAAAAAGCCCGCAACATACATCAGCGGGCTCTTTTGATAGATTTAAATTATTTAAGCTCGATTGAAGCGCCAACTTCTTCAAGTTTCGCTTTCATTTCTTCAGCTTCTTCTTTAGCTACGCCTTCTTTAACTGTTTTAGGAGCGTTATCTACAAGTTCTTTAGCTTCTTTCAAGCCAAGACCAGTGATTTCACGAACCACTTTGATAACTTTGATTTTGCTTGCGCCAGCGCTAGTAAGAACTACTTCGAAATCAGTTTTTTCTTCAGCAGCAGCTTCGCCACCAGCGCCACCAGCTACAGCTACAGGAGCGGCAGCAGTTACACCGAATTCTTCTTCGATTGCTTTCACAAGATCATTAAGTTCTAAAACGGACATTTCCTTAATTGCACTAATCATTTCTTCTTTAGTCATGGTAGGATAATCCTCCTTGTTTTTTGTTTGTATATAGAGCTCGTACAGTTAGACACAATTGCTTAAATTAAGCGCTTGTTTCTTCTTTTTGATCAGCAACAGCTTTGACTGCCAATGCAAAGTTACGCACAGGAGCCTGAAGAACACTAAGCAACATAGAGAGCAAACCTTCGCGTGATGGGAGCTCAGCTAATGCGTTGATTTGATCAACCGTTGCAACTTTACCTTCAATCACACCTGTTTTGATTTCAAGATCTTTATGATCTTTAGCGAAATTGTAAAGGACTTTTGCTGGCGCAATAACATCTTCTGGGCTGAACGCTACAGCGGTAGGACCAACTAAGTGTTCATCAAGTTCTGTTAATTCAGTCTCAGCAGTTGCACGACGGATCATTGTGTTTTTGTAAACTTTGAAGTCAACGCCTGCTTCACGAAGTTGCTTACGAAGCTCCGTAACTTCTGATACATCCAAACCACGATAATCGACTACAATTGTTGTAAGACTATTACGTAGCTTTTCAGTGATTTCGTCAACAACTTGTTTCTTTTGATCAATCACACTACTCATTCTTTCCACCTCCTGATCGTTTTTCTGAAACTATATCAAACACATCGTCCGAGGTTTTTTACATCTTATAAAAAACGCCTCCACGTCATAGACATGAAGGCGTATTGGAGTCAGACAAAATTGTGTCAACCAATAACATCACCTCGGTAGGATATTAAGCACCTTATACGCACCTACTGTCTACGGTATGTGTTGATATTTAAAGCAACATTCTGTATTATAATCGATCTTTAACCGCTTGTCAACGTTCGATTGAAGACAGAAGCATTCTTATTTCAGAGAACGCGCCTCTTATTTCCCAGCTGCGACCTTAACCCCTGGTCCCATTGTGGAAGAGACTGCGATATTCTTTAAATAAACCCCTTTAGATGCTGCAGGTTTTGCTTTAATAATTGCATCAAGAAAAGCACCAAAGTTCTCAACGAGCTTTGCATCATCAAACGATACTTTACCGATCGGCGCATGCACGTTACCGTCTTTGTGCGCTCTAAACTCAACTTTACCCGCTTTAATTTCGTTTACAGCTTTTGTAACATCCATTGTCACTGTGCCCGTTTTAGGGTTTGGCATAAGACCTTTTGGTCCTAAGACACGACCTAATTTACCAACTTCAGGCATCATATCAGGTGTTGCAACAATTACATCGAACTCAAACCAACCTTGGTTGATTTTCCCAATGAATTCTTGATCACCTACATAGTCAGCTCCAGCTGCCTCTGCTTCTTTTGCTTTTTCACCACGCGCTAAAACGAGAACGCGTTGTGTTTTACCTGTTCCGTTCGGTAGAACCACCGCTCCACGAACTTGCTGGTCGTTTTTACGAGTGTCAACACCCAAACGAATTGCAACGTCAACAGACTCATCAAATTTAACAGAAGATGCTTCTTTAACAAGCTTCACTGCTTCTTCAATCGAATAAACAGTCTCACGATTGACTTTCTCAGCAGCTTGATTATATCGTTTACCATTTTTTGCCATTTTAATTTCCTCCTTTGTGGTTATAACGGTAGAACCTCCCACCTTAAAACAAGGCTGCGAGCACATACCCGCAACCCCGATTAACGCTAGTCCACCTTTTGATTCGAGGACTAGATGTGTGAAGCCGAAACCTTTTGCTCAATCTTTCTTGAGCCCAAGTGTCATTAGTCTTCGATTACAATACCCATGCTTCTAGCTGTTCCTTCAACCATACGCATTGCGGATTCAACGCTAGCTGCATTAAGATCAGGCATTTTTAATTCTGCAATCGCACGAACTCGGTCGCGTTTTAACGTTGCGACTTTGTTGCGGTTTGGCTCACCAGATCCAGACTCAATTCCAGCTTCTTTCTTCAAAAGAACAGCTGCGGGTGGAGTTTTAGTGATAAATGTAAAAGAACGGTCTTCAAAAACCGTGATTTCTACAGGGATAATCATCCCAGCTTCGTCAGCTGTACGCGCATTGAATTCCTTACAGAATCCCATAATGTTAATACCCGCTTGACCAAGAGCTGGACCAACTGGTGGGGCTGGATTCGCCTTACCTGCTGGAATTTGCAACTTTACCATTTTAATAACCTTCTTAGCCACGAGACACACCTCCTTAGTCCGTGATGTGGTACGGAGTCATACTCCTCCCACTCTTTCATTTATTCAAGATCAAGCTATCTTGATCCCTACATCCAAATGACCTAACTTTGGAACATTAGATGCAAACATTAAAATTATACAATCTGTAGATTCGAATTGCAAGCACAGATTATAATTTCTGTATTTGACCAAAATCTAGTTCAACTGGAGTCTCCCGGCCAAACATATTGACATGGACTTTAACTTTCTCTTTTTCCGCATCAATTTCTTCAATTGATCCTACGAAATCTGCAAACGGACCTTCGACCACTTTCACTTGTTCCTTGAGCTCAAAATCAAGTTCAGACCGTTTCTCTTTAATGCCCATTTTCTTCAAAATGGCTTCTGCTTCTTCAGGCAAAAGTGGGATCGGTTTAGAACCCGCACCTGTTGAGCCAACGAAACCCGTAACTCCAGGCGTATTACGGACCACATACCATGAATCATCTGTCATAATCATCTCTGTTAACACATAACCCGGGAAGACTTTTTTCATCGCTGACTTTTTTTGTCCATTCTTGTACTCTGTCTCTTCTTCCATCGGTACGAGAATCCGATAAATCTTATCTGACATCCCCATTGACTCTACACGTTTTTCAAGGTTTGCCTTTACTTTGTTCTCGTAGCCTGAGTATGTGTGAACAACATACCAGTTCTTTTCCATGAGCTTCATTTCCTCCAGACCTTTTTCCTACCCGTTCCACTCTAGTTGGCTTCAAAAAATTAGAAAGACTTGGCTGATCACCAAGTCCTAAAGGCGAAAGCCCTAGTTTCACTTATGCTAAACACTCCATCATCCAGTCCCACTTCTATACTTCACTTTAGAATGTAATCTTACCTACATGTTTTCCAAATTACTTATATTCTAATAATCCAAATAAAAGCGAGCGGACTTTTTATTGATTTGTAATCAATCTTAAGAGAGCGGAAACACCTAGATCAACTAATGCAAAGAAGACCGTCAAAAGTATAACCGTTAAAAGAACTGTAGCAGTATAGCTAAACAACTCTTTACGGGTTGGCCACTTTACACGCTTTAACTCGACAAATACATTCCGAACATAATTGCCAGATCTTTTAAAAATACTTGCCATAGCTTGTACCCTCCAACATCATCCACCACTCTATTATTTTGTTTCTCTGTGGACGGTGTGTTTATTACAACGACTGCAGAACTTCTTCAACTCAACACGTATTGCTTGTTGGTCAATAGATTTTGTTGTCGTGTAGTTTCTTTGCTTGCAAATTTCACATTCAAGACTTAATTTCCCCATTCACAAAACACCTTCAATCCCATCCTAAAAAACAGGATGAAAACGCCCTACTTTTAGACCACACGAAGAGAGCCGCTAACGGCGCAGCCGAACCGTGAGAATGAAAAAGACGCCTTAATATTAGGTCAGTCAGGCATTCTTATCTTAGCATATTGCTTAAACTGTATCATAGGCGTAATCGAACTGTCAACGGACCTTGAGAAACTTGACGCGAACTCAAGCCCTTAGAAATAAAGACATTTCGCATATTACCAAGAGTTCACAGTTTGTACTCTTGTAAAATATGGGAAATGTCCACCAAGAGATTTTTCATATAAATTTTAGAATAAAGACGGAAAGTAAGTTTCATAGACTTAGTTCTTTCAATTCCAAATAACGCTCTAATTTCCGTTTAACGCGTTGAAGGGCATTATCAATGGATTTAACGTGACGTTTTAGGTCGGCTGAAATTTCCTGGTACGTTCGACCATCTAAATACAGCATAAGCACTTTTCGCTCTAAATCGCTTAGAACTTCTGACATTTTAACCTCAATATCGTCATACTTCTCTTGTTTGATCAACATCTGCTCAGGATCCAATCCCTTTGATCCACAGACGACATCCATAAGCGTTCGATCCGATTCCTCATCAAAAATAGGCTTGTCCAATGAGACGTATGAATTAAGAGGGATGTGTTTCTGACGCGTTGCGGTCTTAACAGCCGTAATCATTTGCCTTGTAATGCAAAGTTCAGCAAACGCTTTAAATGATGAGAGCTTGTCCCCTTTAAAATCTCTAATAGCCTTATAGAGTCCAATCATGCCCTCTTGAATCACATCTTCTCGATCGGCTCCTACTAAAAAATAAGATTTGGCCTTTGCTCTTACGAAATTTTTGTATTTAAATATCATATACTCAAGGGCTTGGTGATCACCTTCATGGACATTTTTTACGATCTCTTCGTCTTCCAGCGCGGCTAAGTCAATTTCGTATGTATCTAATTGCTGAGTCAAATAAATCCCCCCGCCTATAGAGACGCTAGTTAATAAAATTATATCTATAGTTTTTAGAATCGTCAAGAAATTTATTTCCCACGTCGAATCCGTTCAAACAGTTCTTTAACCTCGGAGGACAAGGGTATTGTCCTCCTTTCTTTGGTTAAATTCGTTTCATTTACCTTGGTTGAGATTTGTTTGTTGATTTGGGAAATTTCCGTGATAAGCTCTCTGGACGATATTCTTAAGGCGCCTTGAGAAAAAACCGTCCATTGCTCGGTTAGATCAGAAGTCGCTACATAAACATTTGTTTTGACATTTTTATACTGAGAGACCAGTTTCTCGATTCGCTCATCCGCCGTTTCTTTTTCTCTTGTATAGATGACCTCAATCCTTAGCTCTTTGGATTTCTTTTCTATACCTGGTGAAAGGTGAGCATCAAATACTAGAATCACTCGCCAGCCTTTGAATGCCTGGTATTCAGCCAATGCACTGATTAATCGTTCACGGGATGCATTAAAGTCTGTTGCTTTAAGTTTTTTTAACTCTGTCCATGCTCCAATTACGTTATACCCGTCAACTAACAACACATCCATTGTTACGAACCTCGACTCTCTCTCACTCTTAGAATTTCATAAAGTAAGAGACCTGTTGCAACCGATGCATTCAATGATGTGACATGCCCGCGCATCGGAATCTTAATTAGAAAATCACAGGACTCCTTCACAAGCCGTGACATCCCTTTTCCTTCATTTCCAATTACAAGACACAAAGGCAAATTTGCTTCCATTTCTTTATAATCTTTCGGAGCATCTGCGGCTGTTCCAACAAACCAAACCCCGCGTTCTTTTAATTCCTTCATTGTCCGCGCTAAATTCGTGACTCTGACAACAGGAATGTATTCAATGGCTCCTGTTGATGCTTTAGCTACCACTGACGTTAATCCCACAGCACGGTTTTTAGGAATAATGACTCCGTGAGCCCCGACCGCATCTGCCGTTCGTAGAACCGACCCTAAGTTGTGAGGATCTTCTAATCCGTCAAGCATGATGAAAAATGGATCCTCTCCTCGTTCTTCGGCTCTTTTAAAAAGGTCATCGAGATCGGCGTAATCATGGGCAGCCACAGACGCGACTATGCCCTGATGGCGCTCCTCCCCCGCTAATTGATCTAGTTTTTGGCGTGGGACAAATTGAACAGTGATCCTTCTTTCTCTTAATTGATTCATTACATCAGGGCTTAGCCCTTGACCTTGTTTATTAATCCATATTTTATTGATTTCTCGACCAGCTTGAATCGCCTCCATGACCGGATGGCGTCCTACAATCCATTCATCTGCCATGTTAACCAGCCCCCCTTTCTTCGTTGATTTACGGCTGTTTTCGCATATCATGTTTCTTTAAGATTAGGTGAAAAAGCGCCCAATTTTAATTAGAAACCTTGTTCAACTTGGAGTGAAATTGTAGCATTTGATCTAGAATTTCAGCCAAGCGTTCTTGTCGATCTGACATATACAGATAACCAATTAGCGCTTCAAATGCGGTGCCATATCGATAGGTTTGGACATCTGTATTCTTGGGGATCGTAGCGGATTTGGCATTTCTCCCTCGACGAACAACCCCCTGCTCTTCTTCTGTTAAAACCGCCTGCTCAATTAAAGCAAAGAGAAAGCCGGCTTGACTCTTTGCCGAAACATATTGAATAGCAGCTTTATGAAGGTCATGTGGTTTTGCAATCCCGCACTTAATGAGATGTTCCCTGACTTTCAGTTCAATAACAGCATCCCCAATATAAGCTAGGGTTAATGAACTGACTTCTTTAGGATTTTTAACTTGAGTCTCTTCTGACATTTAACTAAATCCTTTTCCAGCGCACACCTTGGGGCGTGTCTTCTAATTGAATACCTTTTTCTTTGAGTTCATCCCGAATTTGATCAGCCTTTGCAAAATCACGATTTTTTCGAGCGGTTTGACGCGCTTCGATCAATGCTTCAATTTCATTGTCTAATAAAAGCTCCTGTTTAAGGGAAAGCCCTAAGATTTGACCGTAGTCTTCAAACAACTGCAAGTAGGCTTCGAGCAATTCCTTAGAGGAGTTTTCATTTTGCAAAAGAATATTGGCTTCCTTCGCAGTATCAAACATGACGGTGATCGCATTCGCTGTGTTAAAATCATCATCCATCGCTTCGATAAATGCATTCCGCAAGTCCTCAATCTTCTTACGTTCTGCAACAGTTACATCGAGTAAGTCGGCACTATGCCCAAGTCTATGGGTTAGGTTCCCATAAGTTGTCGTCAACCTCTCAAAGGATTGTTCAGCACTTCTTAACAATTCTTCACTGAAATTGATTGGATTTCGGTAGTGAACGGTTTGCAAGAAGAATCGAATCACATTTGGATTGAATGCCTTAATTAAATCATGGACCAGGACCACGTTGCCAATCGATTTTGACATTTTTTCATTATTAATCTTAATATACCCATTATGAATCCAATAATTGGCCATCGTTTCATCATGCAAGGCTTCTGACTGAGCGATCTCGTTCTCATGATGTGGGAAAGTAAGGTCTTGGCCACCCGCATGAATGTCTATGGTATCTCCCATAAACTTTTCAACCATTGCGGAGCATTCAATGTGCCAACCCGGTCTTCCTAATCCCCAAGGGCTTTCCCAGGTAATCTCTCCTGGTTTGGCTGTTTTCCAAAGTGTAAAATCAAGCGGATCTTCTTTGTTTTCTCCGATATCAATCCGAGCCCCGACTTTTAATTCATCGATCGATTGATGGGAGAGTTTCCCATATCCATTGAATTTTTTAGTGCGGAAATACACGTCCCCCCCAGACGCATAGGCATAACCTTTGTCTATAAGTTTTTGGATAAAGGCAATAATCTCCGGCATTGTTTCTGTCGCTCTCGGATGTATGTTGGCCTCCATGACATTGAGAGCTTGAACGTCTTCCTTGTAAGAGCGAATAAATTGATTGGCAATTTCAAGGACGCTCTCATTGCGCTCAATAGAAGCCTTGATCAGCTTATCATCTACATCTGTAAAGTTTGATACAAATAGAACCTCATACCCTCGATGCATAAGGTAACGCCGTACCGTATCAAACGCGATGGCGGGTCGGGCATTTCCTATATGAATGTAGTTATACACAGTTGGACCACAGACATACATTTTAACTTTACCCGGCTCAATAGGAACGAACGTTTCCTTCGTTCGGGTCAATGTATTAAAGACCTTAAGTGTCATGTCACTCTTCTCCCTTTCTTAGCACCCTAATTTCTTCTTTTAATTCTTTAATTTCCGCCTGAAGTTGTTTGCAGACATCGCCAACTGGATCCGGTAAATCTCGATGATTGAGATCGCGACTCACTTTTTTTCCATCTTGCCGGACCACTTTTCCTGGAATTCCTACCACAGTCGGAATTGGGTGCAACATCATTTAAAACGACGGACCCCGCGCCTATCTTTGAATTATCGCCAATGGTGATGTCCCCCAAAACCTTGGCTCCTGAGGCAACCAATACATTGTCTCCAAGGGTAGGATGACGCTTGCCACGTTCTTTTCCAGTCCCACCTAAAGTTACCCCTTGAAAAAGGGTCACATTTTCCCCAATTTCACACGTTTCTCCGATTACAACTCCCATCCCGTGGTCAATAAAGAAACGCCGTCCAATCTTAGCACCTGGGTGAATTTCGATCCCGGTCACAAAACGGCTAAACTGAGAAATGACACGTGCTAAAAAACGCCGCCTCTTCTTCCAAAACCAGTGAGCCATACGATGCGCCCAAATCGCGTGGAGACCTGAATAGGTTAAAATTATTTCAATTGAATTGCGAGCGGCTGGATCTTGGTCATACACAACCGCTATATCCTCTCGCAATGATTTGAACATGGTGTCACGCTCCTGATTTTTCTATAATCTACTTTTTAATTTTTAACCCTCGAGAACACTCATTCTGTTTAAAAAAAAGCGTCTCTGTGCCCTAAGGCACAGAGACGCTTTTTTTGGCGCGGTTCCACTCTGTTTGAGAAGGATACCCTTCTCCACTCTAAGACCTGTAACGGAGGTTGCCGCTTGACCTACTCATTCCTTTCGAACGTTCAGTCGAAGGCTCAAGGATGCATTTCAGACGGTTTCACAACAAATCATTCTCAGCCAAGATGATTCTTTCTGTTGGAATGAAACGCGCTTACTCTTCCTATCATTGCTTTAAAGTTATATTTTATTTTTCACGTAAATACACTCGTATATAAATTACGATCATTTTTTTAAAAAATACATTCATACTTTTTATTCCCTAATTTGAAATCACTTTATAGTAATCCCAAAACATGATTCTAAACGCTTAAGCACCTTTTCTTTACCCAATAATGTAATGGATTCAGGAAGTTCAGGACCATGCATTTGGCCCGTTGTGGCCACACGAATTGGCATGAATAGTTTCTTCCCCTTAGCTCCCGTTGCCTTCTGTGTCGCTTTTATTTCTGCTTTAATGGCGTCTGGCTCCCAATTTTCTAAAGCTTGGAGCAAATCGCGGAAGGCCTTCATAACCTCTGGCACTTGTTCATCTTTTAGAATTTCCATTTCTTCTTCATTATACGTAATCTCTTCCTTAAAAAACAACTCTGTTAACTCAACAATTTCCGCACCGTAAGACATTTGGTCTTTATAAAGTGCAATCAAGCTCTTTGCCCATACTTCTTGAGCTTCAGAAAGCGTCTCAGGCAAACGACCAGATCGAATTAAATGCGGCAAGGCTAATTCAATCACCGTTTCAAGTTCAGCTTTTTTAATGTATTGGTTATTCACCCATGCCAATTTCTTCGAATCAAATACAGCTGGTGAAGTACTTAAACGAGCCGGATCAAAAATTTTAATAAACTCTTCTTTTGAGAACAACTCTTCCTCGCCCTGTGGAGACCAGCCTAAAAGTGTAATGAAATTAAATAAGGCCTCAGGGAGATAACCCAAATCTTTATATTGCTCAATAAATTGAACAATGCTTTCATCACGTTTACTTAATTTTTTCCGATTCTCATTCACGATTAGCGTCATATGACCAAAAACAGGCGACTCCCAGCCAAACGCTTCATACACCATCATTTGCTTCGGCGTGTTTGAAATATGGTCTTCGCCGCGCAAGACATGGGTGATCGCCATTAAATGGTCATCAATGGCTACAGCAAAATTATAGGTTGGCACACCGTCTTTCTTCACAATAACGAAGTCGCCAATCCCGTCAGATTCAAAAGCAACCTGGTCTTTGACAATGTCATTAAACGAGTAGACCTTCCCGTTCGGAACTTTAAAACGGATACTTGGTTTGCGGCCTTCCACTTCAAAAGCACCGCGTTCCTCATCTGTCAAATGTCGACAACGCCCATTATATTTTGGGGCCTGACCATTAGCCAATTGGTCTTCGCGACTTTGTTCAAGCTCTTCTTCGGTACAATAGCACTTATAGGCTTGTCCTTTATCCAAGAGCTCTTTCCAGTATTTATCATAAATATCTAAGCGTTCCAGCTGTCTATATGGCCCATAATCACCACCGACATCCACACTCTCATCCCAATCGATCCCTAGCCATTTCAAATAGTCAAGCTGGTTTTGTTCGCCACCTTCAACATTACGCTTTTGGTCGGTATCCTCTACACGAATTATAAAAGAACCGTTTTGATTTCTTGCGTATAAGTAATTAAACAATGCCGTTCTTGCGTTTCCGATATGCAAATGTCCAGTTGGACTTGGTGCATATCGCACGCGTACTGGTTTGCTCATCGTGTCACCACCATTTTCTTATGAATATCATTTATTTTCATCTTAATTATTTATCCACCAGTCAACCCTCAAATTGTACATGGAGGCTATTCTTTTGGTCAAGAAACTCCGCTTTAAAGTTTCTTGCTACTTCTTAATCAGTAGACAAACCGATTGGGCCGCAATGCCTTCCCCGCGACCTGCAAACCCTAATTTCTCTGTTGTCGTTGCTTTAATATTAATCTGCTCAGGCTCCGAGCCTAACAAAGTCGCTGTAACCGTGCGCATGTCTTCTATGTAAGGTGCCATTTTGGGTTTCTGAGCAATGATACATGCATCGATGTTGCCCAGTTCATAACCCTTTTGCTTAACTTTCTCCCAAACCACTTTTAATAATTCCTTTGAATCGGCGCCTTTAAATTCTGGATCTGTATCAGGAAAATGTCGACCTATATCGCCTTCTCCAATTGCACCTAGCAATGCATCACTAATGGCATGCAACAAGACATCCGCATCGGAATGCCCATCTAATCCCAACTCAAAAGGAATGGTGACCCCCCCGATAATGAGCGGTCGTCCTTCAACTAATCGGTGTACATCAAACCCTTGTCCAATTCTCACGGTTCGTTCTTCCTTTCCGTCTCCCAATTCATTAAACGCTCCCCAACAATGAGATCTTCAGCAGTCGTCATCTTTAGATTTCGATAGTTGCCCTCGACAATATGGACCGGCTCCACTAACCATTCTACCAACTCCGCATCATCTGTCGCGAGTTGCTTCTTGGAACCACCCGCTTCGTGGGCTTTTAAGATCAGAGGCAAACGAAAAGCTTGGGGCGTTTGCATCGCCCACAAGCTTTTACGTTCCACGGTTTCAACGACCTGAAGATGGTCCACTCTCTTTATGGAGTCTTTTACTGGCACAGCTAATACAGCAGCCCCTTCTTCATAGGCCTTCATCGCGACTCTATGAACGTCCTCTTGGTCCACCAGTGGACGAGCGCCATCATGAATCAACACAATATCATGAGTGGCCTTCTTGAGACCATTATAAACACTTTCCTGACGCTCAGATCCCCCTGGGGCAAAAAGCAACGGTGTGCTTCGGTCCATTTTTTCTAAATGGCCTTCAAACCAGGACCGTTCGTTGTCTTTAATTACTAGGATTATTCCTTTGCACCAGGGGTCCTTTTCAAAGACTAGGAGCGTTCTAAGAATGATTGGTGTGCCAGAAAGAGACAAAAACAATTTGTTTTGACCCGCGCCCATTCGTTTCCCACTTCCAGCAGCTACAATCACAACTTGATAGTCCATAGTCTCGCTCCCACTCCTTGAGCCTTATAAAGCCTGTTCTAACAGTTTGGGCTTTGCAAAAATCATTCGACCTGCTGAGGTTTGTAATACACTGGTAACCACAACATCAATTGTTTTCCCAATATGCCCTCGACCGTCTTCCACAACAATCATGGTCCCATCATCAAGGTAACCCACGCCTTGATTATGCTCTTTTCCGTCTTTAATCACTTGCACCTTTAGCTCTTCACCAGGAAGAACGATTGGTTTGACCGCATTCGCTAAGTCATTAATATTCAAAACGGATACACCTTGAAGTTCACAAACCTTATTCAAATTAAAATCGTTGGTGACGACAACACCTGAAACCAACTTAGCTAACTTGACCAGTTTGCTGTCTACTTCTGAAATTTCTTCAAAGTCACCTTCATAGATTTCAACTTTAATGTAAAGCTCTTTCTGAACTTTATTTAAGATATCTAGTCCTCGGCGACCTCGATTTCTTTTAAGAACATCCGAAGAGTCGGCAATGTGCTGAAGCTCCTCTAAAACAAATTGAGGTATAACCAATGTTCCCTCTAAAAATCCAGTTTGACAAATATCGGCGATTCTACCGTCAATTATAACACTCGTGTCTAAAATTTTTAAACTCTTGCCCGTGGCTTCAACCGGATCTTCTTCTGAATCACGTTTTTTGTCCTTATTACGAGATGTAAACAAACTAATCACTTCATCTCGCTTCTTGAACAAGATTCTGAAACCAAAATAACCTAGAAATAGATAGATAAATAACGGAAGTACCGTATTTACAGCTGTTAATCTGATGTTATTAAGCGGAATCTGAATTAAGAACGCCACCACTAAACCAAAGATTAGACCGATTGTTCCAAATAAAACATCCGTAACCGGAGCCTTAATAATTTTTTCCTCAACCAGTTTGATAAATTGAACAAGAGAGTCCACAAACCAAAAAGTGAGTACAAAGAATATAATAGCACCTAATACTACACCTGAGTAAGGTGAAACCAACCACCTTACATCACTCCCAAAGTTCAACACATGAATGAGTTTCGGAATATAAACAAAACCGAGTGTACCGCCAATAATGATGAAAAACAACTGAATGATTCGTTTCATCATTTCCTTTCACCTCCTCTTACCATTATTGACAGTTTATGAAATTTGAAACTTATTTTTTGGAAAATATTTTTGAAATAAACTATTCTCCATTTAATTTTTCTCATTTTCTAATATAACCTTTAAAAATCCCTTAATAACTTTTATCAAAAACAACGATCATAATTTAAAATGAACGTTTAGTTAAACCGTATCACAGGGCTAATTTTTAGTCAACAGAAACCTATAATCGTACAACAAAGGTTCACAAGACGTCAACTATTTGGATTCCTTAGACCGTTCGATCAATTAATAACTGCTCTTGAATGCGCACCAAACCTTCTTGTATCGTTTTGGCACGTTTTTCTCCGATCCCTTCAACATGGTCCAATTCTTCAATGCTAGCAGTAGCCATTTTATTAAGATTTTTAAAGGCCACAACTAGATTAATAATAATGGATTGAGGAAGCCTTGGAATACGGCTTAAAATTCGGTAACCCCTAGGATAAATAATTTCATTGGTTCCTTCTTCTGCATCCTGACCCATGAGCTTAATCACTTGGCTTTCTGTAATAAGATCTAGACTCGTGAGCATCCTGAGTTCGTGGATTACCTTATATGGGTCCACATCGCTTGCAGCATAGTCCTTTATCAAATTTAAAGCTTCCTCTTCAATGTTTCCCACAAGCTCTGACAACTGCATTGAGATGAGTCGACCTTCTGTCCCGAGCTCGTTCACATAATCATTAATCTCATCTCTAATACGAAGGACCATCTCAATTCGATGAAGCACTTGTGTAATTTCTTGATAGGTGACGAGTTCCTCAAACTCAAGCGCACCCAGATTAGCTAAACCTTTTACCATCGCAATACGATACTTTTCTAATGTTTGCAAAGCTTGATTGGCCTTTGTTAAAATGACGCCAATATCTTTAAGTGCATAGCGAATGGCGCCCTTATATAAGGTGATCACACCCCGACGTTGGGAAATTGAAATCACTAATTTCCCGGTTTGTTTAGCCGTACGCTCAGCTGTCCGATGACGGATTCCAGTTTCGGAGGATGAAATTCCAGATTCAGGGACTAATTGCGTGTTTGCCCTTAGAATCATTTTGCCATCCTCACTTAAGATAATGGCACCGTCCATCTTCGCCAATTCATAAAGGTAAGCCGGTGTGTATGGACAGTGTATTTCAAATCCACCCTCAACTAATCCCTGGATTTTCTCATCAAACCCGATGACGACTAAGCCGCCTGTATTCGCTCTTAGAACATTGTCAATCCCCTCACGGAGCCGGGTTCCTGGAGCGACCATTTTCAAAATTTCCGTAATGACCTTCCTTTGTTGTGGACCCATAGTTTGATCCTCCCATAGCGAGATCCATCGCTTCCTTTACAGTCGAGACACCAATCACCTCAATTCCTTTAGGCACCGTCCAGCCTCCTAAATTCTGCTTGGGAATAAAAGCGCGTTTAAACCCTAGTTTTTCTGCTTCTGCAATACGTTGGTCAATTCTTGAAACGCGACGCACTTCTCCGGTTAACCCCACTTCTCCAATGACAAGATCTGTGGCTTCCGTCGACCGATCCCTAAAGCTCGAGGCTATGCTTAATGCGACAGCAAGATCTGTGGCGGGTTCATCCAACCGCACTCCACCTGCTACATTTACATAGGCATCATGATTTTGTAAAAGAAGCCCCACTCTTTTTTCTAATACAGCCATGAGAAGCGAAATTCGGTTGTGATCAATTCCAGTAGCCATTCTTCGCGGATTGCCAAAACTGGTTGGCGTTACAAGCGCCTGGATTTCAACTAAAACCGTCCGCGTACCCTCTACAGCTGCAACAACAGTTGATCCCGCTGTTCCATTTGTTCGATCTTGTAAAAAGATCTCAGATGGATTAGCTACTTCTGCCAATCCCAATTCCTTCATTTCAAACACACCGATTTCATTGGTTGAGCCAAATCGATTTTTCACTGCCCTAAGTATTCTAAAAGTGTGATGACGCTCACCTTCAAAATAAAGAACGGCATCCACCATATGCTCCAGTAGTCTAGGTCCGGCAATCGCACCGTCTTTCGTGACGTGTCCAACGATGAATGTGGCAATTCCACTCGTTTTGGCAACTCTCATCAAATGACCTGTACATTCGCGAACTTGGGACACACTTCCTGGTGCCGAACTGATATCTGGATTATAAATGGTTTGGATGGAATCGATGACTAGGAAATTCGGTTTAAGGTCATTTAAACGATTCCCTATTTCATGTATATCCGTTTCAGCCAGAACATATAAGTTGTCCGACTGAATCCCTAACCGTTCCGCACGCATTTTTGTCTGTCGAACGGATTCTTCACCTGAAATATATAAAACCGATTTCCCATTTTGCGCCAATTGATCCGATGCTTGTAGCAGTAAAGTAGATTTCCCAATTCCAGGATCTCCGCCAACTAACACAAGCGAACCCTCAACCACACCACCACCAAGGACTCGGTTGAATTCAGTCATTTTAGTCAAAACGCGTTTTTCATTCGTTTGCTCTATTTTAGTTATCGGAATGGGGCGGCTCGTCTCTCTCTGAGTATTTCGTTCCATACGGCCGCTTGATGACTTGATGGTTTCTTCGACCATACTATTCCAAGTTCCACAACTTGGACACTTCCCCATCCATTTAGGACTTTCATAGCCACACTCTTGGCAAAAAAAGACGGTTTTGGTCTTTGGCATTCTACTCATCCTTTTTAAGGTATTAAAAACTACTCTTCTAAATAGACGAATTACAAGGTGAAAAGATTCATATTTTAACTGGTATTTTTTCAAAGTTTTACCTATAAAAGATTTCCATGCGATCCAAGACCGAAATGAAGCTCATTTTTAAAATACAACATGGGACCGGTTTTCCCGGTCCCACAGTCACCCTTGTTGCCGACTATTTTTTTACAACAAACTCGTCATCTGTATAATCAATGGTTACCTTTTCACCTTTTGAGATCGCTCCTCTAAGCAGCTCTTCAGACAACTTATCTTCTACTTTTCGCTGAAGGGCCCTCTTGAGTGGTCTTGCTCCATATTCAGGATCATAGCCCACCTCAGCAATCTTTTCTTTTGCCGCATCTGTTAAAGAGATCTCAATACCTTGGTCTTTCAAACGATATCTTAAACTCTCAGATAGTAGCCCAACAATTTTCTTGAGATGGTCTTTATTCAATTCATGGAACACGATGATTTCATCAATCCGGTTGAGGAATTCAGGTCGGAACGAGCGTTTTAACTCATCGAGAACCTTTGTCTTCATATCATTATAAGCTTCACCTTCTGCACCCATTGTAAAGCCCATGCTTTTATTACGCTTAAGGGTGCTCGCACCCACATTGGATGTCATAATAATCGCCGTGTTTCGGAAATCGACCGTGCGTCCTTTTGAATCCGTTAAACGCCCGTCATCTAAAACCTGTAACAAAATATTAAAGACATCTGGGTGTGCTTTTTCAATCTCATCTAGAAGGATCACGGAGTAAGGCTTTTGACGAACCTTTTCAGTGAGTTGGCCGCCTTCTTCATGCCCTACATAACCAGGAGGGGACCCTACCAAACGTGAGGTAGTATGCTTCTCCATGAATTCTGACATATCAATTCGAATAATGGCTTCTTCGTCACCAAACAATGTTTCGGCAACAGCTCGCGCAAGCTCCGTTTTCCCAACACCAGTTGGCCCTAGGAAGATGAACGAACCAATTGGACGTTTTGGGTCCTTTAGACCCGCACGTGCTCTGCGAATCGCATGGGAAACAGCTTTAACCGCCTCTTCTTGGCCAATGACACGACTGTGAAGAATCTCTTCCATATTTAAGAGACGTTCACTTTCTTCTTCTTCGAGTTTCCGAACTGGAACTCCCGTCCAGTTTGACACGACAATGGCAATGTCTTCTGGTGTCACCTCTGTATTTTCACGTCCTTGCTTTTGTTTCCATTCTAGTTGATTTTGTTCGAGTTCTTCTTTCAATTTTTGTTCCGTATCTCTGAGTGACGCCGCTTTTTCAAATTCTTGGCTCTGAACTGCCGCATCTTTCTCTTTCTTCACTTCATCAAGTTTTTGTTCAAGCTCTTTGAGATTGGGCGGAGCCGTATAGGAACGCAATCGAACTTTAGAAGCTGCTTCATCTATAAGGTCAATGGCTTTATCCGGTAAGAATCGATCGGAAATATAACGATCAGATAGTTGGACAGCTGCATTAATAGCATCATCCGTAATTTTGACTCTGTGATGCGCTTCATAGCGATCCCGCAATCCTTTTAAAATAAGGACGGACTCAACTGTTGTCGGTTCAGCCACTTTAATCGGTTGGAAGCGTCGCTCAAGTGCCGCATCTTTTTCAATATATTTGCGGTACTCATCCAGAGTGGTTGCCCCAATACATTGCAATTCACCACGAGCAAGTGATGGCTTTAAAATATTAGATGCGTCGATTGCACCTTCTGCTCCTCCAGCACCAATTAATGTATGAAGTTCGTCAATGAAAAGGATTATGTTTCCCGCCTGGCGAATTTCGTCCATCACTTTTTTTAAGCGATCTTCGAATTCTCCACGATATTTGGTGCCCGCAACAACGGTACCCATATCTAGTGTCATCACACGCTTATCGCGAAGGATTTCTGGTACTTCATTATTAATAATTTGTTGCGCAAGACCTTCTGCAATAGCCGTCTTACCAACCCCAGGTTCCCCAATCAAAACTGGGTTGTTTTTTGTACGGCGACTTAAGACTTCAATTACACGCTCAATTTCTTTACTTCGACCAATAACTGGATCGAGTCCACTTTCTTTGGCTTGAGCCGTCAAATCGCGGGCAAGGCTATCGAGTGTTGGTGTATTGGCACCTGAACCGCCGCGGCCCTGTTGGGAAGTGGCCGACTCATGGCTCCCTAATAATTGGAGTACTTGTTGGCGTGCTTTATTAAGGCTAACTCCGAGGTTATTGAGAACTCGTGCCGCTACCCCTTCGCCTTCACGAATGAGTCCGAGTAAAATATGTTCTGTTCCCACATATGAATGACCAATTTTCCGCGCCTCATCCATCGACAATTCGATGACTTTTTTGGCTCTTGGTGTGTAATGAATGGTTTGAACATTTTCACTGCCGCGCCCAATTAAGGTTTCAACCTCTTTTTGTATTTTTTCAGGATCCAGATTGAGCGCCTTTAAAGCTTTGGCCGCAATGCCTTCACCCTCTCTGATTAATCCAAGTAAAATATGCTCTGTTCCAACATTATTATGACCGAGCCTCACAGCCTCTTCTTGTGCAAGTGCTAATACTTTCTGTGCGCGTTCTGTAAATCGTCCAAACATCATAATTGTCAGCCTCCCTCAATCAATCTGCGTTATTTTCTTCTAATTTCAACCGTTCTCTGATTAAAGTAGCCCGGCGAATATCGCGTTCTTCAGGTGTTAATGCTTCTTTAAAATAATGCTGTAGAAAGCCCGGTTGTGTTAAAATCATTAATTCATTTAAAATGTTGCGCGGCACGCCTTCTATCAGATCAAGGTCAATCCCAAGTCGAAGATCTGAGAGACATTTGGCTGCTTCTTTAGATTGTATGATTCGACTGTTCCCTAAAATCCCATAGGATCTAAAAACCCGATCTTCAAGCTGTAATTTTGAAAGTTTCAGTAAATCTTTACGGGCGGATTTTTCCTGTTGAACCAGCTGCATAACGACGCCCCTAAGGTCCTCGACTATATCTTCTTCTGATTTGCCTAATGTAATTTGATTTGAGATTTGAAAGACATTGCCCAACGCCTCACTGCCTTCTCCATAAATCCCTCTTACAACGAGACCAAATTGGTTAATAGCTGGTGCAATTCGATTCATCCGCTGCGTGATCATTAAGGCAGGGAGATGCACCATGACAGAAGCTCTAAGGCCGGTTCCCACATTGGTTGGGCAGCTTGTTAAGTAGCCTCTTTTTTCATCAAATGCATAATCAAATTTGCTTTCAATCCAATCATCGATCCCATTTGCAAGGGTCAGGGCCTCATTCAACTGAAAACCCGGAAAAAGACATTGTACTCTTAGATGATCTTCTTCATTAATCATGATACTAACGGACTCATTATCATTAATTAAGACCGCTCCAAACTCAGAATCCTCTGCCAAGTTTGGACTAATTAAATGTTTTTCAACCAAAACACGTTTTTCAACCGGTTTGAGTTCACTCATATTCACCCACTCAAACTCGCCCATAGAAGGATACCCTTCTCCATTTAATTGATCACGCACATAGGTTAGCGCTTTTCGTCCCTGCTCATCAGAAGATATGACTGGAAAAGCAAAATCTTTTAAATTTCGTGCTAAGCGAATTCGACTACTTAAAACAATCTCAGAATCCGGTCCATCTCCCTGCATCCAAGTGCTAACAGCTTGATTAATAAAATTTTGAAGAGACATTTTACTCATCCCCCCTATTTTCCAGTGCCTTGATCTCATCTCTGATTCTGGCAGCTTCCTCAAATTCCTCATCTACCACATGTTTTTTCATTTCTTCTTTTAATTCGGCAATTTTTCGTTTAATTCCAAGCGATTTTCCAGTTCGCTTTGGCACTTTTCCTGTATGAGTCGTATTGCCGCTATGCACTTTCCTTAAAATTGGGTCTAGTTTGGATTCAAAAGCTTGATAACAATGATCGCATCCAAATTTTCCTATTTTAATGAACTCTCGATATCTTAGTCCACATTTATCACATTGTAAGTCGATGTCTTCTCTCGAGGGGGAATTTTGTTCCCCAATATGAGGATCAAAATTAAGCAAGCCTGATAATAAATTATGAATGCTGAAAGCTCCTGATCCACCCATCATGTCCGTCAAATCTTCCATCTCATTTGCGCATTGCTCACAAAGATGAAACTCTTGTTTTTCCCCATTAATTACTCTTGTAAAATGAAGAGATGCCGGTCGAATATGGCATTGTTGACACTCCATCTCGCTTCCTCCCTTAATTTAAGACCTACTCACACTTTAAATTTCAGAGACTGCAGCATGGCTTTAAGAATATTCGCTCTGATCTGGTCTCGAATGGGAATGGTTAGTTCAATGACAGACCGATCGACTGCGCTAATCATAAGCCTTGCTTCACGATTATTAATCACACCTTCTTCTAATAAATGAAGAATCATAGCATGGGCTTGATTTTGAGTTAAACGTTGATCAATTAAATTTTCTATATGACTAATTAATTCTCGATCAGTATTCTTGGTAACTTTAATAATTCGGATATATCCGCCGCCACCTCGTTTACTCTCAACAATATACCCTCTTTCAATTGAAAAACGAGTTTTTAGCACATAATTGATTTGTGAGGGGACACACTGAAATTGTTCTGCAAGCTCACTTCTTTTAATCTCAATTTCAGCTTTCTGCTTAAGAATATTCTTGATATGCTCTTCAATTATGTCTGAAATATTCCGCACCCTTCCTCTCACCCGCCTTTGACTTTGACTATCTTTGACAATAATTATATACCATTTCACTGTGGCTTAAAAGCAACACGAACCCAACCGCAAAATTAGTTTTCAATCGACAAATTTTCCTATGAAAAAGTGCCAATTCCTTTGTCCTATTTGGATTTTTACATATTGAATTCTTATGGACTCTTCCTAACTAAAGGCTTTCCTTTTATGATCTTTTTAAACCTCCACTTTTCTATTTCATTCCAGTGTTTATGTAAAATTTTAATACCCCTTCTAATACGTCTTTAGCCTCTAATTAACTTTTCCTCATTTTAATCTGAATTAAACACTATTCTTCATTTTTATGACATGCATGTCCTCTGCGCACACGATTCTCTATGCTATTTTATTGTTTGTGTGCATTGAATTTACGTTCACACCCCCTAAGTTTGATGAACGCAAAAAGGAACTGCTTTCGCAGTTCCTTATCCAAAATATGCCTAGCGGCGTTCTACTCTTCCAGGGAGCCTACTACTTGAATGACCTTCATGAATAAACTTCTTTGACTTTACTTCGTGCTGGCTTGCGTAAAATCTCATTCTCTTGTCAAAAGATTTTACGCACTTTTCCTTTGTCGAAGGTAAGATAAATCGTTTTTTTATTTTTAAATTCGTGCTGGATTGCGCGAAATCACCTGCTTTCGACCCTGATTTTTGCGCATGTCCCCAACCTTGACCAAATTTCTAACTACACAAAATAAGAACTGCTTTCCCCACTTCTTTAAAAATGAAACCGAGGTTTCCGATTGACTGCGGATCTCTTCGTCACCTTCGCTCGTTGCGATCCTCGTGTACAACGTACACTCCGGTTCTCACTCACTTGTTTCCTCGACCTCCTTGTCACTCGAAACCCTCGCCCAGGGTTCCATCACCCTTCGGGTGAACAACAAAAAAATAAGGAACTGTATATTAAATACAATTCCTTATCTCTATTTTGCCTGGCGGCGTTCTACTCTCACAGGGGGAAGCCCCCAATTACCATCGACGCTCGAGCTTAAACGACCGTGTTCGGGGCTAGCGGCTTCCAATTGACTGCGGCATCATCTTCGTCACCTTCGCTCGTTGCGATCCTCGTGTACAACGTACACTCCGGTTCTCACTCACTTGTTTCCTCGACCGTAAGCCCCCATTCAAACAACGGATATAAAACAGCAGCACCTCCTGATAGAATTGACGTATCAATTAAAGGAGGTGCTTTTAATATGACGCTAAAAAAAACAGCTATAGTCCCCGTAACCTTACATAATGAAAAAGAAAATACTCCTTCTGTAACGAATAAAGCTAAACTTTCCTCAAAACCCTCCTGCACGATCAGAACAGCAACCGTAAAGATTTCCTTCTTCAACGGCGTAAATGAACACATCATTCGAACGGTCATGAGGGAGTTAAAAAATCTATGATACATGATTATTCAAGTGTGAAAAACATTTATATTGTTTGTGGAAAGACTGATATGAGGAAAGGAATTGATGGACTGGCTACCTTGATTCAAGATTCTTTCGAACTTGATCCTTATGGCGACTCCATTTTCCTATTTTCAGGATGGAATAAAGACCGTTTTAAATGTCTTTATTTTGATGGAGATGGATTCGCGTTGCTTTATAAACGCTTAGATAGAGGAAAACTTCAGTGGCCAAAAGATGAAAATGAAGTGCGAAATCTATCTCAACAAGAGCTTCGCTGGCTTCTGGAAGGATTAACAATTCAACAACCGAAGGCGATTCAAAGATCACCCAAAGGAGTGTTTTAAATTCGAAAAAATGTTTTCACTATGATGTTCGAGATAGTATACTATTACTAGTATATATATGAACGAAATGTGGTGAAAGTGATGGTTAATGCTTCTTTCTCTGACGAGAATCAAAATGAGAAATTAATTCGACTACTCGAAGACCAATTGACTCATTCCAATCAACAAAACAAAGACTTATCGAAACAGATTGAAACATTAACCGAACAGGTTCGTCATTTAACAAAGCTGTTATACGGTTCTAAAACCGAAAAGTCTAAATATAATCCACTAGATGGACAGGCTTCACTGTTTGATGATGACCCATCTTTTAGCGAATCTGAGCACACAGAAGAACAAAGCCAACAGACGATTTCCTATACTGTTGTACGAAAAGTTAAAAACAAAAAACGAAATGATTCATTAGATGATGGTATTGAGATTAACACTGTTCATCATCACCCGGAAAACACAATGTGTGAGTGTTGCCAAGGGCAAATGCGTGAGATTGGCAGCACAATTGTGCGAGAAGAGGCCGAATTTATTCCGGCAAGAATGAGGAAGATCCAACACGTTGAACATGCATATGCCTGTTTAAGTTGTGAAGAGGATGGATTTCAAAAAAAGCAAATTAAGCGCGGTAAAGCACCGAAACCAGCTATTCAACGTAGTATTGCAAGTCCTAGCGTACTTGCCAAAGTCGTTTATGATAAGTTTTCACTATTTGTACCCCTTTACCGACAGGTAAAGGAATGGGACCGTTATGGCCTGCGAACAAATGATAAGAACCTATCCAATTGGGTCATTCGTGCATCACTTGATTGGCTGTTGCTTATTTATGAAAAATTGAAGGATTTGATGATGGTTAAAACAGTTCTACATGTCGACGAGACCTATGGACAAATCATCAACCGATCCGATGGAAAATCGGGTCAGTCTAATGCCTACAATTGGGTCTATCGGAGTGTGCCTAGCCAAGGTCCAACGATTGTGCTTTTTCAAAGTGCGTTGTCGCGCGCTCGGTCTGTACTTGAAAGCTTCATTAAAGGGTTTTCTGGAACAATTATCTGTGATGGCTATTCAGCTTACGGAGCAATTGAAGGGATTACTTTCGCGAATTGTTGGGCACATGTTCGACGCTATTGGCTTAAAGCAGACAGCAAAAATGGACAAATCGGTGTTCAATATTGCGATGAGTTATATCGCCTTGAAAGGGAATTTAAACATTTGTCTCCGAGTAAGAGAAGGAAAAAACGTCAAAAATACTCGAAGCCAATCGTAGAGAAATTCCTTAAATGGGTGGAGTCATCCCCATTCTTCGGAAAAAATGCCCTAGCAAAGGCAGCTGAATACACACTAAACCGTGCGAAAGGACTCAAAGCATTCTTAACTGACGGGAGAATTGAGATTGATAATAATCCAGCAGAAAATGCAATCCGTCCCAATGTCATTGGAAGAAAAAATTGGCTCTTTTCGGTCAGTGAAGCTGGGGCAAAAGCAAACGCCATTTGTTTGAGTATCGCAGAAACAGCCAAAAGTAACGGTATTGATTTCTACGAATACTTAAAGAATACTCCTGACTGATCTGCCAAATAGCGATATTTATCAAAACCCCGAAATTTTAAATCAGTATATGCCCTGGTCTAAAATGATCCAAGCAAACATGTAAGAAATAATAAAAAGCCGTACTATTCGATTTAAAAAATCGTAATTTACGGCTATTTGTCTTGCGTACCGGAAAGGTACGCTTATTTTTATAGTTCGGGCTTACGGAAAGCAGTTCATATTTTGTGTAGTTAGGGCTAAGAAATTTGGTCAAGGTTGGGGACATTCGCAAAAATCAGGGTTGAAAGCAAGTGATTTCGCGTAAGCCAGCACGAATTTAAAAATAAAAAAACAATTATCTTACCTTGGACAAAGGAAAAATGCGTAAAACCTTTTGACAAGAGAATGAGGTTTTACGCAAGCCAGCACGAAGTAAAGTCAAAGAAGTTTATTCATGAAGGAATTTCAAGTAGTAGGCTCCCTGTGAGAGTAGAACGCCGCCAGGCAAAATAGAGATAAGGAATTGTATTTAAATATACAGTTCCTTATTTTTTTGGTGTTCACCCGTAGGGTGATGGAACCCAGGGCGAGGGTTTCGAGTGACGAAGAAATCCGCAGTCAATTGGAAACCTCAGTTCCATTTTTAAAGAAGTGGGAAAGCAGTTCATATTTTGTGTAGTTAGGGCTAAGAAATTTGGTCAAGGTTGGGGACATGCGCAGAAATCGGGGTCGAAAGCAGGTGATTTCGCGCAAGCCAGCACGAATTTAAAAATAAAAAAATAATTATCTTACCTTGGACAAAGGAAAAATGCGTAAAATCTTTTGACAAGAGAATGAGATTTTACGCAAGCCAGCACGAATTTAAAAATAAAAAAACAATTATCTTACCTTGGACAAAGGAAAAGTGCGTAAAATCTTTTGACAAGAGAATGAGGTTTTACGCAAGCCAGCACGAAGTAAAGTCAAAGAGGTTTATTCATGAAGGAATTTCAAGTAGTAGGCTCCCTGTGAGAGTAGAACGCCGCCAGGGCACATTGTTAAAAGAGGAATTGTATTTGTGGTTCCTTTTTTGTTTTTTGTGTACACATCTAAATTCGAGGGTTTGCCGTCAATTCACTGCACACAACACCCACGAAAAAGACAAGAGTGTGTGCGCAAGGCCACACACGCGAACACATTAGCTAATAGTAGGGAATCTGTCCACTCACTGTTCCCCATTCGAAACTCAATCCTATATAATGGAAAAAAGGAAATTGGTCAACCTAACCTCTCACATTAATCTCGTACCCATAACTTTTGATAGATTTACAAATAATGTGAATGATTTTGGCGCTGAATACGTCTAATTAGCAAAAGAGAAAAGGGGTGAGGGACATCGAGGGTGAACGTCAGATCATTTCTGATTGGGTTCAACAATACAGCGATGATCTTTATCGGTTTTTAATTTATAAAATGGGTTCACATGACGTCGAGGACCTTGTTCAGGAGACGTTTATTAAAGCCATCAATGGCTTGCATGCGTTCAAAGGTGACGCCAATCCCAAGACGTGGCTTTTAAGCATTGCACGCAATGTAGCGATTGATGAGTTGAGAAGGCGAAAACGACAAAAATGGAAAGAGCAAGTATCGTACGATTCCAGCTATGACTCTCACAGTGAGCAAAATCCAGAGGCGGATTTTCTATTAAATGAACACTATCAATTGATTCAATCGACCATTCGCGAGATGAAGACAGCTTATCGGGATGTTTTGATTTTAAGAGGCATTCAGGAAATGGCGATCAAAGAAACGGCTGAGATTTTAAATTGGACAGAAGCTAAGGTGCAGTCAACCTATTATCGTGCGCGCAAAGTTTTACAGGAAAGAATAGGAGGTGCCATCCGTGAAGCTCAAAACGAATCCTTTAGATGAACTTCTTCATGATCTACCAACTCCGAAACTCTCTGAAACACGTAAGAATGAGTTACATACGTCCATCTTGAATTACTATGACAAAGTCCATGCGAAAGAAAAAAAGACTAAAAAGCAAGAATGGATGAATCGGCTTCAAATCAGTATGGGGAGTCTTGCTGGTCTCGCTCTGATTGCTCTTATTACTATAAGTTTGATTCCTCATCATACATGGACGCACTCAAATGATGGAAAAACGACTCAAACAGGAACTGCGGCGACAGTACACAAGCCAACGGATTTATCGGCTGAAGCATTGGGGAACTGGTTTGTGCAAAAGGGGATAACAGCGCCTTTTGCAGGTGCAAAGGTAAAAAGAGTCTCTAACTTTGTTATGAATTTAACGACCGGAACGCTCATTCAACCCTCAAAGGTTCCGTTTAATCCTGAAGTCAGTGGTGTGATCGACCAATGGGAAGGCGATATAAATAGTAAGCCTTTTGTGGTAGACCTTTACCAGAACATCCATACAAAAGATGCATTTGTAGGTGTGAGGTATAATCATAAAGAGGTCGCAGCCTATTCGTGCCAAGCTAAGGATTGTATCGTGCACAATTTCACAGGAAGCTATATTGTCTTTGAGGCTCCGAATCGATCTGGGCATTATTTTTCAATAAACGTTCGAACAGGTGAGGTGATCCCATCTAGTAAGTCGCAATTAAATATGGAGTTGGCGGGGGTCAATCCAAACCATCCGACACAAGGTGCGAATTGGATTACTGGATTGAGTCAACACGATCCTTTTAAGCCATCGAAGAAACAGACAACAAGTTCTGCTAGTCAATCTAATCAATCGAATCCATTTAAGACGTCCTTAACGTTACCAAATGGTACCACAGTGGTTCCAAATCAATCGGTCAAGTGGAAAGGGCTGACGCTACAGGTCATGGTCACTAGCCTTCCGGTTCAAAACGATTCGGGAGACAAATACATGGAAATTTTGGGGAACCAGTCCACCGTGAAGCGTCATGAAACCGTTCAGACATCAATTGGCAAAGCGGACTTGGTTTGGAATGAACGCTCACAACCGGCTGCTTCGACTTCGCAAGGTGTGACCGATGAATATTGGTTAATTAGATACGGAAGTCAGTATGCCTACGCGATTGAAGCCACATTTAAAGGTGACCCTAAGGCTGTTCGAACTGAACTTCTGCACCTTAGTCAAAATTGGGAAGTCCCGAAGTAAAGGGACTGTGCTTTTATAAATTTTTTAAAATACTCATACAACAGAATTTAAACAAACTAGGTGATCAAATTATGAATTGGAAACGAAAAGCTTTTAAAGAGCTAAACGCAACTGAACTGTATGCAATTTTATTAGAACGGACCCAGGTCTTTGTCGTCGAACAGAACTGTCCTTACCTTGAAGTGGATGGGCGAGATCCGAAGTGTGAGCATATATTTTGCGAGAAAGAGGGAGAAATCGTGGCATATTTGAGACTCTTACCTCCTGGGATCTCTGGACCTGCTGCATCGATCGGGCGGGTCCTCGTAAAGCAAGATTACCGCGGACAGAATTTAGGAAGGGAGCTTGTGAGAAGGGGCATAGAGATCCTTGTGGATGATTGGAAGGAAGCGGTTATTAAGATTCAAGCGCAAGATTATTTACGAGGCTTTTATGAATCCTTTGGGTTTGTAGGGGTTTCAGACGTCTATTTGGAAGACAACATCCCGCATATCGATATGGTTTTGAATTCGAACCCTCAAAACATTTAAATAGTATCTACTAGATTCGCGTGCTGTTGTTTCTGTCAGTGATTAAATTATTTCTGGGTATAACGGATCCAATGTCTGCTTATTTTCTTAATCAGACCTATTATTCGTTATTCTGGCTTATTTCGGTAATGGCAAATTCCGCGGACCTCAAATTCGTTAGCCCACCGATTCTATTTTTTTGTCGAGACTCCCCGACAGAGCCTGGAAGTCCTGCTAATTCCGCAGGGTTTTTTGTCTCTGGGCTTACAAAATGATACGATCATAAAAGAATCTATAATTAGAAAAGTAAGTTTAAGAGAGGGATATGTTGGATGGAATGGGTGAAAGGCGAATATCGGGTCAGTGATTCAAAAGAATCGCTTCAAGTAGAGAAAATCTTTCAGTGGTTACAAGCGTCTTACTGGGCAGCGGACCGGAGTAGGGAGACGATCAAACAAACCATTGCGCATTCACATTGCTTTGGTCTATATAAAGGGGATACGCAAATCGGGTTTGCCCGGGCCGTTTCGGATCGAGTGGTGTTCTCTTGGTTAATGGATGTGGTGATCGACGAATCTGAACGTGGCAAAGGCCTGGGGAAATGGTTGTTGCAATGCCTCCTAGAGCATCCGTCCATAAGGGAGACACGCATGGGACTCGCCACCAAAGATGCGCATACTTTATATGAAAAATTCAATTTCAAAAAGGTTGAAACCATGCGCCAATCTAAATCTTAGAAAATAGCAGAGCACGTTCTAATTCAGTTCATGCTAGGGGGCCCAAATATAGAGCCGACGGCAATATGGAGGATTTAGATCTCTAGTTTATTTTAAAAAAGAACGGAGTTAAAGCCATGACAACGAAGCCAACACAACCAGTTGAATCATTGTACTTTGTATCGTTAAGAGAACGCCCAGAGCTAGTAGGGGAACTTGACCGACTGCACGCGCTCGGTTGGCCGAGTTTCTTTCGCAAAGATTTAATTGTAGGCGATCAATGGAAGCGGACAGTCGAGTGCTTTCCAGACTATCAGTTCCTTTGTTTGACGGCATCTGGCGACGTGATTGCCTGTGGCCATGCTATTCCTTTTCATTGGCCAGGTTCGAACGACTCGTTACCGGAAGGCTGGCGCGCTGTCATTGAACAAGGGCTGTCGGATGCAGAGGAGAAGAAGCTTGCGAATGCGGCCTCAGCACTTGCGATTGTCATAGATCCAGCGTATCAAGGGGCTGGGCTGAGTCGTGAGATGGTCGTCGGCCATGAGAGAAGTGGTCGCCAAACAGGGGATTGATCATTTGTTTGCACCGCTTCGACCGGCGCTAAAGTCCCAATATCCCTTGATCCCCATGGAGGACTTATATGGGGTGGAAGCGTGAGGATGGACAGCCCGTTTGATCCTTGGATTCGGACCCATGTCCGTGTAGGGGCGAAGATCTTAAAAGTCGCACCAGAGTCGATGACGATCGCAGCACCGATTAAAGCGTGGCAAAACTGGACAGGACTGACTTTTTTATCATCGGGACCCTATGTGATCAAAGGCGGTTTGGTCCCTTTAGATGTGGATCTCGATCAAGGAACGGGAACGTATCGTGAACCGAATGTGTGGGTTCAGCATGTTTTGCGTGATTTTTCATAGAAAGGACCATTGGTATGTTCAAAACAACGATTGAACCGAGAGTATCTGAAACCGATGGCGTCGGCCACATCAACAATACGACCATTCCTGTCTGGTTCGAGGCCGGGCGCAATCCTCTTTTTAAATTGTTTACGCCTGATGACTCTTTTGAAAATTGGAAAATGATTATACTGAACATGAACG
Source organism: uncultured Sporolactobacillaceae bacterium (assembly GCA_963829575.1). Lineage (GTDB taxonomy): Bacteria > Bacillota > Bacilli > Bacillales > Sporolactobacillaceae > KACC-23026. Next base: position 49,052 of record CAWHJF010000015.1, on the reverse strand, counting down.
TCGAATACGTTAGTCAGATCTATTTTGGCACGTCCGTCACGATCTGCAATTGGGTTTCGAAGATCGGCAATTCTAGCCTTCAGTTGTATGAAGAAATTTGGCAACAGGAGCGCTTATGTGCGAAAGGGACGGCAACCTACGTCAATTTTAATCTTGCCACTCAGAAATCCGAACCGATCCCTGAGGCAATTAAAGTCGAATTAAATCAACATCTCTATCATTCTTAAATCTTGTAATCGGTTATCAAAAAATTAACATTGATTCCCAGTATTTTCAACTGGTTTTGGCGGGATGGATTTGTTACGATGGGTTCTGTTGGTCAAACGGATTGAACCTCAATTTTATTTGGAGCAATCTCGTTGACAAAGAAACGAACAACAGGATAAACTAGTCTTCGGTCTAAAAAAATACTGCCATCTTTTTTAAAATAAAATCGTCTAACATTAATGGGTTCCTGCCATTTATATGGCGGGTCTTTTCTTTCCTTCTAGGAAATAAATCAACAAGCGATTTTGTTTAGAAACGGATCAGATGATCAAATATAATTATGGAGGTCATGTTGAAGATGACGACGGCGAATCCATCCAAACGCCCAATTTCTACGAATCTCATTTTTGGTATTATGTTGGCTGGTGCACTAGTCGCATTTTTGAACCAAACGTTAATTAACGTGGCCTTGCCGCAAATGATGAATCGGCTTCAGATTTCTGCGACGACAGCAGACTGGTTAACGACTATTTTCATGTTAGTAAACGGGATTACGATTCCGATCACAGCTTATCTGATGAATCGTTTTACAACCCGACAACTCTACATCACATCGATGGGTCTATTTACAATAGGGACCTTGATTTGTGGGATTGCTCCTGGGTTTTCCGTAATCCTACTTGGTCGCGTGATTCAAGCAGCCGGTGCAGGGATTCTCTTCCCACTGATTACGAACGTGATTTTTACGATTTTCCCAGCGAATCGCCGTGGGTTTGCGATGGGGATTTTTGGTGTGGCGATGAACTTTGCGCCCGCTGTTGGCCCAACGCTCTCCGGTTGGATCGTAGAAAACCATTCATGGCGTGTGCTCTTTTTCATCATTCTTCCGTTTGCCTTGATTGATCTCATTGTCGCGATCGTGTTAATGAAAAATGTGACCGAGACGCGCAAACCGAAGCTCGATCTTCTTGGTGTGGTCTTGTCGACCATTGGATTTGGTGGCATTCTGTATGGATTTGCTGAGGCAGGTTCAAAAGGATGGGGCAGTCATGAAGTGCTCACCACATTAATTGTCGGCGCGATCAGCTTAGCGCTTTTTGTCTGGTGGCAATTTATCGTCGAGGAACCGATTCTAGAATTCCGCATTTTTCAGTTCCCGATTTTCACTCTCACAACGGTTATCAATATTGTGGTCACTATGGCCATGTTCTCTGGTATGATTTTAATGCCGATTTATATGCAAAATGTGCGTGGATTCACACCGCTTCTCTCCGGCCTCATGTTGCTCCCTGGGGGTATTGTGATGGGGATTATGTCGCCGATTACTGGGAGATTGTTTGACCGCTTTGGAGCCAAGTGGCTTGCTATTACAGGTCTTGCGATCACGACTGTGACCACGTACGGACTTACGAAGCTTGAGTTAACGACAAGTTTCACCTACGTGGTTATACTCTATACGATTCGGATGTTGGGCATGTCGATTGTGATGATGCCGATCTTCACAGCTGGATTAAATGAATTAGCCTTGACCTTAAATCGATTCGGTACGGCCATGGTGAACACGCTTCGAAATGTGGCCGGTGCGATCGGGATGGCGTTTTTCGTCTCCATTATGACAAATAAAGGCATTCAGCATTTTACGGACATCATGATTTCAGATAAAATTGCAAAGACCAACGTTAAAGCGATTGCTCACGCTCAGAAACAGGGCGCGGTGATGGGGGTAGACGATGCCTTTTTCGTCGCAACAGCTTTAACCGTTATTGCTTTTTTACTCGCGTTCTTTATTAAACGTACGGAACCAAAAGAAGATACGATTAGCAACCGCCGCAGAGTCCCTCGTCGAGTATGGGGTGCGAAAGCAAAGGGTGTTAACAAATAAAATTAGAGTCATTCGAAGAGAGTTGTTTAAGGCTAATTTGAACCTTAAGCAACTCTTTTTTTGTTTCGGACGATTAGGGCAGAGTCTGAAGCTGAGCGTTTGTAGGGTGGATTGTGAATTGTTCACGAAATTGATATAGTTTTCTAAGGATAAGATAATCAGAATCGGAGGCGTGTTGTGTATGAAGAAGCTTTATCCACGGTTGAGTCTTGAACCTTGCAATGAGGCAGTGACGTTTTATCAAACTGTTTTAGGCGGCGAAATAAAGAATGTCAAACTTTCGAACGGGGTGCCCGGATTTGAAGGACAAGAGGGAAAATACATCCATGCTGAGCTTCATTTAGAAAACGGGGACCACATCTATTTTAATGACGTGTTTGGATCCACTCCCCAGCAAGGTTCGTTTCTTGAATTAGGTCTTGATTTGGACAACTTGGAAGAAATCGAGCGTATTTTTAATAGCCTCTCTCAGAATGGTCAGGTCAAAATGGCTTTGCAAGACATGTTCTGGGGCGCACGATACGGCAAACTGACAGACCAGTATGGCGTAACTTGGGAACTCAACTTTCAAAAAAACTAGAACCCGAGAATAGAAGTGAACATTTATAGGAAAATGTAAAATTAAACGATATAGATCTTATTATTGTTCTGAGAAAAAAGTCGATTAAAGAAAAGGGGGACTTGTTTATGAAAAATTGAAAGGCATTTGCAACAAGTCTTCCGCCTTTTGTTGTCAGAGAATTGTTGACCATTCAATTGAACTAAAAGAAAACTTAATTGACGAAGAGTTCCACTATTTGGATGATACGAGGCAGCTTTCGATATTAGTATTTGAAAACTACTATAGCCGTATTGAACGGACCGCTTCTTTAACGGTTAGTTTAGAGAGCATAGAAAACGTCAATCTTGTTAAAGGCATACCTAGTGGAAGTGCGGATGGACGCTTACTAGGATTCGATTTAGGGGCTGCCCACAATTTTGTGAAACAAGTTGTACGAGTGATTAAAGATTTATAGGATTACAGAGGAGGGGTAATCCTTTTACATAGCCTCAATTTTACAAGGATTCCTTAAGCCTTTTATTTTGCTAAACCAATGCTACTCTCTTGTTTAAAGAGACTACGTCCACTATTTGACAGTATTCTAGTCCAATAGAATAAAAATGTAATCATGAATGGTGACACTTTTGAATAAAAAGAAGGAGAATGTCTCTTTTTTATTGAATTCCTTTTTATAGAAAAAGTTTAGGAGGAATCTAGGTATGCCAATTATTCGTACACCGGAAGAACGGTTTGCACATCTTCCTGACTATCCGTTTCAACCTAATTATGTTGAGATCAATGGGGCGCGTGTGCATTATGTAGATGAAGGAGAAGGCGACATCATTTTGTGTTTGCATGGCGAACCGACGTGGTCATATCTTTATCGTCACATGATCCCGACACTGGCATCCGAATATCGTGTAATTGCACCTGATTTTATCGGATTTGGTCGTTCTGACAAATACACGGAGCCTTCCGACTATTCCTTTGAGATGCACATGGAGACGTTAAAGCGTTTTATTGAAACCCTTAACTTGAAAGCGGTTACTTTGGTGGTGCAAGACTGGGGTGGTTTGATCGGTTTAAGTGTATTAGGCGAGATCCAAGAGCGTTTTTCAAGAGTGGTCATCATGAATACCGCTCTTGCAACTGGAGAAGTCCGACAAACAGAAGGTTTTCTGAACTGGAGAAGCTATGTCGAACGGACGCCCGATTTACCAATTGGGCAACTCATTCGCCGCAGCTTAGCCAAAGGAACGGAACGCTCGGATGAGGTCATTCAAGCTTATGAGGCGCCATTTCCGAGTGCGGAATACAAGGTGGGTGCCCAGGTTTGGCCGCTCCTTGTTCCCGTGAACTACGACGACCCTGGTGCCGCCCAGATGCGTCGAGCAAAAGAAGTCCTGATGGAATGGGACAAACCGGCTTTAGTGGCTTTCTCGGATTCCGATCCGATTACTAGAGGCGGCGACCGCTTCTTTAAAAAAATCATCCAAACCACTCAAAACGAACCTGAGATTGTGATTGAGAATGCAGGTCACTTCCTTCAAGAGGAAAAAGGCGAAGCGATCGCTGAGCACATCCTGAAATTTATGGAACGCAATCCACTACCCGAAACGGCTGGCTGAGATCGGTGGGGAAGTCAGTTTAAGACGCAGAACGCCACAACGCGCAGGTGGTAGTAGATCGCTATAGCGTGCTCCCTCCAGCGTGGATAACGGATCAAATGGCCGCGCGGGGAATCGGTGGCAAACCGATCCACCTTCAATTGGAATACAGATCACATTTTATATGAATAGGGGAGATCAGAATGAACTTTGAGTTAAGCGATGAATTACAAATGCTTCGAAAAATGGTGCGTCAGTTCGTTGATCAGGAAATCAACCCATACATAAAGGAATGGGATGAAAAGGGAAATACGGATCCCAACATCTATAAACGGCTCAGTGAACTCAATTTGATGGGGGTCTGCATCCCTGAGAAATATGGCGGTAGCGGCATGGATTACAATGCCCTCGCCATTGTGTGCGAAGAGCTCGAGCGTGGCGATACCGCATTTCGGACCGCTGTATCTGTTCATACCGGACTCAATAGTCTTACGTTGCTTCAATGGGGAAATGAAGAACAAAAGCAAAAATATCTGGTTCCGCAGGCAAAAGGTGAGAAACTGGCAGCCTATGGACTGACAGAGCCGAATGCGGGGTCGGATGTCAAAGCGATCCAAACCACAGCGGTCCGAGATGGCGACGATTATGTTTTAAATGGACAAAAAATTTGGATTTCACTCTCTGATTTGGCCGACCATTTCATTGTGTTTGCTTACACGGATAAAGCAAAAGGTCATCATGGCATTTCTGCTTTTATCGTTGAACGGACGTATCCTGGATTCAGTTCTCGGCCGTTAAAAGGAAAGTTGGGGATTCGAGCGGGCAACACGGGTGAACTCTTTTTTGATAATATGCGCGTGCCAAAAGAAAACCTCCTAGGAGAAGAAGGAGAAGGTTTCAAAATTGCGATGTCGGCACTTGATAATGGCCGCTTTACAGTCGCTGCCGGTGCCTGCGGGATCATCATGGCAAGTTTAGAGGAAAGTGTAAATTATTGTCATGACCGTCATACGTTTGGTGAGGAGATTGGAAGACACCAGTTGGTTCAACAAATGATTGCCAACATGGAAGCCAAGCTTCAAATGTCACAATTACTCGTCTATCGGGTGGGTGAATTGAAAAATAAAGGCGAGCGTTGTACGCGCGAAACCTCGCTTGCCAAATGGCAAGCCTGTAATTTTGCCAATGAATCGGCCAACGATGCTGTACAAATTCACGGTGCCTATGGGTTTTCAAATGAATTTCCAGTCGAACGGCATTTGAGAAATTCAAAAGCTCCTGTGATCTATGAAGGGACCCGTGAAATTCATACGGTCATGCAAGCAGAATATGTATTGGGGTATCGAAAAGACAAACCACTTCGCCAAATGCTTCCCGCTTGGGAGGGTTATGAGTCAGAGCGTTCAATGATTTAACAATAAAGGGTTTTCTGTCTGGTTTTCAATTAAAACAGACAGAGAATCCTTTCTGTCTGGCTTGAAAAATCATTTTGAATTCAATCGTCATGTATTGGGGCGGGTTTTAATAGTTTAAGTGGAACATAGGGACATTTTAGGCGAGTCCCTTAATATTCCAAAATTAAACCGTTGTCCGAAGAAGGAACTCTTTTAATATGCGAGAATAGTAAAGAACTCAATTTTTTAAAAATAAGGAGGATTCAAATTGGACAATTCGAAACGCGAAAAGGAACAAGGTCATGTTGAACATTTAGGTGGTCGCGTGAAGAACCCTAATGTTCCAATTCAAAGTAAGGGTCCAGTTGATCCAAACGAAACCATTGAAGTGACGCTAGTTGTAAGGCGTCCTCACTCAAACTCTGAAAAATTAATTCAAATGGACCGCACTTCTTTTAAGAACGTGTTCGGTGCCAAAGAAGAGGATCTTAAACGCATTCGTGCTTTTGCAGCCGCTCATCATCTCAATGAAACGGCTGTTCACCCTGAAGCGGGAACAATGAAACTATCAGGAAAAGTTGCCGACCTCAATCAGGCGTTCAAAATTGATCTGGAGCATTTTGAGCATCCTGATTATGAGTTTAGAAGTCATCGAGATGAGGTGTCATTGCCTGAACCATTAAACGAAATTGTTAAAGTCGTACTCGGATTAGACAATCGCCCACAACTGACGCCACATTTTCATATTTTAGAGGAAGGTGAAATAAGGGCAGTAGCCTCATCACAGAATCAGCCTCAACCTTTTAATCCGAACGAGGTCGCTTCCCTTTATAATTTCCCTCAAGCTTCTAACCTCTCAGAACAATGCATTGGAATCATTGAACTGGGGGGCGGTTATAACGAGAAGGACTTGAGTGACTATTTTGGCTCGCTTGGACTACCAACTCCTACGGTCACCTCCGTTTCGGTTGATGGGGCAACCAACACGCCCACCGGTAATCCGAACAGTGCAGATGGAGAAGTGGTGTTAGATATCGAGGTCGCCGGTGCTGTGGCTCCGGGTGTGAACATTGTGGTGTACTTTGCACCGAACACAGACGCTGGTTTTTTAAATGCAATTAATACCGCGATTCATGATAAGAATAACAACCCGTCTGTCCTTTCAATCAGTTGGGGGAGTGCTGAAGCGAATTGGACGAAGCAAGCGATGGATGCGATGGACCAGGCGTTTCAAGATGCTGCTAAACTTGGCGTGACCGTTACGTCTGCCGCCGGCGATCAAGGGTCCTCCGATGGCGCTTCGGATGGTCGCGTCCATGTGGATTTCCCAGCGTCAAGTCCTCATGTGCTCGCGTGTGGTGGCACCGAGTTGTTCGCGTCGAATGGTCAAATTACGAGGGAAGTGGTATGGGATGAAAGTCGCTCGAGTGCAACCGGTGGGGGCGTGAGTGAAGTCTTTCCACTACCAGATTGGCAAAAAGGGTTTAATATTCCGGTTAACGCCAATCCGGGCGGAACAACAGGTAGAGGTGTGCCAGACGTCGCGGGTGATGCGGACCCAACCACTGGATACAAGGTATTGGTAGATGGAAAGATGATGATTGTTGGTGGAACAAGCGCGGTTGCACCTTTGTGGGCTGGTTTAATTGCCATTTTGAATCAAAAATTGGGCCAAGATGTCGGCTTTCTTAATCCGATTATTTATAATCAACATGTCGAACAATCCGCATTTCATGATATAATAAATGGAACAAACGACACCAGTTGGCTTCCGAATGCATACCGAGCCAATCAAGGGTGGGATGCATGTACCGGGCTAGGAACGCCAAATGGTCAGAAATTATTGGAACAGATTCAGATGGCGTTGAACGCGCACTCTTAATGAATCTGGCAAATGAATAGGGCGCGGTATTTCAATTCTAATGGGACCGGGAACACAGGACGACGGTTCCCGAAACTATATAAAGGTAGCCATACGGGAACTGACCGAGGGGGTTAGTTCCCGTATTATATGTGGAAATTGCGGACAAGCACTGAGTGGACGCAATAGTGCCTGAAACGGGAGATCGAGAGTCCTACGGGAACTGAAACGTAGTCGTAGTTCCCGAAACGAGAAAGAAAAACAGCTACGGGAACTGAAAGAGCCTCCGATTGTTCCCGTAGCACAAATAAAGCCAAACACCCGACGGGGAACCGCCCCTTTTTCTGTGGTACAATACTTTGAAAAGGAGGAGATTCTGTGGGCCCAGAGTTGACCATCAAAACCATCCTCGACCGCTGCGGGACGGTCTCCTTCAAACGAGGCGAGTCCTTTTATTATAAAAATAAAGTGTCAGTTCAAGTGATTCAACCCGACTATTGGAAGGCGGTTGTGAAAGGGAATGAAGACTTTCATGTCAGCATTTCCAATCCGAATAATGAGTTAAAAACCGATTGCAGCTGTCCTAAATTAGCGTCCGTCGATCAAGACTGCCAACATATTGCGAGCGTCCTGATCGCGCTTTATCATCAGCAGCAAAAGCAAACAGGGGTACCGAAAATCAAGCCGAGACGCATGCATTCAGGAAAAGATGCCTCGCAAGATTTTCTGACCATTTTTGATAAAAAAAGAAACACGCGAGCCATTAGTGAGCAGACACATTTTGAAACACGGACGCGTGTGTCACTCAAGATTCAGGCGCATGTGCTCGATCTAGAAACTGATCATCCGGTTATGGGGGTGTCACTACAAGTTGACGAGCTTCCGGTCCAATCGATTCAGGAATTTCTGCTCAGTCTAAAGGCCGGACAAGCCTATCCATTGAGTCAGGCCCGCACGTTTGATTTGAATCACTATTGTTTCTCAAAAACGGTTGAGCCACTGATTCAGGAATTGATCGTGTGTGCAGAAGATGAGACGTCTACTTCAAAAGATTCTGGCGAAAAAACGGAACGAACGAACCCAAACCAGCTGATCCTTCTGCCATCTGTTTGGCATCGGTTCGTTCAGCACCTAACGCCTTCTGTCGAGTTTACAATTACCTTTAAAGGAAGCGCCTATTCTGGTTACCGTACATTAGAAGACTTGTTGCCTTTAACTTTTCAATTTGAAGAAGTAGACGCGGAGTCGATTCAGCTTTTGATTCAAGGTTTGGATGAGGTGTTCGTTTTAAAAGACTACGGTTTGGCTTGGTGTGAGGGTCTTTTTAAACGACTTGAAACGGAAGATGCGACGCGCTTGTGGGACGTCCAACGTATGTTGGCGGCACAACACGGTCCTGTTATTACCATTCCAAAGCGCCAATCTGGAGTGATTAAGAAACAGATTTTACCGAGTTTAAGGCGTTTAGGTCGGGTCATTGGGGTGGAAGTGTTGCGAAACACCTATAAACCACCTGAGCTGAAAGCTAAGCTTTATCTAGATCGGATTCGAAATCGCTTGCTTGCCGGGCTTGAATTTCATTACAACGAATTAATTATTGACCCTTTTGACGATCAAACGGCTCACTCCGAATTGTTTGTCGAGCGCGACCTACAGAAAGAAACGCATATACTGGCTCTAATAAAAGAAAGTCAGTTTACCGAAACAGACGGCGGATTTTATTTGCATAATGAAGCGCTTGAGTTTCAATTTCTGACCCAGCAGTTGCCGAAGCTTCAAAAATGGGTTGAGGTGCTCGCCACAACGGCGGTTCGCACGCGTGTGTCAAAGAATACTTTTCGTCCACAAATTCGGGTTCGAGTCAAAAAAGATCGCACGAATTGGCTCGAATTCAAGTTTGAGATGGAGGGTATTTCGAATGACGACATTCGTAGCGTGCTCGGGGCGATTGAGGAAAAAAAGCAGTATTACCGGCTACCAAATGATACGCTTCTGTCGCTCGAAACGGAGGACTTTGATGAGGTGCGCCGCTTGCTGCTTAAACCGAAAATCACGGCTGAAGACCTTTTGTCTGGCTTGAATTTAACATTTGCTTCAAGTCTGGAACTGTTGGAGTCCGTTGAAGGACGCGACATTTTCCAATTCGACGAGTCTTATCAAGCGGTACTCGAAAAACTCAGCCATCCTGAGCGTGCCGAGTTCGACGTGCCGAAACGCTTTGAATCGGTCTTGCGGTCTTATCAAAAAACGGGATTCAAGTGGCTTAAAACGCTTGCCCACTATGGATTTGGCGGCGTGTTAGCGGATGACATGGGACTCGGTAAAACCGTTCAGGCGATCGCCTATATCGAATCGGAATTGGCGGCGGTTCGGAACACCGGCCGGCCGATTCTCATCGTGTGCCCGTCCTCCTTAACCTATAATTGGTTGAACGAACTCCAAACCTTTGCACCGGAAACGAATACCAAAATTATCGAGGGCACACCGAAAAAAAGACGCAATTTATTGAAAGCGCAGGACGGTGTGGACGTGTTCATCACGTCTTATCCGATGGTCCGAAGCGATGTCAGTGCCTATGAAAAAACGGCATTCCACACCATTTTCTTTGACGAAGCGCAGAGTTTTAAAAATCCTTTGTCACAAACGGCACGAACGGTTAAGCGTTTGGATGCGGATCATCGATTTGCGTTAACCGGGACGCCGCTTGAGAATGCGCTTGAAGAATTGTGGGCGGTGTACCATGTCGTGTTTCCGGAACTCTTCTTGAGCATTCGAGAATTCAGCACCCTGTCTAAAGCTGACATCACAAAGCGAATTCGACCTTTTATGTTGAGACGGATGAAACGAGAGGTGTTGTCGGAACTTCCTGAAAAACACGCAGCAACGGACCCGGTAGATCTTTTTCCGGAACAAAAATCTTTGTATGCCGCCTATTTAGCGAAGCTGCGCCACGACACATTGAAGCATCTGGATCAAGAGACGCGAAATAAAAATCGCATTAAAATATTAGCAGGATTAACGCGGTTGCGACAGATCTGTTGTCATCCGAGCTTGTTTATTGATGGGTATTCCGGACGTTCGGCGAAATTCGAGCATTTGTTGTCCCTACTTGATCAAGCCCAGCATTCTGGCCGGCGGGTGTTGGTTTTTTCACAGTTTACGAAAATGTTAGGGTTGATCCGACGCGAACTCATTAAACAAGGCCGTTCTTTTTTTTATTTGGATGGAGAAACGCCATCAGAAGAACGTGTGGCTCTCTGTAATCAATTTAATGGTGGGGAGCGTGATGTGTTTTTGATTTCTTTGAAGGCGGGCGGCACAGGGCTCAATCTGATAGGAGCGGACACGGTGATTCTCTATGACACGTGGTGGAATCCCGCTGTGGAAGAGCAGGCGACCGACCGGGCTTACCGAATGGGGCAAAAGAAAGACGTTCAAGTCATCAAGTTGATTTCTACAGGTACCGTTGAAGAGAAAATGAGTGAGTTACAAGATAAAAAACGGGCGTTGATTGACGAAATGATTGATTCGGATCGCCCTGAACAGCCGAAGCTAAGCGATGAGGAATTAAAACAGATTTTAACTGGGAATTTGGAGTGGGAAGTGTGAGTAAGGGCGTGATCTGCACACAAGAGAACGCTGTAAAAAAAGCAGCTGAGTCGGTTTGGGCGGCAAGTAAATATTGGACGATGGCGGTTGACCAAAAGATTTATTTAGCATTGAGAGGCTATTTTCGCCAAGAGCAACTCCAATTAAAGCGTGCGTTCGAGTGTTTAAAGGAAACTGAGGCACAATTTGGAAACGCGAGAGTGACAGATCTCCCCGGACTCTCAAATGCACTTTTTCATGTCCTGGGTTATTTCAAAAAAAGGATGGAATCAGAAGAACGGCAGAAGGTCCATACGCTGATTCAAAACAAGCCGGCAGACGCGTTGTCTGTTCTACATGAGTGGACAAAGCACTATCAAGTCGACTACCTTATGACGTCGCGCTTATGGAGACGTGAAATCCCATTTAACCAAGTTCCGGCATCGTTAAAAATTGAAGGGAAAACCGATCCACCTTATACGTGGGAATGGTATGGGGACCACTTGCGGTTTTCAGAGTCAGAAATTAAATTTGAATTCGATTAGAACAGGAACAGGCGCGATACACCTTTCTCGCGCCTGTTTTTTTATGTGAAGTATTCGATTTTTGCATCCGGAAAGTACTCGTCAATATAACTTTCAATCGTTTCTCTGAGTTCGGTTTCTTCATCTTTTTGGTAAATGTATTTCCCGATTCCATACCGTCCCCATTTATAGCGTCGTTTTTCCTCGTCCATTTCGAGCTTGGAGTTCGGATACCGACTTTCGATCACTTTTTTGGCGGGCTTCGTGAAACGATGTTGAATAAGCTCAAACGTGAGACCTTTACGTTGCTCTTGGCTTAACGTTCGATCAATTTGTTGAAAAAGCGTCCTGTAGTCCGCTTCCCAATTGTCATGACGATAGAGCGGCGCAACCACAAAGCCGAGCGGGTAGCCAGCGTCGGCCACTTTGGCTGCGGCTTCGATTCGTTCAGCCACTCGGGACGTACCAGGTTCTAAATATTTTTCAACATAAGGTGAGTTGACACTAAAACGGAAGCGCGTGTTTCCATTATGCTTGGCCGTGAGTAGATGATCCACATGGGCGTACTTGGTCGTAAATCGAAGTCGGCCAAGATTGGTTTCTCCAATAAATTCAATCGTCTTAAACAACGAATGGGTTAAGTGATCAATGCCGACGATATCTGACGTACAGGAAGCCTCAAAACGCGTGATTTCAGGCTCTCGCTCATTGATATATTTTCTTGCTTGATCAAAAATCTGATCTAGGTTCACGTACGTTCGAAGATAAGGCTTCGTTCCAAGCGTCGTCTGGAGATAGCAGTAATGACAATGTCCCATACAACCGGTTGCCAAAGGGATCGCGTACTCGGCTGAAGGCTTAGACGTATCAAATTTGAGCGTTTTTCGAACACCGATTACCAGCGTGGATTTCGCATTTCGATACTTTTGAAATTCATTGTCTCCTGGTAAATTTCGAATTTGGTTGTGTGAGGTGGTTTCTTGGATTTCAAGCCCCATTTTTTCAAATTTATCGACAAGCTCTCGCCCAAGTTCATACTCAAGGGCACCAGGTTCCACATAAATGAGTTTTGGCATAAATGGTTTCATTACGTCACCTCCTAATTAGATTGCACCGTTTATTTGGCTTCATTCTTAAAAATTAATGGAGATTGGTTAAACAATTGGTAACTTTAGAAGGCGTCCTATTAGGGATAAAAGGGTTAAAATCCTGCAAACTAACAAGGATTGAAATAAAGGAGGTTTGATCATGGAGGAAAACCTAGATCACGTCCATAACCTATCTGAGCAGGTTTTATTAGATTATAAAGAGGGTTTAGGGCGTTTTACACAAAAAATGCCCGAGATTGCAGCGGCTTTTAACGGCTTTACCGAAGCCTGCTTTAAAGAAGGCGTACTCAACCAGAAACAGAAACAATTGATTGCGCTTGGCATCAGTCTGTTTTCTCAAGACGAATATTGTATTGTTTACCATACTAAAGGGTGTATTGATCAAGGGTGTAGTGATGAAGAAATTTTTGAAACCGTTGGGGTCACAGCGGCTTTCGGAGGCGGCTCGGCCATGAGCCAAGCCGTCACACTGGTCCAAGACACGATGGATGAATTACGCCACGTCCATTAAAACAGGTTACGCTTATAATTCAATTGCCTAGTATTTAAAACCGCCATTTCTACTGATGGCGGTTTTTCGTTGAATGGATTAGGAATTCAGAAAAGAAATGACCCAATTGATCCCTGTAAATTTTTTAAGAAACCTTTAAGACTTTGATAATCTGTGGAGTTGAACAGATTGAGTAGGTAAGGAATGGGGGAAATTGTCAAAGAAATCCAAAGTATGGGTTGTCGGAGGCGCAGTATCAGGGCCTGTTGGCGTCACCCAACTTTTCAATGAGGAGATCGGTCAGGCCGTTAAAGAACTTTATCTTTTAGCCCTAGAAGGCACCCAGTCGCAAACGTATTTTGAATCCGAGGCCTTTAACAAGCGGGTCGAGCGTTTATACATCAATTATATTAAGGCTTATGGGAAGTTACCCAAACGCCCGCCAAATATAAGACCAGCGCCGAAAATCAAAAAACGGGTTCTTAAGTGGTTCCATGGTAATGTTTAAACGGAATTTTTCAAAATTTAGGGTTTTCTAAATGATGGAACTATGGGATAATAATAAAAATTTAAAAGATCACCTCGTTCGTTGGCTCTAATGTCCATTGAACGGGGTTTTTTCATTAGGAAAAGGGGCGTTTTCATGTCTATACAAACCATTGAAACATCACGATTGATTTTGCGTCGGTTTGAAAAAGGGGATGCGATCAAAGTTCAAGAACTGGCAAACGATATGGTGTTAGCCAAAATACTTGGTCTGCCACATCCTTACCTATTGGAGCATGCCGAAAACTGGATTCGCTCACAACCCAATTTAATTGAATCGGGTACCGAATACCCACTTGCAATCGTCCAAAAAGAAGCCAATGCGATCGTCGGGACCCTTACATTACGGGTCGATAAACTCAATCAACGTGGGGAATTGGGGTATTGGATCGGTCAACGCTATTGGGGCTCAGGGTTTGCAACCGAAGCCGCCAAAGCGATTATCCAATTTGGGTTTTCTAAACTTAATTTACATAGAATTTGGGCCCAAGCCATCACTCGGAATGCGAGTTCGATTCGGGTTTTAGGAAAGGCAGGACTGAAGAAAGAAGGGGTGCTTCGGCAGCACAAGAAGTTAGGCACCCGTTTTGAAGATGTCGTGGTGTTTGGTCTTGTTAAAAATGAGTTTTAAAAATGAGTGTAAGGAATTGAGTGGTTCGCGCGACTAAGTGTATGACTGTCATTTTAGGGGGGATTTGATTGAATGAGGTGGATCGGGAAGACGCCTTAAAAAACTGTATAGACACCTATTATGATGCCATACTCAACTACTTCTATCTGCGAACGGGAAATCGTCAGGATGCAGAGGACCTCACGCAAGAGAGCTTTTTGAAATTAGCCCAATCAATCGATTCATTTCGAGGAGAAAGCAGTTGGAAAACCTATGTGTTTTCCATTGCCAAACATACATTAACGGACAGTTATCGATCGAAATTCCGGGTTAAGAAATTGGTGAAACGGGTTGCTCAGAATATGAGGCACAGGAAAGACTTCGATGCACCGAGCCCCAACACCGAACTCATGCTGACGCTGGATGCCTTGAATGAGGAAGATCGTGAGCTCGTCATTTTAGCCTATTATTTCGGGTATCCTTACAAAGAAATTGCACAGATCACAGGCCTAAGTGAAACCAATGTGGGTGTGAAACTCACTCGGATCAAGAAAAGCTTGCAATCTGAAGAAGGAGGGTCTCTGAATGGGCTTATTTGATGACTATCAACCACTCCAAACGTCTCAAGATGAGAAAGCGCTATTTTATCAGAAATTAACGCGCCAAAAGCCAAAAAAGTCATCACCCCTTTTTTCAATGCGGGTTAAAGCAGCACTTGTTGCAGCGGTTCTTCTAATTTTTGGTCTTGCTGTCCCTTATCTTCACCGGCAATCGGCTACGACACCGAACTCCAATACGTCGACCGACTCGAATCCCAATGTGACCGACACCACTTATATCTTAAAAGGGGAAACGGGCAAGTGGTCCGCAACGGATCACGTGTTTGACCATCGTTTTTCATATGATCCAACGAGTCCGGACTGGAAGAAAAATGATCATCAGGAAGCCTTGACCATCACGTATCATGGCAAGCTGACAACGGCAACCAGACCTGTCAAATTGAGTGTTAAAGGAGCCCACCGAGCGATGACGGAAAGTGGTGAAGTGGCTTTTGATCATAACAATTCCTATACAATTACAGGTGATGGATTTGTGACTGCGGATACCGATACGATTAAAGTCACGCTCACGATGTCATCAGGTGATGTGGTGACGTTTGATATGAAAAATGTGCCAAGTAAAGAGACGACTCGTAAGTACAGTGAGACGGAGGCGGATTCAACGGTTCAGTTCTCCAATCCTGGAGGGCCAATCTACGAAAACCTTGGTTTGGCTGGGAAAAAGGGGTTTCAATTAGCCGGCATGCTTTGGAGTTTTCCACATCTCATGGACATTTACAGTCAGTATTTTGGCGTTCCCAAAAAAGCACAGCCTGTAGATGCGTTGTATCAGACTGTTAAGGGAGAAAAAACACCTTTAATTTTTCTATTGGATCCTTCTGCCAATCTAAAAAGGGTCAAAATCATTGCGCACAAACCGAATGGGATGGATCTCACTATTCCAATACGTTCAGCTCCTTATATTAAAATGAATCAAACTCAAGCGGTCTTAGCTTATGTCACTATGGATGCAGAAGGCCAATGGACGTTTGAAGCGTCGGATGGCGGGAACATACTCGGCAGGATTCGTGTCCAGCATATTGTGTCAATCGATCCGGAAAATCAGAATGTCTTAACTAACAATGCATTGAATATGGGATTTGGAACGATAAAGGGAAATTGGAAGGCGTCAGGAGAGGGTTTGAGTTTAGCACTAAATACTAAAAATCAAGCTGATTTGGACCTATCTCTGTTGAAAAATTTTAGCTCAACACAAATTGTGGTGCTTTCAGATGATGGAAAACAAGTGGGTCAAGATCTGAGTTCTAGTGATCACCTTTCCACGACGCTCAAACTAAAAAAAGGAACCTACCACTTGGTGGTCCTGTCCAAAGGGAATTTCCTGACCAGTGTGACGTTTAAGGCCACATAACAGGCGAGTGCTCATCAAGTTGGGGCTGGACGAAAGAGGTCCAGCCTCTGTTTCTTTTTTGAGGGATGCTAGAGTTGTCGTTTTGAGAGTAGGGAAACGTTGATCCGCTAATGGATGCGAATGCTAGGTGTGAAGCTGGATTATGGCCACGAGGGTACGCTATTTGGCGCGGATGGCGTGATTAGTGGTGCCATTAAACGGAATAGCGTGATCTGGTGGACATAACGAGTCGGAAAAGCGGAGTATTAGGTGATTAGCGGAACGAGGTGTCCCTGTTTTGAGTTAGTGGACACGTTGATCCTTTATCACACCGTTCATCCTTCTTCCACAGGTTAATATAACCATATTTTTCCTATTGTGATATAGTGATTTGTATGAAAGCGTAGTTACTGGACGGGGAGGGTTTTATGAAAATTACAAAGCAATGGGATCAAGCGGACAATCAATTTATTCGGCGGAAGCTCATTGATTATAATGGCAGTTGTCTACCGAAAGAGACAAAAAATCCATTTGAAAATGTGAGCTTCGTGTTAAGAAATGAAAAGGAAGAGAGTGTTGGTGGCATTACCGGTACCATTTTTTGGGCTCATTTGCACATCGACCTATTATGGGTGGACGAGCGGTTTAGATCCAAAGGATACGGTCTTCAACTCATGGAGCAAATGGAAGCGTATGCTAGAACGCAAGGCTGTCGGTTAATTTTATTGGATACGTTTAGCTTCCAAGCACCCGAATTTTATAAGCGGCTTGGATTTCAAGTCCTAGGAACGGTGGAGGATCATCCAAAAGGCTATCAGCTTTATTATTTGGAAAAGCGACTCACCTAGGGGGCTGGATGTGTTCACATAAAGGAGGGCGAGCCTGTGTATAGCGACATAAAACACATAAGTTATTCTTATCGGAATTCATAAAATGAATCGATTATACTTATCAACCGAAACCATTTATCCTTGAAGTAGATCAAAAAAGGAGAGGGTTTAGATGGTTTACTCGATCAAAGGCATTCATCATATTCAGCTTGCCGCGCCAAAAGGCGCAGAAGACAAATCGCGGGAATTTTTTTCTCAAATCTTAGGTTTTAAAGAAGTGGAAAAGCCGGAAGCCTTACGTCAAAGAGGTGGGGTTTGGTTTGAATTTGGTCGCTATCAAATCCACATTGGGATTGAAGAACCTTTCATTCCTGCCAAAAAAGCCCATCCAGGTTTTGAAGTGGAAAATCTAGAGGCATTAAAAGCGCATCTCATCCAACATCAGATTGAGGTCGTCCCCGATTCCAATTTGCCAGGTGCGGCTCGTTTTTACGCGTATGATTTTTTTGGAAACCGACTTGAATTTTTAGAATGGATCAGAGAAGAATAGATCGTAAAAAGGAGACGAGAATCATGGCGAATAAAGTGTTACAGATCGATGCGTTTACCGATGAACCGTTTAAAGGAAATCCAGCGGCGGTCCTTCTCTTGACTGAGGACAAACCAACGGAATGGATGCAATTAGTGGCGGCGGAGATGAATTTGTCAGAAACTGCTTTTGTGCGTCCAATAGAGGACGGCTACTCACTAAGATGGTTCACACCTGTTGCCGAAGTGGATTTGTGCGGTCATGCCACATTAGCAAGCGCCCACGCCTTATGGGAAGGTGGTCAGGTGGATCGACATGATCCGATTGTGTTCCAGACACTCAGTGGTTCACTCAGCGCGACACAAAATGAGGGATGGATTGAGCTCAATTTCCCATCAGAGCCTGAGTCCGAATGTGAGTTGCCAGACGCGCTGCGTGATGGGGTGGGGGTTCCGATTCAATACTGCGGAAAAAATCGATTGGATTACATCGTGGAAGTCGAGTCAGAATTGGCTGTAAGAAATTTACAACCGGTCTGGTCGGAATTTGAAAAAATTAAAACTCGGGGCATTATCGTGACGAGTCGTGCGGACACATCCGATTATGATTTTATTTCACGGGCGTTTTTTCCTTCGTTAGGGATTCAGGAAGATCCAGTGACTGGATCCGCGCATTGTGGACTAGCGCCATACTGGGCGAAAAAACTCGGTAAAAAGGACTTCTATGCTTTTCAAGCCTCTCCGCGTGGCGGAAACCTAAAAGTGTCCCTTCAAGACGATCGGGTTATCCTTGCGGGTCAAGCGGTTAACGTCTTGGAAGGCACGATCAAAGCCTAACACGAATGAGTGATCCCATGTTGAACCACCCGCTTGCTATAAGTTTTTCATTCCTAAATGAATAGAAATAGGGGTTCAGAACAACCTAAAATGACCCACAAATTTGGGTTAAACCGTATAGCTAGGAGTGGGAGAATGGGTCGAGGTCAAAAAACACGTGTCAATCGAGACCAAAACGCGTCCACCTTGCCGCAAACGCCAAAGCAATTGAAGCGGCCATATGATTCAGGTGAAGAGTTGGAACTTGCGAGAGAATTGAACGAAGTGTACGACTTAAAAGCTCAGCCTGGCTATGATCCAACAGACGTAGATCGAAAAGACGAACAGGATTAAACGGTAAACGAATAAAAGCTGCCAAACTAAGCGTTTGGCAGCTTTTCAGATTATTGGTGTTGTCGCTGTGTGGAATGTGTTTCCAATGCACACATCCCGGCTTGATCTTCGTGATTTGTGTGCAATAGGCGCCTTCTTTCACCCAGCGCCTCACACACAACCAATCTCATTTCCCCGCCACCAGTACTCTAGTACTCCGCGCCCCCACTTTAAACACTAACCGAAATATGTTTGAACTGTTCCACATCGAATAATCCCAGATCGGTTAATTTAAGCGTCGGTATGACAGGTAGGGTCAAAAATGACAGCGACAGGAACGGGTTAAAGGGTCCTGTAAAACCGACTTTGGATAACGCGATTTTAAGCTCTTTTAAGCCTTGATTCACAACGTGTGCAGATTGGTCGGACAATAATCCCGAAATAGGAAGTGGAAGAGACGCGAGTGTTTCCCCTTGATCCACTACCACAAGACCACCATTTTGTTTATTTAGACAATCGATCGCATAGAGCAGATTCGCATCCGACGTGCCTACCGCAACCACATTATGAGAATCGTGAGCGACGGTCGTAGCAAGTGCCCCTGACTTCAAGCCGAAGCCTTTTACAATGCCGCGTCCAATGGATCCCGTCTTCCGATGCCGTTCTATGACGACCATTTTAAGTTGGTCGGTTTCTGTAGAAGGAGTAAACACACCGTTATCTACTTCGACCTTCTCTATAAGATGGCGAGTGGTCAGTTGATTAGGGATGATCCCAACGATATGGGCTTCATTTTCAGACCCGATTTTGATTTGCAAATCGTCGGGTTTGATTTCAGCGAGCTTCACAGAGTCCATTAAAGCAGGCGATGGTGTATGTGCTTCTGGAACGTCAACCAAAAGCTCCCCATGCCTCGCGACGCATTGGCCATTTTTGTAGACGCCCGCAATTTTAAACGTCTCAAGATCGTCCAAAATAATAAAATCGGCTTCGTAACCGGGGGCAAGCGCGCCCTTGGTTTTGAGACCATAGCATTCCGCCGCATTTAATGAACCCATTTGAATGGCAGTCAATGGGTCAAGTCCTTCCGCGATCGCTAAGCGGATGTTGTGATCGATGCTTCCTTCCTCTATAAGATCGTCCAAGTGTTTGTCATCGGTACAGAACAAACACCGCCTTGCATTTTGCGGGGTGACCACCTCGATCAACGCCTTTAAATTCTTCGCAACCGAGCCTTCTCGAATCAGAAGATACATACCGCGACTTAACCGTTCGCGCGCTTCTTCTGCCGTTTCACATTCGTGATCGGTTGAAACGCCACTCGATCGATACACATTGACGGCATCCGTATTCAAACCAGCTAAATGGCCATCGATCTGTTCACGATGAACGGAATTGCTCACTAGTTTATTTAGAAGGCCCTCGTCAGCCGATTGAAGAGAGGGATAATCCATGACTTCCGCTAAGCCAAGGACACGGGGATCTTGGTAAAACGGCTCTAAATCTTCAGCTCCAAGGTTGGCGCCAGAATTTTCAAATGGTGTTGCTGGGACACAAGAAGGCAACATAAAGAAAAGATCAGCTGGAAGATCAGCCGAATTATCAATCATGAATTGAATGCCTTTTGTCCCGGAGACATTACCAATTTCATGCGGATCGGTAATGACGGTTGTGACACCGTGTGGAAGGATGACCTTAGAAAATTCAGTTGGTGTCACCATAGAAGACTCGATGTGAACATGGCCATCGATGAGTGCCGGACAGACGAGTCGTCCTTCTGCATTTAGGGTTTCGAGCCCCTCGTAGTCGCCAATACCGACAAATACTCCGTCTACAATCGCAAGATCTCCTTTTATGATGGCGAGGTTAAACACGTCTATGATTTGGGCATTTTTTATAACAAGATCGGCTGGCATTTGTTTGGTTGCAACAGCGATCCGCTTTTTTAAGTGTGCTTGGTCGATTGCCATCATCCTTCACTCCTTTTTCCTATATGGAACTATCATAAGCGAAAACTGAGTTTTTTCAAAAGTTTTGACAGATAAACTCACAGTTTTGTGAAAGAAATGTGTGGAAAGTGAGTTCATTAGAGGCCTATAGAGTTGAGCAATACCCTTGACATCCAAAAAATCCCTATTGAAAAAGAGGTTGACATAAGAAGGAGAACAAGGTAAATTGTGAATTATATAAAAAACTCAAACTTAATAAAAATTCTCTTATCAAGAGTAGGTGGAGGGACTGGCCCGATGAAACCCGGCAACCGGAAAACATGTTTTTCACGGTGCTAACTCCAGCAGAGTGGTCTGAAAGATGAGAGCCCAAATAGATAAAAGGGTCTTTCTGAAATTCAGAGAGGCCCTTTTTATTAGATTTGTAACTGGGTTGTTGACTTGAACGTGTTTGAGTTAAAGGTACATCTGACTGAGACCACGATGTGCAAGGAATAGTTGGAAAGGGGCTTTATATGACTAAGAATGTGCAAGACGTGATGACCTCTCGCATTCTCCTGCTTGACGGAGGAATGGGGACGTTGATTCAACAAAGAAATTTAACTGAGGATGATTTTGGAGGCGCCGAATACGACGGGTGCAATGAATATCTTAATCTCACACGCCCTGATGTCATTCAAGAGATTCATAGAGCGTATCTAGAAGCCGGTGCGGACATCATTTCAACCAATACTTTTGGCTCAACACCGATTGTATTAGCGGATTATGAGTTGCAAGACCAGGCTGATGAAATCTCACGGAAAGCGGCTGAGTTAGCTCGTGCGGAAGCCGACGCGTTCTCGACGGAATTATGGCCGCGATTTGTAGCTGGAGCGATGGGGCCGACGACCAAAAGCTTATCCGTCACAGGTGGTGCGACGTTTGAAGAACTGGCCGAGTCCTATAAAGTTCAAGCAAAAGGCTTGATAAACGGTGGGGTGGATCTTTTACTTCTTGAAACGTCGCAAGATCTTTTAAATGTCAAAGCCGCGAGCCTTGGCATCCAGCAAGCCTTTGAAGAGAAGGGTGAGACGTTGCCACTTATGATTTCTGGAACCATTGAACCGATGGGAACAACGCTTGCCGGGCAAACGATCGACGCGTTTTATTTGTCTGTTGAGCATTTGAACCCTATTTCAGTTGGATTAAACTGTGCAACAGGTCCAGAGTTCATGCGTGACCATATCCGTACTTTAAGTCAACTGAGTGATACCGGTGTGAGCTGTTATCCGAATGCCGGACTTCCGGATGAAGAAGGCCATTATCACGAAACACCGTTGAGTTTTGCGAAAAAAATGACCGACTTTGCCGAACAGGGGTGGTTAAATATTGTTGGGGGTTGCTGCGGCACAACGCCTGACCACATTCGCGAATTGAGAAACGTAATGGCGGATTTTACCCCTCGTACTTTCTCACAACGACATGCGCACGCAGTATCCGGGTTAACTTCGCTCTTCTTAGAAGAAGACAATCGTCCAGTCATGGTTGGAGAACGCACGAATGTCATTGGCTCGCGTAAATTTAAACGATTGATTACTGAAGGCGACTATGAGGCGGCCTCTGAAATTGCCCGAGCTCAGGTTAAATCCGGCGCTCATGTGATTGACATCTGTTTAGCTGACCCTGACCGAGAAGAAACCGAAGACATGGAGGCGTTTTTAGCTAAGGTCGTTCGGAAAGTCAAGGTGCCGCTCATGATTGACTCAACCGATGCAGCGGTCGTCGAACTTGGGCTGAAGGCGTCCCAAGGAAAAGCGATCATCAATTCAACCAACCTTGAAGATGGCGAAGAGCGATTGGCCATTGTTGCCAAGTTAGCTAAGAAATATGGCGCAGCGTTAGTGGTTGGGACGATTGATGAAGAAGGGATGGCGGTCACACGTGAGCGGAAGTTAGAAGTCGCGAAACGCTCGGTTGACCTCTTAGTAGGCAAGTATGGCCTCCAGAAGTCAGACCTTATTTTTGACCCTTTGACCTTTCCGGTGGGAACCGGAGACGCCAAATATATTGGCTCCGCTCTTGAGACCGTTGAAGGGATCCGTTTATTACGGGAAGCGCTCCCTGAATGTCCGATTATCTTAGGTGTTAGCAACGTGTCCTTTGGTTTGCCGCCGGCCGGTCGCGAAGTGTTGAACTCAGTCTTTTTATACGAGTGCACGAAAGCGGGACTCGGTTACGCCATTGTTAATACAGAAAAACTCGAGCGTTATGCGTCAATTTCTGCAGAAGAAAAAGACTTGGCACGCCGTTTGTTGTTTGAAACCACGGATGAATTGGTTGCTGAGTTCACAGCATTTTATCGAAAAAAGAAACCTGTGGATGTCAGCGAGCGGCCGAAACTCCCTTTAAATGAGCGTCTGGCTCAATATGTGGTCGACGGCTCCAAACAAGGCCTGATTGAAGATTTGAATGAGGCGCTGCAAACAAGTAAACCCCTTGATATTATTAATGGACCGCTCATGACCGGGATGACAGAAGTCGGACGCCTGTTTAATCTAAATGAACTGATTGTGGCGGAAGTGCTCCAGAGTGCAGAAGTCATGAAAGCGGCTGTGTCTCATTTGGAACCTTTTATGGAAAAAACGGATTCTGCGAATAAAGGGAAAATCCTTCTTGCGACTGTAAAAGGCGACGTGCATGATATTGGAAAAAATCTGGTTGAAATCATTCTCTCGAACAATGGCTTTGAAGTGATAAATCTTGGGATCAAAGTGTTGCCAGAGAAATTGATTCAGGCCTATCGCGAACACAAGCCCGATATGATCGGGTTATCCGGTTTGCTCGTCAAATCGGCCCAACAAATGGTCGTAACGGCCGATGATTTTCAAAAAGCAGGCGTGGATGTTCCACTTTTAGTTGGTGGGGCGGCGTTAACTAAAAAATTCACGTATACCAAAATCAAACCTCAATATGAGGCACCGGTCATTTTTGCAAAAGACGCCATGGAAGGCTTGGATTTTGCCAACCGCGTTGTTCGAGAAGCGGATCGCGACAGACTTTTAGAAGAGCTAGAGAAAGCACGACTCGATATGACCAATAAAAAGACATTTGAAAACCCAAAGCCGAAAGAGGAAGAAACGGGACCAAAGGTGTCCACAATTTCTCGGAATGCTCCGGTATTTACGCCGCCGGACTTTGAACGGCATATTTTGCGTAATTATCCGATTAAATACATTCGTCCTTATATTAATCTGCAAATGCTAATTGGAAAACATCTTGGTTTTAAAGGGAATGTCTTGAAAAAAATTGAAGAGGGCGACAAAAAGGCGGTTCAACTTTTTGAATTAATTAATGATCTTTTGGATCAAAGCGAACGAGAAGCCTTACTTCACCCGCAGGCCATGTATCAATTTTTTCCAGCACAGTCCGATGGGGACGATGTGCTCATCTATGATCCCAAAGATCAAAAAACGGTGATTGAGCGATTTGAATTTCCGCGTCAGGAAAATGCGCCATATCTCGGTCTTTCTGATTATTTGCGACCGGTTGAGAGTGGGGTCATGGATTACGTCGCCTTCTTCTCCGTTACCGCTGGTCGAGGTGTCCGAGAGTTGGCCGAGCAGTGGAAAAATAAAGGAGACTATCTCCGCTCACATGCCATTCAAGCCGTCGCTCTTGAATTAGCGGAGGCGTTTGCTGAACGCACGCACCACATCTTACGTGACACCTGGGGATTCCCGGATTCGCAAGAGATGACAATGCGGGAGAGATTCATTGCTCGATATCAAGGCTTACGCGTGTCGTTTGGCTATCCAGCGTGTCCGAACCTTGAGGACCAAACGAAATTATTTGGCTTAATCCAGCCGGAAGACATTGGCGTCGAACTGACCGATGGATTCATGATGGACCCAGAGGCAAGCGTCACTGCACTCGTATTCTCGCATCCAGAAGCCAAGTATTTCAGTGTGGAAAAAGGGATGAGTGAAGTGAAATAGTGATAGTGATGGAGCTTCAGTGACTAAGAAGTGCACGCTATACTGAGAAAAACGGTCGGTGAAGCTCGCGCTACTCACAAAGGAACGCAAGCGTTAATTAGTCCATTTACTAGGGAGAGAGGATATGTCAAAAAAAGAGTTTCGATCACGTTTGAAAAGTGGATGGGTGTTAGGAGACGGGGCAATGGCCACCCTTCTTCACCAATCCGGTCAACCGATCCGTTCGTGTTTTGAAGAATTGAATGTCAGTCAACCCGATCTGATTCAAAATGTGCATGCGACTTATTTGAGTGCTGGCGCCGAGGTCATTCAAACGAATACTTATAGTGGAAGTCGGGTGGCGCTCGAACGGTATGGTCTTCAAGATCAAGTAGGCGACATTAATCGAGCGGCCGTTCGGATCGCTCGCGTAGCCGTTCAAGACCATAAGGCTAACACGCAAAAGACGGCTTATGTATTTGGAACGATTGGTTCGACAATTGATTTTTACCAAGGTGAGGATCGAGGCGAGAGTCACAAAACGATCCAATCTCAAGTTGAGGAACAAGTGACCACCCTAATTGACGAAGGGGTCGAGGGGATCGTGTTAGAGACGTACCCTGAACTTGAAGAACTCGAATTGGCCGTGGAAGTGGTTCGCCGTTTAACCGATTTGCCGATCATAGCGAACCTATCGCCAATTGTCGTAGGGGTCACACGAGACGGCCATAAGATAGAAGAAGCGTTTAGTCGCCTTCAGGAAAAAGGGGCCGATGTCGTCGGGTTGAATTGCCGGTTGGGCTTAACTGGGATTCTCAAAACCTATGAACAAACTCCGCTCGATCAAAGCGGTTTCTATTCAGCGGTTCCGAATAGTGGCCTTTTGCATATGGAGGACGGTGCTTATTCCTATACAGCTAATGCGGACTATTTTGCAGATATTGGTGTTGAATTAGTTCGCCGCGGGGTTCGCTTTGTTGGAGGCTGTTGTGGGACGACACCTGAACATATTAAAGCATTAAGAGAACAACTTGACGCGTTAGATCCTTCTACTATCCTATCGGTTGATAACCCGGTTCATTCAGAAACCGAAGTCGGGAGTCCAGGATCCATTCATTTAAAAGATCGCGTGGAGCCTGATTCAGATAACGGAGAAGGTGGAGGCGCTGAATCCGTTCTTCATTCTTTAATAGAAAGAGTGAAACTTCAAAAAACAATCGTAGTGGAGCTTGATCCGCCACGCGTCCTCAATATCGAGAAGTATTTAAAAGGAGCAGAGGCGCTCCAAGAAGCGGGTGTGGATGCAATCACGCTTGCGGACAATTCGCTCGGAACGGTTCGCGTTAGCAACATGGCATTGGCGAGTCTATTAAAAGAAAAAGGGATTGAGCCACTTGTTCATATTGCGTGTCGGGATCGCAATTTAATCGGGCAACAATCCCATTTGATGGGGCTACATGTCCTTGGCATCCATAACATTCTACTGATAACGGGGGATCCGTCTAAGTTTGGTGACCTTCCTGGCGCAACGTCCGTTTACGATGTGAATTCAACAGAGTTGATCCGAATGGTAAAACGCTTGAATCAAGGCTTGGCTTTTTCAGGTCAAGATCTGAAGCAACAAGCCAAATTCGTTGTAGGGACCTCGTTTAATCCAAACGTGCCGAACTTTAATAAAGCGATCGACC
Source organism: uncultured Sporolactobacillaceae bacterium (assembly GCA_963829575.1). Lineage (GTDB taxonomy): Bacteria > Bacillota > Bacilli > Bacillales > Sporolactobacillaceae > KACC-23026. The sequence goes on along the minus strand of CAWHJF010000015.1, from coordinate 22,646 downwards.
GTTTGAAACGGAAATTAGATGCCGGAGCCGATTATGTCATGACTCAACCGATCTACGATGTGACGTTATTTGAACAACTGGCACGCGCCGTTGAACCATTTGATATTCCAGTTTTTGTTGGCATTATGCCAATCACAAGTTCACGAAACGCCCAGTTTTTGCACCATGAGGTTCCAGGGATCCGTCTAACAGATGACATCCTCGAGCGCATGAAAAAAGCACCTGAAGCGAAGGCCCATGAAGAAGGATTGCGCATTACTGAGGAACTCCTTGATGAAGCGTGCGCCCATTTTAACGGAATCTATTTAATTACTCCGTTCTTGAGATATGAATTGACGGTCCACTTGACCAAATATATAAGACAGAACTTGCAAGTGCCTGCACCAACCATTTAATAATTGCTCCCCCATTTTTAAGCAAAAATGAGGGGAGTGTTCAAAGAGTAAGGGTTGGTTTTTTGATGGTGAAACGCTTTCATACTTCAACGCTTCAACTTCTTAAATAAAAAATGCGTTTTTATTGAGATTTCTAAAATAGTTTGATAAACTTAACTCAAATTTAAATGACTATGTGTAACTGGCGAACACGGAGTACCGTGAGGGAGCACATAGTGACGTAGCCGTTCGCCTGGGCAGGAGGTAAGGGAGTTCCCTTGCCTCCTTCTGCTTATTGGCGGGTGACCACTGTCAGAAACCATTTAGCAGAATTAAAGCCCTTGAAGTCGGGGTTGAAACTATATAAAGGGAGAGAAGAGTGGATGAGTACATCATTGCTTGACAAGGTGAACACGATTAAGACATTGAATAATATTGCAGAGAATGGTTTGAAAGTTTTCAAAGACAACTACCACCTTGACAATGGCACGGACAATCCAGATGCCATTTTAGTTCGCAGTTTCAACATGCACGACATGGAATTTGGTGACAACCTTAAAGCAATCGCACGCGCTGGAGCGGGTGTCAACAATATTCCAGTCGATCGCTGCACTGAAAAAGGAATTGTCGTCTTTAATACCCCTGGTGCAAACGCCAATGCAGTGAAAGAATTAATCTTGGCGTCGTTGATTGCTTCCTCTCGTAATCTCTATGATGGTGTGGAATGGACGAAGACTTTGGTCGGAAAAGGCGATCAAATGGGCAAGCTTGTTGAAGCTGGAAAGAAACAATTCGTGGGAAAAGAAATTAAAGGGAAAACCCTTGGTGTGATCGGTCTAGGTGCGATTGGTGCGCTCGTTGCCAACGATGCATTGGATCTAGATATGGACGTCATCGGGTTTGATCCATTTATTTCAGTTGACACCGCTTGGAAGCTTTCTCGGAACATTCAACGTGCGATGACCATTGAGCAGTTGTTTGCAGAAGCGGATTACATTACCGTCCACGTGCCACTTACAAAAGATACAAATGGTATGTTTAACAAAGAAACGTTTGCACAAATGAAGCCTGGCGTGCAGATCTTAAATTTCTCGCGTGGTGAACTCGTAAATGAAACCGCCATGGCGGTTGCTTTAGAAGAGGGAACGGTCGGTCGCTATCTGACCGATTTCCCGAATGAACATGTACTTAAAATGAAAAATGTTGTGGCAACTCCTCACTTGGGTGCGTCGACTGCGGAATCCGAAGAAAACTGTGCCGTCATGGCCGCACGTCAAGTCAAAGAGTTTTTAGAAACGGGAAACATTAGAAATTCAGTGAACTTCCCGAATGCGTCTCTCCCTTATGTGGGGCAGCGCCGCTTAGCTGTTTTTCACCAAAACGTGCCCAACATGGTGGGCCAGATTGCTCAAGCGATCTCTAGCCACAATCTAAATATTGCCGACATGGTCAATCGCAGCCGTGGGGACTATGCCTACACAATGATTGATATCGACGACAAAGTGAACGGCGAGATCGTCCCAAGTATTCTTGAAAAAGTGTACCAAATTAGTGGTATCGTAACTGCTCGCGTGATCTAACTCTTGTAAACTAGTGAACGTCCACCTTCATGAGAAGGTGGACGTTTTTTGGTGAGTCTAGAGCTTATACACGGTAGGCGCATGATCGGACAGATGAGGCGAGAAAGGCGCGCCCGGTGTCTGAAGGAGGCGCGTCATCGGACAGGTGAGGCGAGAAAAGCGCGCCCGGTGTCCAAAGGGAACGCGCCATTGGACAGGCGAGGCGAGAAAAGCGCGCTTGGTGTCCAAAGGGAGCACGCCATTGGACAGGCGAGGCGAGAAAGGTGCGCCCGGTGTCCAAAGGGAACGCGCCATCGGACAGGTGAGGCGAGAAAGGCGCGCCCGGTGTCCAAAGGGAACGCGCCATTGGACAGGTTAGGCGAGAAAGGCGCGCCCGGTGTTAGAAGGAGGCGCGTCATTGGACAGACGAGGCGAGAAAAGTGCGCCCGGTGTCCAAAGGGAGCGAGCCATTGGACAGGTGAGGTGAGAAAAGCGCGCCCGGTGTCCAAAGGGAACACGCCATTGGACAGGTGAGGCGAGAAAGGTGCGCCCGGTGTCCAAAGGGAACGCGCCATTGGACAGGTGAGGCGCGAAAAGCGCGCCCGGTGTCCAGAAGGGAACGCGCCATTGGACAGGCGACGGCGAGAAAAGCACGCTCGGTGTCCAAAGGGAACGCGCCATTGGACAGGTGAGGCGAGAAAAGCGCGCTCTGTGTCCAAAGGGAACGCGCCATTGGACAGGTGCGGCGAGAAAAGCGCGCCCGGTGTCCAAAGGGAACGCGCCATCGGACAGGTGAGGCGAGAAAGGCGCGCCCGGTGTCCAAAGGGAACGCGCCATTGGACAGGTGAGGCGAGAAAAGCGCGCTCGGTGTCCAAAGGGAGCGCGTCATTGGACAGGTGAGGCGAGAAAAGCGCGCCCGGTGTCCAAAGGGAACGCGCCATTGGACAGGCGAGGCAGAAAAGCGCGCTCGGTGTCTGAAGGGAACGCGCCATTGGACAGGTGAGGCGAGAAAGGCGCGCCCGGTGTCCAAAGGGAGCACGCCATTGGACAGGCGAGGTATGAAAAGCGCGCCCGGTGTCCGAAGAGAGCGCGCCATTGGACAGGTGAGGCGAGAAAGGCGCGCTCGGTGTCCGAAGGGAACGCGCCATCGGACAGGCGAGGCGAGAAAGACGCGCCCGGTGTCCAATGGGAACGCGCCATTGGACAGGCGAGGCGTGAAAGGCCCGCCCGGTGTCCGAAGGGATCGCGTCCTCGACGGTTTTTTCTATAAAACACAGGTTCAATTAATTGTAATCATATGCACTAATTAGGGTATAATTTAAACGGAGTAGAAAGGAGTGCATAAAATGATTAAGCAAATCATGCCGGAAGACTTACATAAGGAAATTGAAGAAGGTAAGAAATTAAGCATTATTGATGTTCGAGAAGACGATGAGGTAGCACAAGGGATGATTCCGGGGGCCAAGCATATTCGGCTCGGAGAATTGGAAGCGCGTCTAAATGAAATCGATCCAAACGAAGAGCATATTATGGTATGTCGTTCAGGCGGTCGGAGCGGTAGAGCCTGTGAGTTTTTAGATCAACATGGGATTGCTGTGAAGAATATGGTCGGTGGAATGATTGCCTGGGAAGCCAAATATAACGATTAAAGGTGAGGCGAACAGACCTACCTTAATACGTCGTTAACTGCAAGTCATTATTTTGAGGAGAAGAGCATGGACGATTCGAATCAAACTCAGGATTCAACCGGCATTTCTGTGGATTCACAGTATATCCAACAGCATTTTGCCAATGAGCGAACCTTCCTTGCATGGATTCGCACATGCATCACTATAATGGGAGTCGGTTTTTTAATCACGAATTTACATTTCACCTCACGAACCAATGTTGTCCCAGTGTCCGATGTTCTAGCAAAAGTCATCGGATTGGTTTCTATTGGTGTTGGAATTGTGGCACTCTGTTTGTCCACGATTAGCTATTTCAAAAAAAGCCGCGACATTAATCGGCAAACCTTCCATTACTCAAAGGTTCTCATTTGGTTTTTGTCGATCTCCCTGCTGGTCATCTTTTTGATTTTCAGCTTATATTTTTGGTACGCTTGGCGATTTCTGTAGAGACAAAATGGGTCTCTCGGGGATCGCCATTTTATTGGTATAAAGGTATAATAGACGTGTTTCGTTAAAAAATGGACTCATAAACTAAAGCTGATTATAAAGGGAGGAGAAACCTTGCCAAAGTTAGATGCCTCTTTACGAACCCCCTCCTTTACGAATTTCTGGGTTTCTCGTATTTTATCATCGACTGCATTTCAAATGCTCACCGTTGCGATCGGCTGGCAAATGTATTCGATTACACACGATGCGTTCAGTCTCGGATTTGTTGGTTTGGCTCAGTTTTTACCAATGGTCCTATTAACGCTTGTGGTTGGGCATGTGGCCGATCGGTTTGATCGAAGAAAAATAATGTTCATTTGTCAAATGATCGAAGGGATCATGGCTGCCTTGCTTTTATTCGGAAGTTTAGAGGGCTGGCTTACACGCGATGCCATTTTAGTCATTGCAGCTGTATTAGGAACGAGTCGGGCGTTTGAGGGCCCGGCTTCAGCCGCGTTATTGCCTGACCTTGTACCGAAAGAGCTCATTCCCCAGGCGATTTCATGGACGACGTCCGCGGGTCAAGTGTCGCAAATCTTAGGGCCGGCACTTGGGGGTCTTTTGTATTCATTTGGACCTATAACGGTTTATGGTGTATCCACCGTCGCCTTACTCGCCGCTGGCGTACTTTCAATTTTCATTCGGATGAAAAGAGTGGTTCGCGATTTGGCACCGGTTTCGATCCGTTCACTTTTACTAGGCCTTGATTTTGTGTTTCATCACCCGATTATTTTAGGCACGATTTCATTGGATTTATTTGCCGTCTTACTAGGTGGGGCGACCGCGCTTATGCCGATATTTGCGCAGGATATTTTGCACACCGGACCATGGGGGCTTGGTCTCATGAGAGCGGCACCTGCGATTGGTGCACTCCTCGTCTCACTTGGATTAGGAATTTTCCCTATGAGAACGAATTATGGACCTATGTTATTTGCCGCTTTAGGAATCTTTGGGTTCTCGACCATCCTCTTTGCCGTCTCGACTAGCCTAGTGTTATCACTTGTGGCACTTCTTTTAATTGGTGGGTCCGATGTGATTAGCGTCGTCATTCGCTCGTCGCTCGTGCAATTGCAGACACCAGAAGAAATGCGTGGGCGCGTCAATGCGGTCAACTCCTTATTTATTGGTACCTCTAATCAGCTTGGTGAATTCGAATCGGGCATGGTAGCGGGTTTCACAGGAGCAGCACCGGCAGCGTTCATTGGCGGAGTAGGAACGCTCATTGTCGCAGGACTTTGGATGGTTATTTTTCCACAGCTTAGGCGAATCCGTTCGTTATCAGAAAGTTAATCAATGGAAGTGATGGCGCGTTCATCACGCCCTAGTTTTTGTTTGATCCATTCCTTTCGAAAAATCCCGAAATACGTCGGAATTCGGTTTACGGATCACGGTTAATCAAGTAAAATATAAAACAAGATTGAGAAAAAAGTTTAAAAGATTATGAAAGTTATCGTTTAAAAGTTGAATCGCATTTGGTTAATTATACAATCCTAGAGGCTGACATGAATTATGGGTAAGACTTCTCCAAACACCATATTTTGGATCTTGGTGTGAATAGAGAGAGGGTCACACCATCCTGAGTCAGCCTCTTTTTTGCAAAATGGATAAGGATGAAGAGAGGGGGACGGGCATGGAGCATTTTAGTTATTTATCAGAAGAAAAGCGTGACACGATTTTTTATAAGGCACCAGAAGGTTTTAATAAATATTCCGATAAGGATCTGCTCTCTTATTCGTTAGGGGCGACTTTATATATGCCGGCAACACGGACGTCAATCGCTCAGGATCTCCTTGATCGAAAATTTCCAGGACTCTCTTCAATGGTCATCGATCTTGAAGATTCGGTTGGCGACGAGGAGCTCCATAAAGCGGAAGCTCAGTTGTTGCACCACATCGACACACTGAACCAAGCCCTTGAACGTCGGGCGTTCTCCATGGATGACCTCCCCTTGATTTTTATCCGTGTTCGAGATCCTCTTCAATTTAGACGAATCAGTTCGGAACTGGGAAACGCCCAACAGGTCTTAACCGGCTACGTCTTTCCAAAGTTTTCTAGCCAAACGGGTGCTCAGTTTTTGGAAATACTTGAGGCCATTAATCAGGATTTTGGCGTTCTATACGGGATGCCAATCCTCGAATCCTCCGACATACTTTTTAAAGAATCCCGAATGGATGCCCTAATGAAGATTAAGGCGCTTCTTGATTCCTATAAAAGATACATCCTAACTGTGCGAATTGGGGCAACCGATTTCAGCGGTTTGTTTGGGATTCGCAGGAAAGTCGACACCACTATCTATGATGTGGGCGTGATCCGAGATTGCATGACAGACATTATCAATCTCTTTAATCGAAAAGGAGATGGGTATGTGTTGTCTGGGCCTGTGTGGGAGTTTTTTTCAAAGGATGATCGGATCTTAAGACCTAAGCTCCGCATGACCCCTTTTCAACAAAAATATGGCCGCCTTGGTATCGAAAAACGATCCGAATTGATTAATGAATACATAGACGGGCTCATGAATGAAGTGCTGCTCGATCAATTGAATGGCATTGTCGGAAAAACGATTATTCACCCAACACATATTAGGCCGGTTCATGCTTTATATACAGTCACGCATGAAGATTACACGGATGCGGCGAGCATATTAGGAAATCATGATGGGAAAAAGGGTGTCTTGAAAAGTAAATACGCCAATAAAATGAATGAAATGAAGCCACATGCCTATTGGGCCGATCGAATCTTAGCACGGGCTCGGGCGTTTGGCGTTTATAATGAAGGCTATGATTTTACAAGTTTAGTGATGGAGAATGATACCGAATTCGTATCAAAGGGGTGATGCGCACATGACTTGGACAACACCTTCCACCAATACATCGTATGACATTTTAGATGAGTTAAAGGTTGAACTTGAGTTGACGGAAAATAGGTACAAGTTTGAGCCGGCTGATCTATTTCACATGGCAGCACGCATTAATAAAAAAAGAAGTTTTCTTTTTGTCAGTCGAGTACTAGGCAAGCATCTGGCCGTCGACCCCAATATCAGTTTGTTGACCGGCCACCTCCTAGCGATGAGATATATGGAGGTCGTGCACGGAAAACCTGATCCAAGAGCGGAAGACATCGCTCGGGCGATTCGTTCGGGTACACGGTCACAAGCGGCAGAGTGGGTAAGGTCCATTTTACAGACGCCAATCGAGCCACCAGCACCGTTAACAGCAATTGGGTTTGCTGAAACGGCAACGGCACTTGGCCACGCGTGCTTTTCCACTTTTGCTTCCGATGCCCATTATATCCACACCACGAGAGAGGCGCTGGCACATCACATGTCCACCCTCAATTTCGAAGAAGAGCACTCACATGCCACGAGCCACCGGGTCTATGCACAGGATCCTCTTTTTTTCGAAAATGATTATGAGGTCCTTTTAATTGATGATGAACTCACGACGGGTAAAACAGTACGGAACATCATTCGGACACTTAAACGTCATTATCCAATGAAACGTCGATTTGCTGTTTTAACGATTTTAGATTGGCGAACACCGAAAAACCGCCAAGCTTTTCGGGACCTAGAAGAAGAGTTGGAGATTGTGGTTCAAGTCGTCTCCCTCGTAGAAGGTGTTTGTCGGGTTGAGGGGACTCCGGAACTGGCCAAAGAGTTAAAGGAGGAGCGTATCGTCCACTCACCGGTGTATACATTCACATCGCTTAACACCTTTCTTGAGCCATCGGAGCTTGTTCAGGATCGTAATGAGGAACCCCCTTATCTGAAAGCAACCGGCCGCTTTGGTTGGACGTCAAAAGAAGAGCAATCGTTCAGGCCGACACTAAAGCGTATGGCCGACGTGTTGAAAAAAAGACGCCAAGGCACACGGACACTCGTAATTGGAACCGGTGAGTTTATGTATCTCCCTATGAAACTCGCAAGTCTGATGGGGGACGGGGTGTCCTTTCAATCGACGACCAGAAGCCCGATCTTCCAAATTGATCGCACGGGTTACCCAATCCGTCAGAAATTCCGTTTTGAAAGTCCTGAAACAAACGGGGTCACGAACTTTCTTTATAATATTGAAAAAGGCCACTATGAGGACCTTTTTATTTTATTAGAAAGAGGGATCTCACGCGATCGAGTGGAGCCCCTGCTTAAAGCAATAAATCAGGTCGGAGTCTCAAATCTTTACGTTGTTAGCTTGACCGAATTACAAGAGTCTGTTGCGATTGGAGGAAAAATCGATGCCCTTCCATACAGTCCTTGAACCAGATCAAATGGGCAGTTACAAGAAAGAAGATGTCGTCTTCCTATTGCAGGATATCGGCCAAAAGGTTCAAGAAATCCCAACTGGTGAGCGGGAAAAGTTGATTCAAGCGGGTACCCATTACTCTGAAATGCTTCCGGTTGAATATCAGCCTGGTGAGGGCTATCTTAAACTGTTCCATGACACCCTCACTCTTTATGCTGAGCGCATTGCGGTGGCGGTGGGCATTGTGGCTGAACAGATCAAGCAAACAAAAGGTTTGGACGGGCTTGTGTTAGTCAGTCTCGCACGGGCTGGAACACCTATAGGCGTCTTAATTAAAAGATATTTCCTTTTTAAATACGGAAGAAATGTCCCCCATTATTCCATCTCGATTATAAGAGGGCGTGGGATTGATGAGGCGGCCATTGATTATATTTTGGCTCATCACCGAGAGGCGAGCCTTCAGTTTGTCGATGGCTGGACAGGAAAAGGGGCCATTACGTCTGAATTAAACGAGGCTTGTCAGCTTTACAATGCGGCGCATCATGCCGACTTATTAGATCCGTCTTTGGCCGTGTTAGCGGATCCAGGGCACTGTGTGTCCCTATTTGGAACGAGGGACGATTTCTTAATTCCATCCGCTTGTTTGAATGCCACCGTTTCAGGCCTCGTCAGTCGGACTGTCCTGAATACACGTTATATGAATCCAGGGCAATTTCATGGTGCGAAATACTATAAGGAACTGGCGAGGGATGATGTGTCAAATTTGTATGTGGATACGATTACGGATGCGTTTTCAACTGTTGAAAAGGAGGTTTTGGCAGGTTTTAGAGCCATAGAAAAAGAGGACCGAACTCCAACTTGGAGAGGCGTTCAGTCGGTTCAAACCATTCAAGATCGATATGCGATCCAGAACCTCCATTTCATTAAACCTGGTGTCGGTGAAACGACGCGCGTCCTCTTACGTCGTATACCTTGGAAAATTTTAATCAATCCGGATCACACCAATGATTTGTCTCACATCCTCATGTTGGCTAAAGAACGGCATGTACCAGTAGAAGCATTTCAAGATATGTCGTATTCGTGTTGTGGCCTTATCCAGGAATTAGATTGATTGAATCGCGAATACGAGCCTTTCGGAGGATGGACGCGGAATTGAGTTAAAGAAAGATTTATATTTATAGAGATGGGAGGGGTGTGGTGTGATTCTGCTAACCTCGGATTTAGACCGAACGTTGATTTACTCAGAGCGTATGATGGCGCGTTTTCCGATCCAGTCTAGCATGGTGTCGGTTGAAAGGAAAAACGGACAGGATGTGAGCTTTATGACGGAACGGGCTATTCGCCTTTTAAAAGCCTTCCATCGAGACCACTTATTTGTTCCCGTCACCACACGCTCTCTTCAGCAGTATCAGCGGATTCGTTTGTTCCAACAGGACGTCCAACCGGCCTATGCAATTGCGGCAAATGGTGGTGTTTTGCTTGTGAATGGAGAAATTGATCGGACGTGGGGGTCCCTTATAAGTCAGCGTATAGAAGACACGTCAGTCCCCAATGAAATAGTGTGGACGGCTTTTTCAAAACTGCGTCATGACGAGTGGGTGTTTCGCGAATTTTCTGTAGATGGCTTGTTTTATATGTATCAAGTTGATCCAGAAGCCATTCCGCAAGCTGAGTTTACGGATTTTCAGAAGGAAATCGAAACGCTGGGTTGGCGGTTTTTGCTCCAAGGGAAAAAATTATACCTCATGCCTATTTGTTTGACTAAAGACGCGGCAATCGCTGAAATAAAGAAGAGGGTTTCGTTCGATTGGCATGCCGCAGCTGGTGATTCTAAGTTGGATTATGCTATGCTTCAACAAGCGGATCAGGCGTTTTGTCCTAGGCATGGCGATTTGTATCAGACACAATCAACTCATAACACTTTAAATTGGCTTTCGAATGAGGGAGCGACTTTTGCTGAAGAGCTCTTTGAAACGATGATGAAACAAGTTGAAGCCTTAATAGAGACTTCATTATGGGAATGAGGACAAGACATGACATTAAGGATTTGGTTCAATAGATGGTTTTCCACGGTCGCGCATTATATGGACGCGATTCGAAACAATCCGGATGGACGCGAGGTTTGTATTTACGGAACACATCCGAATCCAGAAACGGTTTATTTTCAATTCTGTGAGGTGAGTGAAGTGGAACCCGACCTCACCGGACCAGACTATCTAGACTACTGCTTAGATTTTTGTCGGCGCCATAAGATTGACATTTTTATTCCTCGGAAGGAAAACGCCTATTTGTCTCAGCATGTGCTCGCTTTTGAAAAAATGGGTGTTCGAATGTTGGTCTGTCCAGATGGGGACTTAATGGGGCTTCTGGATCATAAACAAGCCATGTACCAATCGGTTGAATGCCAAGCTGAACTCGGGAATCAGGTTGTCGAATTGCCGGCGTACCGAGTGGTGCGAGATTCAGAAGCGTTTAGACAAGCCTATTTTGACTTGAAAAATGCAGGGCATGACGTCTGTATCAAACCAGTCGTCGGCGAGGGCGCAACCGGTTTTCGCCGCTTGAGTGATGAGGCGGACACGCTTTCGTTTCTATTAGAATCGTCCTCAAGCCAGACGCTCTCTTTTCATTCTGCTTATGCTTTGTTTTGCCAGGAATCCCATTTTCCCGATTTGATGGTGCTTGAATATTTGAAAGGCCCAGAGTATAGTATCGATTGTTTGGCCGATCGCTCCGGTCAATTAAAAGTGGCGGTCCCACGAAAAAAAGGATCAGGACGGATTCGCGAGTTAGAAGAGAATCATGAGCTTATGGATTTGGCGGAACACATCGCCAATACATATAAGATCCCCTTTATCTATAATATTCAAGTGAAATATCAGGGAGATGTCCCGAAGCTTTTGGAAATCAACCCACGAATGAGCGGCGGCTTACATATTAGTCTCTTGTCTGGCATCAATTTTCCTTACTTAGCGATTAAACTGTTATTAGGCGAAGATCTGGGAGCATTGCCACTTATCCCTAAGTTTGGCGTGAAAGCTTCCTATCTCGAGCAACCTGTTGTGCTGAATTGATCGTTTGTGGATGTCCGTTACGTGTTGTGAGCGGACATCCTTATCTTTAACTTGTTGAACCAGCGGTTACGCGTTCGGTGTCCCTAGATCGATCCTAACAAGTCATTAAATTTTTTGTAAACTCTGAGCATTCTATTTTTCAAGCGCTTACTTTCTCGATATAATAGATTAGAAAGATTCGAAAAATCCATTGGAGGTTTTGAGCATGAAGTATACGCAATTAGGCCGTTCTGGAATGAAAGTCAGTCAGTTGTGCTTAGGGACCATGAATTTTGGACCAGTGACCGAGGAGAAAGAAGCGTTTCGAATTATGGATGCAGCGCTTGATGCAGGCGTTAATTTTTTTGATACAGCAAACGTGTACGGTTGGGAAAACAAAGGCTGGACAGAGGAAATTCTTGGTCGTTGGTTCGCTCAAGGCGGCAATCGTCGTGAAAAAGTGGTCCTTGCGACAAAAGTCTACAACCCAATGGATGATGAAACGGATGGACCGAATGATGAACGGAGTTTGTCCACGTATAAAATTCGCCGGCATTTAGAAGGTTCACTTAAACGCCTACAAACAGATCATATCGAACTCTATCAAATGCATCACATCGATCGAAATGTGTCTTGGGAGGAGTTATGGGATACGTTCCAAGGCCTCGTTCAACAAGGCAAAATAGATTACATAGGATCCAGTAACTTTGCGGGCTGGGATCTAGTCAAAGCACAAGCGGCGGCGAAAGAGCGTCATTTCTTAGGACTTGTCTCTGAACAGCATAAATATAGCTTGCTTTGTCGCTACCCGGAGCTAGAAGTGTTGCCAGCTGCAAAAGACCAAGGGATTGGCGTCATTGTTTGGAGTCCATTAGATGGTGGCTTGCTTGGTGGAAATGCCTTGAATCCTGCCAAAGGTTCCCGTACTGCCAATCAACAAGAGCGGATCGAAAAACTGCGGCCACAGCTTGAAGCCTATTCTAAGTTTTGTAAAGAACTCGGGGAGCGAGAAGCCGATGTGGCGCTTGCTTGGGTGCTTCATCATCCATCCGTTGATGCACCGATTATCGGACCGCGTACACTTGAACAATTTGAACAAGCCCTGCACGCCGTGGAAATTAAATTGGATCCATCTGCCTTGGACCGATTAGATGAAATTTTCCCAGGCTTTGGTCCTGCGCCAAACGCGTACGCTTGGTAATTTAAATCTAATTAAACAAAACAGCAAACATCCACCTGTTATGGTGGGTGTTTTTTGGTGTGAAAAATGGCTTACTTTATTCAAGTTGAATTCCCATGGGTGTGAGATAAAATGGAATGGAGATGAAGAGGGGAAATTAGGAGGGAGCTGTAAGTATTGAAAACAGTATTTAAGGACCAAATGGGGAGATATCGAACAGGTTGGAAAATTTCTTTTATGTATGTTCTCTTTTTTGGTCTAACCATTGGAATCGGCATTTGGATCGGACTATTTATGAATTTTGCTCATGTCAAATTAAAATTAGACAGCATGACGATGATGTTCGGTCAAGAGCTCGCGGAAATTGGAGCTGTTCTCCTCATGGTGTATGTGTTTGAAAAAGACAAGATGCGACGATTTGGGCTTCCGTGGCCGTTTAAGTTTGGTAAAGAACTTATTTATGGCATTTTATTAGGCGCAAGCTCGATGATTGTTATTTTTCTTGTGTTTCGTGGCCTAGGATATGGTGTGTTGGAGCGACCCTTATCAGACCCCCATTTCTCATTTGCGCTTGTTTGGCTATTGATTCTTATGATTCTTGTCGGCTTTGGAGAAGAAATGATGACGCGTGGGTATACACTGTCCTTATTGGAGCGTCAGATCGGAAAAAAGTGGGTGTCGATTGGCGTTTCGTCGCTCATTTTTGCTTGTTTACATCTTATGAATCCCCATGTTTCACTTCTTGCTTTTGTGAATTTAGTTTTATTCGCGGTCGTTGCGGCATTCATGTATTTGCGCTCCGGGAGCTTATGGTTGCCGATTGCCTATCACGCAACTTGGGATTATTTTGAAGGTAATGTGTTTGGTTTTCCAAACAGCGGAAATGTAACCCCAAGTTTGTATACATTTGACCACGTTACACCTAATCTCGTAACAGGTGGTGGTTTCGGTCCTGAAGGCGGAGTGGTCGTTACCGGATTACTGCTTGTCACGTTGTTTTGGACCTTAGTTGGCTATCGACCGAAAAGAACAATGGGGTAGGAGCGGTGAATAGAGGTGTGGAGGGTGGGGGGGCATCGTGTTCGAAATGGAAAATCGGAGCAGCCACGGGAACTGAACGTCGCACATCGTGCCCGAAACACCCCTCATCCACATCAATTCCTGTTACGCAATCACCCCATCTCTCAATCACCCAAATGGAGGCACAAACATGCGAAAAGTTGAAGTCACCACCTACAATCCAGAGTGGACATCCTGCTTCGAAAAAGAAGCCAATCAAATACGCGCCATTTACGGCCCGCTGTTAGTGGCGATTCACCATATCGGCAGTACGTCAGTGCCAGGGCTTACGGCCAAGCCGGTCATCGACCTCCTGCCCGTCGTGACAGACATCCAGCAAGTGGATACTTATAATCCGCAAATGGCCCATCTTGGCTATGAATGCAAAGGAGAAAATGGGCTGACCGGACGCCGGTACTTTCAAAAAGGTGGCGACAATCGGACGCATCATGTCCATATTTTTCAGGAAGGCAATCCGGAGATTGATCGCCATTTGGCATTTAGAAATTACTTAAGAGCACATCCGAAAATTGCCGCCCAATACGGTCAATTAAAAGAACGGTTGGCGGAGCAATTCCCTTTTGATATGGATTCATACATTGACGGTAAATCAGAATGGGTCCAAACGATCGAACAACAGGCCTTAGTCTGGCAAAACGCCCAAACCAATCAAACGATCGAATAAGTTGTCTAATAAAACTTTAAAATAAGTCTCAACCCGAAAGGTTGGAAAATGTCGAATAGAATCACATTTCCAACCTTCTTTTTTGATTGAAAAATCAGAAATTTCACAAGCTATAAATTTAGCCTTAGAAGGCATTCCATTTTTGTCCATTTTGAATCTCGATCTGGTCGGATTCTCGCGCTTATTCTGCGATTTTATAGAATTAAACTCGTTTAGATTCGAATGGTTCCGCTTTCACAAGGTCTATCCACTAATTCCATATGAACTGTCAAAAAGGGCTTGATAATACCCGTGATCATGTTACGATTAACCATGTTTCACTATAAAATATTAAAAAATAGAGTGTTGAAAAAATAGAAAAATAGGAGTGGATGGGATGTTTGAAAAAACCGTTGCGTTTGTCGGAGCTGGCTCTATGGCTGAAGCGATGATTTCAGGTTTGGTCCAATCGGGTTTAATTCCAGCTCAACAAATTATCGTGACGAATAAAAGTAATCAAAATCGATTAGCTGAAATAAATGAAAAGTATGGGGTTAGAGCGATTCCGAATGATGCGCTTGATCATGAAAACATAGATCTCTATATTTTGGCAATGAAACCAAAAGACGTAGAAAAAGGTTTAGACCTCATTCGAGATCGGGTACAAGAAGGTCAGGCGATTTTATCTGTATTAGCAGGAATCTCAACGAATCATATCGAAACGAGTCTTGGCGGCACACCTCAGGTGATTCGAGTGATGCCGAATACCTCAAGTATGTTAGGGGAATCGGCCACGGCAATTTCAAAAGGTCAGTTTACGTCACAAGTTACCTTTGACACAACGCGAACCTTGCTCGAAATGATGGGAGAGGTTTTTGCCATCGAAGAATACCAAATGGATGTGTTTACAGGAATTGCTGGGAGCGGCCCTGCTTATTTTTATTATCTCGTTGAACAAATTGAGAAACTGGGAGCGGAACAGGGTCTCGATCCAAAACTCGCTCGCCGCATTACGGCTCAGACGCTACTCGGTGCTGCCAAAATGATCATGAGCCAAGCGGATACACCCGAGCAATTGAGAAAAAAGGTGACCTCACCAAACGGTACAACCGCCGCTGGTCTAGAAGCCCTCATGCAGTTTGGAGCAGGAGAAGCGATTCAAGAAGCGGTCAAAAGTGCGGCCAAACGATCGAAAGAGATCAGTGAGACTTTGAAAGAGAATCTCGTAACAACTGGTCAATAGGTGAGAAGACAAAGATAGACAATATTTTTTTAGAGTGGAGTGGATCGACCAGTATGACGATAGATAAAGAGAAAAAGAGGATTGTCATCAAGATAGGCAGCAGCTCTTTAACAAGTGCTCATGGAGAAATTAGTCGGAGAAAACTTGAACGTTTCGTTGATGAAGTGGTTCAGCTTAAGGATGAAGGACACGAGATTTTACTTGTTTCATCTGGCGCCGTCGCAGCAGGTTATCGAAAGTTAGGCTGTTTGAAACGTCCGGAAAGTCTTCCAGAGAAACAAGCGGCTGCCTCGGTCGGTCAAGGTCTCTTGATCGAATCCTATTCAGATTTATTTCTTTCCCACGGTTATGTGGCCTCACAAATTCTCATTACGCGCAGCGATTTCTCGAACGAAACGCGTTACCATAATGTACGCAACACACTTAATGTGCTGTTAGAACGAGGAATTGTCCCCATTGTAAATGAAAACGATACGGTGACGACGGATCGCCTTAAATTTGGTGACAATGATACGTTGTCTGCCAAAGTAGCAGGATTGGTTCAAGCCGATCAGTTGATTATTCTATCCGATATCGAAGGGTTATATGACGCTAACCCTAATACTAATAAAGACGCTCAACTTCTAAAACAGGTCTATGAGATTACCCCGGAGATCGAAGCTGCTGCAGGAGATTCCGGTAGTGAAGTCGGGACGGGTGGTATGCGCTCAAAAATAGATGCCGTCAGAATCGCTATGGCCTCTGGTATTTTAGCTTTTATAGGCAAAGCTGGGACCCCGGATCTATTAATTAATGCTGTGTCCCATAAAGCGGAAGGCACTTATTTTGAATCGGCTTCAGATACGGTTAATTTAAATCAAAAGAAACAGTGGATTGCATTTAATTCAGGTCCAGAAGGTGAAATTGTGATTGATGCAAATGGGAAAGCGCGTTGTATCACACACAAAAAAGATTTAATGTTGGAGAGTGTCAAAGATGTGATCGGCCGTTTTGAACATGGAGCGGTTGTGAAAATTTTGGATGAAGAAGGAACTGAGTTAGGGCTTGGTGTTGCGAATTATGCCTCAGAAGCCATTTTTGCTTATAAACTCTCTGAAGCTAAGAATCTAAAAGACTTCGAACAATCCATGATTGAAATGGATCATTTCGTTTGCCATACAGACATTTCAATTCCAGCAAGTGTTTAATTTTAAGGAGGATGGGATGACAACAATTAAAGAAAACCAAACGGTAGAAGAAAAAGCACGTGCTGCGAAAAAAGCAGCCAAGACTTTAAGTTTACTAAGTACGGATGAAAAAAACCAAGCGCTTCTCCAATTGGCGAGTGCGCTAGAAAAATCCTATGAGCCGATTTTAGTTGCCAATGAAGTGGACCTAAAGAATGGCAGGGAACAACAGTTCGAAGCTGCTTTTATGGACCGATTAACGTTAACCAAAGCGCGTGTCTATGAGTTTGCAAAAGGGTTGCGCGAGGTGGCGGAACTCGACGATCCAACTGATCGAGTGATCACAGATTGGACCTTGGAAAACGGATTGAACGTTTCAAAGGTGACCGTCCCATTGGGCGTCATTGGTATGATCTATGAAGCACGACCAAACGTGACGGTGGATGCCACTGGATTAGCCTTGAAATCCGGAAATGCGATTGTATTAAAAGGAGGCTCTTCGGCGCTTCATTCGAATCAAGCGATTGTCGATGTGATTCATGCTGCCCTTGAAGAAACCAAAATTCCAAAAGATGCGGTGCAATTTATTGATTCAACGGATCGTACCGCGACTCAAGAACTCTTCACGATGAAGGAGCACATCGACGTGTTAATTCCACGCGGTGGTGCCTCATTAATCCGAGCTGTTGTGAATCATGCGACCGTTCCTGTCCTAGAAACAGGTGTAGGAAATTGTCACATTTATATCGATGCAGAAGCGGATTGTGAAAAAGCCTTATCGATCATGGTCAACGCAAAGACCGATCGGCCAGCCGTATGTAACGCAGCCGAAACGGTGATTGTCCATCAAGATTGGTTTGAACAAAATCATGAGGCATTGGTTTCAACGTTCAAAGAACATGAAATTGCTGTTCATGGTGATGCGTTCGCGAGGGAAAAAATTCCGTTTGCAACTCCAGCGGGAGAAGACGATTGGGCAAATGAATATTTGAGTAAAGAAATTGCAGTTAAAACCGTCGGCTCGCTTGAAGAAGCGGTTGAGCATATCGACGAATATGGGACGAAGCACTCAGAGGCAATCGTCACTGAAAATGCGGAAACAGCGAAACGTTTTATGCGTTTGGTGGATGCCGCTGCGCTCTACCATAATGCCTCCACTCGGTTCACCGATGGCAGTGCACTCGGGTTTGGTGCTGAAATCGGCATTTCCACTCAAAAACTTCATGCCCGTGGACCAATGGGGCTTCCAGCCTTAACCACCGTCAAATACCTCATGCAAGGAGACGGACAGATTCGGTAAGGGTTTTGCCATTCATATAGCTAGAAAAAATAAGCCCGTCCAACCACACATGGTCGATTAAACTAATAGTAGGGTTAACTAGAAACACTTGGTAACCAAAAAGCAGGGGATCTTAAATGAACAGTTCCCGTTATCATGTTCAAACCTTAAAGGTGTAACCTAAATTGCAGGTCAAAATGTAATCATTTTGACCTGCAATTTTTCATTTGGTTTAAAAGGTTTTTCCTATAGAGTGAGACATTTTATAGCCTGATTTTGTAGGAATTGCTATCTGACAAATATGAATGAGAATCTTCAAAAAACTATAAAAATGATGGTCTTAAACATAGTAATATGGGTGTATATATTAAAATAGTGATGAATTCCATTAGTCAAATGGATGGTTCTAAAGAGGTTTTTATTTTGACACGAGCTTGAACTTTGTTTAACCACTGTTGTATTTTCGATAACGTTTCTTGTACATTGTGGCCTTCTACGATTATGGTAAGTTCACACTTTTTGGTTAGTAAATATGTAACAAGTTTTGGCAAATTATTAGGATTAATAAATTTTTGATTCACAAGAATATACACAAACCCATTGTAGTGTTTAGAGAACTGATGCAATGAAAGTATGTCATTTAAAGATAAAGAATCTTCCAGACTAACTTTAGTAGATAAGACTTCCTTCATTACTTTTCCTCCTGTTAAAAATGGTTTTAGTAGCTTTAATAATATCTTCACCATTTTTAATCTGGCTAAACCTATAGTGGTGTTAAATACTCATTAAGAATAATACTGGACTGTTACAGTTAGGTATCGAACATTCGGAACAGGAGTTTCTAACCCAATCTAGTTTTCACTTTGTCTGAAACGAGCATGTATTTTCCGCTTTGTATTTCCGTCTTTTTGTCCGTTAAAAAACGTCTTAAGTTGGAGGGGATTTTCTCTCTAGGTTGGATCGATTCTGGATTCAAATGTAATAAATGAATAAAATCTTCCTGTTTGTCAAATACATGGACTTGAATCCCTTTTGTTCGTTTTAATGTAAATAATAATTGATACATTCGAGTCACGTCCTTTTTTTGGGATTTTATACGATCTCTGAAAGGCTCACTGGTATTCAATTTTCAGAAAAGAAGACGGATGATATAACCGATCACGACGATTGCCCCTATTACCATTAAAAGGGTTCGAATCATTTAAAATCCCCCTTTCACTTTATTTATTGATACCCTATTTATTTGCTAGTCTAAACCTTCAAACCGATAAAAAAATCATAGAACTCCCACTTGAATTTGCCTGGACTCCTATGGTGACCGATAGGAGTAGATTTATTTTAAAAGAAGAAAACAAAGGGAACGATCAGACAATCCAGTGGAATGAATCGTTTACTAGCAAAAGGACGCGCAATTGAAGTCAGATTAGGATCAACAAATTAGTATGAAAGAATAGAAACATACACACCCCACAAAACTTAATAAAGGTTGTGGCGACTTTAATTGAGAGGATTGAAAACGATAGAAGAAAATGAAATTTTTGGAATGCATGGATGAACAAGAGGGAAATCGCGAAGTAGAAGAAGGAATTTCAAAAATCATATTGAATACTATTTATTGAGGCAGCTGAGCTTAGAATCGTTTAGGAAGGATGAGTTGAGAATGGCACAAATTAAAGTATTTGGTGTCAATAAATGTTGAATCCCATTAAGAACTTTAGCTGAGTTATTCATTCTTGTGTTATGGACGCTCTTGAGTACCCTCCAGAAAAACGCTTCTATCTATCATAGCAACAAAGATTGAGAATAAAAGTTATGTTCACTAAACGTTTATTAATGATTAAGAAGGATTAAATCATCTTCAGGTGGGTTTTGTCTAGGAGGGATTGAGATTATGGGGGAAATTAGGTGGTTGATTCTGTTTGTATCTTTAGCACTAATTACTTTAACTGGATGTCAATCAAAGCCAACTTTTACGCCGTTACCCAAATCACCGTCAAACCTTACAATCACCAAATATGATGGAACCTATAAAAATGTGAAAGCAGTTAGTTTAACAGGTGAAGAGGAAAAACAGATACGATCCGAGCTTAATGCTGCAGGAACACATATTATACCAAGAGACGCGGTCTTTCATTGCGGTGCTGCTTCAAAAGAAACCACAGTTTATCGTGATATCATAGTCCATTATAAACAAAGCCCAGACCGATTATTTGAAATGAATTCGGAAGGGTGTACCTTCTTAGATGACATTAAGGATGATATCCGTTTAAATCCAAAATCAATGCCTGAATTAGATAAATATTTTAAATAAATTTTTTGAGGCTTATTACTTGCACGACTGCAAGAGTGCTACAAGGCTTTCATTTAAAGTTTTGCTCAGTTCATTTGAAACTCAGTCTTCTCTAATGCCAAAAAGCACCGCAACCGCGGTGCTTTTTTATATGCATTTAAATATGGAAGTTTGGGACTGAGATAGAGGGCGAGCCGGGTACTCTGAAACTCTCAGTCTTTCAGGTTAGAAATGCGTCGTTTTACTAGTTATTCTTTTGCTTCTTCACCCGTGTTGTCAAAATACTCTTGACCCTTTAATTTTGTTTCAGGTAAGAAGAAGGTTCCAATAAAAAGTAAGATTGAAAACACAAGACCTACCATAAATAAATGTTGGATCCCATAAGTTAGAGACGCTTTCACCGCATCCATAAGCTGAAGATACATTTTATGACCTTGTGGACCAAATTGTGCAAACTTCGATGCCATGGATTTTTGTGCTTGTGCGGTTAATAACTGTTGCGGGTTTTGTTGGCTGATCACGGATTTAAATTGTCCCAAAGATTTAGGCAATGTTTCATTTAATTTATGTGCAAAGGCTTTGTTCAAGATCGAACCGAAAATAGGAGAGGCAATAACACCAGCGAGTGATTGGACAAATTGTTGGGTCGAGTTGACCGTACCCATCATTTTATAAGGGAACGCATTTTGGACGGCCATATTCATGAGCGGCATCAAGGACCCAATTCCTAAACCAAGCACAATCATATTAAGTGAAACGGTCGTCCATTGTGTATGGATATTCATTTGATTTAAAAGTAAAGAGCCTACAATGACTAACGCACCGCTGATCCAAGCTAAATATTTATAACGACCGGTTTTAGACATTACTTGACCCGTTACAATAGCCCCAATCATAAATCCAGCCATCATGGGCGTCATGACCCACCCGCTGTTCGTTGCGTTCAGACCGAGAACGCCTTGCACAAAGATCGGTAGGAACATCAAACTACCAAACATTGTCATACCGACTAAAATGCCTAAAATCAATGATGTTGTAAAAATGCGATTTTTAAAAAGTGTGGGTGTAAGAATTGGATCGGCCGCTTTTCGTTCCCAAATAATAAAGATCGCTAGGAATAAAAGACCTACAATAAATAACGTTAATTCAATAGACGAAAGCCAATCATATTTTGAACCTGCCCAAGTAAAGGCAAGTAAAATCGGAACAAGTCCAACCACTAACAAGACAGCCCCGAGCCAATCGACTTTGACGCGATGTTCCGCACGAACTTTTGGTAATGTAAAGATAACCCCAATAATAGCAAGAACGGCAAACGGTAAGTTAATATAAAAGACCCATCGCCACGAGAACGAATCCGTAGCGTGTCGTCAAATCCTCCTTGGCGCTGGCGTCCAGATTGCGGAAGGCGGCCGACAGGCTGTCGCTGCGATGTTGCTCGGGAGCGCCGCCCAACGCCCAAAGAGCATTCTGCAATCCTTCCGCCAGCGCGACAAAACTTTCGCCGCCGAGCACGACATGGGCGTGTTCAAACCCGGAAAAGGGCAGACGGAAGTGGTAAAGCCTGGAATCGAGCAACTCGCCGGCGATGGTAATGCCGAGATCGGCAACTTCGGTGAAGTCCGACAATCCCATGCGGCCCGGCGGATGCTCCTGGCGGAAGATCACCTCCCGGTCAGGACCGTTCACCGCCCGCCAGGCCCGGATGCGCCGCTCCAGCGTCCGCCGCGTTCCTGAACTCAGTTCCGGATGCCGGCGGCATAGTTCCTCGAAAACGGCGACCGGCCTCAGCCCTGGCGCGTCCTTCAGCAAAGGGAGGACTTCGTTCTCCCAGACGCCAGCGAGCGGATCGGCCCGGCGCCGTTCACGCCGGGTCTTCTTTTGCGTTGGAAGTCGGGGGTCTTTTTCAAGCCGGTAGGCGGTTGCTGTGCTGAAACCGGCCTTCGCGCCGGCGATGGCCGGCGAATTATTGTGACGGAAGTTCATGAAAAGCCTCATCTGATGATCGGTGACATGTCGGCCGGGCAACGAATCGGTCCTCCTGAAGAGAAAGCCGATCCTTTACCCAGCCGCCGTTACCGCCAGACGTGGCCCTTCGGGAGCGCGCCGCCGCTGCTGGGGTAACTCCGGTCGGGCTACGCCCTCCCTTCGTCACCCCAGCAGCGGCGCATTCTCATCCTGATCGTCGCTGGATTCTCACCTTGATTGACGCGCCGCACAGCTTCCCGGTAGGCTTGGACAATAGGTCCCAGTGTGGTCGTCTTGCCGGAACCAGCCGCCCCCTCGGTGATTGCCAAACTTAACGGTGCGGTTGCCGCAAGTGCGGCTACGGACTGCTGAGAATTTAGGCCGTAGTCACGGCAAAGCTTACGAACATATGAAACTTCGGGA